>CAWBZT010000004.1:0-424039 GCA_963793355.1 uncultured beta proteobacterium | reverse complement strand
TGACCGTGTCCTGCATCAAGTAAATGGCTGACGCGCTCCAAAGCTGCCCTTCGCGGGCGAACAGATCGTCCGCGACCTCGCCCAGGACGAACCCGACTGGTTCCGGGACGACCGACTGACCGCCCTGGCGGCCTACTCCGACTTGCCGCTGGAGCAGAACCATAAATTCACGCTCTACGTCGACCTGCGCGCGGCGAACTGGGCCGACATCCACCCGTACCAGGCGAGACCGGCGCCGCGCCTGAGGTGAGCACCACCGTGCCGGAGGGCGCGGCCGCGCTCATCGAGGTCGCCGAGGATCGCGTCGTCGCGCGCGGCCTATCGGACGCGGCGCGCAGCGGTGGAGTGGTGATCGACACTTTCGCCAACGTGTTGCGCGACCAGCCGCGGACTGCTGCGCGACGCGATCGACGGCGGCACGACCCTGCCCGACAACGACAAGCTCGCCCAATTCGCGCGCGCCCATGCCGCACTCGGGCTGTTTGTGCACGTGCCGCGTAACGTGGTGCTGGAACAGCCCATCGTCATGCGCTGGAGCATGGGTGAGCCGGGCCGCGGCCTCGTGTCGCGCAGCGTCATCTCGCTGGGCGAGAACGCCCAGGCAAGCGTGCTCGAGGAGCAGGTCGCGAGCGAGGCCCATCCGGCGACCGCGGGCAAGCAGAGCATGTGGTGGGGCACCACCGAGGTCGATCTGGCCGACGGCGCGACGCTCGACTTCGCCGGTGAGCAGGACTTCGGACCGGCACGGCCACATTCGTGAAGCGCCACGCGCGCGTGGGTGGGACGCGACCATCAAGCTGGGCCTCGCCAGTGTGGGCGCGCCGTTTCCATGAGCCGCATCGAGAACCTTCTCGATGGGCGCGGCGCCAGCGTGCGCCAGGTCGAGATCGGCTTCGGGACGAACAGCAGGTGTTCGACCTGACCAGCTATACACGCCACCTCGGTCAGGACACCACCGGCGATCTGCTCAGCAAGGGCATCTTCCTCGGACAGTCGCGCGGCTACATCAAGGGCATGATCGAGATCGCACCGCAGCGCCACCGGTACGGACACGTTCCTGGGCGAGTTCGCATGCTGCTCGAGCGCAAACGCCCGGTCGTCACGGTCCCCAGCCTCGAGATCGACCAGCCCGACGTCCGCCGCGCGGCCACTCGTCCTCGGTCGGCCCCATCGATGAGTCGCAAGTCTTCTACCTGATGAGCCGCGGCCTCTCGCGCGAAGAAGCGCGCAAGTCATCGTGCTGGGCTTCCTCGAGCCCGTCGTCGCACGCATCCCGCTGCCGGCCGCGCAGGACCGCCTTCGCGGCTTGCTCGAGAGAAATGGCCGGAAAGCGCCGCGACGAGGCCGCCGCCTAGCCTCGCGGGCGATGTCGTCAAGGCGTTCCCATGGCGCACGTGGCGCGCTAGGCTATGTCCAAGGGCACGTGTATTCGCACGCGGAGAGACTGGGAGCATGAAACATGGACTTCACTATCAACGGCCTGTTGATCGGGCTACTCGCGATCGCCATCGGCGCAGCGTTCGCGTTCTATCCAGGGTGTTCCTCATCCTGCTGCCCATCTGGGGTTTCTTCGCTGGCTTCCTCGTGGGCGTCGAGCTTCATGGAGGCGCTCTTCCCCGATAGTGGCTTCCTGCTCGAGGTAGGTGGCTGGGTCGTCGGCTTCGTGCTCGGCCTCGTCTTCGCCGTTCTGTCCTACCCTACTTCTGGGTCGCCGTCATCCTCCTTGGAGGCGTGCTCGGCTACCAGCTCACCTACGGTGTCTTCGAGTGGCTCGGCTTCTCCGCTGACGGCATCATCGTGTTCCTGCTGGCCCTCGTGGTCTGCGCGGCCGCGGTCGCGTTCTTCGTGCTTCACATGCCGGCCGTGCTGGTCATCGTGGCCACCGCCATCTCCGGCGCGGGTGCCGCTATAGCCGGCGTCATCGTGGCCCGGGCTCGTTCCAGAGATGCCCTCAGCGATGGCATCTACGGCGTCTACAACGCGCACGATCTGGGCATCGTCTGGTTGATCGCCGCCATCGCGGTAGCGTTCGCCGGAGCGATCTACCAGACGCGCACCGTGTCCGACATGGCCGAGGCGATCAGCCGCCGATCGGTACAGGTCGGGCATCGACAAGGGCGCCCCGCCAGGCGCCGCCGCCGCAAGGCGACCTTCCGGGCCATCGCGGCCCTTCACGCAGATCGACGGCCGGCGCCATGTGCGCCGGCCGTTCCATTACCATCATGGACTCCGAACCAGCGCCGAATGCGCCGGGTCCCCGTGGCGCAGCCAGCGACCTTGCCGAGGGCACGATGCTCATGGTGCATGTCGATCGGTTGTGCGGATGCTGCTTGTGAGGGCACAGGCGTGGCCACCTGTTCTCACGAATACTTCGAGCTTGACAAGGGTTTCCTGACCGCAGGCTCGTGACGTGCGCGTTGCACCTCTCGCGCTTCGACCTGATCTCTGGTGATGCGCTCGATCCGCCCGCGACGTTGCCGCTCGTGACGTTCCCGGTCAGCGTCGAAGGCGATCAGTCGTGCTTGAGATCGCTCGAGGGCGAGATCACATCGGGTAGTCCGCGAAGCCTGGGCTAGCGCTCCAGGACGGTGCCGATGCCCTGCGCCTCGGCTGCGCGCAGGATGGCATCGCCAAAGACGACATCGGCAAGGCCCACGCCAAGGTGGGTCACCATACGCGGCCCTTCGCGCGCCGGTGCCGCGCCCGATGGCCTCGCCGATCATCGGCCGGCGGATAGCCCGCGAAGATGGCGCCCGTCCGGTTGGACAGGAACTGGCCGCGGTCATCGGTCAGGAAGAGGCTGGCGTCCTCGGCGAGTGCCGCAGGTACGCACATGTCGTAGTCCACCGCGACCACCGTGGCATTGGGCCTAACGCCGTCGCAGGCAGGGACTGGCGATCGGGCCCGAACGAGACGATGGTGACGACGCAGCTCGGCATCCTTCACGGCGTCCACTGGTCGGTCGTGGTGCGGACATCGCCGAAGCGGCCCGGGCCGCACAGCGGCGAGCTCACCTGCCATCTGCTCGAGCCGGGCTGGATCGCGGTCACATACGGTCAAGCGGGCACCGGGCAGGAGGTGCGAGATGACCGGCAGGTGGCTGCGCGCCTGGACGCCAGCGCCGATGACCGTGACTGGCATTCGCGGCCCCGCATCGCCCGGTGGACCCCAGCGTGCGATGGCAGCTCCGCTGACCGCTGCGGTGCGCTTGCCGTGATGCCGCCCGCATCGATGATCGCCCGCGGCAGACCGCTGGTCGCGTCGCTCAGGATGATGGTGCCATTGTGGCTGCCATGCCCGGCGGCGGCCTTGGCCGGGAAGCCCGTGACCCACTTGATGCCCAACAGGTCTCACGGCCGTCGGGCGCTGCTCCGCGCAGCGGGCGGGCATGGCGCGACGAACGACGCGGCTGGGGCGGGTGCAGGCCGATCTTGGGTGGTAGCTGCGCATCGTCGACGAGCGCGACCATGGTGCGTGCGGCCAGGTCCAGGCGCTCTGCCACGTCAGGCATGGCGGCGGCGACGTCGTTGGCAGAGAGGTAGCGCAGCGGCGCCAAAGTTTCACCCCCTGCAACCACAGATTCAGGCCGTACGGCCTGCCCGACGCGAGCCAAGGGTCTGACGGCGCCGGGAGCGATGCGTCGCTAACCTTGAACGGCAATGACCAGCCCCACACTCCACCTGACGGCCGATGAGCGCGCGCGCAGCTTGGCCAACCTCAAGCTCGAGCGCGACGCGATCACGCTTTACGAACAGCCTCGCCGCGATAGAAAAGGACCCCGAGCGAGCGAGCGTCTTCCAGCGCATCGCGGCCAACGAGCGGCGCCATGCCGAAATCTGGGCATCACGGCTCGAGAACGCAGGCGCCACCGTCCCGCCGGCGAGCGGCCCGCGGCTGCGGGTGCGCTTTGTCATCTTCCTGGCGCGGCTCCTGGGAGCGGAACGGGTGGCCGATCTCGTGCGCGGCCTCGAAGGCGACGAGGAGGCAGCCTACGCCAGCCAGATGACGCCGGAGACGGAAGCGATCGCCGCTGACGAGCGCGAGCACGCCGCCATGTGGGACCAGATCACCGGCGCCAAGCGGCTCGCCAACAACAACGGCGCCAAGGGTGCGTTGAGCAAGGAAGCCATTCATCGCGGTGGCCGGTCCGGAACGCTGCGGGCGACTGTGTTCGGCGCCAACGATGACCTGGTCGCAACCTATCGCTGGTGATGGGTGTCGCCGGCGCCGTGTCGGACGACCAGAGATCATCGTGCTTGCAGGCGTGGCAGGCCTGCTCGCGGGCGCCTTCTCGATGGCCGCGGGCGAGTACATCAGCATGCAGAGCCAGCGCGAGATGTTCGAGAACCAGATCGCGATCGAGCGCGAGGAGATGCGTGTCATGCCCGAGGTCGAGCAAGGAGGAGCTTGCGGCGATCTACCGCGCCAAGGGCATCGCCAGCGCCGACGCCGCGCGAATTGCCGCGCAGCTCATGGAGGATCCCGCCAAAGCGCTCGACACCAAGGTGCGCGAGAGGGTTGGCCTGGACCCCGACCCCGTGGGCTCATCGTGGGGCGCGGCGATCTATTCCTTCATCGCGTTTTCGATCGGCGCCGTGATCCCGCTCGTGCCCTTCCTGCTGGCGCGCGGCGATGTCGCATTCATCGCTGCCCTGTCGGCATGGTTCGTCTCGCTGTTTGCCGTGGGCGCAGCAGTGAGCATCGTTACCGGCAAGAACATGATGTTTTCCGGGCTGCGCCAGGTGCTCGTTGGGAGGCCGACCGCGGCCGCGGTCACCTACGGCGTGGGCAGTCTGATCGGCGCCAACGTCGCCTGAGCGACCACTGAGCGAAGGGACCCACGGCCAACTCGAGGCGCGGTTGCACGCCGCGGGTTTGGACGCAACCCACTGGTCCAATGCGCCCGGCGACACATACCGCGCGCACAGCCACGACTACGACAAAGTGCTGGTGGCTGCGCGCGGGTCGATAACCTTCCACCTCGTGGACATCGCGCCGGACGTGCGGGCTCGAAGCTGGGGAGCGGCTCGACCTTCCCGCGGGCACGATGCACGCCGCGACTGTGGGCCCCACGGGCGTTACATGTCTCGAGGCACACTTGCCCGGCGGCACGCTCGCGCCGCAGCCCCAACACCGCACCGCGACGGACTGGTGACAAAACCGGTGATCGATCGAAGGGCGTACTTCATGAGCGGACGCTCCGACGAGGAGCTTGCCGCCAGGCTGGTTGAGGGCGACGAAGCGGCATTGGGCGAGTTGTTCAACCGCCCATGCCCACAGCCTGTTCCGGGCCGCACTGCTTCGGCTGGGCGACCGCGAGCTGGCGGAGGAAGTCTTGCAGGACACGTACCTGGCACTCTGGAACCGGGCGGAGACCTTCGACGGATCGCAGGGCTCGGTCATCGGCTGGCTGTCGACCATTGCCCGCAACCGTTCGATCGATCGGCTGCGCTCGTCGGCTCGTCGGCCGGCGCCGGTGGCTCTGAGCGGCTCCGTGCCGCTGGGCGCCGACGCAGTCGCGGCCGACGACGCGCGCGACGCAATCCTGGCTGCGGCGACGCCAATCTCAGGCGTCACCGCCGCGCCACACCCGGAGCGTGAGATTGATGTCGCCGAACTGCGGCGCGAGGTCGAACAGGCGCTGGCCAGCATTCCCGAACAGGAACGCCAGGTGCTGGCGCTGGCGTACTACGAGCAGCTCAGCCAGTCGGAGATTGCGGCGCGGCTATCGTGGCCGCTGGGTACGGTTAAAACTCGCACCCGCCGGGCACTTGCGCGTTTGCGCGAGGCCCTGGGCGAGCACAGGATCAACTGATGGATCACGAAGCGACTCGCGAGTGGATCGACGAGGCGTTTTTCACGCCCGGCGCGCGCGACGCGCAGGAGGGCCCGGCCCGCCTGGCCCGGGCGCATCTGGCCGCGTGCGCCGAATGCACCGCCTATGACCAAGCGACGCAGCGCGCCGCGCTTCATGATTTGGCGCGCGGCCCGTCGCCTGACCTGCGCCCGCGGCTCATGACGGCCGCGCGTCGCACCGGTCCGGCGCGGACGTTCGTGCCCGATCCGGCCGCGCCGCGGCCATGGTGGCGCAGACCACTCGCGTGGCGCCTGGCGGCGGCCGCGGTCGTCCTGGCGGTCATCGGTGTCATTGGTGGCGCATGGTGGGCCGGCGCGGCACACCCCGACGCTGACGCGGATCATCTGCCCGACGCGGTGGCGATGATGTCGACGCTCGCGAGCGAACCCGGTGCTGAGGAAGTCGTGCTGCGCGACGCGGCCGGTAACGGCAGCGGCATGGCCGTCATATCCGCGGCCAGCCACCGTCTCGCCGTCTTCGCCACGAGCCTGACTGCGAGTGCCGGCTATCACTGCTACGTCGAGCGCGCCGGTCAGCGGACGTGGATCGGCGCGATGTACGTCGCGCCCGGCGTCCAGTTCTGGGCGGGCAAGATGGATGCGGGAATCGAGATGCAACCGGGCGATGTACTGGTGGTTGCCCTCAGCCCCACCCAGCCGGCGATGGTCAGCGCGCCGCTCTAGGGCTGGCCGATCAGCGAGTGCCTACTCGCTGTTGTCGATCCCCCGTTCGAGGTAGTCGCCGTGCAAACCCAGGATCTCCTCGACCGGGTCGCCGGGCGCTATGCCGCCACGCTTAGTGATCGTTCGGCTGATCCATTCGGCCTCTGCCTGGCGCTCCGCGTCAGGCACCTCTTCGCCACTGCGCGGTAGCCGTCCCACGGCGAACCACACGAGTGCGCCGCCGATCACCAGACCCACGACCAGTGCCCAGCCTATGTACTGCTCAGTCATTGGGCCGAGTATAGGTATGCTGCGCGGATGCTCGGTCTGATCGACATCACGCCCGGATCGCAGGTCATTCCGGGGTTCTTCATCGGCTGGTACGGCGTCGCCTACGTGGTCGGCCTGGCAGTGCTCCTGCTCGTGTCGCAGCGCGAGGCGGAGCGCCGTGGCTTCTCGCCCAATCACATCTGGAACGCGTTCCTCGTTGTCGCCTTGTTTGCCCTGATCGGCGGCCGGCTGTACCACGTGATTGACCAATGGGGACCGCTCTACAGCCAGGATCCGCTCAAGGCGATCCTGCCGCCCTACGCGGGCTGGGCCTGTACGGCGGCATCATCGGGGCCACCGTGGGCATCTGGGTCTTCCTGCGTGGCAAGGACATCCCCCTGAGGCGCGCTCGGACGTGGTCGTGCCCGGCACGCTGCTGGCACAGGGCATCGCGCGTTGGGGCAACTTCTTCAACCAGGAGCTGTACGGACCGCCGACCGATGCGCCGTGGGGCATCACCATCGAGTGTTCCCATCGGATCGCCCAGTACCCCTGCTCGGCTCACCCGTTCGAGACGACCGGGTTCCACCCGCTGTTCTTCTACGAGTCGATCCTCACCATCACCGGTGGCCTCATCGCGTTGCTGCTTGCGCGCCGCTTCACGGACCGGCTGCGCGATGGCGACCTGGCCTCCTTCTGGATGATCTGGTACGGCAGCGTGCGGCTGCTGCTGGAGTCCTTCCGTGAAGGCTGGAACTGGACCCTGGGCGGTCTGCGACGGCCCAGATCATCGGCATCGTGATTGTGATCATTGGCGTCGCATGGCTGGTCTACAACCACCGTCGCGGCAGCCAGCCCTACGCGTACCCGCCACCGTACGTGCCTCCGCCGCCACCTGAGCCTGCGACCGAAAATCCGACTGACCGCGTTCAGCGACTTGGAGCCGCCCTCCAAGGCAGCCAAGAGGCGATCCACGGCCGCAGCGGGATCCAACGCACGGCCCTGGTCCAACCATCGATCGAGCTCCGGCGCAAAGTCCATTTGAAGGCCCGCGATGGTGTCGTTTCTGAGGTCAAGCTCTGCCGGGTTGATCGCCATGTCCATGTCCTGCTGGAGCGTCTCGGCGGCTCCGAGCCCCAGGGCGGCCACTTCGCTCTCGCCCAGGCGGAACGCCAGTGCCGCGGCCGTGATCATGCCGTGAAGCGTGACGTAGCGATCGTCTGTCAGGCGCGCAACGCGCAGTGCCCCAGCCAGCGCTTGGGCGGCCGGCTCGAGGTTGCCCCGTTGCCGCTCCACGATGGCTAGATTGGCTTGCGCGTTGGCTGCGCTCCGAGCATCGCCGGCCTCGACCATCGCCTCGAAGCCTGCCCGGGCGAGTTCGGCGGCAGCATCGAAGTCATGCCGAATGGCGGCGAGGTCGCCGAGATTGATCAGGACGACGCCCGTTCGCCTCGTGTCGCCGGCCGCTTTGGTAAGAACGAGTGCCTCGTTGAAGCGGCCTTGCGCCTCATCGAGCTCGCCCAGGTTGGTATGAGCGATCCCCAGGTCAGTCAGGGTGGCGACCGCCTCGGCGTACTCGTCGACGGGGTCGGAGAGCTCCAGGCACGCTTTGAGGATTGTGATCGCCCTCTGCAATTCGCCAATCCCGAGAATCGTTCTGGCCAGCCCATGAAGCGCTCGGGCGCGCAGCCACTGCGGCTCGTTGTCGCCCATCCCGAGCGCCAGCTCGTCCCACCGGTGGCCCTCTCGGTAGTGACCCCGCTGCCACCAATAGCGCCACATCAGCCCGCTCAGGCGCAGGGCGATCTGAGCGCTGCCTCCGCTGGTTGCCCAGCCCAGGGCAGCGCGAATGTTCTCCGTCTCGTCGGTCAGGCGTTGCCACCACTGTTCCTGATTAGGTCCGTTGATCTCGAGTTCGGCGGTTTCGGCAAGGCGCACGAAGAACTCGGCATGGCGCAAAGAGAGCTCATTCGCGGTGCCCGAAGCGCGGAGCTGTTCGGCCGCGAAGTCGCAAATCATCTCGAGCATCCTGAAGCGGTCACCTGAGCGTCGGACGAGGCTCTTCTCGAGGAGCGACTGCAGTGCGTCCAGGTCCGCGTCGGCCACCTCTTCGGCAGCCTCCAGGGTGCAGCCGTCGGCGAACACCGACAGGCGCGCGAACAGCGCCTTCTCATGATCGGCCAACAGGTCGTGGCTCCAGGCGATGGTCGCGCGCAAGGTTTGCTGACGCGCGTCGTTGTCGCGTCCACCCTTGAGCATGTCCAGGCGCTGGCCCAGGCGCTCAAGGATCTGGGCCACCGACATGACCCGCGTCCGCGCCGCGGCCAGTTCGATTGCCAGTGGCAGGTTGTCAAGCCGGCGGCAGAGCTCGGCGACAACGGTGTCCGGTGCGACGCCAGAGCGCTCGGTGAACAGCGCGACGGCCTCGTCATCGGTGAGCGCTGGAACGGCGTAGTCAGCCTCGCCCTCGACCTTGAGCAGTTCTCGGCTGGTGACGATGATCTGCAGTGACGGGCATCGCGCCAGCAGCCGCGACAGCTGCGGCGCGGCATCGATCACCTGCTCGAAATTGTCGATCACGAGCAGCATCTGGCGATCGCCAATGTGCTCTCCGATGTCGCCCTTCGCCCCGACAACCTCGGCGACGCTCTGCATGACCACTGCCGGATCGCTGAGCGCAGCCAGGCCGACCCAGAAGACGCCGTTCTTGAAGTCGGGCACCAGGTTTGCCGCTGCCTGGATGGCCAGGCGAGTCTTGCCCGTACCGCCCGGGCCAGTGAGCGTCACGAGTCGTGCGCCCTTGCCGATGGCAGATGTGATTTGCTCCACCTGCGCACCGCGGCCGACAAAACTCGACGGCGGGCGCGGCAGGTTCGTGTTTGAGATCGTTCGCAGCGGCGGAAACTTCTCAGCACCAACCTGGAATATCCAGACAGGCTCCGCGAAGCCCTTGACGCGATGCTCACCCAGGTCGAGCAGCGCGACCGTCAACCCGTCTTGGGCATGCTCGCGCGCTTGGCGCGAAATCAGGATTTGGCCCCCGTGGCCGGCGGCAGCAATGCGCGCTCCAAGGTGGACGTCCTCTCCGACGTATCCCTCGCCGCCCAACAACGGCGTCCCGGTGTGGACGCCCATGCGCACGTTGATTGGTCCGTCTTTGAGCGACTGCTGTGCATCGACCGCCGCTCCAATTGCTTTCCCCGCGTCTGGGAAGGCGAGCAGAAAGGCATCACCCTGGGTGTCAACCTCGACGCCGTCGTGGAGCGCCATGGCGTCGCGTACCACGCGCCGATGCTCGGCCAGCGCCGCGCTGTATTCCTCATTGCCCAGAACGCGCAGCAGTCCCGTCGAGTCTTCGACGTCGCTGAACAGGAATGTCACGGTGCCTTGCGGAAGGTCGGTGCGTACGGCCATCGCAGAAGCTACGCCGGTACCGACTCCGCGGTGGGGATCATGCGGAGGACGTTCACCGTGGGGATTGGTCGCGCGAAGCCCTTCAGCTCCAGCGCGCCCACGTCCTCAGCCACGACGAGGTTTTCGACCGCTGCGTGCGCCCGCGGGTTGAGCAGGATCTGGCCCGCCTCTGCCTTGGATGACAACCGCGCGGCAACGATGACCGCCGCGCCAACCATGCCGTAGTCGTAGCGGCCCTCGAAACCGATCCGGCCCAGGGTGGCGTAGCCGGTGGCGATGCCCACGCCAAAACCCAGCTCGAAGCCCAGCTTCGCCCAGCTTGTCCGCGAGGGTGGCAAAGCGGTCGCGCATCGCGACGGCCATGCGCACTGCGCGGGCGGCGTGGTCGGCCTGCAGCACGGGATCGTTGAAGAACACCATCATGCCGTCGCCGGCGAAGTGCTCCAGCGTGCCGCCGTGCTCGACGATCAGCTCGCCCATCTGCATGTGGTACTCGCGCAGCAGGCCCAGGACCTCTTCCGGCTCGGCCGAATCAGAGAAGGCGGTGAAGCCGCGCAGGTCGCAGAAAACGGCAGTCGCCTCGCGCCGATGGCCGGCGAGCATCTGCTGGCCCTCCGGACTCGAGACCAGCGCCGCGACCTGGGGCGAGAGGAAGCGGCTGAGCTCTTCCTTCTGACGCTCAATTGTCTCGAGCAGCGCGGCCTGTGCTGCCGCGTTCTCCAGCTCCACGTCGCGCAATCGCTTGTCGGCGAGCGACGCGCGCACGCGGGCAGCCAGGATCACCGGGTTGAACGGCTTGGGCAGGTAATCGGCCGCGCCCAGCTCGATGCAGCGCGCGACGCTATCGAGTTCGTCGACGCCCGAGACCATGATCACCGGCACGTGGCGCAGCGTCTCGTCGCTCTTGATCGCCGCGAGCGTCTCGTAGCCATCGAGGCCGGGCATCATCACGTCGAGCAGAACCACCGCAACTTCACCGGCACCCTCGCGCAGTGCCGCCAGCGCCGCCGCACCGTCGTCGGCCTCGCGCGACGAGATGCCGATCGATGCCAGGTGGCGCGCCAGGAGCATCCGGTTGACGGCGCTGTCGTCGACGACGAGCGCGACGCCGCTCATGACGCGAGGCCGGCGGCCTTGAGCGCGATGACCGTTGCCGTCCAGGCCTGCTGCGCCTCGTCGGCGAGCGGCGCAAGGTCGACTACTCGGCCCTCGCGCCCAGCGAACTCGATCTGCTTGCTGATGGCCGACATTCGCGCGGCGCCCAATGCGGCACTACTCGACTTCAGCGTGTGCGCGGGGCGCACGATGGCCTCCGCGTCGGCGCGTCCGGCGGCGGTTGCGATCTGCGCCATGTGCTGCGGCCCTTCGGCGAGATATGTCTGGACCAGGTCGCGCACGAAATCCTCGTCGCCGCCGACTGACGCGCGCAGCTCGTCGAGAACGCTGTTGTCCAGTACCGCGAGATCCTCGGTCATGCCGCTCCCTCAGTTGTTGGCGCGTCCGCTGTTGACGGGGCGCGCATCAGTGCCGCCGCGAGCTCCGCGGGCTTGATGGGCTTGCTGACGTAGTCATTCATACCGGCCGCGAGACACGCCTCGCGGTCGCCCGCCATCGCGTTGGCCGTCATCGCCACGATGTGCAGCTGCCTGTCCGGCCACTGGCTGCGGATGCGTCGCGTCGCCGTCAGTCCGTCGAGCTCGGGCATCTGGACGTCCATGAGCACGACGTTGTAGTCGGTGGCCTCCACGGCGGCAATGGCCTGGGCGCCGTCATGGGCGACATCGGCCACATAGCCCATGTTCGCCAGCAGGCGCAGCGCGAGCTTTTGGTTAACCGCGTTGTCCTCTGCCAGCAGGATATGCAGCGGGTGGCGCGTCGCGAGCTCGCGGTCACCGGCCGCCTCTGGTGCGCGCTGGAGCTGGACGCGTCCTTCACCGCTGGAGAACACCGTGACAAGCGCGTCGTGCAGTGCCGACGGCTTGACCGGCTTGGGCAGCAGAGCGTCCATCGTCGCGCCGTGCTCGCGCATGGCCGCGGATGAGACGAGAACCAGCTTGGGTGTGCTCGTCGGCAGTGCAGCGCGAATTCGCTCGGCGAGCGCCAGGCCGTCCATCCCGGGCATGAACAGGTCGAGCAGGCACACGTCGAAGGTCTCGCCCTCGCGGATCCAGCGGAGGGCCTCGTCGGGCGACTCGGTGTCGCGCACGCCCACGTCCCAGCGGGCGAGCTGCGCGCGCAGGATGCGCCGGTTGGTGGCGTTGTCGTCCACGATCAGCGCCCGCTTGCCGGCGAGCTCGACCGACCGGAGCAGTGGCACCGCCGGCAGGGCAGTGGCCGGCGCGTTGGGCAGCTTGACGGTCAGTCGGAAGGCCGAGCCTTCGCCCGGGGTGCCCGTGCTTTCCGCGGTGAGCGAGCCGTTCATGGCCTCAGCCAGGCGCCGACTGATGGCGAGTCCCAGGCCCGTGCCGCCATAGCGCCGGGCGATCGACGAATCGGCCTGGCTGAACGACTGGAAGAGGCGGCCCATCTGATCCTTCGAGATGCCGATGCCGCTGTCCTTGCACCTCGACGTGCAGCTCAACCTCGCTCCGATCGCCCTGCTGGCTGCCAACCGTCACCAGGACCTCGCCCTTTTCGGTGAACTTGATCGCGTTCGACAGGAGGTTGAGGAGGATCTGGCGGAGGCGGCCCATGTCACCGACCACCGCGGCCGGGAGGTCACCCTGAACCTCGTAGGCAAGCTCAACGCCCTTGGCGGCTGCGGTCGGAGCGATGACATCCAGTGCCCCTTCGATGCACTCGGCCGGACTGAACGGCTCCGCGTCGAGGTCGACCTTGCCGGCCTCGATCTTGGAGAAGTCGAGGATGTCGTTGATGATCGTGAGCAGCGCATCGCCGGACGATCTGATGGTGTCGGCGTATTCGCGCTGCTCGGCGTCGAGCTCGGTGTCGCCCAGCAGCCCGCTCATGCCGATGATCGCGTTCATCGGCGTCCGGATCTCGTGGCTCATCGCGGCGAGGAAGGCGCTCTTCGCCTGGTTGGCCGAGTCAGCCGCCTCGCGCGCCTCGCGCAGCTCGGCGAACACACGCGCGTTGTCGATCGCGATGGCCGTGTTCTGCGACAGGCCCACGAGGAAATCGAGATCCGTTGGCGTGGTCCTCTCCGGCCGCGTGGTCGACGATGCGGAGATCCTCGAACCGGCGACGCGCGCGCGCGTGACCGAGAAGCTCAAGGCGCACGAGCAGAAGACCGGCAACCAGATCGCCGTGCTCACCGTCGCGTCGATCGGCGGCGAGAGCATCGAGGAGTACGCGACGCGCGTGTTCGAGCGCTGGAAGCTCGGCCAGAAGGGCAAGGACAACGGCGTGCTGGTGATCGTCGCGCCGAAGGACCGCAAGATGCGCATCGAGGTCGGCTACGGTCTCGAGGGCACGCTCACCGACGTCGCGGCGAGCCGCATCATCCGCAACGTGATGACGCCCGCGTTCAAGCAGGACGATTTCGACCGCGGCGTATCGGCCGGCGTCGACGCGATCGTGGGTCAGCTCGAGGGCACGGCGGACGCCCGTGCCCTCGCGGACGTGCCCTCGTCGTCGTCGTCACGAAACGGCTTCCCGATGGCATTCGACGACCCGAGCCTGCCGCCGTGGCCGATGCGCATCCTGCTGGGCTGCTTCATCTTCGGCATCATCGGGCTGTTCACGTTCCTGGGCATCGTGACGCCGGGCATGGGCTGGTTCCTGTACTTCTTCCTGATCCCGTTCTGGGCGATGTTTCCGATCGTCGTGCTCGGCGTGCGCGGCGCGCTGTTCCTGCTCGGCACCTACCTGGTGGGCTTCCCCGTCGCCAAGCTGATCCTGTCGCGCACCGACTGGTACGCGAAGGCGCAGAAGGAGCTGAAGACCAAGGGAACGACGTCGATCGGCGGCTTTTCGATGAGCACCGGCTCGAGCTCGGGCAGCTGGTCGTCGGGCGGCAGCAGCGGGGGCGGATTCTCGGGCGGCGGCGGCAGCTCCGGCGGGGGCGGATCGTCCGGCAGCTGGTAGGCCGGAATCCCCGGCGTGTTCGGCGCAAGCGAATCGGGACAGGACCCGGCGGGCCCTCGTGCGGCGCGTCCACGCCGTCTGCGCGTCCGGTGGCGGACGTCGCGCGGCGGTACCACCGCCGGGTTCCGGTCAGGCGGCGGCCGTCGAACGGGCGGACAGGGCGTAGTTCATGGCGCCGGGGGATTCGCGCGGCGAGTCGCCGATGTCGACGTCGACGTAGCCCGCGGCGCGAACCAGCGCCGCGACGTCGTCGGGTGCGTACCACGTGTACGACGTCGTCTCGCTCTCCTCGGCGATGAGCGCGTGGCCGCGCCGGTGCACGTAGCGGCTGACGGTGCGCGCGAGGCGCGCGTCGGCATCCATGGTCGTTTCCGAGCGCAACGCGATCCGCGTGCCGTCGGCGAGCGCCACCGTGCGCAGCTCGACGAGCGGGGCGGCGATCCGCTGGTCGCCCTCGCCCGGCACGAACAGATCCAGGAACAGCCGCGCGGGGCCGACCAGATGCGCGCGCACGCGCTCCAGCACTGCGCTGCGCGCGCGCGGGATCGGTGACGACCTGGAACGAGCCCGCCGCGACGAACGCCGCGGCGTAGCGAAAGGGGAGGTTCAGCTCGCCGGCATCCTGCCGGAAGAGCCGCGCGCCGCCTTCGCGTCCCGCGAGCCGGGATTCGCAACGCGCGAGCATCGCGGCCGAGCTGTCGACGCCGTGGACGTTGAACCCGGCGGCGACGAGCGGCAGGAGCATCCGACCGGAGCCGCACATCGGCTCCAGCACCGCGCCTGCATCGCGCGGCAGTCGCGCCGCGTACCACGCGAACTCGCCCTGCGGCGCGTGCGACGTGTCCGCGTCGTGGAACAGCGCGCAGAGCGGGCCATAGGCAGCCACCGGCGCGCGTCGCTCAGGTCTGCTCCCACGGCAGGCCTTCCTTGCGCCAGCCGCCGACCATGCCGCGATGATGGTTCTCGTCGAGCGCGCCCTCGAAGCCCTCGAGCACGTTGTAGACCTCCGCGAAGCCGGCTTTCTCGAGCTCGACGCCCGCGGCGACCGAGCGCTGCCCGCTGCGGCAGATCAGCACGACGGGCCGGTTCATGCTGGCGACCTTCTTCACCTGCCCGACGAAGTGTGGATTGATGTCCCAGTCGGGACCGTCGTTCCACGCGACGTGATGCGCGCCGGACGGGTGCCCGACGAACAGGTATTCCATCTCGCTGCGGCAGTCGATCAGGACGGCCTGCGGATTCTCGTGCAGGAACTCGTACGCTTCCCGGGGTCGCAAGTGCTTCATCGCTGACATCCTCGCTGCGTGATGCGCGCATTATGCGCCGCCGCCCCGGCGTCCGACGTTCTATGCATATTCCCCGCGAGCGAGGTCGCGCCGGCGGGGTTGCCGGCCCGCACCTGATAAAATTTGGCGCTCGATCGCCCCGACCGCGACACGCCAAACGCATGCAGCCCGACCGCACCGCCGAACTCACCCGCCTCCTGAGGGCGCGCATCCTGATCCTCGATGGCGCGATGGGGACGATGATCCAGCAGTGCCGGCTGCGCGAGGCCGATTTCCGCGGCCCGCTCCTGCGGCCTCGCACGACCATGCGGGCGACTCAAGGCGACAACGACCTGCTCGTGCTCACCCGCCCGGACGCCGTGCGGTCGATCCACGACGCGTATTTCGAGGCGGGGGCCGACATCGTCGAGACGAACACGTTCAGCGCGACGCGCATCGCGCAGGCCGACTACCGGCATGCAGGACCAGGCGCGCGCGAATCAACTTCGGCGGCGGCGGCGCATCGCGCGCGACGCGGCCGACCGCTGGACGGCGCGCACGCCCGACGTCCGCGCTTCGTCGCCGGCGCGCTCGGACCGACCAACCGCACCGCGTCGATCTCGCCGGACGTCAACGACCCCGGCGCGCGCAACGTCACTTTCGACGAGCTCGCGCTCGCCTACGCGCGAGGCCGATCGACGGTCTCGATCGAAGGCGGCGCGACCTGCTGCTCGTCGAGACGGTGTTCGATACGTTGAACGCGAAGGCGGCGCTGTACGCGATCGACGACCTGCTTCGAGCGGCGCGGCGCGCGGCTGCCCGGTCATCGTCTCGGGCACGATCACCGATGCGTCGGGACGCACGCTGTCCGGCCAGACGCCCGAGGCGTTCTGGAACTCGGTACGGCATGTGCCGCCGCTCGCCGTGGGGCTGAACTGCGCGCTCGGCGCGGCGCTGATGCGCCCCTACATCGAGGAGACTGTCGCGCGTCGCCGATACGTTCATCTCCTGCTATCCGAATGCCGGCCTGCCGAACCCGATGTCGGATACCGGCTACGACGAGACGCCGGCCGAGACCTCGCGGATGATCGCGCGAGTTCGCGCAAAGCGGCTTCGTCAACATCGTCGGCGGCTGCTGCGGCACGACGCCCGCGCACATCCGCGCGATCGCCGACGCGGTGCGCGACAGCTCCGCCGCGCAGGCTGCCGTCCGACGCGGAGGCTCGCGGTTGCCTGAGCGCGCTCGCCAGGTCGACCGCGCCACGCCAGCGGCACCCGTCGCGCCGTCCGCACGCAGACGATTCGCCTGCCGGGACGCGCGTCGGACCGTGTTGCGCCTCGCCGGCCTCGAGCCGCTCGTCATCGACGACGATCGCTTTTCGTCAACGTCGGCGAGCGCACCAACGTCACCGGTTCCCAGGCGTTCGCGCAGGCTGATCCTCGCCGGCGACTACGCCGGCGCGGTCGAAGTCGCGCGCCAGCAGGTGCAAAACGGCGCGCAGATGCTCGACGTCAACATGGACGAGGCGATGCTCGATTCGAAGGCGGCGATGGTCCGCTTCCTGTATCTGATCGCCGTCCGAGCCCGACATCGCGCGCGTGCCGGTGATGATCGACTCGTCGAAGTGGGACGTGATCGAGGCCGGGCCTGAAGTGCGTGCAGGGCAAGCCGGTCGTCAACTCGATCTCGATGAAGGAGGGCGAGGCCGAATTCCTGCGCCAGGCGAAGCTCGTGCAGTCGCTACGGCGCCGCGGCGGTCGTGATGTGCTTCGACGAGCAGGGGCCAGGCGGACAGCTGATCGAAGACGATCGACTCGCGCGGCGCGCCTACGACCTGCTCGTGGACAAGGTCGCGTTCCCCCCCGAGGACATCATCATCGATCCCGAACGTGTTCGCGATCGCGACCGGCATCGACGAGCATGCGAACTACGCCGTCGATTTCATCCGCGCGACGGCGTGGATCCGGGCGCACCTGCCGCATGCGAAGGTCTCCGGCGGCATCTCGAACGTCAGCTTCAGCTTCCGCGGCAACGAGCGGTGCGCGAGGCGATCCACACGGTGTTCCTGTACCACGCGATCCGGGCCGGCCTGACGATGGGCATCGTCAACGCCGGCCAGCTCGGCGTCTACGACGAGCTCGATCCGAGGCTTCGCGACGCTCGCCGAGGACGTCGTGCTCAACCGGCGCCCGCGCCGACGGCGGCAACGCGACCGAAAAGCTCGTCGCGTTCGCCGACTCGTACAAGGCGCAGGGACGCAAGCCCGAGGAGGATCTCGCATGGCGCAACGCCGGCGTCGAGGCGCGCCTTTCGCATGCGCTGGTCAAGGGCATCACGCCGTTCGTCGTCGAGGACACCGAGGAGGTGCGGCTCGCCGTGGCGGCGCGCGGCGGACGTCCGATCGAGGTCATCGAAGGGCCGCTGATGGACGGCATGAACGTCGTCGGCGACCTGTTCGGCGCGGGAAGATGTTCCTGCCGCAGGTCGTGAAAAGCGCGCGCGTGATGAAGCAGGCGGTCGCGCATCTGATTCCCGTTCATCGAAGCCGAGAAGGCGCGCATCCGGACGCGAGGCGAAACCGAAGGGTACGCATCGTCATGGCGACGGTCAAGGGCGACGTCCACGACATCGGCAAGAACATCGTCGGCGTCGTGCTCCAGTGCAACAATTTCGACGTGATCGATCTCGGCGTCATGGTGCCGGCGCAGAAGATCCTGGCGACGGCGCGCGAGCACCATGCCGACGCGATCGGCCTGTCGGGACTGATCACGCCGTCGCTCGAGGAGATGGCGCACGTCGCCGGTGAAATGCAGCGCGAAGGCTTTGCGCGTGCCGCTTCTGATCGGCGGCGCGACCACCTCGCGCGTGCACACGGCGGTCAAGATCGCGCCGAACTATGCGAACGGCCCGACCGTGTACGTCCCCGACGCGTCGCGCGCCGTCGGCGTCGTCACCAGTCTGCTGTCGGACGACCAGCGCGCCGCGTACGCCGCCGACGTCGCCGAGGATTACGCGAAGATGCGCGCGCAGCATGCGGGAAAGCGCGGACCGACGCTGGTCTCGCTCGCCGATGCGCGCGCGAATGCGTTCGCCGTGCGATTGGTCCGAACGTATCCGCCGCCGGTGCCGACGTTCGTCGGCCGGCGGTCTCTCGCAACGTCGATCTTGCGCAGGTCGCCGAGCTGATCGACTGGGGCCCGTTCTTCCAGGCGTGGGAGCTGTCGGGCCCTATCCGGCGATCCTCGAGGATGCCGTCGTCGGCGAGGCGGCGCGGACTCTGCTGGCGGAGGGCCGGCGATGCTCCGGCGCATCGTCGACGAGCGCTGGCTGTCGGCGGATGGCGTCGCCGGGTTCTGGCCCGCCGCCGCGAATCGGCGACGACATCGTGCTGTTCACCGACGAAACGCGCACGATCGCCGCTCTTCACCTGGCGAAACCTGCGCCAGCAGAACCAGCGGCCGGCGGGCAAGCCGAATTTCTGCCTCGCCGATTTCGTCGCGCCGGAGGCGAGCGGCGTGCGCGACTACGTGGGCGCATTCGCGGTGACCACCGGCGTGGCGTCGACGAGGCGTCGCCGACTTACAAGGCGGCCAACGACGATTACTCGGCGCTGATGCTGAAGTCGCTCGCCGATCGGCTCGCCGAGGCGTTCGCCGAATGGCTGCATCGGAAGGTGCGCCGCGAGCTCTGGGGCTATGCGCCCGACGAGGCGCTCGACGGCACGGCGCTGATCCGCGAGGAATATCGCGGCATCCGGCCCGCGCCCGGCTATCCCGCCTGTCCCGATCATGCGGTCAAGGCGACGCTGTTCGCGGCGCTCGAGGCGCGGCGACGCCGGCATGTCAACGTCACCGAAAATTACGCGATGCTGGCCGGCGGCGTCGGTCGTCGGGCTTCTATCTCGCGCATCCCGCCGCGCGGTACTTCGCCGTCGGCAAGATCGGCGAAGACCAGCTCGCCGACTTCGCCGCGCGCACGGGTCTAGGGCTCGATGAGGCGCGGCGCCGGCTGGCGCCGAACCTCTAGCGCATCCGGCCGCCGGATCGTCCGCGGGCGTCGACGCGGAGGGACGCGCGTGCGTCGGGCGGCGACCCGCGGACGAGGGCAGGTCAGGCGGCAAGCCGGGCGCGCCCGGTGATTTCGTCGGCGAGATCCTCCGCCTGCACCAGCGCGCGATTGACGGCCGCTTCCGCGACGTCCGCGCCGAAGGCGACGCCCTCGATGTGGATCGTCTGCACGTCGTCGATGCCCAGGAAGCCCAGCACGCCGCGCAGGTACGATTCCTGGAACTCGAGGCGCAGCATCGGTCCCTTGGTGTAGACGCCGCCGCGCGAAAGCACCAGCACCGCACGCTTGCCCTTGAGCAGACCTTCGGGTCCGTTCGCGGTGTAGCGGAACGTCCTGCCGGCGCGCGCGACGTGGTCGATCCAGGCCTTGAGCGCCGACGGAATGCCGAAGTTGTACATCGGGGCCGCGATCACGACGACGTCGGCCGCCGCAAGCTCGCCGATCAGCGCATCCGAGCGCATCAGCGCCTCATGCTGCGCGGCCGTGCGCTCGGGCTCGGCCCGCGCCATGCCCGCGAGGAAGGCGTCGTCGACGTGCGGCAGCGGATCGCGGGCAACGTCGCGCACCACGACGCGGCTTCCGGGATCGCGGGTGAGGAGCGCCTGCACGACGCGATCCGCCACCTGCCGCGTGCGCGATTGCGCGCCCGCCGCGCTGCTCGTGACCAGCAGAACTCTCTTCATCGCCGTTCCTTTCATTTAGGCTGATCCAGCCATCGGATCGATGCGGCGATGATCGTGATTTCTCCGACATTGAACAACAGTGCTAGCATTGACAAGACGTTTCCTATTGGGAAACCATGGCATGGATACGTTGCAGTCGATGAAGGTGTTCCGGAGCGTCGTCGAAGCAGGCAGCTTCGTCGCGGCGGCGCGCGCGCTCGACGTTTCGACGGCGATGGCGAGCAAGCACATCGCGAATCTGGAAAAGCGCCTGGGTACCCGCCTGCTGAACCGCAGCAGCCGTCACCTCAGCCTCACCGATGCCGGCCGCGTCTACTTCGAGCAGGTGCGCGAGGCACTCGACGGCCTCGAGTCGGCCGAGCTCGCCGTGGGGCGGACGGCGGTGGCGCCGCGAGGCGTGCTGAAGGTCACGGCGCCGGTGTGGTTCGCCAACGCCCACTTCGCGCGGCTGCTCGCCGCCTACCGGGCGCGCTATCCGGACGTGTTGCTGGACGTCAGCCTGAACGACCGGGTCGTCGACCTGGTCGAGGAAGGCTTCGACCTCGCGCTGCGGGTGACGAGCCAGCCGGGGTCGGCGCTCATCGCGCGGCCGCTGCATGCGATCCGCTTCCGCGTCGTCGCCGCGCCGGCCTACGTCGCCGCGCACGGGCTGCCGCGTGCGCCGGAGGACCTCGCCGCGCATGCGACGATCGGCTACACGTACTCGCCGTTCGGCGACCACTGGCCGTTCGAGTCGACGGACGGCATCGAGCAGGTGCCGTTCGCGCCAACGCTGCGAACGAACAACACGACGCTGTCGTACGCCATGGTGGTGGCCGGGATGGCGATCGCGCCGCTGCCGCCCTGGCTGGTCGACGAGGACGTCGCAGCCGGCCGGCTGGTCGCGCTCCTGCCGGCGCATCCGATGGCGGCCGCGACGCTGTATGCGATCTACACGAGCCGCCGCTACCTCGCGCCGAAAGTGCGCACGTTCGTCGACCATATGGCGTCGAGCTGCGCGCAGGCGGCCGCATCATGAGCGGGAAAGCGCCGGTGCTCGCCGAATGCGAGCGCGCCTTCGACGCCTGCGGCGGCACCGACGTCGGTTACCTCCGCCTGCACTGGCCGCGCTTCTGCACGACGCGCGCGCTGATCGGGCAGACGTTGCGCGGTCCCGGCGCCCGCGTGCTCGACGTCGGCGCGCACTGGCTCCACCAGTCGCTGCTGCTGGCGCAGGCCGGCTATCGCGTCACGGCCATGGACCTGCCCGCGACGATGGATGCGCCGAACGTGGTGGCGCTCGCCCGCGCGCACGGCATTTCGCTCGCGGCGCTTCGCGACCTCGCGGCCCCGGGCGCGCTTGGCGCGCTTGGCGACAGCACGTTCGACCTCGTGCTCCTCGGGGAAGTGATCGAGCACCTCGCGTTCAATCCGGTGCCGCTGTGGCGCGAAGTGCATCGCGTGCTCGTGCCCGGCGGACGCATCGTCGTCACGACGCCGAACTACTACGCGCTGACGCGCCGTCACCTGCGTCGCGCCCGTGCGTTCGGCGGCGGCGGCAGCGGCATCGACGTCGCGGAGATCCTCGCGACGCCAACGCACGGCCACCACTGGAAGGAGTACGCGCGTCGCGAGCTCATTCGCTACTTCGCGCTGCTGTCGCCGGATTTCGTCGTGCGCCGCGCGCTGTACGTCGAGGACGCCACGCCGCCTGGCGAGCCGGCGTGGCGGCGCGCCATCCGCGCGATCCGCCGCGCGGTGCCGCCGCTGCGCGAGCGACTGCACGTCGAGGTCGAGCTCGTGCGGAAGGCGCGCGGCATCGTCGTCGATCCGGCGTGGTAGCGGCGCGGCGATTGACAAACCGCCGGCCGGCGGCGTCGCGCCGGTCAGTCGAGGGCGCCGATGAAGTCCGCCTTGCCGAGATCCACGCCGTTGTGCCGCAGGAGGTCGTAGGCGGTGGTCGTGTGGAAATAGAGATTGGGGAGAATGAACTGCTGCAGATAGTTCGGGCCGGTGAATTCCTTCGGCTGGCCGCGCACCGGGCGGGTGATCTTCCGGGTCTCGGCGCCCTCGAACTGCGACTCCGGCAGCGACTCCACGTATGCGATCGTCTTGTCGACCCGGGCGATCAGCTCGGCGAACGTCTTCTCCGTATCCTCGTACTTGGGCGGCTCGGTGCCGGCAAGGCGCGCCGCGCCGCCACGCGCCATGTCGGTGGCGATGTGCACCTGGCTGGTGAGCGGGAACATGTCGGGCGCGAGGCGTGCCTGCATGAATGCCGCCTCGTCGATCTTTCTCGCCTGCGCGTGGGCCGCGCCCTTGGCGAGGATGTTGCGGAGGCTTCCGAGCGTACGCACGAACACGGGAACCGACGCCTGGTACATCGACAGCGGCATGGCGAACTCCTTCGCGGGGATGGGGCGCGATTGTAGCGCCCTCGGGCCCGCGTGCGGCGGCGGGAGTAATATCGACCGAGCCGACGACAAGGTCCCGCCCGCAAAGATGCGGGCTCGCGTTTTCATCGACAGGAGGTGCCTCATGGACGATCACCGCGGCCGCGCCGACGATACGCCCGCTGCGCGGGCGCATGCGAAGGGCAGCAGCGAGCCCGGCCACAAGGACCCGTTCATCCAGCTCCTGTTCTTCCGGGCGAGCCGCGCGGCGGGTGGCGCCGAGGGTGCGCCGATCGCGATCGAGCGGCGCACCGGCGCGTACGGGCCGCTTCGGCATTCGACGGCCGAGGCGGGCGAACGCTACGAGCTGCCGGGCCTCGCGGGCTCGACGGTGCGCATCGATTCCCCGGCTACCGAAGTGATGACCGATCTGCGGCGTGTCACCCCCGTCACCATCGCGCCCGCCACGTCGGTGATCGATACGCATCACGAGATGATCACGCGCGGCGTGCGTTCGCTGTTCGTCGTCGACGACGCGCCGGCGATCCTCGGCATCGTGACGGCGACCGACATTTCCGGCGAGCGGCCGGTCCAGGTCGCGTACAGCCGCGGCATTCGCTACAGCGACGTCCCGGTGCGCGACATCATGACGCCGGCCGAGCGCCTCGAGGTGCTCGACCTCGTCGACGTCGCAGGGGCGCGCGTCGGCGACGTGATCGCAACGCTCAAGCTCGCCGGCCGCCAGCACGCCCTCGTCGTCGAACCGGTGGACCCCGAGCGGCCCGGCGCGCGGACGGTGCGCGGCATCTTCTCGCTGACGCACATCGCGCGCCAGCTCGGCATCCCGCCGGAGAACGCGCAGGGCATCGCGCGGACGTTCGCGGAGATCGAGTCGGCGATCGGCGGCTGACGCGGGGCGGCGCGGCTCCGCCCGCGCTTGGCTCCGCCCGCGCTTCAGAGGTCGAGCTCGAACGTCTGGCCGACGAGGACCTTGCCGAAGCTGCGGTGGCGCTCTTCGCCGACGAGGTGGAATCCGGCTTCGTCGTAGAGGTGGCGAGCAGCGTCGAGCCCGGCGTTGGTCCACAGCATCATCCTGCGATAGCCGACGCGCCGCGCGAACGCCAGGCACTCCTGCACGAGACGGCGTCCGACGCCGAGCCCGCGCGCCGACGGCTCGACGAGCAGCATTCGCAGTTGCGCGACCCTCGCGCTGCGCCGGACGACGAACGCGCAACCCACGTTGCCGCCGCCGCGCTCGGCGATCCAGCATCGCTCGGCGCGCGGATCGAACTCGCGCACGAACTTCGCGGCGATCTCGGCCACCAGCGCCTCGAACGTGATGTCCCAGCCGTATTCCTGCGCGTAGAGCGCGCCGTGGCGCGCGACGACCCAGCCGATGTCGCCCGGCCGGTGCTCGCGCAGGACGACGGGCACCGGCGCGGCTGGTTCGCCGAGCGTGTCCTCGATCGTGCGCATCGCCGCCGTCACTCGCGCCTGCGCATCGTCGGACAGCGCGGCCAAAAGCGTCCCGGTTTCCGCGGCCGATGCGCGGTCCAGCGTGGCGAAGGCTTTTCGTCCCGCCGGCGTCAACGCCAGGAGGTGCTCGCGGGCATCCTTCGCCGAGCGGGTGCGCCGGACGTAGCCGCGCGCGGCGAATCCCCGCAGGATGCGCGACAGGTAGCCCGGATCGAGGCCCAGCGAGGCCGCGAGCGCGCTCGCCGTCGGCGGCGCGGCGGCGTGCGCGAGTTCGTAGAGGACGCGCACTTCCGCGAGCGAGAACGCGCTGGCGTACAGCGCCGGGCGCAGCACGCCTATGCGCAGGGTGTAGAAGCGGTTGAAGCGGCGGACGGCATCGACGCGCGCGGGAGAGGCATCGGCCATGATTGCCAATGTCAATCAATTGATTGCTTTTGTCAACTAATTGGCCGGGCGAAGCGGCGGCCGGACACGGCGGCCGGCGGCGGCGGGCCGGCATCCGCCGGCGTCGCCGCCGGCGGTCCGGCAAATCGGGCTAGGGGGCCCGGCCCTGCGAGCGCGGCAGGCCGATCACCGTGCCCTCGCGGCGCCTGTCGGCGCCGCCATACTGCTTGCCGGTGTGGCGATCGACGATCACCGCCTGCACGGCGCCGATCTCGGTGGTCGCGACCGAGTAGCCCAGCGCGGTCAAACCGCTGATCGTCGCCGCAGGGAGACCCGGCTCGACGGACACCGTACTGGCCGCGGACGTCACCGACACGCGCGGCGCGTCGATCGCGTCCTGCACGGTCATGCCGTGGTCGATCAGGTTCATCGCGACGTTGAGCACCGAGTTGATGATCGTCGAGCCGCCGGGCGAGCCGAACGCGGCGATCGGCGTGCCGTCGGGCGCGAAAATCATCGTCGGCGCCATGCTGCTGCGCGGGCGCTTGTTCGGTTCGACGTCGTTGAAGCCGATGCCGCCGGTGTACGGATTGGTCGACGGCGCCGTATTGAAGTCGGTCAGCTCATTGTTGAGCAGGAAACCGAAGTTGCGGAACGAGCCGTCGGCATTCGTGAAGCCCGCAAACACGCCGATGCCATGCGAGGACTCGATGGTGTTGGTGTACGACACCATGTTGCCCCACTTGTCGACGACGGCGAGGTGCGTCGTCGTCTCGCCGGGCCCGGTCACCGGGTCGGCGACGGCGAGGCGCGTCGAGGGCTTGATGCCCGCGATGTCCCACGGCCGCGGATCGCCCGCGGTCGGGTTCGGGACGATGCGCGAGTTCGGAATGATCAGCGCGCTGCGGTCGCTCACATAGCTCGGATGCAGCAGGCCGCGGATCGGCACGGCGGCAAAATCGGAATCGCCCATCCAGACCGCGCGGTCGGCGAACGCGATGCGCATCGCCTCCGCCATCACGTTGACGGTCTTGAGCGCGCCGAAACCGAAGCCCTGGCTCGCGTCGCCGATCGGGAAGCGCTCGAGCATCTTGAGTATCTGGATCACCGTGAGCCCGCCCGACGACGGCGGCGACATCGACGCGAACTTGTAGCCGCGGTAAGCGCCGATGGTCGGCATCCGGATGATCGCCTGGTAGTTCTCCAGGTCGGCGTAGGTCATCGAGCCACCCTTGCCGTTGGGCGCCTGCGGGCGATTGAACTTCTGCCCTTCGACGATGCCCTTCGCGATCTCGCAGCCTGCCGCAGGGTCGTACTTGTAGAAGCAGTCGGGACCCTTCGTCGCGATCGTGCGCAGCGTCTCGGCGAGCGGCTTGTTGACGACGAGCGAGCCGACGACCGGCGGGCCGCCATTCGGGCAGAAGAACGCCGCCGACTCGGGCGAGTTCTGCGAGCGGCTGTTGCAGCTCGAGCTCGAATAGCGCGGCGTTGCGGCGAAGCCCTGGTCGGCAAGCTTGATCGCCGGGGCGATCACTGCGGCCAGCGACAGGTTTCCGTATTGCTCGATGGCGAGCGCGGTGCCGCGGACCATGCCCGGAACGCCGACTGCGACTCCTTGCAGCGTCGAGCTGGGAACGCCGACGAACATGTTGCGTGCCGCCCCCGCGGGCGCCTTCTCCCGCGTGTCGATGGCAAACGTCTGGCCCGTCTTTGCGAGATGGATCATCATGAAGCCGCCGCCGCCCACCCCGGCTGACTGCGGCTCGACGACGTTGAGCGCGTAGACGATCGCCACCGCCGCGTCGATCGCGTTGCCGCCGGCCTCGAGGATCGCCGCACCCGCCTCGGCACCGTACGGATTCGCGACGGCGACGACACCCTGGCGATACGCCTTTCCGGCCCACGACGGCGGCCCGTTGCCGTTCGCCTGCGGCGGCAGCGTGAGGGTCTGCGGCACGCCGGGCGTTTCGCCGTCGTCGGCGAGAACGGGCGATGCGAGGGCAAGCGCGATGAGCGGCGCGAGGGCATGGTGCAGCAAACGGCGGCGGAATGGCGTGCGCGGGTCGTTCATGGGGATTTTCCTCGTGGCAGCTTGCGGATCCGTGTGGTCGACTCCGTCGAAGCGGGTCGCATCCGCGCCTTGCGTGTCGCGCGCCGGAGGAGGCGGCAATGCCGCGGGCGGATGTCCCGCAGCATGACGATCGCGGGACGATCCCGCGATTAGGACTGACCGTAGGGGAATTATCTCGGAGCGCTACCGAAGCAGCAGGTACAGGATGCCGGCGACGATCAGCCACTTCACCGCATAGTAGGCGAGCCGGCTTTTCTTCTTGAGCGCCTTGCCGGGGAGGCGCAGGTAGTACGCGACGCTGAAGATGCGATTCAGCACGCCGATCTGGTCGCCGGGCGCGTTCTCGGTCTGGCTGGCGCGGATGGCCGTCGCCTCGAACCAGTGGTTGATCTTCTGCATGATGCGGCTGGTGAGCGGCCGCTCGACGTCGCAGAACAGGATGAGCCGCGTGACGTCGGTCTTGTTCTCGGCCCAGTGGATGTACGTCTCGTCGAACATCACCGCCTCGCCGTCGCGCCACGAGTAGAGCTGGCCGTCGACGACAGATCGCGGCACTTGTCGGAATTCGGCGTGACGAGACCCAGGTGATAGCGCAGCGATCCCGCGAACGGATCGCGATGGCGCGCCGAGGTCGCCGCCCGGCGGCAGCAGCGCGAACATCGCCGCCGTTGACGTTCGGGATCGTTCTGCACGAGCTCGACCGTCTTCGGGCACAGCGCCTTCGCCGAGGGCAGCGGCTCGTCGTACCACTTCACGTAGAAGCGCTTCCAGCCGCGGCGTGAAGAACGAGTTGAAGCCGAGGTCGTGTATCCGGCGGCGGCGCGGATGTGGCCCTCGTCGAACAGCTTGCAGCGCCTCGTCGCGGATCGTCTGCCAGTTGTCGGTCAGCGGCTTGAGCTCGGGAAACGCGCTCGACGTCGACGTACGGCCGCATTCGGCACCGCCGAGAACATGTACATCAGCGCGTTGTAGGGCGCCAGGAACGTCGAATGGTCGGTGAGCTGGCGGTAGAAGCTGTGCCGCACCTGCCCCGCGCAGATGGACGTACATCATCGATCGCGAGGAACACGTACAGGACGATGAACTTCGGCGCGAGCCAGTCGACGGAAGCGAGTTGCTCCAGCATGGTCAGCTATTTTACCGCAGCCGACCGCGCCGGGCGCCCGCCTGGCAGCGGCGACCTTTCCAGCGGCGGTGCACCCAGTACCACTGCTCGGGGTGGCGCAGGATCAGCCGTTCCAGCGCGGCGTTGTAATTGCGCGTGGTGCGCCGGATCGCCTCGCTCGGTGTTTTCGCGTCGACCGACCGGCAGCGGGGCCTCGAAGCGCAGCACGTGGCGCCCTCGGGCTCGCGCCAGCATGCCGCGGGCAGCACCGGCGCCCCGGTGGCGAGCGCGATGATCGCGAGGCTCTTGAATGTTCCGGCCGGATGGCCGAAGAACTCGACGTCGATGCCGTCCGGCTTGCCCGCGTGCTGGTCGAACGGGAACACGACGACGTCGCCCGCCTCGAGGCGGCGCCACGATCGCGTCGAGCGAGCCGCGCTTGCCGACGACGCCGAAGCCCGCCTTGCGGAACCGCCGCGTCGACCAGCGCGTCGAGCCAGCGCGGCTTGATCGGGCGCCGGACGAAGTGGAAGCGGCCGCGCACCTGCGGATACTGCTGGATGCCGGCGACCGTGGCGACTTCCCAGTTGCCGAAGTGCCCGGTCAGGACCAGCACGCCCTTGCCGCCGCTCGAACGCGCGCATGAAGGCGTCGAGGTTCTCGACGCTGACCAGCGCGCGCTTGCGCGCCGCCGACAGCCAGCGGAAGCTGCAGGAACTCGACGCCCAGGCGCCACAGATGCGCGTAGTGCGCCTGCGCGAGGCGCTCGATCTCGGCGTCCGGTACGGCGGCGCCGAACACGCGGCGCAGGTTGTCGACGACCACGCCGCGTGCGCAGCGGCAGCAGCGTCGACACAGCAGCGCGCCCGGCGAGCGGGACGGACGTGCGCGCGGGCAGCGCCAGCGCCACCGCCGAGGCGCTGGTGCGGTCGTGCGTCAGCGATACCGCGATGCCCGACAGCCGATGGCGGTCGAGCAACGCGCGCGCCTTCGCGCTGACGACGATCTGCGGCGCGCCGTAGCCGTCGCGCGTCGACCGAGAAGTCCGCCGGCTCGACCTTCGCCAGCGCCAGCTCGCGCGGGAAGAGCTTGACGCAGGCTTCCTTCGCCGCGTAGCGCGCGGCGAGGCTTGCCGCCCGGCCCGGCTCCGTCGCCGCGTCCGCGAGCTCCTGCGCGGAAAAGATCCTGCGCGAGCTCGCCGGCGCGGCGTCTCGGCGAGCAGCCGCTCGATGCGCGCGATCTCGACGCTGTCGATGCCGCAGCGCGTCGGCGCCACGTCGGGCGGGGGTCGGCGGGTGCCGACGAAGGGTCGGAGCCGCCCGCCGCGCTCACGTCATGCCGCGCGCACGATGAGCGCGGCGTCGGTGCCGGCAAAGCCGCGGCAGAGCACCAGCGCGACGTTGCTGCGCGGCGACCTGCGGCGCGCTCGACGCCTTGCAGGCCCGCGCAGTCCGGATCGAGCGTCGCCGAGCGTCGCGATGCCCGGGCACGACGTTCTGCGCGCAGCGCAGCGAGCGCGATCACCGCTCGATGATGCCGGCCGCGGCGATCAGGTGGCCGATCGACCACTTGAATGCGGTGACCGGCGGCATGCGCGTCGCCGAACACCCTGCGCAGCGCCGCCGCTTCGGACGCGTCGGACAGCGGCGTGCCGTTGCCGTGCGCGACGACCATGCCGATGTCGGCCGGACGCCAGCTTCGCGTCGTGCAGTGCGTCGCTCGATCGCGCGCGCGAGGCCGTCGCCGTCGTCGCGGATCGCGAGCAGGCCGCGTCGCTTCGCCGGCGTTGCCGCCGCCCAGCACCTCGCCGATGACCGTGGCGTTGCGTGCCGCGGCGCTCGCCGCTCGGTCTCCAGCACCAGCGCGCCGGCGCCCTCGCCGAACAGGCTGCCGCTCGCGCCTTGCGTCGAACGGCCGCATCGTGTCGCGCGGCGAGCAGGCCGCACTGGTTGTAGTAGAGCACGCATCTGCGGCTCGATCGGCGTGTCGTGGCCGATGGCGACCGCGCGATCGGCCTCGTCGTGGCGCAGCGCCTCCATCGCCTCGATCACCGCCAGCGTGCCGCCGCACGCTGTGATTGGTGATGCAGGCGTTCGGTGCCCTTGAGTCGTGGTTGATGCCGACGTGGCACAGCACGTTGTTGGGCAGCGTGCGCAGCAGCCACATCGGATTCACGATGTTGCCGAGTTCGCGCCCGAAGCGTGACGATGTCGCCGCCGGCTTCGGTCATCAGCGGGAAGTACTCGTACTGCGTGTTCGTACGCGCCGCCGCCCGAGCCGACGTAGAGGCCGGTGCGGTCGTTGAACGCGGCGGCCGCGCCGGCGGCGAGCGCATCGCGGTACGGCACGAGCCCGGCGCGCTCGATCGCCGCGTCGCCCGCGTAGATGCCGAGCATGTCGGTGCGGCGGATGAGCTTGTGCAGCTTGCGGTCCGTCGACGAGCGCGCGCGGATTGAAGTCGGCGATCTCCGCCGCCACGGTGACCGGCCAGCCGGTCGTGTCCCACTGCCGGATCGGCGCGATCGCCGAGCGGCCTTCGCGCACCGCGGCGAGCATCGCCTCCGGCGTGCGCCCGGTACCGCAGACGGCGCCGCTGCCGGTGATGAGTACGCGCTCAGCGCTCATCGGTCGCCCTCGGTCTTGGCCTCGCCCGCCGCGCTCATCGCTCGCCCTCCGCCGCGCTCATCGCACTTCGTCCGGATGCCGCAGCGATCGACGCAGCTGTTCGAGCCGCCGAAGCCGAACGAATTCGACAGCGTCATCCGCACCCGTCTGCCGGCGCGGCGCGCCGACCACGAGATTGAGGTCGCAGTCGGGGTCGGGCATCGCGGTAGTTCGCGTTGACCGGCATCGCGCCGTGCTCGATCGCCAGCGCGCAGACGACGACCTCGACCGCGCCCGCGGCGGCGATCAGGTGACCCATCGTGCTCTTGGTCGAGCTCACATGGACCTCGCTTCGCGCGCTCGCCGAACACTGCGTGGATCGCCGCGCTCTCGCTGCGATCGTTCATGCCGGTCGACGTGCCGTGCGCGTTGATGTAGTCGACGTCGGCCGGCCGCGGCGCCGGCATCCGCCAGCGCCGCGCGCATCGACTGGATCGGGCCGTCGCCGTCGGGCGGCGAATCGGTGATCCGGATACGACGACAGCGAATTGCCGTCGCCGGCGAGCTCGGCGTAGATGTGCGCGCCGCGCCGCCGCGCGCTCTCCCATTCCTCGAGCACGAGGAAGCCCGCGCCCTCGCCGAGCACGAAGCCGTTGCGCGTCGCGTCGAACGGCCGGCTGGCGCGCTCGGGCGTGTCGTTGTCGGTGGATGACTGCCGACAGCAGGCAGAAGCCGGACAGGCCGACCGGCTGATCATCGAGTCGAAGCCGCCGGCGAGCGCGCGGTCGCGCCGCCGCGGCGGATCAGCTTGAGCGCGGTGCCGATCGCCTGGCCGCCCGACGCGCAGGCGGTGTGCACCGAGGTCGCGTAGCCGCGGATGCCGAAGCGGCGCGTCAGCAGCGACACGCCCGCCGTGCGACTGGCTGCGGCAGAACACCATCGGGTCGTGCGGCGGCAGGATCGGCGAGCAGCCGCGCCGCATCGAGCTCGCCGTCGGGCGCGGAATGCCGGTGCACGGCGGCGAGGTCGTCGAAGGCGACGCCCATCATGCCGGTGCCGACCGCGCAGCCCCAGCGCTCGCCGTCGGCTTCGGTGGGGCGCGATGCCGGCGTCGCGCATCGCCTGCTCGGCGGCGGCCGAGCGCGAAGCGGTGCGAGCGGTTGGCGAACTTCAGGAGCTTGCGGTCGGCGCCGATCGCGCGCTCGTCGAAGTCCTTCACCTCGGCCGCGATGCGCGTCGGAAAGCCGCGCGCGTCGAACAGCGAGATCGGCGCGACGCCGCTTGCCGTACGAGCAGCGCCGGCCAGCGTCGACGCGACGTCGTTGCCGACCGGCGTCACGAGGCCGACGCCGGTGATGGCGACGCGTCGCTTGCTCATGCGGTTCATCGCCGCCAGCTCCAGCCGGGCGGTGGCGACGTTCCTGCTCGTCGACGCCGCGCGGTCAGCGCCGCCTTGGCGACGCCGTCCTGCGGCGGCGCGAACTCGACGCCGAGCTCGAGCCGCTGCCCGGGCAGCGATGAACGCGCGCATCTTGACGTGGGTGAGGCGCACCGGGCGCGGCGCGCCGCCGGCGCACCAGTGCGCATCGCGCGCGAGATCGAGCGCGAGCCGGATCTGGGTGTCCAGCAGCAGCGTCGCCGGGAAACACGGCGCGCCGCGGAAAATGGTCGCCGAAGAACGGCGCCGCTTCGGGCACGTCGAGCACGGCGCGCACCGCGACTCCCGGGCACGCGCGTCGGCGATTGCCGGGCTCGGGCGTCGCACGCCGTGGAAGCGGCCCGGCGCGGCGCCGCCGCCGCGCAACAGCGCGAAGCGCTCGCGCAGCGCCTCCGGCGAATCGAAATCCGTCGACCGGCAGCATCGGGCCCAGGCAATCGATCGAGCTCGATGACGCGGCAGCCGCCGGCGCTCGCGGCGCCGCTGTAGGCGACGGCGTCGTCGTCGCATTCGTCGATCTCGACCGCGAGATCGAGCGCATGGCCCGGCAGCGCGTCGCCGTGGAAGCGCGTCTCGGTCGCCAGCGCCGCGACCGGGCGGCCGCGGAAGTCGATCGTGTCCATCGCGACCCAGGCGGCGAGCTGCCCGACGGCCTCGGCGACGAGGCACGAGGAGAACCGACGACAGCGCTGCCGGCACCGCGAACGTGCCGCGCGCGCGCTTCGCCGGCGCGAGCTCGGTGATGCGATCGACGAACGAATACGCGGCGAAATGCGGCGACGACATGCGGGGAACGACGTGCGGCCGTCAGGCGGCCGGCGCCTCGCGCTGCGCGCGGATGACGAGCTTGGAGAACGTCTCGGGCGTGAACAGCCGCGGAATGTCGGCACCTTCATCGGCGTCTTGAAGCGCTCGGCCGGCACCTCGGACAGGTAGGTCCTCAGCTGCGCGAGGCCCTTCTCGGTGACGATGCCCTTCTGCTCGAACTCCGCCTCGGGCAGGTCGCCGCGCGCGTTCTCGACGATCTTGCCGCGCGGGATCTTCATCTTGAAGGTCCGCTCGAGACGGAACACCATGTCGAGGAAGTCGATCGATTCCGCATCGAGACCCTCGATCAGCGACGCCTTCGGCTTGACGTCCTCGACGTCGCAGCCGAGCGCGTCGGCCATCGTCTCCGCGACCTTCGGATAACACGGCATGATTTCCTCCTGGGTGATCGTTGCTTCAGCCATGCTTGACTCTCCCGTTCACTCCATCTTGAATCCGCCGTCGACGTGCAGGACCTGTCCCGTCACGTAGCTCGACCAGGCGGAGGCGAGAAAACAAACCGCGCACGCGACGTCGTCCGGCGTGCCGAAGCGCTGGAGCAGGATCCGCGACTTCACCGTGTCGCCGGCCATGTCGCGCACGTCCTTCGACATCTCGGTGTCGATGACGCCCGGCGCAACGGCGTTGACGAGGATCCTGCGCGGCGCGAGCTCGACCGCGAGCGCGCGCGTGAACGCCTCGATCGCCCCCTTGCTCGCCGCGTAGTTCGTCTGGCCGCGGCCGCCCTTCGTCGCCGAGACCGAGCTCAGGTTCACGATCCGCCCGGCGCGCGCGACGATCATGTGCGGCACGACGGCGCGCGTCACATTGAACACGCCGCCGACGTTGGTGTCGAGCACCGCGGTCACGTCGTCGTCCTCGAACGCCGCCAACTGGTTGTCGCGGATGATGCCGGCGTTGTTCACCAGCACGTCGATGCGCCCGCAGCGCTCGGCCATGCGGTCGACGGCCGCGCTGCAGGCGAGCGGATCGGTGACGTCGACGCGCTCGGCGATGACCTCGTGCCGGCATCGGCTGCGCGACGACCTCGCCGGCCGCGTCCGCGTTGCCGCGGTAGAAGAACGTGACGGCGCAGCCTTCGGCGGCGAACACGTCGACGATCGCGCGGCCGATGCCGCGGCTGCCGCCGGTCACGAGCACGCTCTTGCCGGCGAGGCCGGGATCGATCTTCATCCGGAAATCGAGAATCCGCCGTCGACGACGAGCGTGTGGCCGTTGATCATCGCCGCCTCGGGCAGGCACAGCAGATACACGGCGCCGGCGACGTCCTCCGGCGTGAGCACCGGGCCGGCGGGCGTGCGGCGCGCGAAATCCGCGAGCAGCTCGTCGCGATTGGGGAAATGCGTGAGCGCATCGGTGTCGACGACCCCCGCGCTGACGGCGTTGGCGCGGATGCCTCGTGGGCCGAGCTCCTGCGCGAGCGCCCGCACGAGCGCCTCGAGCGCCGCCTTCGACGCGCCGATGAAGCCGTAGTCGGGCATCGCGCGCACGGCACCCAGGCTCGACATCGCGATGATGCGTCCGCCGTCGCTTCATCAGCGGCAGCGCGCGCTGCGCGAGCAGGTTCACCGCGAGCGCGTTGGTCTCCATGCACCAGCGCCAGTGCTTCAGTCCCATTTCCGTGACGGGCTTCAGCACGCCGGACGCCGCGTTGCTGACCGACGATGTCCAGCCGGTCGAAGTGCCTGCCGAATTCGGCGAACATCTCGTCGACGCTGTCCGGCACGCCGACGCTGGCCTGGAATCGCCACGGCGCGGCGGCCGAGCGTGCGCAGCTCGCCGCAGAGCGCCTCGGCCTCGTCGTGGCTGTTGTAGTAGTTGACCGCGACGTCGGCGCCGCCATCCGCGAGCTTGCGCGCGATCGCGCGGCCGATGCCGCGCGCGGCACCGGTGACGAGCGCGACTTTTCCTGTGAGCGGGGCGGACATTGTGCGGAGGGCCGTCGGCCGGGCGGTCCTCGGGCGGGCAAAACATGCATTTTAACCCGCCGGGACGCTCCGCCCCGGCCCGTGCTCGAGGCGACCATTGGTCGCCGCTGCCGGCGTTCAGCCGCGGGCCTTCGTCGAACCTGCTGCCCGCTTCGCGCGGATCAGCGTCTGCGCCTCCAGGCACCAGTGCTTCTTCACGCTGTACCAGACGTCCGCCGCGTAGAGCACGTGAGCCTGCGCCTCCGCCGAAAGGCCCGACGCATCGGCGCCGCTGTCGGGGACGTAGGCATCGACCCACGCGCGCGCCGCCGGATCGGCGAGCAACCCGTCCGCGTCCGGGACGGTGATGTGGCTGTACGACTCGGGGAGGTCGACGTTGCGAACGACGGCCTTGCCCATCGACGTATAGCGGGTGTCGAGCGGGTTGCCGGGGAAGCTCAGCGCGATGACGTCGTTGCCGACGAAGAATCCGGTGAACTCGTCGACGCTGTCGGGAATCAGGCGCAGCGTCTCCAGGTTCTCCCACCACGCCGGCAGCGCCAGCGCGAAACCGCCGGCACCGACGGCCGATGCGTAGGACGTGGAGAGTCCGATCACCGGACGCTCGCGCCCGGTCAGCGGGTCGACGATCGTCGTGCGCTCCTCGAACTCGCCGCTGTTCGGGTCGTAGATGCGCGCGCGCGGGCCGAGCAGCCCGGCGAGATGCTTGAGGATCTTGACCGCGAACAGGCCGCCCTGGCTGTGGCCGATGATCATCGGCCGCAGCCCCTCGCGCTCGTACGCGGCACCGATCAGGCCGACGAGGCGGTCCGTCGTGTCATAGGGCGTGTACGTCCATTCCCCGGTGCGGGGATCGCGAATGCGCTCCTCGGGGTACCCCATGCCGTTGAGGAACCGCGCGAACGACCACATGACCAGATAGACCGGGTACACGCCGCCGTGGAGGAGGAACAGGCGCGGCGCCGGGACGTGCGACAGCGTGTCGGCGACGTCCGTCGCCGTTATCTTGCGGCAGTCGAGCGCGAGCGTGCGCGCCTCGACGGCCGGATCGAGGCTCAGCGACTCGAGCACCGTGAGGGACGCGGCCGGCATCGGGGCGGCGGGCCCTCCCGCGGTGGATGTCGGGCGGCCGGGCTCTGTCGCGGGCGGCGGCGGGCGTGCGGGCTCGGTCGCGGACGGCGGCGGGCGTGCGGGCTCGGTCGCGGGCGGCGGCGGGCGTGTGGCCTCGGTCGCAGGCTGCGGCGGGCGGGCGGGCTCGGACGCGGATTGCGCCACCGCTGCCGGCGGGAGCGCGACCAGGCAGAAGACGAGCACAAGGGCGAAGTCGAAGCGGGTCATGGCGGCGTGGCGAGACATTGACGAAGATCCTGGACGATTCTATCGATGCCGCCGGCGATCGCGGCGGTCACGCGATAGGACATGGCGAGCTCGACCGCCTCGCCGCACGTCGTCGCGGCGAGGACCATCGGTGCGATCGGTCCGGTCGGCACGGCGCGCAGATAGCGCGGCGGAAGCGGGTGCCCGGCGGCGGGTGCCCAGAGCGTCGTGACGTTGAGCGTCGTGAGACCGGCCCACACCGGGAACGTCTTGGCATAGAGGCGCTGGCGGCGCCGGTCGGTCAGGAACATCCACACGACGCGGTTAAGCCGCACGGCGATCAGCGTCTGCAGATGGAGCTTGCCCTGCTTGATCCGGGACGTCTGGCGGTGCACGTCGCGCGCGAGCTGCTCGAGCGTGGCGTTCGGTGGAACCTCGTGCGACAGCCGCAGCGAGGTGAGGAACTGGCCGAAGGTGTCGGTGACGGCGAGGCCGCACGCGCTGCGCAGATTGACGATCGCCGCGACCCCGATCTCGCGGCGCCGCGCGCCGGACGGGCGGGCCGGCACGTGCGCGGCGAGCACCTTGAGCAGCGCGGCGAGCAGCAGGTCGTTGAAGGTCACCCCCCACGCTTTCGTGCATCCGATCAGCGAAGCGAACGCCGGGCCGTCGATGCGCGCGAACGCCACCGCGTTGCGCGCGTCGGCATCGTCGGCATAACGCGGGCGCAGGCCGCGCCGGCAGCTCAGCGCCACTTCGCGCAGCCAGGGCAGCCCGCGGACGATGCTTTTCGCGTTGCGCACGAACAGCCGGCCGAACGGCGGCGGATACAGCGTCGGCGGCGGGCCCGGCCGTGGCGCCCCCGCATAGCGCGCGGCGATCGCGGAGAGGAGCGTGGCGATCGAATCGCCACCCGCGACGAAATGGTCGTACGCGAGCCCGAGGTCGAACGCGTCGCCGTCGGCGACGACGAAGAAGCGCAGCGGCACGAGCTCGCCTTCGGCCGGGAACGGCTGGTTGAGCTGGCGCTCGACTTCCCTGTGCACGGTCGCCAGCGCGTCGCCCTCGACCGGCGGAAAAACGAGATCGACCTGCGCCGGGCCGCCCCGATATTCGTACCGGCGGCGCCGACGGTCGAGCACCAGCCCCGTCAGCCCATCGAATGTCAGCTGCGCGGCGATGGCCGTGCGCAGGCGCTCGCGCTCGAGCGGCTGCGCGATCCGCGCGACGTGGACCGCGTTGTACGGGTGAAGGTCCCGCCAGCGCAGCATGGCCGACTGGAACGCGTTGAGCCGTCCCTTCATGGCGGCTGCCGCGCGGCGCGGATCGCCTGCTGCGCCTCGAGGCACCAGTGTCGCTTGACGCTGTACCAGATGTCGGCGGCATGGAGCAGATTGTCCGTGTCGGTGCCCGGCGACGACGGCAGCGCGGCCGGTGCCGCCGGCGCGTAGTCGTCGATCCAGGCGCGCGTGACCGGATCGTCCGCGAGATGCGCCGCCCGCGGCAGGGCGATGTGGCTATAGGCGGCTGGCAGCGTGACGTTGCGCACGTGCGCCGTGCCGGCGGCCCGGTACGGCTCGTCGCCGAACAGCGTGCCGGCGATGACGTCGTTGGGCAGCGAGAAGCCCGTGAAATCGGCGACCGTGTCGGGCACGACGCGCAGGTAGGGGAGCATCGACCATTGCAAGAGCAGTACGCGCGGCAGCTTGCCCGTCGCGAGCGCGGCGGCGTAGCCCACCTCGAGCCCGACGATGGGCCGGGTCCGACCGGTCAGCGGATCGACGATCGTCGTGCGCGCCTCGGGGGCGTCGGCGGTGGGCGCCCACACGCGGAGCTCGTGACCGAACGTGCCGGCGAGCTCGTGCAGCGTCTGGAGCACGAGCATGCCGCCCTGGCTGTGGCCGATCAGCATCGGCATCATCGCGTCGCGCTCGTAGCACCACGCGATTTCGCCGGCCAGGCGGACGCTGTCGGTGTAGCTGCTGTACGACAGCGAGCCGTCGCGCGGATTGGCAAGGCGCGGGCGGGGATACCCCATGCCGGCCAGGAACTCCGCGAACGGCTGCATCGAGACCAGCGCGACGCTGCCGGACAGCCCGATGACGCGCGGCGCCGGAACGCGCGAGAGCACGTCGCGCACGTCGGCGGCGGAGATGCGACCCGGATCGAGCGCCAGGACGCGCGCGGAAAGCGCGGGATCCAGCGCGCGGAACGGAGCCAGGGGGTCGGTCGCCGGATGCGCCTGTGCGGCGGCGCAGGTCAGCAGCGCGATGACGACCGCAGCGGCCCCGGAATCAGTGAAAGCGCGGAAAGAACCGGCCGGTCCGTGCGACGTACTGTGAATAGCTGTCCCCATGCACGGCGGTCAGATGACGTTCCTCGTTGCGTGCCTTGACGTTCATCAGGGCCAGGTGCACCAGCGCAATCATGATCATCGGCACCGTGGGCACGACCAGCGCGGAGCACACCATCAACAGCATGCTGAACGCGTAGATCGGATGGCGTATGCGACGAAACAGCCCTTCCGTGACGAGGTTGGTCTTGCGCGCGCCGATGTCCATCCGCCAGTCGTTCCCCATCCGGCGCCAGCAGTCGATCGATGCCAGCAGGCACAGCGCCGCAGTGACTGCGGCGAGCCATCGCACGACGGCATAGGCACCGGGCTCCAGCGCGAACGCCGGCAGCGCCGCCAGGCCGCTCGCGCGCGTCGCGGCCGCATAGGGAAAGAACATCCACGCGGCGACCAGCGGCACCCACACGAGCCACATGTAGCGCTCGACGCGCTGCTCGGGCACCAGGCCGATCAGCTTGCGGTTCCTGCGGCGCAGCCGGATCACCATGGCGCCGACGATGAGCCAATAGGCCCATACCACGGCGATCAGAATGAGAAGCGGAACATCGGGCATGCACGCGGCGAACGGCGCTCCCTTGCGCCGCTCACGCCGCGATTATACCGGGCCACCCGCGTGCGCCCGGGTAGGACGACCGTCGATTCTTCGTGTAGGCGTCCTACAGACGCTCGATGATCGCCGCGATGCCCTGACCGCCGCCGATGCACATCGTGATGAGCCCGTAGCGGCCGCCGGTGCGTTGTAATTCGTACAACGCCTTGACGGTCAGGATGCAGCCGGTCGCGCCGATCGGATGGCCAAGGGCGATCGCGCCGCCATTGGGATTGACCTTCTTCGGGTCGAGGCCGAGCTCCCGGTTGACGCCGAGCGCCTGCGAGGCGAACGCCTCGTTCGATTCGATCACGTCCAGGTCGGCGATCTTCAGCCCGGCCTTTTCGAGCGCGCTCTTCACGGCCGACACCGGCCCCAGGCCCATGATCTTGGGATCGAGCCCCGCGTGACCGTAGGCGACGAGCCGCGCCAGCGGCTTGAGGCCGCGCTTCGCGGCGGCGGATTTCTCCATCAGCACGACCGCGGCGGCAGCGTCGTTGATGCCGGACGCGTTGCCCGCGGTGACGGTGCCGTTTTCCTTGGCGAACACGGCCTTGAGCTTGCCCATGCCCTCGAGCGAGGCATCGGCGCGGATGTGCTCGTCGGTGTCGAAGGGAACCGGGCCCTTCCTGCTCTTGACTTCGATCGGAAGGATCTGGCTCTTGAAATGTCCGGCGGCGGTCGCGGCCGCCGCGCGCTTGTGGCTCTCGACCGCGAAGGCGTCCTGGTCCGCGCGCGACAGCCCGCACTGCGTCGCGACGTTTTCCGCCGTGACCCCCATGTGAATGGTGTCGAACGGGTCGGTGAGCGCGCCGACCATCATGTCGATGTCCTTGCTGTCGCCCATGCGCGCGCCCCAGCGCTGGGTGAGGTTGGCATACGCCGCGCGGCTCATGCTCTCGGCGCCGCCGGCGACGGCCGCGTCGGTGTCGCCCAGCAGGATGTACTGCGACGCGCTGACGATGGCCTGCAGCCCGCTGCCGCACAGCCGGTTCAGGGTCAGGGCGCCGCTGGTCACCGGCAGGCCGCCCTTCACCCCGGCGACCCGGGACAGGTACATGTCCCTGGCCTCGGTGTGAATGACGTTGCCGAACACGCACTGCCCGACGTCCGCGGGATCGGCCTTGGCGCGCGCAAGCGCCTCCCTGACGACCTTTGCGGCGAGCTCGGTGGGCGGAATGTCCTTGAGGCCGCCGCCGTAGTCGCCGATGGCCGTGCGCACGCCGCTCAGGATGACCACTTCTCGATTACTCATGGCAGTTCTCCGGGCCGGGAGGTTGGAAGGCAGATGATACTGCGGCGTCGCGGCGCAAAAGGACGCGCGGCCCTTGCCGCTTCCGCTGCGTTGCGCCTACCATCGTCGTCACGTGGGGGAGGATGGGTGGAAATCAAAGTGCAGCGGCAAGTATTCAGGACAAGGTCCGGCGGGGCGTTGATCGGCGTCAACAAGGCGGGTGCCGGGGGGCCTGGGCGCGCTTGCCGATGAACAGGCCCCTATCTCGCGTTCCCGAAGCGCACGCGTGAAATAGCAGGGACGAACGGATGGACGACCCGACCCCCCCGAAGTGGAAGCATCACGGCGTGCGCGTCGTGCACGCCGGCAAGCTCGATCCGAATACGGCGCAGACGCCGGGGATGAACCGTGCCGCGGCGATCGATTTCGCCCGCATGGGTGCGGAGAAGCTCTGGGCCGGCACCGTGGTCATCCATCCGAAGGCGAAGACCGGCGCACATCATCATGGCCCGGTCGAAAGCGTCATCTACGTGGTCAGCGGACGAGCGCGGATGAAGTGGGGCGACCGGCTCGAGTTCACTGCCGAGGCCGGTCCGGGCGACTTCATCTACGTGCCGCCGTTCGTCCCGCACCAGGAGATCAACGCGAGCGACGACGAGCCGCTGTCCTGCGTGCTCTGCCGCAGCGGGCAGGAACCCGTCGTCGTCAACCTCGACCTGCCGAACGTCGAGGCGAATCCCGAGAATGTCGAGTGGGTGGACCACATCCACCCGCCGAAAGCCTAGCCGGGTTCGGTGCGAAGGAGCTCGCCGGTCCGGGGTCGCGACGTACGCGCCGCGGTTCGCTACGGTCAGGCCGCGCGCTGCGCCGCGACCGGCTTCGCGCCGCGGCTGCCTTCGCCATACAGCGGCGCGTTGACGTCCGCGAACGCCAGCATCGACGCCATCCTGGCGTCGCCGCCGGCGTCGAAGCCGCATTCGCCGTGGAATTCCCGCGGGTTGCGGAAGGTTCCGAACAGCATGTCGATCGGCGGGAAGTCGGCGAAGTTGTAGTAGTGCAGGCCGAGGCGATGGTGCACGCAGTGCGACTCCGGACGCTGGATGACGTAGCCCAGCCACTGCGGCGTGCGCACGTTCCAGTGCTGGAACAGCCCGTAGAACCCGTACAGGTAGCCGACCCACGCGGCGGCGAGCGGTGCCAAGCCGAGCACGATCACCGTCACGAACAGTTGCAGCAGGACCTGCACGACGACCTCGAGCGGATGGAAGACCAGCGACCCGGGAATGTCGATCCGCCGCGGGCTGTGATGAAGCTGGTGGAAGCCGCGCCAGAGGACGTCGAACCGATGCGCCGACCGGTGCCAGGCATAGGTCACGCATTCCAGCACGAGGAAGCCGACGATCGCGCCGCCCGCGACACCGAGGCCCGTCCCGTCGAGCCAGCGGTGCGCGGCCAGCCAGTCCTCGGGAAGGGCGAGCGGAACGGCGACCGCGATTGCCGACACCATGACGAGGAAGGCGATGCCGATCCACTGCCAGCCCCGGCGCGCGGGAAACGTCCGCGCCGGCCACAGCCTTTCGCCGACTAGGAAGACCAGCCAGGTCGCGGGGACCATCAGGCCGAGGATGTCGACAGCGCTCATCGGACGCCTCCGCAAGCAGGCCATTACGCCGTAAGGCCGCTGTGCGAGTTTAACCTTACACTGTAAGATGTCAAGATCGACGCGGCGAAGGACGCACCGGGCATGCAAAAGGACCCATCGCGACGCGGGCGCGGGGCGGGCGCAGCGACGCCCCTGACGACGACGCGGATCGTCGACGCCGCGCTCGCGCTCGTCGCGCGCGCCGGCCTCGCGGGTCTCAGCGCGCGGCGGCTCGGCGCGGCGCTGGGGGTCGAGGCGATGAGCATCTACCACCACTTCCCCAGCAAGCGCCACCTGCAGGACGCGCTCGTCGATCGCGCCATCGGCAGCGTCGAATTCCCGCCGCCGGGCGAGCCGCATGCGCGGCTGCGGGCGTTTTGCCACGCGTATAGGGCGATGGCGCACCGCTTCCCGGCGCTGTTTCCCCTGGTCGGGCTGCATCGCCTCAACACGCCGGCGGGCGTCGCGTTCATCGAGCGCATGCTCGAGCTGGTCCGCGACGTCGAGCCCGATCCCGAGCGCGCGGCGCGGCAGTTCCGCGCGATCGGCTATTACGTGATGGGAGCCGCGTTCGACGAGACCGCCGGCTACGCCCGCGGTCCTTCGGCCGCGGAGCCGGTGGACGATGCCTACGTCGCGCGCCACTGCCCGCTGCTCGCCGCGGCGGCGCCTTGCTTCCGCCAGGCGGAATGGGATACGACGTTCAGCCTGGGGCTCGATGCCCTGTTCGAGGGTCTGCGCGCCGCGGCCCGGGCGCCGTCGTCGGACGGCGGCAGGCCGCTGCCCGTCAGCCGTGGGGTGCGACGTCGTAATACTCCCACTGCTGCCGGATGAAGGGATTGAACTTGTAGCCGCGCAGCCAGGGCTGGGTGAGCCAGTTGTAGTACGGATAGTCGGCCATGATCCACGGGGCGTAGGCGTCGATGAGCCTCGTCAGCCTTCCGAACAGCGCCGTGCGTTGCGCGCCGTCGGGCAGCGCGCGCGCCTGCTCGTACAGCCGGTCGTATTCCGGGAGGCGCAGCCGGGCGTCGTTCGACGTGCCGATGTTCCTGCTGTAGAGATAGCTGTAGTAGGCCTCGCCGTCGGGGATGGCGCTGATCCAGCCCAGTCCCCACATCGGCAGCTGGCCCGCCTCGGACATCTTGTTGAGCTCGGGCCACTTGTTCTTGAGAAACGAGATGCGGATGCCGATCGCGTCCATGTTGCGCTTCCACAGCTCGTCGCTGGCGCGCGCGGTGGTGTCGGGTGTCGAACCCTTGACGACCGTCAGCGGCGAGCCGTCCGGATTCTCGCGGTAGCCGTCGCCGTCCCGATCCTTGTAGCCGAATTTGTCGAGCAGCGTGCGCGCCGCGGCAGGATCGTACGCCGCCGACGCAGGCGCCTTGTCGTCGTGGCCGAGCACGCCGGGCGGAATCGGCTGCGACGCCGGCACCGCGTCGCCGTGCGCGAGCAGGCGTATCGCGGTAAGGCGGTCGTAGCCCAGGCTCATCGCCCGGCGCAGCGCGATCCTGGCCGGTGTGTAGCCGCCGACGACCGCGTCGTCCATGTTGAAGAAAAAGAAGGCGAGCGACGGCTCGACGCCGCGATGCAGCACGATCCCGCGCTTCGCGTACGCCGGCTTGAGGCGCTCGCCGTCGAGGATGTTGGTCACGAGCGCCGGCGGGACGAGCACGTAATCGATGCGGCCGGTGTCGAACGTCAGGAAGCGCGGCTGCGCTTCCTCGATGATGCTGACCTCGACGTTGCCCACCAGCGGCAGCTTGCGCCCGACCAGCCCGTCGGCGGTCGCCGCATCCGCGGCGTCGTCGCCGGGCGCCGGATAGCGCATGTCGCGGAAGTCGGGGTTCGCCTCGAGGACGATCTTCTGCCCGCGCACCCACGACCTGAGCCGGTAGGGTCCCGTTCCGACGGGGTTCTCCATCACGCGGTGCGACGCGTCGCCGTATTGCTCGACGACTTCGCGCGCCACGGCGGCGAGGTTGCGCGTGGCGAGCCACCACTGGAAGCCGTACTCGGGCTGCGCGAAGCGGATGCGCAGCGTGTAGCGGTCGATCGCCTGCAGCCCTTCCAGCTTCGCGTCGTAGTCGAACGTCCCGGTCTTGCGCGCCGCGGCGAGCAGCGCGTCGGCACCGATGAGGCGCCCTTCGAACAGGTACAGGTCGTACGAGCGGACCTTGGGATCGAGGATGCGCTTCATGCTGTACACATAGTCGGCTGCGGTCAGCTCGCGCGGCCTGCCGCGAAACGCCGGGTCGCGCGCGAAATGAATGCCCGGCCCTGACCTTGATCGTGTACGTGCGCCCGCCGTCGGTGATCTCCGGCAGCCCGTCGGCGGTGTTCGGGATCATCCGCACCGGCCGCGCGAAATAGTCGTAGCGATAGAGCGGATCGAAGATCGCGCGGCAGATCGCGTCCGAATACTCGTCGCCGATCGCCTGCGGATCGAAGCCGGTCTCGGCGATCGGGAAGGCGACGCGCAGCGTCTTGGTCATGTCGGCGGCGTGCGCGCCCGCCGCCAGCGCGCAGCGCCCACACCGCCAGCGCGGCAAAGGCCAGGCGCCAGCGTGCGGCGCTCACGCGGCGTGCGCGGCGCAAAAGCGCGCGAAGCGCGCGACGCCGTCGGCGAGCCGTGCCGTGTCGGCGGCGAAGCACCAGCGGATGAAGCCTTCGCCTTCGGGCCCGAAGGCGCTGCCGGGCGCGAGGCCCAGCTCCGCCTCGCGGACCAGCCGCTTGCAGAACGCCAGGCTGTCGGCCATCGCCGGCGACGCGGAAGAACGCGTACATCGCGCCCGGCGGGCGCGCGACGGCGATCGCCGGGCAGGCGGGCGAGCTCGCGCGACCAGCAAGTCGCGCGCGGCGACGGAAGCGCTGCCCGCGTCCGCGCGACCGCACGGCTCGCCGTCGCGGATCGCCGCGACGCCGGCGCGCTGGACGAACACCGGCGAGCACGACGTGTTGTATTCGATCAGCTTGCCGAGATCGGGCATCAGCGCCGGCGGCGCGACGATCCAGCCCAGCCGCCAGCCGGTCATCAGCCACGCCTTGGAAAAGCTGTTGGTGCTGACGATGCGATCGTCGGGTCCGCCGAGGTCGAGGAACGACGGCGCGCAGGCCTGCGCATCGGCGCGTCGTAACACAGCCGCTCGTAGACGTCGTCGGCGACGATCCAGATGCCGTGCCTGCGGCAATGCGCGAGGATCGCCGCCTGCGTCGGCGCGCTGTCGATCGTCCAGCCGGTCGGGATTGTTCGGCGAGTTGATCAGCAGCGCGCGCGTGCCCGGCGTCAGCGCGTCGAGCAGCCGGTCGACGTCGAGCGTCCAGCGGCCGCGTCGAACTGCGAGCGCGACACGCAGTCACGTCTGCGCCGAGGATCTTCGGAATCTCGACCAGGTTCGGCCACAGCGGCGTGACGACCACGACGCGATCGCCGGGCGCGACCAGCGCCTCGACGGATCAGCATCAGCGCCGACATGCCGGAGGCCGTGACCGCGATGCTGCTCGGCGCCGGTCGTGCCGGTGCAGCCGGACGACATAGGCGCGCGATCGCCTCGCGCAGCTCCGGGATGCCGAAATTCTGCGTGTAGAACGTCTCGCCGCGCGCGAGCGAAGCGGCCGCCGCATCGCGGATGAATGCCGGCGTCACCTCGTCGGGCTCGCCGAACCAGAACGGCAGGACGTCGGCCTCGGCCCATGCCGGCATTGGCGACTTCGCGGATCTGCGAGGCGACGAGCGAGCGCACCGCGTGTCGTGCGGTGGCGTCGCGGACGGCGGAATCGGGAGGCATCGGCGCGGTCGGTCGGGCGAGCCGCCGTTATACTGCGTGCTCGCGGCGGGCGACACGGCATGGTACGCGAACGCCGCCGCGCCCCATTCCGCGTCCACTCGAGCCCCCGCGCGCCGGTGTCGATCCTCGTCAATCTCGTTGCCATCGTCGCCTGCGGCGCGCTCGGCGCCGCCGCCGGCTACGGCGCGCTCGCGACTCCTCGATCTGCAGGGCCTTGCGGGCGCGCTGGTTGCGGCGCCCGTCGCGATGGTCGTGGCGACGCTCGCGTGGGCGGCCGGCGCCGCGCTGCTGCGCGCCGCGCGCCTCATTCGCTGAGCGCCCGCCGTGGACGTCGCGGCGATCGCCGCCCTTGCGGACGCGCTGATCGACGCGTACGACGACGCGCATACGCTGCCGTCGTTGCGCGCCCGCTGGCCGGACTTCGACGTGCCCGCGGCCTACGCCGTCCTGCACGCCATCGAAGCGCGGCGCCGGGCGCAGGGCTGGGTCGCGGCCGGGCGCAAGATCGGCTTCACCAATCGCACGCTCTGGACGCGCTACGGCGTCGATCGTCCCATGTGGGCGCATGTCTGGACGCGGACCGTGCACGACGCGCCGTCGGGACGCGCGACGCTACCCCTCGCCGGCCTCGTGCAGCCGCGCATCGAGCCCGAGGTGGTGTTCGGGCTCGCCGCGCCGTTGCCGACCCAGGGCGATGCGCGTCGGATGCTGGATGCCGTCGCGTGGATCGCGCCCGGGTTCGAGATCGTGCAAAGCCACTTTCCCGACTGGAAGTTCACCGCCGCGGAGTGCACGGCGGCCTTCGGCCTGCACGGGGCGCTGGTCGTCGGGCCGCGCACTGCGCTCGACGACGCGCTGCGCACGTCGCTCGCGCAGAGGCTGCCGACCTTCAACCTTACGCTCCGGCACGACGGCCGCTTCGTCGAGCGCGGCGTGGGCGCCAACGTGCTCGACAGCCCGGCGCTCGCGCTCCGTTACCTGGCGCAGGTACTGGCGGCGCAGCCGCAGTTTCCTCCGCCCGCCGCCGGCGAGGTCGTGACGACGGGCACCCTCACCGACGCTTGGCCGGTCGCGCCGGGGCAGCGATGGCAAAGCGACTACGGCGAGCTCGGCATCCCGGGACTGGAGCTCGCCTTCCGGTAAGCGTCCGGCGGGACGGGAAGGTGCCGCGCACTTCGTGATCGCAGCCGGCGCCCGGCGGCGCTTCCTCGCGGACGTCGGACGGGACCGAGGCGGTTACAGCAGCGCCTCCGCGTTCTGCCCCGCGCTCTCCGCCTCGGCGACCACGACATAACGCAGCGGCCCGCCCGGCACCATCGCGTCGAACGGATAGCAGGTGACGAGCGTCAGCGTCGGCACCGCGGTGTCGCGCGGAATGCGCAGCGTGCGGATGTCGGCGACGAACACGTCGCGGGCACGGTAGCGCGTGCGCGTGCCAGCGGCGGTTTCGAGGACGATCGCATCGCCCGGCACCACGCGCTGCAGGAAGCGGAAGTGCGTGTCGCGATGCGCGGAGATGACCGTGTTGCCCACGGCGCCCGGCGGCGCCGAATCGTCGAGGTGACCCGGCCCCCACGCCAGCGTGCGGCCGCCTGGCGCCGGCCAGTACGAATTCGTCGACGCGAAGTTGCGGCACCGACAGGCGCGCGATCGGGTGCGTGTCGGCCCACGGCCACGGCTTTACGCTCAGGCCCGTCGCCGCGCTGCGCGACCACGCCTCCTGCAGCAGCCACTGCCCCGCGGCGGCCTTCGCATAGCTGTAGAGGCCGCCGCCGAACGCCGCCAGCCCCGCGAGGACGAGGCCGGCAAGCGCGGCGGCAGTACGCGTCGCCCGCGCGACGGCGTGCCCGGTCATCGCGGAGGGCTCAGCACACGCGGCGCGCGGCGTGAACGGCAGCATCGAGCGCCGGCGCGGCGCGCTGCGCCGGCCGCGCCGCGGCGTAGAGCGCGGCGGCGACGAGCAGCGCCGCCAGCCCCAGCGCGATAAGCAGCGGGGCGGGCGTCGCGGTCTGCGGCAGGCCGCCGAACGCGAGTCCCTCGGGAACGTTGGTGGGCAGCGCGGTCCGCGTTGATTTCATGCCGGCCGGCAAGGTGGGCGTGATGTCGACGGCGACCAGGCTCGTGTACGCGCTCACCAGGTGGTGCTCGAGCGCGACGGCGACGACGTCGCGCTTCACTTCGTCCGCGGGCGCGCCGTTGCGGCGGGCGTCCATCAGCGCTTCGATCCTGTCGCGGGCCCACAGCACGGCGATGCCGGGCGCGGCGGCGTCGCCATCGAGCGCGAGCCGCGTCGTCCAGACCCTGCCGTCGCGCACGCCGGTCAGCGCGAGCGCGCCGGCCTGCTTCACGTTCGCGAACTGTGCCGTAAGCACGATCGGCTCGCCGGCGTAGAGGTCGGGCAGCCTGCCGGGATAGGCGGCGACGGCGCCCGGCCATGCGGCGTCGATGTCGGTGAGCACGGGGTTCTCGATCTTGCGGAACAGTGCGGCCATCCTGTCCTTGACTTCGCGCACGTCGCCGATGAACGTGAACGTCCCGCGACCCGCCTCCGCCGCCTTCTTCAGAAAGTACGTATTGGGCGCGGGTCCGATGCCGATGGTGAACAGGCGGCGGTCCTCGAGGCGCGACTGGATCAGCGCGAGAAGCGCGTTCTCGTTGCCGACCGCGCCGTCGGTGAGGAAGACGACCTGGCGCAGCGTCGCGTCCTGGCGTGCGGTCGACAGCGCCGCCGTCAGCGCAGGCAGCATCTCCGTGCCGCCCTGCGCGCGCAGCGCGCCGACGAACCTCCGCGCGTCGGCGAGCGTGCCGGCGTCGACGGGCATAGGCGCCGGGAACAGCGTGCGCGTCGCGGAATTGAACTCGATGACGTTGAAGCGGTCGCCCGGCTGGAGGCGGTCGAGCGCCAGCAGCAGGGCCTCCTTCGCCTGCGCCATCGACACCCCTTCCATCGAACCCGACGTGTCGACGATGTAGGTGATCTCGCGCGGCACGCGCGCTGCGGCGCCCGCGTCCGTGGCCGGCGGCAGCACCATCAGGAGCGCGTACTTGCGGCCGTCCCGCACTTCGGTCAGCAGCGCCGCGGCCGGGGCCGCGCCGACGTCGGGTGTCCACTGCAGCTCGAAATCGCGCGCCGCCGGCACGACGCCGTCGGCGAGCGTGACATGGAAGCGATGATCGCCGCGATCCTCGATGCGCACGGGGTGATAGAGGCTCGTCAGCCGGGCGAGCGGAAAGCCGGCGTCGAGGTCGACGTCGATGGCCACCGGATTGACGCTGCCCGTGCCGGGCGCGACCAGCGGCGGCGTGATGCGATCGGCGTCCGGGACGGCGTCGGTGGCCGCCACCGTCCCGGTGCCGGTCGCCGGCGCGGATGCGTCCGCCGCGGCCGCGGCGTCGTCGGCCGGCGCGAGCGGCAACCCCGGGATGTAACGCGGCGTGATCGCCAGCGGGAAGCGCAGCGTGAAGCTGCCGGCGTCGTAGGCCAGCGTCTGCTGGTACTCGATGCCGACGACGATCTCCTCGGCGGGTCCGATGTGCGCGACGCTCGTGGTGAACAGGTTGGGGCGCTCCTGCTCGACCAGCGACGCCTTGCGGCCCTCTGCCTTCGCCGCCTCGTACGTGCGCCGCGCGTCGCCGCGTTCCCTGATCTGTCCCTGGATGATGCGCTCGCCGATGCGCAGGTCCAGATGATCGACGGCCGCCTTGTCGGGCAGCGGAAACACGTAGACGCCTTCGCGCCAGCCGTCGGCCGGGTTCACGAAGCGCTGCGTGACGCGCACGCGCGCCGTCATTCCGGAGACGTCGATATGCACGTCGGTGAACACCAGCGGCGCGACCTCCGGCGTTGTGGCGTCGCTGCGCAGGAGCAGCGTGCCCTGCCCGGGCGCGCCCGGGCCCGTCGCCGCGCTCGCCGTCGTGGCGACGATGAACACGGCGAGGCCGAGCACCGCGCTCGCGAACGCGCCCGCGACCACGCTCTCGAGGACCAGCCGCCAGAAGCCGCGCCACACGCGGCCGTCGAGCCGCGCCGCCTGCCCACCCTGTGCCATGACCGTCACCCCGCGAAGATTCGAGCCGGCGGCCGGTTGCGGCTGCAGGGCGGCGGCCGCCGGCGTCGCGTCGCCCCGGGTGCCATTCCACCGCGTCATTGCGGCCGGGAGCGGTGCGAAAAGCGGCGGCGCGCCGATCAATTGTGGCAAACCGATGGCACGCGCCGGCCGCGCGCCGGCGCGGCCGCGACGCTGCGGTATAGTCGTTCGCATTGCCCCGTGCGAGCACCGCCGTCCGTGACCCGTCGCATCGCCCTCGTCGAAGACGAGCCCGCGCTCGCCGCCAATGTCGCGGACGCGCTCAGACGCCTCGGCTACGACGTTGCGACCTACGGCAGCCGCGCCGACGCGCTCGCGGCGCTGCGCTCGCGCCTGCCCGACCTCGCGCTGATCGACATCGGCCTGCCGGACGACGTCGACGGCGGCTTCTCGCTGTGCCGCGAGTTGCGCGCGCTTTCGGCGACGTTGCCGATCGTGTTCCTGTCGGCGCGCGATTCCGACTTCGACATCGTCGCGGGACTGCGATTGGGCGCCGACGACTACGTGACGAAGGACACGAGCCTGCCGCATCTCACCGCGCGCATCGCCGCACTGTTCCGCCGCAGCGACCTCTCGGCGTCTCCCCCTTCGTCGGAGGACGTGCTGGCGCGGGGCGCGCTCGCGCTCGACGTCAAGCGCCTGACGGCCACGTGGAACGGCAGGCGCATCGATCTCACGCTGACCGAGTTCTGGATGGTCCACGCGCTTGCGCGCTTCCCCGGGCACGTGAAGGACCGCGAAAGCCTGATGCGCGAGGCGAACATCGTCGTCGACGACAGCACGATCACGTCGCACGTGAAGCGCATCCGCCGCAAGTTCCAGGCGCTCGACGCCGCGTTCGATCGCATCGCCACCGTCTACGGCATGGGCTATCGCTGGAACGCGGAGAGCTAGATGGACAGGCGCATCTGCGGTGCCGTGCCCGGCGGCTGCGCCCGACCATGCCGCCGCGGGACCGGCCGGAGCTAGGCGATGCGCATGGCGCTCGGCATCCGCGCACAGCTTTTGCTGGTGCTGCTCGTGTTCCTCGCGCTGCCGTGGCTCGGCTACGAGTACGTCCGCGAACTCGAGCGCTTCCTTCGCGATGCGCAGGAGCGCGCGCTCGCGAGCACGGCGCAGGCGGTGGCGCTGGCGCTCAACGACCGGCCGCGGCTGTTCTCGTCGGCGCTCGATCCGATCGCGTCGTTCGCGCGCGACCGTTCGATCGAAGGCGGCGATCCCGCACTCCTGCGCTCGGCTTCGCCCGAGATCGCGCAGATCCTGCAGGGCCTCTCGCGCACGACGGCACGCATCTGGGTGATCGACCGCGACGGCGGGGTCTTCGCCCGCGCCGGGTCGCTCAGGCGTCCCGAGCCGTCCGCCGACGACGGCGGCGCGCACGGATGGCAGGCGGCCGCGCAGGCGCTCATGCACCCGCTGTACCGGATGATCCTCAGGCAGCCGACGGAAGACTTCAGCGACGATGCGGCCACGGCGGGTCCACCGCGCGGCCGCGACGTCCAGGGTGCGCTGTCCGGCATCCTGACCACCGAGCGGCGCAGCACCGCCGACGGGCGCGCGCAGATCGTCTCCGCCGCGCATCCGATCTGGCTCGGCGACCAGGTGCGCGGCGTGGTGGTCGTGGAGGAGACGGGCAACCGCGTGCTGGCGGAGCGCAACCGCGCGTTCGAGCGCCTGTTCAACATCGTCGTGGCGGTGCTGCTGATCAGCTCGGTGGCGCTGACGCTCTACGCGTCGCGCCTGGCGTCGCGGATCCGGCGGCTGCGCGACGATGCGGAGCACGCGATCGACGCGCAGGGCCGCGTGCGCGCGCCGCTCGCCGGCTCGACGGCGGGGGACGAGATCGGCGACCTCGCGCGAAGCTTCGGGAGCGTCCTCGCGCGGCTCGCCGACTACGCGACGTACCAGGCGAAGATGGCGAGCCGGCTGTCGCACGAGCTGCGCACGCCGGTGGCCGTCGTGCGCAGCTCGCTCGAGAACCTGAAGGCGCAGCCGGATTCGCCGGCGTCGGCCGTCTACATCGAGCGCGCGCAGGGCGGGCTCGACCGGCTGACGGCGATCCTCGCGCGGATGACCGAAGCGACGCGCCTCGAGCAGGCGCTCGGCGACGCCGGGCGCGAGCGCTTCGACGCCGCGCAGGTCGTCGCCGGCTGCGTCGACGGCTATCGGGCCGCGTATCCGGACGCGACGTTCGCGCTGTCGCTTGCGGAAGGGGAGCTTGCCCTCGACGGCGCGCCCGAGCTCTACGCGCAGATGCTGGACAAGCTCGTGGAGAACGCGGTCGAGTTCTCGACCGACGGCAGGATCGACGTGCGCCTCGACCGCGCCGACGGCGCGGCGCAGCTCGTCGTCGCCAATGCGGGGCCGCCGCTGCCCGCGGGCATGGAGGACCGGCTGTTCGAGTCGATGGTGTCGGTACGCGAAGGTGCGGCGGGTGGCGCTCCGCACTTGGGCCTCGGCCTGTACATCGTGCGGCTCATCGCGTCGTTCCACGGCGGCAGCGCGGCCGCCGAGAATCGCGCCGTGCCGCCCGGCGTCGCGGTCGTCGTCCGCGTGCCGGTGGTTTGAAGGCACCGGGACGCAATCGCTCGCGACTCGTCGATATGCCGCGGCTCCGCAGTCCACGGCGTAGTCGCGCGCGGCCCCGGGCACACGAACCCACACTGACTACACTACTCCGCGACGCGCTCCAACATCCCGAGACCCGTTGATGGCCGAGGCGCAGTAACCGCCGCGCAGTGGGCACATTCGCCTGGGTTAGGCTTGGAATTTCGCGTCTCGGAACCCGCAACTTACCTCAATAATGGCAATTTTTTGGAACGATCGCTCGCGGTTCGTCGGATCAGTGTTACGCCGGCTTCGTTCCGACTGTGTACAGCACTCCGACATCAAGCCAGATGCCGTCCTTGGTCGTCAGATCCTCGATCTCCTCGAGATGCTCCCGCTTGAATCGCTCTCGATCTTCGTGTGGGAGTTGGCTAACCAGGCGGCGGAAGCCCGCGTTCCAGACCACGTCCCACCACCTTTCCGCGTCGTCGAGGTAATAGCCCACATTCATTGATTCGACTCGCGTATTCGTCAGACCCACTCTGTTGAAAAGCGCAGTGCACGCGCCTTCATCGCCGACTCGTTGCCAGTTCGGCGGAGGAATCGCAACTGCGTAACTGCGCAGCCTGGCGAGCATCATCTCTCTGAGGGGATGAAAATAGTGCTCGGCCTGGAAACTGGAGATGACGACCTTCCCGCCAGGCTTGACGACCGAAGCGACGTGAGCGAGCTGGGTGTCCATGTCGTCAACAAAGAAGATGCCGAAGGCACAGAGTGCAACGTCAAACGAATCGGCCGGAACCCCGAGCGCAGTCATGTCGCGCTCCAGGAAGTCAATGTTGCCGATGCCCCGCGCAGATGCTTTGCTCCTTGCCTGATCGAGCATCCCGACAGAGAAATCAACTCCGGTTACTCGCCCGCTGGGAAGCATTCGCGCGACCGCGAGGCTTGCGTGGCCGGTCCCGCAGGCTACGTCGAGCGCATGCTCATCACCGCGCAGGTCGAGGAGGGAGACCATGCTCTGCGCACTCTGCGGGAAGAACCGAAGCGCATCGCCGTCGTAGGCGCCTGAGACCGTGTCGAAGGTTTCTTTCAGCATCGCCTTTCGTTGATGTTCATCCACGATCAAACACCTCGCCAGCCCTCGGGATGAACCGTGCGCCGCTGCGAGGCTACGCGGCAGTCATCCCGGCATCGATCAACGCACATCAGCCTGCGCCTGTGGCCGTCAGAATCGCTTCGATCTGCTTATACATTGCGCTGGCGTCGCGATAGTCAACGTCAACAGATTGCAGGCCGGACTCGGTTCCTACGGCTAGGCCGGGGAAGCCAAGAATCGGTGCGCGCCGAGCAAAGGCGACCTCCTCATGCAATTGCTCGTCCACGGCATCGCTTGCAATTTCGGTCGCGAAGCGTTCCCGGTCGAGCCCGATTGTCCCGGCCAGATCAGTCAACGTATCGATGTCGGAAGGATTGCGCGCCTCGAGATAATAGGCCCGCTGGATCGCTTCGATCATCAGATCTTCGTGCTTTGGTGACAGTCGCGTAGTGGCAATCACGGCGCGGCATGCGTTATAGGTGGAGCGCCTCGGCGTGCAGCTTTCCCAAAACGCAAAGTTGAAGCGAGTACCGGGGACGGTCTCTTGAATCGTCCGCCAGAAACCCTTCACCTTTATGCGCACCTCCTCAGGCATCGGCTGGTCGTTATCCGGCGCCAGCCCACCCACCACCTTCCGCAGTGTCACTTCCGTGGGCAACTGGGCACGCAATGCCATGAATGCCGGACGAAACGCCCAGCACCAACTGCACATCGGATCATGAAAATAGAGCAATTCCACGGCCATCCGCCAATTATAAGCAGCCTTGATTGCCTAGCGTTGTTACCAGCCGTTCCGGGCGCTTCTGTTGATGTGCCGAATTTCTTCTGCTGCCCCGTACTCGGCCCGATCGTCGACGGTCGCAATCGACCCGAAGCGGAAGTTCACTGCCCGGAACTGGTTGCCGCAAAGCTGCCGTTCAAGTGGGGGCTAACGGCGCCAGAGCTACCTACCACGGCACTGGGATTGAACGGTGTCTTCGCAGTGCCGATGATCTGCGCTATCTCCCCATCGTCCCGCACCACGTAGCTGACGCGCAGCCCGGCGAGCCTGTTCGGGCTCAGTGAGCTTTGCGGACGCCGCGCCAGGAACGCATCAACGCACCAGCGTGATCTCGCTCGGCCGCCAGGTCTTGTCGATCCACGGCTGCAGAGGCCCGTACATGCGCAGGATGGTGAACCAGCTCTTGCCCGGCACCGTCTGCAGCCAGTTGCCTTCCTGGCCCTTTGGCGCCTGCGGCGCGAAGTACAGGTCGTACGAACCGTCGGCGTTCTTCTTGATGCCTTCGGTCTGGCTGCCGACCGTCGGAAATTTCTGACCGGTCTGAAGCTGCGAGCGCGTCTGCGTGTCGTACATGGTGACGGCCCAGAAGTCGTTCACCGGTACGTTCGGCGGCAGATGCAGTTTGTAGGTCTTTGCGCCGTCGAAGGCCTGCTGGTTGGCATCGAGAACAGCCAAGGCGTAATCCGAACCTTCGCCGGCGCGGGTGGCGGCCATGGCAGGGGTCACGCCTCCGGCGTTGAAGTAGTAGAGCACGCGCGCATCGAGGCCCATCGCCCCATCGGCCTCAAAACTGGTGTTCTTGTTGGCGAAGGCCGTCGACCAGACACTCTTCGGGTCGTCCGGATAGATCTTCACGCCGGCAAACCGCGGGTGGTAGGTAATGGCCCGCGACGTGGCGTTGCCGAGAGTCGCCGCCTCGGTCAGCAGCTTCTTCATGCGCGCATCGGGCCTGAAAGGCTGGCCCTTGACGATGCCGATGGCAGCGATCGCACCGCGCACCTCGGGGCTGATGGCCTCGATGGGCTCGTCCTGGATCACCGCGTTCAGATCGTCGAAATAACTGTAGTCGCTGGGGAAGACGGTGTTGAAGGCCTTGCCGGACATGTCGACGAATTCGGTCGGCGCCGGCTTTGCCGCGTACTTCAGAGGATAGACCCTCAGCTTCGACGTGATGTTCTCGACGGCAGGCTTCAGGCCGTCCTTGATCGACCCACGCAGGAACAGGAAGTTCTTGTTCGTCGACGGCTTGAGGAGAAAGTAGCCCTCGGGAATCGCCCCGGTGTAGCCCGGCGGCAGCACGAGGTACTTGCCGCCCTGGCCCTTGTCCGGCCCGGTGACGCCCATGTTGCCGACAAAGCGTTGCCAGCCGTCGTCGAGAAAGCCGAGCATGCCGGGCGGGATCTCGATGACGGTCGGGCCGTCGTGGGCGAGATCGGTGCAGGTGTAGGCGTACAGGGTGGAGGTGTTGGCGGTGACCACCAGGGTCTGCGAATCCAGCAACTGCGCAAACAGCGCAATCCTGTTCGCGCCCTTGGCTCCGGCGTCGGCCAAGCCCGTGCACACGCTGTGCATCGAGACCGCGCCGATATTGTCGAGAAACACGCCCATTCCACGCATGCGGTCGAGGTTGTCATAAATCTTCTCGACCGTGGCTTTGGCCGGCACGCCGTCGAAAAAATCGAGCTGGCCGATCGGTGTCGTGACCTTGTTGGGAATCGAGATCGACTTCAGGGTTTGCGGTGTCACCTGTGCAAACGCCGATCCGCCAACGGCAACGGTCAGTGCGCTGAGGGCGACAAGGGGCAAGAAATTTTTGGTGCGCGGAAATGCCATTGCAACGGACTCCTTGGTAGCCTGATCCCGTCAGTGAAAACTGGTGGGTGGATGTGCCGGACGACGCATGCGCGCCACCCGCCCTCATTCAGCGTTGATGCTCGGTCACTTGATAAGTTCAATCTCGCCCGGCCGCCAGGTCTTGTCGATCCACGGCTGCAGCGGCCCGTACATGCGCAGGATCGCGAACCAGCTCTTGCCTGTAACCGTCTGCAACCAGTTTCCCTCTTTGCCGGCCGGTGCCTTGGGTGCGAAGTAGACGTCATAGGAACCGTCGGCGTTCTTCTGGAAGCCCTTGCTCTGGCTGCCGACCGACGGGAACGGTTGGCTGGTCTGCAGCATCGAGCGGGTCTGCGTGTCGTAGATCGTGACCGCCCAGAAATTGTTCACCGGCACATTGGGTGGCAGGTGCAGTCTGTAGGTCTTCGCGCCGTCGAACGCCTTCTTCCCGGCGTCCTTGAAGGCGATGGCGTAGTCGGAGCCGGCGCCCGGATGCGTGACGGCCATGGCGGGCGTCACGCCCGTATAGCCAAAATAGAAACTGGTGCGGGCATCCAGGTTGCGCGCGCCCTCGGTTTCGAAGAACACATTCTTGTTGGCGAAACCCATGACCCAGGAACTGCCGCTGTCGGGATAGATGAAATAGCCCTTCTCGCGCGGGCTGTACAGCGCGGCCCGGGCCGTGGCATCGCCGATGGCAGCAGCTTGCGTGAGCAGACGCTTCATCCGCGCGTCCGGATTGAACGGTTTGCCTTTGACAATGCCGATCGCCGCGAGTGACCCCCTGGATTCGCTGCCCAATGCGTCGATGGGCTCTCGCTGGATGATCTTGTCGAGGGCCTCAAAGTAGCTGAAGTCGCTCGGGGCGACGGTGTTGTAGCTCTTGCCGGTGATGTTCACGAACTCGGTGGGAGGCGGGCTGCTTGCCGATTTCAGCGGGTACACCTTCAGGTTTTCCTTGATGTTCTTCAGCGCGGGCGCCAGTCCGTCGGCAATGGAGCCGCGCATGAAGAACCAGTTGACGTAGGTGGGTGGCTTGAGCACGAAGTAGCCGTCGGGCACCTCGCCGGTGTAACCCGGCGGCAGCACAAGATACTTCCCGCCCTTGCCTCGGTCCGGGCCGGCGACGCCGAAGTCACCGACATAGCGCATCCATGCATCGTCCAGCATGCCGAGCATGCCGGGCGGTACCTCCACTACGGTCGGCCCATAGGCCCGCAGGTCGAGATGACCGATGGAATACATCGTGTCGGTGTTTCCGGTGAGGTAAAGCGAATTTGAGTCGAGCAACTTCTCGGCGACGGCGATCTGGTTGGGCTGCACCAAGCCAATCGCCGCATTGCCCGCAATGACGCTGTAGACGGATAGGGCGCCGACGTTGTCGAGGAAGACTTCGACCCCCCGCATGCGGTCGAGGTTGTCGTAGACCTTGTCGACGGTGGCGTCGGTCGGCACGCCGTCGAAGAACTCCAGCTTTCCGATGGGCGTCTGGACCTTGTCGGCGGTCGAGATCGACTTCAGCGTTTGGGGCGACACCTGCGCCTGCGCCGCGGGCATATCGAGCCATGGCAACGCGACAACCGCCGTCAGAACCACCAGTGAACCAATAGGCTGCTTCATTCGAGTCCCTTATGTTTGCAGATGGTGAGAGCGTCATCCAGTAGACCTTCTTCCGCCACGGCCCCGGCGGAAACACTGCTGACGGCGCAATTCCAACAGGCGCTTGCGCGCGCGGATGCCTCGAGTCCGGTATTCGTGACGGCCCGTAACCGGCGACCCGGCGATTCCACCGTGCCGGGCAGCCGCACCCTAACCCGATAGTCTATGGTGGCCGGCGAACCTGCACTTTGCTATTTGTGCCAACATGATGGATCAAGCGCTTTTGTACATGCAACGAGGCCGCGCCGGTGAGCGCGTGTCGAACTACAGTGACGGTCCCGCACGCCATCTCCCCTGGACCTGCCGAAACACCTCATGTGGTGCCCGGCGGCTACGACCGCGTCGCATCGACGCTGGCATTGCAGCCATTGCTGCGCGAATTCGGCGTTGATCTGCAGCAGCTGCTGGCGCAGTCGGGATTGCGCGCCGACCTGTTCAACAATCCCGACAACCTGATTCCGTTCAGACAGGGCAGCCGCCTGCTTGGGCTATGTGTCGACCGCACCGGTTGTGCTCACCTGGGACTGCTGATCGGCCGGCACACACCCCTGGAGGCCTTGGGTATCGTCGCCGAGTTGGTCAAGGCTGCACCGGATGTGCGAACCGCGCTGAAGCTGCTGTCTCGCTATCTCACACTGAGCGACGGCGGCGGGCTGGCGGCGCTGCGCGAGGACGCGCGCTTCGCAAGCTACGCCTATGCACTGTATGAACCCGGTGTCGAACGTGCTGAAGTCATCTACGACATCGTGCTGGCATCGATCTGGAACATCCTTCGCGCCTTGTGTGGCAGCCGCTGGCTGCCGCACGAGATCCATTTCATGCGCCGTCGGCCGCCCGACAGCCGCCCGTACCGCAGTTTCCTGCGCGCACCGCTGCGCTTCGACTGCGAACAGGCTGCCGTGGTGTTCGACAAGTCCTGGCTGGATGTGCCGCTGCGCAGCGCGAACCCACAACGATTGAAGTCGCTGGAAGCGCAGGCCCGCGCCATCGAAGCCCAGGCCACGGGCGAGTTACCTGCCCAGGTGCGGCGTGTGCTTCGTCGACAGCTGCTGAGCGGCGGCACCTCGATGCGTCAGGTGGCGGCAGAACTGGCGATGCACCGCCGGACGTTGGACCGAAGGCTGCAACTGCACGGCATCGCCTTTCAGGCGCTGAGCGACGAGGTCCGCTATGAAGTGGCACGTCAACTACTGAGCGATACCGCGATGCCGATCATTGCGATCGCGCAGAGCCTGCACTTCGCGGATGCCAGCGTTCTCACGCGTGCGTTTCGTCGCTGGTCTGGTATGACGCCGTCGCGCTGGCGTGCCGTGTCGCGCTCCTTGCCCTAGGGTGAGCGGCCGGTTGGGCAGGTCGGGGCACGACTAAGACTGTGGCTTGGTCGCCGCCTACGCGTGTTGGCTCACGCTGCATTGTCGACAACGATGTAGAACCTAGCGGCCGCAGATGGTCTGGCTGGAGCGAGCCGGACGCCCGGACCGGACGATCGGGAGCACCCGCTTCTGGCCGGTAGCGGTCGCGCCAGGTATCACTTTAGTCGTGATACGAAGTTGGCTGCAGGCCCCGCGCCGGCGACGGGTAGCGAGGACCAATCACCGGTCAGTGCAAGCGCAAACGGCCTCCGTCGGCGCCGACGTTTCGTGACCCGGCGGGGTCAGCGGCGCTTCGGGCCTGCGGCCGGCGGCGCCTTCATGCCGAGCTCGGTGACGAGGAACGTGTAGACGTCGGCCTCCTCGGCGATGCGCTGCGCGAGCGCCGTGCCCATACCATGCCCGGTCGCGGCATCGGTGCGCAGGAGGATCGGGCGCGATCCGCCCGTCGCCTCCTGCAGCCGCGCCGTCATCTTGCGCGACTCGTACGGCGCGACGCGGCCGTCGTTGTCGCCGGCGGTGAACAGCACCGCCGGATAGTCGACGCCGTCGCGCACGTTGAGATACGGCGAATACGCGTGCAGCGCGCGAAACTGGCCGGGATCCTGCACGCTGCCGAACTCGGTCGCGTTGAACGCGCCGTTGGGCTGCGTTTCCCAGCGCAGTGCATCGTACATGCCGGCCTGCGACACGACGGCGCGAAACAGCGCCGGATGCTGGGTGATCATCGCGCCCATGAGCAGGCCGCCGTTGCTGCCGCCCATGATCGCCAGGCGCTCGCGCCGCGTGTACCCGCCTTCGATCAAGAATCGTGCGCAGGCGGCGAAGTCGTCGAACACGTTCTGCTTGTTCGTCAGGTTGCCCGCGAGGTGCCATGGCTCACCGAATTCACCGCCGCCGCGTACGTTCGCCACCGCATACGCGCCGCCCCAGTCGAGCCAGAAGCGGGTGAGCGGTGAATAGCAGGGCTCCATGCTGATGCCGTAGCCGCCGTAGCCGTGGAGCAGCAGCGGCGCCGTGCCGTCGCGCGGGGCGTTTTTGCGCCGCACGATCGTGAGGGGGATGTGCGTGCCGTCCTTCGACTCGGCGAAGTCGCGCCTGACCTCCGCGTCGTCCAGGTCGAACGCCGGCCTGCCTGCGAGCTGCGTGCGGGTGACACGCGCGCGACGGGCCTCGTAGCGCCACAGCGTCGGCGGCTCGATGTAGCTCGCCGTGCGCACGAGCACGTCGTCGTCGTCGTCCAGCCGGGCGGCGACGGACACCTCCGACACCGGTGGCGCCGGGATCTGGCCGAGCCGCCTGCCGTCGAGCGCGAAGATATGGACGGCCGATGGCCCGCCGATGCGGAAGGTCACGTAGAGCCGCGAGCGCGTGGCGACGACGCCCTCGGCGGGCACCTTCCCTTCCGGCACGACGACGCGCGCGTTCGCCAGCGCGGGGCGGGCGAGGGGAACGGCGACGATGCGGCCGAGCGGGGTGTCGTTGACGGTCAGCAGATAGAGATTGCCGTCGTCGCCGAAGGCGGCATCCTTGACGCCGTCGGCAAATCCGGCGACTTCGGTCCACGCGCCGTCCGGCGCGCGCAGGCGAAACGCGAGCTCGCCGCCGTCGCCGTTGGCCACGACGGCGAGGAGATAGCGTCCGTCCCGGCTCGCGCGCAGCGCGGTCTCGGCGATCCGCGGAAAGTCGCGGCCGATCACGTAGCGATCGCTCGCCGCCGCCGTGCCGAGCGCGTGAAACCAGACCTGCTGGTAGAACTGCCGGTCCTCCGGCGGACGTTCGCCGCCCTGCGGATAGCGCGTGTAGTAGAAGCCGCGGTCATCCGCGGCCCATTCGACGCTGCCGCCGCCGGTCGGGAGCATGACGCCCGGCACGACGTCCGGCAGCCGCCGGCCGTTCATCGCGTCGACGACGTACGCGGTGCCGGCTTCGCTGCCGTCCCTGGACAGCGAGACGACGACGTGGCGGCCGTCGTGCGACGGCCGGTAGAAGTCGATCGTCGTGCGTCCCGAGGGATCGAGCGCCACCGGGTCGAGGACGATGCGCTCGCTCGACAGGACGCCGGTCGCCTTCATCGCCACCAGCACCGGCTGCGCGCGCGGCGGCTCGGCCTTGAACGCGAAGAGTTGCCTGCGGAACTGGAAGCCGAAACGCGACACCGGCGTCGACTGCAGCAGCCCGGCGATCTGACCGGCGACTGCCGCCCGTACCGGCGAGCCGTCGAGGACGCGCCGCGTCAGCGCATTCTGCGCCGCCGTCCACGCGGTGACCGTCGCCGCGCCGTCGTTCTCCAGCCAGCGATACGGGTCGGCCACCGTGACGCCGTGGTACGTCTGCTCCACGGGGATCCGCGGCGCGTCGGGATAGGCAAGCCCGCCTGCCCGCGCGGCGGCGGAGGCGGCCACGAGGACGGCGAGGAGGGCGAACCGGGGAGGGCGTGCGGTCATTCGAAGCGAAAGTGCGGCACGGTCTGCGCGCGGCGCGCAATGCCATGCGGCAACGCACGGGAAGTTTACGCGCACCGGCGCCGGCGACCCGACGCGGCCTCATAGATAATGGCGCCTGCCGCGCTCGCCCTGCCTGCCATGCCCGCCGCTTTTTCCGCCCTGCACCCCGCGCTTGCCTGCGCGATCCTGTTGACGTTCTCGAACCTGTTCATGACGTATGCGTGGTACGGGCACCTGCGGACGCTGCACGACCGGCCGTGGTGGATCGCCGCGCTGGTGTCGTGGTTCATCGCCCTGTTCGAGTACCTGCTGCAGGTGCCCGCGAACCGCATCGGCTACACGGCGCTGTCGCTCGGTCGGCTCAAGATCCTGCAGGAGGTGATCACGCTGACGGTGTTCGTGCCCTTCGCCGTCGTGTACATGGGCCAGCCGCTCGAGCTCGATTACCTGTGGGCGGGGCTGTGCCTTGTCGGCGCCGTGTATTTCATGTTCCGCGGCTGACGCGAATGGCGGGCCTGCCCTTCGGCTCGATCTACGCCGTCTTCGCCGCCGGCTATTTCCTGTCGTACGCGTACCGCGTGGTCAACGCGGTGATGGCACCCGATCTCACGCGCGAGCTGTCGCTGCATCCGTCGTCGCTCGGACTGCTCACGGGCGCGTATCTGCTCGCTTTCGGCCTGATGCAGATTCCCGCCGGCATTCTGCTCGACCGCTTCGGGCCGCGTCGCGTCCAGCCCGCGCTGCTGACCATCGCCGGCCTGGGCGCGATCGCGTTCGGCCGTGCCGATTCGCTCGCCGGCCTCGTCGTCGCGCGGGCGCTGATCGGCGCCGGCGTCTGCGTGTGCCTGATGGCGCCGCTCAAGGCGCTGGCGATGTGGTATCCGCAGGAGCGGCAGGCGCCGCTCGCCGGATGGATCATGGTGGCCGGGTCGTTCGGCGCCCTCTTCGCGACGACGCCGCTCGAATACGCGCTGCGGTACACGACGTGGCGATCCATTTTCGTCGCGCTCGGCGTCGTCACGATCCTGGTTGCGGCGGCGATCGCCTGGCGCGTGCCGGATACGCCGCGTCCCGAACGCGCGCTCCGCCTCGCGACGCAATGGGCAGGCGTGATGCGGGTCGCACGCGATCCGCGCTTCTGGTGGCTGGCGCCGATCGGCGCGTTCGGCATGGGGTCGTTCATGGCCATCCAGGGACTGTGGGCGGTGCCGTGGATGATCGACGTCGACGGAATGACGCGCGCCGCGGCGGCCGATCGCCTGCTCGCCATCGGCGTCGTCATGCTGGGCGGCTACGTCGCGCTGGGGATGTTCTCGGCGCGTCTTACGCGGCGCGGCATCACGCCCGCGCACATCTACGGCATCGGCTTCGCCATCCACACGCTCGCGTTCGCCGCGATCCTGCTGCGCCTGCCCGGCAGCTACCTGTGGTGGTCGCTGTACGGCCTGGGCGCCGCGGTGAACGTGCTCGCGTTCACGGTGCTCGGCCAGTCCTTCGGCAAGGAGCTGGCCGCGCGCGCGAACACGACGCTCAACCTGCTGATGTTCGGCACGAGCTTCGTCGCCCAGTGGGGCATCGGCATCGTGGCGGAGCGTGCGCGCGGAGCCGTCGAGGCGCCGTCCGGCGCCGGGCTCGCCACGGCCTTCACGATCGTGCTGGCGCTCGACGTCGCGGGAATGCTGTGGTTCGCGCGCGGCTGGCGCCGCCAGATCGCGCCGCTCGTCGCGCCGGTGCGGCGGTGAGTCGCCTTCGAAGCGAGTCCTTCCCCGGCTGAAGCCATGCATCTCCACATCCTCGGCATCTGCGGCACGTTCATGGGCGGCATCGCGGCGATCGCCCAGGCCGCCGGCCATCGTGTCAGCGGCTGCGACGCCAACGTCTATCCGCCGATGTCGACGCAGCTCGAGGCGCTGGGCATCGTGCTGACCGAAGGCTTCGACGCCGCCCAGCTCGACGGCGTGGCGAAGGACGCCGACGTGTTCGTCGTCGGCAATGTCGTGTCGCGTGGCAATCCGCTGGTGGAGGCGATCCTCGACGCCGGGCGGGCGTATGTCTCCGGTCCGCAATGGCTGTGCGAGAACGTGCTGCGCGAGCGCTTCGTGCTGGCCGTCGCCGGCACGCACGGCAAAACGACGACCACCGCGATGCTTGCGTGGATCCTCGAGCGGGCGGGATTGCAGCCCGGCTTTCTGATCGGCGGTGTGCCGGCCGACTTCGGCGTGTCGGCGCGGCATTCACCGTCCGCATTTTTCGTCATCGAGGCCGACGAGTACGACACCGCGTTCTTCGACAAGCGCTCGAAGTTCGTCCATTACCGTCCGCGCACGGCGATCCTCAACAACCTCGAATTCGATCACGCGGACATCTTTGCGGATCTTGCCGCGATCGAAACGCAGTTCCATCACCTCGTGCGCACGGTGCCGGGCACGGGACGGCTGATCGTCAACGGCGGCGAGGCGAGCCTGGCGCGGGTGCTGGCGCGCGGCTGCTGGAGCGAGGTCGAGCGCTTCGGCGCCGCCGGGGTGCCGGGCACGGGGCCGGATTGGACGATCGCCGTGGATGGCGCGATCCAGCTCGGCGGCGCGCCGCAGGGCACGCTGCGCTTCGGCGAGCTTGGCCGCCACAATCAGCTGAACGCGCTCGCCGCGATCGCCGCAGCGCGGCACGCGGGCGTGCCGGTGCGCGAAAGCCTTGCCGCGCTCGCCGCGTTCCGCGGCGTGAAGCGCCGGCTCGAGCTGCGGGGCAGCGCGCGCGGCGTGGCCGTGTACGACGACTTCGCGCATCATCCGACGGCGATCGCGACGACGATCGACGGCCTGCGCCGGAAGGTCGGCGCCGCGCGCATCCTCGCCGTGCTGGAGCCGCGCTCGAACACGATGAAGCTCGGCACGATGAAGGCGGCGCTGCCCGACAGCCTGCGCGCGGCGGACCGCGTCTTCTGCTATTCGGGGAACCTCGGCTGGGATGCCGCCGCCGCGCTGGCGCCGCTCGGCGCGAACGCCCAGGCGCACGACGACCTGTCGACACTGGTCGACGCCATCGCGGCCGAGGCGCGTGCCGGCGATCATGTCCTGGTGATGAGCAACGGCGGCTTCGGGGGAATCCATCAGCGGCTGCTCGAGCGCCTGGCGGCATGATCTCCCCCGAGAGCACCGTCGGGCCGTCCGGGCGCGCGACGCGCGCACCGATCGGCGACACCGCGGCGGCGTCTGCCGCGGGTGCGGAGGCCCTCGTCTATCTTCATGGTTTCCGCTCGTCGTCGCAGGGCATCAAGGCCACCGCGCTGCGCGCGGCCCTCGGCGCGCTGCCGCGCCCGGCGCGTCCTACGCTGTGGGTGCCCGACCTCCCGCATCGCCCCGCGGCCGCCATCGAGCTCGTCGTCCGGCATTTGGAGGCCGCCGGCGATCCGTCGCGCACGACGCTCATCGGCAGCTCGCTCGGCGGTTACTACGCGACGCATATCGCCGAGCGGCTCGGCGCGCGCGCCGTTCTCGTCAATCCCGCGATCCGGCCCTGCGACGACCTGAAGCCCTACCGCGGCGTGCAGGTGAACATGTACTCGGGCGAGTCCTTCGAGATCGGCGACGCGCACTTCGACGAGCTCGCACAGCTGAAGGTCGAGCGGATCACGCGGCCCGACCGCTACCTGCTGCTGGTGGAGACCGGTGACGAAGTCCTCGACTATCGCGAAGCGGTCGCGTTCTACGGCGGCGCGTGGCAATGCGTGCACGGCGGCGGGGACCACGCGTACCAGCGGTTCGTCGCGCAGATTCCCGCGATACTGCGGTTTGCGCAACGATGACCGAGTTCGACACCGCGATCGTCGGCGGCGGCCTCGTCGGCGCGGCGATCGCCTACGGCCTGCGCGCGCTTCGCGGCGATCTCGTCGTGCTGGACGAAGGCGACCGCGCGCATCGCGCGGCGCGCGGCAATTTCGGGCTCGTCTGGGTGCAGGGCAAAGGCCTGGGAATGCCGAGCTACGGCGCCTGGACGCAGCGTTCCGCGCAGGGATGGCCGCGGCTCGCCGCGGAACTCGCGGCCGAAACCGGCATCGACGTCGCGCTGCGCCAGTCCGGCGGCGTGCATCTCTGCCTGAGCGAGCGCGAGCTCGCATCGCGCCGCGCGCATCTCGACGCGTTGATGGCGCAGCCCGGCTTCGCGCGGTACGCCGTCGACGTCCTCGACCGCGCCGCGCTCGCGCAGCGACTGCCGGGGCTCGGCGCGGCCGTCGTCGGCGGCACGTACTGTGCGCAGGACGGGGACTGCAATCCGCTGCGCCTGCTGCGCGCGCTGCATGCTGCGCTTCGAGGCGCGGGAAGCCAGTATCGTCCCGGCGCCGCGCTCGACGCGATCGAGCCGATCGGCGAGCGGTTCCTGCTGCGCACGCGCACGGGCGTGGTCGCGGCGCGGCGCGTCGTGCTCGCGGCCGGTCTCGCGAACGCGCGCCTCGCGCCGCAGGTCGGAATCGATGCGCCCGTGCGCGCGAACAAGGGCCAGATCGTCGTGCTGGAGCGCGTGCAGCCGTTCCTGCCGCTGCCCGTCGAGACGCTGCGCCAGACCGACGACGGCACCGTGCTGATCGGCGATTCGCAGCAGGACGCCGCCGACGAGACGCTCGATCCCGCCGTGCTCGCGGCGATGGCGAAGCGCGCGGTCGCGGCGTTTCCCGCACTCGCGGGCGTGCGCGTCAATCGCGCGTGGGCGGCATTGCGCGTGATGTCGCCGGACGGCTTTCCGATCTACGCGCAGTCGCCGCTGCATCCCGGCGCGTTCGTCGCCAGTTGCCACAGCGGCGTCACGCTTGCCGCCGTGCACGCGCAGGTGCTCGCGCCCGCGCTGGCGGCCAGCGCGTTGCCGCCCGCCTGCGCCGATTTCTCGCCGGAGCGCTTCGATGTTCGCGCGGCTGCCTGACGCCGACGCTGGCGACGTCGTCCCGATCGCGATCGACGGCGTCGTGTTCGAAGCGCGGGCCGGCGACACAGTCGCGGCGGCGCTGCTCGCCGCGGGCACGACCGCGTTTCGCAACACGCCGGTGAGCGGCGCGCCGCGCGGCCCCTACTGCCTGATGGGGACGTGCTTCGAATGCCAGGTCGAGATCGACGGGCAGCCCAATCTCCGTGCCTGCATGACGCGTGTCGCGCCGGGCATGCGCGTGACGCTCCGGCGCGCCGCGCCGCGCGGGGACCTTTGCGCGTGACGATCGACGTCGCCGTCGTCGGCGCGGGCCCCGCAGGACTCGCGGCGGCCACGGGCTGTGCCCGGTTGGGCCTCGCGACGTCGCTCTACGACGAACAGCCCGCGCCCGGCGGGCAGATCTACCGCGGCGTCACCGAGGCATCGGTCGGGGGCGTGGCGCGCTTCGGCGCGGATTACGCGCGCGGCGCCGTGCTCGTCGACGCGCTGCGCGCGGGCACCGCCGTGCACGTTCCCGGCGCATCGGTGTGGGCGGTGCGCGCGCTTCCCGATGGCGCGATCGAGCTCGCCGTATCGAAACGCGCGGTCGGCGGCGCGACGACGCACGTGGTGCGCGCGCGCGCGGCGATCCTTGCGACGGGTGCGCAGGAGCGCCCGTTTCCGATTCCCGGGTGGACGCTGCCGGGCGTGATGGCGGCCGGCGGCGCGCAGATCCTGCTGAAGACTGCGGGCCTCGTTCCGCGGGGCCGGGTCGTACTTGCCGGCAGCGGCCCGCTGCTGTGGCTCGCGGCCGGCCAGTTGCTGGACGCGGGCGCGGCGATCGACGCGCTCGTCGAGACGGTTCCGCGCGGCCGGCTGCGCGAGGCGCTCGCGCATGCGCCGGCGTTCCTGGCCTCGCCGTACTTCCGCGCCGGACTCGATCTCGCGCGGCACGTCCGGCGCCGCACGCGCGTGGTCGAGTTCGCGCGTTCGCTCGCCGCAACCGGCACTGCGCGCGTCGAAGCGCTGCGCTATGCCGTCGACGGCGAGACGCGCGAGATCGGCGTCGATCACCTGCTGCTGCACCAAGGCGTCGTGCCGAGCGTCGATCTCCCCGGTGCGGCCGGCTGCGCGTTGCGCTGGAACGACCTTTGCGCGTGCTTCGATCCCGTGGTCGACGAATGGGGCGGCACATCGGTACCGTCGCTGTTCGTCACCGGCGACGGCGCGGGTATCGCAGGCGCCGCCGCGGCGGCGGCGCGCGGCGCGCTGACCGCGCTCGCGGCGGCGAACGCGCTCGGCCGCATCGATCATCGCGACCGCGATCGCGCCGCCGTACCGCTGCGGCGCGCGCTTGCCGAAGCGCGGCGCGGGCGGCGGTTCTTCGATGTCCTGTACCGGCCGGCGGATGCGTTTCGCATTCCCGAAGGAGACACGCTCGCGTGCCGCTGCGAAGAGGTGACCGCGCAGGCCGTCGTCGACGCGGCGCACGCCGGATGTGCGGGCCCGAACCAGGCGAAGGCGTGGTTGCGTTGTGGCATGGGCGCGTGCCAGGGGCGCTATTGCGCGCTGACCGTCACCGAGCTCATCGCACGCGCGCGCGGAACGACCCCGGCGGAGGTCGGCACGTATCGGCATCGCTTTCCCGTGAAGCCGCTCACGCTTGCGGAGCTCGCGTCGGTGCCGACGACCGCGGCAGCCGAGGCCGCCGTCGTCCGCGACGGCTAGCAGGCCGGCCGATCCCTCCACGGGCATGGGGTATGCTTGCTGCCATGAAAAGGCGAAGCCGACCTCGCTGAACGTCGCAGGCCGGCAGCGGGCGGGTACGCCTGCGCAGCCGCCTGAACACTGAAGGCTGCGCAGGCGTACCCGCCCGCCGCCGGCCGTTACGCCAGCCGGCATGCGCGGCCACGAGCCGCGCAGTGCGCCTACGGTCCGCAGGCGGCGCAATCGATGCGCACGTTGCCGGGCCCCTCCTACGAGGAGAGCAGCATGAACAGGAAGACGCGCGCCGGGCGCCAACCCGGTCCTTCGGCGTCGGTGCTTTCCGATGCCACCGCCGACCTGATCGCCCGCGAGCGCACGTATGGCGCGCGCAACTACGAGCCGTTGCCGGTCGTCCTGTCGAAAGGCGAAGGCTGCTGGGTCACCGACGTCGACGGCCGTCGCTACCTCGACCTGATGAGCGCGTATTCGGCGGTGAGCTTCGGCCACGCGCATCCGCGCATCGTCGGCGCGCTGATCGCCCAGGCGCGGACGCTCGGCGTGACGTCGCGCGCCTACTACAACGATCGCTTTCCCGCGCTGTGCGAGCGCCTCGCGAAGCTCGCTCGGATGGATCGCGTGCTGCCGGCGAACGGCGGCGCCGAGGCGGTCGAGACCGCGCTCAAGGCTGCGCGCAAGTGGGGCCACAAGGTCAAGGGCATTCCCGATGGCCGCGCGGAGATCATCGCGTGCGCCGGGAACTTCCACGGCCGGACGATCGCGATCGTCGGGCTGTCGACGGAAGCGCAGTATCGCGACGGCTTCGGGCCGTTTCCGTCCGGGCTGTCGACGGTGCCCTACGGCGACGCCGACGCGCTCGCGCGCGCCATCACGCCCCACACCGCGGCGTTCCTCGTCGAGCCCGTCCAGGGAGAGGGCGGCATCGTCGTGCCGCCGGCCGGCTACCTGAAGCGCGTCGCGCAGATCTGCCGCGAGCGCAACGTGCTGCTGATCTGCGACGAGATCCAGACGGGCCTCGGGCGCACCGGCCATTTCCTCGGCTGCGAGCACGAAGGCGTCGCGCCCGACGCCGTCGTCCTCGGCAAGGGATTGGGCGGCGGCCTGCTGCCCGTGTCGGCGTTCATCGCCACCGAGAACGTGATGCAGGTGTTCCGTCCGGGCGACCACGGCAACACGTTCGGCGGCAATCCGCTCGCCGCCGCGGTGGCGATGGCATCCCTCGACGTGCTGTTCGACGAGAAGCTGATCGAGCGCTCGGCCGAGCTCGGCGCCTGGCTGAAGCAGGAGCTCACCGCGATGACGGGGCGCGTCGTGTCCGACGTTCGCGGCCGCGGCCTGTTCATCGGCGTCGAGATCGACCCGGCGCGCGCCACGGCACGCGAGGTCGTCGATCGCCTGCTCGCGCGCGGCATCCTGTCGAAGGACACGCACGACACGGTGGTGCGCATCGCGCCGCCGCTTTGCATCGCGCGCGACGACCTCGCGTGGGCGATCGGCGAGATCCGCGAAGTGGTGGCCGAGCTCGAACGGGACCGGAAGCGTGCGGCGTGACGCCGCTGCCGGGGCACCCGGAGCGTTCGAGGATTCCGTCTGCATCGTCGGCATGGCCAACGCGGCTTTCTTCGCCGCGGACCTGTTTCGCGAGGCGTTCCGAGCGCCGTTCCCCGTGCCCCGCCCCGACAGCGGCCTAGCGATCGCGACGCCGCCAGAGCTCTGGCGCCAGTACGTGGCGTTCTATCGATGGTCGGCCACGCACTTCGAGCCTGTCGCGTTCTGCAACTTCCTGCGCCACGGCGACGCGTACCTCGTCGGCGGCTTGTGCGCGCGCCGCAACTTCTATCGGCAGTTGCCGCCGGCGCACTGGCGCGCGTGCCGGTCGCGCGGCGGCATCGTGCAGATGCTGCTCGAACAGGCGGCCCGCGAGCTCGTCGACGCGGCCGCGTTGTTCGGCTATTGCGGCGACGCGAAATCGTGGCGCGTCAGCGAGCGCGCCGGCTATCGGCACACGCGACATCGCTACGTGATCGTCAAGTGGCTCCGCGACGTTCCGGAGAGCGAGCGGCGAGCGCTGGAAGACACGGTCGCCGCCGTGGGCGCCTTCTGACGCTGCGCGCTCGCGCTCAGCCGGGCCGCAGCAGCGCCGCCAGCTCGCCCGGCGTCGACCAGTTGTATCCGCACGAGTAGCGCGGCATCGACCAGCGGTCCTCCGTCGGGCGAAGCGGGCGCGCGTCGACGGTGAAGGCCGCCCGGATGCCGTGCCCCGAAATGCCGCGCGGGAAATACTCTTCGACCAGGTAGCGGCTGTACTGCCCGAACGGATAGGCGAAGAACGGCGCCGCGCGCCCGCCGGTGCGCCGGTCGATGTAGCGCGTCGCGGCATCGATCTGCAGGTCGGCGTCCCCCGCGTTGTCGACGCTGGTGAAATCGCCCCTCACCTGGCGCGAATGCGCGACGCGCGGCAGCGCGGGATGCAGATGGTCCCAGCTGTGGTTGGCGATGGCGAGCCGGCCGGAGTCGATCGCGTCCGACCACCAGTCGTCGTTCAGCGCGCCTTCGTGCAGGTGGTACGGTCCGGAGCGCGTCGCGGCTTCCATGCAGCGGCGCGCGTCGGGCGACGCGATGACGAAGCTCGTGGCGCAGGCGCCGGCCTGGCGGCCCCCCGCGGCGAACTCGTCGAGGATGCGCAGAAAGCTCGGTTGCACGCCGAGCGACGGGTGGTCGTAATCGACCGCATCGTATTCCGGCCCGTCGTCGAAAGTCAGTGCGACGACGCGCATCTGCGGCGGGTCGAGCGCCTCGCCGCGCTGCATCGCCAGGAACAGGTCCGTCAACTCCGCCAGCGGGACGATCCGGTAGCCGGCGGCGTCGATCACCCGGAGATCGGCGGCCAGCGCGACGTGGTCGTTCGATGCGTAGTCGGGGCCGGCAATGTGATGCGAGTGGTAGGTCAGGATGAACATGGCGCGACGGCCGTGCCGGCGTGACCGTTCGAGTATAGCGTTCGGCGTGCCCCGGGCCGGCGCTATACTGGCCGCGTCGTGAACCGAGTGCCGGATGACCAACGCGCGCCGCAGTTCACCGGCGCGCCATCGGGGAGGTCGATGATGGGACGGGACGGACGGAGCAGGACCGGACGATGGCTGAGCGGGCTGGCCGTCGCGGCGCTGGGTGCGACGCCGGCGATCGACGGCGCACGCGCGCAGGGCGCAGACGACCTCTACGAAGTCACCGTGGCCATGGAAGTGCCCGGCATGGGCATGCAGATGCCGTCGATGACGCAGCGCTCGTGCGTGAAAAAGGGCACGAGCGACGGCGATGCCGTTCCCCACCAGGACAACTGCAGGGTCACCGACGCGAGGCGCACCGGCAACAAGCTGACCTTCGCGATGGTCTGCACCGGCCGCGACGCGATGACGGGCACCGGCGAGTTCATCTACGCCGGCGACGGCTATGACGGCAAGATTCGCTTCAAGGGCAAGATGGAAGGCCAGGACCTGGAGATGACGCAATCGATCGCCGGGCGGCGCGTCGGGTCCTGCACGGCGCGCTGACGCGAGCGGCCGCGCGCCGGGCGCCGCGCCTTATACTTCCCGCATGGCGCCGCAGGAAGACTCCGAGCAGCTCGTCGTCGCGATCAGCTCGCGCGCGCTGTTCGACTTCGAGGAGGAGAACGCGCTCTTCGAGTCGGCCGACGACCGCGCGTACATGCGGCTGCAGCTCGAGCGGCTCGAGCAGGCGGCGAAGCCGGGCGTCGCGTACCGGCTGGTCAAGAAGCTCGAGGCGTTCAACGCCGACGGCGTCAAGCGCGTCGACGTCGTCATCCTGTCGCGCAACGACCCGGTGTCGGGACTGCGCGTGTTCCGCTCGGTGCAGCGCGCGCAGCTCGGCATCGAGCGCGGCGTCTTCACGCGCGGGCGCGCGCCGTTTTCGTACCTCGAGCCGCTGAAGGCGAACCTCTTCCTGTCGGCGAACGGCGATGACGTGCGCGCGGCGCTCGCCGCGGGCTTTCCGGCCGCGCTCGTGTACACGCAGACGGCGCGCGAGGACCCGCATCCGGACGAGGTGCGCATCGCCTTCGACGGCGACGCCGTGCTGTTCGCCGACGAGGCGGAGCGCGTGTTCCACCAGCATGGCCTGACCGCGTTCCAGTCGCACGAGGCCGACCACGCGACGCGCCCGCTGCCGCCCGGACCGTTCAAGCCGCTGCTCGAGGCGCTGCACCGGCTGCAGCGCGTCGACGCATCCGGCGCCGTGAGGATGAAATTGCGTACCGCGCTCGTCACGGCACGCAGCGCGCCGGCGCACGAGCGCGCGATCCGCACGCTGATGGACTGGCACATCGACGTCGACGAGGCGATGTTCCTGGGCGGCCTGGCGAAGGGACCGTTCCTGCGCGAGTTCGAGCCCGATTTCTATTTCGACGACCAGACGCGCCACGTCGAGTCGGCGTCGCTGCACGTTCCCGCGGGCCACGTCCCGCACGGCATCGCCAACGAATAGCCATTCCCTCATGTCCGCACATCGATTGCTTCCGTTCGCCGCCGCCGTCGCGCTCGTCGCACTGCCTGCGGCCGCCCTGGCCGACGACTACAAGATCGGCGTCATCAACACCGACCGCATCCTGCGCGAGTCCGCGCCGGCGAAAGACGCCGCCCGCAAGATCGAGCAGGAATTCCAGGCGCGCGAGGCGACGATCGGCCGGCTGGACCGCGAGCTGCGCGACCTGACGGCGAAGCTCGACCGCGAGGGCACGGCGATGCCGCAGGCAGACCGCGCGGCGCTGCAGCGCGACATCGAAACGCGGGGGCGCGACCTCGACCGGATGCGGCGCCAGGTGACCGAGGATCTGAAGGCGCGCCAGTTCGACGAGATGGGCAAGATCAAGGAGCGGCTCGACGTCGTCCTGACCCGGCTAGCCAAGGAGCAGGGCTACGACCTCATCCTGCAGGACGGCCTGTTCGTACGCCGGTCGGTCGACATCACCGACGCGGTGATCAAGGCGCTGGACGCGCCCAAGTAGACCTACGCGAGCCGGCGCCCGTAGAACGGATACTGCGGGTCGTTGTAGCCCGGCGTCGAGGGATGGCCGGGCGGCACCAGCGAATCGACGAGCTTCTCGTCCTCGTCGGTCCACGGCGTGCCGATCGCCGCCACGTAGTCCTTCCATTGTTCGAGCGTGCGCGGCCCCGCGATGACCGACGACACGATCCGGTTCGCCCACAGCCAGGCGAGCGCGAGCCGGATCGGCGTGCGGCCGGTCTTCGCCGCGTGCGCCGCCAGCGCGTCGGCCACGGCGAAGGATTCCTTGCGGAACTCGGTTTCCATGAAGCGCCGGTCCTTGCGTCCGCCGCGCGAGTCGGCGGGCGCCGTGCCCGACGCGTACTTGCCGGTGAGCACGCCGCGCGCGATCGGCGAATAGGAGGCGACGCCGATGCCGTGGTAGTCGCAGACCGGCAGGATCTCGACCTCCGGCATCCGGTTGAGCAGGTTGTAGTAGGGCTGGCATACCACGGGCGGCGGCACGCCCTGCTGCTCGCACAGGCGCATCACTTCCGCAATCCGCCATCCGCGGTAGTTGGAGACGCCGAAATAGCGGACCTTGCCGGCGCGGATCAGGTCGCCGATCGCGGCGACGGTTTCGGCCAGCGGCGTCGTCGTATCGTCCCGATGCAGGTAATAGATGTCGATGTGGTCGGTGCGAAGGCGCTCGAGGCTCCCGTCGCACGCGGCCAGGATCCAGCGGCGGGACAGGCCGCCGTCGGTGCGCGCGTCGGTCATCACGTTGCCGACCTTGCTCGCGAGGATCCAGCGGTGGCGGTGCGCCCGGATCGCCGCGCCGGTCAGCGTCTCGGCGGCGCCTTTCGTGTAGACGTCCGCGGTGTCGATGAAATTCACGCCGGCGTCCAGCGCGTGGGCGACGATCTCGTTCGCCGCGGCCGCATCGGTGCGGTCGCCGAACATCATCGTGCCGAGGCACAGCGTCGAGACCTCGAGCCCGCTGCGCCCGAGGCGACGGTAGGTCATGGTTGCCATCGTGCGTCCGATCGTCCGGGGAAAAAGCGCTATCGTGCGGCAATCGGCGCCGCCGCACAAATCGGCCGATGGACCCGGGGCGCAAACGTATCCCGCCGCGCCGCTGTTGCAGGATGGACGCGCGTCGCCGCGCGTCAGACCCGCTCGCGTCGCGCCTCGGCGGGCCGCGCGTTCAGACGAGCCCGCGGCGCGCGTCGAAGCGGCGCTGCGCGTAGGCGACGTACGCCTTGGTGAACCCGGATGCGAGGCGCCGCAGCCACGCCAGGGCCCGACCGCTGCCACCGAGCCCCACGGTGACGGTGAGCACGCGCAGGCCCATTTCGTCGCGCAGCGCGAAGGCGACGCGACGCGAGCGTTGCCGCGGCTCGATCAGCACCGCAGCGTCGCGAAACGCGCCGATGAACGTGCAGGCGTTCGCCGCAAGGTCGAGCCTCGCGCCGGCGCCGGCGATCGTGTCCTCCGGCTGGCCCTCGACGGTGACCCACACCTCGCCCTCGACCACGCGCACCGTGCAGTCCGTGCCGCCCTCGACTGCCAGGCAGCGCTCCGCGGTGACGCGCGCCGCGAATCCGCCCGCCGCCCGCGAGCGCGGCGGGCGGTGCGCACGCCGGGTGCTCCCCACCGCCGGCGCGGTCGCGTCGACGTGCCGGGCGGCCGGGGTCGGGTACCCCGCTGCCCAGGGCCTGAAAGCCTGCATCGCGATGTCCATGGTCATTGCGCCTCCTCGGAAATTGAGTGCGTGCCGTGTTGCACGCGCTTTCTGCATTGGGCGGATTGTCACGGCGCGGGCAAGGCGACGCATGGGGGCACTGTCCCAGGCGGGGAGCGCGGCGTTGCGAAACGTGCGTCGGGGATGGGACGCGAGTCCCGGAGGCGAATATTCCCGTCGCCGCGGGGCGCTATCCGCGGCCGGCGCCGAAGCCGGCTTCGCGGGCCAGCACGATCGCCTGCGCGCGGTTCTCCACTTCCAGCTTGGCGAAGATGCTCGTGATGTGGTTGCGGACCGTCTTGGCGCTGAGGCCGAAATAGGCGGCGATCTGCGCGTTGTCGCGCCCTTGCGCGATCAGTTCGACGAGTTCGCGCTCGCGCGGCGTCAGCGCATCGAAGCCCGGCGCATCCGCGAGCGCGGGCAGGAAGGCGCGGAACGCCTCGACCCAGCGCGGCCATGCCGGATCGGCCTCGACCATCACGTGGTTGCGCGTCTCGAGCGGCACGAACGTGGCGCCGGGGATGCGCGTGGCCATCAGCCGGCCCTCCTCGAAGGGCACGCGGGCGTCATGGACGCCGTGCGTCACGAGCGTCGGGCACGCGATGCGCGGCAGCAGCGCGACGACGTCGATCGCGTGGAAGATGCGCATGAACCGCCCGGCGTTGCGCGGCGACGTCGAGATGCGCTCGAGCTCGTTGAACCACTGGTGCTGCTCGGGCGAGCCGTCGGGAATGAATTGCGTGGTGAAGAACTGGCGGAAGGCCGGGTTGTGCTGGCCCCAGCCGATCTCGGCCAGCTTGATCATCATTTCGGCCTCCTCGCGCGACGCCGCGCCGCGCTCCCAGAACTGGCGTCCGCGTGCGTATCCGCCGTGCACGATCAGGTGGCTCACGCGCTCGGGATGGCGCACGGCATACGCGATCGCGATCGACGCGCCCTGGGAGATCCCGAACAGCGGGAAGTGAGGAAGGTTGCAGGCGTCGACCACCGTCTCGAGGTCCTGCACCCATGCCTCGAACGACAGCTCGGCGTCCCAGTCGGAGAGTCCGCAGCCCCGCTCGTCGTAGCGGACGAGCGTGCGTCCGTCCGACATCTCGCGCAGCAGGTGCGACCACACCGGGCTCTGCCAGTCGAATTCGAGATGGGAGAGCCAGTTCGAGACCTTCACGAGCGGCGGCCCCGACCCTGCCGTGGCGTACGCGATCCGCGTACCGTCGCGGCTGGCGCCGAAGCGAATCTGCTGGGTCAGCGGCGGCGGCATCACTTCGCGTGCGACGGATGAGCTGCGATGGTAGCGCAGGCGGCCGGCGGCGGTGGAGCGGGGACCGCGGGAACCGAGAAGGCCGCGGCCGAACGGCGCGCAGGGGCGCTCGGTATAATCGGCGCCCCCCGCGCAGGAGCGCCATTCCGCATGAACGTTCTGTTCGAGGACGACGGCCAGCTGAAGGCAGGCAGCGTCCTCGCCGATCACGACGCGTCGCTGCAGGTCGAGGCCGCGTCCGGCAAGCGGCTCAAGATCAAGGCGAGCAACGTGCTGCTGCGCTTCGCCGCGCCGGGCGCCGCGGAGACGCTCGCGCTGGCGCAGCGGCTGGCGACGGAGCTCGATCCGACGTTCCTCTGGGAAGCGACCGGCGATCACGAGTTCGGCTTCGACGAGCTCGCACGCGACTACTACGGCGCGGCGCCGGCGCCGGCGCAGGCGGCGGCAGTGGCGATCATGCTGTCGTCGTCGCCGATGCATTTCTACCGCAAAGGCAAGGGCCGGTATCGCAAGGCACCTCCCGACGCGCTCAAAGCCGCGCTCGCCTCGGTCGAGCGCAAGCGGAAGGAGGCGGCGCTGGCGGACGCCTGGGTCGCCGAGCTCGCTGCGCATCGGCTGCCCGACGCCCTGCGCGCGCAGCTGCCGATGCTGCTGTACCGGCCCGAGAAGAACGCGCTCGAATGGAAAGCGCTGGCGCGCGCTTGCGAGGTCGTGAAGACGAATCCGGTCGCGCTCCTCGCCGCGTGCGGGGCGATCCCGTCGACGCACGACTATCACTACAACCGCTTCCTGGCCGACGCCTTCCCCGGCGGCACGGCCTTCCCGCCGCGCGCGGGCAGGATCGAGCTCCCCGATCTGCCGGCGGCGAACGTGCGCGCGTTCTCGATCGACGATGCGACGACTACCGAGATCGACGACGCCTTCTCGGTCACGCCGCTGCCGGACGGCGGTCATCGGATCGGCGTCCACATCGCCGCGCCCGCGCTGTCCCTGCGGCGCGACAGCCCCGACGATGCGCTCGCCCGGGCGCGGCTGTCGACCGTGTACATGCCGGGGCGCAAGCTGACGATGCTCCCCGACGAGGTCGTGGATGCCTTCACGCTGGCGGCGGGAAGGTCGCCGCCCGCGCTCTCGCTGTACGTCGAGACCGACGATGCGGGACGGCCGCTCGCGCACACCACGCGCGTCGAGCGCGTGCCGGTGGTGGCGAATCTCCGGCTGGCTGCGATCGACGACGCGTTCGCCAATCCGTTGCCGTCGCCGTCCGACCCGCCTTGGAGCGAGGAGCTGCGGGCGCTTTGGGGGCTTGCCCGGAACCTCGGCGCCGCACGCGGCAAGGCCGAAGTCGAGCGCGTCGACTACAGCTTCTACGTCGACTGGGATGCGCCGGGAATCGACGGCGAGCGCGGCCGCGTCGACATCGTGCCCCGGGTGCGCGGCAGCCCGCTCGACAAGCTCGTGGCCGAGCTGATGATTCACGTCAATGCGACGTGGGGCCGGACGCTGGCCGACGCCGGCGTGCCGGGGCTTTATCGGGTGCAGGCCGGCGGCAAGGTGAAGATGAGCACGCGGCCGGGCGAGCACCAGGGACTGGGGCTCACGCACTATCTGTGGGCCAGCTCGCCGCTTCGCCGCTACAGCGACCTCGTCAACCAGCGCCAGCTGCTTGCCGTCGTCGCGGGCAGCCGCGCGCCCTACGGCGACAACGACGCCGAGCTGTACGCGGCGCTGGCGGATTTCGAGGCGACGTACGCGCAGTACGCCGAGTTCCAGGACCGGATGGAGCACTACTGGTGCCTGCGCTGGCTGCGCCAGGAAGGCGTCACCGAGACGACGGCGACGGTGATGCGCGAAAACCTCGTGCGCTTCGACCGCCTGCCGCTGGTCCAGCGCCTCGCTGACCTGCCCGCCCTGGCGCCGGAGACGCCCGTACGCGTCGCGATCGTCGACGTCGACCTGATCCTTGCGTCGCTTTCGTGCCGCTACGCGGGGCAAATAGCGCCATGACTTCGCGTAAAACGTTGCGTATGCGCTACTAACCTGCTGAAATGCACCTGTTTTCGCCCCCGCCGGTCGCTATGACGATGGCATAGGCGGGGTAAGATGATGGCCGCACGCCTTTTGGGACGGGTGGGAAGTGCCGCCTCGCAACGCACGACAACCGAAGCCCTACCTCGCCGACGTGTCGGCGCCGCACGCGTCGGCCGCGGCCGTCGCGCCGGCGAAGGTCCGTACCGCGGGTAAGGCACGGACCGCGGGCAGCGCCGGCGCGGCCGCGGCGCCCGGCACTGCGACGAGGCCGGCGGCGGATGCGGCGCACAAGCCCGCGCGGCTTCGGGTGGCCGGCGCGCTGCCGCCGGCGCGCATTCCGCCCGAAGCGCTTGCGTCGCCTTCCGGCAACCGGCTGCTGGCGACGGCGCTCACGATCTCGGTGGCGCTGCACGCACTGGTGCTCGCGCTTCACTTCACGCCGCTCGACCCGCTTCGCCTGTTCGACAACGAGCCGCCGCTCGAAGTGACGCTCGTCAACGCCCGGTCGCCGACCCGGCCGACGAAGGCCGAGCTGCTGGCGCAGGCCAACCTCGACGCCGGCGGCAACACGAAGGAGGCGCGCCGCGCCAAGACGCCGCTCCCGCTGCCGCCGAAAGACATTCCGGCGAAGGACGTTGCGGTCGACGCGCAGGCGCAGGCTGCGGCGCCGGATCCGCGGACGGAGTTCATGACGCAGCTGCGTCCGGGGGCGGCCGCCGTCGTGCCGCCGCCGGACCCGAGCGATCGCGCCGACGTTCCGACCGCCAACGAGATGATGCAGAGGACGCTCGAGGCGATCCGCCTCGAGGCGCAGCTTGCCAAGGAGCTGGATGCGTACCAGAAGCTCCCGAAGCGGCGCGTCATCGGCGCCAACGCGCAGGAATATCGCTTTGCGCGCTACGTCGAGGACTGGCGCCTCAAGGTGCAGCGCGTGGGCAATCTCAACTACCCCGAGGCGGCGCGCCAGATGAAGCTGTACGGCAGCCTCGTGCTCGCCGTGTCGATCAGAAGCGACGGCAGCCTCGAGGGGGTCGAGGTGCGCAAGTCGTCGGGTCATCGGATCCTCGACGCCGCCGCGGTGAAGATCGTGCGCATGTCGGCGCCGTTCGCCGCCTTTCCCGCCGACATCCGCCGCGACACCGACATCATCACCGTGGCGCGCACCTGGACGTTCACCAAGGGCGACGAGCTCACGAGCAATTGAAGCGCGCCCGGCGCCTGGCGGGCTGGCTGGCCGGTGCGCTGCTGCTGGCCGTCGTCGCGTGGCACGCCTACGTCGCCGCGGTCATCTGGTGGTGGCGCGATCATCCGCCGCGCGAGACCGCGTTCATGGCGTATCGGATGGCGGAGCTGCGCGAGAAGAATCCCAGGGCGGAGCTCCGCTACCGTTTCGTCCCCTACAACCGCATCGCGACCAGCCTGAAGCGCGCGATGATCGCCGCCGAGGATTCGCACTTCGTCGAGCACGAGGGCTTCGACTGGGACGGCATCCAGTTGGCACTCGAGAAGAACCAGAAGCGCGGACGCATCGTCGCCGGGGGATCGACGATCACGCAGCAGCTGGCCAAGAACCTCTTCCTCTCGCCGGCGCGAAGCTACGTCCGCAAGGCCGAGGAGGCCGTGATCACGCTGATGCTCGAGGCCATCCTCGACAAGCAGCGCATCTTCGAGCTCTACCTCAACGTCATCGAATGGGGGAACGGGCTCTTCGGCGCGGAGGCTGCGGCGCAGCGCTATTTCGGGACCACGGCGGCGCGGCTCGCGCCGGAGCAGGCGGCGCGACTGGCCGCGATGGCGCCCAACCCGCGCTTCTACGAGCGCAACCCCGGCGCGCCCGGCCTCGGCCGCAAGATCGGCATCATCCTCGCGCGGATGCCCGCCGCCGAACTGCCGTAATCGAAACGAAGTAGCATGGCGCCCATGCCGGACACGATCGAAGCGCCGGAGAAGGATCGCGCGCTGCCGCGGGCGCGCGTCGAGGACACGCTCGCCGAGATCACGGCGCTTTTGCGCAAGCACCGGCTCGTCGAAGGGCTGGTCGCCGAGCAGATGCACGCCGAAGCCGGGCAGGCCGCCGCGGAAGCATCGGCGGACGCGCTCGCCGACAGCGCGGTGACGCGGGAGAACAAGGCCGAGCTCGTGGCCAAGCTCGACCGCCTGCACGCGGCCGACATTGCGCATCTCCTCGAGGCGCTGCCGCTCGACGAGCGGCTCTACATCTGGGACCTGGTCCGCGCCGCGCGCGACGGCGAGATCCTCCTCGAGGTCTCCGACGCGGTCCGCGAGTCGCTGATCTCGTCGATGGACACCGAGGAGCTCGTCGCCGCGGCGGAGACGCTCGAGGCCGACGAGATCGCCGAGCTCGCGCCCGACCTGCCGCAGGAGGTGATGGACGACCTTCTCGACAGCCTGCCGGTCGAGGAGCGCGAGCAGCTGCGCGCCGCCATGTCGTTCGACGAGGACATGGTCGGCGCGCTGATGGACTTCGAGGACATCAGCGTGCGCCCCGACGTCTCGCTCGAGGTGGTGCTGCGATACCTGCGCCGCTTCGAGGAGCTGCCGTCGCAGACCGACCAGCTCTTCGTCGTCGATCGCGAGGACACGCTCAAGGGCGTGTTGCCGGTGCACCGGCTCCTGGTCACCGATCCGTCGACGCTGGTGGGCGACGTGATGGAGGCGGCGCCCGTGAAGCTCCTGCAGCACGAGAAGGCCGACGCGGCGGCGAGTGCCTTCGAGCGTTACGACCTCGTGTCGGCGCCGGTCGTCGACACCAACGACAAGCTGGTCGGTCGGGTCACCGTCGACGAGATCCTCGATTTCGTGAAGGAGCGCGGCGAGGAGGAAGTCCTCGCCCAGGCGGGCCTGCGCGAGGAGGAGGACGTGTTCGCGTCGGTGTGGAAGTCGTTCCAGAACCGCTGGGCCTGGCTCGCGGTCAACCTCGTCACCGCGTTCATCGCGTCGCGCGTCATCGGCGTGTTCGAGGGCTCGATCCAGAAGCTCGTCGCGCTCGCCGCGCTGATGCCCATCGTCGCCGGCATCGGCGGCAACTCGGGCAACCAGACGATCACGATGATCGTGCGTGCCGTCGCGCTCGGCCAGGTGACGCGCGAGCACGCGCGCAAGCTGATCGAAAAGGAGCTCGCCGTCGCGCTGCTCAACGGCCTGATCTGGGGCGGCGTGATGGGTATCGTCGCGATGCTGCTCTACCGCCAGGTCTCGCTGGGCCTCGTGATGGTGCTCGCCATGACGCTCAACCTGCTGCTCGCGGCGAGCATGGGTGTGCTGATCCCGATGACGATGATCAAGCTCGGCCGCGATCCCGCCGTGGGCTCGTCGGTGATGATCACCGCCGTGACCGACTCGGGCGGATTCTTCATCTTCCTCGGGCTCGCGACGCTGTTCCTGCTGTAGCCGCCGGCGATGGAATAGCGCGCGCCGGGCGCCTGTTGGCATCCGCGTTCGCATTCGCCCGGGAAAGGGGACCGCTGTGATCCACAGGCAACTTCGCTTGCGCTTCGCGCACCACGCCATCGCGCTCGCCGGCGCGCTCGTGCTGTCGACCCAGCCGTCGCTGGCGGCCGCCGCCGACGGCCCCGCCAAGGCCGCCGCGGACGGCACGCTGACCAATGCCAGCGGCATGACGCTCTACACGTTCGACAAGGACGCCGGCGGCAAGTCCGCATGCAACGGACCCTGCGCGGCGAACTGGCCGCCCCTCATGGCGAGCGGCGACGCGAAGGCGATGGGCGACTGGTCGGTGATCACGCGCGACGACGGCAGCAAGCAATGGGCGTACAAGGGCAAGCCCCTCTATGCGTGGTCGAAGGATGCGAAGCCCGGCGACAAGACGGGCGACGGGTTCAACAGCGTCTGGCACGCGGCGAGGCAGTAGCGGCGCGGGCGGCTGCGCGTCGCGGCGGCACGGCCTTTGGCAGCAGCACGGGCGTACCATCGCCCCTGGCGCCGGCGGATACTCTCCCGTTCGCCGGCGCCTTTTCCGATGGCAACCTCCGATCCGCCGCTGCCGCATCCCGAGCTCGTCGCCGCCATTCCAAGGCTGCGCCGCTACGCCCGCGTGCTCACCGGCGAGGTCACGCGCGCCGACGATCTCGTGCAGGAGACGCTCGCGCGCGCCTGGGAAAAGCGCCGCCTGTGGGCCGCCGGGACTGACTTGCGCGCGTGGCTGTTCACCATCATGCACAACGTGTTCGTGAACCAGCGCGCGCTGGCGAAGCGCGACGCGCAGAACGTCTCGCTCGACGCGGACGACGGCGGCGCGGCATGGCAGATCCCGGTGCGGCCCGCGCAGCAGACGCGCGTCGAGCTGATCGAAGTCCTGCGCGAGGTCGCTCGCCTGCCGGTGGACCAGCGCGCGGTGCTGATCCTCGCCGCCGTGGAAGAGATGCGCTACGAAGAGATTGCCGCCGTGCTGTCGATTCCGGTGGGAACCGTGATGTCGCGGCTCTCGCGTGCGCGCGAGAAGCTGCGGCGTGCGGCACTTCCCCAGGCGGACGGCCCGTCGCCGCTCAAGATCATCAAGTGACGCCGCTTCGACGATGAGCCCGCTCCCGCTGACCGAAGCCGACGTGCATGCCTACGTGGACGGGCGGCTCGCCCCTGCGCGCGCCGCCGAAGTCGAGGCTGCGGCGGCGCGCGATGCCGCGCTCGCGGCGCGCGTGGCCGAGCTGCGGCGGCAATCGGCGACGCTGCGCGAGGCGTTCGATTTCTGGCTCGCGGAGCCGGCGCCCGAGCGTCTCGTCGACGCCGCCCGCCCGCCGCGCGCGCACGGCGGCTGGCGCCGCTTCATGCCGCAGTTCGCCGCGGCGGCGACGCTCGTGATCGGGCTCGCCGTCGGCTGGTATGCGCGCGAATCGCTGCTCGAGCGCGAGGGCACGCCGACGACGTTCGCGCGGCAGGCGGCGATGACGCACGTGCTCTACGCGTCGGATGCGAATCGTCCCGTCGAGATCTGGGCCGCGGAGGAGCAGCGCCTGGTCCGCTGGCTCTCGCGGCGCCTCGGCCTCGCCGTGCACGCGCCGGATCTCAACACCTTCGGCTATGCGCTCGTCGGCGGCCGGCTCGTCGCCGGCAACGCAAAGCCCGCGGCGCTGTTCGTCTACGAGAACGCCGACAAGCAGCGCCTGTCGCTGATGGTGCGCAAGCATCCCGGCGAGGGCGAGACGGCGTTCCGCTACGCGGTCGAGGATGGCGTCGGCGTCTACTACTGGGTCGACGACAACTGCGCATACGCGCTGTCGGGCCGGATCGACCGCGCGCAGATGCTCGCGATCGGCCGCCTCGTGTACGGCCAGCTGGCGGCGGCCGATGCGGCCGACGCCGCGACGGCGCGCGGCAAGTAGCGCGCGGCGCCGCGCGGGCCCGGCGTCCGCGCGGCGCGCTCGTCGCACCCCCGGCGAGCGGGTAAAGTAGCGCGTACCCGCTGCCCGCTGCCGCCATGCCGCAAACCCCGCCCGCCCGCGTCGGCGATCCCGTCGGCGCGATCGACACGCCCGCGCTCGTCGTCGACCTCGATGCGCTCGGCCGCAACATCGACCGCATGGCCAACTCGGTCCATGGCGTCCGCCTGCGCCCGCACGGCAAGGCGCACAAGTGCCCGGACATCGCGCACCTCCAGGTCGCCGCGGGCGCCGTCGGCGTCTGCTGCCAGAAGACCGACGAAGCCGCGGCGTTCGTCGACGCGGGCATCGACGACGTGCTCGTCACCAACGAGGTCGTCGCCGCGCCGAAGATCGCCCGCCTGGTCGATCTCGCGAGCCGCGCGACCGTGGGCGTGCTGGTCGACGACGCGGCGAACATCCTCGCCCTGTCGGCCGCCGCGACGCAGGCGGCGGTGGCGCTCGACGTGTACGTCGAGATCGACGTCGGCGCGCATCGCTGCGGCGTTGCGCCCGGCGAGCTTGCCGTGGCGCTGGCGCGCGAGATCGCCGTCGCGCCGTCGCTGCGCTTCCGCGGGCTCCATGCCTACCAGGGCGGCGCGCAGCACCTGCGCGAGCCGGATGCCCGCGCGGCGGCCATCGCGACGGCGGGAGAGCTCGCGCGCGCGACGCGCGACGCGGTCGAGGAGGCCGGCATCCACTGCGCGATCGTCACCGGCGGCGGCACCGGGACGTGGCACCACGAGCGCGATTCCGGCGTCTGGAACGAGCTGCAGCCGGGTTCCTACGTGTTCATGGACGCCGACTACCAGCGCAATGCGCTGGCGCCCGACGAGATGCGCTTCGAGCAGAGCCTGTTCGTGCTGGCGGGCGTGATGAGCGTGTCCCTGCCGGAGCGCGCCGTCGTCGACGCGGGGCTCAAGGCCTTCGCCTTCGACTCCGGCCTGCCGCTGGTCCACGGCCGTCCGGGAACGTCCTACGCCAGGGCGAGCGACGAGCACGGCGTGCTTTCGCTTCGCGCGGACGCCGCGCCGCTCGCGCGCAACGATCGGGTGTGGCTCGTCCCGGGCCACTGCGATCCGACCGTCAATCTCTACGACTGGATCGTCGGTTTCCGGCGCGATCGCGTCGAAGCCGTCTGGCGCGTCGCCGCGCGCGGCGCGCTCGGCTGAACGGCGGCGTCAGCGCTTGTGCCGGTGGCGCCGGCCGCGCTCGCGCGCCGCTCCGCCGGGCATGGGAAGCGCGTCTGCACTCCGCCCCGGCCCGCTCGCGCGTGCCGGCGGGGAATCCCGCGCGATGTCGCGGCCGACCTCGCCGAAGGCGGCAAGGAAGCGATCGGGCATCAGCTCGGCGAAGATCGTGAGCGCGATGTACACGGCGACGAGCAGCAGGGGCGCGAAGCGGCCGAGGGAGAACGTCAGCGGAAAGTATGCGGCCATCATCGTGCCGATCCAGCGCAGCATGACGTACGTGAAGCGACGCTTGAGCCCGACCTGCTCGGGCGAGTAGCGCCGCAGCGCGACCACGAGATCGCGGAACGACACGAGGGACGCGACGGCCTGCAGGCCGAGGCCGACCTCGAATCCCGGGTCGCGGAACAAGCCGAGGAAGGAGACGTTGCCCACGCCGAATACGAGGATGAAGATGGGCATGCCGAGCGGCACCGCGAGAATCGCGGCGACGAACAGCGCGCCCGCCGCGTAGCCGGCGATCGTGTTGATCCGCGCGGCGATGCCCTGCGCTTCCTCGGCGGGAAACTGGCTGTAGAGGAAACCGGCGATGACCACGGTGAACGCGAGCAGCGTATCGACGAAGTAGAGGATGAGCAGGTTGGTCGCCGACCAGTGGAAGAACGCGAGCCCGACCACCGGGACGATGTTGCGCAGCACGAGATTGGCGATCTCCGCCGGCGCCAGGCGCACCCTCCCGCGGTCCCCCGCCGTGCTCACAGCGCCACGGGGCCGCGCGGCGTGCGCACCATGGCCGCGAGGCGCGCGTGGCGTCCGTACGTCACCTTCACCGCGTCCGAGAGCCCGAGCGCGGCCAGCGCCGTGCGTACCGGCGCCGGCTCGGGATGCTCGCCGGCCAGGGCCAGGAGGTGCAGTCCCGAGGGCGGCAGCGTCGCGGCGGGGTGGCGCACGCCGTCCCACTGGATCAGCGTCGGGATGAGTCCGGCGCCGGGCAGATGCCCGTCGTCGGGGATCGTCATCTTCCAGTGGAAATCGCCGCGCGACATCGGGTGGACGGGGCCGGGGTCGTGGCGCGCCGCCGCTACCGCACGCTCGAGGTCGCGGGTGCGGGCGACGAAGTGGACGAGGCGCGGCCCTTCGGCGAGCGTCGCGCGCATCCGCACTTCGTCGAGATCGAACCAGCGCGGGCGCGGCGGCGCCGGCGCGTCCGGGTCGATCGCGATCACCTCGAGGTAGGCCTGCGGGCCGAGGCCGACGAGCGCATTGTGCGTGCCCATCGCGACGTGCCTGCCGCCGGGCTGCGGCCGCACGCCGAGCCCGCTCTCGATGTAATCGCAGCCCTGCGCGAGCGTCGCCGCGGCGACGACGAGATGGTCGAGCAGGACAGCAGGCGTCACGTCGCGCCGGCGTGCTGGGGCTCGGCGGCGTCGAAGTCGAGCTCGACCCGCGCGCCGTTGGGATCGTGGAAGAAGAGCTGCCACGTCCCGACGCCGACCAGCCGGCGGCATTCGTGCGCGATGTTGCGTGCCGAGAGCTTCGCCAGCGTTTCGGCGAGGCCCACGGCGGTGAACGCCATGTGATCGATGACGCCCGTCTTCAATTCCCGGCGCGGCCGCCCGCCGACGACGTGGAGGATCGGCTGCTCGCCGGCATAGAGCCAGGCGCCGGGAAAGTCGAACGCCGGCCGCGGCCCCGCGGCGAGGCCCAGGAGCTCGCCGTAGAAGCGAACGGTGCCGTCGACGTCGTCGGTCAGGATCGTGAAGTGGTTCATTGTCGTGGCGGGCATGCGGTCTCCTCCTCGCGCCCGGGGAGGCGCGGCGTCGTTGCGCCGGCCACGCGAACCATGGCCGCGCCGGCAGGCGAACCATGGCGGCGCCGGGCAGGCGAATTATCGCGCGCGCCGGCGGCGGGCGGGAGCGGTCGGAGGCGGCGCGGGCGCCTCATCCGCCCGCAATGCCTTGCGCGACCGCTCGAACTCGTCGCGCAGCCAGGCCCGCAGGTCCGCGACCGGCGGCCAGTCGCGCAGGCCGGGCGGGAACACGAAGTGATAGGGCATCGCGGTCTCATGGGTGATCGACAGCGGCGACATCCGCACCAGCCGCCCCTCGCGCAGCGCGTCGGCGGCGAGGAGCTCGCGGCTGATCGCGAGTCCCAGGTCCTGCTCGACCGCTTGCAGCATGAGGCCCGCGTCGTTGAACACGGCGACGCTGGTCACCGGCACGCGAAGCCCGGCCGCGGCGAACCAGCGGTGCCACAGGTCGGGGAGCCCGAGCAGCGGCTCGCGCGCGAAGGCTTCTGGCGCCGCGCCGGCGAGGCGGCGCGCCGTGGCCGGCGAACCGACGACGATCAGCGGAGTGGCCGGGATCAGAAGCTCGGACTCGACGCCCGGCCACGGGCCGCGACCCTGCCGGATCGCGACGTGGAAGCCTTCGCGCTGCAGGTCGACCACGTGCTGCGAGGTGTCGATCTCGAGCGCCACCTGCGGATGCCGCGCATGCCAGCGGCCGATGCGCGGCAGCAGCCAGCGCTGCGCGAAGGACGGCAGCACCGTCATTCGGATGCGCAGCGCTGCGCCGGCCGCAGTCGCGGCCGCCGCCTGGACCCCGACGTCGAGCTCGGCGAGCGCCGCCGCGACGCTGCGCAGCAGCGCCTCGCCGGCGGGATTCAGCACGACGCGCCTTCCGCGGCGCTCGAACAGCGCGAAGCCGAGCTGCCCTTCGAGGTTGCGCAGCTGCTGGCTCACGGCGCTGTGCGTCAGGTGCAGCGCCTCGGCCGCGGCGCGAACGTTCTGCCGCTCGGCGAGCGCGCGGAAAGCCGGCAGCGTGTTCAGCGGAAGGCGGGGCGCCCGTGGCATGCTGGTCAGTATAACTGACCAATTGGGCGAGAAAAGATCGATTCCGTTGGGGGAGATGGGCGGCTACGCTTACCAGCCCTCGCATCGGCAGACGGACCCAGGCCATGACTGCACACACCCGATCCGCCCCCCGCGCTGCCGCGCCGCCGCGCCTCGCGGCATGGGGCAGCGCAGCCACATTCTTTGCCGTGCTCGCCGTGCTCGCCGTGCTCGCCGCGCGCCTGCGCCGGCGACACGACCGCGGTCGCGGCGCCGGCGCGCGTACGGCACGCGAGCTCGCCCACCTTTCGGCGCACCTGCGGCGCGACCTCGGCCTGTGCGACGCCGCCGCCCGCGACGACGCCGGCTTCGCGCGCACGGGGCTCGACCCGTTCGGCCCGGAGATGCGCCGGTGAGCCGGGGCTAGCGCCCGGCGCGGCGCCGCACCGCCTAGATCAGGACGATGTCGTACTGCTCGTGCGTGTACAGCGTCTCCACCTGCAGCGAGATCGGCTTGCCGATGAAATCGCCCAGCATCGCGAGGCTCTGCGATTCCTCGTCGAGGAACATGTCGATGACCGCCTGCGAGGCCAGGATGCGGAATTCCCGCGCGTTGAACTGCTTCGCCTCGCGCAGGATCTCGCGCAGGATCTCGTAGCACACGGTCTGCGGCGTCTTGAGCTCGCCGCGGCCCTGGCACGTCGGACAGGATTCGCACAGCACGTGAGCGAGCGACTCGCGCGTCCGCTTGCGCGTCATCTCCACCAGCCCGAGCTGCGTGAAGCCGTTCACCGTGAGCCGCGTGCGGTCCTTCTCGAGCGCCTTGTCGAGCTCGGAGAGCACCTGTCCGCGGTGGTCGGCGTTCTCCATGTCGATGAAGTCGATGATGATGATGCCGCCCAGGTTGCGCATCCGCAGCTGGCGCGCGATGACCTGCGCCGCCTCGAGGTTGGTCTTGAAGATCGTGTCGTCGAAGCTGCGGCCGCCGACGAAGCCGCCGGTGTTGACGTCGATCGTGGTCATCGCCTCGGTCTGGTCGATGATCAGGTAGCCGCCGGACTTGAGCTCGACGCGGCGCGCGAGCGCCTTCTCGATCTCCTCCTCGACGCCGTGCAGGTCGAACAGCGGCCGCTCGCCGACGTAGTGGTGCAGGCGGTCGGTCAGCGCCGGCGTGTAGTCCCGCGCGAACTCCTGCATCCGGGCGAACGTCTCGCGCGAATCGACCAGGATGCGCACGGTGTCGTCGGTCGTCATGTCGCGCAGCACGCGCAACGCGAGGTTGAGGTCCTGGTACAGCAGCGTGGGCGCCGGAACTTCGCGCGAGCGCTCGGTCAGGTCGCGCCACAGCTTGGTCAGGTACTCGATGTCGGTCTGCATCTCGCGCAGCGTGGCGGCCTCCGCCATCGTGCGGATGATGAAGCCGCCCGCCGCGCCCTCGGGCAGCAGCGTCTGCAGCTTGGCGCGCAGGCTCTCGCGCTCGGCCTCGTCGCCGATGCGCTGCGAGATGCCGATGTGCGAGTCCTGCGGCAGGAAGACGAGCAGCCGTCCCGCCAGGCTCACCTGCGTGGACAGCCGCGCCCCCTTGGTGCCGATCGGGTCCTTGATCACCTGCACGAGCAGCGGCTGGCCCTCGTGCAGGATCTTCTCGATCGGCTTGTGGTCGCCGCCGTGGCCGTTCTGCCGGTGCTCCCAGATGTCGGCGATGTGCAGGAACGCCGCGCGCTCGAGGCCGATCTCGACGAAGGCGCTCTGCATGCCGGGAAGCACGCGGGCGACGCGGCCGAGGCAGATGTTGCCGACGAGCCCGCGCGCGCTCGAGCGCTCGACGTGCAGCTCCTGCACGACCGCCTGCTCGAGCATCGCCACCCGCGTTTCCTGCGGCGTGACGTTGATCAGGATCTCGTGCGTGGGCGCCGCCGCGTCGGCCCCGGCGGAAGTGGCGAGCGTCGCCGGTGCGATGCCGTCGCGCATGGCGCGCGTGCCTGCCTTAGAGTACCGGCAATCCGAAGCGCGCGAGGATCTGCGCGGTTTCGGCGAGCGGCAGGCCGACGACGCCCGAGAAACTGCCCTCGAGGCGCGTGATGAACGCGGCGGCGCGCCCCTGGATCGCATAGGCCCCCGCCTTGTCGTCGGGCTCGCCGGTGGCGACGTAGTGCTCGATCTCCCCCGGCGTGAGCTCGCGGAACGCGACCCGGGACACGCAGATCTCGACCTCGGTCTGCTCGCCCATCCGCACGGCCACGGCGGTGACGACGTCGTGCGTCTTGCCCGAGAGCTGGCGCAGCATGCGCGCGGCGTCGGCCGCGTCGGCGGGCTTGCCGAAGATGGCGTCGCCGAGCACGACCTCGGTGTCGGCCGACAGCACGGGCAGCTCGACCATCCTGCGCTGCCGCATGCGCGTCCACGCCACGGCCACCTTGGTGCGCGCCATGCGCTCGACGTAGTGCAGTGCGGGCTCGGCGCGGCGCGCGCCTTCCTCGACGTCGGCCTCGCGGCCGGGCGCCTCGCGCAGCTTGATGAGGTCGAACTCGACGCCGAGCTGGCGCAGCAGTTCCTGGCGCCGCGGGCTCTTGGAGGCGAGATGGATCTGCGGGCTCATCGGGATTCCTCCGCGCTGCGCACGTGCTTGGCCAACCGCTGCGGGCTCATGCGTCCGGTCCTTCCTCGTGGCGTCTTCACTCGCGATGATACGGGTGGCCGGCGAGAAAGCTCGCCGCCCGGTAAAGTTGCTCGGCCAGCACGACGCGCGCGAGGCCATGCGGCAGCGTCATCGCCGACAGCGCGACACGCGCCGCAGCGGCACGCTTGAAGCCGGCGTCGAGGCCGTCGGCGCTGCCGATGACGAAGGCGACGTCGGCATGCGCATCCCGCCATTGTTGCAAATTAACGGCAAGCTGGCGCGTCGTCCACGGGCTGCCGCGTTCGTCCAGCACGACGATGGTCGCGCCTGCGCAGGCCGCGGCGAGACGCTTCGCCTCGGCGGCGAGGGTCTGCGCCAGCGTGCGGCCGCGATCGCGCGGCTCCGGCTTGAGCTCGACCAGCGTCAGGGGGAAATCACGCGCCAGCCGCTTCGCGTACTCGTCGTAGCCGGCGCCGACCCAGGCGGGCATCCGGTGGCCGAGCGCGACGATGCGGCACGCCATTCACGCAGCGGCGCGCGCCGGCCGCGCGCGGCGCGCCGGTGGTGTCCACAGCTCCTCGAGGTTGTAGTACGCGCGGACGGCGGGCTGCATCACGTGAACGACGATGTCGCCGGCGTCGACGAGCACCCAGTCGCCGCCGTCCTCGCCCTCGACACCGACGATTTCGGCGCCGGCCTCCTTGAGCCGGTCGCGGACGTTGTGCGCCAGCGCCTTCACCTGCCGGGCGGATTCGCCGCTGGCGATGATCAGCGTGTCGTACAGGCTGGTGAGCTTGCGCACGTCGAGCACCGTGATGTCGCGTGCCTTGATGTCTTCGAGAGCGGTTACGGCGGTCTGCTGCAGGCGGTTATGTCGCATCCTGTGGGAGGTTGGAGGCCCCGTAGAGCCCGTTGCGGGCAATATAGGCCAAAACGTCGGCGGGGAGCAAACCGCGCACCGCCCGAAGGCCGGCCACGCCGCGTGCCAGCGCGGCGCGTATCGCGGTCGCCGAAATCGGCTGCGGCGTCACGTCCTCGACATAGATGGCGCCGCCGGGCGCGTCACGCAAGGCCTTGCGGTCGCGGGTGGCGCGCGCCCGCCACGCTTCGCCCAGCGCCGGCGGCAGCGACGCCTCGAGGGCGACGCCCGGGCGCCCGACGACGACCAGGTGCGCGAGCTCGAGGATCTCGCGCCAGCGATGCCACGTCGGCAGCCCGATGAACGCATCGGCACCGACGATCCACAGCAGCGGCCTTTGCGGCGCCTCGGCGCGCAGCGACTCGAGCGTCAGCACCGTGTAGCTCTTGCCGCCGCGGTCGACCTCGCGCGTGTCGATCGAAAGACGCGGAAATTCCCGGGTCGCGAGCCTGAGCATGGCGACGCGCGCCGCGGCGGGCGCGTACGGCGTGCCGCGGTGCGGCGGGTCGCCACCGGGCACGAGCCGCATGTCGGCGACGCCGAGGATGCGCTGGAGGTCGTCGGCAAGCCGCAGGTGCCCGTAGTGCACCGGGTCGAACGTGCCGCCGAGCAGGCCTACCGGATCGCCAGCCATGCGCGCCGCGCGGATCGCTGGCCAGGCGCCGGCGCGCCGGACGCCGCGACGGCGGTGGGTGGCGCGAGCGACGTCTCGATCCTGCGCACGTTCTAGAAGCCGGCGCCGGGCGTGTTCAGGTACTCGATCTCCTCGGGCGTCGACGCGCGGCCCAGGATCGCGTTGCGATGCGGATAGCGCCCGAAGCGCCGGATCACCTCCGCGTGGCGTCGCGCCCAGTCGACGAGATCCTCGCAGCCCGGCTCCGTGGACAACGCGCCGAACAGCTGCAGCGAGCGCTCCTGCATCGCCGGATCCTCGGCGTGCTCGAACGGCAGGTACATGAATTGCCGCTCGACCGGCGCTAGCGTGCCGTCGAAGCCGCGGGCGAGCGCGTCCTCGGCGGTGGCGAGCGCGCGGGCGTCGCCCAGAAAGGCGTCGGCGGTGCCGCGATAGGCATTGCGGGTGAACTGGTCGAGCAGGACGATGCGCGCCAGCGCGCCTTGCGGCGCCGCGCACCAGTCGCCGTAGGCGCCGGCGCAGGCGGCGGCGATCGCGTCGCCGAAGCGCACGCGGATCGCGGCGTCGAACGCATCGTCCTTGCGAAACCACGCCGGCCGCCGCGCGTAGGGCGGCGGCCCGAACCAGAACGCGTGTACTTCCGCGGCGAGCGGCGGCAGGTCCATGGCCTATCATAAGGCTTTCGCGCGCCTGACCGGCATCCCTCGCCGCCGCCCACGCGAATGCCCCATGCCCGCGCGCACGTCCTACCGCGACATCTTCCTGCTGGCGTGCTGCCAGGCCCTGCTGCTCACCAACGCGTCGGGCTTGATCACGATGAACGGGCTCGTCGGCTACGCGCTCGCCGAGCAGAAGGCGTGGGCGACGCTCGGCGCGACGACCTACGTGATCGGATCGGCACTGGCGACGATGCCGCTGTCGCTGTGGATGGCGCGCGTCGGCCGCCGGCGCGGCTTCATGGCGGCGGCGGCGGTCAACATCGCCGGATGCGCGCTTGGCGCGCTCGCGATCGGGCTCGGCAGCTTCGCGCTGTACTGCGCGGCGACGGCAGTGATCGGCGTCTACAACGCTGCCGGGCTGCAATACCGGTTCGCGGCCGCCGAAGTGGCCACGGTCGCGGACAAGCCGAAGGCGATATCGTGGGTGCTGGCCGGCGGCATCGCCGGCGGCTTCTTCGGGCCCGAGTCGGTCAAGCTGTCCCGCGACCTGTTCGCGACGCCGTTCACGGGCTCGTTCGTGGTGCTCGCGGCGTACGCGCTCGTCGCGCTCGCCGTGCAGTCGCGCGTGCGCGTGCCGCCGCCGGTCGTGCCCTCCGCATCGGCCGCCGGGCGCGGCCTGGCCGCGATCGCGCGCCAGCCGGTGTTCGTCGTGGCGGCGCTGGCGGGCGCGCTCGGCTACGGGACGATGAACCTGCTGATGACCGCCACGCCCCTCGCGATGGACATCTGCCGGCATCCGTTCTCGGCGGCGGCGCTGGTGATCGAATGGCACGTCGTCGGCATGTACGCACCCGGATTCGTCACCGGCTCGCTGATCAAGCGCTTCGGCGTGCTGAACATCATCGTCAGCGGCGCCGCCGTGATGGCCGCGGGCGCGCTGGTCGCGCTCAACGGCACGACGATCGCGCATTTCGTCGTCGCGCTGGTCTTCGTGGGCTTCGGGTGGAATTTCCTCTATACGGGCGGCACGACGCTGCTCACCGAGTCGTACACGCCGGCGGAGAAGGCACGCACCCAGGGGCTCAACGACATGATCGTGTTCACGACGATGGCGGTGTCGTCGCTGTCGTCCGGCGCACTGGTCTCGACCGCCGGATGGGAGACGATGAACGCCGCGGCGCTTCCGGTGGTCGCCGCGATCGCGGCGGCCGCGCTGTGGCTCGGCTGGCGGCGCCGGCGGCATCCGGCCAGCGCCGTGGCCGATTGAGCTCGCGCGCTACGCGCGCTCGCCGCCGAACTTCCAGTAGACCTGGTCGACGCGCTTGCCGTGGGCCGCGGCCATCGCGTCCCTGAGCGCCACGCCCAGCGCATGCGACTGCGGGACGTCGCGCGCCGCGCGCACGAACACGACGGCGCGGTCGTTGTCGAGGACCAGCGAGCGCACGGAGGCGTTCACGTCGCGCTGCGCGAGCCACGTCTCGGCCGCGCGGTCGAGATCCTGATCGGAGGCGTCGATGAGGACGCGCCGGTTGATCGCCGCAAGGAACACGGCCATTGCGCCGAGGATCGCACCGACGGCGATCGCCACCATCGCGTCGAACTCCGGATGCGGTCCGAGGACGAAGCCGACACCGGCGACCAGCAGCGTGAGCAGGATGCCGAACAGCGCGACCCCGTCCTCGAGCAGCACGGCGAGCACCGTCGTGTCGTTGCGGTTCTGCGACAGCCCCTCGCGCCCACCGATCTCCTTCCATGCGATCCGGAACGTCCACGACTCGAGCGCGAGCGCGAACACGAGGAGGCCGAGAATCAGCGGCGTGAACGGCGCCACGGGCGCCGCCTGCATGAGCGAATGGATGCCGTGATACAGGTTGATACCGCAGCCGATGAAGAACACGCTCACGGCGGACACCAGCGCCCAGAAGAACTTCTCCTGGCCGCGCCCGAACGGATGCTCGCGATCGGGCCCGCGGCGCCCGCGCACCTCGCCGACCTTGAGCAGGATCTGGTTGCCGACGTCGGCGAGCGAATGGATCGTTTCGGCGAACAGCGTGGGCGAGCCGGTGACGAACCAGCCGAAGCCCTTGGACGCCGCGATGGCCGTGTTCGTCGCGATCGATACGGTGACGGAGTTCGACATTGGGACCCGTTGGGTGGTCGCCGGAGAGCTCCCGGCGGTGCCCTGCGAGGGCTTGTATGGTTCGACGTGGTGCTCTGGAGTACAAGCGGAGTGCCGGGGTGGAGGGGCTGCGTTGGGCGATCTGCCGCGATCGAGCGGACAGACAACTGAAGTCGTCCCCCACCCACCAACCAACGTCGATGTGGAATCTAGCGGCACCGAGCGGTGACCGCCGATGTGGACGCAAGCTCACGCTGGTGGGTGTGCCACCCCGACGGTTTTTACCGTACACCGAAGGAGGAGGCCATGCAAACGCCGTGGGACATTGGGGTGGATGTGGCGAGCCGGAGCGTGGTGGTGGCCAGTGCGGGGCGCGAGTTTGCGGCGCGGACGGTGGCCAACGAGCCGACGGCGCTGCGGCGCTGGTTGGTGGAGTTGCCGGTGGGGAGCCGGGTAGGGATGGAGGCGACCGGTGGCTATCATCAATTGCTGGCGGGATTGGCGCACGCGGCGGGGATGGTGGTGTACGTGCTCAATCCGCGCGATATCAAGAAGTACGCGGAAGGGGTAGGACGGCGGGGGAAGACCGATCGGCTGGACGCGGAGGTGATTGCGCGCTATGTGGCGCGGGAGCATGCGGAGTTGCACGCCTACCTGCCGCGCCGTGGCGCGGCGGAGCGGCTGGAGCAATTGCTCAAGCGACGTGCGCGGGTGGTGCAGATGCAGGCGGGGTTGCCGCAGACGTGGCAGGGGGTTGCCGGGGTCGAAGCGGAGTTAACCGCGGTCGCGACCGCCTATGCGTGCCTGTTGAAGCGGATCGACACGCTGATGGAACAGGCGATGCAGGAGTTGCCGGAGGTGGCGACCGATGCGCGGCAAGTGCGCGCGATCCCGGGCTACGGACGCTTGGGCAGCGTGGTGGTGGCGCACGCGCTGCACTGGCTGCCATTTACGCGCGTGGACGCCTTCATCGCGCATACCGGACTGGATCCACGCCCGCTGGACTCGGGCGAGAAGCAGGGTCGGCGACGGTTGTCCAAGCGAGGCCCGGCGGCGCTGCGCCCGATTCTGCATATGTGCGCGATGGCGGCCAGTCGGACGGCGACCTGGCGGCCGTACTACGAGCGGCAACTGGCAAAAGGACTCAGCCGAACCGAAGCCCTGGTGATTCTCTCCCGCAAGATGGCGCGCACGGCGTACGGTCTATGCCGCGCCAATGCGGCGTTCGACCCCACGCGTGTCACCTCGACCGCTTGACACCGAACATAGAATCTTCAGTGTTCAGGCGCCCGCGCAGGGCACCGCCGGAACCTCTCCGCGACCCGCGCGGATCGTTGCGCTGATTCGCGCAGCTCGGGAACGGATGGCGGCGGGCCCGCGGGGGTGCCTGAACACTGAAGCGCTCGTGGGCCTGCCGCCAGCCGTCCCTGCGCAAGACTCAGCACACGCCGCGCGAAGGGCAAGCACTCAACCCCTGATCTGCCCGGTCCCGAACACCACCCACTTGCGCGACGTCAGGCCTTCGAGGCCGACCGGGCCGCGCGCATGCAGCTTGTTGGTCGAGATGCCGATCTCGGCGCCGAGGCCGTATTCGAAGCCGTCGGCGAAGCGCGTCGACGCGTTGATCAGCACCGAGCTCGAGTCCACTTCGCGCAGGAAGCGCATCGCGTTGCCGTGGTGCTCGGTGACGATGGCGTCCGTATGCTGCGAGCCGTAGGTCGCGATGTGATCGATCGCCGCATCCAGCGAGTCGACGATCCGCACGGCGAGGATCGGCGCGAGGTACTCGGCGTACCAGTCCTCCTCGGTGGCGGCCTTCATGCCGGGCACGAGCTGGCGCGCGCGCTCGTCGCCGCGCAGCTCGACGCCCTTGTCGACATAGATCTTCGAAAGCGGCGGCAGCACGCGCGGCGCGATGTCCGCGTGCACGAGCAGCGTTTCCATCGTGTTGCACGGCGAGTAGCGCTGCGTCTTCGCGTTGTCGGCGACGCGGATCGCCATGGCGACGTCGGCGGTCGCGTCGATGAAGACGTGGCACACGCCGTCGAGATGCTTGATCACCGGCACCCTGGCCTCGCGCGCGATCCGCTCGATCAGGCCCTTGCCGCCGCGCGGCACGATCACGTCGACGTGCCGCGCATCGGCGATCAGGCAGCCGACCGCGGCGCGATCGGTCGTGGCGATGACCTGCACGGCGTGGCCGGGGAGCCCGGCGCGCTGCAAACCCTGGTGGACGCAGGCGGCGATCGCCTGATTGCTGCGGATCGCCTCGGACCCACCGCGCAGGATCGACGCGTTGCCCGATTTCAGGCACAGCCCGGCGGCATCCGCGGTGACGTTCGGCCGCGACTCGTAGACGATGCCGACGACCCCGAGGGGCACGCGCATCAGGCCGACCTGGATGCCCGACGGGCGATACCGGAGGTCCGTGACTTCGCCGACCGGATCGGGCAGCTTGGCGATCTCGTCGAGCCCGTCGGCCATCGCCGCGATCGTCTTCGGCGTCAGCGCTAGGCGGTCGACGAACGCGGCGTCCTGGCCCGCGGCCCGCGCGGCGTCGACGTCCTGCGCGTTCGCCGCCAGAAGCCGCGCCTCGTCGCGGCGCACCGCGGCCGCGATCTCGCGCAGCGCCGCGTCCTTGGCCGCCGTGCCGGCGCGCGCCAGCACGCGTGCCGCCGCGCGTGCTGCCGCGCCGACGCCCTGCATGTAGGCAGCGACGTCGGCGAACGTGCCGAGCCCGGGGACGTTGAGGTTGGTCATGCCGCGATTCTAGCGCGCAGGGGTCAGCGTCTGCACGCCGGCATCGGTGCCCATCAGGATCACGTCGGCGCCGCGGCGCGCGAACAGGCCGACGGTCACCACGCCCACGATCGCGCGGACGCGCTCCTCCGTCGCGACCGGATCGAGGACGGTCAGTCCGTGCACGTCGAGGAGGACGTTGCCGTTGTCGGTCGTGAAGCCGGTGCGCAGCGCGGGCCGGCCACCCAGCTTCACGAGCTCGCGTGCGACGTAGCTGCGCGCCATCGGGATCACTTCGACCGGCAACGGAAAGCGGCCGAGGACGTCGACGAGCTTCGTGCCGTCGACGATGCACACGAATTTGCGTGCCACCGCCGCGACGATCTTCTCGCGCGTCAGCGCGCCGCCGCCGCCCTTGATCATCGCGCCGTGGCGCGTCACCTCGTCGGCGCCGTCGATGTAGACGGGAATGTCGTCGACATTGTTGAGCTCCTCGACGAGGATGCCGTGCGACTTCAGGCGATCGGCCGACTTCACCGAGCTCGACACCGTGCCCCTGATCCGATGCCTGATCTTCGCCAGCTCGTCGATGAAGAGGTTGGCCGTCGAACCCGAGCCGATGCCGATCCACGCATCGTCGACGACGTAATCGATCGCCGCGCGGGCGACTGCCTGCTTCTGCTGGTCCTGTGTCATTTGGGAGGTCCGTATCGAATAGTCGATCAGACGAGCGTGCGGCGCAAATCCGCCAGCAGCGCAGCGTAGTACGCGTTGAAGCGCGCCGCCGCCGCGCCGTCGATCACGCGATGGTCCCAGGAAAGCGACAGGGGCAGAATGAGCCGCGGCACGAACTGGCTGCCGTCCCACGCCGGCCGCGTCGCCGCCCGGCACACGCCCAGGATGGCCACCTCGGGTGCGTTGATGATCGGCGTGAAGTAGGTGCCGCCGATGCCGCCGAGGCTGGAGATCGAGAACGTGCCGCCCTGCATGTCGGCGGGTCCGAGCTTGCCCTCGCGCGCCTTCGCGGACAGCTCGGCCATCTCCTGCGCGATCGCGAGCACACCCTTCAGGTCGGCGCTCTTGATCACCGGCACGACGAGGCCGTTCGGGGTGTCCGCCGCGAAGCCGATGTTCCAGTACTGCTTGTAGACGATGGCATCGCCGTCCAGCGAAGCGTTGAACTGCGGAAACTTCTTCAGCGCAGCGACGGCCGCCTTGATCAGGAACGCCAGCATCGTCACCTTGACGCCGCGCTTCTCGTTCTCCTTGTTGAGACGCACGCGAAACGCCTCGAGGCCGGTGATGTCCGCGTCCTCGTGGTTGGTGACGTGCGGGATCATCACCCAGTTGCGATGCAGGTTCGCCCCGGAGATCTTCTTGATGCGCGCGAGCGGCCTGGTCTCGACGGGGCCGAACTTCGCGAAATCGACTTTCGGCCACGGCAGCACTTCGAGGCCCGCGCCGGTGGGCGCGGCGGCCGCGCGGGCGCCGGTCAGCGCCTGCTTCACGAATTGCTGGACGTCCTCGTGCAGGATCCGCCTCTTCGGGCCGGTGGCCGCGACGCGCCCGAGGTCGACGCCGAGCTGGCGCGCAAAGGCGCGCACCGACGGCGACGCGTGCGCGGCGACGAACTTCGCGGCATCGGGCGGCGCCGCGGCATCGGGCGGCGCCGCGGCATCGCCGAACGGTCCGGGTGCGACGCCCGCGTCACGGGACGCGCCGGTCGCCGCGGCCGGTGGGGGCGCCTTTTCACTTTCCGCGGCGGCGGGCTTCGCGGCGGCGGGCTTCGCGGCGGCGGGCTTCGCCGCGGCCGGCGGCGTGGCCGCGCGGGGTCGTGCCGGAAGCGGCAGGTGCGGCGGCGGATGCGGCGTCGAGCACGAGGATGACGCTGCCCTCGCTGACTTTGTCGCCGACCCTGACCTTCACGTCCTTCACCACGCCGGCGGAGGGCGCGGGCACGTCCATCGTCGCCTTGTCCGATTCGAGCGTGACGAGCGCGTCCTCGGCCTTGACCGCATCGCCGGCCTTGACCAGCACCTCGATGACCGGGATGTCCTTGAAGTCGCCGATGTCCGGGACCTTGACCTCGATGGCGCTCATGGCCGCGATCCCGTCAGACCGACCAGGGCGCCGGCTTGGCGCGATCGAGCGCGTACTTGTCCATCGCCTCGCGCACCTTCGCCGCGGGCGCCTTGCCCTCGTCGGCGAGCGCCTTCAATGCGGCGACCGTGACCCAGCGGCGATCGACCTCGAAGAAGTGCCGCAGCTTTTCGCGCGTGTCGGAGCGGCCGAAGCCGTCGGTCCCGAGCACGACGTAGCGGCGCGGCACGAACGCGCGGATCTGGTCGGCGAACGCGCGGATGTAGTCGGTCGCGGCGATCACCGGACCCTCGGTGTGGGCGAGGCAGCTTTCTACGAACGGGACCTTCGGCTTGCCGCCGGCAGCGAGCAGATTCGCGCGGGTGACGGCATGGCCCTCGCGGGCGAGCTCGGTGAACGACGGGCAGCTCCACAGGTCCGACTCGACGCCCCATTCGCTGCGCAGCATGTGCGCCGCCGCGATCACCTCGCGGAAGATCGTGCCGGAGCCCAGCAGCTGGACGCGCGGCGCCTTGGACCCGTTCTCGCCCGCCTGGAACAGGTACATCCCCTTGATGATCGACGGCGCCGCACCTTCCGGCATTGCCGGGTGCGGGTAGTTCTCGTTCATCACCGTCAGGTAGTAGTAGACGTCCTCCTGCTCGGCGCACATGCGCCGCAGGCCGTCCTGGATGATCACCGCGACCTCGTAGGCGAACGTCGGGTCGTACGACACGCAGTTCGGCACCGTCATCGAATACAAGTGGGAGTGGCCGTCCTCGTGCTGCAGCCCTTCGCCGTTGAGCGTCGTGCGCCCCGCGGTGCCGCCGAGCAGGAAGCCGCGGCAGCGCATGTCTCCCGCAGCCCACGCCAGGTCGCCCACGCGCTGGAAGCCGAACATCGAGTAGAAGATGTAGAACGGGATCATCGGCACGCCGTGCGTCGAGTACGCGGTCGCGGCCGCCATCCAGTCGCACATCCCGCCGGCCTCGTTGATGCCTTCCTGGAGGATCTGCCCGTCCTTCGACTCCTTGTAGAACATCAACTGGTCCTTGTCCTCCGGCGTGTAGAGCTGGCCCTGCTGGTTCCAGATGCCGAGCTGGCGGAACAGGCCTTCCATGCCGAACGTCCGCGACTCGTCGGGCACGATCGGCACGACGTGCTTGCCGAGGGTCTTGTCGCGCAGCAGCACCTGCAGGACCTGCACGAACGCCATCGTCGTCGAGATCTCGCGCGCGTCGGTGCCCTTCAGGAGGCGCTCGAACGCGGACAGTTCCGGCATCGCGAGCGCGCTCGCCTTGCGCCGGCGCGACGGCACGTAGCCACCGAGCTCCATCCGCCGCGCGCGCATGTACTCGAGCTCCTTCGAGCCCTCGGGGAACGTCACGTACGGCACGTCCTCGAGCTGGTCGTCGGGCACCGGAATGTGGAAGCGGTCGCGGAACTTGCGGATCGCCGCCATCGACATCTTCTTCTGCTGGTGCGTGATGTTCTGCGCCTCGCCCGACTCGCCCATGCCATAGCCCTTGATCGTCTTGGCGAGGATGACCGTCGGCTGGCCCCGGTGGCTGATCGCGGCATCGTACGCGGCGTAGATCTTGTGCGGATCGTGGCCGCCGCGGTTCAGGTTCCAGATGTCCACGTCGGACCAGTCGGCGACGAGCGCTTTCAACTCGGGCGTGTTGAAGAAGTGCTCGCGTACGTACGCGCCGTCCTTCGACTTGAACGTCTGGTATTCGCCGTCGACGCATTCCATCATTCGGCGCTCCAGGATGCCCTGCTTGTCGCGGGCGAGCAGCGCGTCCCAGTGCGTGCCCCAGACGACCTTGATGACGTTCCAGCCGGCGCCGCGGAAATCGCTCTCGAGCTCCTGGATGATCTTGCCGTTGCCGCGCACCGGGCCGTCGAGGCGCTGCAGGTTGCAGTTGACGACGAAGATCAGGTTGTCGAGGCTCTCGCGCGACGCCATGCCGATCGCGCCCATCGACTCGGGCTCGTCCATCTCGCCGTCGCCCATGAACGCCCATACCTTGCGACCTTCGGTGTTCGCGTGTCCGCGGTCCTGCAGGTACTTCATGAACCGCGCCTGGTAGATCGCCATCAGCGGGCCCAGCCCCATCGACACCGTGGGGAACTGCCAGAAGTCCGGCATCAGCCACGGATGCGGATACGACGAGATGCCCTTGCCGTCGACTTCCTGCCGATAGAAATCGAGCTGCTGCTCGGTGAGCCGGCCGAGCATGAACGCGCGCGCGTAAACGCCGGGTGCCGAGTGACCCTGCACGAACACGAGGTCGCCCTCCTGCGCGTCCGAGCGGCCGTGCCAGAAGTGATTGAAGCCGACGTCGTAGAGGGTTGCCGCCGAAGCGAAGCTCGCGATGTGACCGCCCACGTTCGTGTGCTTGTTGGCGCGCACGACCATCGCCATCGCGTTCCAGCGCACCACCGAGCGGATCGTGTGCTCGATGTTCTGATCGCCGGGCATGCGGACCTGCTTGTCGACCGGAATCGTGTTGAGGTAGGCGGTGTTGGCCGAGAACGGTATGAACGCGCCGGAACGCCGCGCCTTGTCGATCAGCCGCTCGATCAGGAACTGCACACGCTCGGGACCTTCGGTGCGCAGCACGCCGTCGAGCGCGTCCAGCCACTCCCGCGTTTCCTGCGGGTCGATGTCGTCTTGCATGTCCATCACATCCTCCGTGCGGCGATTCTATGCGCCGGTCCGCGGGGTGCATCGGCCCGGTACAGGAACGCCCGCGCCATGCCGTCGTCGATTACTTTACCGCAGCATGGAAATCATTTTCATTTTGGCCCCTCAGGAGCGCCGCGCGCGCATCAGGAGGACCAGGCCGCCCAGGCCGCTCATCACGCCGATGGTGGCGAAACCCGCGCGGTAGCTGCCGGTCAATGCCGACAGGCCGGCGAACAGAAGCGGCCCGGCGACGACGCCCGAGAACGTGATGAAGCCCGAAGCGCCGGTCGCCACGCCCGCGGCGCCCGGCGGCGCATGCCGCGCCACCTCGGACAGCTGCACGCCGTTCCAGCCGATGGCGGTGCCGCCGAAAAGCGCGGCGATCATGAGCAGCCCCGGCGCCGGCCAGTCCGCGCGCGCAGCGGCGAAAGCGAGGCTGCAGACGCCGGCCACCATCCCCAGCCCGGCCAGCACCCGCCGCGGCGCCAGCCACCGGTCGGCGACCAGGCCCCAGAGGATCCGGCCAGCCACACCGCCCAGCGTGGTGACAGTAAGCGCTAACCCGGCTTGCACGAGCGTCCAGGCCAGCGCCTCGGTGAGGTACACGACCAGAAACGTCGTGAGGCAGGCCTGCGTGGCGGCGTAGAGCAGGGCGATCAGCGTCAGTTCCTGCAGCATGCGCGAGCGCCGGACGATCGCCAGCGGCGCGAAAATGCGGGCGGGCGAGAACGAGGCGGCACCGCCACGACCGGCGTCGAGCGTCGCCCGCACGCCCTGGGCACCGGCGACGATCACCACGCCCGCGACCGCCATCACGATGAACGCGTCGCGCCAGCCCAGCGCCAGCGCCAGCCCGGGCAGCAGCGCGCCGGCGAGGGCCACACCCGCCGGCACGCCGGTCTGCTTGATCGAGAAGGTGAGCGCAAGCTTCGCGGGGGTGCGGCACGGATGAGCACGTGGGACGAGGCCGGGGTGATCGGGCCGTAGCCGACGCCCAGGACCAGCGCTGCGACCACGAGCAGCGCCGGGGCGCGAGCGGGCGCGAAGGCGACGAGCAGCGCACCGGCGATGCACAGCACCACGCAGGCCTGCGATACGCGGATCGCGCCGTAGCGCTCGATGAAGCCGCCCGAGGCGAGGCTTGCGAACATCGCGCCGACGTAGATCAGGCTCACGAACACGCCGATCCACTTCGGCGCGACGTCGAACGTCTGCGCGATCTCCGGCGCGAGGACGGCCGCAGCCGTTGCCGCCAGCGACACGAAGATCTGGATGCCGAGCGTCGCGGCGAGCGCGACGCCCGCGCGCGGCGCGGTCACCTCGTCCGGCGCGCGGGACACGATGCGCGCCTCGGTGACGATCGCGTCGACGAGAAGATCGTGCGGGCCGGCGGGCACCGCCGCGACCATCTGAACGTCGAAGGCGCCGGCGACGCGGGGCGCGGCGGCGGGGACGAGGGGAAGCAGGCGGTCGTAGTAGCCGCCGCCATAGCCCAGCCGCCGCCCCGCCGGGTCGAACGCCACCCCGGGAACGAGCACCCAGTCGACGGCGTCCGGCGCCACCTCGGGGCAATGCGGCAGCGGCTCGGAAATGCCGCGGTAGCCCGGCGCGACGTCGCGCGTCAGGTCGCGGATCCGGTGCAGCGTGAGCATCCGGCGCGCGGGCTCGACGCGCGGCGACACGACCGTCTTGCCGGCGGCAAGCGCGTGCGCGACGAAAAGGCGCGCGTCCCACTCGGTGCGAAACGGGAGCGTGGCGAGGATCGTCCGGGCCGCGCCGAACGAGGGCAGCGCGACCAGCCGCGCCGCGATGACCTCCGACGCCGCGGCGCGCGCGGCGGCCGAGAGCGCGCCGCGCGCGGCGAGCACGCGCTCGCGCACGCCGCGCTTGGCGTCGTGCAGCGCGGCGCCCTGCGCGGGTGGCAAAGGCGGGTCGGACACGATCGGCCCATGGTAGCGCACGCGCGCCGGCAGCCGCGTCGAGCGGACGCGCCGCCCCTATAATGTGCGTCGCCCACGCAGGATCGACGCAATGAACCATGCTCACCACATCTATCGCGCGCGACGCGACGCCGTGCTGAAGACGATGCGCGAGCACGCCGGCGGCGGCGTCGCGCTCGTGCCCACCGCGCCCGAAGTGCCGCGCAATCGCGACTCGTACTTTCCCTATCGCCACGACAGCTATTTCTATTACCTGTCGGGCTTTCCCGAGCCCGAGGCGGTGGTCGCCCTGATCGCCGGCCCCGAAGGCGACCGCCACGTGCTCTTCTGCCGCGACAAGAACGAGGAGCGCGAGATCTGGGACGGCTTCCGCTACGGGCCCGATGCGGCGAAGGAGATCTTCGGCTTCGACGAAGCGCATTCGATCTCCGAGCTGCGGGCCAAGCTGCCCGACCTCGCCGCCGACCGGCCGGCGCTGTTCACGCCGCTCGGCATGTTCAACGACTGGGACCGGCAGGTGACCGATCTGCTGAACGAGGTGCGCGAGCGCGTGCGCAGCGGCGTGGCTGCGCCGGACGAGGTCGTCGACGTGCGCGGCGCGCTCGACGCGATGCGCCTCGTCAAGGACGCGCACGAGCTCGACCTCATGCGGCGGGCGGCGCGGATCTCCGCGGCGGCGCACCGGCGCGCGATGGAGACGCGCGCGGCCGGGCTGGTACGAGTACCAGGTGGAGGCCGAGCTCCTGCACGAGTTCATGCGCCACGGCGCGCAGGCGGTCGCCTATCCGTCGATCGTCGGGTCGGGACCGAACGCCTGCGTGCTGCACTACCGCGACAACAACCGGCAGATGATGGACGGCGATCTGCTGCTCATCGATGCCGGCTGCGAATTCCACGGCTACGCGTCCGACATCACGCGCACGTTTCCGGTCAACGGCAAATTCTCCGGACCCGCAGCAGGCCGTGTACGAGCTCGTGCTGGCGGCGCAGCTCGCCTGCATCGATGCGGTGAAGCCCGGTGCGGCGTTCCACGATTACCACAAGGTCGCCGAGCGCGTGCTGGCGCAGGGCTTCGTCGACCTCGGCCTGTGCAAGGGGTCGCTCGACGAAGTGATGGAAAGCGGCGCCTACAAGCAGTTCTACATGCATCGCGCCGGCCACTGGCTCGGCATGGACGTGCACGACGCCGGGCTGTACCAGGCCAGGGGCGCGTCGCAGCGCCTCGCCCCCGGCATGGTGCTGACCGTGGAGCCGGGCGCGTACATCCGTCCTGCGGACAACGTCCCGGAAGCGTTCTGGAACATCGGCGTGCGCATCGAGGACGACGTACTGGTCACCGCGGACGGCGTCGAGAACCTGACGAGCGACGCGCCGAAGACGGTCGCGGACGTCGCGGCAGCCTGCGGGCGATAGCCGCGCGGCGAGGCGTCCGCAGGCGGCCATCGAACGCGCGAGCGCAGCGGCGCCGCCCGATCCTTGTGAGGTTGCACCGTGCTTCATGACGTCGCCATCGTCGGCGCCGGACCCGTCGGCGCAACGCTGGCGCTCGGCCTCGCCGACGCGGACCTCGACCTGGCGGTGCTCGATGCGCGTGCGGCCGGCGCGACCCTGCGCGGCGACCGCAGCCTCGCGCTGTCGCACGGCGCGCGCCTCGTGTTCGAGCGCCTGGGTGTCTGGACGGCGCTGGCGGCGAACGACGGCGCCGTCACGCCGATCGTCTGCGTCGACATCTCGCAGGCGGGCGGCTTCGGCGTGACCGTCCTCGACGCCGCCGACCATGGCCTTCCCGCGCTGGGCTACGTCGTGTCGTATCGCGCGCTGCAGGCGGCGCTCGACGACGCCCTGGCGCGGCGCGGCATCGCCGTGCGCTTCGACGCCGCGGTCGAGAAGGCGCAAGGCACGCCGGCCTGCGCGGCGGTCACCCTCGCGGGTGGCGAAACGCTTTCCGCCCGACTCGCCGTGATCGCCGACGGCAGCGGCGCCGCGGTGGCGGGCATCGCGCGCGAGCGCCGCGGCTATGGGCAGGTGGCGCTGGTGGCGAAGGTCGAGACCGATCCGCCGCAGTGCGGGCGCGCGTACGAGCGCTTCACGCCGCGCGGTCCGCTGGCACTGCTTCCGGAAGGCACCGGCTATGGGCTGGTCTGGACGATGACGCCCGGCGAAGCCGAGCGCGCGCTGGCGCTTCCCGAGGCGCGGTTCATCGCCGAGCTCGCGGGCGCCTTCGGTCGCCATGCGGGCGACTTCGTGCGCGTGGATGCGCGGCGCGCCTTCCCGCTCGGCCTCGAGGTCGCGCGCCCGATCGTGGCCGCGCGCGTGGTCGTGATCGGCAATGCCGCGCAGTCGCTGCATCCGGTCGCCGGTCAGGGATTCAACCTCGGCGTGCGCGATGCGCACGAGCTCGCGCAGCTCATCCTCGACACGCCGCGCGACGCGCTCGGCGACCACGCGATGCTCGCCGCGCACGCGCGCGCGCGGCGCGCCGACCGATGGGCGGGCATTGCGTTCACACACGGACTCGTGCAGATTTTCGGCACCGAACTTCCGTTCGTGCAGTGGCCGCGCGGCATCGCGCTGGCGCTGCTCGATGCGCTGCCGCCGTTGAAGCGTGCGTTCACACGCGCGATGTTGTTCGGCGCGCGTTGATTCGGTGCGACTTTTGGCGCGCGCTGAATAACGGCCGCCCGACGCGCCAGCATAGCCGGCCACACCGTCCGATCGCGCTCGTCCGCTGGCGCGCAGCTTGCTAGCGGTGTCGAATTCGCAACTTCGCGCGCGTCGGTGCGAAGCGCACGAACAAATCTGCCGCGCGGAATCGGACACGGCGCGTTTCGCGGCGGTATAATTCGCACCCTCCCGCGGCAAATCCTCGAGCTCGGCTTCGATGCGCATCGGTCCCTACACGCTGCCGAACAATCTCGCCGTCGCGCCGATGGCGGGCGTCACCGATCGCCCCTTTCGCCAGCTCGCGAAGCGGCTCGGCGCGGGCTACGCGGTTTCGGAGATGGTCGCGGCGGATCCCCGGCTGTGGAACACCGGGAAGTCGCGGCGGCGCATCGACCACGCGGGTGAAGTTGCCCCCGTCGCGGTCCAGATCGCGGGCGCCGATCCCGCCATGCTCGCCGACGCGGCGCGCTACAACGTCGAGCGCGGCGCGCAGATCATCGACATCAACATGGGGTGCCCGGCGAAGAAGGTCTGCAATGCCGCGGCCGGCTCCGCGTTGATGTCGAACGAGCCGCTGGCCGCCGCGATCCTGCGCGCCGTCGTGCGCGCCGTCGATGTGCCCGTCACGCTCAAGATGCGCACCGGTCCGGCGCCCGACGCGCGCAATGCGCTCGCGCTCGCGCGCGTTGCCGCGCGACGCGGGCATCGCGGCGCTGGCGATCCACGGCCGCACGCGCGCGTGCGCGTTCGTGGGAGCGGTCGAGTACGCGACGATCGCCGCCGTCAAGCGCGCCGTGGCCCTTCCCGTTTTCGCCAACGGCGACATCGACTCGCCGGAGCGAGCGCGCGAGGTCCTGCGCGCGACCGGGGCGGATGGCCTGATGATCGGCCGGGCTGCGCAGGGACGGCCGTGGATTTTCCGCGAGATCGCGCATTTCCTCGCAACCGGCGCCCACCTGCCCCCGCCGACGGTCGCCGAGGCGCGCGCGCTCATCCTCGAGCATCTCGACGACCACTACGCGTTCCACGGCGAGGAGACCGGCGTGCGCACTGCGCGCAAGCACCTCGGCTGGTACGTGGGGAGCCTCGAAGGCGGCGAGGCGCTGCGCGCCGAGGTCAACCGCGCGGTCGCCGCGGCGCAGCAGCGGGCCGCGGTCGCGCGCTACTTCGACCGCCTCGCCGAGCGGGGCGAGCGGCTCGTCTGCACGCCGGGCGGCGCTGCGCTGCACACCCTGGCGGATCGCCCATCGCCTGTCCAACGAACGACGTGGGGCGGGGAGGCCCTCGCCGCGTGAAAAAGCACCTGCGCATCAACGGCAGCAACGAGATCTGCCGCACCGTCGAGAAGTCGCTCGACGACTATTTCCGCAAGCTCGACGGCGAGCCGCCGCACGGCGTCTACGACATGGTGATCGCGCACGTCGAGCGCACGCTGCTCACGTCGGTCCTCGCCCGGACGAACGGCAACCAGACGCAGGCCGCGGACGTGCTCGGCATGAACCGCAACACGCTGCGCGCCAAGCTCTCCAAGTACCGGCTCATCTGACGCGCTCGTGGCGGAGCCGATCAAGCAGGCGCTCTTGTCGGTCTCCGACAAGAACGGGCGTCGTCGAATTCGCGCGCGGCCTCGTGGCGCGCCGCATCGCGCTGCTGTCCACCGGCGGCACGGCAAAGACGCTCGCCGACGCCGGGCTGCCGGTCACGGACGTCGGCAGCTATACCGGCTTTCCGGAGATGCTCGACGGCCGCGTGAAGACGCTGCATCCGAAAGTCCACGGCGGCATCCTCGCCCGCCGGGACCTGCCCGAGCACCGCGCAGCGCTGTCGGCGCACGGCATCCCGACGATCGACCTCGTCGTCGTCAACCTCTATCCCTTCCGTGAAACGGTCGCGCGACCCGGCTGCACGCTCGACGAAGCCATCGAGAACATCGACATCGGCGGCCCGTCGATGGTCCGCGCCGCGGCCAAGAACTGGCAGCACGTGGGGGTCGTCGTCGACCCGGCCGACTACGGCGCGCTGCTGGCCGAGCTCGCGGCGGGCGACGGCGCGCTCGGCGATGCGACGCGCTTCCGGCTGATGCAGAAGGCCTTCGCGCACACGGCGTCGTACGACGGCGCCATCGCCAACTGGCTGACGGCGCGCGGACGCGACGGCGTCGCGCGTCGACTTTCCGGCGTCGTTCCATTTCGCCGGCGCCAAGGTGCAGGACATGCGCTACGGGGAGAATCCGCACCAGCGCGCGGCGTTCTATCGCGACGAGGCGCCCGCGGCGGGGTCCCATCGCCACGTATCGCCAGCTGCAGGGCAAGGAGCTCTCGTACAACAACGTCGCCGACGCCGACGCCGCATGGGAGTGCGTCAAGACGCTCGCCGCGCCGGCGTGCGTCATCGTCAAGCACGCGAATCCCTGCGGCGCCGCGGTCGGCGGCGAGCACGCTCGACGCCTATCGCGGCGGCATTCGCGACCGATCCGACGTCGGCGTTCGGCGGCATCATCGCGTTCAATCGCGCCGGTCGACGCCGCGACGCTCGAGGCGGTGGCCGCGCAGTTCCTCGAGGTGCTGATTGCGCCTGCCTACACCGACGACGCGCTGGCGGCGATCGCGCGCAAGACGAATGTCCGCGTGCTCGAGGTCGCGCTGCCCGCCGGATCCGGCGTCACAACGCGCTCGATCTCGAACGCGTCGGCGGCGGCTTCCTGGTGCAGACGCCCGACACACGCAATGTCGTCGCCGCCGAGCTCAAGGTCGTCACGAAAACGGCGCCGACGGCGGCGCAGGTCGCCGATCTGCTGTTCGCCTGGCGCGTCGCGAAGTTCGTGAAGTCCAACGCGATCGTCTATTGCGGCAACGGGCGCACGCTGGGCGATCGGCGCCGGGCAGATGAGCCGCGTCGATTCCGACCCGCATCGCCGCCGTCAAGGCCGCGCAGGCGGGGCTGTCGCTCGCCGGCTCGGTCGTCGCGTCCGACGCCTTCTTTCCGTTCCGCGACGGCCTCGACGTCGTCGCCGACCAGGCGCGACGGCCGTCATCCAGCCCGGCGGCAGCATGCGCGACGATGAAGTCATCGCCGCCGCCGACGAGCGCGGCATCGCGATGGTTTTCACCGGCATCCGCCATTTCCGTCACTGACGCTTCGGACCCGCCCGACCATGATCAAGCGCGCCATCGCCGGTTTCGTCTTCGCGACGCTCTCGCTCGCGGCAGTGCCCGCCCATGCGGCCTGCTCCGACATGTGGGAGTGGGTCGAAAAGGGCATGCCGCCGCATCGCCGACACCTGGCGCGACGGCAACGACGAAATCCTGTTCTCGGGATTCTCGTGGCACATCCCGGGCACGTGGACCGACGAGCGCCGCGCGGAGCTCAACGAGAACTCGTGGGGCGGCGGCTACGGCCGCACGGTCGAGGAGCCCAACGGCAACACGCACACGGTGTTCTACCTCGGGCTTCCTCGACTCGCACCGGAACTGGCAGTCGAATCTCGGCTACGGCTGGTCGACGTTCTGGGGCGACCGCGACAAGCCGCAGATCGGGCTGGGCTACACGGCGATGATCATCCAGCGGCCGGACATCGCGAGCGGCGTGCCGGTGCCGGTGGTGCTGCCGCTGCTCACTTTCCGCTACGGCAGGCGAATCTCGTGACGACGTACATCCCGAACTTCGGCGGCGGCGTCAATCACGGCAGCGTGCTGTACATCTTCGGGCGCTACACGCTCGACACCAAGTACAACCGGTGAACGTCCTCGTCATCGGCGGCGGCGGACGCGAGCACGCGCTGGCGTGGAAGATCGCGCAGTCGCCCCGGGTCGCGAAGGTGTTCGTCGCGCCGGGCAACGCCGGCACGGCGCGCGAGAACGGCGTCGCCAACGTCGCGATCGCCGACATCGACGGCCTCGTCGAGTTCGCGCGCGACCAGGCGGTCGCGCTGACGATCGTCGGCCCGGAGGCGCCGCTGGCCGCGGGCGTCGTCGACGCGTTCCGCGCCGCGGGACTGAAGATCTTCGGGCCGACGCGCGCCGCGGCGCAGCTCGAGAGCTCCAAGGACTACGCGAAGGCGTTCATGGCGCGCCACGGCATGCCCACGGCCGAATACCGGACGTTCACGCGACGCCGCGGACGCGCACGCGTACGTCGACGCGTCGCGGCGCGCCGATCGTCGTCAAGGCCGACGGCCTCGCGGCCGGCAAGGGCGTGGTCGTCGCCGCGACGCGCGAGGAAGCGCACGCCGCGATCGACGCCATGCTCGTCGGTCATGCGCTGGGCGGCGCCGGCGCGCGCATCGTGATCGAGGATTTCCTCGCCGGCGAGGAGGCGAGCTTCATCGTCATGGTCGACGGCCGGCATGTGCTGCCGCTCGCGTCCTCGCAGGACCACAAGCGGCTGCGCGACGAGCGACCAGGGTCCGAACACCGGCGGCATGGGCGCGTATTCGCCCGCGCCGGTCGTGACGCCCTCGGTGCACGCGCGGATCATGCGCGAGGTCGATCATGCCGACCGTCGACGGCATGGCCGCCGACGGCATTCCCTACACCGGCTTCCTGTACGCGGGCGTCATGATCGACGCTGCCGGCGCCCCGCGCACGCTCGAATTCAACTGCCGGCTGGGCGATCCGGAGACGCAGCCGATCCTGCTGCGCCTCAAGACGGACTTCGTCGAGCTCGCGCTCGCGGCGGTGAACGGCACGCTCGACCGCGTCGACGCGGAGTGGGATCGCCGCGCCGGGCTCGGCGTCGTCCTCGCTGCGGCGGGCTATCCGGACGACCCGCAGAAAGGCGCCGCGATCCACGGCCTCGACGATGTCGCGGCCGCGGCGGACGGCGACTGCAAGGTATTCCACGCCGGAACCCTCGCGGCGGACGGCGCCGTCGTCGTCAGCGGCGGCCGCGTGCTGTGCGTGACGGCGCTCGGCGACTCGGTGCGGCATGCGCAGCGCGCGGCGTACGATGCCGTGGCCCGCATCCATTTCGACGGCATGCAGTACCGCACCGACATCGGTCATCGCGCCATCGCGCGCAAGGGCTGACGCGCGAGCGGCGCGATCGTGTCCGACCTGACGCCGTACGACTACTTCGCGACGCTGCAGTCGCGCATCGTCGCCGGTCTCGAGGCGATCGACGGCGGCGCGTTCCGCCGCGACGCGTGGACGCGTCCCGAAGGCGGCGGCGGCGTCTCGCGCTCGCTGGAGGATGGCGCGGTGCTGGAGCGCGGCGGCGTGCTGCTGTCGCGCGTCACCGGCGACCGCCTGCCACCGTCGGCCACCGCGCAGCGTCCCGAGCTCGCCGGCTGCGCGTGGGAAGCGATGGGCGTGTCGCTCGTGCTCCACCCGCGCAATCCGTACGCGCCGACGGTGCACCTCAACGTCCGGTACTTTTCGGCGCGCCATGAGGGCGCGGCGCCGCTGTGGTGGTTCGGCGGCGGCATGGATCTCACCCCGTACTACGGCTTCGAGGAGGATGCCGTCCACTTTCACCGCACGTGCCGCGATGCGCTGCTGCCGTTCGGCGACGGCGTTCATCCGCGCTACAAGAAGTGGTGCGACGATTATTTCTTCCTCCGGCACCGCGGCGAGCCGCGCGGGATCGGCGGCATCTTCTTCGACGACCTGAACGAGGGCGGATTCGAGCGCTGTTTCGCGCTCACGCGCTCGGTCGGCGATCATTTCCTCGAAGCCTACGCGCCGATCCTGACGCGCCGCAAGGTCACGCCCTACGGCGAGCGCGAACGCGACTTCCAGGCGTACCGGCGCGGGCGCTACGTCGAATTCAACCTCGTATGGGACCGCGGCACGCTGTTCGGGCTGCAGTCGAACGGCCGCACCGAGGCGATCCTGCTGTCGCTGCCGCCGGTCGTGAAGTGGCGCTACGACTGGCGGCCGGAGCCCGGGACGCCCGAGGCGGCGCTCTACACGGACTTCCTCGTCGCGAAGGACTGGCTTCGATGAGCGCGGGACGCGGCAAGCGGCCCTTGCCCGCGGACGCGAAGCCGCGGGCGACGTCCGCCGGCGATCCGCGCCCGCCGCGGCGAACTGGCGCTGCCGACGCGCATCTCGAGGAAACGCGGCGCGGCGGCGAGGTCGTCTACGACGGCGCGCTGTTGCACGTGCGCCGCGACACCGTCGGGCTGCCCGATGGCGGGACGGCGATCCGCGAGTACATCGTCCATCCGGGCGCCGTCCTGATCGTGCCGGTCCTCCCCGACGGCAGCCTCGTCGTCGAGCGGCAGCACCGCTACCCGCTCAACCGGGTGTTCCTGGAGTTCCCGGCGGGCAAGCTCGACCCGGGCGAGACGCCGCTCGCGACCGCGCGCCGCGAGTTGCGCGAGGAGGCAGGCTACGCAGCGGAGAGGTGGACGCATCTCGGCGTCATCCATCCGGTGGTTTCGTACTCGACCGAAACCATCCAGCTCTACGTGGCCGACGGCCTCACCCACGTCGGTCGCGCGCTCGACGAAGGCGAGTTCCTGGACATCGAGACGATGTCCGCGCAAGCGATGCTGGCCGCGCTCGACCGCGGCGAGATCACCGACGCGAAGACGGTCGCCGCGCTGTTCCTGTACGTGCGGCGGTTCGCGGCATGATCGCGCGCCGGATCGTCGTGCATGGCCGGGTCCAGGGCGTCGGCTTTCGCTATGCGACCGTCGACGCGGCGCGCGATGTCGGCGTCAGCGGCTGGGTGCGCAACCGCCGCGACGGCAGCGTCGAGGCGTTCGCCCAGGGCGAGGCTTCCAGCGTCGATGCGCTGATCGCCTTCTGCCGGCACGGACCGCCCGCGGCGCGGGTCACGGCGGTCGACGTCGCGGACGATGCGCCCGACGCCGCGCAGGTCGCCTTCGAGCTGCGCGGGACCGCGTAGCGCTACGGCGGCGGCCCGCGCGCGTCGCCGACCGCGAACACATCCTTCCACGCCGCGTACGACGATGCCGCCCACCACGGCAATGCGAGGAGCAGCCCGAGCCCGTACGTCGCCCAGCCGAGCACGAGGAGCACCAGCGACAGCGCACCATAGAGGAGCATCGGCGCCAGGTTGCGGGAGAAGCCCCGCCAGCTTTCGCTGAACGCTGCGACGAAGCCGGCGCCGTCGAACAGCGCGGCGAAGGGAACGAACGTCAGCGGCAGCGACACGGCGATGCCGGCCACGTAGATGCCGAGCACCCTGGACGGCGCGATCGATGCGTCGCCGGCGAGCGGCTGCAGCAGGTTGGCGTCCGCGATCGCATAGGCGACGAGCGCCTCGCCCGCGAACACGGCGAGCCCCGAGGCGACCACCGCGATCAGCGCGCGCGGCGGTGCGCCGAACACCGCGACGAGGTGCGCGAGGCGGGGCCGGTCGCCGCGGTCCGCCGCCAGGCTGCCGTAGAGCAGTCCGCAGGCGACGAGGGGGATCACGAGCTGCGCGACGATGCTGCCGGCGACCGGGATCAGCGTCAGCGCGATCTCGGCCAGGAGCACGGCGAGCGCGAGCAGCGCGAACGTGCCCGGCCCGCGGCGCCACAGCCGCATCGCCTCGCGATACCAGTGGAGCGCGCGCTCCGCGCGGACGCTACGCGCGACCCGCATGGATCAGCCTCGCGCCGGGCCGCCCCAAGCGGGGCTTGCTCCCCCTGTGGGGGCAGCGAACGACGTGAGCGTGGGGGTCGTCATCCAGCCTCGCGCCGGGCCGCCCCAAGCGGGGCTTGCTCCCCCTGTGGGGGCAGCGAACGACGTGAGCGTGGGGGTCGTCATCCAGCCTCGCGCCGGGCCGCCCCAAGCGGGGCTTGCTCCCCCTGTGGGGGCAGCGAACGACGTGAGCGTGGGGGTCGTCATCCAGCCTCGCGCCGGGCCGCCCCAAGCGGGGCTTGCTCCCCCTGTGGGGGCAGCGAACGACGTGAGCGTGGGGGTCGTCATCCAGCCTCGCGCCGGGCCGCCCCAAGCGGGGCTTGCTCCCCCTGTGGGGGCAGCGAACGACGTGAGCGTGGGGGTCGTCATCTACGCGCCTTCGCCCAGGTAGGCGGCGCGCACCTTGGGATCGTGCAGGAGGTCCGCCGCCTTGCCCGACAGCGTGATCTCGCCGGACTCCATCACGTAGCCGCGATGGCTGACCTCGAGCGCGAGCTTGGCGTTCTGCTCGATCAGCAGGATGGTCACGCCCTCGCGCGAGACCTGCAGCACCGTCTCGAAAACCTTCTGCACCATCAGCGGCGCGAGGCCCATCGAGGGCTCGTCGAGGAGCAGCAGCCGCGGCTTCGACATCAGCGCCCGCCCCATGGCGAGCATCTGCTGCTCGCCGCCGGACATCGTGCCGGCCGTCTGCCGCCGCCGCTCCTTGAGGCGGGGGAACAGCGTGAACACGTGCTCGATGTCGGCGCGCACGCCGTCGCGGTCGTGCCGCGCGTACGCCCCCATGGCGAGGTTCTCCTCGATCGTGAGCGCGCCGAACACGCCGCGGCCCTCGGGGACCATCGCGAGGCCGCCGCGCACGAGCTCGAACGCGGGCCGCCCCGTGATGTCGCGGCCGTCGTAGCGGATCGTGCCGGCCTTCACCGGCAGCAGGCCGCAGACGCCCTTCAGCGTGGTCGTCTTGCCGGCGCCGTTGGCGCCGATCAGGCAGACGAGCTCGCCCTTGCTGACGGTGAGGTCGATGCCCTTGACCGCCTGGATGCCGCCGTACGCGACTTCCAGGCGCGAGATGTCGAGCAGCGCCTCGCCCGCCACCTACGCCGCCCCTTTGAGGTTCAGCGAGACTTCGCCGCCGAGATAGGCGGCGATCACCTTCGCGTCCTTCTGCACGGCGGCGGCCGGACCTTCGGCGATCTTCTTGCCGTAGTCGAGCACCATGACGCGATCGCAGACGCTCATCACGAGCTTCATGTCGTGCTCGATCAGCAGGATCGTCGTGCCGTCGTTGCGAATGCGCTCGAGCAGGCCCCTGAGCGCCGTCGTCTCGGTCGCGTTCATGCCCGCCGCGGGCTCGTCGAGCGCGAGGAGCTTGGGGTCGGTGGCGAGCGCGCGGGCGATCTCGAGCCGGCGCTGGTCGCCGTACGCCAGGTGCTTGGCGAGGTCGTTGGCGCGCCGCTGCACGCCGACGTATTCGAGGAGCTCGTAGGCACGCTGCTGGATCGCACGCTCCTCGGCGAGCGTGCCCGCGTTGCGGAAGATCGCGCCGAACACGGTCGCGTGCGTGCGCACGTGGCGGCCGATCATCACGTTCTCGAGCGCGGACAGGTTGGCGAACAGGCGGATGTTCTGGAACGTGCGCGCGATGCCGCGCTCCGCGACCTGGTTCGGCTTGAGGTCGGCGAGCGGCGCGCCGGCAAAGGTGAACGTGCCCCCGTCCGGCGCGTAGATGCCCGTCAGCACGTTGAACAGCGAGGTCTTGCCCGCGCCGTTGGGGCCGATCAGGCCGTAGATCTCGCCCGCCCCGATGTGGAAGCTCACGTCGGACAGCGCCTGCACGCCGCCGAAGCGCTTGGCGATGCCGTCGGCGACCAGCAGCGGATTGCCGGCGTGAATCATGCGGCGTTCTGCACGCGGTTCGACTCGAGCTCGCGCTTGCGCAGCGCCGACGGGAGGATGCCGGCCGGCCGGAACAGCATCATCAGCACCAGCGCGAAGCCGAACAGCAGCATGCGGATCACCTCGGGATCGATCAGCATACGGCCGAACAGCTGCTGCTGGACCGGCCCCACCGTGTAGCGCAGCACCTCGGGCATGAACGACAGCAGCACCGCGCCGAGCACGACGCCGCAGATGTTGCCCATCCCGCCCAGCACGACCATCGCCAGCACCATGATGGACTCGACCAGCACGAAGCTCTCGGGGCTGATGAAGCCCTGGATCGCCGAGAACATGCCGCCGGCGATGCCGCCGAACGACGCGCCCATCGCGAACGCGAGCAGCTTCATGTTGCGCGTGTTGATCCCCATCGCGCGCGCGGCGACCTCGTCCTCGCGGATCGCCTCCCAGGCGCGGCCGATGCGCGAGTTCTGCAGCCGCAGGTTGAGCGCGATGATCAGGAGCATCACGAGCAACAGCAAGTAGTAGTACTTGACGGGGCCGGTGAACGTGAGCCCCAGGATCTTCTCGGTCTGCGCGAAGTTGAAGCTGCCGAGCCGGAACGGGTCGATCAGCGTGATCCCCTGCGGGCCGTTGGTGATGTTGACCGGCTGCGACAGGTTGTTGAGGAAGATCCGGATGATCTCGCCGAAGCCCAGCGTGACGATGGCGAGGTAGTCGCCGCGCAGCTTCAGCGTCGGCGCGCCGAGCAGCACGCCGAAGAGGCAGGCGACCAGCGCCCCGATCGGCAGGATGATCCAGAACGGCAGATGCAGTCCGAAGTGCGGCGACGCCAGCAGCGCGTAGACGTAGGCGCCGACCGCATAGAACGCGATGTAGCCCAGGTCGAGCAGCCCGGCGAAGCCGACGACGATGTTGAGCCCGAGCGACAGGAGCACGTACAGGATCGCGAGGTTGGTGATGCGCACCCACGCGGTGCCGATGCCGGAGAGCGCGAAGGGCAGCACCGCGAGCGAGAGCGCGATCAGCACGACGGCGACCCGGGCGATCAGCGGGTTGCGGGCGCCGGCTTCGGATTGCATGCGGTGTCGGCTGCGGCGCGAAGGAGCGGTCAGGCGCGGTCGCCGACGCGCTCGCCGAGCAGGCCGGAGGGACGGAAGATCAGCACCGCGATCAGCACGAAGAACGCGAACACGTCCTGGTAGTTGCTGCCGAAGAGCGTGAGGTTGGGGTCGGATTCGCAGCGCTGGGCGATCGCCGTCGACCATCCGGAGAGCTGGCAGAGGTTCGGTGAGGTCGCCGATGTAGCCGGCGCCCAGCGCCTCGATCACGCCGAGCAGCATGCCGCCCAGCATCGCGCCGCCGAGGTTGCCGATGCCGCCCAGCACGGCGGCGGAAAACGCCTTCAGGCCGAGCAGGAAGCCCATCTGGTACTGCGCGATGCCGTAATAGGTTCCCACCATCACGCCGGCCACCGCGCCGAGCCCGGCGCCGATCACGAAGGTCAGGGAGATCACGCGGTTGATGTCGATGCCCATCAGCCCGGCGACCTGCTGGTTCTGCGATGTCGCGCGCATCGCGATGCCGAGCTTCGTCCGGTACACGAGCGCAAGCAGTCCCGCCATCATCGCGATCGACGTCAGGATGATCGCGACCTGCACGTTGGTGATCGTCGCGCCGTTCGGGTTCGCCGGTGAAATGGTAGAGCTGGACGTCGGATGATCTGCGGGAAGGCAAGCGGGTTGCGGCTCCAGATGATCATCGCGAGGTGCTGGAGGATGATCGACAGGCCGATCGCCGTGATCAGCGGCGCCAGCCGCGGCGCGCGACGCAGCGGCCGGTACGCGACGCGCTCCAGCGTGTAGCCCACGCCCATGCAGACGGGAATCGCGACCAGCGCGCCGACGAGCACGATCACGAGCGGCGGCAGCCGGGCTGCGCGGCGGCGAGCGCGGTGATCACGGAGAAGGCGACCATCGCGCCGATCATCACGACCTCGCCGTGCGCGAAGTTGATGAGCTGGATGATGCCGTAGACCATCGTGTAGCCGAGCGCGACGATCGCGTACACGCTGCCGAGCGTCAGGCCGTTGACGAGCTGCTGCAGGAAGATGTCCATCCGGTCCGAGAGTCCGCCGTCCCGACGGACGCGCACCGGCCCGATTGTGCAAGGCGCGGCGCATGTCGGCAATCCCTCGCCGCCGAAAGGGTTCCCGATCGTCCGCTCCCGCGCAAAAAAAACGGCGCCCGCGAGGGCGCCGTCGGTGCGTCGACAGGCCGGCGTCTACTTCTTCGGGGCCATTGCCGGCGCCGGGCAGCCGCGGCGGGCGCCGCTGCCGCGGGCTCGGCGCCGATCTTGGTCGTCTTGCCGGCCTTGATGATCGCGACCGGCTCGACCTTGCCGTCCTTCATCTGGAAGATCGTCATTTCGGCGTCCTTGCGGTCGCCCTTCTCGTCGAACTCGATGTGGCCGGTCGCGCCGTCGTAGCTGATCTTCTGCAGCTCGGGCAGGTACTTGGCCGGATCGGTCGAGTCGGCCTTCTGCATCGCGGCGATCAGCAGGTTGGTGGCGTCGTAGAAGAACGGCGCGTACTGCTTCACTTCGCCGTACTTCGCCTTGAACGCGTCCTGGAACGCCTTCGACGCCATCTGCGTCGGGATGCCCGCCTGCGAGCAGATCATGCCTTCCGACGCGGGGCCGGCGAGCTTGCTCATCTCGGCGGTGCACGCGCCGTCGCCGAACGCGAACACCGCCTTGATGCCGAGCTCGCGCGCCTGCTTCATCATCGGACCGCCGCGTGGCGTCCATCCCGCCGTAGAAGATCGCGTCGGGGTTCTTGCCCTTCATCTTGGTCAGGATCGCCTTGAAGTCCGTCGCCTTGTCGTTGGTCTTCTCGCGCGGCGACGATCTGGACGCCGGCGGCCTTGAGCGTCTTCTCGACTTCGTTCGCGAGGCCTTCGCCGTAGGCGGTGGCGTCGTCGGCGATCGCGACCTTCTTGGACTTGAGCTCGCTGGCGATGTAGGCGGCGACGGCCGGGCCCTGCTGGTCGTCGCGGCCGACGGTGCGGAACACGACCTTGAAGCCCTGCTCGGTCAGCTTGGGATTGGTCGCCGAGCCGGAGATCATCGGCATGCCGGCCTGGTTGTAGACCGCCGAGGCGGGAATCGTCACGCCGGAATTCAGGTGGCCGACGACGCCCGGCGACCTTCGCATCGACGAATTTCTGCGCGATCGTCGGGCCGAGCTTGCGGATCGGCCTGGTCGTCCTCGCTCATCATCTCGAACTTGACGATCTTGCCGCCGATCTTCATCTCCTTCGCGGTGGCTTCGTCGACGGCGAGGTGTACGCCGTTCTCGTCGTCCTTGCCGAGGTGCGCGATGCTGCCCGTCAGCGGGCCGGCGTGGCCGATCTTGACGGTGACTGTTTCCTCGGCCGGCGCGGCGGGCGCGGCGGCCTTCGGGGCTTCCGCGGTCTTGGCGGGTTCTTCCTTGCCGCAACCGTACGCGGCGATCAGCGCGGCGCCCATCAGGGCGACCGAGAGCTTGCGAGTGAACGTCATGTGATTCTCCGGGAACTGAGAATTGAAGAAGGGAAACGTATAATTATCGGGGCGCTGCACTGGGGGTGTCAAACGCGGGGCCGCCGGGCCCGCCGGCCGGGCCGCATTCCGGCGCGGGCCGGGCGCGCTTGGTCGGCGCTGGCTGCGGTCCGTCGCAGCCGTGTTGTGGCCGCGTGCCCGCGCCTCTAGTCTCATGCCCGGTCCGGCGGCGAATCCGGACAGCGGATTGGCCGCATCCAAGCGAAGTCCGGCATTGCGGACCGCTTCGCCCCGGAACACGCCGGCGGCCGGAGCGCAGAGCGGGGCGCGCCCGACCGGGGTGCGGACAGGGAGAGATTCATGGCCTCATGGTTCACGCGACGGCGCCTGGTCGGCACCTCGATCATCGTTCTGGTGACGGGCTGCATCGGTGCCACGGTGCTGGCGCTGTACGGCAAGCGGCCGCCGGGCGATGCGCCGGTCAAGGACGCGCCGGTCGCGCTGCAGTTCGCCCCCGCCGACCTCGCGTACGTCGAGACCCGGCCGCTGTCGCGGTGGCTGCCGGTGTCCGGCACGCTGCAGCCGGTGCACCAGGCGATCGTCAAGGCGAAAGTTGCCGGCGACGTTCGCGACATCACGGTCCGCGAAGGCGAGGCGGTGCGCGCCGGCCAGGTGCTTGCGCGGATCGACACCACCGACCTCGATGCCAAGCTGATCGACCGGATGGGCGCGCTGGAAAGCGCCCGGGCGCAGCTCGCGCTCGCGGCCAAGACGCGCACGATGAACACGCAAGCTCCTCAACGACCGGTTCATCTCGCAGAACGCCTTCGACAGCGCCGAGTCGAGCTACAGCGTCGCCCAGGGCAGCGTGAAGTCGATGGAAGCCCAGGTGCAGCTCGCGCGCAACGCCCTCAAGGACGCCGTCGCCACCGCCCCGCTGGCCGGCATCGTCGCCAAGCGCCATGTCCAGCCCGGCGAGAAGGTGGCCGTCGAGGCGCCGCTCGTGACGGTGGTCGACCTCAGGGACCTCGAGGTGCAGGCGCTGGTCCCCGCGATCGACGTGCCCGAGCTGCGGATCGGGATGCCGGTCGACCTCGCGGTCGACGGCTTCGGGGAGCGCCGCTTCACCGGCCGGGTCGAGCGCATCAACCCGGCGACGGAGCCCGGCACCCGCGCCTTGATCGTCTACGTGAGCCTGCCCAATCCGGATGCGGCGCTCAAGAGCGGCATGTTCTCCACCGGCCGCATCGAGCTTGCCGCCAGTGCCCCGGCCCCGACGCTCCCCGCCACGGCGGTACGCACGGAGGCCGGCCAGTCGTTCGTCTGGGTGATCGACAAGGGGAAGCTGTCGCGGCGGCTCGTGACCCTGGGGCGCCGCGACGACGCCAAGGGCCTGGTCGAGGTGAAGACCGTGCTGCCGCCCCGATTGCCGATCCTGGCCGCGCGCTTCGACAACCTGAGGGATGGGGCGCCGGCGCTCGTGAAGGCGCCGACGTCGTCGCAGAACGCGACCACCGCCACGCCCGGCGGCGCGAGCTGAACGCCTGACATGCCGGCAGCACCGAGCGTTATGCAGCGACGCGCCAGCGCGTCGACCGGCGCCCGCGGGGCGGCGTCGAACGCGGTTGCGCATCGGACCCCCGGCGGACACATCCCGCCGGCGATTTTGACGATCGAAGGCAAACGCCATGTGGATCACGCGAACGTCCATCAGGAATCCGGTCTTCGCCACGATGGTGATGATCGGCATCACCGTGCTCGGCGTGTTCTCCTACAACCGGCTGCGCGTCGAGCAGATGCCGGATGTCAGCCTGCCGTTCGTCATGATCATGACGGCGTATCCGGGCGCCGCCCCCGAGGCGGTCGAGGCCGACGTCACCAAGCCGATCGAATACGCGGTCAACCAGGTGTCCGGCGTCAAGCGGATCTTCTCGAACTCGCGCGAGGGATCGAGCCAGGTCTTCGTGGAGTTCCGGCTGTCGACCAACGCGGCCGTGGCGATTCAGGACGTCCGCGACAAGATCGCGCTCGTGCGGCCGAGCTTCCCCCGGGACGTCAAGGACCCGCTGGTCAACCGCGTCGAGAACGAGAACAACCAGCCGATCGCGACGCTGGCGGTGATGTCGCAGACGACCGACCTGCGCGAGCTGACCTCGCTCACCGACCAGACGATCGTCAAGGCGCTGGAGAACCAGCCGGGCGTGGCGCGCGTCGACGTCAACGGCCGCGTGACGCGCGAGATCCGCATCCAGATCAAGCCGAACGCGCTCACCGCGCTCGGCATCGGCGTCGACCAGGTCATCCAGGCGATCCAGAACGCCAACCAGGACGTGCCGGCCGGGCGGCTGACGCGCGGCCAGAGCGATTCGGTCGTGCGCGTCGAGGGCAAGATCAAGGATCCCGAGCAGTTCGGCCGGATCATCGTCGCGCAGCAGGGCGGCGGCGCGGTCTACCTGTCGCAGGTCGCCGACGTCATCGACGGCGAGAAGGAGATGACGAGCTTCGCGCGGATCAACGGCCGTCCCGCGATCACGCTCGACATCCAGAAGGCCCAGGACGCGAACATCGTCGAGACCGGACGCAACGTGAAGGCGGCGGTCGCCGCGCTCAAGGACCGGCTGCCCTCGGACGTCGAGGTGCGCGTCACGTTCTCGACGGCGGAGAACGTCGAGCGTGCGGTCGACCGCGTCAAGCAGACGATCGTCGAGGGCGGCTTCCTCACGGTGCTGATCGTCTTCCTGTTCCTCCACAGCTGGCGCAGCACGGTCATCACGGGCCTCACGCTGCCGCTCGCCGTGATCGCCACGTTCATCGCGCTCTACGCGTTCGGCTTCACGATCAATTTCCTGACGCTGATGGCGCTGTCGCTGTGCATCGGCCTTTTGATCGACGACGCGATCGTCGTGCGCGAGAACATCGTGCGCCACCTGTCGCTCGGCAAGGATCACGCGACGGCGGCGCGCGAGGGCACCGACGAGATCGGCCTGGCCGTGATGGCGACGACGTTCGCCATCGTGGCCGTGTTCGTGCCGATCGCGTTCATGAGCGGCCTGATCGGGCGCTTCTTCTTCCAGTTCGGCCTCACCGTCGCCGTCGCGGTGCTGGTGAGCCTGTTCATCAGCTTCACGCTCGATCCGATGCTGTCGTCGGTGTGGCACGATCCGCCCGACACGCGCTTCAAGTACCTGCCGTGGCTGGGCCGCTTCATGGCGTGGATCGAGCGCGGCATCGATGCGCTGCATCGCCTGTACGGCCGCGTGCTGTCCTGGGCGCTCGACCACCGCAAGAGCGTGCTGGCGATCGCGTTCTTCACCTTCGCCGGCAGTTTCCTGATCGTGCCGCTGGTCGGCACGGAATTCATGCCGCAGGCCGACCAGAGCTTCATCTCGCTGCGGCTCAACACGCCGGTCGGCTCGAGCCTCGATTACACGGACGGCAAGACGCGCGAGGTCGAGGAGGTGCTGAAGAAGTTTCCCGAGATCGACCTCATGATGACGACGGTCGGCACCGAGGACGGCCGCAACTACTCGCGCGTCAACCTCAAGCTCGTCGACCGCGCGAAGCGCCATCGTTCGCAGATGCAGCTCGAGGGAATGATCCGCGACGCGCTCAAGCCGGTGCCGGGAATCGAGCTCGCGATCGGCTACGACCGGCCGATCTGGTTCAACCTGCTCGGGCCGGATTCGGACACGCTGTCGAAGATCGCCAAGGCGTTCGCGGACAAGGTGGCGAAGGTGCCGGGCATCGCCGACCTGGAGACGTCGGACAAGGCGGCCAACCCGGCGCTGTCGATCCGCCTCAACAACGCCGCTGCCGCCGACCTCGGCGTCACGGTGCAGCAGGTCGGCGCGACCATCCGCCCGCTGCTGGCCGGCGACACGGTGAGCTACTGGCTCGGTCCCGACGGGCAGAACTACGAGGTGAACGTGCAGCTCGCGCGCGACCAGCGGCGGATCGCCGCCGACCTCGGCAACCTCTACCTCACGTCGAACACGCGCGGCCCCGACGGACAGATGCGCATGGTGCCGCTGCGCCAGGTCGCGGACCTGGTCGAGACGACGAGCCCGCAGATCATCAAGCGACAGGACCTCCAGCGGCGCGTCGGCATCTACGCCAACGCCGAAGGCCGGCCGGCGGGCGACGTCGGCAACGACGTGCAGAAGATCGCCTCGGCGATGGACCTGCCCCCGGGCTACCGGCTCGCGGCGGCGGGCCAGCAGCAGGACATGCAGGAATCGTTCGCCGCGGCGGTCGCCGCGCTCGGGCTCGCGATCATCTTCATCTACCTGATCCTCGCGTCGCAGTTCGCGAGCTTCACGCAGCCGGTCGCGATCATGGCCTCGCTGCCGTTTTCGCTGATCGGCGTGTTCCTCGCGCTGCTGCTCACCCGCACGACGCTCAACATCTTCTCGATCATCGGCTTCATCATGCTGATGGGGCTCGTGACCAAGAACGCGATCCTGCTCGTCGACTTCGCCAACCGCGCGCGACGCGCCGGCGCGAACCTGCGCGATTCGCTCCAGGACGCGGGCCAGGTGCGGCTGCGCCCGATCATGATGACGACCGCGGCGATGATCGGCGGCATGCTGCCGCTGGCGCTGGGGCTCGGCGAAGGCGGGGAGACGCAGGCGCCGATGGGCCGCGCGATCATCGGCGGCGTCATCACGTCGACGCTGCTGACGCTCATCGTCGTGCCCGTCCTCTACACGTATCTCGACGCGCTGCACGAGCGCCGCGCGCGCCGCAAGGCAGCGCGCAGGGCGGCGCCCGGCATGCCGGCGAAGCTCGGCGCGGACGACTGACCCGAGCCAGCGAAGGCCCGGCGCGGACGACTGACCCGCCATCGATCGAAGGCCCGGCGCCGGCCTCTGGCATCCGGGCCTCGCTCTTTAACAATCCGGTCCCATTGGAACGGGGCCCGCTTCCGTAGCGGGCGGGCCCCGATCCACCCGCGCGCTTTACTGGTTGACTGTATAATTAAACGACCGTACAGTTACGCCATGCCACGGCCGTCGCGCAACGTCGACGCGCTGCTGCTCGAAGCGGGGCGCGAGCTGTATCCCGAGACCGGCGTCGCCGGGCTGTCGGTGCGCAAGCTCGCCGAGCGCGCCGGCGCCAATCCCGGCATGTTCCATTACCACTTCCGGACCAAGGAGCAGTTCGTCCGGCGCTTGCTGCAGGCGCTCTACGACGAAATGTTCGCCGGCCTCGAGCTCGCCGCCGCTGCGGCCAGCCCGGCGGAGGCGCTGCGCGCCGCGCTGAACCTGCTCGGGCGCTTCGGCCGCGACAACGGACGGCTGCTGCGGCGGCTCATCGCGGAGGCGCTCGCCGGCGAGCCCGTCGCGCTGGAGTTCGCGCGGGCGAACATGCCGCGGCATGTGCAGGTCATCGTGGGCCTCATCGCCGCCGGCCAGCAGGCCGGCCAGCTCCGCGCGATGCCGCTGCCTCAGGCGGTCGCCTTCCTAGCGGGCAGCGTCGCGGCGCCGGTGCTCATCGGTGGCGCGATCGCCGAGCGCGCGATCGTCCCAGGCGTCACGCGCGACCTCGCCGCCGTGATTGCGTCGGACGCCGCGATCGCCGAACGCGTCGATTGCGCGCTTGCCGGGCTCGCGCCGCCGGCGCCCGGGCGCGCCGCGCGGCGGGCCGCGGGGCGGCGCCGATGAAGCCCGCGGCCGGGCTCGCGCTGGCCGTTGCGGCGCTCCTTTGCGGCTGCGGTGATGCACCGCCTGCCGCCTATCCGGGCTACGTCGAGGCCGACTACGTGCGCGTCGCAGCGCCGCTGTCCGGGACGCTCGCGCGGCTCGCGGTCAAGAAGGGCGACCACGTTGCGCCGGGCGCGCCGCTGTTCGTGCTGGAGAGCGAGCAGGAAGCCGCCGCGCGCGCGGAAGCCGAGGCGCGCGTGAGACAGGCGCAGTCAGCCCTCGCCGATCTCGAGAAGGCACGGCGGCCGCCCGAGATCGCCGCCGTGCGCGCGCAGGTCGCCCAGGCGCAGGCGTCGCTCAAGCAGTCCGAGGCCGACCTCGATCGCGCCCGCAAGCTCGTGGCCGACAAGTTCCTGCCGCCGCAGCAGCTCGACCAGGCGCTGGCGAAGCGCGACAGCGACCGCGCGCGCGTCGTGGAGCTCGGCGCGCAGCTGTCCCTTGCGAATCTCCCTGCGCGGAGCGACGCGATCGCCGCGGCGCGCTCGGAGGTGAAGGCCGCCACCGACGCCCTCGCGCAGGCGCAATGGCGCGTCGACCAGAAGACGCAGACCGCGCCGGTCGGGGGGCTCGTCAACGACACGTTCTACCGCGAGGGCGAATGGGTGGCCGCGGGCGTGCCGGTCGCGTCGCTGCTGCCGCCGGCGAACGTGAAGATCCGCTTCTACGTGCCGGAGCCCTCGCTCGCGTCGCTGCGCCTCGGCGCGCCGGTGTCCGTGCGCTGCGACGGCTGCGGCGCGAGCGTCGCCGCGAAGGTCAGCTTCATCGCGCCGCAGGCAGAGTACACGCCGCCGGTCATCTACAGCCGCGAGAACCGCGCCAAGCTGGTGTTCCTGATCGAGGCGCGGCCCGATGCGCCGACGCCGGCGCTGCACCCGGGCCTGCCGGTCGAGGTCACGCTGCCCGGCGCCGCGGCATGAGCGAAGCGCCCGCCATCGACGTTCGCGGCCTTACCAAGCGCTACGGGGGACGCGCGGTCGTCGACGACTTCGCGATCAAGGTCGCGCGCGGACAGATCTTCGGCTTCCTCGGCCCCAACGGCAGCGGCAAGACGACGACGATCCGCATGCTGTGCGGCCTGCTCACGCCGGACGCCGGCGAAGGCACGTGCCTCGGCTACGACATCCGCACGCAGGCATTCGCGATCAAGCGCGAGGTCGGCTACATGACGCAGCGCTTCTCGCTGTACGAGGACCTGTCGATCGAGGAGAACCTCGATTTCGTCGCGCGCATGTACGGCGTGCCGCAGCGCAGGGCGGCGGTCGCGGGCGCCCTCGATCGCCTCGGCCTCGTCGCGCGGCGGGCGCAGCTCGCCGGCACGCTGTCGGGCGGCTGGAAGCAGCGCCTTGCGCTGGCCGCGTGCCTGTTGCACTCGCCGCAACTCCTGCTTCTCGACGAGCCCACCGCCGGCGTCGACCCCAAGGCGCGGCGCGACTTCTGGGAGCACATCCACGACCTCGCAGCGGAGGGCATGACGGTCCTGGTCAGCACGCACTACATGGACGAGGCCGAGCGCTGCCACCAGCTCGCGTACCTCGCCTACGGAAGGCTTCTCGTACACGGATCCGTGCAGGAGGTCATCGAGCACTCGGGCCTCGCGACGTGGATCGTGGCGCTGCGCGATCCGGACAGCGCGGGCGACGCGCGCGCGCTCGCGCTGCTCGCCCGCGACCTGCGGACGAGTCCCGGCGTCGAGACCATCGTGCCGTTCGGCACGACGCTGCACGTGTCCGGCCACTCCGCCGCCGCGCTGGACGCCGCGCTGGCGCCGGCGCGCGCCATGCCGAACCTCGAGTGCACGCGCACCGAGCCGTCGCTCGAGGACGTGTTCATCAGCCTGATGCAGGACGCCACGGACAATGTCCAGTAGCGCCGCTGCCGTACCGTCGCCCCGGTCCCGCCGCGGCGCCGCCGAGACGTTCTCCTTCGTGCGCGTGATGGCGATCATGCGCAAGGAATTCGTGCAGATGAAGCGCGATCGCCTCACGTTCGCGATGATCGTCGGCATCCCGATCCTGCAGCTCGTGCTGTTCGGGTATGCGATCAACTCCGACCCCAAGTCGCTGCCGACCGCCGTGGTCGACTACGACAAGAGCACGTACTCGCGCAGCATCGTCCGCGGCCTCGAGAACACGCGCTATTTCGCCGTGACCGAGGTTCCGCCCGGCGAGGCGGGCGCGGACCGGATGCTCGAGCGCGGCGACGTGCAGTTCGCCGTCGTCATACCGCCCGACTTCTCGCGCAAGCTCGAGCGCGGCGAGCGCCCGCAGCTGCTCGTCGCCGCCGACGCGACCGATCCCGCGGCGACGGGCAACGCGCTCGCGGCCCTCGGGGCGCTTGCCCCCACCGTGCTGCAGCACGACCTCGCCGGGCCGCTCGCGCGCTTCGCGCCCGACGCCGCCCCGTTCGACCTCGTCATCCAGCGGCGCTTCAACGCCGAAGGCATCACGCAGTACAACATCGTGCCGGGGCTGCTCGGCGTGATCCTGCAGATGACGATGGTGATGATGACCGCGTTCGCCATCACCCGCGAACGCGAGCGCGGCACGCTCGAGAACCTGCTCGCGACGCCGGCGCAGCCGCTCGAGGTGATGACCGGCAAGATCGCGCCGTTCATCCTGGTCGGCTTCGTCCAGGCGGCGATCATCCTCGTCGCGGCGCGCCTCCTGTTCGACGTCCCGATGATCGGCAGCATGGCGCTGTTGTTCGCCGCGATGGTGCTCTTCATCGCCTCGCTGCTGGCACTCGGCTTCACGATCTCGACGGTGGCCAAAAACCAGCTGCAGGCGATGCAGATGACGTTCTTCTTCTTCCTGCCGTCGCTGCTGCTGTCGGGGTTCATGTTCCCGTTTCGCGGCATGCCCGGTTGGGCGCAGGCGCTCGGCGAGGTGTTCCCGCTGACCCACTTCCTGCGGATCGTCCGCGGCATCCTGCTCAAGGGCAACACGGCCGCCGACGTGGCGCCGCACCTGTGGCCGATCGCGCTGTTCATGACCGCCGTCGCGGTCGTGGCCATGCTGCGCTACCGCCGGACGCTGGATTGAATTCCGGCCCCCACGGTGCATCGAGGCGACGCGTCGGCGGACGCGGGCGGCGGGCGACGAAACATGCCGCGCAGCGCCGATGCGCGTGCGCAACAATGCGTTTCGGCGCGCGGGAAAATGGGACCGGTTTGTTATAATGACCGGCGGTCAGTTAGCGGTACCTGCGGAGAGGAAGCGATGAGCACGTTCGACGTCGAACAGGCGCGTTTCAACATGGTCGAGCAGCAGATCAGGACGTGGGACGTGCTGGACGAGCGCGTGCTCGATCTTCTGTTCGCGGTCCGGCGCGAGGACTTCGTGCCGCAGCAGTACCGCTCGATCGCGTTCGCCGATCTCGAGATTCCCCTCGGCAACGGCCAGTCGATGTGGACGCCCGAAGGTCGAGGCGCGCGTGCTGCAGGAGCTGGCGCTTTCGCGGTCCGACCGGGTCCTCGAGATCGGCACCGGCAGCGGCTACTTCACCGCGCTCCTCGCCAGCGAGGCGGCAGGCGTATGCAGCGTCGAGATCGACGACGCCCTCGCATCGGCGGCGGCGGCCCGGCTTTCCCGTGCCGGATTCGCCAACGTCCGCGTGGAGACCGGCGACGGCGCGCGCGGCTTCGGCGACGACGCCTACGACGTCGTCGTGCTGACCGGCTCGACGCCGATCCTTCCCGAGCGCTTCGTCGAGCAGCTTCAGCCGGGCGGCCGGCTGTTCGCCATCGTGGGCGACGCGCCGGCGATGACCGCGCGCCTCGTGCATCTCCCGGCGCCGGGCTCGCGCGTGGTCAGGGACCTGTTCGAGACCGTGGTTGCGCCGCTCTTCAACGCTGCGCAGCCCGCGCGCTTCGAATTCTGACCCTCACCGCGCACATGAAAAGTCTCCCCATGCGATCACGGCACGCCGCCGCCCGCAACACCACCCTTGCGCTCGCGCTCGCGACGCTGTTCACCGCGGCGCCTGCCCGTGCCGACGACCTTTTGCAGATCTACCGCGAGGCGCAGCAGAACGATCCGACGCTGGCCGCCGCGCGCGCCGCCTGGAACGCCACGCAGGAGCTCGTGCCGCAGGCGCGATCGACGCTGCTTCCGCTGGTGAGCGCCGCGGCATCGGCGAACGCCAACAATTTCAGCGAGAACGTGCGCAGCGACCCGCCGCTCGACATCAACAACCGCAACTTCCGGCTCGGCCAGGTCTCGGTCTCGGCGTCGCAGCCGCTGTACCGCGTGCAGAACAAGGTCGCGTACGACCAGGCCAAGCAGCAGGTCGCGCAGGCGGACTACACGCTGTCCTCGGTGCAGCAGGACCTGATCCTGCGTGTCGCCATTGCCTACTTCGACGTGCTGCTCGCCGAGTTCAACGTCGAGCTCGCCGAGAGCCAGAAGGCGGCGGTGTCGGAGCAGCTCGCGCAGGCAAAGCGCAATTTCGAGGTCGGCGTCGCGACGATCACCGACACCAACGAGGCGCAGGCCAAGTACGACTCGATCGCCGCGCAGGAGATCAGCGCGCGCAACGACCTCGAGAACCGGCGCACGGCGCTGCGCGCGATCATCGGCCGCAATCCGCCACCGCTGAAGCGCGTCGGGCAGGGCTTCGAGCCCGATGCTGCCGAGCCCCAATTCGGCCGATTACTGGGTCGACAAGGCGCTCAACGACAACCTGGCGGTGAAGATCGCCGCGTACAACCTCGACATCGCGACGCTCGAGATCGATCGCCAGAAGGCGGGCCACCTGCCGACGGTCGACCTCGTGGGCAGCTACCTCTACTCGGGCGGCAGCGGCGCGACCAACTTCTCCAACGGCTTCGACCTGCGGCAGGGCCAGATCGGCCTCGCAGCTCAACGTGCCGATCTACCAGGGGGGGTTCGTCGATTCGAAGATCCGCCAGGCGATCGCCCTGCAGGACAACGCGCGGCAGAACCTCGAGGTCGCGCGCCGCGCCGCGCTGTTCAACGCTCAGACGGGGTTCTCGGGCGTCAACAGCGCTGCCGCATCGGTGAAGGCGTTCGAGCAGGCGGTCAAGTCGGCGCAGGTCGCCTACGACTCCAACCGCGTCGGCCAGGAAGTCGGCGTGCGGACGAACCTCGACGTGCTGAACACGCAGCAGAACGTCTACCAGACGCGGCGGGACCTGGCGCAGGCGTACTTCAACTACCTGGTCGGCGTGCTGCGGCTGAAGTCGGCGGTTGGCACGCTCTCGGAGCGCGATCTCGAGGAGATCAACCGTCACCTGACGGGCTGACGCGGCGGCGCGCCGCCGGCGGCGGGCGTCGTTGCAAGGCGCGGCGCTACGCCTCGGGAAGCCGCGGCGCGAGCCACGCGAACAGGCGATCCGTCGTCCCCCGATGCGCGGCGTGGAAGGCGGCGGCGCGCTGCGCCATCGCGTGGCGCGCGGCATCGTCGCGCAACAGCGCGCCCACCTTCGTGACGAGGTCGCGCGCGTCGGAAACACGCATCGCCGCGCCGCTGTCGATCGCGCGCGCGGCCGCCTCGGCGAAGTTGAACGTGTGCGGACCGACCAGCGTCGGAACGCCCGCCGCGATGGGCTCGATCAGGTTCTGCCCGCCCAGCGGCACGCAGGCTGCCGCCGACGAACGCGACGTCGGCCGCCGTGTAGTACGCGAGCATCTCGCCCATCGTGTCGCCCAGGAGCACGCGCGTCGGCCGTGCCGATCGCGCCGCCGGCGCTCCTGCCGCGCAAACGCGATGCCGCGATGCTCGAGCAGCGCCGCGACGGCGTCGAAGCGCTGCGGATGACGCGGCACGACGATCGTCAGCGTGTCGGGAGGCAGCGCCGGCGCGGCGAAGCAGGCATCGAGCACGAGCGCTTCCTCGCCGTCGCGCGTGGACGCCGCGATCCACACGGGCCGTGCGCGGCCGATCCGCGCCCGCAGCGCCCGCCCTGCGGCACGCGCTGCATCCGGAACGTCGACGTCGAACTTCAGGTTGCCGACGACGACGACGTCCGGTGCGCCGAGCGTCGCGCAGACGCGCGGCGTCTTCGCCGGTTTGCGCGGCGACGCCCGCGAGCGACGCCATCATCGGCCGCGCAAGCGCGGGGATGCGCGCGTAGCCGGCCGCCGAGCGCGCCGACAGCCGGGCGTTGACGAGCAGCAGCGGCACGCCGGCCGCCTGGCAGCAGCGCGGCGAGGTTCGGCCACAGCTCGGTCTCCATCAGCAGGCCGATGCGCGGTCGGAAGCGCGCGAGGAAGGCGCGGATCGCGAACGGGACGTCGTACGGCAGCCACGCCTGCACGACGCGATCGCCGAACAGCGTGCGGCCGGCCTCGCGTCCGGTGGCGGTCATGTGCGTCAGCAGGATCGTCGCGGACGGGCGTTCGCGCGCGATGCGCTCGATCAGCGGCGCCGCGGCGCGCGTCTCGCCGAGCGATACGGCGTGGATCCAGATGACGTCGCGCAGGCCGGCGGCCGGCGCGCCCGCGTAGACGCCGAAGCGCTCGCCGACGCGTTCGCGATAGCCTGGCTCGCGGCGCCCGCGCCACCACAGGCGCAGCGGCAAAAACGGCAGCGCGATCCACCAGAGCAGCGTGTACAGCGTGCGCACCATGGCGCCGCTCAGCAGCGCGGGACCGCGCGCATCAGTTCGCCGGCCGCCGTCACCACCTCGTCCGGCTGCGGCATCCGCCGCGCGCGGCCGAGGTCGCGCGCGTGGGGGCCGGCGCAGGCGACGCCGTGGACCAGCGGATCGGTCGCGAAGAACAATCCGAGCGTCGGCGTGCCGAGCGCCGCCGCGAGATGCGTGAAGCCCGTGTCGATGCCGATCGCCAGTTCCGCGCGCGCCAGCAGCGCTGCGGCGTCCGGCAGCGACAGCCACGGCGGAACGATCGTGTTGGCCATGCCCTCCGCGAGGCGGTGGCTGCGCAATGCTTCCTGCGGGCTGCCCCAGAAGAGCAGCGTCGCGAGGCCGGCGCGCTCGAAGGCCTCGATCACCGCACGCCACGACGCTTCCGGCCACAGCTTGTCCGCGCGGCTCGTCGCCGGGAGCAGCGCGACGTAAGGCCGCGGGGGCAGCGCCGCCGGCGCCGCCGGTGGCACGAGATGCCAGCGCGGCGGCCCTTCGACCGCATAGCCGAGCGCCGCCGCCGCGAGCCGGCGGCAGCGCTCGACGAAATGCAGATGGCGGGGCACGCGATGATGCACGTCGTGGCGCGAGCGTGGCGAGCGGCTCGCGCACGCTCGCGCGATCGAAGCCGTGGCCGGCGGCCGCGCGCCGTGCGCGCGATCATGGCGCCTTTCACCTGCTCCTGGAGATCGAGGATCGCCGTGTAGCGCGCCGCGCGCAGGTTGCGGCGGAACGCGCCCATGTCATGCCAGGTCTCGCGCGCGAACGGCGCGCTGCGCCACCGGCGCAGCGCGAACGGGATGACGGTCGCACGTCGGGACACAGTCCGACGAGGGAGGCGAAGCCGCGCTCCGCGACCCAGTCGATCGCCACGTCCGGCCGGTGGCGGCGGATGTCGGGGACGATCGCGAGGGCGTAGACGATGTCGCCGAGCGACGAGGGGCGAATGACGAGGACGGCGCTCATCGGGCTTGTCCGCAGCCGCCGTCACGCCGGTCGAACCGGGCAAACCAAGTAAACTTGGCGCATGCGCGGATGCCGCTGCCCTTGTCGCTGGTCGTGATCACGCGCGATGCCGCCGGAGAGCTTGCGGAATGCCTGGCGTCGGCGCCGTTCGCGGCGGAGGCGCTGGTCGTCGATTCGGGGAGCACCGATCATACCGTAGAAGTCGCGCGGCGCCTGGGCGCGCGCGTGCTCGAGCGGGCATGGAGCGGCTTCGGTCCGCAGAAGCAGTTCGCCGTCTCCGCGGCCGCGCACGACTGGGTGCTGTGCCTCGACGCCGACGAGCGCGTGACGCCGCCGCTCGCCGCCGCGATACGCGACGCGTTCGCAGCCGGCGTGCCGCGCCGCGCCGGCATTCTCGATCGCGCGGCGCAACCGCTTTCTCGGCCGCTGGCTTGCGCATGGCGAAGGCTATCCCGGACTGGACGGTGCGGCTGTTCGACCGGCGGCGCGCGCGCTGGTCCGACGACGCCGTCCACGAACGCGTGATCGTCGAGGGCCCGACGGCACGTCTTGGCGGCGATCTCTGCATGCGTCCGCCGAGTCGCTCGACGCCTACATCGCCAAGCAGAACCGGTACACGACGCTGCAGGCCGACGCACTGCACGCGCGGGGCGACCGGCGCGGGCGCGCTGCGCGTCGCGCTGTCGCCGCTGGCGCGCTTCCTTCGCTACTACGTGCTTCGGCTGGGCTTTCTCGACGGTGTCGCCGGCTTCGCGCACATCGCCATCGGCGCGTTCGCGAGCTTCCTCAAGTACGCGAAGCTGCGCGCGCTCGACGCGGAGGGACGCGGCCGGTGAGCGCGTTGCCGCCCGTGGATTTCGCCGGCCAGCGCGTGCTGGTGACCGGCGCCGCGGGGTTCATCGGCATGCACGCCGCGCGTGCGTTGCTCGACGCCGGAGCGCGAGGTCGTGGGCGTCGACAACTTCGACCCCTACTACGACGTCCGCCTCAAGGAGGCGCGCATCGCGACGCTCGCGGGCCGTCCGCGCTTCGCGCTTCGAGCGGATCGATCTCGCCGACGCGGCCGCGACGGCGCGCTGTTCCGCGACGCGCGGCTGTCGCGCGTCGTGCACCTCGCCGCGCAGCCCGGCGTGCGCCATTCGCTCGACAATCCCGCGGCGTACCTGCGCAACAACATCGTCGCCTTCGGCCACGTGCTCGAGGGCTGCCGGCACGCCGGCATCGCGCATCTCGTGTACGCGTCGTCGTCGTCGGTGTACGGCGCCAGTCACGCGCTGCCATTCTCCGAGGACCAGCCGGTCGACCATCCGGTCAGCCTCTACGCGGCGACCAAGAATGCCGACGAGCTGATGGCGCACAGCTACAGCCACCTGTTCCGGCTGCCCGCCACCGGTCTGCGCTTCTTCACCGTCTACGGACCGTGGGGTCGTCCCGACCAGGCGCCGATGATCTTCACTCGCGCGATCCTGGCCGGCGCGCCGATCCACGTGTTCAACGACGGCCGGATGGCGCGCGACTTCACGTACGTCGACGACATCGTCGAGGGCGTGTTGCGCATGCTCGCGCAGCCGCCGCAACCGGCGGTGGCGGGCGGCGCTCCGCACGCATCTACAACATCGGGCACCACGAGGCCGTTCGCGCTGCCCACGCTCATCGCCACGCTCGAGCGCCTGCTCGGCCGCGCGGCCATGCGCGTCGATCGCCCGATGCAGCCGGGCGACGTGCCGGCGACCTACGCATCGATCGATCGCCTGCGCAAGGCGACCGGCTTCGCGCCGCGCACCTCGCTCGACGACGGGCTCGCGCGCTTTGTCGGGTGGTACCGGAGCTACTACGGCGCCTGACTGCGAACATGCCCCTCCTTAACTGCCCGCATCCGGGCTGCCTTCGCAGTCGGCCGGTACCTTCCATGATTCTCGTGACCGGCGGCGCCGGATTCATCGGCGCGAACTTCGTGCTCGACTGGCTTGCGCAGCGGGCGGCGAGCCGCGTCGTCAATCTCGACAAGCTCACCTACGCCGGCAACCTCGGCAACCTCGCCGCGCTGACGGACGATGCGCGGCACGTGTTCGTGCGCGGCGACATCGGCGACCCGGCGCTGGTCGAACGCGCTGCTCGAGCAGCACCGGCCGCGGGCGATCGTCAATTTCGCCGCCGAGACGCACGTCGACCGCTCGATCGCGGGCCGGCCGCGTTCATCCAGACCAACGTCGTCGGCACCTTCGCGCTGCTCGACGCGGTGCAGAGCTGGTGGTGCGAAGCTCGGCTGCGGCCGAGCGCGAGGCGTTCCGCTTCCTCCACGTGTCGACCGACGAGGTGTACGGCTCGCTCGGCGCCGGACGACCCGCCGTTCCGCGAGACGACGGCCTATGCCCCGAACAGCCCGTATTCGGCGTCCAAGGCCGCGTCGGATCACCTGGTGCGCGCCTATCACCACACGTACGGACTGCCGACGCTGACGACCAACTGCTCGAACAACTACGGCCCGCATCAGTTCCCGGAGAAGCTCATTCCGCTGATGATCGTCAACGCGCTGGCGGGCAAGCCGCTGCCGGTCTACGGCGACGGCCGCAACGTGCGCGACTGGCTCTACGTCGACGACCACTGCGCGCGCGATCCGCGCGGTGCTCGAGCGGGGGCCGGCCGGGCGAGACGTACAACGTCGGCGGCAATGCGGAGATGCGCAACATCGACGTCGTGCGCACGATCTGCCGCGTGCTGTCGGCGCAGCGTCCCGCTGCGCGACTACGGGACAGCTCGTGACGTTCGTCCAGGATCGGCCGGGTCACGACCGCCGCTACGCGATCGACGCGACGAAGATCCGCGGCGAGCTCGGCTGGGCGCCGGCCGAGACGTTCGAGTCCGGGCTGCGCCGCACGATCGCCTGGTATCTCGACAACGGCCCGTGGCTCGACAGCGTGACGAGCGGCGAATACCGCGCGTGGGTCTCGATGCAATACGCGACCGCATGAGTGCGCCGGAGGAAGCGCGAGTGCGCCCGGGCGCGAAGCGCGAAGGGGTCTCCGATGAGCGATTCCGGATCCGGGCCCGCACCGGCGCGCAAGGGCATCATCCTCGCCGGCGGCTCGGGCACGCGCCTGTACCCGGTGACGCAGGTCGTTTCCAAGCAGCTCCTGCCGGTGTACGACAAGCCGATGATCTACTACCCGCTGTCGACGCTGATGCTGGCGGGCATCCGCGACATCCTGCTGATCTCGACCCCCGACGGACACGCCGCGCTTCGCGCAGCTGCTCGGCGACGGCTCGCACTGGGGCCTGTCGCTGTCGTATGCGGTGCAGCCGTCGCCCGAGGGGCTTGCGCAGGCGTTCGTCATCGGGCGCGAGTTCCTCGGCGGGATGCGCCGTCGGCGCTCGTGCTCGGCGACAACATCTTCTACGGCCACGACCTGCAGCCGCAGCTCGAGCGCGCGCGCGCAAAGGCGGTCGGTGCGACGGTGTTCGCCTACCCGGTCGCCGACCCGGAGCGCTATGGCGTCGTGGAGTTCGACGCCGGACGGCACGCGTGCGTGTCGCTCGAGGAGAAGCCGAAGGCGCCGCAGCTCGCGCTATGCGGTCACCGGCCTCTATTTCTACGACAACGCGCGTCGTCGACGTCGCCGCCGGACTGCAGCCTTCGGCGCGCGGCGAGCTCGAGATCACCGACGTCAACCGCCAATACCTCGCGTGGAGCGCGCTCGACTGCGAGCTCTTCGGTCGCGGCATGGCGTGGCTCGACACCGGAACGCACGAGTCGCTGCTCGAGGCCTCGCAGTACATCGAGACCATCGAGCGCCGCCAGGGCCTCAAGATCGCGTGTCCCGAGGAGATCGCCTATCGGCAGGGCTTCATCGACGCCGCGCAGCTCGAGTCGCTCGGCATGGCGCTTGCCAGAAACGGCTACGGCCAGTACCTCCTCTCCGTGCTGCGCGATTCGCAGCCGCGCTGACGCCGATGCACGTCACGCCCACGGCGCTTCCCGACGTCAAGCTGGTCGAGCCGAAGGTCTTCGGCGACGCGCGCGGCTTCTTTTTCGAGAGCTGGAACCGTCGCGCGTTCGAGGTCGCCGGAATCGCCGCGGAATTCGTGCAGGACAATCACTCGCGCAGCGCCCGCAACGTGCTGCGCGGCCTTCACTACCAGATCGAGCATGCGCAGGGGAAGCTCGTGCGCGTGGTGGCCGGCGAGGTGCTCGACGTCGCCGTGGATCTGCGCCGCAGCGCACCGACCTTCGGCCGGCACGTCGCCGTGAGGCTGTCGGCCGACGAGCACCGGATGCTGTGGATTCCGCCGGGCTTCGCGCACGGCTTCCTCGTGCTGTCCGGGATGGCGGAGTTCCTGTACAAGGCGACCGACTACTGGTCTCCTTCGCACGAGCGCACGCTGCTCTGGAACGACCCCGCACTGGGTATCGCCTGGCCGCTCGAAGGCGCGCCCACGCTGGCCGCGAAGGACGCGGCCGGCGTGCCGCTGGCGCTGGCGGCGACCTACCCTTGACGGCGAGTCGGGACACGCTCCTCGTGACGGGTGCGCGGGGGCAGCTGGGCGCCGAGCTCGTCGTCGCGCTCGCGCCCCTCGGCCGCGTCGTCGGGCTCGATCGCGCCGCGCTCGATCTCGCCGACGCCGACGCGATCGTGCGCGTCGTGCGCGACCTCGCGCCGGCGTGGATCGTCAACGCCGCGGCGTACACGGCCGTCGACCGCGCGGAGGGCGAGCGTGAGCGCGCATTCGCCGTCAATGCGCACGCGCCGGGCATCCTCGCGGAGGAGGCGAAGCGGCGGGGGTCGATCCTCGTCCACTATTCGACCGACTACGTGTTCGACGGTGCGCAGCGCACGCCCTACGACGAGTCGGCGCTGCCCAATCCGCTCAACGTCTACGGCGCGAGCAAGCTCGAGGGCGAGCGCGCCATTGCGGCGAGCGGCGCCGCGGCGGTCACGCTGCGCACGAGCTGGGTCTACGGCCTGCGCGGCGCCAATTTCCTGACCACGATTCGCCGCCTGGCGGCGCAACGTGACGAACTGCGCATCGTCGACGACCAGACCGGCGTCCCGAACTGGACGCGGGCGCTCGCGGCGGCGACGGCTGCGCTGGTCGCACGGGGCCGCGACGCCGTCGCCGAACGCGCCGGCCTCTATCACCTCAGCGCGCCCGGGGCGACGACCTGGTATGCCTTTGCCCGCGCGATCGTCGGCGACGCACCCCGGCCGGCCATCGTGCCGATCGCGACGCGCGACTATCCCCTCGCGGCGCCGCGGCCGGCATACGGTGTGCTTGCGTCAGGCAGGATTGCCGGCGCGTTCGGCATCGTCATGCCCGATTGGCGCGCGGCGCTGACCGCGTGCCTCGAGGGGCCCGAGGAACCGCGCCGGCAAAATCCTGTCGCATGACGTTGCGCGGTCGGCGATCGGGCGGCCGGTTACGTTAGGGGTGTCCGGGGAGCGGCGTGTCCTGTCGCCGATCCACGACAACAAAGGAGAAATCGGATGGCTAACGATCGGGCGCGCCTGCGCCTGGCAGCGGCGGTGTGGTCGGCGTGGCTCGCCTCCGGCCTCGCGCTGGCCGAAGCGCCGGTGAATGCTGTCGCGCCGGCGCCGAATCACGCCGTCGCGGCGAAGGTGGCGTCGCCGCGATTGCTGCTGCCGGCCGCAGCGTCGTCGGTGACGATCACGCTCCCCGCGCCCGCGCCTGCCGAACGCACCAAGGTCAAGGCCGAGAACGCGCGGCGTGCCGCGACGCCGCGTGAGGCCGCGGCGGGCAGCAAGGGCCGCCCGCTGGCCATCGGCTTCGGACGCGCCATCGCCGCGGCGTCGGGCACGATGCTCCTGGCGAGCCTGCCGTGGCAGGCGCTGCCGGACGGCTCGCGCGCCGCCCGCATCACGGTGACCTCGGTCGATGCCGCCGGACTGCGCGTCGCGCTGCAGATGTCGGCGGTCGATCCCGACGTGGTCGTGCGCTTCGCGGGATCGCGCAACGGTGCCGTCTTCGGCCCCCTTCCCGCCAACGCCATCGCCGAGGACACCGCGCGCTTCGGCAGCTACTGGTCGCCCATGCTCGACGGCAGCACGGCGACGATCGAGTTCGCGGCGCCCGGGAATGCGAAGCTCGACGACGTCACGCTGACGATACCGCGCCTGTCGCACCAGCTCGCCGCCGGCGCGGCGCTCAAGAACCCGGTGTCGAAGGACATCCAGGACATCGGCACGTCGGACGCGTGCGAAATCGACGTCAAGTGCGTGATGCCCGCGTCGGTCGCGCTGGACAACATGGCGAAGGCGGTCGCGAAGATCGCCTTCACACAGGAGGACGGCTTTACCTACCTGTGCTCGGGCACGCTGATCAACGACCTGATCACCAGCAACACCCCGTACTTCCTGACCGCCAATCACTGCATCAACTCGGCGACCGCGGCGCGGACGATGAATACGTACTGGTTCTTCGATGCGGTGACGTGCGGCAGCACGGCCGTGCCGCCGTTCGTCCAGCAGTCGAGCGGCGCGACGCTGCTCGCGCGAAGCGAGGACTGGGACTGGGCGCTGGTGCGTCTGGTCGCGCCGCCGCCCGCCGGCGCGTTCTTCTCCGCCTGGCGGGCCGAGCCGGTACCGGCGCAGAGCACGGTCACCGTCGTCCACCATCCGCAGGGCGACCTCAAGAAGTGGGCGCAAGGCACCTCGCCCGGCTACGAGACCTTCAGCGACGGCACGAGCTTCATCAAGGCCGTGTACTCGCAGGGGACCACCGAAGTCGGTTCCAGCGGCGCGGCGCTGGTGACGTTCAACGCCACCGGGGGCTACTACGAAGTCCGCGGCGGGCTTTTCGGCGGCGAGGCGTCGTGCCAGAACCGGGCGGGGACCGACGTCTATTCGCGCCTCGACAACATGCTGCCGCTCACGCGGCAGTACCTGACGCCCGGCAACAATCCGAGCGCGACGGTGGTCGCCGTCGAGTTCTACAACCGCTCGCTGCAGCACTATTTCATTTCCGCGTCGCCGGCCGAGATCAACGACCTCGATACCGGCGTCCACGCCGGATGGGAACGCACCGGGCTGCGCTTCCTCGCGTACGCGACGCCGGTGGCGGGCACCAGCCCGGTCTGCCGCTTCTACCGGGCGCCGGCGTACGGCGACTCGCATTTCTATTCGGCCAGCACCGACGAATGCGCGGCGACCGCGCAGGCGCATCCGATCGACTGGATCTACGAGAGCGCCAACGTGTTCTACATTCCGCTGCCCAACACGGCGACGGGCGCGTGCCCGGCGAACACGCTGCCGATCTGGCGCTTCTTCAACCAGGTCACGACGAACCATCGGTACACGGCCGACGTCCAGACGCGTGACGCCATGCGCGCGGACCCGTTCACCTGGACTGCGGAAGGCTACGGTACCGACGCGGTGATCATGTGCACGCCGGCAGGGAGCTGACCGGCCAACTGCGAACCCGCGACTTCGCGGCAGGAGCAGGCCCCGCCCTGACGGCGCAGCGCGATCCTAGAAGCGGTACGCGACGGTCGCGGCGGCGCCGGTGGCCAGCGTGCGCCCGGCGCCGGCGGCGACGAGGGCGTTCATGCCGAATACGACCGCGGCGAGCCGGTCGTTGCGACGGTAGGTCGACAGCGTGCGCAGCGGCTCCAACCCGACGCGCGCGCTGTGCTGGTCCGTCGTCGTCACCTGGCAGCGCGTGCACGGCTTGACCAGCCTGAGCGCGACGCCATCGCAGTCGATCGTGTCGAGATGGTCCTCGTCGTACGGCGCCAGGCCGGCGACGACCACGTTCGGCCGGAACCGGTTCATCGGCAGCGCGGCTTCGCCCTTGGCGGCGAGCCGCCCGTTGAGGTCCTCGAGGGATGCGCTGCCGATCACCAGGATCGGGTAGCCGTCGGAGAACAGCGTGTGCGCGCCGGAATCGCCGGCGTAGTCGGGGTTGCAGCAGCGCTTCGCCGCGCGATCGAAGCGGACGATCCGCACGTCGGCGCGCAGGAAGCGCGTAAACCACGCGGCGGCGGCGTCGCCTTCGTCGTGTCCGCGCACGCGGCTGTGCCAGACGGTGACGGGGCGCGAGGGCCCTCGCGTGCGAAGCGCGAGGTCGAGCGGCGGCATGTCGGGCGCCGTCAGCCGCAGCGTTTCGCCTTCGCTCGCCGGCTCGACTTGTGCGAGGCGCGGATGCTCGCGCTGCGTCAGGAAGGCGCCGTCGACGTCGACGACCATCCACTCGCGGTCCGCAAGTCCGGCATGCACGAGGCCGGTGACCTCGACCTCGGCGAGCGCGACGTCGATGCCGCGCGCGCCCTTGACGGGGTAGATGTGCAGGCTGGCGATTCGCGGCGCGGTTGCGCCGGGGTCGGCCTTAATCGCGCAGCCCCGCCATGTAATCGGCGACCGATTTCATCTGCGCGTCGGTCATGCGCCCGGCGATCGTCGCCATGATCCTGCCGTTGACGTCCTTGTCCTCCTTGTCGGCGCCCCGCTCGCCGGCCTTGAACGCCTTGAGCTGGGCGTAGCTGTAATCGGCGTACTGACCGCCGACGCGGGGGAAGTTCTTCGGGATACCCGCGCCCGTGGGCGAGTGACAGGATGCGCATGCCGGCACGCCGGTCGCGGCATCGCCGCCGCGATACAGTTTCTGCGCCAGCTTGATCGTCGCCGGATCCTTCGCCGCGAGGCCCTTGGGCTTCTGCCGGCTGAAGTAGACGCCAAGCGCCTTCATGTCGGCGTCGGAGAGCGTCGACGCCATGCCCTGCATCACCGGATTGACGCGTACTCCCGCCTTGAAATGGGCGAGTTGCAGGGTGATATAGTCGGCGTGCTGTCCGGCAAGATTGGGATTGGCGGGCGTGGGGCTGTTGCCGTCGGCGCCGTGGCAGGCGGCACACACCTGGTTGACGATCTGTTGCGCCTTCCCGAGATCGGGCTGGGCCGGCGGCGCGCTCTGTTGCGCGGCGACCGTTAACGGCAGCGCCGCGACGACGAGGGCGAACAGCGTGGCGCGCCGTCGGGCCGACCCTAGGCGCGCGCCCCCTCGGGGGGAAGCGGCGCACAGCGCCGCATCGGGGGGGACAAACGAACGTGACATGGTCGGCAACTCCTTGCGGGCGAGAACCCGGACCTGCGCCCGTGCGGCCAGCGCCAGGGTCCGGATGAAAAAACGCAGCATTGTAGCGGAGTCGCCCGACGCGGCCCCCCGGGCCCCTGCGCCGGACGTTCGCAAATCGGAATCGCCCCTGGTCGGGGCCGCGTTCGTGATCGCGGCGGCCTCCTCGGTGCAATGGCCGCCGGCCGGACCGCCGGAGGTCGCCTTCGCCGGCCGCTCGAATGCCGGGAAATCGAGTGCGATCAACGCGCTCGCGCGGCGCAACCGGCTTGCCTTCGCGAGCCGTACGCCGGGTCGCACGCAGCAGATCGTCTTCTTCTCATTGTCCGGCGGCGGCCGCGCCGCGGATCTGCCGGGCTATGGCTATGCGGCCGTGTCCCGCGCCCTCAAGCGCGACTGGCAGGCGACGCTGTGGGACTACGTCACGTCGCGCTCCACGCTCGTCGGCATCGTGCTCGTCGTCGATGCGCGCCATGGATTGAAGGATCAGGATCTCGCGCTGCTCGACGGATTCGTGCCGTCGGGGCGACCGGTGATGATCCTCGCCACCAAGTCCGACAAGCTCAACATCGCGGAGCGCCGCGACGCCGTTGCAGGCATTCGCGCCAATGTGAGTGCGCGCTTCCCCTATGCGAGCGCCGTGACGGTCATCGCGTTCTCGGCGTCGACGCGACTCGGCATCGCCGAGGCCGATGCCGTGCTCGAGGGATGGCTGCCGTGAACGCGAAGGACTGTCCGCGCACGGATGGAATAAAAAAGGCCCCGCGGTCAAGGGGAGTGACGCGGGGCCCAAGAACGCCCGGCATCGGATCGACCCGACACCGGGCACCCGCTCAGGGAGGAAAGCGGGAGACGTTCACCGTCTGCGTGGATGGACCGGCGCGCAAGCGCCGAGTTCCGCGCCGCGCAACACTTGTTACAAAGTGGCCCGCGAGCTGGACGCATGGACGACCGGCGCAAATACATGCGCAGGCGACGAGGAGATCGCGATGAGCATTGCCTTTGCCGGAAAGTTCCCGGCCCGACGGATGCGTCGCATGCGACGCGACGATTTCTCGCGCCGTCTCGTACGCGAAACGCGTATCGGACCGGAGGACTTCATCTATCCGGTCTTCGTGCTCGACGGCACGTCCCGCGAGGAGCCGGTCGACTCGCTGCCCGGCGTGTCGCGCAAGAGCGTGGACCGCCTGCTTGCCGACGCCGAGGCATGCGTGACGCTCGGCGTACCGGCCATCGCGCTGTTCCCGGTGGTCGACGCGACGGCGAAGTCCGACGATGCGGCCGCGGCGTGGGACGACGAAGGCCTCGTTCCGCGGGCGGTGCGCGCGCTCAAATCGCGCTTTCCCGAGCTCGGCGTCATCACCGACATCGCGCTCGATCCGTACACGAGTCACGGCCAGGACGGACTCGTCGACGCGTCGGGCTACGTCGTCAACGACGTGACGGTGGCCGCGTTGACCCGGCAGGCGTTGTGCCATGCGCGCGCCGGCGTCGACATGGTGGCGCCGTCCGACATGATGGACGGGCGCATCGGCGCGTTGCGCGCGGCGCTCGACGAGGCGCGGCTGATCCACACGCGGATCCTCGCCTACTCCGCCAAGTACGCGTCGTCGTTCTACGGGCCGTTCCGCGACGCGGTCGGCTCCGCCGCAAGCCTCGGCGGCGGCAACAAGTACACGTACCAGATGGACCCGGCCAACAGCGACGAGGCCCTGTGGGAAACGTACCTCGACGTGAAGGAGGGCGCCGACATGGTGATGGTGAAGCCGGGCCTGCCCTATCTCGACATCGTCCGGCGGGTGAAGGACGAGTTCGCGATGCCGACGGCCGTGTATCAGGTGTCCGGCGAGTACGCGATGCTGAAGGCCGCGGCGCGCGCAGGCTGGCTCGACGAACGCGCGTGCGTCCTCGAAGCGCTTACCGGCATGAAGCGCGCCGGTGCGGACGCCATCCTGACCTACTTCGCCCTCGACGCGGCGCGCTGGCTCACGCGCCAGCGATAAGCGCCGCGAGAGCGGCGATCGAAAGACGCGCGACCGGCTGGCCCTGCGCATCGCGCTGTGGCCGCTGGCGCTGCGCGGCAGGGGTGCGCACGATCAGGCGCACGCCGCCGGCGGGCGTTTCGATGAACAGCTCCGTGGGCGCGTCGATGCGCCCGGACGGCGGCAGCCGGTAGGCGACGCCGTTGTTGATGAGCGCCAGCTCGACCGCCTTGGCGTCGTCGGCGACGAGCTCGACCCGAATGTCGCTGTGCGCGGTTGCCCAGCCGGCGGCGACCCCGCCGACCAGCGCGGGCTCGAACGACGACAGCCGCCGCATCCACACCAGCGCCTGCTCGCGCTGGCGCCGCAGTGTGGCGACGTGCGCGTCGCCGCCGAAGAGCGCGTGATGCTCGGCGAGCGCCGCCTCGATCTCGCCGTCGTCGGGCAGCGCCTCGCGCTCCGAAAGCATGAGCTGCCGCGCCGCCTTGCGCTTTGCGAGCGACCAGTCGGCGATGCCGTGGTCCGCGATGAGACGCGCCGCCGCCTGCGCGATGCGCACGCGGTTCTGCGCGTCGCGACCGTACGGATCCGGCCCATGCGGGCGTCCCTTGAACGCCGAGTGCCCGCGATGGCCCATCTAGCCCCGCGCAGGGCCGCCCCAAGCGGGGCTTGCTCCCCCTGTGGGGGCAGCGAACGCAGTGAGCGTGGGGGTCGTCATCCCCCGCGCAGGGCCGCCCCAAGCGGGGCTTGCTCCCCCTGTGGGGGCAGCGAACGCAGTGAGCGTGGGGGTCGTCATCCCCCGCGCAGGGCCGCCCCAAGCGGGGCTTGCTCCCCCTGTGGGGGCAGCGAACGCAGTGAGCGTGGGGGGCTCATCTTCAGAAGAGCTGGTCGCGGGCGTCGCGCGCCGGGGCGCCTGGCGTTATCGCGGCGGCGGGCGCGAACGCCTCCTCGCGGGCGCGCGGGGTGAACTCGGCGTAGAACCAGTCCGAAAGGTTGCTGCTGTCGTCGCGCAGCCCCGATTCCGGATTGATGCGCACCGAGACGACGTTCGGCGGCGTCTCGGGCATTTTCTCCGGGACGCCTTTCAACGCCTTCTGCATGTAGCTGATCCAGATGGGCAGCGCGGCAGCGCTGCCCGTTTCGTTGGTGCCGAGCGTCTTGGGTTGATCGAAGCCGATCCATGCGATCCCGACCTCGGATTGGTTGAAGCCGCAGAACCACGCGTCGACGTTCTCGTTCGTCGTGCCGGTCTTGCCGGCAAGGTCCTTGCGCTTGAGCTCCAGTGCGCGCGTGGCCGTGCCGTAGGCGATCACGTCGCGCAGCAGGGTCGTCATGATGAAGGCGTTGCGCGGATCGATCACGCGCTCGGCCTTGCCGCCGGCGCCATCGGGCCTGGCCTCCGAGAGGAGGTTGCCGCGCGCGTCGGTGATCTTGCCGATCAGGTAAGGCGGGACACGGTAGCCGCCGTTGGCGAACACCGAATAGGCGGTCGCCATCTGCATGGGCGTGGCCGAACCCGCGCCCAGCCCCATTGTCAGGTAGGCCGGGTGCTGCTTGGGGTCGAAGCCGAAACGGGCGATGTAGTCCTGTGCGTACTTGGGTCCGATCGCCTGCAATATGCGCACGGTGACGAGGTTCTTGGACTTGGCTAGCGCCACGCGCAGCCGCATCGGCCCCTCGAACTTGCCGTCGTAGTTCTTGGGTTCCCAGTCCGCGCCGCCGGCTTGCGCCGCCGGCACGAAGAACGGGGCGTCGTTGATGATCGTCGACGGCGAGAAGCCCTTCTCCAGCGCCGCCGAGTAGATGAACGGCTTGAACGCCGAGCCGGGCTGGCGCATCGCCTGCGTCGCGTGGTTGAACTTGTTGCGGTCGTAGTCGAAGCCGCCGACCAGCGCGAGGATGGCGCCGTCGCGCGGGTCGATGGCGACAAATGCCGCCTCGGCCAGGGGAAGTGACGCAATCGCGTACTTGCCCTTGTCGTCGCGCGTCACCCGGATGACCGCGCCGCGGCGGATTCGCTGGGCGGCCGGCGCCTTGTCGCTGAGCGCGCGCGCTGCGAACTTGAGCCCGTCACCGGCCACCTGGATCTGATCGCCACTGGAGAGCACGGCGCGGATCTCCGCAGGCGCCGCCTGCAGCACCACCGCCGCCAGGAGGTTGTCGCTGTCGGGGGAATCCTGGAACGCCTTGTCGAGCGCGGCATCCTGCTCGCCCGGGTCGTCGGGCAGGCTGACGTAGGCCTCGGGTCCGCGGTAGCCGTGACGGCGGTCGTAGTCGATGACACCGCGGCGGACGGCCGCGTAGGCGGCGTCCTGGTCGGCCCTGTGTACGGTGGTCCAGACCGTCAGGCCCCGCGTGTAGGCCTGGTCGCCATACGCATCGAACACCACCTGCCGGGCCATCTCCGCAACGAACTCCGCATGCGTCGCCAACGCCTCGTGCACCCCTTGCCGGACGACCAATGGCGCAGATTGTGCTTCGCGATACTGATCGTCCGTGATGAACCGAAGCTCATGCATTCGCCGCAGCACGTACTGTTGCCGGGTCTTCGCCCGCCTGGGGTTGTTGACGGGGTTGTAGGCCGACGGCGCCTTCGGCAGGCCGGCGAGCATCGCCGCCTCGGCGATCGTGATGTCCTTGAGCGGCTTGCCGAAGTAGATCTGCGACGCCGCCGCGAATCCGTAGGCGCGCTGGCCGAGGAAGATCTGGTTGACGTAGAGCTCGAGGATCTCGTCCTTGGTCAGGCTGGCTTCGATCTTCCAGGCGAGCAGCGCCTCGCGCATCTTCCGGGTGATCGTCTTCTCGCGGGTCAGGAAGAAGTTGCGGGCGACCTGCATGGTGATCGTGCCCGCCCCCTGCTGGACCCCCGACGACAGGTTGGCGAGCGCGGCGCGCACGATGCTCAAATAGTCCACACCGCCGTGCGAATAGAAACGCTCGTCCTCGGCGGCCAAAATGGCCTGTTTCATGACATCCGGGACCTCGCGGATGCCGACGATCGCACGCCTCTCCTCGCCGAACTCGCCGAGCAGGTCGCCTTCCGCCGAGACGACGCGCAGCGGAATCTTGGGTTGATAGTCGGTCAGCGCATCGAGCGAGGGCAGTGTAGGCCACAGCAACGCCAGTACAAATGTACCGAGCAGCGCGCCGACGAGCCCGAGGCCCAGAACCACCGAAAAAACATACAGTAACGAACGCTTCAGCACGGAAAACAGGCGTCAGGCGCCTGCGCGGACAATCGAAATCGAATTATAGGCGGCGACGCAACAGCGACGTCCGAAAAAGGGAAAACAAATTGACATGTGTTGCACTTGCTCCCAGACTTTAATGTAAATTGTCAGCATCAGGACTGACAACCATGGTCGCCGAAAACCTCTCCTCCGCGCTCGACTTTTTCAAGACGAAGGCACCGTCGCTGATCGGTGCGGACATCTCGTCGACGGCCATCAAGCTCGTCGAGTTGTCCGCCGCCGGCCGGAGCCAGTTCCGGCTCGAGCGCTACGCGATCGAGCCGCTGCCCCGTGACGTCGTGACGGACGGCAACATCGCCAACCTCGACCAGGTGGCCGAGGGCATCCGCCGCGGCTGGAAACGCCTCGGCAGCCGAAACCGCAATGTAGCGCTTGCGCTGCCGGCCGCGATGGTCATTACCAAGAAAATCATCGTCCCGGCCGGCCAGAAGGAGGAGGAGCTCGAGCTGACCGTCGAGGCCGAAGCCAACCAGTACATCCCGTTCGCCCTGGACGAGGTCAACCTCGACTTCCAGTCGCTGGGCCCGGCGCCCAACAACCCGGACGAGGTCGAGGTGCTGATCGCCGCCTCGCGCAAGGAAAAGGTCGAGGACCGCGTCGCCGCCGCGGAGTCCGCCGGCCTGAAGGCGCGCGTGATGGACGTCGAGTCCTACGCCACCCAGGAAGCGTTCCAGCTGATCGGGCCGTCGCTCCCCGCCAACGGGCGCGACCAGAACATCGCGCTGGTCGACATCGGCGCCCACGTCAGCCACTTCTACGTCCTGCGCAACAACCAATTCCTGTTCTCCCGCGACCAGGCCTTCGGCGGCAACCAGCTCACGCAGGACATCCAGCGGGCGTTCAACCTGTCGCCGGAAGAGGCGGAGTCGGCCAAGAAGACGCAGGGGCTGCCGGAGAACTACGACAGCGACGTCCTGCAACCGTTCATGGAGACGCTCGCGCTGGAGGTCACCCGCGCGCTGCAGTTCTTCTTCACGTCGACGTCGTACAACCAGGTCGACCAGATCGTGCTCTCCGGCGGCTGCGCGCTGCTCCCCGGCCTCGACGACCTGGTCGCCAAGCGCGCGGGGGTCGGCACGATCGTCGCCAACCCGTTCGCCAGCATGCAGACGTCCGACCGCATCCGCTCGCGCCAGCTCGCGCTGGACGCGCCGATGCTCATGATCGCGACCGGGCTCGCGATGCGCAGCTTCGACTGACATGCGCGCGGCCGGGCGGAAACCGATCGAGATTCGCACGCCCATCGGGCGCAGCGCGGCGGCGTCGTCCGCACGCGCGGGGGCTGTCCACGCATGAGCACCGTACGCATCAACCTCCTTCCCCACCGTGCCCAGAAGCGCGCGGCACGGCAGCGCCAGTTCGTCTCGCTGGCGGTCTCGCTGGCCGTGCTGGGCCTCGCGACCGTCGCGCTGGTCCACGGCATCCTGGCCGCGCGCATCGAGAACCAGCAGAGCCGCAACGGCCTCTTGAAGACCGAGATCGCCAAGCTCGACGAGCAGATCAAGGAGATCGACCGGCTGCGCGAGCAGATCCAGGCGGTGCTCGCCCGCAAGCAGGTCGTCGAGACGCTGCAGGCGAACCGCAGCGAAACCGTGCACCTGCTCGACCAGCTCGTCCGCCAGCTGCCCGACGGCGTCTTTCTGCGCTCGATCAAGCAGGTCGGCGAGAAGGTCACGCTGGTCGGCTACGCGCAGTCGAACGCCCGCGTTTCCACGCTCATGCGCAACATCGAATCGTCGGCGTGGCTCACCAAGCCCCAGCTGATCGAGATCCAGCTCGTCCCCGCGCCCGGCTCGGCGCCGGGACTGGGCACGAAGCTCTCGCAGTTCACGCTGAGCCTGACGGTCAAGCGGGTGACGCCGCCCGGCGCAGCGCCCGGGCCCGCCACGACGGCGAAGGGGGCCGCATGACGCTCGACGATTTCCGGCGCCTCAATATCCGCGAGGCGGGCAACTGGCCGCTGCTGCCGAAGATCGTGATCCTCGCGATCCTGTTCCTGCTCATCGTCGCCGCGGGCGCGTACTTCGACTGGAAGGACCAGTACGACGCGCTGGAGCGCGCGCAGGGCGAGGAAGTGAAGTTGCGCGAGCAGTACACGCAGAAGAAGGTCAAGGCGATCAACTTCGACCTGTACGTGCAGCAGCTGAAGGAAGTCGAGCAGTCGTTCGGCGCGCTGGTGAAGCAGCTGCCGAATCGCGCCGAGATCGATTCCCTGCTGACCGACATCAACCAGGCGGGCCTCGGCCGCGGGCTGTCGTTCGAGCTGTTCCGCCCGGCGCCGCAGGAGCGCATGGCCGATTTCTACGCCGAGCTGCCGATCGCGATCCGCATCACCGGCAACTATCACGACATGGGCGCCTTCGCCAGCGACGTCGCGCAGCTCCCGCGCATCGTCACCCTCAACGACGTCGGCATCGCCAACAACGGCGGCACGCTTACGCTGGAGGCGACCGCCAAGACGTTCCGCTACCTCGACGAGGACGAGATCGCGAAGCAGCGCGCGGCGCAGAAGGCGGCGAAGAAGAAATGAAACCCGCACTCATCATCGCGTTGTCGGCGGCCGCGCTGCTCGCAGGGTGCGGCGGCGAGTCGCACCAGGACCTGCGCAACTGGATGGCCGAGCAGGGCAAGGGGCAGAAGGGGCGCCTCGACCCGCTGCCGCAGATCAAGCCATACGAGCCCTTCGCCTACAACGCCTACGACCTGCCCGACCCGTTCAAGCCGCGCAAGATCGAGCCGCAGAAGGGCAACAGCAAGCTCGCGCCCGACCTGACGCGCCGCCGCGAGCCGCTCGAGGCCTACCCGCTGGAGGCGCTGACGATGGTCGGCACGCTCGAACGCGGCAAGGGGATGTTCGCGCTCGTGCGCACGCCGGAGAAGGACATCTACCAGATTCGACCCGGCAACTACATGGGCCAGAATTTCGGCGTCGTCACCGGCATCACCGACTCGGAAGTGAAGCTGAAGGAACTCGTGCAGGACGGCTCGGGGGATTGGTCCGAGCGGTCGAGCGCCTTGAATCTGCAGACGGACCAGGTACCGCCAGGGAGCAAAAAATGATCGGGTCTAACGACAGACGCCCCGTGGAGCCCGGCCGCGCCGGCGCTCTCCGGGGATGGATGATGACGTTCCTGGCGGCGCTCGCCGGCATCCTCTTCGCGGGCCACGCGCTCGCGCAGGGCGCCAACGCGATCGAGCAGGTCTCGGTGACCCGCGGCGCTTCCGGCCGCACGATCGTCAAGTTCACGTTGAAGGACGCGCCGGCCAATCCACCCGCGGGCTTCGCGATCTCCAATCCGCCGCGCATTGCGCTCGACTTCCTCGATACGTCGAGCGCGCTGTCGTCCAACCAGCGCTCCGTCGAGAGCCCCGCGCTGCGCAGCCTGAACTTCGTGCAGGCCGGCAACCGCACCCGCGTCGTGTTCAACCTCAATGCGCCGCAGACGTTCGATACGCGCGTCGAAGGCAAGGACGTGTTCGTCACGCTGGGCGACACGGGGGCTGTCGCGTCGAACGAACCGGCCGCCGTGCAGCGCTTCGCCGAAGCGCGGCCGGGCGACGTGACGCACGCGCTGCGCGACGTCGACTTCCGCCGTGGCAGCAACGGCGAGGGCCGCGTGATCGTCGATCTCTCCGACGCCTCGACCGGCATCGATATCCGCCAGCAGGGCAAGACGCTCGTCGTCGACTTCGTCAAGACGACGGTGCCGCGCAACCTCGAGCGCCGCCTCGACGTCGCCGACTTCAACACGCCCATCGTGAGCGTCGACACGTTCAACCAGGGCGGCAACACGCGGATGGTGATCGAGCCCCGGGGCCTGTGGGAGCATTCGGCGTACCAGGCGGACAACCGCTTCATCATCGAGGTCAAGCCGATCCAGGAGGATCCCAACCGGCTCACGCAGGGGACGCGCGGCGGCTACAAGGGCGAGAAGCTGTCGCTCAACTTCCAGAACATCGACGTGCGCGCGGTGCTGCAGGTCATCGCGGACTTCACCGGCCTCAACATCATCACCAGCGACACCGTGCAGGGCAGCCTGACGCTGCGGCTCAAGGACGTGCCCTGGGACCAGGCGCTGGACATCATCCTGCAGACCAAGGGCCTCGACATGCGCAAGAACGGCACGATCGTGCTGATCGCTCCGCGTGAGGAGCTTGCGCTGCGGGAGAAGCAGCAGCTCGAGTCGCAGGTGCAGATCTCCAGCCTCGAGCCGCTGCAGACCGAGCTGTTCCAGCTCAACTATGCAAAGGCGCGCGACATCCTCGACATCGTCAACGTCCAGAATGGACGCGGCGGCGACGGCGCTTCCGGCGCGCGCTTCCTGTCGAGCCGCGGCACCGCCTTCGTCGATCCGCGCACCAACATCCTGTTCGTCACGGACATCCCGAGCAAGCTCGAGGAAGTGCGCCGGATCATCCGCCAGATCGACACGACGGTGAAGCAGGTCGTGATCGAGGCGCGGATCGTGATCGCGAACGACCAGTTCGGCCGGACGCTGGGCGTGCGGCTCGGGCAGCAGACGGGCGCCACGCTGTTCAACAACCGGTACGCGCTCGGCATGGGCGGCTCATTGACCACGCAGCCGGTGGTGAATCCGTCGACGCTCGGATCGGGCACGGTCTCCCCGAACCGCGATGCGCGAACGCAGACGCCGTTCGAGCTGGCCTCGGGGCAAGCCTACGCCGGCTACTCGGATCCCGGGCAGCTCAACCTCAACCTGCCGGCGGTTCTGCCCGCGTTCGCCGCAGGTTCCAGCCCCGCGGCACTCGCGCTGACGCTGATCAACCTCGGCAGCGGCAACCTCCTCAATCTCGAGCTGTCGGCGCTCGAGGCGGACCGCCGCGGCAAGGTCGTGTCGAGTCCGCGCCTGATGACCGCGGACAACCAGAAGGCCGCGATCGAGCAGGGGACGGAAATTCCCTACACGACCGGCGGCACGGCGACGACGCCGGCGACGACGTCCTTCAAGAAGGCGTCGCTGAAGCTCGAGGTCACGCCGCAGATCACCCCCGACAACCGCATCATCATGACCGTCGAGGTCCGCAAGGATTCCGTCGGCGCGTTCGTGCCGCAGGCCGGCGGCGGCAGCGTCCCGGCGATCGACACCAAGAGCGTGATCACGCAGATCGCCGTCAACAACGGCGACACGGCGGTGATCGGCGGCATCTACGAGGAAACGATCAACAGCACGATCGACAAGGTGCCGTTCTTGGGCGATGTTCCCGTGCTCGGCTACCTGTTCAAGAACACGCTGCGCACCAGCGAGAAGACCGAGCTGCTGATCTTCCTGACGCCGCGCATCGTCCGCGATTCGATCACCGCAGTGAAGTAAACCCCCCCGGCGGGCGGCGCCTGCCGGGCGCTGCCACGCCCGCCGGCGGTCGCGGAGCCCCGCGGCCGATCCACTACAATGCCGCGGTGACTTTGCACCGCGGCAATCTCTTCCTCGTCGGGCTGATGGGCGCCGGCAAGTCGACGCTCGGACGGCAGCTCGCGCGCCGCCTGTCCAAGCGCTTCATCGATGCCGATCACGAGCTCGAGGAGCGGCTCGGCGTGACCATCCCGACGATCTTCGAGATCGAAGGCGAGGCGGGATTCCGCGACCGCGAGGAAGCCGTGATCGAGGACCTGACGCAGCTCACCGACATCGTGCTCGCCACCGGCGGCGGCGCCGTGCTGCGAGAGGCGAGCCGCGCGCGGCTCAAGTCCAACGGCACCGTCATCTATCTGCACGCCGAGCCGGAGACGCTGTGGCAGCGGGTGTGCAACAGCCGCCACCGGCCGATGCTGCAGGCCTCCGACCCGCGGCAGCGGCTGTTCGATCTCTATGCGCAGCGCGACCCGCTGTACCGCGAAACGGCCGACCACGTCGTGCCGTCGGAGCGCGAGGCGGTCGTGCGCTTCGTCTGCACGCTCGAGGCCGACGCGCCGCGCGGAGCGCTCCGGCCGTGAAGACGCTCGACGTCGCCCTCGGCGAGCGTGCCTATCCGATCCACATCGGCGCCGGTCTCATGGGCCGCGCCGGCGAACTGCTGCCGGATCTCGCCGGTCGGCGCGTCGTCGTCGTGACCAACGCGACCGTCGCGGCGCATCACCTGGAGACGCTGCGACGGGGGCTCGCGGCGCGCGCGGTGGCCAGCGACGTGATCCTGGTGCCCGACGGGGAGCAGCACAAGTCGTGGCCGACGCTACAGGACATCGTCACACGCCTCGTCGAGTTGCGCGCCGAGCGCGGGACGACGCTCGTCGCGCTGGGCGGCGGCGTGGTCGGCGACCTGGCCGGTTTCGCGGCGGCGATCTACCAGCGCGGCGTTTCCTTCGTCCAGGTCCCGACGACGCTGCTCGCGCAGGTCGATTCCTCGGTCGGCGGCAAGACGGGGATCAATCATCCGCTGGGCAAGAACCTGATCGGCGCGTTCTGGCAGCCGCGCGCGGTCCTCGTCGACACCGAGGCGCTGCGCACGCTGCCGCCGCGCGAGACCGCGGCGGGGCTGGCCGAGGTGATCAAGTACGGGGCGATCCGCGACGCGGCGTTCTTCGGATGGCTCGAGGTGAACCTGTCGCGGGTCAAGGCGGGCGAGGTCGAGGCGCTCACGCACGCGATCCGCGAAAGCTGCCGGATCAAGGCGGACGTCGTGCGCGCCGACGAGCGCGAGACCGGCGAGCGCGCCATTCTCAATTTCGGGCACACCTTCGGCCACGCGATCGAGGCCGCGCAGGGCTACGGAAGCTGGCTGCACGGCGAAGCGGTCGCCGCCGGGATGGTGGTCGCGTCGCGGCTGTCCGAGCGGGTGAGCGGGCTTCCGGCGGCGGACACGCGACGGCTGCGGGATCTCGTCGCTGCCGCGGGCCTGCCCTGCGCGCCGCCGGCGCTGCCGCGGGCGCGCTGGCTCGAGCTCATGGGTCGCGACAAGAAAGTCGCCGGTGGGCGCCTGCGCTTCGTCCTGCTGGAGCGTCTGGGCGCCGCGACCGTTCGCGCCGATGTGGAGCCGCACCACCTCGACGAAGCGCTGGCGAGCTGACGGCGGCTGATGCGAAAACGGCGCCTTCGGCGCCGTTTTCGTTTGGGCAATGCCGCCCGCCTCGCTTGTCGGCGAGGCGGGACCGCTGCGGAGGTCAGGTGCAGTGAAGGACGACGGTTTTCGGTGTCGCCGTGCCGGAGGACACCGTGATGTTCCAGTCGCCGTGCGCTGGCCGACGTGCTCACGCTGACGGTGATCTGGCCCATCGACGTCGCCGGCACGTTGATCGGTCCGCCGGTGCCGGGGTTGGCCGACGCGGTGGCCGACGCCGCCGCCGCGGAATAGGTGCCCGTGCCGCCGGTGGCGAGGATCTGTCCCAGGTTGCCGTTGGCGGGGCACGCCACGGGACCGATGCTCGTCGGCGTGACGACCAGCGCCGGCGGCGGCGGCTCGGCCGTTCCGAAGACGTTGTCCACCGTCGGCGGCGTCAGCAGCGTCCGTCCCGCGGCGTCCGTGATCGCGAACGTCAGGCCGGTGAAGCACTGGCCGGTCGGCGAGATGGAGAATCCGCCCCCGCTGACCGGGACCGGCGAGCCGAAGATGTTGACCGCCGTGGGGAAATTGGTCTGGACCGTGTAGGGCGGGGTCCCGCCGAACACGTAGAACGCGGCGATGCCGCTCGACGAGCAGTGCGCAGTGTCCGGTCCGGTGAACGTCGTCGTCCCCGTCGGAATCACCGACAGCACCGAGTTGCCGTTGATGTATTGCGCGATCGTGAACTGTCCGAGCACGCTGCTGCCGGACACGACGTCCGTGGCGCGCAGCGTCGCGAACTGCGTGGCGGCGTTCACCGGCACGCGGATCGTCACCGCGGCGAGACCGTTCTGGTCGGTCTGCACGGTCACGGTCTGGGCGGGGACCGTCGAATTGGCGGCGATCAGCGAAAACGTGCCGAGGACGACGTCGAAGCGCACCGAGCGTCCGGCGAGCGTTGCGCCGCCGACGCCGGTGACCACGACGGTGGCCGTTCCGTCCTGGCCCGAGCAAAGCGTTGCATCCGAGCCCGCGCACACCGGGTTCCCTGTGATGGTGATCGACGCCGGGAGCAGCAGCGACGGGCTCACGTTGACCGCGACGTTCGCCTGCTGCCCGGAGGCGTCCTGAACCGTTACGGTGACCGGGGTGTCGGCGCTGACCGGGTTGGCGAGCAGCGGAATCGACGTCGCGTCCGTCGCGGTCACGGGCAGGATCGACGGATCGCTGGAGAAAACCTGGAACGGCGCGGTCCCGCTGGTCACCGTGAGCACCGCCGGAACGCCTGAATACACGGTCGTGCTCACCGGGAGCACGTTGAGCGCGATCGTGCTGGGCGGTTGAACATAGGCATTGCTGGGCGAGCCGCCACCGCCGCCGCATGCCCCGAGCGAGAGGAGGCTGGCCAGCGCAAGCAGGGAGACGACGGGGCGCAGCCAGGCGGTCAGTCGGTTTTCGACCATGGTCGGAGTCCTGATGATGTTGTCCTAAACGTTGGGTCGGCAGAGGCTAAACTGGTGTTGCAACAAGCATCTAGCCGATTTTGTTGAGATTAAAGCCTAAGATCTGCCGGGGCGCAAGTGGCAAGCAGTAGGCGATGTCGCGGCAGCCCCCGGGTGTTGTACGCGCTGCTCACCCGATACGCGGGGCTTCCCGTCTTGCCGCATTGCAGCATCCCGCGTAGCATAGGTGGGTTTCGCCGTGAATGTGCGAAAGCGGGGTTGTCGTCCCTGTTTCGCGGCAAAAACCGTCCATTTCGTGTAGCGAGGTCAGTGTGGACAAGGGCACGCCGTCGCCGATCCCCTCCGCCGCCGCGTGGCCGCCCGCCGCGCAGGGCCTGTACAGCCCCGCGTTCGAGCATGACGCCTGCGGGCTCGGCTTCGTCGCGCATATCAAGGGCCGGAAGAGCGCACGCGATCGTCACGCAGGGGCTCAAGATCCTCGAGAACCTCACGCACCGGGGCGCCACCGGCGCCGATCCGCTGCAGGGCGACGGCGCCGGCATCCTGCTGCAGCTCCCCGACGCGTTCTTCCGCCGCGCCTGCGGCAAGCTGGGCATCACGCTCCCGGCGCTCGGCCAGTACGGCGTCGGCATGGTCTTCCTGCCGCGGGAAGCCGGCGTCGCGCATGGCCTGCGAGCAGGAGATCGAGCGCGCGATCGACGCCGAAGGCCAGGTGCTGCTCGGCTGGCGCGACGTGCCCACGCGACAACGCCGGGCTGTCGGTGCGGACGAAGGAAGTCGAGCCGGTGATCCGCCAGGTGTTCGTCGGCCGCGGCGCGCGGCGACATGGACCAGGACGCGCTCGAGCGCAAGCTGTACGTGATCCGCAAGCGCGCCGGCCACGCGATCCAGGCGCTGAAGCTGCGAGCACGGCAAGGAGTTCTACGTGCCGTCGCTGTCGACGCGCACGATCGTCTACAAGGGCATGCTGCTCGCGCACCAGGTCGGCGAGTACTACGCCGACCTGCACGACGAATCGATGGTCTCCGCGCTGGCGATGGTGCACCAGCGCTTCTCGACCAACACGTTCCCGACCTGGGACCTCGCGCACCCGTTCCGCTACGTCTGCCACAACGGCGAGATCAACACGCTGCGCGGCAACTTCAACTGGATCCGCGCGCGCGAAGGCGCGATCGCCTCCGAAGTGCTCGGCGACGACCTGCCGAAGCTCTGGCCGCTGATCTACGAAGGCCAGTCCGACTCGGCGTCGTTCGACAACGCGCTCGAGCTGCTGATGATGGGCGGCTATTCGCTCGCGCACGCGATGATGATGATGATCCCGGAGGCGTGGGCCGGGAATCCGCTGATGGACGAGGATCGCCGCGCGTTCTACGAGTACCACGCGGCGCTGATGGAGCCGTGGGACGGGCCGGCGGCGATGGCGTTCACCGACGGCCGCCAGATCGGCGCGACGCTCGACCGCAACGGCCTGCGGCCGGCGCGCTACGTCGTCACCGACGACGACTACATCGTGATGGCGTCCGAAGTCGGCGTGCTCGACATTCCCGAGGCGAAGATCGTCAAGAAGTGGCGGCTGCAGCCGGGCAAGATGCTGCTCGTCGATCTCGAGGAGGGGCGCATCGTCGACGACGACGAGCTGAAGCGCACGCTCGCGACGCGACAAGCCGTATCGCGACTGGATCGCGCGCTGCCGGCTGTCGCTCGAGGAGATGCCCGAGCCCGCGCCGCCGAGCCCTCCGACGGTGCCGCTGCTCGATCGCCAGCAGGCGTTCGGCTACACGCAGGAAGACCTGAAGTTCATCCTCGCGCCGATGGCGCAGAACGGCGAGGAAGCGATCGGCTCGATGGGCAACGACGCGGCGCTGCCCGTGCTGTCCGATCGGCCGAAGGTCTTCTACAACTACTTCAAGCAGCTCTTCGCGCAGGTCACCAACCCGCCGATCGATCCGATCCGCGAGGAGCTCGTGATGTGGCTCGTCTCGTTCATCGGGCCGCGGCCGAACCTGCTCGCGGTGAATCCCGGGGCCGAAGCCGAGCCGCCGATGCGCCTCGAGGTGCAGCAGCCGATGCTCACACCCGAGAACATGGAGAAGCTGCGCCACGTCGAGCTCTTCTCCGGCGGCGCGTTCCGCTCGATCGAGCTCGACATCTGCTATCCGGCCGCGTGGGGCGCCAACGGCATGGAGGCCGCGCTCGCCAGCCTCGCGGCGCACGCCGAGGACGCGATCCAGCAGGGCTACAACATCCTGATCCTGTCCGACCGCAGCGTGTGGCGCCGACATGCTGCCGATTCCGGCGCTGCTCGCGACCGCCGCGGTGCACGAGCATCTGGTGAGCAAGGGCTTGCGCACGTCCGACCGGCCTCGTCGTCGAGACCGGCTCGGCGCGCGAGGTGCACCACTTCGCGCTGCTCGCCGGCTACGGCGCGGAAGCGATCCACCCGTATCTCGCGCTCGAGACGCTCGCCGCAGCTGCACACGCTGATACCGGAGATCGAGGCGAAGGATGTCGCAGAAGCGCTTCGTCAAGGCGATCTGCAAGGGCCTCTACAAGGTGATGTCCAAGATGGGCATCTCGACCTACCAGTCCTACTGCGGCGCGCAGATCTTCGAGGCGGTCGGCCTGCAGAAGGCATTCGTCGACAAGTACTTCACCGGCACGGCGAGCAACATCGAGGGCATCGGCCTGTTCGAGGTCGCCGAGGAAGCCGTGCGCCTGCACCGGCTCGCGTTCGGCGACGATCCGCTGCTTCCGCAACGCGCTGGACGCCGGCGGCGAATACGCCGTACCGCGTCCGCGGCGAAGAGCACATGTGGACGCCGGACGCGATCGCCAAGCTGCAGCACGCGGCGCGGGCGAACACGCCACTCCACCTACCGCGAGTACGCGGCGCTGATCAACGAGCAGGCGCGCAGCGCTGAAGACGCTGCGCGGGCTGTTCGAGTTCCGCACCGGGGAGCGCACGCCGGTGCCGCTCGACGAAGTCGAGCCGGCCCGGGAAATCGTCAAGCGCTTCGCGACCGGCGCGATGAGCCTGGGATCGATCTCCACCGAGGCGCACACGACGCTCGCCGTCGCGATGAACCGCATCGGCGGCAAGTCGAACACCGGCGAAGGCGGCGAGGATCCGATGCGCTACCGCGCCGAGATGCGCGCGGGCAAGAGCACCGATCAAGGACGGCGACACGCTCGCTCGGACTGCTCGGCCGCGTCGCGCATCGAGGCCGACGTGCCGCTCAAGGCAGGCGACAGCCTGCGCTCGCAGATCAAGCAGGTCGCCTCGGCGCGCTTCGGCGTCACCGCGGAATACCTGGCGTCGGCGGACCAGCTGCAGATCAAGATGGCGCAGGGCGCCAAGCCCGGCGAAGGCGGCCAGCTGCCGGGCCACAAGGTCTCCGAGTACATCGCGCAGCTGCGCTTCTCGGTGCCCGGCGTCGGGCTGATCTCGCCGCCGCCGCATCACGACATCTACTCGATCGAGGACCTGGCGCAGCTGATCCACGACCTGAAGAACGCCAATCCGCGCGCGTCGATCTCGGTGAAGCTCGTCTCCGAGGTCGGCGTGGGCACCGTCGCCGCGGGCGTCGCCAAGGCCAAGGCCGACCACGTGACCATCGCCGGCCACGACGGCGGCACCGGCGCGTCGCCGGAGTCGTCGATCAAGCACGCGGGCACGCCGTGGGAGCTGGGCCTCGCGGAGACGCAGCAGACGCTGGTGCTCAACCGCCTGCGCGGCCGCATCGCCGTGCAGGTCGACGGCCAGATGAAGACCGGCCGCGACGTCGTCATCGGCGCGATGCTCGGCGCCGACGAGTTCGGCTTCGCGACCGCGCCGCTGGTCGTCGAAGGCTGCATCATGATGCGCAAGTGCCACCTCAACACCTGCCCGGTCGGCGTCGCGACGCAGGACCCGGTGCTGCGCAAGCGCTTCACGGGCCAGCCCGAGCACGTCGTCAACTACTTCTTCTTCGTCGCCGAGGAAGTGCGCGAGCTCATGGCGCGAGCTCGGCTTCCGCACGTTCGACGAGATGATCGGCCGCGCCGACCTGCTCGACATGAAGAAGGGCATCGAGCACTGGAAGGCGCGCGGACTCGACTTCACGCGCGTCTTCCACCAGCCGCAGATGCCGCCGGAGGTCGCGCGCTACCATTGCGAGTCGCAGGACCACGGCCTCAAGCGCGCGCTCGACCACCAGCTGATCGTCGCGGCCGAGCCGGCGCTCGAGCGCGGCGAGACGGTGCGCCTCGACTTCAAGATCCGCAACGCGCACCGCTCGGTCGGCGCGATGCTGTCGGGCGCCGTAGCGCGCAAGCACGGCCACGAAGGCCTGCCGCCGGACACGATCCACGTCGCCTTCGCCGGCATCGCCGGCCAGAGCTTCGGCGCCTTCCTCGCGCGCGGCATCACCTTCGAGCTGCAGGGCGCGACGAACGACTACGTCGGCAAGGGCCTGTCGGGCGGACGCATCGTCGTCTATCCCGACCCGGCGTGCCCGGCGCCGCCGGCGGAGAACATCGTCATCGGCAACACCGTGATGTACGGCGCGATCGAGGGCGAGGCGTATTTCCGCGGCGTCGCCGGCGAGCGCTTCTGCGTGCGCAATTCCGGCGCGTCGGCGGTCGTCGAGGGCACCGGCGATCACGGCTGCGAGTACATGACCGGCGGCACCGTGGTCGTGCTCGGCCGCACCGGTCGCAATTTCGCGGCGGGCATGAGCGGCGGCATCGCGTACGTCTACGATCCGGACGGCACGTTCGCGCACGCGCTGCAACCCGTCGATGGTCGCGCTCGAGCCGGTGCTGACCGAGGCCGAGCAGGCGACGGCGAAGCGGAGCTCGCGGCCGCCGGCAAGGGTCGGCTGATGCACCGCGACCGCGCCGACGAAGCGATGGTCCGCGAGCTGATCGAGCGGCACCTGCGCTACACGGGCTCGACGCTCGCGCTCGAGCTGCTCGACAACTGGGAGGCGGCGCGCGCGCAAGTTCGTCAAGGTGTTCCCGCACGAATACAGGCGGGCGCTGTCGGAAATGTTCGCGAAGCGGGCGAACGCTGCCCAGACGAAGGCCAAGAAGGAGCGCGAGGCGGCCTGATGGGCAAGATCACCGGATTTCTGGAGCTGCAGCGCATCGCGGAGGTCGCCGAGCCGGTTCCAGCTGCGCGTTCGCCACTATCGCGAGTTCGTCCTCGCGCTCAACGACGACGAGGCCGCGAAGCAGGGCGCGCGCTGCATGGATTGCGGCATCCCGTTCTGCCAGACCGGCTGCCCGGTCAACAACATCATTCCCGACTGGAACGACCTGGTCTACCGCCACCAGTGGCAGCGGGCGCTCGACGTGCTGCATTCGACGAACAACTTTCCCGAATTCACCGGCCGCGTCTGCCCCGCGCCGTGCGAGGCGGCGTGCACGCTCAACATCAACAACGATCCCGTCGGCATCAAGTCGATCGAGCACTTCATCATCGACAAGGGCTGGGAGGAGGGCTGGGTCGTGCCGCAGCCGCCCGCGCGAAGACCGGCAGGCGCGTCGCCGTCGTCGGCTCGGGCCCGGCGGGCATGGCGTGCGCGCAGCAGCTCGCGCGCGCCGGCCACGACGTCGTGCTGTTCGAGAAGGACGACCGCATCGGCGGCCTGCTGCGCTACGGCATCCCCGACTTCAAGATGGAGAAGCACCTGATCGACCGGCGCATGGCGCAGATGGCGGCCGAAGGCGTCGAGTTCCGGCCCAACGTGCACGTCGGCGTCGACGTCGATCGGCGCAGGCGCTGCTGCGCGCGAGTTCGATGCGGTCGCGCTGACCGGCGGCGCCGAGCAGCCGCGCGACCTGCCGGTGCCCGGGCGCGATCTCGCGCGGCGTGCATTTCGCGATGGACTTCCTGCCGCAGCAGAATCGCGTCGTCGCCGGCGACGCGCGTCGCCGAGCCAGATCGTCGCCACGGGCAAGCACGTCATCGTCATCGGCGGCGGCGACACCGGCTCCGACTGCGTCGGCACGTCGAACCGCCAGGGCGCGCTGTCGGTCACGCAGTTCGAGCTGCTGCCGCAGCCGCCCGGCAGCGAGAACAAGCCGCTCGTGTGGCCGTACTGGCCGATCAAGCTGCGCACGTCGTCGTCGCACGAGGAAGGCTGCGAGCGCGACTGGGCGGTCGCGACCAAGCGCTTCGAAGGCCGCGGACGGCAAGGTCGAGAAGCTGGTTGCGGCGCGCGTCGAATGGCAGAAGGACGGCAGCGGCGCATGAAGATGGTCGAGGTCCCGGGCAGCGAATTCGAGATGCAGGCCGATCTCGTGCTGCTCGCGATGGGCTTCGTCGGTCCCGGTGCAGACCGGGCTGCTCGAGCAGTTCGGCGTCGAGCGCGACGCGCGCAGCAACGTCAAGGCGAACACCGACGACTACCGGACGTCGGTCGACAAGGTATTCGCCGCCGGCGACATGCGCCGCGGCCAGTCGCTGGTCGTCTGGGCGATCCGCGAAGGCCGCCAGTGCGCGCGCGCGATCGACGAGTTCCTGATGGGCGCGTCGAGCTGCCGCGCTAGCGTCAGCGCTCGGCACTCGCGCCGCGGGACGCGCGATGTCGGTCACGACCGTCGTCACGCTCGACCCCGCGAGCTGGCGCCCGGCGCTCTCCGCCGACGTGCCAGGACGCGACGTCGCTCGCGCACGCTCGAGGCGGCGGCGTGCTCGTGCTGCCGCGCCTCGCGTTCGCGCTGTCGGCCCGCGAGCGCCGCTTCCTCGACCCCGCTGGTCGGACGGCCGGGCGAAGAACATCAGCCTCGACGGCGCGGCGATCAAGGGCGCGCGGGCAGCGCCGACGAGCTGGCCGCGCTGGCGGCGATGATCGGCGCGCTTCGCCGCGGACGCGAGCGGCGCTCGTCGCCGCGCTTTTCCCGCGCTATGCGCCGCTATTTCGAAGCGCGCGCGCACGAGCTATCGGCCGCATCCGGCGTCGGCCGCGCCGTGTCGTGGCGCAAGGACGACTCGCGGCTGCACGTCGATGCGTTTCCGTCGCGTCCCAATCGCGGCGAGCGCATCCTGCGCGTGTTCTGCAACGTCAATCCGCAGCGAGGACCGCGTGTGGCGCGTCGGCGAGCCTTCGACGCGATGGCGCGCGCGCTTCCTGCCGCGCATCCGGCCGCTGCTTCCCGGCGAGGCGGCGCTCGCTGCCGGCGCTGCGCGTCACCAAGGCCGCCGCGCAGCGAATACGACCACCTGATGCTCGGCCTTCACGATGCGGCGAAGGCGGATCTCGCGTACCAGCGCGACTCGCCGCAGCGCGAGGTGCGCTTCGCGCCGGGAACGACCTGGATCTGCTTCTCCGACCAGGTGATGCATGCCGCGATCGTCGGGCCAGTTCATGCTCGAGCAGACGACCCATCTGCCGCTGGCCGCGCTCTACGACGCCGCAGCGACTCGCCGCTGGCGGTGCTGGAGCGGCCATCGCCGGGACGCCCGCTCGCTCGCGCTGATGCTGCTGCGCGCGCGGGCGCGCGTTGCCGCTAGCCCGATACCTGACACGCCATGAGCCTCGCCAACGATTCGCTGCTGCGCGCGCTTGCGCCGCGAGCCGACGCCGCACACGCCGGTCTGGCTGATGCGCCAGGCCGGCCGCTACCTTCCCGAATACGCGGCGACTGCGCGCGCAGGCCGGGAGCTTCATGGCGCTCGCGACCGATCCCGCGCTCGCCACCGAAGTGACGCTGCAACCGCTCGCGCGCTTTCCGCTCGACGCCGCGATCCTGTTCTCGGACATCCTGACCGTGCCCGACGCGATGGGCCTCGGCCTCTCGTTCGCCGAGGGCGAAGGGCCGCGCTTCGCGCGCACCGCGGCGGACGAAGAGCGATCGGCGCTTTGCGCGTCCCGGATCTTGAGCGTCTGCGCTACGTTTTCGATGCCGTTCGCCAGATCAAGCGCGCGCTCGCCGGTCGCGTGCCGCTGATCGGTTTCGCCGGCAGTCCGTTCACGCTCGCCTGCTACATGATCGAAGGGCGCGGCAGCGACGATTTCGCGAGCGTGCGGCGGATGGCCTATGCGCGGCCCGATCTGCTGGCGCGGCTTGTCGACGTCAACGCCGAGCCGTCGCGGCCTATCTCGGCGAGCAGGTCGCTGCAGGCGCCGATGCGCTGATGCTTTTCGACACCTGGGGCGGGCTGCTTGCCCCGGACGCCTACCGTCGTTTCTCGCTTGCGCCGATGCGCTCGATTCTCGACGCGCTTGCGGCGGCGCGGGGGCGGGCGTGCCGACGATCGTGTTCACCAAGGGTGGCGGGCGCCGTGGCTCGACGAGATCGCCGCCATCGGCGCGTCATGCGTCGGGCTCGACTGGACGGCCGATCTCGCCGGCGCGCGCGTGCAATGGTCGGCGACAGCGTGGCGTTGCAGGGCAATCTCGACCCGCTCGCGCTGCTCACCGATGCCGCGACCGTCGCGCGCGAGGCCGCGGCCGATCGTGCGCGCGGCGGGGCCCGCGCCCGGGTACATGTTCAACCTGGGGCACGGCCTCGTGCCGGCAACGCCGCCCGACAACGTCGCGGCACTGGTCGAAACCGTGCATGCGGATCGCGCGGCGCGCGCGGGTACGCCGCCGCCGTAACGAGGCGCGTCGCTCATGAGCGGGCCCGATTTCGCCCTCGTGCCGGGTCTTGACAAATCGGCGAATCGGGCTTTCGCCGCTCACTTATGCACATGTCGAGCGCCGGGACGAGGCATCTCGTCAAATCCGCTCGAAACGTGCGCATAACGCTGCAAGCACCTCACTGGAAAGCGAAATCTCCCTGCGGCGAGGGCGCAGCGGGAACTCACGCCCCCTGGGCGACCGGGAAAGCGCCGCGGTGTCAAGCAACTTACGCACACAGTTATCCACAGAGCGCGCGGGACCTTGCGGCAGCTTGCTAGCAAAATTAACGACTTGCGGCGTTTCTGAAAGATGTAGTGAGGATTACTCGACGGCTAAGCTCGTCTCGCGGCGCCGTCGCATTGCGTACGTCGCCGCCGCCGATGACGATCGCCCATGTCGCGATGCCGGTCGCGGCATCGCGCGACTTTCGATTACTGGGTGCCCGAAGGCCTGCCCGTCGCGCGCGGGACGATCGTGCGGGCGCGGCTGGCGCGCCGCGCGCTTGTCGGCGTCGTGGTCGACGTCGAGGACCGTTTCGCGACTTCGCGGCAGCGAACGCTGCCAGCCGATCGACGACGCTGTCGCGTTGCCGCCGCTGCCCGAGGACGTTGCTCGCCGCATGGCGAGTTCGTCGCGCGACTACTACCAGGCTGCCGCCGGCGAATCGCCCACGCGCTGCCGTCCCGCCGCAGGGCGCGCGCACGCGGTCGCGCGCGCCGGCGAGCGCATGCCGCAGGCGTCGCCGTCGACGTGGCGGCTGGACGCTCAACGCAGCGCAGCGCGGCGGCGATCGACGCGCGGATCGCCGCCCGCTCGACGTGCTTCGCACCTTTCCTGCTCCGGGCGTGACGGGCAGCGGCAAGACCGACGTCTACCTCGCCGCCGCGTCACGTGCGATCGCGCGCCGGCGGACAGGTCCTGTGCTCGTGCCCGGAGATCAACCTGACGCCGCAATTCGAGGCGCGCGTGCGCGCCGCGCTGCCCGGGCGCGCGGCGGTGACCTTGCACAGCGGTCTTACTGACGGCACGCGGCGCGCGCACTGGCTCGCCGCGACCAGCGGCGAGGCGCGATCTCGTGCTCGGCACGCGGCTCGCGGTGTTCGCCCGCTGCCGCGCCTCGCGCTCGTCGTCGTCGACGAAGAGCACGACGGTCGTACAAGCAGCAGGACGGCGTCCGCTACAACGCGCGCGATGTCGCCGTATGGCGCGCGCACGAGCGCAAGGTGCCGATCGTGCTCGGCAGCGCGACGCCGTCGCTCGAGTCCTTGGCGCATGCCGATGCGGGCGCTATCGGCGGCTGGCGCTGCCGGAGCGCGCGGACCCGCGGGCGACCCTGCCCAAGGTCGCGTTCGTGGCCCCGCGCGACGCGCGTGCGCACGATGGCATCGCGGGCCCGCTGTGGGACGGGCTGGCGGCGCGTCTTGCGCGCGGCGAGCAGAGCCTCGTGTTCGTGAACCGGCGCGGCTTTTCGCCGTCGCTCAAGTGTCATGCGTGCGCATGGGAGGCGATGTGCCGGCGCTGCAGCGCGCGTCTCATCGCTCCATCGCGAGCCGCCGTCGCTGCGCTGCCACCATTGCGGGCAGTCAGGAGCGCGTGGCGACCGCCTGTCCCTCGTGCGGCAACGTCGACCTTTTGCCGCAGGGCTTCGGCACGCAGCGCCTCGCGCGCGCGCTCGCGGACGCATATCCGCACGCGCGGATCGTGCGCATCGATCGCGACAGCACGCGCGCGCAGCGGCGCGTTCGCCGAGCTGCGCTCGCGCATCGAGGGCGGCGAGGTCGACATCATGGTCGGCACCCAGATGCTAGCGAAGGGGCACGATTTTCCGCGCCTCACGCTGGTCGGCGTGGTCGGTGCCGACAACGCGCTCTACAGCGCCGATTTCCGCGCCACCGAGCGGATGCTGGCGCTGCTCACGCAGGTCGCCGGCCGCGCCGGCCGCGCCGGCCTCCCGGGCGAGGTCATCGTGCAGACGGACTTTCCCGCGCATCCCGTCTATGCGGCGCTCGCGGCGGGCGGCTACGACGCCTTCGCGCGCATGCTGCTCGACGAGCGGCGAATGGCCGGGCTGCCGCCCGCGGTGCACGCGGCGCTGCTGACGGTGGAAGCGCACGAGCGCGCCGATGTCGATGCTGCGCTCGCTGCCGCGCACGCGGCCGCGCGATCACTCGCCAGCGAGGGGCTTCGCGATGTCGACATCTACGCGCCGGTGCCGGCGCTGCTTGCGCGCCGGGCAGGCTTCGAGCGCGGCCAGATGGTGGTGCAGAGCCCGCGGCGCGCGGCGCTGCATGCGTTTCTGATGCGCTGGCGCACGCCGCTCGCGGCACTGTCCGGCAAGCGCGTGCGTCTCGCGCTCGACGTCGATCCGGCCGGGTTCGGCTGACGCCGGCCGCTATAATCGCTGTTTGTTCATGCGGCGGCCGTGCCGCCCGGGCGCCCATGCACGTTGACGCAAAGTCCCGCATCGAGTCCGCGCTGCGCAGCGCCATCGGCAGGACGCTGCCGGAGCACGCCGAGATCGTTCCGGCGCTGACGCGACCGCGTCACGCCGAGCACGGGGACTACGCGACGCCCGAAGCGCTCAACCTCGGCAAGCTCACGCGGCAGAATCCGCGCAAGCTGGCCGAGGCGATCGCGGCGTCGGCAACGGCCGATCTCGCGGACGTCGTCGACGCCATCGACATCGCGGGCCCCGGCTTCATCAACTTCCGGCTCGCGCCCGCGGCGCGGCAGGCGATCGTCGGCAGCGTGCTTGCCGAGGGCGCGGCGTTCGGCCGCAGCGACGCGCGCCGCGGCGAGCGCGTGATGGTGGAATTCGTCTCGGCCAATCCCACCGGCCCGCTGCACGTCGGCCACGGGCGGCAGGCGGCGCTCGGCGACGCGATCGCCACGCTTCTCGAATGGCAGGGCTGCGCGGTCACCCGCGAGTTCTACTACAACGACGCCGGCGCGCAGATCCAGAACCTCGCGCTTTCGGTCCGCGCGCGGGCGCACGAGATCCTCGGCCACCACGATCATCCGTTTCCCGAGGATGGCTATCGCGGCGACTATATCCGCGAGCTGGCGCAGCGCTACGTCGACGAGGTCGGCCACGACCTTTCCGACATCGAGGCGATCCGCCGCTTCGCCGTCGCCGAGCTGCGCAAGGAGCAGGACCGCGACCTCGCGGCCTTCGGCGTGCGGTTCGACAACTATTATCTCGAGAGCTCGCTGTATGCCGACGGGCGCGTCGACGAGACGGTGCGGCGCCTTGCGGCGTCCGGCCAGACGTACGATCACGACGGCGCGTTGTGGCTGAAGACCTCCGCGTACGGGGACGACAAGGACCGCGTGATGCGCAAGTCGGACGGCGGCTTCACGTACTTCGTTCCCGATGTCGCGTATCACGTCACCAAGTTCGAGCGCGGCTTCCGGAAAGTGATCAACGTCCAGGGCTCCGATCACCACAGCACGGTCATGCGCGTGCGCGCCGGGTTGCAGGCGATCGGCATCGGCATCCCGCAAGGCTATCCCGACTACGTCCTGCACAAGATGGTGACCGTCATGCGCGGCGGCGAGGAAGTGAAGATCAGCAAGCGCGCCGGCAGCTATGTCACCCTTCGCGACCTGATCGACGAAGCCGGGCGCGACGCCGTGCGCTTCTTCCTCGTGTCGCGCAAGGCCGACACCGAGTTCGTCTTCGACATCGACCTCGCACGCAGCCAATCGGAAGACAATCCCGTGTATTACGTGCAGTACGCGCACGCGCGCGTTTGCGCGGTCCTGCGCCAGGCGGGCATTGCGGTGTCGGACGCGGCGCGCTCGCTCGCCGATGCCGACCTGTCGCCATTGACCAGCGCGTACGAGGAGGCGCTGCTGCGCCGCCTGGCCGATTTCCGCGGCGAGCTCCGCGCGGCCGCGCAGGACCTGGCGCCGCACCAGATCACCTTCTACCTGAAGGATTTGGCGCAGGAATTCCACAGTTACTATAATGCCGAGCGCTTTCTCGTCGACGACGGGCGCCAGCGGCGTGCGCGCCTCGCCCTGGTCGTGGCGGCGGGCCAGACGCTGCGCAACGGACTTGCGGTGCTCGGCATCGGCGCGCCCGAGCAGATGTAGCGTCAACCTATGCTTCGACTTCCCCTCCTTGCGAATCGAACGACCGCGACCCGCCGGCGCATGCGCGGCGGCACGCTGCTCGGCATCTTCATCGGGCTGGTCATCGGCCTCGGCATGGCGGCCGCCGTCGCGTTCTGGCTGATGCGCAACAATCCGGCGTTCCAGGCGCAGAACAGCGTGCGCGAGCCGGCGAAGGACGCGACGAGGAGCGCGCGCACGGACGTCGCCGAGAAGCCGAAGCTCGACTTCTACAAGATCCTGCCGGGCACGGAGGAGCCGAAGGTGCAGCCGGAGCGCAAGCCCGAGCAGCGGCCCGACCGCGCGCTCGCCGGCGAGGCCAGGGACAGGCAGACGCCGAAGGCCGCCGAGACGGCAGCGGCGCCGCCGCAGAAGGCCGCCGAGGCGGCAGCGGCGGCGCCGCCGGCGCCGCGCGCGCCGGAGAAGGTCGCCACCGTCGACGCCACGAAAGCGCCCGCCACGAAGGGCGGCGAGCGTTTCTGGCTGCAGGCGGGATCGTTCGCCGGCCAGCCGGAAGCGGAGAACCTCAAGGCGCAGCTCGCGCTCGCGGGGCTCGAGGCCACCGTGCAGCAGGGCATGATGCCCGACAAGGCGGTTCGCTATCGGGTTCGCCTCGGCCCCTACGACAACGCCGCCGAGCTCAACCGCGTCAAGACCGAGCTCGGCAAGCGCGGCTTCGATGCGGCCGTCATCAAATATTGAGCGCCTGTCGGCACGCGCGGAACTCGCGCCGGCTGCAGACGGACCAACGCGCGTTGGCGCAACCCCGCACCACCTACCTGCGAAGGAGCTGCAATGAGCAAGTACGCAACGCCAAGAACCGCGCCGCGCCGCGCGTTCCTCGCCCTGGCTCTCGGCGCTGCCGTCGCTTGCTTCGCAGGGTCGGCGAACGCGCAGCTCGTCGAGGGAAAGAACTACGCCCGGCTCAAGGTGCCGGTCCCCGTGGAGACCGGCAAGAAGATCGAGGTGATCGAGTTCTTCTCGTACGGATGCCCGCACTGCGCCGAGCTCGAGCAGTATCTCGCGCCGTGGCGCGCCAAGCTTCCGGCGGACGTCGAGTTTCGCCGCGTTCCGGTGTTCTTCCAGCCTGCATGGGTGAACCTCGGCAAGGTCTACTACACGCTCGATGCGCTCGGCGAGGAATCCAAGCTGTCGCCGGCGGTGTTCGCGGCGATCCACGGCAGCAACGTGCAGCTCGCGAACGACAAGACGTTCTTCGACTGGGCGGCCGGCAAGGGCCTCGATCGCAAGAAGGTCGAGGACATGTACAACTCGTTCACAGTCAACGGCAAGCTGAGCCGCGCGAAGCAGCTCGCGCAGACGTACAGCGTGCAGTCCGTCCCGACCGTCGTCGTCGACGGCAAGTTCGTGACCGCCTCGGACAAGGTCGGCACGCACGCCAATCTTCCCGCCGCGATCGACGAGCTGATCGCCAAGGCGCGCGCCGAGCGCCCCAAGGGCTGACCCTCAGGCGGCCGCCGGCTGCGCGCGCGGGCGGCGCGCCTGCGACCGCGCCTTCGCGCCGTGCCGCGGCCGGCGCCTGCCCTCGCGCATGAATGTTTTCATCACCGGCGCGTCGTCTGGCATCGGCGAAGCGCTCGCCCGCGAGTATGCCCGCGCGGGCGCGACGCTCGGCCTCTTCGCCCGCCGTGGGACCGAGCTCGCGCGGGTCGCGGCGGCGCTGGCGCCGGCCACCGTCGCGACGTACGCAGGCGACGTGCGCGACGACGAAGCGCTGCGTCGTGCGGCCGACGACTTCCTGGGGCGCTTCGGCGCGCCCGACGTCGTGATCGCCAGCGCCGGCGTGTCGCGGGGCACGCTCACGACGCATCGCGAGGATCTTCCGGCCTTTCGCGCCGTCGTCGAGACCAACGTGCTCGGCACCATCGCGACGTTCCAGCCGTTCGTGAATGCGATGCGCGAGGCGCGCCGCGGCGCGCTCGTCGGCGTTGCCAGCGTCGCAGGGTTCCGCGGGTTGCCGGGCGCCGGCGCGTATTGCGGCTCGAAGTCGGCGGTGATCACCTACCTGGAGAGCCTGCGGATCGAATTGCGCGGCAGCGGAGTGGCCGTCGTGACGATCTGCCCGGGCTTCATCGACACGCCGCTGACCCAAGGCAACCCGTACTTCATGCCGTTCCTGACGCCGCCGGACATCGCGGCGCGCAGGATGGTGCGCGCAATCGCCCGGCGGCGGCGCTTCTGCGTCGTGCCGTGGCAGATGGGCTGGCTCGGCGCCGTGCTCAGGATCCTGCCGCGGCCGCTGTACGATCGCGTCGTCGCGAACCGCGGGCGCAAGCCGCGCCGACCCGACTGAAGCGCGAGGCGGTGCGCGTGACGATCGACGACGCATCCGCGGCCGCGGCCGTCGACTGGGCGGGCGTTCGTCACCCCGTCGCCGTCGCACCGCGCATCGCCTCGCTGGTGCCGAGCCTGACCGAGCTCCTGTTCGTCCTCGGCCTCGGCGATTCGATCGTCGCGCGCACCGGCTTCTGCGTCCATCCGAGGGACCGCGTCGCGCGGGTGCCGAAAGTCGGCGGCACCAAGGATCCCGATCTCGCGCGGCTGGCGGCGCTCGCGCCGACGCATCTCATCGTCAACGTGGACGAAAACCTGCGCGAGGTCGTCGACGCGGCGCGCATGTTCGTGCCGCACGTCGTCGTCACGCATCCGATGCGACCGGAAGACAATCCCCGCCTGTATCGGTTGTTCGGCGCGATCTTCGCGCGTGAACGCGAGGCGCAGGCGCTGTGCGGCGCGTTCGGCGATGCGCTCGCGCGCCTCGAGTCCGCCGTCGCGCGGCGCCCGCGCGAGACGGTCGTCTACCTGATCTGGCGCAAGCCGTGGATGACGGTGAGCCGGGCGACGTACGTGAGCGCGACGCTGGCGCGCGCCGGCTTCGACACGCTGCCGGTGCGCTCGCGGCGGCGCTACCCGGTGCTCGCCGAGGACGCGCCCGCGTGGCGCGACGCGGCGCGCATCCTGCTGTCGACCGAGCCCTACGCGTTTCGCCCGCGCGACGCCGCGGCGCTGTCCGCCCGCCACGGCAAGCCGGCGGCACTGATCGACGGCGAGTGGACGTCGTGGTACGGGTCACGCGCGATCGCGGGGTTCGACGCGCTTTCGCGCTATCGCGAAGCGCTCGCGCCGTCCGCGTAGCGCAGGGAAAGCGCAAAGGCCGCCCGCAGGCGGCCCTTTCGCGACGACGGCACGCGGCCTACATGGGAATGCGCACGCCGACGGTGACGCCGTAGTAGTTGCCGTCGCTCTTGCCGCCGGTGCCGGCACCGGTGATGAAGCCGGTGACGCCGCCGAAGTCCGCGCTGGCGCCCAGCACGTACTGCACCCAGTTGCTGTCCGGCTTGAAGCCGGGAAGCGTGTAGCTCGTATCCAGTCCCAGCGGCGTCGCGGTGACGCTGCGCTGATCGTCCTTGCTCTCCCATTGCCACGCGACGCGGGCGAACGGCCGGACCATGCCGAGGCGGCCGGTCGCCTGCCAGCCGAGGGTCGTGATCAGCGATTCGCGCTTCTGCTCGGCGAAGGCCAGCGCCGTGCTGTCGCTGCCCTGCTCGGTGAAGGCCTTCACGCGGATGTCCTGGTAGGCGACGCGCACGAACGGCCCGTGTTCCCAGTCGGCGTTCGCCTGGAACCAGTAGCCGCCGAGGATGCTCGCCATCACGTGCCAGCCGCTGGTGTCGCTGGATTCGGTGCGCGTCTGCGGGCCGAGCGCGATGTCGCGATGGATGCTGTAGTCCAGGTCGCCGGCGCCGAGCGTGCCGCCGACGTACCACGGCCCGTCGCCGTAACCTGCGTAGATCGTGCCGGACGTTTCCTTCAGCTTGTAGTTGCCCGGCTGCCGCCGAAGTCGCCCTTGTTGTCCGAGTAGCCGAACATGCCGCCGACGATCAGCTTCTCCGACAGCTTGACGTCGCCGCCCGCGGTGATCGTGTTCACGTCGGCGTTGCCGTCGATCAGGCTGCCGCTCTTGAAGTCGTTGTTGCCGTAGTCGTACGCGGCCCACATCTCGTACTTGCTGCATCGGCCGCGGCGAGTTGATGCCGGACATCATGCGCGCATCGAGCGTGCGGAAGTTCGCTTCCTCCACGCGCGAGCGGCGCCTCCGCGAGCACCGACATCTGCGCCGGGGCTTTGATCTGCGAGATCGCGGCCTGCGCGCCGATCAGCGCGAGCCCGGTGGTCGGGTGGACGCCGTCGGCGAACGCGTAGGTCAGCGCGGCATCGGGCGTGACCAGCGTCGCCGGCGTGCAGTTGAGCGCGCTCGCCGTCGTGCAGGCGACGCTCGTGACGTTGGTGAAGCCGAAGGCTGACGGATTGGCGACGACCTCCTGCAGCAGCTTGAATGCGTTGACCTGGATCACCTGCAGCCCGGCCGACGCGAGACCGGCATTCAGCGTCGAGTTGAACAGTCCGGCGAGCGCGGTGAACGTGCCCCGCGCGTTCTGCGCGCCGGCGGCGGGCGTGAGCCCGACGTCGGGAAGGTTGTAGACGACGAGGTAGCGCGCGCCTGCGGCCTGCAGCCGCACCGCCTGCACGGCGAGGTCGGCCGCAGCCTGTGCGACGCCTGCCTGCAGCTGCGCCGGCGTGATCTGTCCGGCCGCCGCCTGTCCGGCGAGCACGAGGATGTCGTTGGCTCCGCCCTGCAGCTGGTACAGCGCATTGGGATCGAGCGGACCGGCGGCGAGGAACTGCGTCACCTGCTGCGCGATCGAGATGTTCGGCGCATTGGGCGGGATCAGCGGCGAGGGCGAGTTGACGCGCGCGCCGCCCTGGCCGTAATCGGTGCCGCCAGTGAACGACGGCGTCACGCCGATGCCGTAGCGCTCCGTCACGTACATGGGAAACGTGAGGCCGGGATTGGTCGTGAATCGCGCGCCGTACTGCCCGGCATCGCTCAGGCTGTCGCCGAAGACGTACGCGCCGCTGAACTGCGCGGACACGCCTGTCGATACCGCGGCGAGCGAAACCGCGGCCGCGGCGAGCGTCGGACGGAACTTCTGCATGGGGGCCTCTCCTCGGTGGACGGCGCGGCGCCCGTCGGCGTTGCGCGCCCGTTACTTTTTGTTGCGCAATTCTAGTCCAATGCGGCAGGCGCGCCGCGGAACCGGTCAACGCGCATTTGTCGAACGGCGTTGAAGGGACTATACCCGAGGGGACCCCGCCGTGGCTGCCACCATGTCGACACTGCATCGCCTGCATCGAACCATGACGCGAAGCGCCAGCTTCGTCGCCGCCCTGGCGGTTGCGCTGTGCGCCGCCGCGCCGCTGGCGCGCGCCGCCGACGCGGACGATCCGCCCGGGCGGGTGGGGCGCATCGCCGATCTCGGCGGCGCCGTGTACCTCGCGCCCGAAGACCGCGCGGACGAATGGGTCGAGGTCGGCATCAATTATCCGGTCGCGGGCGGGGACAACCTGTGGGTATCCGGCGACGGCCGCGCGGAAGTCGACCTCGGCGGCGCGCAGTTGCGGCTCGCCGGCGACACCAACGTGCACGTGTCGCGCCTGGACGAGCGCGAATTTTCGCTGTTCGTCGCCCAGGGCCGCGCGATCGTCCGCGCTGCGCTCGCTCGAGCCCGGCGAGATCGCGGTCGTGGATACGCCCAACACGCAGTTGTCGCTGCTTCGTCCGGGCCTGTATCGGATCGACGTGTCGACGGATCGCCAGGAAACCACGCTCGTCGTCCGCGAAGGCGAGGTGTCGGCGGCCGTCAGCGGCGGGACCCAGCAGGTGCTGCCCGGCCAGACGGCGACGCTCTTCGGCGACCAGGACGTGCAGGCCGACGTCCGCAACGGCACCGGTCTCGACGGCTTCGATACGTGGAGCGCGGACCGCGATCGCTACTATCGCACCAGCCGCACGGCGTCGTACGTCTCGCCGCAGATGGTCGGTGCCGCGGACCTCGACGCGTACGGCGCGTGGCAGACCTATCCGGACTATGGCGCCGTCTGGTTTCCGACCGCCGTCGCCGCAGGATGGGCGCCGTATCGGGACGGCCGCTGGATCACGCTGTCGGGCTGGGGCCTGACCTGGGTCGACGACGCGCCCTGGGGCTACGCGCCGTTTCACTATGGTCGCTGGGTGTACGTGGGCAACCGCTGGGGCTGGTGCCCGGGGCGCTACGTCGCTCGCCCGGTATGGGCGCCGGCGCTCGTCGCGTGGTATGGCGGCGGCGGCGTCGCGGTCGGCGGCTACGGCCCGGTCTACGGCTGGGTGCCGCTCGGCTGGCGCGATCCCTACGTGCCGAGCTGGCGCAACTGCTCGAATCGCTGCTACGAACGCTACAACCGGCCGTACGCGGTGAACGTGGCCGAGCGGCCGCGGCAGCCGCCCACCTACTATGCGAACTACCGCGTCCCTGGTGCGATCACGGCCGTGCCCGGCGCTGCCTTCGTCGCCGGCAAGCCGGTGGCGCCCAATCGGATCGGTGTTTCGAACGCCCAGTTCGCGAGCTTGCCGCCGCTGGCCTCCGCCCCCCGCGTCAAGCCGCTTCCCGTGACGACGCGCAGCGTGCGGCCGGGCCAGGGCGCGCCGATTCCCGCGTCGACGGCGCTCGGGACGACCAAGCCGATGATCGTCGCGCCGGAGCGCGGCACCGCGTCTTCCCCGGGCTTGCCGGCGCAGCCCTGGGCGAAGCCGGCGCGCGGAAACAACGCGGCCGAGCCCGCACGGCCGGCCGCCACGCCGTCGCGGGGCGGCCCGGCGCAGAACTACGCGGAAACGCCGGCGCGATCCGGCCCGACCTCGGCGCCGGGCGCGCCGATGCCGGTCGCCCGTCCGCCGGCGACCGCCGGCGCGTCGACGCCGGGCGCGCCGCCGCGCCGCGCCCCGGCGAACGCCGCGCCGCCGTCGCGCGCGCCCGCGAACGCGGCGCCGCCGCCCCGCGCCCCGGCGAACGCCGTGCCGCCGTCGCGCGCGCCGTCGCCGCCAGCGTATGCGCCGCCGAGTGGCGCACCGCCAGCGCGGACGGCATCGCCGCCGGCAGGCGTCAACCGCGCGGAATCCCAGGCGCAGCCGCACCCGTACGCGCCGCGCGCCGCGCCGCCGCCGCGCGCACCGGCACCGGCGCACCTACCGCTGCACCGGCGGTGCCGATGCGCGCGGGGCCCTCGCAGCCCCAGGTTGCGCCGCCGCCGGCGGCGCGCCCCGTGGCTCCGCCGCCTGCGCCGGCGCCGGCACCTCCACCCGCGCCGCCGCACCCGGCGGACAAGCCGGTGGTAGCGAAGCCCGCCCCGGTCCCCAGCCCGAACTGACCGCCGGGGCGCCAGGGGCCGGCCGGCTTCCGCGCCGCAGCCGGCGTACGCGCGTTCAGCCGCCGTCGGCGCGCAGGCGCGCGTAGCTGCCCGGCGCCGCCTCGATCACCTTGAGCTTGCCCTTGCCGGGCACGCGCGCCGGCACTTCGCGACCGAGATACGGGCTCGAGCCACTTCACGCCAGTCGGGCCACCACGAGCCCTCGTGCTGCTCGGCGCCGTCGAGCCACTGCGTCCGGCGCGTCCGGCAGCGTCGTCGTTCGTCCAGTAGCCGTACTTGTTGGCCGCCGGCGGATTGACCATGCCGGCGATGTGGCCCGAGCCCGACAGCACGAAGCGCGACTTGCCCCCGAGGATCGGCGGTCCGGCGTAGGTGGTCTTCCACGGCGCGATGTGGTCCTCGATCGCCGAGACGAAATACGCTCGGCACGGTCACCTTCGACAGGTCGATCTGCACGCCGGCGAGCGTCAGGCCGCCCGGCTCGCGCAGCAGGTTCTTCATGTACATGTTGCGCAGGTAGAAGCTGTGCATCTTCGCCGGCATGCGCGTCGAATCGCAGTTCCAGTGCAGCAGGTCGAACGGGAACGGATCGCGGCCGAGCAGGTAGTTGTTGATGACGAACGACCAGATGAGGTCGTTGGCGCGCAGCAGGTTGAAGGTGTTCGCCATCTCGCTGCCTTCGAGATAGCCGCGCTCCGTCCATCTTCTTCTCGAGCGAGGCGACCTGCGCCTCGTCGATGAACACCTCGAGCTCGCCGGCGGCGGTGAAGTCGATCAGCGACGGTCATGAACGTCGCGCTGGCGATGCGCTTCTGCTCCTTCTTCGCGGCCATGTAGCCCAGCGTCGCCGCGAGCAGCGTGCCGCCGAGGCAGTAGCCGACGACGTTGACGCTCGTCTCGCCGGTCGCCTTCTCGATCGCGTCGAGCGCGGCGAGCGTGCCCTCGGTCAGGTAGTCCTCGAAGTCCTTGTGCGCGAGCTTCGCGTCGGGATTGACCCACGAGACGACGAACACCGTCATGCCCTGCGTCGACCGCCCAGCGGATGAACGAGTTCTTCTCGCGCAGGTCGAGGATGTAGTACTTGTTGATCCACGGCGGCATGATCAGCAGCGGCCGCTTGCCACTGCTTCTTCGTCGCCGGCTCGTACTGGATCAGCTGCATCAGCTCGTTCTGGAACACGACCTTGCCCGGCGTCGTCGCGATGTTGACGCCGAGCTCGAACGCCTTCGAGTCGGTCATCGAGATGCGCAGCTGCCCGTTGCCGCGCTCGATGTCGTCGAGCAGGTTGTTGAGGCCCTTGCACGAGGTTCTGGCCGCCGGTGGCGACCGTCTCGCGGAACACCTCGGGATTGGTCAGCGCGAAATTCGACGGCGCCAGCGCGTCGATGTACTGGCGCGTGAAGAAGTCGACCTTCTTCTTGGTCGTGCTCGGACAGGCCTTCGACGCTGCCGACCTGGTCGTGCAGCCAGCGCGCGGTGATCAGGTAGCGACTGCTTGACGTAATCGAACAGGAAGTGCTCGTGCCAGTCCTCGTGCTTGAAGCGCTTGTCGCCCTTCGCCGGCTCGGCGACGGGCTCGGCGGGCGCGCCCATCATCTTCAGCATCGACGCCTGCCACAGGTTCATGTAGTCCCGCCACAGGTTCATCTGCGCCTTCGGCGAGCGCGCGGGGTTGGCGAGCATCTTGCGCCGCGAGCTCCATGAACGCCTTGCCGAGGCCGAGCTCGTCGGCGACGCAGCGTGGGCCGTCGCCGCGTGGCGCGACGCGAACTCGCCCATCAGCTTGGCGCTCTTCTCGGCGGCCGACGGCGAGCGATTCGGCGAGCGCGACGGGATCGTGCTTGGCGGCGGCGTCGGCGGCTGGCCGGGGCTGGGTGGCGGGCGGCGTGGACATCGCGGGTCTCGTTCGTTGTCGGGGCTCGGTGGGCGATCGCAGTTTACTCGGCGAAGCGGATCGCTCCGTCGGCGCCGACGTGGCGCGCGATGCGGCCCGCGGTGCCACAGGTGGTTGAGGTGCGCGATCGCCTCGCCCATGGCGAAGAAGCGCTGCTGCAGGTCGAGCTGCGCCGGAACAGCACCGGCAGCACGTCCGCGGCGGCGAGCGGCGCGGCGGCGCGCAGTCGCGAACGCCTCGAGCTCGGCCAGGCGCGCGGCGTGATGCGCGCGAAGCTCCGCGACGCGCAGCGCGATGCCGCGAAACGGAAGGCCGTGCGACGGCAGCACCAGCGTGTCCGGCGGCAGCGCCTCGAAGGCGTCGAGCGAGTGCAGGAAGCGCGCCGAGCGGGTCGCCGTCGGGCTCGGCCGGCCAGACGCGCGACGTTGGTGGTGATCCTCGGCAGCAGCATGTCGCCCGAGACGAGCATCGCCCGCGTCGGCGGCGTAAGCGCGGCGTGCTCGGGCGAGTGGCCGAAGCCGGCGATCACCCGCCAGCGCCAGTCGCCCGGCCGCGACGCGGTCGCCGTCGAGCATCCGCGTCGAACGTGTCGCGGCAGCTCGGGCACGCCGCGCCGGTAATGGTTGCCGCGCGCGGCGAGCGCGGCCACATGCTCGTCCGCCATGCCGTGGCAGCGCGAACAGCGCGCAGATGTCGGCGAGCGCATAGCGCCGCCGCTCGTCAAAGACCGCGTGCGCCGTCAGGAATTCGGCCTGCGTCATCGTGATCGGGCAGCCGAAGCGCGCCGCGAGCCACGCGGCGTTGCCCAGATGGTCCGGGTGGTAGTGCGTCGCGACGATGCGCGCGAGCGGCGGCGCCGCGCATCGTTGCCGCGAAATGCCGCTCCCACAGCGCGCGCGTCGGCGCGTCGCCGTAGCCGGCAGTCGATCAGCGCGTAGCGCGCCGTCCTCGTCGAGCAGCCACAGGTTGATGTGATCGAGCGCGAACGGCAGCGGCATGCGCAGCCAGCGCACGCCCGGCGCCACTTCGCAGGCGTCGCCCGGCGCCGGCGGCGCTCAGGATGGTCGAGGTGGTCGGACGGACGTGCGGTGCGGCTCGGGGTCGCGGGAGTCCATGCCGCGATGGTAGCGTGTCCGGCCGGCGACCCGGACGGACGCCGGCTGGTCACCGTGCGGATACTGCGCACGCCCGCCTCGCCTTCGACGCGACGCGTCCGCCGATGCCCCCGCCCGCCGCGCCGCTGCCGCGCCCGGCTCCCGCGCGGCCACGTACACGATCTCCGACCTCGCGCGCGAGTTCGCGCTGACCACGCGGGCGATCCGCTTCTACGAGGATTGCGGGCCTGCTCGCCCCGGAGCGCCGCGGGCGTGCGCGCGTGTACGGCGAGCGCGAGCGCGTGCGGATCAAGCTGATCCTGCGCGGCAAGCGGCTGGGCCTCGCGCTGTCCGAGATCGGCGAGCTCCTCGACATGTACGAGGTCGGCCGCAACGAGCGCGCGCAGCTCTCGCGTTCCTGACGCTGCTCGCCGAGCGGCGGGCGCTGCTGCTGCAGCAGCGGGAAGACATCGACGCCGTGCTGGCCGAGATCGACGGCATCGAGCGCGAATGCCGCCGGCGGCTCAGGAGGACGAGCGCGCGGCGAAGCGGATTGACGTTTACGTAAACGTAATAGAGAATTCCAGGCTCGCGAAGCGCCCGCGCGGCGCGCCGGCACACGGCGCCGACCCCCGCTTCCCGCCATCCGCGTCCATCGCCGCCATCCCATGTCTGCGCCCGCAGCCCCCACGTTCACGCCGGCCTTTGCCGGCTACGCCCAGCGCGTTCGCCTGAGCTTCGCGCGGCAGGGCGCGATGGCGCTGATCGGCGCGCAACTCGTCGAAGTCGGGCCGGGGCATTGCGCGATCGCGCTCGTTCCGCGGCCCGAAATGACGCAGCAGCACGGCTACGTGCACGCGGGCATCGTGGCGCGATCGCCGACACCGCCGGCGGCTACGCCGGCTATTCGCTGTTTCCCGAGGACGCGTCGGTGCTGACCGTCGAGTTCAAGCTCAACCTGCTCGCCCCGGCGGCAGGGCGAGCGTATCGTCGCCGAGGGCCGCGTCGTCAAGCCCGGCCGGACGCTGGCGATCACGCACGGCGAAGTGCACGCGGAGCACAATGGGCGCCGCACGCTGGTCGCCCTGATGCAGCAGACGCTGATGGTCATGCACGGCAAGGCCGATGTCCCCATGGCGACGCCGCCGGGCAGGGGCTGACGCCGCCCGTCGCGGCGCGGCCACGAGAACACGCGAGGAGCAGCGCAGATGACGAACTTCCCGCCCTCGATTTCGCGCTCGGCGAAGACGTCGACATGCTGCGCGCGACGGTGCAGCAGTTTGCCGCCGACGAGATCGCGCCGCGCGCCGCGGACATCGACCGCGCGAACCAGTTCCCGCACGACCTCTGGCGCAAGATGGGCGACCTCGGCCTGCTCGGCATCACCGTCGAGGAGGCGTACGGCGGCACGGCGATGGGCTACCTCGCGCACATCGTCGCGATGGAGGAGATCTCGCGCGCCTCGGCGTCGGTCGGGCTGTCGTACGGCGCGCACTCGAACCTGTGCGTCAACCAGATCCGCCGCAACGGCAGCGATGCGCAGAAGCGCAGGTACCTGCCGAAGCTGATCTCGGGCGAGCACGTCGGCGCGCTCGCGATGAGCGAGCCCGGGTCGGGCTCGGACGTCGTGTCGATGCGCCTGCGCGCCGAGCGCCGCGGCGACGCCTACGTGCTCAACGGCACCAAGATGTGGATCACCAACGGACCGGACGCGGACACGCTGGTCGTCTACGCCAAGACCGACCCGGAGGCCGGCCCGCGCGGGATCACCGCGTTCCTGATCGAGAAGGGCATGAAGGGCTTTTCCACGGCGCAGAAGCTCGACAAGCTCGGCATGCGCGGATCGAACACCTGCGAGCTGGTGTTCGACGACTGCGAGGTGCCGGCCGCGAACGTGCTGGGAGAGGAAGGCCGCGGCGTCAACGTGCTGATGAGCGGCCTCGACTACGAGCGCGCGGTGCTCGCCGGCGGCTCGCTCGGCATCATGGCCGCGTGCATGGACGCCGTGCTGCCGTACGTCCATGAGCGCCAGCAGTTCGGCCAGCCGATCGGCGAGTTCCAGCTGATGCAGGGCAAGATCGCCGACATGTACACGACGATGAACGCGTGCCGCGCCTACGTCTATGCCGTGGGCCGCGCCTGCGACCGCGGCCGAGACGACGCGCAAGGACGCCGCCGGCGCGATCCTCTACGCGGCGGAGAAGGCGACGTGGATGGCGGGCGAGGCGATCCAGTGCCTGGGCGGCAACGGCTACATCAACGACTACCCGACCGGACGCCTGTGGCGCGACGCGAAGCTCTACGAAATCGGCGCCGGCACGTCCGAGATCCGGCGGATGCTGATCGGGCGCGAGCTGTTCAACGAATCGAAATGAAGCCCGCCGCGCGAATCATGAACCTGACACGCCGCCGCGGCGGCGCGACGCTGGAGGCACGCGCATGCTGAACGATCCGATCGTCATCGTCGGCGCCGCCCGGACGCCGATGGGCGGGTTCCAGGGCGACTTCGCGTCGCTCGCGGCGAGCGACCTCGGCGCCGTCGCCATCAAGGCGGCCGTGGAGCGCGCGGGAGTGAAGCCCGCCGACGTCGACGAGGCCATCATGGGCAACGTGCTTCCGGCGGGGCAGGGGCAGGCGCCCGCGCGCCAGGCGGTGCTCAAGGCGGGGCTGCCGCTCGCCGTGGGCTGCACGACCGTCAACAAGATGTGCGGCTCGGCGATGAAGGCCGCCATGCTCGCCCACGACCTGATCGCCGCCGGCAGCGCGCAGATCGTCGTCGCGGGCGGCATGGAAAGCATGACCAACGCGCCGTACCTGCTGCCCAAGGCGCGCGGCGGGTACCGGATGGGGCACCAGGTCGTGCAGGACCACATGTTCTTGGACGGCCTCGAGGACGCGTACGACAAGGGCCGGCTGATGGGCACGTTCGCCGAGGAATGCGCGACGACGTTCGGCTTCACGCGCGAAGCGCAGGACCACTTCGCGCTGACGTCGCTCTCGCGCGCGCTCGCCGCCAACAACGACGGCACCTTCGCCTGGGAGATCGCGCCGGTGACCGTCAGCGGCAGGAAGGGCGAAGTCGTCGTCGACAAGGACGAGCAGCCGGCGAAGGCGTCGCCGGACAAGGTTCCGCAGCTCAAGCCCGCGTTCCGCAAGGACGGCACCGTGACCGCGGCGAACTCGAGCTCGATCTCCGACGGCGCGGCGGCGCTGGTGCTGATGGCGCGCTCGACGGCCGAGAGGCGCGGCCTGGCGCCGCTCGCCGTCATCGCCGGCCACGCGACGCATGCCCAGGAGCCCGGACTCTTCACGACGGCGCCGGTCGGCGCGATCGCCAGGCTCTACGAGAAGGTGGGCTGGTCGACGGCCGACGTCGATCTCTTCGAGGTCAACGAGGCGTTCGCCGTCGTCGCGATGGCGGCGATGAAGGAGCACGGGATCCCGCACGAGCGTCTCAACGTCCACGGCGGCGCCTGCGCACTCGGCCACCCGATCGGCGCATCGGGCGCGCGGATCGTCGTCACGCTGCTCGGCGCGCTGCGCAAGCACGGCAAGCGTCGCGGCGTCGCGGCGCTTTGCATCGGTGGCGGCGAAGCGACGGCGATGGCGATCGAGCTCTGCTGACCGTCATGCGACCGACGCCGCGCTGGGCCCGCGCATGATCCCGCTCGAGACGTGGCTTTTGTTCTGCGTCGCCTGCGTCGCGCTTTCGGCGACCCCCGGGCCGAACATGCTCCTGCTCGTGTCGCGGACCCTCGCGCAGGGCCGCGCCGCGGGATTCGTCTCGCTGGCGGGGACGTCGACCGGCTTCGCGCTGCACGCGATCGCCGCCGCGCTGGGCCTCTCGGCGCTGCTCGCCGCGGTGCCGCTCGCCTTCGAGGTCGTCAAGTGGATCGGCGCCGTCTACCTCGCGTGGCTGGCGATCGTCACCTGGCGCTCGAGCGCCGCCCCCGAGACCGCCGCCAGGGCGCCGCGCATCGCCCGCTCGGCGATGTACCGCCAGGGCCTGCTGACGGCCGTGCTGAATCCCAAGGTCGCCGTCTTCCAGCTCGCGCTGTTCCCGCAGTTCGTCGACCCTTCGCGCGGCAGCGTGCTGGCGCAGAGCCTCGTGCTGGCGCTGACGCAGCTTTTGATCGTGGTCGCCGGAGATTCGGTGTGCGTGTTCGCGGCGACCGGCGCGCGGCGCTGGTTCGCGCGGCGTCCGGGGTGGGACCGCTGGTCCAAACGCGCGCTGGCCGGTGTCTTCGCCGCGCTCGCGGCGCGGCTCGCGATCCAGTCGCGGACGTAGCGCGGATGCCCGGCGTCGTCGTCAAGCTCGTGCTCGTCGCCGCGATCTGGGGCGGTTCGTTCATCGCCGGTCGCGTCGCCGCACAGGAAATCGGTGCGGCCGTGGGGGCGCTCGTGCGCTACGGCATCGCGACGGCCGTGCTCCTCGCGATGGCGTTCGCCGTCGAGGGCGGCCTGCCGAAGCTTGCGCGGCGCCATTGGCCCGCGATTGCCGTGCTCGGCGCGTCGGGGGTCGCGGCGTACAACTATCTCTTCCTGGTGGGCCTCGAAACCGTTCCCGCGTCGCGCGGCTCGCTGATCATGGCGCTCAATCCGGCCACCACGATGATCGGCGCCGCGCTCTTCCTGCGCGAGCCGATCACGCCGGCCAAGCTGTTCGGCACCGTCATCGCCCTCGCAGGCGTCGCGGTCGAGCTGGGCGGCGGCAACCCGCTGTCGCTGCTCGAAGGCGGCATCGGCAGGGGCGAGCTCGCGCTGTTCGGCTGCGCGGTCGGCTGGTCGATCTACACCCTGGTCGGCAAAAAGCTGACCGGGCTCTCGACGCTGGCGGTGACGACCTACGCGGCGATCGCGGGCACGGCGATGCTCGCCATGCTCACCGTCGCCCGCGGCGAGTTCGCGGTTCCGCACGCGTCGCTGCACGCCTGGCTGGCGCTGGCGTACATGGGCACGTTCGGCACGGCACTCGCCTTCGTCTGGTTCCTGCAGGGCGTCAAGCGGCTGGGCCCCGCGCGCGCCGCGATCTTCGTCAACCTGGTTCCCGTGGCGGCGATCGCGCTCGCCGTCCTGCTGCTCGGCGAGCCGCTGACGCCGTCGGTGGTGGTCGGCGCAGCGCTCGTCATCGCGGGCGTGTGGATCATCAACCGGCCGGCGCAGGCACCCGCCGCGCCCGCCGTCGTCCACCCGAATTGCTGAAATGCGACTGACCGAGGAGCAGCAGCTCATCCAGGAGACGATGCGCGCATTCGCGCAGGCGGAGCTCGCGCCGCATGCGGCGCAGTGGGACCGCGAGCACACGTTTCCGCGCGACGCGCTGCGCGCCCTCGGCGCCCTGGGCGCGCTGGGCATGGTGGTGCCGGAGACGTGGGGCGGCGCCGGGCTGGACTATGTGTCGCTCGCCGTCGCGCTCGAGGAGATCGCCGCGGGCGACGGCGCGACGTCGACGATCGTCAGCGTGCAGAACTCGGTCGTGTGCGGGCCGATTGCCGCATTCGGCACCGATGGACAGAAGGAGAAGTACCTGAAGCCGCTCGCGCGCGGCGAGATGCTCGGATGCTTCTGTCTCACCGAGCCTCACGTCGGCTCGGACGCCGCCGCGATCACGACGCGGGCCGAGAAGCGCGGCGACGATTACGTGGTCAATGGCGTCAAGCAGTTCATCACCACGGGCAAGAACGCCGACGTCGCGGTCGTCTTCGCGGTGACGGACAAGGGCGCGGCGAAGAAGGGCATTTCCGGCTTCATCGTCGATACCAGGACGCCGGGGTACGTCGTCGCGCGCGTCGAGGACAAGCTCGGCCAGCGCGCGTCCGACACCGCGCAGATCGTGTTCGAGGATTGCGTCGTGCCCGCGTCGAACCGGCTCGGCCGCGAGGGTGACGGCTACCGGATCGCCCTCGCCAACCTGGAGGCGGGCCGCATCGGCATCGCGGCGCAGGCGGTGGGAATGGCCCGCGCGGCGTTCGAGGCCGCGCTGGCGTATGCACGCGAGCGGCATGCGTTCGGCAAGCCGATCGTCGAGCACCAGGCGGTCAATTTCCGCCTCGCCGACATGGCGACGCAGATCGAGGCCGCGCGGCAGCTCATCCGGCATGCCGCGTCGCTGCGCGATGCCGGCGTGCCCTGCCTCAAGGAGGCGTCGATGGCGAAGCTGTTCGCCTCCGAGATGGCGGAACGCGTGTGCTCGGCAGCGCTGCAGGTCCACGGCGGCTACGGCTACGTCGCGGACTTTCCCGTGGAACGCATCTATCGCGACGTGCGCGTCTGCCAGATCTACGAGGGAACCAGCGACATCCAGCGGCTGGTGATCGGGCGCGCATTGGCGTGACGGTGCCCGCGCCGACGAGCCGGCGCCGGCCACGCACGTTCCGCGTTTCGGAGTCGATATCGAGCGCGACGGACGCCGCCGCATCGGCCGACGCGGGATTTCGCGTCAGGTGCTGCGCGCGCACGCCGTTGCGCTGTTTGGGCAAACGGGCTACCTTAGAACGCATGGCGGCGAACGCTGCAGCGCAGTGGAGAGCGGGATGCAACTGACTCCGCGGGAGTTCGACAAGCTGATCATCTACATGATGGCCGAGGTGGCGCAGAAGCGGAAAGCGAAGGGCCTCAAGCTCAACTATCCGGAAGCCGTCGCGATCATCTCGGCCTCGGCGCTCGACGGCGCGCGCGCCGGCAAATCCATCGAAGAGGTCACGAAGGAGGCGCGCTCGGCGCTCACCAAGGCTGATGTCATGGACGGCGTCGCGGACCTCATTCCGATGGTGCAGGTCGAGGCCGTATTCACCGACGGCAGCCGTCTCGTGACGGTGCACACGCCGATCCAGTAGTCAGGGAGCGATGCCATGGCCGAAGTGAAGGCAGGGCGGCCGATCGCCGCCGACGTCGACCCGGCGACCGTGAAGGTCGCAGTCGGCGGCTACGTATGCAGCGCGAAGGCGGTCACCTTCCATGATGATCTTCCGGTGACGACGCTCAGGGTGCGCAACACCGGCGACCGCCCGGTGCAGGTCGGATCGCACTTCCATTTCTTCGAGGTCAACCGCGCGCTCGAGTTCGATCGCGCGGCGGCGTTCGGCCGGCATCTGCACATTCCCTCGTCGACGGCGCTGCGCTTCGAGCCCGGCGACGAGCGCGAGGTGAACCTCGTGCCTTACGGCGGCAACCGCGCCGTGTACGGCTTCAACAACCTGGTCGACGGGCCCACCTCGGGCAAGGCAGGGGACGCGCGCAAGACCAAGGCCGTGGCGCTGGCGGCAAAACGCGGCTTCCGGTCGACGACGTGAGGCTTGCCGGCGCGCGCGCGAGCCCGCTTCCGGAACGAGGACGCTGTTGATGGCCAAGATTTCCCGCAACGAGTACGTCGGACTGTTCGGGCCGACGGTCGGCGACCGCATCCGGTTGGGCGACACCGGACTCTTCGTCGAGATCGAGCGCGACCTGCGCGGCGCGTCCGGCGACGAGATCGTCTTCGGCGGCGGCAAGAGCCTGCGCGAAGGCATGGGCATGGACAACCGGCGGACCTACGCCGAGGGCACGCCGGATCTCGTGATCACCAACGTCACGATCGTCGACGCCGTTCAGGGCGTGGTGAAGGCCGACGTCGGGATCCGGGACGGGCGCATCTGCGCGATCGGGAAGTCGGGCAATCCGCAGACGATGGACGGCATCACGCCGGGACTCGAATGCGGCCTCGCCACCGACGCCATCTCCGGAGCGCATCTGATCCTGACCGCTGCCGGCATCGACACGCACATCCACTTCATCTCGCCGCAGCAGGCGTACGCGGCGCTGTCCAACGGCACGACCACGCTGATCGGCGGGGGCACGGGTCCCTCCGACGGCTCGAACGCGACCACGGTGACGCCGGGCCCGGGCAACATCAGGAACATGCTGCGCGCCTTCGAGGGCTGGCCGGTCAACGCGGGCATCCTCGCGAAGGGGCACGGCCATGGCAAGGCGGCGCTCGTCGAGCAGATCGAGGCCGGCGCGGTCGGCTTGAAGTGCCACGAGGACTGGGGGACGACTCCCGCGGTGCTGCGCGCGGCGCTCACGGTGGCCGACGACATGGACGTGCAGGTGTGCATGCACACCGACACGTTGAACGAATCCGGCTTCGTCGAGGACACGATCGCCGCCTTCGAGGGCCGCACGATCCACTCGTTCCACACCGAAGGCTCCGGCGGCGGCCACGCTCCCGACATCATCAAGGTGTCGGGACTGCCCAACGTCCTCCCGGCATCGACCAATCCCACGCTTCCGTACGGCGTCAATACGCAGGCCGAGCTCTACGACATGATCATGGTCTGCCACCACCTGTCCCCCGACATCCCGTCGGACGTGGCGTTCGCCGAAAGCCGCATCCGCGCCGAGACCATCGCGGCCGAGAACGTGCTGCAGGACATGGGCGTGATCTCGATCTTCTCGTCCGATTCGCAGGCGATGGGGCGCGTCGGCGAGTGCTGGCTGCGCACGATCCAGACCGCCGACGCGATGAAGACCGGCCGCGGCAAGCTGCCGGAAGACGCGCCGGGCAACGACAATTTCCGGGTGCTGCGCTACGTCGCCAAGATCACGATCAATCCGGCGGTCGCGCACGGCATCTCGCACGTGCTGGGTTCGGTGGAGGTCGGCAAGATCGCCGACCTCGTGCTGTGGGAGCCGGCGTTCTTCGGCGCCAAGCCCAAGCTCGTCATCAAGGGCGGCGCAATCAGCTGGGGCGTGATGGGCGATCCGAACGCGTCGCTGCCTACGCCGCAGCCGACGTACTACCGGCCGATGTTCGGCAGCTTCGGGCATCTGCTCGCCGACACCTGCATCACGTTCGTGTCGCAGGCGGCTGCCGCCGCGGGCGTCGCAGCGAACCTCGACCTGCGCCGGCAGGTGTTTCCCGTGCGCAACACGCGCAAGGTGGGCAAGCGCGACATGGTGCGCAACTCGGGCACGCCGACGATCGAGGTGTCGCCGGAGACCTTCGCGGTCACCGTCGACGGCGTGCACGCGACAGTGCCGCCGCTGAAGACGACGTCCCTCAACCAGAAGTACTTCTTCAGCTGACGCGGCGCGACCTTGGTTCTGATCGAAGGCATCCTTGGCAACGCCGGTGACCCGGCCTGGAGCGCGCGGCTTGCCGCGGTCGCCGTGGATACGCTGGCGCTCGACCACTGGGAGGCGCAGAAGAACCGCTTTCGCAAGAAGACCGCGAGCGGGCTCGAAGTGGCCGTTTCGCTCGATCGCGGCACGTTCATGCGCGACGGCGACGTGCTCCTCCACGATGCTGCGGCGGGACGCGCCGTCGTCGCGCGCATCAGCCTGCGCGACGTGATGGTCGTCCACCTCGAGGAGCTGGCATCGAGCTCGACCGAGATCGCCATGCGCACCTGCGTCGAGCTCGGTCACGCGATGGGCAACCAGCACTGGCCGGCGCTGGTCAAGGGCATGCGCGTGTACGTGCCGCTCACCGTGGACCGCAAGGTCATGGCGTCGGTCATGAACACGCATCGCTTCGACGGCGTGCATTACGAGTTCGTGCCGGGCGGCGACGTCGTTCCCTACCTTGCGCCGCACGAATCGCGCCGGCTGTTCGGCGGCGCGGAGGGTCCGGTGCATACGCACACGCAGGACCGCTACGTCGCGGTCGACAGCGAGACCGGTCGCCCGTTCGGGCGCTCGCCGGTGAGCGCAATCGCGCATCCGCATCCGCACGCCGACGCCGATCCGAAGCGATGAGTGCCGCAGCGCCGCCCCAAGGCCCTCGCCCCCACGGGGGAAGCGGCGCGAAGCGCCGCATCGGGCAGGGGCTGCACGCGACGCCGACGACGGCGACGCCTGCACGCCGCGCGCCGACACTGCCCTGCGCGTCGCGCGGCTGCTCCAGTTCGGCGACTCGATGCTGCCGATCGGCGGCTTCGCATTCTCCGGCGGTCTCGAGTCGGCGATCCAGAAGCGCGTGGTCACCGATGCCGCGACGCTGTTCGCCTATGCGCGTACCGCGGTCGGGCAGGCCGCCCGCGGCGATGGCATCGCCCTCGTCTGCGCGCATCGCGCCGCGGCGGCGGGTGACGTCCGCGAGCTCGCGCGGATCGACGAGCGGATCTACGCCCGCAAGCTCTCGGGCGAGACGCGGACGATGTCGGTGCGCATGGGCCGCAAGCTCGCGGAGCTCTCGGCGACCGTCACCGGTGCGCCGGCGCTCGAGGCGTGGCGCGCGTGCATCGACGCCGGCACGACGCCCGGCTGCTATCCCGTCGTGCTCGCGGTGAACTTCGCGGCGCAGGGATTGCCGGCGCGTGACGCCTTCGTCGTCCACCAGTACGGCGTGGCGGCGACGATCCTCGGCGCTGCGCTGCGGCTGATGCGCATCGGCCACGTCGATACGCAGCGGATGCTCTACGATCTCAACGCGGAGGTCGAGGCCGCCTGGCGGAGCGCCGAGGTGGCGGCCCTCGACGACATGGCGGGATTCGCGCCGCTGGCCGAGGTCCTCGCGGCCGTCCACGTCAGGGCGCACGTGCGCCTGTTCATGAACTGAAGCGCTTCGACGGGAGCAAACGGCAACGTGAAGAAGAAGATCACCCGCATCGGCGTGGGCGGCCCGGTGGGCTCGGGCAAGACCGCCATCGTGGAGGCCATCACGCCGCGGTTGCTCGAGATGGGCATCAAGGTGCTGATCATCACCAACGACGTGGTGACGACCGAGGACGCCAAGCACGTGCAGCGCACGCTCAAGGGCATCCTGCTCGAGGAGCGCATCCTCGGCGTCGAGACGGGCGCGTGCCCGCACACGGCGGTGCGCGAGGATCCCAGCATGAACCTCGCGGCGGTCGAGGACATGGAGGCGCGGTTTCCCGACGGCGACGTCGTGCTGATCGAGAGCGGCGGGGACAACCTGACGCTGACGTTCTCGCCCGCGCTGGTCGACTTCTTCATCTACGTGATCGACGTCGCCGCAGGCGACAAGATCCCGCGCAAGAACGGCCCGGGCATCACGCAATCCGACATCCTCGTCATCAACAAGACCGACCTGGCACCCTACGTCGGCGCGAGCCTCGACGTGATGGCGCGCGATTCGGCGGCGATGCGCGGCGACAAGCCGTTCCTGTTCACCAACTGCAAGACCGGCGAGGGCATTCCCGCGCTGGTCGAGCTGATCCGCAGCGATCTGCTGTTCGACTTGAGGCTGCCGGCAGGGCACCCCGCCTGATGGGCGCGGCCGAGCGGGCGCTATTGCACCTCGCCGCAAGCCCGCGGGCGCACGGCGCGACGGGGCGCCGGCAGAGCTCGCCGCCTACGGCGACGAGCCGCCGCAGATGAAAAGCGGCGCGGTGGGCAAGTCGGGCTACCTGCGCCTCGGATTCGAGCGCCGCGAGGACGTCACGATCCTGGCCGAGCTCGAGTCGCGCACGCCATTCCTCGCGCAGCGCGCATTGCATTGCGACGAGGCGCTGCCCGACATGGCGTGGCTGTTCACGATCACGACCGCCGGCTGCGTGCTGCAGGGCGATCGCATGGCGCTCGACGTCAGCCTCGGCCCCGACGCGAGGGCGCACGTCACCACGCAGTCGGCGACCAAGGTGCACGCGATGGACGCCAACCACGCGCGGCAGACGCAAACGTTCACGCTCGGGGACGGCGCCTACCTCGAGTACCTGCCCGATCCGCTGATCCCGCACCGCGACTCGCGGTTCGCGAGCGAGACGCGCATCACGATCGCACCGACGGCGTCGCTGCTGTGCGCGGAGATCGTGCAGCCGGGACGCAGGCATCACCGACCGGACGAGTGCTTCGGCCTGACCGTGCTGTCGCTCGCGACCTCGGCCGTGCGCCCGGACGGGCGGCTGCTCTTCACGGAGAAGCTGCTCATCGAGCCGCAGAAGCAGCCGATCCGGCAGACCGGCGTGATGGATGGCTTCGACGTGTTCGCGAACGTGATCCTGTGCGCACCGAAGGACGCCGCCGATCGCGTCCACGAGCGCATCGGCGCGGACGTCGACCTGGCGCAGGGCGTGGCGTACGGCGCATGCCGGCTGCCCAACGACGCGGGCCTGGTCTACAAGGTGCTCGGCCGCGAGACCGTGCAGGTGAAGGCCCGCGTGCGCGAGTTCTGGGCGGTGGCGCGCGCCGAGATCGCCGGCGCGGCGCTCCCGAGCGGGTTCTACTGGCGGTAGGCCGGCGGCGGCACCGCAATCGCCGCAATCGCGAGCGTCTTTCCGAACAGCGCCGTCGGTGTGATCGCGGGATCGGCAGCGCCCCAGGGCGCAGCCCGCGCCGCCGGCGGGTCAGAACGATCCGAAGAACGTGCCCAGCGCGATGACCGCGATCAGCGCGACGATCGCGCCGACGATGCCCACCATGACGATGTCGAAATAGCTCTTGCCGTGCGTCGAGCCGCACACGGCGAGCAGCGTCACCACCGCGCCGTTGTGCGGCAGGCTGTCGAGCGTGCCCGCGCCGATCACCGCGACGCGGTGCAGCAGCGCCGGATCGATGCCGAGCTCCTGCGCGAGCTGCATGTAGGTCGCGCCCAGCGCATCGAGCGCGATGGTCAGGCCGCCCGACGCGGAGCCGGTCAGCGCGGCCAGCACGTTGGTCGAGACGGCGAGCGAGACGAGCGGCCCGCCTTCGATCGACAGCACCCAGTCGCGCACGGTCTCGAACGCCGGCAGCGCGGCGATCACCGCGCCGAAGCCCACGAGGCTCGCGACGCTCACGACCGGCAGCACCGAGGCGTTCGCGCCGGCGTCCATGCTCGCGCGCAGATCGGCGAGCCGGCCGCGATTGAGCGCGATCAGCGCGACGATCGCCGTGGCCAGCGCAGCTGCGACCGACCACACGCCGCCGACGGCGCCGAGGGTCGTCGGCCCCCATCGATCGTCGGCGAGGAAATCCAGGTCGAGCCGCGGCAGCACGATCATGCTCAGCAGGAGATTCATGACGACGACGATGACGAGCGGCAGCGCGGCGATGGCGATCGTCGGCTCGGTCCGGCTGCGCCGGCCATGATTCAGCTCCGCGGGATCGAACTCGCGGGCCGTGGTCGCGCGCTCGCGCACGATCAGGTCGTCGGCAGCCTCGCCCGCGGCGCCTGGCGTGTCGACGCCGTAACCGGCACCGCTGCGACGCGCCGCTGCTTCCCGGAATCCCAGCCACCAGAGGCCGAATGCGAGCATGACCGCCGAGGCGATGACGCCGAGGCCGGGCGCTGCGAACGGCGTCGTGCCGAAGAACGGCATCGGGATCGCGTTCTGGATCGCCGGGGTGCCGGGCAGCGCCGACATCGTGAACGTCGACGTGCCGAGCACGATCGCCGCCGGCATCAGCCGATGCGGGATGTTCGCCTCACGGAACAGCGCCTGCGCCATGGGCACCAGCACGAAGAACGCGACGAACAGGCTCACGCCGCCGTACGTGACCATGGCGCCGGCGATCACGACCGCGAGCATCGCGCGCCGCGCGCCCAGCTTGCCGCCGATGAAGCGGGCGATCGCCTGCACGGACCCGCTGTCGTCCATCAGCTTTCCGAACAGGGCGCCCAGCAGGAAGATCGGGAAGAACTGCGCGATGAAGCGCGCGCCGCTGGTCATGAAGGTCTGCGTCCAGTGCGCGAGCAGGGGCTCGCGCGAGAACGCCGCCGCGACGAGCGCCGACGCGGGCGCCAGCAGCAGCACGCTCCATCCGCGGTACGCGAAGCCGATCAAGAGCGCGAGCGCGACGAGGATGCCGAGAAGCCCCATGGTCAGTCCATGTCCAGCAGCTCGTCGAGATCGTAGGTCGAGCGCTTGCCCAGCTCGTTGCCGTGCGCGGCGATGAATTCGCCGGCCGCGCGCCGGCCCTCGTCGCGCAGCCTGCACAGGAACGCCCACTCGGCGTTGACCTTCGACGATGCGCCCAGCTCGACCATGAGATCGGTCGAGATGCGATGGATCCGCATGCGCGCCCACAGCCTGCCCTCGCGCTCACCGGCGTCGGCCGCCTGGCGCATGAGCGCGATCATCTTGAGCTCCTTGAGCAGCGGCGAATTGAACGAGATCTCGTTCAGGCGGTTCAGGATGTCGCGCGCCGAGCGCGGCGTTCCCGGCCGCTCCACCGGGTTGATCTGGACCAGGATCGTGTCGCTGGAGTTGCATTCGCGCACAAGCGGCGTGATCGTCGGGTTGCCGGAATAGCCACCGTCCCAGTAGGGATCGCCGTCGATCTCGATTGCCTGGAACATCGTGGGCAGGCAGGCCGAAGCCAGCAGCGCGTCGGGTGTCAACTCGGCGTTGCGGAACACGCGGCCGCGTCCGGTGCGCACGTTCGTCGCCGTCACGAAGACCTTGATCGGCGACGCCCGCAGCCGGTCGAAGTCGATGTGCGAGGACAGGATGTCGGCCAGCGGGTTCAGCGCGGCGATGCCGAGGTCGTACGGCGAGAACAGGCGCGACGCCAGGTCCATCGCGACGTAGACCGGGGACGCGTCGAGCGTCCAGCGTCCCATCAGGACGTCGAGCGGGCCGCGCTGGAAGGGGCTGAAGCGGGCAGCGTCGGACACCTTGCGCCAGAACTGCTCGAGCGCCTCGCGCGCGCCGTCCGGGCCGCCTCGCGTGTAGCCGTCGGCGAGGACCGCCGCATTCATCGCGCCGGCGGAGGTCCCCGAGATGCCCTCGACCCGCAACCTCGGCTCCTCGAGCGCCCGGTCGAGCACGCCCCACGTGAACGCGCCGTGCGAGCCGCCGCCCTGCAACGCGAAGTCGACGAGGACCGGGGCGGCGCTTCGCGCTCGCGCTGACGGCCGTTTTCGGGAAGGGGAGGGCACGGGATCTCGAAAGGAGGCGGCGACGGACCACGCCGCCGCGCAAACGGGGAAGCGGAGGACACGCCGGGAGGATCAATCTATCATCGCGCATGTTGCACAGCAACATGCGGGTCGTGCGGTGCGAAACCGCGCAGTCCCGGTTCATTCGCGAGCGCTTGTCGCCGACTGCATTCGCTGCCGCGAAACGGAGCGGGCCTCTCGCGGGCGCCCGGGCGGACGGTCCCGCTGCCGACGTCGGGTGACCCGCGCTATGATCTGGCCGGAGGAGGAATCGCAGCTTGGCTTCGCCGATCGAGTTCTGGTTCGATTTTTCGTCGCCCTACGGTTATCTCGCTGCGCACAGGATCGAGGCGCTGGCGGCGAAGCACGGCCGCACCGTCGATTGGCGCCCGATGCTCCTCGGGGCGGCCTTCAAGCAGTCGGGCATGGCGCCGCTCACGCAGATACCGCTGAAGGGTGACTACTCGCGCCGCGACTTCGCGCGGAGCGCGCGCTTTCATGGCGTGGACGAGTTCCGGATGCCGCCGACGTTCCCGATCCCCTCGCAGGCTGCCGCGCGGATCGTGCTGTGGACCAAGGCGCGCGACCCGGCGCAGGCCGTCGGCGTGATCAAGGCGCTGTACCGCGCGTACTTCCACGAGGGGCTCGACATCTCCAATCCCGACATCGCCGCCGACGTCGCCGCCCGGGCGGGCGCCGACCGTGCCGGCGCGCGCGCCGCGGTCGACGACCCGGCGATCAAGGAGGCGCTCAAGCGCGAGGTGGACGGCGGGATCGCGCGCGGCGTGTTCGGCTCGCCGTTCGTGTTCGTCGACGGCGAGCCGTTCTGGGGACTCGACCGCTTCGACCAGATCGACCGCTGGCTCGCCACCGGCGGATTCTGACGTGCCGCCGCCGCTCGCGCTGTCGCACGTCCGCTATCTGGTCGCGGAATTCGAGCCGCTGCTGCGGTTCTATCGCGACGTCCTCGGGCTCAAGCTCGCCGTCGACGTGCCCGGCATCTACGCCGAGCTCGATACCGCCGGCGGACGCCTCGCGTTCTATCGCGCCGACCTGATGGCGGGCGTCGTCGGCGGCGCGGTGGCCACGCGCGCCGGCGACGACGTGGTGATCTGCCTGCGCGTCGACAACGTCGACGCGGCGGCCAGCCGCGTCAAGCTGGCGGGCCAGACGCTCATCACCGCTCCGCACGACCAGCCGGCGTGGCTCCAGCGCGTCGCGCATCTGCGCGATCCGGCGGGCCACCTGGTCGAGCTGTGGTCGCCGCTGCCCCCGCCGCCGCGGTCGGCGTGACCGCGATGGCCGAGTACACGCTCTATTGCTTTGCGCAATCGGGCAACGCGTACAAGCCGGCGCTGATGCTCGAGCTGGCCGGGGCCGACTGGTCGCCGCGCTTCGTCGACTATTTCGGCGGCGAGACGCGCACGCCCGCGTATCGCGCGCTGAACGTGATGGGCGAAGCGCCGGTGCTCGAGCATCGCGGCATGCGCCTGTCGCAGTCGGGCGTGATCCTCGACTATCTTGCCGAGACCACGGGCCAGTTCGGCCCCGCCGGCGCCGGCGAGCGCCGCGAGGTCCTGCGCTGGCTGCTGTACGACAACCACAAGCTGACGAGCTACACGGCGACCTACCGCTTCCTGCGCACGCTGGCGAAGGATCCGGACCCCGCGGTCGTCGAGGAGTTCGGCAAGCGTGCGCGCGCGGCGTGGGGCGTGCTGGACGCGCACCTCGACGGCCGCAGCTTCGTGGCGGCGGACCGGCCGACGATCGCCGACCTTTCGCTGTGCGGCTACCTGTTCTGGCCCGACGAGCTCGGCGTCGACTGGGACGCGTTTCCGCATGTGCGCGACTGGCTCGGGCGCCTGCGCGCGCTGCCGCGCTGGAAGGCGCCGTATGAGCTGATGCCCGGCCATCCGCTTCCCGCACGATGATCGGCATCCACGATCTTCCGCTGTTCGTCGCCGCGGGCCTCCTGCTCAACGTGACGCCGGGTCCGGACATGGCGTATATCGCCGCGCGCGCCGCCGCCGGCGGCTTTCGCGACGGTGCCGCGGCGACGCTCGGCATCACCGCGGGCTGCGTGGTCCACACGCTGGCGGCGGCGCTCGGGCTGTCGGCGGTGCTCGCCGCCTCGGCGTTGGCGTTCGCCGCAGTCAAGTGGATCGGTGCCGCGTACCTGCTGTATCTCGGCGTCAGGCTGCTCGCCGGCGCCGCGCGCGCGCGCTCCCCGCTCGACGCCCGCGCGGTGCTGCCCGCGGCAGCCGGAATGATTTTCCGCGAAGGCTTCCTCGTCAACGTGTTCAATCCGAAGGTCGCGCTGTTCTTCCTCGCGTTCCTGCCGCAGTTCATCGCCGCCGACGCCGCGCACAAGGCCGTGGCGTTCGTGCTGCTCGGCGGCCTGTTCATCGTCAACAGCCTGTTCGTCACCCTGCCTGTCGCATGGCTCGCGAGTCGCGCGGGCCGCGGCCTGCGCGGGTGGGACCGCGCGGCGCGCTGGCTGACGGGTGCCGTCGGCGCGCTGTTCGTCATGCTCGCGGCACGGCTTGCGACGCTAGAGCGGAGCGGGTGACGCCGATGGCCGCGCTGGAAACGAAACTGGACCTGCGCAGTGAAATGTTCGCGCAGAACCGCGCGGCGCTGTCGGCGCACGTCGCCGACCTGCACGCCCGCATCGCCGAGATCGAGCAGGGCGGCGGCGCCGTCGCGCGCGCCAGGCATGCGGCCCGCGGCAAGCTGCTGCCGCGCGAGCGCGTGCGCACGCTGCTCGACACCGGCAGCCCGTTCCTCGAGCTGTCGCAGCTCGCCGCGCACGGCATGTACGACGACAACATCGCCGCGGCCGGCATCGTCACCGGCATCGGCCGCGTCGCGGGACGCGAGTGCGTCATCGTCTGCAACGATGCCACGGTCAAGGGCGGGACGTACTACCCGATGACGGTGAAGAAGCACCTGCGCGCGCAGGAGATCGCGCGCCAGAACGCCCTGCCGTGCATCTACCTGGTCGATTCGGGCGGCGCGAACCTGCCGAACCAGGACGAGGTGTTTCCCGACCGCGACCACTTCGGCCGCATCTTCTACAACCAGGCGACGATGTCCGCGGAGGGCATTCCGCAGATCGCCTGCGTCATGGGCTCGTGCACCGCGGGCGGCGCGTACGTGCCCGCCATGTCGGACGAGTCGATCATCGTGCGCGAGCAGGGCACGATCTTCCTGGGCGGCCCGCCGCTCGTGAAGGCGGCGATCGGCGAGATCGTCACCGCCGAGGAGCTGGGCGGCGCCGACGTCCACACGCGCGTGTCGGGCGTGGCCGACCACTTCGCGCTCGACGACCATCATGCGCTGTCCATCGTGCGCCGGATCGTCGGCAAGCTCAACCGCGTGAAGCGTGTCGACCTGGACGTCGCGGCGCCGGTCGAGCCGAAGTACCCGGCGGAGGAGCTCTACGGCGTCATCAACGCCGACATCCGCAAGCCCTACGACGTGCGCGAGGTGATCGCGCGCATCGTCGACGGCAGCGATTTCGACGAGTTCAAGGCGCGCTACGGCACGACGCTCGTCACCGGCTTCGCGCGCATCTGGGGCTATCCGGTCGGCATCGTCGCCAACAACGGCGTGCTGTACTCGGAGTCGGCGCAGAAGGGGGCGCACTTCATCGAGCTGTGCAGCCAGCGCGGCATCCCCCTCGTGTTCCTGCAGAACATCACCGGCTTCATGGTCGGCCGGAAATACGAGTCGGGCGGCATCGCCAAGGATGGCGCGAAGATGGTCACGGCCGTGTCGTGTGCGCAGGTGCCGAAGTTCACCGTGATCATCGGCGGCAGCTATGGCGCGGGAAACTACGGCATGTGCGGCCGGGCCTTCAACCCGCGTTTCCTGTGGATGTGGCCGAACGCGCGGATCTGCGTCATGGGTCCCGAGCAGGCAGCGAGCGTGCTCGCGACGATCCGCCGCGACGCCGTCGAGGCGAAGGGCGGCACGTTCAGCGCCGCGGAGGAGGAGGCGCTGAAGGCTCCGATCCGCGACAAGCTCGCGGGCGAGAGCCACCCCTACTACGCGAGCGCGCGGCTGTGGGACGACGGCGTCGTCGATCCGGTCGATACGCGGCGCGTGCTCGGCCTCGCCATCTCCGCCTCGCTCAACCAGCCGATCGAGCGCACGACGTTCGGCGTGTTCCGGATGTGACGCCGATGGCCGCGAAGAAAGCGCCGGGCAAGGCCGGGGCCGCCGCGACGCGGTTCGTCGACGTCGTCATGCGCAACGCCGTCGCGATCGTGCTTTTGAACCGGCCGGACGTGCACAACGCGTTCAACGCGCAGGTCATCGCCGAGCTCGCCTCGACGTTCGCGGCGCTGGACGCCGACGACGCCGTGCGCGCCGTCGTGATCGCCGGCGCGGGCAAAAGCTTCTGCGCCGGGGCCGACCTGAACTGGATGAAGGAGATGGCCGGCTACTCGCGGGCGCAGAACCTCGCCGACGCGCAGGCGCTGGCGGCGATGCTGCGCGTGCTCGACAGCCTGGCCAAGCCGACGATCGCGCGCGTTCATGGCGCGGCGATGGGCGGCGGCGTCGGCCTGGTCGCGTGCTGCGACATCGCGGTCGCCGCGCACGAGGCGACTTTCGCGCTGTCCGAGGCGAAGCTCGGCCTGATTCCGGCGACGATCTCGCCGTACGTCATCGAGGCGATCGGAACGCGCCAGGCGCGCCGCTACTTCCTCACGGCCGCGCGCTTCGACGCCGCCGAAGCCTTTCGGATCGGCCTCGTCCACGACATCGTCCCGCTGGCCGAGCTCGACGCGCGGGTGAACGAATTCCTGGGGGCGCTGCTTTTCGGCGGCCCGCGCGCGCAGGCGGAATGCAAGACGCTGATCCGCAGCGTCGCGCACCGGCCGATCGATGCGCAGGTCATCGCCGGCACGGCACGTCACATCGCGGACGTGCGCGCCTCGCCCGAGGGGAAGGAAGGGATCGCGGCGTTCCTCGGCAAGCGCAAGCCGGCGTGGGTGCCCGCCGTGCCGGTGGCGCCGGACGAGGCAAAGGGCCGCTGACGGCCATGCATGCGCTGGATTCCTTCGACACGCTGCAGCTGGTCGCGCTCGCCGCGTCGCTCGGCTGGGCGAGCGGCCTGCGGCTCTACGCCGTCCTGTTCATCGTCGGCGGGCTCGGCCATCTCGGCTTCATCGACCTGCCGGCGGGCTTGCACGTGCTCGCGCATCCGTATGTCCTCGCGGCGTCGGGGTTCATGTGCTTCGTCGAGTTCTTCGCGGACAAGATCCCGGCGGTCGATTCGCTGTGGGACGCCGTCCACACGCTGATCCGCATTCCTGCCGGGGCTGCGCTCGCGGCGTCGGTGTTCGGCGACGCATCGTCGGCCGCGATGCTCGCCGCCGCGATTCTGGGCGGCACGCTCGCCGCGGGCAGCCACTTCGTCAAGGCCGGCAGCCGGGCGGTGATCAACACGTCGCCCGAGCCGTTCTCGAACTGGACGGCGTCGTTCGGCGAGGAGCTGGCCGTGGGGTCGGTGCTGTGGCTCGCGTTCAGCCATCCGCTGGTGGCGCTGGTGGTCGTCGTCCTGCTGACCGGGCTGGCGATCTGGCTCGTGCCGAAGCTCTGGCGCGCCTTCCGGCGCATCCTCCTGCGCGTCCTCGCGTGGTTCGGCGCGGGCCACGATGCGCCGCCGCGGATCGGCCCGTGAGCGCCACCGCGTTCATTCGCCGGGCGCACGCCATCGCGCGCGGCGTGCCTGCGCGTCCGCCACGGGACTGACGATGTTCTCCAAGATCCTCATCGCCAATCGCGGCGAGATCGCCTGCCGCGTTGCCCGCACGGCACGCCGGATGGGCATCCGGACGGTGGCGATCTACAGCGACGCCGACGCGCGCTCGCTTCACGTCGCGGCCTGCGACGAGGCCTACCGGATCGGGCCGCCGCCGCCGCGCGAGAGCTACCTCCGCGGGGACGCCATCATCGCCGTCGCGCAGCGATCGGGCGCGCAGGCGATTCACCCGGGCTACGGCTTCCTCTCGGAGAACGAGGACTTCGCCGCTGCGTGCGAAAGGCGGGCCTCGTGTTCATCGGCCCGCCGCCTTCGGCGATCGCCGCGATGGGCTCGAAGGCGGCCGCGAAGGCGATCATGGCCGGCGCGAGCGTGCCGCTGGTGCCCGGCTATCACGGCGCCGACCAGGATCCGGCGCTGCTCGCGCGCGAGTCGGCGACGATCGGCTTCCCGGTGCTGATCAAGGCGACGGCGGGCGGCGGCGGCAAGGGCATGAAGATCGTCCATGCGGCGCGGGAATTCGATGCCGCCCTCGCGTCGGCGCGGCGCGAGGCGAAGGCGTCGTTCGGCGACGATCGCGTGCTGGTCGAGCGGTACCTGACGTCGCCGCGCCACATCGAGATCCAGGTGTTCGCCGATACGCACGGCGACGCCGTCTACCTCTTCGAGCGCGACTGCAGCGTGCAGCGGCGGCACCAGAAGGTGCTGGAGGAGGCGCCCGCGCCGGGCATGACAGCCGCGCGCCGCCAGGCGATGGGCGACGCCGCGACGGCGGCGGCGCGCGCGATCGGCTACGTCGGCGCGGGGACGGTCGAGTTCATCGCCGAGCAGGACGGCACGTTCTACTTCATGGAGATGAACACGCGGCTGCAGGTCGAGCATCCGGTGACCGAGATGATCACCGGGCTCGATCTCGTCGAGTGGCAGCTGCGGATCGCCTCCGGCGAGCCGCTGCCCAGGCGCCAGGACGAGCTTCGCATCCGCGGCCACGCGCTGGAGGCGCGCCTGTACGCCGAGGATCCCGAGCGCGGCTTCCTGCCGTCGATCGGCACGCTTGCGCACTGGCGCATGCCGCGCGAAAGCGAGCGCGTGCGCGTCGACACCGGCTTCGGGGCCGGTGACGAGGTGAGCCCGTTCTACGATCCGCTGCTCGCCAAGCTGATCGTCTGGGGCGAGGACCGTGCGGCGGCGTGCGCCCGAATGGTCGCGGCGCTCGCCGAGTGCGAGGTCGTCGGCGTCGCGACGAACATCGCGTTGCTGGAGCGCATCGTCGCGCACGAGGCCTTCGCGTCGGGCCGCGTCGACACGGGATTGATCGACACGCACCGCGACGCGCTGTTCCCGCCGCCGGGGATCGTGCCGCCGCGTGCGCTGGTCACCGCGGCGGCGGTGGAGTACGCGCGCCTGCGCGAGTCCGCCCATGCGGCCGCGCGCGCTTCGGGCGATCCGCATTCGCCCTGGAGCGTTCCCGACGCGTTCTGGAACGGGACGCAGACCCGCGCCGTCCGCTTTGCGTACGCCGACGGCGACGCGCAGTATCCGCTCGTCGTGCATCCGCGCGGCGGGGCGGCGCTCGAGGTGGTCGTCGACGGCCGTGCGACGAGCGTGACGATTGCGCGCGAGGACGGGCGCTTCGTGCTCGCCACCGCCGACGCGCGGTACGGCGCGTCGGTAATCGCGTCCGGCGAGGACCGCTTTGTCTTCGCGCCCGGCGTGCGGCGGCGCTTGCGCTTCGTCGATCCGCTGGCGCACGCCGGCGAAGAGGAGGCGCACGGCGGCCACATGACGGCGCCGATGTCGGGGACCGTGGTCGCGGTGTTGGTCAAGGCGGGCGACCGGGTGGACAAGGGCGCGCCGCTGATCGTGCTCGAGGCGATGAAGATGGAACACACGATCGCCGCGCCATCGGCCGGCGTGGTCTCCGCAGTCCATTTCAGCGTCGGCGACCGCGTCGCCGAGGGCGTCGACCTGGTCGACGTGGACGATGCGTGACGCCGGCGCGCGGGCACCGGCGGACGCCGACGTGCGCCCCCGGCGTGACGCGAAGGCGCGGCTGGCCGTGGCGGTCGCCGGCGACGACGACGAGGCTGTCCTCGCGCGCTTCGCGGCCGCGCTGCCGGAACTCGAGGTCGTCGACGCGCTCGCCTCGCCTGGCGACGCCGACTACGTCGTCGCCGGCCCGTGCGACGAGCGGCTGTTCGCGACGCGCCGAGCCCTGAGGGCGGTGTTCGCCTTCGGCGCCGGCGTGAACGGCGTGCTCGCGATCCCGAACCTTCCGGCGCACGTTCCGCTGATCCGCCTGGAGGATGCCGGCATGGCCGCGCAGATGGTCCGCTACGTCCTCGCCGTCGCGCTGCGCGTCGCCGGCCGCTTCGACGTCTACGCGCGGCAGCAGCGCGAAGGCACGTGGCGGCAGCACGACCCGCGCGCGCCGGCGACGTTCAACGCCGGCGTCCTGGGGCTCGGCGTGATCGGCCGGGCGATCGCGGTGGCGCTCGCCGCGCAGGGATTCCGCGTCCGTGGCCACGCGCGCACGCCGCATGCGATCGACGGGATCGAATGCCACGCCGGTGACGCCGCGCTCGACGCATTCCTGGCCGGGCTCGATCTCCTGGTCGCCGTCGTGCCGCTCACGCCGGCCACGCGCGGCATCCTCGACCGGCGCAGGCTTGGAAAGCTCGCCGACGGCGCCCATGTCGTGAACATCGGCCGGGGCGCGCTGGTCAACGACGCCGACCTGCTCGCGCTCCTCGACGAAGGCAAGCTGGCCGGCGCGACGCTGGACGTGTTCGGCACCGAGCCGCTACCGCCGGCGCATCCCTACTGGAAGCGCCGGGACGTCGACTTGACGCCGCACGTCTCGGGCGCGACGCTGCCCGGCGAGGCCGTGGCGCAGATCGCCGCGAAGATCCGGCGCCTCGAGCAGGGCCTCCCCGTCACCGGCGTGGTCGACCGTACGCGAGGTTACTGAACATGAAGCTTCCTTCGAGCGTTCGGCTGGTCGACGTCGGCCCGCGCGACGGCCTGCAGAACGAAAAGGCCGCCGTGCCGACCGACGTCAAGGTCACGCTGATCGACCTGCTGTCCGCCGCGGGACTGCCCGCGGTCGAGGCAACGGCGTTCGTCTCGCCGAAGTGGGTGCCGCAGATGGCCGACGCCGCGGAGGTGATGGCGCGGATCGCGCGCCGGCCGGGCGTGCGGTACCCGGTGCTGACGCCCAACCTGCAGGGCTTCGAGGCCGCGCTTGCCGCGCGGGCCGACGAGGTGGCGGTATTCGTCGCCGCCAGCGAGAGCTTCTCGCGCAAGAACATCAACTGCTCGATCGCCGAGAGCCTCGAGCGCGCGCGGCCGGTGTTCGACGCCGCGAAGGCGGCGGGCGTGCGCGTGCGCGGCTACATCTCCTGCGTGCTCGACTGTCCCTACGAGGGCGAGATCGACGCGCACAAGGTCGCCGAGGTCGCGGGCACGCTGCACGCGATGGGCGCGTACGAGGTCTCGCTCGGCGACACCATCGGCACCGGCACCCCGGGCCGGACGCAGGCGCTCGTGCGCCGGGTCGCCGAGCACGTGCCGGTGGAAGCGCTCGCCGGCCACTTCCACGACACCTACGGCCAGGCGCTGGCCAACGTCTACGCCGCGCTGCAGGCTGGCGTGACGACGTTCGATTGCTCCGTCGCGGGCCTGGGCGGCTGCCCGTATGCCAAGGGCGCGACGGGCAACGTCGCGAGCGAGGACGTGCTGTACCTGATGCAGGGACTCGGCATCGAGACCGGCGTCGACATGACCGGGCTGCGCCGCGCCGGCCGGTTCATCTCCGATTTCCTCGGCCGCCCGCCGGTGTCGCGTGTCGCGCGCGCGCTCGACGCAAAAGAGCCGCTGCCCGCATGAGCCCGCCGGGCCGTCCCAAGGGCGAATTGCACCGGAGCGCGCAGCGCGAAGATGGTCCAGTGAGCCCGACGTGACGCCCACCCCCGTGCCGGTCCGCTCGCCGTGCATCAGCGTATGCCGGATGGACGATGCGACGGGGCTGTGCATCGGCTGCCTGCGCACGATCGACGAGATCGCCGCGTGGGGCGCGCTCGACGACGACGCCCGCCGCGACGTCCTGGGCGAGATCGCGAAGCGGCGCGGGCGCCTCGCCGCCGTGGAGCCGCTCCCCGATGCCCAGCGCTGACTGGTACTTCGATTTCATCTCGCCGTTTTCGTACCTGCAGCTCGGGCGGCTCCCGGCGCTGGCGCCGCGGCTGTCGATTCGCTATCGGCCCGTGCTGTTCGGCGCGCTGCTCTCGCACCACGGCCACAAGGGGCCGGCGGAGATTCCCGCCAAGCGCGCGTTCACCTACAAGCAGGTGCTGTGGCTCGCGCGCCGGCAGGGCGTGACGCTCAAGTTTCCGCCGGAGCACCCGTTCGATCCGCTGCCGCTTCTGCGGCTCGCGATCGCCTGCGACTGCGCGCCCGACGCCGTGCAGCGCATCTTCCACTTCGTGTGGCGCGACGGGCGCCTGCCCGACCTTCCGATCGAATGGGCCGAGCTGACGCACGATCTCGGCCTGCGCGACGCCGACGCGCGCATCGCCGACGCTGCGGTGAAGGAGCAGCTGCGGCGCAACACCGACGAGGCGATCGCCCGCGGCGTCTTCGGCGTGCCCACGCTCGCGATTGGCGACGAGCTGTTCTGGGGCGCGGACGCCACCGACATGGCGCGCGACTACGTCGCCGCCGGCTGCCGTTACGAGGATCCGGCGTATGCGCGGGTCGCGACGCTGCCGGCGGGCATCACCCGCAAGCAAGCCGCGCCGCCTGCCAGAAAGAAGACCCGCGTCGTCGGCACGGCGAGCTAGATCGCGTCCGCGCCCGGAATCCCCAGCGCGGACTTGACCGCGCGCGCCGTCGCGAGCGCGGCGTCGAGGGTCTCCCCGAGGCAGGTCACGTGCCCCATCTTGCGCCCGCGGCGCGGCTCGGCCTTGCCGTAGAGGTGCAGCTTCGCCCGTGGATGCGCGAGCACGGCGCTCCAGTCGGGCTCGCGCGGGGCGCTCGAAGCGGGCGGATCGGCCGCGTCGAACCAGATGTCGCCGAGCAGGTTGACCATCACCGCCGGCGTGTGCTGCGCGGCATCGCCGAGCGGCAGGTTCGCCAGCACGCGCGCCTGCTGCTCGAACTGCGAGGTCACGCAGGCGTCGATCGTGTAGTGGCCGCTGTTGTGAGGCCGCGGCGCGATCTCGTTCACGAGCAGCGTGCCGTCGGTGGTGACGAACATCTCCACGCACAGCACGCCGCGGTAGTCGAGCGCCGTCGCGACGGCGCAGGCTTCGTCGCGGGCCCGCCGGGCGAGGTCCGGCGCGACGCGCGCCGGCACGATCGACACGTCGAGGATGCCGTCGCGATGCGCGTTCTCGGCCACCGGCCACGTCGATGTCTCGCCGCGCTCGTTGCGCGCGACGATGACCGACACCTCGCACGCGAGCGACACGAAGCGCTCGAGCACACAGGGCTGCCCGCGCATCGCGGCATGCGCCGACGTCACCTGCGCGACCGATGACACGCGCATCTGTCCCTTGCCGTCGTAGCCGAAGCGCGCGCTCTTGACGATGCCGGGCAAAAGCGCGCGATCGACGTCGCGGGCGTCGGCCGCGTCGCGCAGCACGGCGAACGGCGCGACGCCGAACCCGTGGCTCGCGAGAAACGTCTTTTCGCGGATGCGGTCCTGCGCGATGGCGACGCTCTCGGCGGCCGGCGTGACCCGCGCGGCGCGGGCGAGGAACTCGAGCGCGGCGGCGGGCACGTTCTCGAACTCGGTGGTCGCGGCGCGGCACAGGGCGGCGAGTTCGGCGAGCGCGTGCGGATCGAGGTAGTCGGCCCGGACATGCCGGTCGGCGACGCTCCCTGCCGGCGACTCGCTTCCCGGATCGAGCACGGCGACCTTGTAGCCGAGGCTTTGCGCGGCCATGCAGAACATGCGTCCCAGCTGGCCGCCGCCAAGGAGCCCGAGCCAGGCGCCGGGCGGAACGCTCGCGCGCGCGGCCACGGAAGGGTCAGGCCAGCGGCGGGATGCGCATTCCGCGCGCGCCGCCGGTCTGCTTGGCGCGAAACGCGGCGAGCCGCTTGGCGAGCGCCGGATCGGTCGCCGCCAGCAGCGCGACCGCGAAGAGCGCGGCGTTGGCCGCACCCGCCTCGCCGATCGCGAACGTGGCGACGGGAATTCCCTTGGGCATCTGCACGATCGACAGCAGGGAGTCCTCGCCGCGCAGGTACTTGGACGGCACGGGCACCCCGAGCACGGGCACGGTGGTCTTCGCCGCCAGCATGCCGGGGAGATGCGCGGCGCCCCCGGCGCCGGCGATGATCGCGCGCAGGCCTCGCGGCAACGCGTCCTCGGCGTACTCGAACATGTCGTCGGGCATCCGGTGCGCCGAGACCACGCGCGCCTCGTAGGGAACGGCGAACGCGTCGAGCTGGGCTGCCGCATGGCGCAGGATCTCCCAGTCGCTGTCGCTTCCCATCACCACCCCGACGAGCGGCGCCTTGCGCTGTGCCATCCGGTCTCCTTGGCGGTCGCGGCGATTCTAGCATCGGCGAATCGGGCGGCCCCCTCGATAGTGGCGCGGTTGTTGCTCCAGTTTGCTATCGTGTCATCCACGGTGAACGCTTTCGCGTTCGTCGTTGTCCGTGACCATCGTGAAGCCGACGCGCGCACCTCCCGCCTGCCCCGCCGTTCGACGGCGGGGCCGCCTGTCGCGCCGCGCCTTGGCGCTGTGCACCGCCATCCTCCTTGGGCTCCCGCCGGCGGTCGCGACCGCTCAGACCGACGCCGATCTGCTCGCGGCCAGGGATGCATTCGAGCACAACGACCGCAGGAAGCTCGACGCGCTCGCGCCCGCGCTCGCGGGCCACGTGCTCGCGCCGTACGTCGCGTACTGGCAGCTCAAGAGCGGCATCGACACGGCGGACTACGACGCCGTGCGGACATTCCTCGTGCAGAACGCCGGCAACCCCCTCGGTGACCGGCTTCGCGTCGACTGGCTGAAGGCGCTCGGCAAGCGCGGCGACTGGACGCGCTTTGCCGCCGACTACCCGCCTGCGGCCGGCGAGGACGTCGAGCTCACGTGCTACGGCATCCAGTACCGGCGCCAGCGTGACGGCGACGCTGCGCTGGCCGCCGCCAAAGCGCTCTGGGCCACGGGGCAGACCACCCCCGATGCCTGCGAGCCGCTGTTCCAGGCGCTGTTCGCCAAGGGCGAGCTCACGGAAGCCGATCGCCGGGCGCGCTTCCGGCTCGCCGTCGAGAGCGGCAACATCCGGCTCGCGCACGCGATCGCCGCCGACTTCGCCGGCAAGGAGAAAATCGGCGCGAAGGAGCTCGCCGCGATCGACAAGGATCCGCAGCGCGCACTCGCCCGCGGCGCCTTCGCGTGGAAGTCGCCGGCGGGCCAGGATCTCGCGCTCTACGCGCTGGAGCGTGCGTCGCGGCGCGATGCCGAACCCGCGCACGACGCCTGGCTCGAGTGGCGCGACCGCCTTCCGCGGGAGCTGTCCGAGTACGGCAACGCGCGGGTGGCGTACCACGCTGCGCGCCAGCTCGACCCGGCGGCCAATGCGTGGTATCGCGACGCCGGGAAGGCGACCCTGACGCCGGACCAGCAGGCATGGCGGGTGCGCGCGGCGCTGCGCGTTTCCGCGTGGCCCGACGTCCGCGCGGCGATCGAAGCGCTGCCCGAGCGCGAGCAGCAGGATCCCGCGTGGCGCTACTGGAAAGCGCGCGCGCTGGCGGCCGCCGGCGAGCGCGCGGCCGCCGCAGCGCTGTACGCGACATTCGCGGACGACGTGAGCTTCTACGGCTTGCTGGCCGCCGAGGCCCAGGGTCGCAGCACAGAGGCGTTCGCCGCCTTCAAGGCCGAGCCGCCGCCACGGCCCTCCGCCGCCGCGCTCGCCGCCTTCGGCCGGCGGGCCGAGGTGCGCCGCGTGCTCAAGCTCGCGGAGCTCGACATGCGGCCCGAGTCGCTGCGCGAGTGGATCTACATCGTCCGCGACCTGGACGACGACGCGCTGCTGCTCGCCGCCGAGTACGCGCGCCAGAACGGGCTCAACGATCGCGCGATCAACACGGCGGAGCGCACGGTCGCGCGGCACGACATGGGCCTGCGCTACATGACGCCGTTCCGCGACGAATTCGCGGCCGCGGCGCGCGACCAGGGCGTCGACGAGGAGCTGCTGTACGGCATTGCGCGCCAGGAGTCGCGCTTCGTCCCGGACATCGTGTCGTCGGCCGGCGCCGTGGGGCTGATGCAGCTGATGCCCGGCACGGCCCGCTGGGTGGCGAAGCAGCTGTCCCGCGCCGACTTCCGGCCCTCGCACATCGGCAAGGCCGAGCTCAATACGCAGTTCGGCGCGTACTATTTCAGGTACTGTCAGGATCGACTCGACGGCCTGCCTGCGCTCGCCGCGGCTGCCTATAATGCGGGACCCGGACGCGCGCGGGCGTGGCGGCCCGAGACGACGCCGCTGGAGGGCGCGATCTGGGTCGAGACGATTCCCTTCAACGAGACGCGCGACTACGTGAAGAAGGTCCTTGCCAACGCCATGATCTACACGCACGCGCTGAACCGACCCTACGTGCCGCTCGGCGGAAGGCTCGGCGTGGTGGCGCCGAAGAACGCGGCCCTCACGCAGCCCGGCGTCGCCCTCCAGGCCGGCGCGGCATCCCTCACGCAGCCCGGCGTCGCCCTCCAGGCCGGCGCGGCATCCACGGCGCAGACGGAGTAATGGCGCGCCTGCACCACGTCCTGGTGCTGGGGGGCACCGGATTCGTGGGCCGGCATGTCGTCCCCCGGCTGTCCGCCGATGGCCATCGCGTCACGGTAATCGCGCGGCGCAGGTACGACGCGCGGCATCTGATATTGCTGCCCACCGTGCAGGTCGTGGAAGGCGATGCGCTGGATGGACGCACGCTCGACGCGCGGCTGCGCGACGTCACGGCGGTGGTGAACCTCATCGGGATCCTCAACGAGCGCGGACGCGAGACGTTCGGCCGCGTGCACGTCGACGGGGTGCGCACGATCGTCGACGCCTGCGCACGCGCAGGCGTCGCGCGCCTGCTCCACATGAGCGCGATCAACGCCGATCCCGCGGGGCCCAGCCGCTATCTGCGCTCCAAGGGGGAGGCCGAGGCGATCGTCGCGGCATCGGGGCGCGCCTGGACGATCTTCCGCCCGTCGGTGATCTTCGGCCGCGAGGATGCGTTCCTCAACACGTTCGCGCGGCTGCTCGCACTCTTTCCCGTCATGGCGCTGCCGTCGCCGGACGCCCGCTTCGCGCCGGTGTATGTCGGCGACGTCGCGCATTGCTTCGCGCACGCGCTCATGGACGAGCGCACACGCGGCCAGCGCTATGCGCTGTGCGGCCCCGCGATCTACACGCTGGAGGCGCTGGTCCGGCATGTCGGTGCGGCGACCGGCCATCCGCGTCCCGTTCTGCGGCTCGGTCCCGGGCTGTCGGCGCTCCAGGCGCGGCTGCTGGAATGCGTGCCCGGCGCGCCGATGAGTCGCGACAACCTCGCGTCGATGACCCGCGACGCCGTGTGCGACGGCCCGTTCCCGCCCGTGTTCGGGATCACGCCCGCGGCGCTGGAAACGACGGCCGCGGCGTGGCTTCGCCCCGACGGCGAGCGCAGCCGGTACGATCCGCTGCGCGCGCGGCGCCGCGACTGAACCTCGGATGGGCGCGCGATGACGCGGCCTTCGCGCCAGCCGTTCCGGATCTATCGCGTCGGCGGCTCGGTGCGCGACGAGCTGCTCGGGCGCACCGGCGGCGACCGCGACTGGGTCGTCGTCGGCGCCACGCCCGAGATGCTCGCCGCGTCCGGCTACCGCGCCGTCGGCAGCGACTTCCCGGTGTTCCTCCACCCGGAAACCAGGGAGGAATATGCGCTCGCGCGCACCGAGCGCAAGCATGGCCGCGGCTATCGCGGATTCGAGTTCTTCGCCTCGCCGGAGGTGACGCTCGAGGACGACCTTGCGCGCCGGGATCTCACGATCAACGCGATGGCGCGCGACGACAACGGCGTGCTGATCGATCCGCACGGCGGCGAGGCGGACCTGCGCGCCGGTGTGCTGCGGCACGTCTCGCCGTCCTTCGTCGAGGATCCGCTGCGGGTGCTGCGCGTCGCGCGTTTCGCCGCGCGGCTGGGATTCGTGGTCGCGCCGGCCACGCGCCGGCTGATGCGGACCATCGCGCGCTCCGGCGAGCTCGACACGCTGACGCCCGAACGCGTGTGGCAGGAGATCGCGCGCGGACTGATGGAGCCCGCGCCGTCGCGCATGCTCTCCGTGCTCTGCGACGCGGAAGCGCTCGGCACAGTGCTGCCTGAACTCGCGGCGGCCTATCCTGCGCACCGCGCGGCCGCCGGCGGACGCTGGCGGCGGCTGCAGGACGCTCTCGACCGCGCGGCGACGCGTGCCGCGCCGCTGGAGGCGCGCTACGCGGTGCTGGCGCACGATCTCGTCGCGCAGGGCAGCAAGGTTCCGACGCGCGCGCGCGTGCGGGCTGCCGATGCCCTTTCGGCACGGCTCAAGGTCCCGGCCGCCTGCCGCGACGCCGCGCGACTCGCCGCGCGGTGCCTGCCGCGCCTCGAAGCGATCGACACGCTGGCGCCCGCGGCGATCCTGGACACGCTGCAGGCAGCCGACGCGCTGCGCCGTCCGGAACGGCTGGCGGCGTTGCTGGCGGCATGGACGTCGATCGACCCCGCCGCCGACGCGCGCGCCGGCCGCTGGCGCGAAGCCCAGGAGGTCGTGCGGCGCGTCGCGCTCTCCGATGTGGCACGCGCGCATCGCCACGCCGACGCCATTTCGCGCGCGGTACGCGCCGCGCGCCTGTCCGCGCTCGCCAAATGGAAGCGCAGCGGGGTCGCGACGCCGTCCCGCGCTAGATCCGGTACGCCACCGCGCGCATCACGTCCGCCGCGACGCGCATCAGGCGCCTGACCGGGAAGGGCAGCGGCACCGCGCCGGCCTCGACGGCCATCGCGCCGTGCCGGATCTCGTCATCGCGCATCTGCTGGACCACGGCGCGGCTCCTGGCATCGGCCTCGGGCAGCCGATCCATGTGGTCGGTGAGATGTTCCTCGACCTGCCGCTCGGTCTCCGCGACGAAGCCGAGGCTCGCGCGGTCCCCGGCGAGGCCGGCCGCAACGCCGATGGCGAACGAGCCCGCGTACCAGAGCGGGTTGGCGAGCGACGGGCGCCCGCCGAGTGCCTCGAGGCGGCCCTGCGTCCACGCGAGATGCTCTTCCTCCTCGCGCGCGGCGGCGGCGAAGCGGGCGCGCGTGGCGTCGTCGCGCGCGACCATCGCCTGGGCGGCGTAGAGCGCCTGGGCGCATACCTCGCCCGTGTGATTGATGCGCATGAGCGCGCCCGCGCGGCGGCGGGCCTCGGGGTCGAGCGACGCTTCGGGCAGGTCGGCGCCCGGCGCAGGCCCCGCTCCGGCCACGTTGCCCGAAAGCGTGCGCAATGCGCGGTCGAAGCCGACGATCAGTGCGTCGATCATTCGCGCATCCTAACGCAGCGGCGGCGCTTCCGCATTCCGCCGGAACTCGCGCAGGACGGCCGCCGCGAAAGCCCTCGCGTAGGCGTCGATGTCGAACAGCGATGCCGTCGTGCGCGCGTCACGCAGTTGCGCGACGAATTTTGCGCGCGCCTGCGGCGCGCGCGCGAGGTGCAGCGCGATCTGCGGCGTAGTGGGCGTGATCGCGCGCGATGAGCGCGGTCATTCCGAGGGCGGCCAGCTGGCTCGCCGAGGCGCGCGCCGCGAAGCTCCTCCCCGCGAGCGTGACGACCGGAAGCCCGGAAAACAGTGCATCGTTGACGGTGGTGTGGGAGCCGAACGGCGCGCTGTCGAGGAACAGGTCGGCAAGCGCGAAGCGCGCGAGATAGCGTCCGACAGGCTCGCGCGGCGCGAAGAACAGGCGCTTCGCCTCGACACCGCGCCGCTGCGCCTCCGCGCGTAGCCGCGCCGCGCGGTCCTCGGGCATGTGCCGCAGCCACAGCACGCTGCCGGGGACGTCGCGCAACAGTGCAGCCCAGACGTCGAACATCTCCGGGACGATCTTGACGACCTGCGCGAAGGCGCAGAAAACCGTGGCGCCTTCGGGAAGGCCGTAGTCGGCCCGGGCGGTGGCGCCCGCGTCGATGGTTCGCGCGGGGTCGGACGGCAGGTAGCAGGGCTCGACGTGCACCGGGCGCTCCGCATACGCCGGCGCTTCGGCGGCCGGCAGGCAGTACGCATCGCAGACGATCGCGTCGCATAGCGGCGTCCCCAGCGTGCCGGTGTAGCCCAGGAAATTGAACTGCAGCCGCGCAGGGCGATGCGCGAGGATCCGGAGCGCTTCGCCGCGCGTGAGCCCGTTCAAGTCGAACAGGACGTCGATACGCGCAGCGGCGAGCGTGCGCGCCGCCTGCGCCGGCTCGCGCCGATCCAGCGCGACGAAGCCGTCGACCGCGCGCTCGACGCGCTGGCGGAACGCGTCGCGGACCTCCGGGGCGGTCGCGAACGCGAACACTTCGAAGGTCTGCCGGTCGAGACGCTCGAGCAGCGCCACGACGAGACGGCCGACGGGATGGTCGCCGAAGTCGGACGACACGAAGCCCAGGCGGACCCTGGCGTCCGGCGCGCGCGGCGGCAGGCGCAGCGGCGCAATTCCGGCCACCTCGCTCGCGGTCCACCCGCGCGCCGCGGCGAACTGCAACGCCGGATCGTCGCAGACGACGGCGAAATCGAAGGCGGGAACGACGTCGGCGCCGCGTCCTCGCGCCGCCGCCACGCCCGCCACGACGCGATCGCGCAGCGACGCGTGATCGCGCCAGTCGGCGAGCTGCTGACGGCAGGCGAGCAGCATCGCGGCGTCGACGAGGTCGCCGCCTGCGGCCACCGCTGCCTCCAGCGTCGCCGCCGCCTCGGCGTAGCGTGCGTAGCCGATGAGGAACGCCGCGTGCTCGCGGCGAACGCCGGGCGCGTCGGCGCCGCGCGCGGTCGCGCGGCGGAACGCGTGTTCGCTCGCTTCGAGGCGTCCCGCGTGAGCGAGGCAGGTCGCGAGGGCGGCGATCAGCAGCGGATGGTCGAGCGCGCCTTCGCGGTCCGCCTGCTCGAACAGCGGAAGCGCCTCGGCGTAGCGGTGCTGGCGCACGAGGATGCGCGCGAGCTGCGCCCGCGCAGCCCGGGCCGCGGCGCCGCTGTCCACTGCGCGCCATGCCGCCTCGGCGCCGGAAAGCTCGCCCAGTTCCTCCAGCGCGAGCGCCAGGCTGGCGCGCAGCTGCGGATGCGCGGGCAGGCGCTCCAGCGCGCAGCGGAAGTGCTCGACGGCGGCGGCGAAGTCGTGCCGGTCGCCGGCGCCGCGCCCGAGCGCGTAATGGGCCTCCGGATCGCCCGGTGCGAGCGCGAGGACGCGCTGCCATGCGCGCTCCGCCCCCGGCTCGCCGCGCGCGCTGCGCAGCGTCGCCTCGCGCCGCGCCGCCGGCAGCGTGTCGTCATCCTCGTTCATCGCAGGGCCGGGGATTCGCGCGGGCGAAAAAAAACGGGCGCCCGCAGGCGCCCGTTGGATGGCTTGCTCCCGTTAGTGCGGAGAGATCCGTGATGCTTAGAACAGGTGGATCATGCCGAGCACGAAGCCGCCCGGCTTGCCGTTGCTGCCGCAGTTCTGGTCGATGATCGAACCCGTTGCCGGTGCACGTGGTGTTGATCGTGTAGCTGTTGATGTTGAACGTGTACGCGGCGTTGCGGTCGTTGGACATCTTGACGTAGCCGGCGTAGACCTGCGTGCGCTTCGACAGCGGGTACGTGTAGCTGATTTCCCACTGCTGCGAGCCGGTGTCGCTGCCCTTGGTCAGGCCGCCGACGCGCGAGCCGTCGTCCGAAGCACCCTTGCCGTCGCTCGCCCAGCCGTAGAACGCGTACATCGCGCCCGGGCCGATCGGCGCGGTGGCCGATACGCCCCAGAAATTGCGCGTCAGGTCGCCGCCGGTCTGGACGTTCGTAGTCCAGCTTCTCGTAGATGCCGGCGATGCGCACGACGCCGAAGTTGTAGCGCACCGGTGACCGTGAACGTCGTAGTCGTTCAGGCTCGGGACCGCGAACCTTGATGTTGCCTTCGTAGCCGATCCCGCCCTGGATCGGGCCGTTGTTGTAGTAGCCGCCGATGCGCCCACACGTACGCGTGACGCAGTTCCTCGGCGTGGTCGCCGATGTTCGACGCCCGTCGTGCCGGACGAGTCGCGCATCGAGACCTGCGAGCTGAAGTTGAAGCCGCTCCACACCGGCGAGTCGTAGCGGACCGATTGCCGAGGCGCGCATCGAAGCCGCCGGTGGACTTCCCGGTGAAGCCCTGCGCCCACAGCGCGGCCGTCGACAGGATCGACGTCGTGTAGGTCGGGACGTTACCGAAGATCGGGTGCAGGTCGTCGAGGGCATCAGGAAGTTGCCCATCTTGAACGTGCCCCAGCGCGCCTTGCAGGCCGACGAACGTTTCACGACGTGGCGAAGCCGCCGCCGCGTTGGTGTCGCCGCGATCGTCGGATTCGATCTGGAAAATTGCGTTCAGGCCGCCGCCCAACGATTCCGTGCCGCGAACGCCCAGACGCGACGAGTTCGCAGCCAGCCGCGATCACGTTCGGGTTCGAGCCGTCCGCCTGCCTGCCGTTCACCAACTCATAGTCGATGTTGAGCCGGCCGTACAGCGTGACGTTCGCGGTCTGCGCTTGCGCAGCCAGCGGGGCTGCAAGCACGCCCGCGACGGCGACAGCAACGAGCTTCTTGTTCATTGAGTCTCTCCTCTAACGGATAAAATTGGCAAGGAATCACAGCTTTTTGCGCCTGCCATCGGAAACCTTCTCAGCTCTATCGAGAAGTTGCGACCCATTGTGCCAAACGCGGCGAAACCATTGGCAAGCAAGGGCAGGCGGCGATTGTTGGGCATTCGCTCGCTGTTGTGCCGTAGCAACATGGGCGGCGACTCCGCGGCCGCCCAATCCGACGCCGAATGGAGCTGGAAGACGCTCTAAGAAAGATCGGCAAATGGCTGATTCCTTGGTATAATGAAGTCCATTTCGGGGCCCGAGTCCGCAATATTTTGCCAAGACGGGCTGTTTCGTTCTGTTTACTTCGATGAGCAGCCCTATCACGGGCATTGTTGAATGCGCGCCGGCGAGGCCCGGCACGCGACCGGAGCAAGCCCCGCTGCGGGTCCGCCGATGAACGCCGCGACGCTCGCTGCCATGGGGTTCGGGCTGCTCGCGAGCGCGCTCGCCGTGGCGCTGCTGGCGCGCTTCGGCCGCCGGTTGCCGCAGGCGATGCCGAGCGAGCGCACGCTCCATGCGGGCGCGGTCCCGCGTGCCGGCGGCTACGCGATCTGGGCCGGGTTCCTACCCATTGCCCTGTGGCTGCCGCCGCCCTTCCCGGCGCCGGGTCTCGCCGGCTGGCTTCCTGCGTTCGCGGCAGCGCTCGTCGTGTCGGGCCTGGACGATCGGCGCAGCATTCGCGCGAGCGTGCGCCTGCCGGTCCACCTGGTCGCCGCGGCGTGGTGCGCGTGGTGGCTCGCCGGCGGGGGCGCCGCATTCGCCGCACCGGGGACGGCGCTGGTCTTCGCCGGCATGACGCTGGCCATCGCCTGGTCGGCGAATCTCTACAACTTCATGGACGGCAGCGACGGCCTTGCGGCGACGATGGCGCTGGTCGGGTTCGGCGCCTACGGCATCGCCGCCGCGCGCGCCGGCGACGGCGCGGCGTTCCTCGCGCTCGCGGCCGCGACGCTGCCGTTCCTGTTCGTCAACCGCCCGCGCGCCTCGATGTTCATGGGCGACGCCGGCGCGGTGCCGCTCGGCCTTCTTGGCCGCCGCGTTCGGCTTCGCGGGTGCGTCGCTCGGCCGGTGGCCCGGGTGGTTCCCGGTGCTGGTCTTCCTCCCGTTTCTCGCCGACGCGACGCTCACGCTGCTCCGGCGCGCAGCGCGCGGGGAGCGCCTGACCGACGCGCATCGCGACCACTACTACCAGCGCCTGCACCGGATGGGCGCCGGGCACGGCGGGACGCTCGCCGCGTACGCGACCGCCATGGCGACCACGTCCGGCGTCGCGCTGTTCTGCCTGGTGGCGGCGCCGTCGTGGGGCGGTGCGGCGCTCGGCGCGGCCTGCGTTGTATGCTTCACCCTGTTCGCCGCCATCGACCACCATTGGCGCAGAAGGCTTTCGGCCCCGTGACCACATCCCGCTTCAACTGGCGCGCCTCGCTCGCATTCGTCCACGACGTCTGCGCGGCGGCCGTCGCATGGATGTCGATCTTCTGGCTGCGCTTCAATCTCGACCTGCACGATCCGTACGTCGGCGAGGCCTGGTTCACGCTGATCTGGATTCTTCCGCTGCAGGCGGGCATCTTCCTTGCGCTCGGCCTCTATCGCGGACTGTGGCGCTTCGCGAGCCTCGCCGACCTCCAGCGGATCGTCGTCGCGGCGGGGCTGGGCGCGACGCTGATCCCGCTGGTGCTGGTGATGACGCAGCTGAAGACGGTCGTGCCGCGCAGCGTGGTCGTGCTCTATCCGATCGTGCTGATCTTCCTGATGGCGGGCTCGCGCTTCGCCTACCGCATCTGGAAGGAGCACCGCCTCTACAGCCCGCTTGCGGCGCTGGGCGAGCCGGTACTCGTCGTCGGCGCGGGCGAAGCCGGCGCGCGACTTACCGCGGGAATGGCGCGCAGCCGGCAGTGGCGCGTCGTCGGACTGCTCGACGACGACACGGCGAAGCAGGGGCGGCAGATCCGCGACGTCAGCGTGCTCGGCCCGATCGCCGACCTGGCCGCATGGACGCGCCGTTACGGCGTGCGCAAGGTCATCATCGCGCTGCCGTCGACCCATCATGCGGTGCGCCGCCGCGTCGCCGAGCAATGCGCGGCCGCGGGCGTCGAGGCGCTCACGGTGCCGTCGTACGACGATCTCATCTCGGGCCGCCTGTCGCTCACCGCGCTGCGCAGCATCGAGGCGGACGACCTGCTGTCGCGCGACCCGGTCGTGCTCGACAATGCGGGCCTAGCCGAATGGCTCGGCAACCGCGTCGTGATGGTCACCGGCGCGGGCGGCTCGATCGGCGCCGAGCTCACGCGCCAGATCGCACGCTTCCGCCCGGCGCGCCTCGTCCTGTTCGACGTGTCGGAGGCGGCGGTCTACGAGATCCAGATGGCGCTCGCCGACGCCTTCCCGCAGCTGCCGCTGGTTCCCGTCGTCGGCGACGTCAAGCACATCGCGCTCGTGGAGTCGGTGCTCGAGCGCGAGAAGCCCAACGTGATCTTCCATGCCGCCGCGTACAAGCACGTGCCGCTGATGGAGGAAACGAACGCCTGGCAGGCGGTGCTCAACAACGCCTACGGAACGTGGGTCGTGGCCCGCGCCGCCGTGGCGGCGAAGGTCGAGAAATTCGTGCTGGTGTCGACCGACAAGGCGGTGAACCCGACGTCGGTCATGGGCGCGACGAAGCGCTTCGCCGAGATCGTCTGCCAGAGCCTCTCGGGAAGCGTCACGCAGTTCGTGCTCGTGCGCTTCGGCAACGTCTTCGGCAGCGCGGGAAGCGTCATACCGCGCTTCCAGGAGCAGATCGCGCGCGGCGGCCCCGTGACCGTCACGCACCCGGACATCACGCGCTTCTTCATGTCGCTGTCCGAAGCGACGCAGCTCCTCCTCCAGGCGGGGCTGCAGGGCAAGGGCGGCGAGATCCTCGTGCTCGACATGGGCGAGCCGGTGCGCATCGTCGACCTCGCGCGCGACCTGATCCGCCTGTACGGCGCGAACCCGGACGAGGTCGCGATCGTGTTCACCGGGCTGCGCCCGGGCGAGAAGCTCTTCGAGGAGCCGCTTGCCTCCGAGGAGGCGTCGAAGCCGACGCCGCACCCGAAGCTGCGGGTCGCGCAGGCGCGCGAGGCGAACAAGGATGCGGTGGGCCAGATGGTCGCGTGGTGCGAGCGCGATCGCGCCGCCGACGAGGCCGAGGTGCGCGCGCGGCTTCGCGCGTGGATGCCGGAATACGCGCCGCCCGCCGGCGCGCCGGTGCAGCCGCTGCCGCAGGAGCCGGTGTCCGGCGAAGCTGCCGTGCCGCTTCCGCTGCGCGCGCCCCGGCGGCGTTAAAGGCCGCGCGTCGCGTCGGCCGCCGCAGTTGCCGCCGCGACACCCGCGTCGCGGCGCGGCGGGCGCGGCTACGTTGCGGCGGGCGCCGCTACCGGCGCGGCGCTGCCCGGGCGTGCTGCCGCCGATAGCCGAGCCAGATGCCGAGCATCATGAGCGCGAGCAGCCCATGCTCGTCGTGCAGCGTGGTGTTGAAGGCGCCCAGACCGACGGTCACGACCAGGGCGGCGGCCGCGCCGCTCCAGGCCAGCCATGCGATGGGCGGATCGGCGATCGCCGGCTTGCCGCGCGCCAGGCTCCACGCCCAGGCCACGCAAAGGATTGCCAGCAGCGCGATGCCGAGCCCGCCGCGCTCCGCCAGCGTGTTGAGGTAGAGGCTGTGCGCGTGCGTGCTGCGCAGGAACGTCGTGGCGTCGTAGGGCTCGCCCGCCGCGCGCGACCACGCCTCGACGCGTGCGGCGGTGATCTCGCTGAAATTGTCGCCGCCGACGCCGAACGTCGGGTACGCGCGCCACGCCGCGAGCGCCTGCTGCCAGATCGGGTAGCGCTCGTTGAGCACCGGGTTGGGGCTCTCCAGCGAGAATTCCTGCTTGCGCCGCATGTCGTTGTCGAACGCGGACACGATGACGGCGAATGCCGCCACGGCGATCAGCGTCCAGGCGATCGGCGCGCGTGAGTGCTTGCGCCACATGAGGCCGAAAGCCGTCGCCCCCACGATCGCGGTCGCGGCGCCGGCCCGGCTGCCCGCGGCGACGAGCGTCGCCAATTCGATCAACAGCGCCGCGGTCGCCACCAGGCGCCAGGCCGCGTTCATTGCCCGCCAGTACGCGGTGAGCCCGCCGACGAGCGCGCCGAAGCAGATCACGATGTAGATCACGCTCTGGTTGACGTGCCCCACCGAATTGAGCTGGATGCCCTCGTAGGCATGCGGCAACGCCAGCGCGGCGAGCGCCCACGCCGACGCGACGACGACGGCCCCCTGGATCGTGATGTGCAGGTGAAGCCACTCGGCGATTCCGTAGCCGCTGCGCTTCAGGAACCACAGGATCGACACCGTTCGCACCGTGTCGTAGCACGCGACCCATTCGCGGTGGTGCAGGCCCGCCAAAGCCGCGCCGAGCGGCGCGCCGGCGAGCAGCACGACGAACAGCGCGTCCCAGGCGTCGGGGCGGCCGCCGACCGCGTCCCACGAAATTCCCGGGCGCAGGCGGTTCACGTACCACGCCAGTCCGTAGAGCGCCCAGCAGATGTTCTTCAGGCCCTCGAACATCGGCAGCGCGATGACGAGCGCGAGCAGCAGCCCGAACTCGACCGGATAACGATACTCCGACCAGTAGAGGACCCGCATGGGTCAGCGCGCGCTGGTCACGGCTGGCTGCCCTGCAGATAAGGGTTGAGGCTCGGATCGTTGTACATCTTGAACTGGCGGTAGACGCGCCAGAACGCGCGCCCTTCGGCGGCGCGGGCGAGCAGCGTGTCGTAGCAGCGCGCGAGGTCGTCGCGCTGCAGCGCGAGGCGCGCGAGCTTGCCGCGGCACGCGGCGATGTGGTCGGGCGTGGCGTCCGCCCGCTGCGTCTGCAGCGCCATGTGGTACGACTTGAGGGCGAGGATGGACAGGCGGTCGACCATCGAGCCCGCGCTTTCGGAGCTGTGCCAGGCATCGGGGCCCGGCACGACGGCGGCGAGCCTTGCCAGCAGCGCCTCGTCGAGACTTTCGATCGCGTCGTTGCGGCGCTGGTTGTAACCGTCGATCGCCCGCTTGTTGGCTGCGATCGCGGCGTCGGGCACGTCGCGCCGGCGCGCGAGATCCTCTTCGTCCCACAGCAGCATGTTGCAGCGGTGATTGGCCTCGATGAAGCGCCACGGTCCGTCGTCGTGGCCGGGCGCGTCGCGCCGGGCCCAGCCGCCCTCGGCAACGCGCGCGTCGTGGAACGCGCGGATCGCCGCGGCGCCGACGTCGTCGAAGTTCGCGCTCATCGTGCCGCGGTGTCGCGCGCAGCGACGGCACGCCGGAACACGGCTTCCATCCGGTCGAGCATCGGGTCGAGCCCGTAGCGCGGCACGACGAACGCGCGCGCGCGCCGCAGCGATCGCCGCGCGGCCAGCGCCGGATCGTCGAGCAGCGCCGTCGATGCCCTCCGCCAGCGCGCCGGCCGGTTCCTCCCGTCGCGACGATGCGCGCCGTCTCGTCATCGCGCGCGATCTCGGGAATCGCGCCCGCGTCGGTCGTGACGCAGGGCACGCCGGCTGAACATCGCCTGCAGCAGCGCCTGCGGCACGCCCTCGTTCGCGTACGACGGCAGCACGAAGACGTCGAAGCGCGGCGAGCCACGGCGCAACGTCGTCCTGCTGCCCCGCGAACATGACGCGCTCGCGCAGTCCCAGCGCGATCGATCTGCGCCTCCAGCGCCGCGCGCTGCGGACCGTCGCCGACGATGACGAGCCGCGCGTCGGCGATGCGCGAAGCGCGCCAGCGCCTCGAGCAGGTGGCGATGGCCCTTCCAGCTGCGCAACGTGGCGACGATGCCGATCGAGCGGCGCGGCGCGCGGAAGGCGAGCGCCCGTCGCGCGCCGCGCCGCGATCGCGCGGCGCGAAGCGCGCGGCATCGATGCCGGTCGGCACCGATTCGACCCGCGCCGGGTCGATGCCGTTGTCGCGGATCAGCTGCTCGCGCAGCGCCTCGCCGGTGGTGACGACGCGCGCGGTCGCGCGGCGGTAGAGCCAGCGCGTCAGCGGGTCGTGGGGCACCGGGATCGACACGTGCCGCGTGCGCACCAGCGCGGGTCGCGGCCGGCGCGGAAATCGAGCCAGCGGCAGGCGATCGCGGCGAGCCAGGCGTCGGTCGAGCTGTGCGCGTTGATCGACGTCGACCGGTGCGTTCCGCGAGCGCGCGCACCGAGCGCGCGCGACGCCGCGCGGCGCGCTTGCGACCGATGGGCAGCGGCGACGACCGGCACGCCGAAGCGCGGTGCCTCGGCGAGGATGCGCGCGCCGCGCGCCGCGTAGACGACGACGCGATGGCCGCGCGCGATGAACCCGGCCGCCTCGGTCAGCATCGCGGATCTCCTGTCCGCCCCAGCCCATGGACGCCTCGGTGTGCGCGATCGACAGCGGCGCACCGCCCGCGCCGCCGCGGCGCGCACGATCGGCGCGCATCGGTCGCCGGGCGCTCACGCGGCCGCGGCCGACGCCGCAGCGAACTGGATCCGGTGCAGCCGCGCGTAGACGCCGCCGCGCTGACGAGCTCGGCGTGGCGTGCCCTGCTCGACGATGCGGCCGCGCTCGAGGACGACGATGCGGTCGGCATGCTCGATCGTCGACAGCCGGTGCGCGATGACGATCGTCGTGCGCCCCTGCATCAGCGCGTCGAGCGCGGCCTGCACCTGGCGCTCCGACTCCGAATCGAGCGCCGAGGTCGCCTCGTCGAGGATCAGGATCGGCGCGTCCTTGAGGATCGCGCGCGCGATCGCGAGGCGCTGGCGCTGGCCGCCGGAAAGCCGCACGCCGTTCTCGCCGACCTGCGTGTCGAAGCCCTGCGGCAGCGCGCGGATGAACTCCAGCGCATGCGCAGCGGCGGCGGCGCGCTCGATCGTCCTCGCGCGGCGTGCCGGTCATCGCGCCGTAGGCGATGTTCGCGGCGACCGTGTCGTCGAACAGCATGACGTCCTGCGACACCAGCGCGATCTGCGCGCGCAGGCTCAAGCCAGCGTCAGCGTCGTGACGTCGTGGCCGTCGATGAACAGGCGTCCGGCCGTGGGCTCGTAGAAGCGCGGGATCAGATTGACGAGCGAGGTCTTGCCGCTGCCCGAGCTGCCGACGAGCGCGACGGTCTCGCCGGGCTCGATCGTCATCGACACGTCGGACAGCGCCTCGCGCTCGGTGCCGGCGTAGCGCAGCGAAACGTGGTCGAAGCGCAGCTCGCCGCGCGCGCGCGCAAGCGCGACGGTCGCCGTGTCGGCCTCCTCCTCGCGGTCGAGCAGGCCGAAGATGCTCTCGGCCGCCGCGAGCCCGCGCTGGATCGCCGCATTGATGCCCGACAGCGATTTCAGCCGGTCGAGCAGCGTCAGCAGCGCGACCACGTACGACGCGAACATGCCGAGGTCGAGCTTGCCGGTCTGGCTCTGCGCCAGCGCGACCCAGATGATGACGCCGACGGCGAGCGCGGCGAGGATCTGCGTCAGCGGCGAGCTCGCCGCGCTCGCCGACGACTGCTTGGTCATCGACGTGCGCAGCGCGTTGGCGGCCTTCACCGCGCGCGTGCGCGCTCGTACGTCCTCGCCGCCGAAGATCCGCACGATCCGATGGCCGCCGATCATTTCCTCGCAGCACGTGCGTCATCGATCCGGTCCGCGTCTGGACGTCGCGCGCGATGCGCCGCAGGCGGCGGCTGAAGTAGCGGATCACGACGGCGACGATCGGCATCACGACGAACGTCATCAGCGTCAGCCGCCAGTTGACCCACAGCAGCCAGCCGAGACTACGCGACGATCGACAGCGAGCTGCGGATCGCCGTGGTGATCGTGCGACGACGCCGCCTGACGCGAGCTGGTGCGCGTCGAACGTCAGCTTCGACTGGACGACGCCGGCGGGCGTCACGTCGTAGTAGGGCGTCGGCAGCCTGAGCAGCTTGTCCGTCAGCGCGCGGCGCAGGTCGAAGACGACGCGATGGCCGGTGTAGGCCATGCCGTACTCGGACATGAACGAGCCGACGCCGCGGAACAGGAACACGCCGATGACGGCGAGCGGCAGCCACTGCGCGCGAAGCGGGTCGTTCTGCTGGAACGTTGTTGACGATCGGGATGACCAGCATCGCCATGACCAGGTCGCCCGCGGCGACGATCGACCATGCCGACGATGGCGAGGCCGAACGCCCACCAGTAGGGGCGCACGTACCGGAGAAGGCGGGCGTACAGGTGGTAGCCGGTCATCGCCTAGGCGCGGGGCGTGCCGGCGAACGGCATCGGGCGGACCATGCGCGCGTTGCGCGGCATCACGAAAACGGAAGGCGCGAAGTATAGCGCAGCGTCACGCCGGGCCCGCGCCGCCGGGCCCGGACGGCGGCAGCGCCGGCGCGTCGCCGGTCGTTGCGTCGCGCGCGGCGCCGGGGCTGCCCGTCGCGGGGACGCTCGGTCCGGCCGCGGCCGCGCCGCCGCCGGCGGCATCCGCGGTGGTCGCGGCGGGCGCGGCCGGCGCGGTCGCGCCCGCGCCGCCTTGCGGCGGGCCACGCTCCGCTCGAGCAGTTCCTTGTACAGCAGCACGAGCGCGAGCGTCATCGCCTCCGGCGTGAGCGGCAGCATCGCCGCGCGCGCGTTCGCGCCGAGCCGCGCGCGCGCGGCGGGATCGAGCAGCGCGCGCATGTGCGACGCCAGCGCCGCCGGTATCGCGCGAATCGCAGACGCACCCTGCGTCGTGGCGCGTCGACGAGCTCCGCCGCGCCCGACTTGGTGCTGGTGACAACCGGCAGGCCGCAGGCCATCGCCTCGAGCGCCGCGTTGGGCAGCGGATCGTAGAGCGTCGGCAGCACGAACGCGTCCGCGGCGCCGAAAAAGGGCTTCACGTCGGCCTGCGGACCGGCGAACGTGACACGCGCAGCGACGCCGGCCGCCTGTGCCACGCGCACGTAGGCCGCCGTGTCCTTCTCCCGTCCGACGACGACCAGGTGCGCGCCGGGCAACCTCGGCGAGCGCCGCGACCGCGGTCGCCACACCCTTGCGCTCGTAGCCCGAGCCGACGAGCAGGAACACGACGGTGTCGTCCGGCGATGCCGAGCGTCGCGCGAACGGCGTCGCGATGCGCGCCGCAGCGCCGGCGAGAACGCGTCGCAGTCGACGGCGTTGTAGATGACGTGCAGCTTCGCCTCCGGCACGGCGAAGCGCGCGGCGATCTCGTCCTTCACCATACGCGAGTTGCAGATGACCGCGCACAGCGACGGCTGCGCGAACATGCGGCGCTCGACCGCCATTCACGTAGCGATGGTACGGGATGAGCGCGGTCGCCAGCCGCGCCATCGCGCCGGCATCGCGGTTCTTCTCCTCGAGCCACACGGCATGCACGCCGTCGCCCGCGCGGAAGATGTCGCAGCACGACAGGCGCTCGTGCGACTGGACGAGATCGGCGTCGCCCCGGGCGAGCGCGCGGCACGCGGCGCGCGCGAAGCCCCAGTCGCGCCACAGGCGACCGACGTGGAAGGGGTCCACGACGATCGGCTCCATCAGCTGCAGGTCGGTCTGCGGCCATTCGCGCGTGTACAGCGTGACCGCGACGTTGCGCTCGAGCAGCGCCGCGAGCGCGCTCTCGATGAAGCGCTCGGCGCCGCCGAACGGCGTATAGCGTTGGCTGATCAGCGCGAGGCGCATCAGCGCGCCGTCCCGCCGGTCTCGTGCAGGAGCGCGTCGAACGCGGCGATCGCGCGAGCGACGGGCAGCGTGGTCAGGCACTCGGATACCTTGCCGCCGCCGCAGCCGTCGAGATGCGCAGGGGCGGCACGGGTGCGCATCCGACGCGACCACGCGATGCGCGACCTGCCAGGGACCCCAGACGTGCTCGCTCGACGGCCCGAACAGCGCGAGCACGGCGGTGCCCATGGCGGCCGCGACATGCATCGGCGCGGAGTCGACGCCGACGAACACGCGCGCGCGGGCGGTCACGGCGGCGAGCTCCGCGAGCGTCAGGCGGCCGGACAGGTCGAGCAGCCGCGCGCGCGTGGACGCGGCGCAGGCGGCGACCGTGGCCGCGACGATTTCGCGCTCGCGGGCATCGGGCGCGCCGGTCACCACGACGGCCAGGCCCTGCGCCGCTGCGTGGTCGAGCAGCGCGGCCATCCGTGCCGGCGGCCAGCACTTGAACAGCCAGCGCGATCCCGGATGCGCCTGCGCGAACGGTGCCGAACCGAGCCCATGCTGCGCAAGCATCGCCGCGGCGCTCGCGCCCGCCGCTTCGCCCGGCACCAGGACGAGGCCGCGCTCGTCGGTCGCCGGATAGACGCCGATGCGGCGCAGCGCGTCCAGGTTGGTCTCGACCGTATGGCGGGGCGTGTGCGCCGGCACGCGGTAGAAGTGCGTGAACGCGCGGCGCCACGCCAGCGCACGCCCGTCGCGCTCGCGCGTCACCGCGTACCGCGGGCGCAGCAGATGGGCAAGCGTGAGCCCGCGCGGATGCTCGGTGAGGTGAACCAGAAGATCGTAGCGCCGGGCGCGCAGCGCCTTGATCAGCGACCACTCGGCGGCCGCCTGCCGTGCCAGGCCGCGGCGCTTCCACTCGCGATCGATCGTGTGCATCGCGGCGATCGCGGGGTGGCCGGCGAGCATCGGCGCCGTCTCCGCGTAGACGAGCGCGTCGATCTCCGCGTGCGGCGCCGCGCGTTTCAGCACCGCGAATACCGGGGACGCGAGCAGGACGTCGCCGTGATGGCGCAGCTTGGTGACGAGCGCGCGACGCACTTCGCCCAGCGGAACCGCGTCGGGCAGGGGGCTCGACATGGAGCAACGATAGCAAAATTCCTCCGCGCGTCCAGTCGGGTACAATCGACGCCGACACCACTCCAGCGCGGCGGGTCCTCGCGCGCAAGCTTCCGGCCATGCCGCTCGACGCTGTCAACGCCAACGTCAAGGCGCAGATCCTCGCCGAGGCGCTTCCGTACATCCGGCGCTTCCACGACCGCACGATCGTCGTGAAGTACGGCGGCAACGCAATGACCGAGGCGCATCTCAAGGCGGGCTTCGCCCGCGACGTCGTCATGCTGAAGCTCGTCGGGATGAATCCGGTCATCGTCCACGGCGGCGGCCCCCAGATCGGCGACCTGCTGAAGAAGATGGGCATCGAGAGCGATCTTCCGCCAGGGCATGCGCGTCACCGACGAGCGCGTCATGAACGTCGTAGAGATGGTGCTGGGCGAGCTCAACCAGGAGATCGTCGGCCTCATCAACCAGCACGGCGGAAAGGCGGTCGGGCTGACGGGGCAGGACGGCGCGTTCATCCGCGCCCGCAAGATGATGCTGAAGAGCGACACCCAGGCGGGCGAGTTCGTCGACATCGGCCTCGTCGGCGAGATCGACCGCATCGATCCCGAGCTGATCGCGCTGCTCGACTCGCGGGATTTCATCCCGGTGATCGCGCCGATCGGCGTCGGCGCCGAAGGCGAGCCGTACAACATCAACGCCGACCTCGTTGCCGGCAAGCTCGCGGAAACGCTCAAGGCGGAGAAGCTCGTGCTGATGACCAACACGGCCGGCGTGCTGGACAAGGATGGCAGGCTGCTGACCGGCCTGACGGCCTCGGAGATCGAGGCGCTGTTCGCGGATGGCACGATCCATGGCGGAATGCTGCCCAAGATCGGCTCGGCGCTCGATGCGGTGAAGAACGGCGTCAAGAGCTCGCACGTGATCGACGGGCGCGTCGATCATGCGCTGCTGCTCGAGGTGCTGACCAATGCGGGCGTCGGGACGATGATCCGCGCCGACAGCGCGCCGCCGCGCGCCGGCGGCTGACCCGCGCGGCACTCGCCGGCGCTTTCACGAAGCGGCGCTGCCTTCCATGGCGACCAAACCGGGCGAACGGCGGCTGCAGATCCTGCAGACGCTCGCGACGATGCTGGAGAACCCGCGCGGGGAGAAGGTGACCACCGCCGCGCTGGCGGCGAAGATCGAGGTGTCCGAGGCGGCGCTCTACCGTCATTTCGCCAGCAAGGCGCAGATGTTCGAGGGCCTGATCGAGTTCATCGAGTCGACCGTGTTCTCGCTCGCGAACAAGATCGACGCCGAGACGCAGGACGGCGTCGCGCAGGCCGAGCAGAAGGTCGTGATGCTGCTGTCGTTCGCCGAGAAGAACCCGGGGATGACGCGCGTGCTGATCGGCGATGCGCTCGTCAACGAGGACGAGCGGCTGCAGGCGCGCATCAACCAGCTCGTCGACCGGCTCGAGGCGGCGCTGCGCCAGTCGCTGCGGCTGGCGCAGGCGGCCAACGCGTGGCATGGCGACGCCAATGCCGATGCCGGGGTGCTGATCGCCTACGTCGTCGGCCGCTGGCAGCTCTTCGCCAAGAGCGGCTTCAAGCGGCGCCCCCAGGACGGCTGGGACTTGCAGCGCAAGTTCCTGTTCGGATGACGGTCGTGCGCGCACGCGCGCCGTTGGTCGTGCTCGCCGGCGCACTGCTCGCGGCTGCGGCCCTCGCGGCGAGTGCACAGCCGGTGACGGAGCTTTCCGATCCCGCGGCGCCCGAGGTCTCGCGGTTCGCGGCCGACGTCGCGCGCATCGACGCGGAGCTGCGGGCGCGTGCGCTCGTCGTCGACGATCCGCGCGGTCGCTTTATCGCCGCGCATTTCGATGCGACCGATCCGGCCGCGCAGGTCCGCCACCTCGCCGCGGCGCGCGTTGCCGCCCCGCAGGAGCCGCTCTACCTCGCTGCGCTTGCCATCGCGTGCCAGCAGCCGGTGCAGCCGTCGCTGCCCGAATGCGACGCCGTCGATCGCCTCGCCGACTGGGCGACGCGTGACGTCGACAACGGCGTTCCGCTGCTGCTGCTCGCCGCGAAGGCCGCGCGCCGCGGCGGCGGCGACACGGCCACCGCGTACCTCGTGCAGGCAGCGGAGAAGCCGCGGATGGATGACTACGTCCCGCGCGGCGCGCTCGCCTTCTGGGATTACGTGATGGCGCTTCCCGGCGACTTCGATCCCGCGGCGCGCGCCGAGGCGGCCGCCCTCTACGCTGCCGAGCTGCCGCGGGTCATTCCGACCGCCCTTGCCGTCGCCTGCGCCGCCACGCAGCTCGCGGACGCGCGCCGTTCGGCCTGCGCCGGCGCCGGTGCCGCGCTGGCCGCCCGCGCGACGACGTTCTCGGCCCGCGCCGCCGGCGCAGCGGTGGCGGAGCGCGCCGCGCCGGATGCCGCGGCGAGCGCGGCGGTGCGCGCGCGGCAGGCGCAGAACGACGCATTGCGCGCGCGCTGCGCCGGGCTGGATCTCGACGCGCGGCAGTCCGCGCAGGCGAACGACCCCGCGCTTCGCGCGCGTGCGGTGGCGGCGTGGGACGCGAGCGTGCGCGCGGGCGCGGCGCTGGGCGAGCCCGCGGCGTGCGCACGCCGGGCCGGGACCTAGCGCCGGGCCGGCACCGGGCCCGCAGCGTGGCGCAGCCGCGGGGCGATGCCGGCCGTCTGCAGCCGCGCCGTCGACGGCGCGAGCAGGCAGCCGGCGATGCGCCAGCCGCCGCCGTCGTCCTGCTGCATCGTGTAGAGCGCGACCAGCACGGTCGCCTCGTCCGGCAGCGTGATCCGCAGCGGCTGGATCACGCGGCCTTCGACCACGGCCCCCTCGAGAAACTGCTCGTAGCGCGCATCGATCAGCGGCTGATAGCCGGCGTGCACCATGCGCATGAAATTCTCGCTGCTCCCGAATTGCGCCTGCAGCGCGGGCGAAGCGAAGCTGAACGCGCGCGCGCCGTCGTCGCGCCGCAGCGCGGCGAGCTGCTCGCCGATCACGCGCTGGATCACCTGCCAGTCGCGCGACGTCGGCGCATCGTCGGCGCGCGCGCAGGGGGCCGCGACGACGATGGCGACGAGCAGCAGGCGCAGCACGGCCCTCATCGCGGCCGCACCGAACAGACGGGGCAGCCGGGGTCGCGCGGCACCGTGAGCTCGCGCCAGCGCATCGTCAGCGCGTCGAGCAGCAGGAGGCGCCCGGCCAGCGTCGTTCCGGTGCCGGCGACCAGCTTGAGGGCCTCGGCCGCCTGCGTCGCCCCGACGATGCCGACCAGCGGCGCGAATACGCCCATCGTCGCGCAGCGGGTTTCCTCCAGCGCATCGCCTTCGCCGAACAGGCAGTGGTAGCAGGGCGACGCGTCGCTGCGGACGTCGAAGACGGCGATCTGCCCGTCGAAGCGGATCGCCGCGCCGGAAACCAGCGGGGTGGCGGCATCCACGCAGGCGCGGTTCACCGCATGCCGCGTCGCGAAGTTGTCGCTGCAGTCGAGGACGACGTCGGCGTCCGCGGCCAAAAGCGGCAACTCCGTCGGGCCGACACGCTGGGCGATCCGCTCGACGCGCACCTCCGGATTGATGGCGGCGATGCGCGCCGCCGCGGCGTCGACCTTCGCCTTGCCCACGTCCGGCGTCGCGTAGAGGATCTGCCGCTGCAGGTTCGTGAGGTCCACATGGTCGGCGTCGCACAGGGCAAGCGTGCCGATGCCCGCCGCCGCCAGGAATTGCGCCGCGGGCGTGCCGAGGCCTCCCATGCCGACCAGCACGATGCGCGCGGCCGCGAACTTCTGCTGCGCGTCGGGGCCGAGCTCGTCGAGCAGGATGTGACGGCTGTAGCGGAGTAGCTGCGCGTCGTCCATTCAGGCGTCAGGCGTCAGGCGTCAGGCCGTTCCGGCCGTTGGATCCCTGAAGGAAAACGCCCGCACGTCTTCGTGCGGGCGTCCCGTCGAAAGCGGCGCGCCGGCGCGGCCGGGCCGGCGCTCGCTGGTGCCGTCGCCTCGATCGATGCGCCTACGGCTTCGTCTGCGTCGCCTGCGCCTGCATGGCCTTCGCCGATCCGATCACCGGCAGGCCCTTCAGCTGGTTGAGCGCCTGCTTGAGCTGGAAGTCGTCGTCGCTGCCGAGGTCGATGCGGGGAATGGTCGGATCGACCTGCACGCCGTCCTTCTTCTGGCCGCGGCGTCTGCACGGCCGGCGGCTTGGGCACGTTGGTGCGCGCGTCGAGGGCCGCATCGCCCGGCTGGTTGCCGATCTTGGTCACCTCGAGGTGATGCTCGAGGTTCGCTTCGCGGATGCGGTTGGGCGATTCACGGCCGTCGTCGACGCTGATGTCGGGCTCGATGCCCTTCGCCTGGATCGAGCGCCCGGCCGGCGTGTAGTAACGCGCCGTCGTGAGCTTCAGCCCGGCGTTGTTGCCGAGCGGCAGGATGGTCTGGACGGAGCCCTTGCCGAACGTCTGCGCGCCCATTACCGTCGCGCGCTTGTGGTCCTGCAGCGCGCCGGCGACGATCTCGGACGCCGAGGCGGTCCCGCCGTCGACCAGCACGACCATCGGCACCTTCTTGACCCCGGCCGGAAGCTCGCTCAGGTAATCCGGGCCGCGGCGGACGTAGTTTTCGCGGCTCGCCGTCAGCCGCATCTTCGCGTCGGGCGTGCGGCCGTCGGTGTACACGACGAGCGCGTCCTTCGGCAGGAACGCCGCCGACACGGCGACCGCCTGGTTGAGCAGCCCGCCCGGATCGGAGCGCACGTCGAGGACGAGGCCCTTGAGCTCGCCTTCCTTCTTGTAGAGGTCGCGCAGCGCGGCCACGAGGTCCTCGCCGGTGCGATCCTGGAACTGGCGGATGCGGATGTAGCCGTAGCCGGGCTCGACCGCCTTGTAGCGGACGCTCTTGACGTTGATTTCCTCGCGCGTCAGCGTGAAGTTGAGCGGCGCCTCGGCCTCCTTGCGCAGCACGGTGAGCACCACGGACGTGCCCGGGCGGCCGCGCATCTTCTCGACGGCCTTGGACAGCGGCATCCCGCGCGTGACGACGTCGTCGATCTTGACGATCAGGTCGCCCGCCTTGATGCCGGCGCGAAACGCCGGCGTGTCCTCGATCGGGGAGATGACCCGGACGACGCCGTCCTCCACGCCCACTTCGATGCCGAGGCCGCCGAACTTGCCCTGCGTCGAGACCTGCAGTTCCTTGAAGGCGTCCGCGTCGAGGAAATCCGAGTGCGGGTCGAGCCCGTGGACCATCCCGTTGATGGCCTCCTTGATGAGCTTGTCGTCGGAGACCGGCTCGACGTAGTCGGACTTGATCTTGCCGAACACCGCGGAGAGCAGCTGGAGATCCTCGTACGGGATCGGGAGCCGAGCCTCGCGTTGCGCGAACACCGACAGATTCAGGCTGAGGAGCACGCCGAGCACTGCCCCCAAGCCGATGAATCCCGCTTTTTTCATCCCGTCACGCATGCCGACCTCGACTCTTTCAGTCAAACCGCTCATCACCGGCGCGGGATCGCCGCGCCGTCCGTATCGTCGTTCGAGTATAACCCCGCGCCCGAGAGGAAGCCCACCGTGCGAACCGACCTCCCGTCGGCCCGCCGGGCCCGCCCGATGGTGCATAAGGCTGCGAAAATCGTGCCGAGTTCCAACCTCGCCGCGTAACAATCCGGAGTGGCTTCGGGATCAAGGCGTTGCGTGCGCTTCGCAAAGTAGCAGGCGGACCCCCGGCGACGCCGGCCGCGCCGGCCCATGCGGTGCCGGGGGCGGGCGGCCCGCGCGCCGCGGGCTCAGAAGCGCACCAGCGAATGGCCGGTCATTTCCGCCGGCTTCGGCAGGCCGAGCAGCGCGAGGAGCGTGGGCGCGACGTCGGACAGCGCACCACCGGCGATGACGGTCGCGGGCCGGCCGACGTACAGGAACGGCACCAGGTTCAGCGTGTGCGCGGTGTGCGGCTGGCCGGTGACCGGGTCGAACATCGTCTCGGCGTTGCCGTGGTCCGCGGTGATGATCACCTCGCCGCCCGCGGCGCGCGCGGCGTCGACGACCCGGCCGATGCAGACGTCGAGCGCCTCCACCGCCTTGCGAGCCGCGTCGAAGTCGCCGGTGTGCCCCACCATGTCGCCGTTGGCATAGTTGCACACGACGGCGTCGTACCTGCCGCTGCCGATCGCCCGGACCAGCGCGTCGGTGACCTCGTAGGCGCTCATTTCCGGCTTGAGGTCGTACGTCGCGACCTTCGGCGAAGGGATCAGGATCCGGTCCTCGCCCGGATAGACCTCCTCGACGCCGCCGTTGAAGAAATAGGTGACATGCGCGTATTTCTCGGTCTCGGCGATCCGCAGCTGAGAAAGCCCCAGGCCCGCGAGATACGCGCCGAACCCGTTGGCGATCGACTGGGGCGCGAAGGCGACCGGCAGCCCGGCGAACTCGTCGCCGTAGTTGGTCAGGCAGACGAAGCGCGACAGCCGCGGGACGCGCCCGCGCGCAAAGCCGTCGAACTCGACGCGGGTGAGCGCGCGCGTCATCTGGCGCGCGCGGTCGGCGCGGAAATTCATGAACACGACGGCGTCGCCGTCCTCCATGCGTGCGGTCGCGCCGTCCTCGTCCCGGATCGCCGTCGGCTTGACGAACTCGTCGGACTCGCCGCGCGCGTACGCGGCGCGAAGCGCGGCGGGGGCGTCAGCGGCCGTGTAGTCCGCGACTCCGTCGACGATCAGCGCGTAGGCGGGGGCGACGCGCTCCCAGCGCAGGTCGCGATCCATCGCCCAGTAGCGGCCGCAGACCGAGGCGATCCGCGCGCCGCGATGCCGGGCACAGACGCCGTCCATGTAGGCGAGCGACGCCGCGGCGCTGCGCGGCGGCGTGTCGCGCCCGTCGAGGAACGCGTGGACGTACACCCGGCCGACTCCGCCCGCCGCGGCCATCGCGACCATCGCGGCGATCTGCCGCTCGTGGCTGTGCACGCCGCCGGGCGACAGCAGCCCGAGCACGTGCAGCGCCCGTCTCTTGGCGGCGGCCGTCTCGACGGCGTCGCGCAGCGCGGGGTTCGCCGCGAACTCGCCCGATTCGATCGCCACGTCGATGCGCGTGAAGTCCTGGTAGATGACGCGTCCCGCGCCGATGTTGAGATGGCCGACCTCGGAGTTGCCCATCTGTCCCGCCGGCAGGCCCACGCGCAATTCCGAGGCGTCGATCGTGCCGTGCGGGCAGGTCGCGAGGAGGCGATTCCAGTTGGGCATCGAGGCGCGGGAGATCGCATTGTCCGGCGCGTCGTCGCGACAGCCGAAACCGTCGAGGATGAGCAGCACGACCGGTCGCACCGCGGGACGAACCTGCGCGGGGGCGAGGGCTGCGGCGGGTGCGGGCGAGTCGGCAGTCGACATGGAGGAAGGCCTCGGTCCCTCGCGTTGCAACGGCGCGCGGGACAGTTGAAACAACGCGTTGCGCTATCATTTTACCTTTGACTCCCGGCGCTGCCGCCGTCATGACCGTCGCCTTCGTCACCAAGAACTGGATCCTCATCCTGACGTTCGTCGCCTCGGGCGCGATGCTGCTGTGGCCGCTCGTATCGAGGCGCATGTCGACAGGGCGCGACATCAACACGCTGGTGGCGACGCAGCTCATCAACGCCGGCAATCCGCTGCTGCTCGACCTGCGCGAGCCGAAGGAATTCGACGGCCGCACGCTGCCCAACGCGGTGCACGTGCCGCTGTCCCAGCTCGCCAGCCGCGCGAGCGAGCTCGCCAAGCATGTTTCGCGGCCGGTGATCGCCTTCTGCGAGCGCGGCCAGCGCAGCCGCGGCGCGGCGTCGCTGCTCGCCAAGCAGGGCTTCAAGGAGATCTACAGCCTGAGCGGCGGCGTCAAGGCCTGGCGCGATGCGGGCCTTCCCGTGACGAAGTCATGACGGCGGAAGTGATGATGTATTCGACCGCCATGTGTCCGTTCTGCGTCCGCGCCGAGACCTTTCTGCGCTCGAGAGGCGTCGGCGAGATCGCGAAGGTCAGGGTCGACCTCGAGCCGGCGCGGCGGGTCGAGATGATGCAGCGCACCGGCCGGCGCACGGTGCCGCAGATCTACATCGGCGGGCGGCACGTCGGCGGCTACGAGGACCTGGTCGCCCTCGACCGTGCCGGCAGCCTGGCGCCGCTGTTGTCGGGCGGAACGGCCGATGCCCCAGACGGAGAGGGAAGGTCCGCGCCGGTGGGGTAAAATCGCCGTTTTTCGCCGAAGCCCGCCCATGACCGATTCCCCCACCGCCGCGCCCGCCCCGGGCAACGGCACTCAGCCGGTCCAGCTGTCGATCGAGAAGATCTACGTGAAGGACCTGTCGCTCGAGAATCCGGGCGCGCCGCAATCGTTCCAGATCAGCGATTCGCCGCAGGTCGAGGTCGGGCTGCGCACGCGCGGCGAGCAGATCGAGACGGACGTCTACGAGGTCGTGCTCACGCTGACCGTCACGGCCAAGGCCGGCGACCGGACGGTGTTCCTGGTCGAGGTGTCGCAGGCCGGCGTGTTCGGCATCCGCGGCATCACGCCGGACCAGGCGCAGCCGATCATCGCGATCCATTGCCCGGCGGTGCTGTTTCCCTATGCGCGTGAGGCGATCGCCAACGCGACGATGCGCGCCGGATTCCCGCCGGTGCAGCTCGCGCCGATCAATTTCGAGGTGCTCTACCAGCAGCAGCTCGCGCAGATGCAGGGGCAGCCCGCGGCGGCAGTCGCGAACTGACGCCAGCTCGCGATGCGCGGCCGCCCCGCCGGCGCGGTGAGCGCGCGGTACCGTCTGCTGCCCCGGGCGTCGACGATGCTCGCGGCGCTGTTCCTCGCGTCCGCTGCGGGCGCTGCCGATTACCGCGCGACCGCCGACCAGGCCACGGTCCTCTACGACGCGCCGTCGGCGCGCGCCCGGCCGATGTTCGTCTACGGTCGCGACGTGCCGCTCGAAATGCTGGTGACCGTGGAAGGCTGGACCAAGGTTCGTGACATGCAGGGCGCGATCGGCTGGGTCGCGAGCAAGGCGCTCGCCGACAAGCGGATGCTCGTCGTGCGCACGCCGGTCGCCGACGTGCGCAGTGTGGCGGAAGACGCGGCGCCGGTGGTGTTTCGGGCCGAGCAGAACGTCCTGCTCGAACTTGCCGAGCCCGCGAGTTCTCCCAGCGCGACGGCGAACCCCGGGTGGGTCAAGGTGCGCCATCGCGACGGCCAGGCCGGTTTTGTGCGCGTGGCGCAGGTCTACGGGCTCTGACGCCCGCGCATTCGCGGGTCGACCGCGCCGGGAACGCCCATGACGCACGACGTCGCGCTGCTTGGCGCCGGAGCGTGGGGCACCTCGCTCGCCGTCCATCTCGCGCCGCGGATGCGCGTGGTTCTCTGGGCGCGCGAGCACGCCCTGGCGCAGCGCCTGGCAGCGACGCGCGAGAACGCACGCTACCTGCCCGGCATCGCGCTTCCCGGCGCGCTCGCGCTGACCGCCGACCTTGCCGCGGCGGTCGATGCGCGCACGCTGGTCGTCGCCACCCCGATCGGATCGCTGCTGGAGGTGGTCGACCGCCTGCGCGCCGCCGGCGGCAAGGCGCCGCTCGCGTGGCTGTCGAAGGGATTCGTCGATGCACCCGCGCTGCCGGCCGGCGTCGGGCTGGCCCACCAGGTGATCGCCGGACGCTGGCCCGGGCCGGTCGGCATCGTCTCCGGGCCGAGCTTCGCCGAGGAAGTCGCCCGGGGATTGCCCACGGCGCTCGTCGTCGCGGCGACCGACGCCGGCTTCGCGCGTGCGCTCGCCGCGCATCTGCGCAGCCCCACGCTTCGCGCGTACGACAGTGCCGATGTTACGGGGGTCGAGGCGGCGGGCGCGATCAAGAACGTGCTCGCCATCGCCGCCGGCGCCTGCGACGGGCTGGCGTTCGGCCACAACGCGCGCGCGGCGCTGATCACCCGCGGGCTGGCGGAGGCCACGCGGCTCGCCGTCGCGATGGGCGCCGACCCGCGCACGCTGACGGGTCTCGCCGGCCTGGGCGATCTGGTGCTGACGTGCACGGGCGACCTTTCGCGCAACCGCCGCGTCGGGCTGGCGCTCGCCCGCGGCGAGCCGCTGCCGGCGATCCTGGCGTCGCTCGGTCACGTCGCCGAGGGCGTCTACGCCGCCCGGGCAGCGCGCTCGCTCGCCCGGCACCACGGCGTCGAGATGCCCATCGTCGAGGCGGTGTATCGCGTGCTCTACGAAGATCTTCCGCCGCGGCGCGCCGTCGAAGCGCTGCTCGCCCGCGAGCCCCGGTCGGAATCCGCGTGATTTGTCGGTTGCGCTTGTCGGCGCTGCGACGGCACGCTTGCGCTTCGTCTCCCGTGAGAATGTCCCCATGCCCTTCCCCCGCCTTGCCGCCATGTCGCTCGCCGTCGTCATGACGGCGCCGCCGCTCGCCGCCGCCCCCTTCTATCCGCCGCAGACGCCGTCGCGGCCGGTGGTCGACAACCTCTTCGGCGTCACGCTGACCGACCGCTATCGCTGGCTCGAGGACGGCAAGGACCCCGCCGTCGAGGCCTGGACGCGCGCGCAGCACGCGGCGACGCTCGCGTACCTCGATCACAACGCGCCGCCGGTGGCGGGGATGAGGGACGAGCTCGCGCGGCTGTTCGACCGCGACAAGACCGACGCGCCGTTCTTCAAGCACGGCCGCGAGTTCTTCCAGCGCACGAAGAAGGGCGAGCCGCAGGCGAAGCTCTACACGCGCATCGACGACAAGGAAATCCTGCTGTTCGATCCGATCGCGCTCGACCCCACCGGCAAGACCAAGCTCGGCTCGATCGTCCCCAATCGCGACGCGTCGAAGCTCGCCGTCGGGATCTTCGCCAAGGGCTCCGAGATCCAGGACTTCCGCATCATCGATTCGGCCACCGGGGCGCAAATCGGGGCGCCGATCACCGGCCTGCGCTGGTTCGGCTGGGCGCGCGACGAGCGCTATGCGTTCCTGTCACCCCGCACGCCGGAGGGCGACGCGCGGCAGGAGCCGCACCGGTGCTACCGGCACCGCCTGGGCGGCGAGCGCAAGGACGACGAGCTCCTGATGGCGATGAAGGACGCCAAGGACTATTGCCACGTGTACGAGCCCGAGGAGGCCGATTACACGGTGTTCGAGAGCGGCGATTTCTATTCGACGACGATCCGCATCCGGCCGCTGGGCTCCGCCGCCGAGCCGCGCACGATCTATTCGAGCGACAAGAACCAGGCCGACGCGACCTTTCGCCGGGACCGCATCTACATCCGCACCAACGCGGATGCGCCGAACTGGAAGCTGATGGCCGCGGACTACGCCAAGCCCGAGTTCCGCGACTGGGCCACGCTGATTCCCGAACAGAAGACGGTCCTCGATGCGGCGACGGTCACGAGCGAATGGATCGTCGTGCAGGACCGCGAGGACGTGCTGTCGCGGCTCACCGTCTACGACAAGGCCGGGCGGCGCGTGCGCGACCTCGCGCTGCCGGTGTTCGGCAACGTGAGCGGCTCGTCGTACGACCGCGACACCGACACGCTGTATGCGACCGTGGCTTCGCACACGGCGCCGTACAAGGTCTACGCGCTCGGCGGGCGCGAGCTCGACTGGAAGCTCGTGTGGCAGGACGATCCGCCGCTCGACATGGCGCAGATCGTCAGCGAGCGCGTGTACGTGACGGCGAAAGACGGCGCGAAGATCCCGGTGTTCGTCGTGCACCGCAAGGATCTGCGGAAGGAAGGCGCGAACCCGACGATCCTCTACGGCTACGGCGGGTTCAACGTCGGCGTCGAGCCGTTCTACCTCGGCAGCTACGCGGCGTTCGTCAACCGCGGCGGCGTGTTCGTCGACGCCGGCGTGCGCGGCGGCAACGAGTACGGGGAAACCTGGCACAAGCAGGCGATGTTCGCGCAGAAGCAGAACACGTTCGACGACATGGTCGCCGTGGCCGAGTGGCTGGTCGCGCAGCAGTACACCAATCCCGCCCGGCTCGCGGTCGTGGGCGGCAGCAACGGCGGTCTCACCGTGGGCGCGCTGATCACCCAGCGGCCGGACCTGTTCCGCGCCGCGATCTGCCAGGTGCCGCTGCTCGACATGGTGCGCTTTCACAAGTTCCTGATCGCGCGCTACTGGATCGCCGAGTACGGCGATCCGGACCAGCCCGATGACTTCCGCTGGATCCTGCGCTACTCGCCTTACCAGAACATCCGTGCGGGCGTGAACCTGCCCGAGACGCTCGTCGTCGCGGGCGAATACGACTCGCGGGTCGACCCGATGCACGCGAAGAAATTCGTCGCGGCCGTGCAGAACAATCCCGGCCAGGTGTCGCCGTTTTTGCTCTACATGGACTTCGACAGCGGGCATGGCACCGGCAAGACCAACCAGCAGCGCGTCGTCGACCGCGACTACGAGCTGCGCTTCGTGATGAACGCGCTGGGGATGAACGGCGCTGCGGCAGCGGGCGCCGCGCGCTAGCGCCGCTCGCCGCGCTCATCCGGCGCCGGCGCAATCCTGCTGGCGCCACGCCTCGTAGACCGCCACGGCGACCGCGTTCGACAGGTTGAGGCTGCGCACGGCGGGGCGCATGGGAATGCGCAGCCGTGCGTCGGCGCCGAACGTCTCGACGATCGCCGCCGGCAATCCCGCCGTTTCGCAGCCGAACACCAGCACGTCGCCGGCGACGAAGCGCGCCTCGTACAGCGACCGCGGTCCGGCCGTCGTGAACGCGTACCAGCGCCGTGACGGCATGGCAGCGTCGAGCGCCCGCCGGCAGGCGGCGAAGTCGCGGTGAACGGCGATGCGCGCGTACTCGTGGTAGTCGAGACCGGCGCGGCGCAGCTCGCGGTCGTCCATGCGGAAGCCCAGCGGCTCGACCAGGTGCAGCTCGGTCCCCGTGTTGGCGGTGAGCCTGATGACGTTGCCCGTATTGGGCGGAATCTCGGGGTGGACGAGGACGACGGCGAACATCGTGCGCAGCCTGCCGATGCGTGGCGACGAGGCGACACGGTAGCAACGTGGCGCGCGAACGCAAGCGGCGGCGGTGGGGCGCCGCGCAGGTCACGCCGCCGGCGGGGGCGTGCGGGCGACGACCCAGGCGGCGACGTCCCGGGCGCCGGCGCGGCGCGCGGCACGGGCCGCCGCGGCGAGGGTCGCGCCGGTGGTCATGACGTCGTCGACGATCGCGATGCGCAGCCCGGCGAGGGCCGGGGTCCCGACGAACGCGTTGCGGACGTTGCGCGCGCGATCGGACCACGCCAGCGAAACCTGCGGGGGCGAGTCGCGCGGGCGAACCAGTCCCGGGACCAGCGGCCGCCCGGTCGCGGCAGCGATCCGGCGCGCGAGCTCGGCAGCCTGGTTGAATCCGCGCGAGCGCTGGCGCGCCGCCGCCAGCGGCAGCGCGACGACCGCATCGGGCAGGTCGTCGGCATCGAAGCGGCGGCGGATGGCGTCGACCAGGCCGGCGGCGAGCGGCTCGGCGAGTGCGAGCTGCGCGCCGTATTTCAGTCCCTGCACGAGACGATCGAGCGGAAACGCATAGGCCCAGGCGGCGACGGTCGAGGAATAGGGCGGGGGATGCGCGAGACACGCCCCGCACGGAACGTCGTGCAGCGCCGGCAGCGCGCAGACCGGGCAGGCATGGTGCACGCGCGGCAGCGCCGCGCCGCACGGGGGGCACAGGAGCGCGTCGCCGCACGCCGCGGCGCACAGCGCGCAGGCCTGCGGCAGCAGGCCGCGCAACGCCTGCGCGCACGCGTTGCCGCCGTGTCGCATCCGCGTGCGTGCGCGAGCAAGGATGTCAAATCCTGCGCGCGAAAAATTTGACAAGGTCGGCGATGCTCCGGAAACTCCGCCACAGTCTCGCGCCGCGGTGACGGGCGCAGCCATCCACCTTCCGGACGATGCGCGGCCGCATGATCCTCGCCCCTTTCCCCGCATGACCTTCGCCACTTCCGTTTCCGACCGACCGACCGTTCGCGCGACGCTGCCCGATCCGCCGTGGTCGGTCGACGCCGTCGCCGCGCTGTTCGAGCTGCCGTTCAACGACCTGCTGCAGCGCGCGCACGCCGTGCACCGCGCGCATCACCCGGCGAACGAAGTGCAGCTCTCGACGCTGCTGTCGATCAAGACCGGCGGCTGTCCGGAGGATTGCGGCTACTGTCCGCAGGCGGCGCGCTACCACACCGGGGTCGCCAACGAGGCGATGCTGCCGGTGGGCGAGGTGGTCGCCGCCGCGAAGGTCGCGAAGGCCGCCGGGGCGACGCGCTTCTGCATGGGGGCCGCGTGGCGCGGCCCCCGGGACCGCGACCTCGCGCCCGTGCTGGAGATGGTCCGCGAGGTCAAGGCGCTCGGCCTGCAGACATGCTGCACGCTCGGCATGCTCAAGGAAGGCCAGCCCGAAGCGCTGCGCGCGGCGGGGCTCGACTACTACAACCACAACCTCGACACGGCGCCGGAGTTCTACGGCGACATCGTGACCACGCGCGCCTACCAGGATCGCCTCGATACGCTGGCGCGCGTGCGCCAGGCGGGCATCGCCGTATGCTGCGGGGGCATCGTCGGCATGGGCGAGTCGCGGCGCCAGCGTGCCGGGCTGATCGCGCAGCTCGCGAGCCTCGAGCCGGCGCCCGAATCCGTGCCGATCAACCACCTGGTCCAGGTCGAGGGCACGCCGCTGCACGAGCGGTTCCACGGCGACGCCGCGCTCGATCCGCTCGAGTTCGTGCGCACGATCGCCGCGGCGCGGATCACGATGCCGGCGGCGAAGGTGCGGCTGTCCGCCGGTCGCCGCGAGCTGGGCGACGCGGTCCAGGCGCTGTGCTTTTTCGCCGGCGCGAACTCGATCTTCTACGGTGATCGCCTGCTGACCACCGCCAACCCGGACGTCGACGCCGATCGGGCGCTGTTCGCGAAGCTGGGCCTGACGCCGGGCTGAGCGGGGCGGCTGGCGTGTGCGCCACGGCGATCACGGAGCTCGAGCGCACGCTGGCGCGCCATCGCACGCAAGGCCTCCACCGCAGCCGCCGCACGCTATCCTCCATCCAGGGGCCGCGCGTCGTCATCGACGGCCGGCCGGTCCTGGCATTCGCCAGCAACGACTACCTGGGCCTGGCCGGCGACGACCGCGTGGCGGCCGCGCTGCGCGACGGCGTGGCGCGCTGGGGCGCCGGCGCCGGCGCGTCGCCGCTCATCTGCGGCCACGCCGGCGCGCACGCTGCGCTCGAGGACGCGCTCGCCACCTTCGTCGCGCCCTGCGCCGGCGCGCGCGCACTCACGTTTACGACCGGATACCTCGCCAATCTGGCGCTCGTGACCGCGCTCGCGCGGCGCGGCGACGCCGTGTTCGGCGACCGTCGCAACCACGCCTGCCTGAACGACGGCGCGCTGCTGTCGCGCGCGGCCTTCGTCCGCTATCGGCACGACGACCTCGCGCATCTCGCGCGGCGGCTGGCCGCTACGCCGGCGCCGCGCAGGCTGATCGCGACCGACGCCGTCTTCAGCATGGACGGCGACCTGGCGCCGCTGCCCGACCTGCTGGCGCTCGCCGAAGCGCACGACGCGCTGCTCGTCGTCGACGACGCGCACGGCTTCGGCGTCGTCGGCGACGGCCGCGGCAGCCTCGCGCACTTCGGCCTGCGCAGCGAGCGCATCGTCTACATGGCAACGCTCGGCAAGGCGGCCGGCGTCGCCGGCGCCTTCGTCGCCGCGCACCCCGCCGTGATCGAGACGCTGATCCAGACCGCGCGGCCCTACGTCTATTCGACGGCGGCGGCGCCGGCGCTCGCGCATGCGCTCGTCGTGGCGCTGTCGATCGTGCGCGACGACGCCGCGCGACGGGCGCGGCTCGCCGCGCGCATCGCGCAGTTCCGCGCCGGCGCGCAGGACCTGCGCTGGCGGCTGTTGCCGTCGCCAACGGCGATCCAGCCGCTCGTCGTCGGCGCCAACGACGCAGCGGTCGATCTGTCCACCGCGCTTTTTGCGCGCGGCATCTTCGTCCCGGCCGTGCGGCCGCCGACGGTGCCGGTCGGCACCGCGCGGCTGCGGGTGTCGCTGTCCGCCGCCCACTCGGCGCAGGATGTCGACGCGCTGCTCGCGGCGCTGCACGGTGCGGCGGCCGCCTCGCCAGCGCCATGAGCGCGCAAGCGCCGCGCCGCAGCGCCGTGACTGGCGGCATGCCGCCGCCGGGTCCGCGCCGCAATGCCGTGGCCAGCGGCATGCCGCCGCAGGCGCCTTTGCACGTGGAGTCCGCGGGCGCCGGTCCGCCGCTCGTGCTCCTGCACGGCTTCGCGACGCACGGGGGATGGTTCGCGCCCCTCCTGCCCGCCCTGGGCGCAGTGCGCCGGCTGCACGTCGTCGACCTGCCCGGCCATGGCCATTCGCCGCCGCTGCCGCATCTGACGCTCGACGCGATCGTCGACGCGCTCGACGCCGCGTTCGCGCGCGAGCCGTGGCCGCTCGACGTGCTCGGCTGGTCGCTCGGCGGCGCCGTCGCGCTGCACTGGGCCGCCCGCGCGCCTGCCCGGATCGCGCGCCTCGTGCTCGTCGCGACCACGCCCTCGTTCGTGGCGAGAGACGACTGGCCGCAGGCGATGGCAGACGAGACCCTGCGGAAATTCGGCGACGAACTGCGCGTGGCCTACCGCCTCACGCTGCAGCGCTTCCTCACGCTGCAGATGCAGGGCAGCGACGAGGGTCGCGCGACGCTTGCCGCGATGCGCCATGCGCTGTTCGCCCGGGGCGAGCCGTCGCGCGCCGCGCTCGACGCCGCGCTGACGCTGCTGCGCAGCATCGACCTTCGCGGTGAGCTGGCCGCCATCGGTGCGCCGGCGCTGGTCATCGCCGGCGGCCGGGACACGCTCGCGCCGAGCGCCGCCGGCGCACGCCTCGCGCAGGCGCTCCCCGACGCGCGCTGGATGGAGATAGCGGGCGCGGCGCACGTCCCCTTCCTGTCGCACCGCGACGCGTTCCTCGGAACCGTGGCGCGGTTCCTGACTTTTGCAGGGGGCGCGTCGGATGCCGGCTGATCCGCGCTTTCCCGCGCCCGATCCGCGCGACGTCGATCCGCGCGCGGTCCGGCGCGCGTTCGGACGCGCCGTCGCCACCTACGACGCGGCAGCCGTGCTCCAGCGCGAGGTCGGCGCGCGCCTTGCCGAGCGACTGGACTACGTGAAGATCGCCGTCGAAACGATCCTCGACGCGGGTTGCGGCACGGGTCACGCGATGGGGGAGCTGGCGGCGCGGTATCCGCAGGCGCGGGTCGTCGGCGTCGACCTCGCGCTGCCGATGGTAAAGGCGGCGCGCGAGCGGGCGCGGCGCGGGCGCTCGCTGCTCGACCGCCTGCTGGCGCCGGTGCGAACCCGGGGCGGGATGCCGGCGCCCGCGCTCGTCTGCGCGGACCTGAATTCGCTGCCGTTCCGCGGCGTCGCCTTCGATCTCGCGTTCAGCAATCTCGCGCTGCAGTGGATCAACGATCTGCCGCGGGTCTTCGCCGAGTTCCGTCGCACGCTCAAGGTGGGCGGGCTCGTGCTGTTCTCGACGTTCGGGCCCGACACGCTCAAGGAGCTTCGCGCCGCCTTCGCGCGCGCCGACGGGAATACGCACACCAACCGCTTCATCGACATGCACGATCTCGGCGACATGCTCGTGCAGGCGGGCTTCGCCGATCCGGTGATGGAGATGGAACCGCTCACGCTGACCTACGATGCGCCGGTGACGCTGCTCGCCGAACTGAAGGCGCTCGGCGCCACGAACGCGACCCGCGGACGCCCGCGCGGCCTGATGGGCGCCGCGCGGTGGCAGCGCATGCTGGCGGCGCTGGAAAGGCTGCGCACCGACGGCCGCATCCCCGCCACGTTCGAGGTCGTCTATGGGCATGCGTGGAAGGGCGAGCCGCGGAAGAGCGCCGAAGGTCACGCGGTCGTCAAGCTGCCGCCGTCACGGCGCTCGCCGTGACGGGCGTCGCGGCGGCAGGCGCCGCGGCGCGCGGCGTGTTCGTCACCGGTACCGACACCGGCGTGGGCAAGACCTACGTCGCGCAGGCGCTGCTGCGCGCGTGCGTCGCGCGGGGCCTTCGCGCCGCGGGCATGAAGCCCGTGGCTGCCGGAATCGACGCCGGCGGGCGCGTCAACGCCGACGTCGCCGCGCTGGCGGCGGCCGGCAACGTGGCATTGCCGCTTCGCGACCGCAACCCGTACGCGTTCGCGCCGGCGGTCGCGCCGCATCTCGCCGCGGCGGCGGCGGGCGTTCAAATCGAGCTGGCGGTGATCGAGGACGCCTATCGCCGCGTCGCGGCGCAGGCCGACATCGTCGTGGTCGAGGGCGCCGGCGGCGCGCTCGTCCCGCTCGACGGGCGGCACGACATGCTCGATCTTCCGCTGCGCCTGCAGCTGCCGGTGCTGCTCGTGGTGGGGCTGCGCCTCGGCTGCCTGAACCATGCGCTCCTGTCCGAGGCCTCGATACGGGCGCGCGGGCTCACGCTCGCGGGCTGGGTCGCCAACGCGATCGACGCGACGATGCCGTGGCGCGACGCGAACGTCGCGGCGCTCGAGCGACGGCTCGCCGCGCCGCGCGTGGCGACGATCGCCCACGGCGGCGACGCCACGTTCGCCGGCCAATGGCTGGGAGGCGGGGAACCGTGCTAACATTTTGCGGCTTTGCAGCACGCGTGCCGTCCACCTCCGCCGCGTTCGAACGATGCCGGGCGTCGCCCTTCCACCGCTTCCCGCTGAACCCGAGTTCTGCGTGATCGCGCGCTGGAACCTGTCGCTCCCGGCGCGCGACCGGTGGCGGATCTTCGGGGCGCTGGCCGGCTTCAGCCTGCTGCTGGCGAGCGCGTTCGCGGTCGCGGGTGCGTGGCCGGTGCTGCCGTACTCGGTCGTCGAGCTGGCGGTGCTCGCCGTCGCGTTTCGCTACGTCGAGCGCCGGGCGCAAAGCTGGGAGCGCCTGACGGTCGCCGGCGACCGCGTGATCGTCGAGCGCGGCGCGGGGGGCGTGGTCACGCGGCAGGAATGGAACCGCCGCTGGCTGCGCGTCGAGACGACCGAGGCCGGGTTCGCCCGGGCAGGTCGGCTCTACCTGTGCGCCGGCCGCGAGCGCCGGGAGTTCGGCGAGGCCCTTCCGCCCGACGCGCGCCAGGCGGTGGCGCGTGATTTGAAGCGGCTGGTCGGCGCGAACAGCGCGGCGTAGCCGAGCGGAGGATGGCAGTGGGATGGTTGCGTCGGTTCGGGGAACGGTTCGTCATCGGGGACAGCATGGGTCAGAGAACAACGACGGGCGCGGCCAAGGCGCTCCTCACAGCTTCGTTGGCGGCAGCTGCCGCCTGTCCGGCGCTCGCCTTTGCGTTCCCCGAGTGGAATTTCCAGCCGCCGGTGACCCCGATCGCCGACCAGATCATCGGTCTCCACGAGTACATCTTCTGGATCTGCGTGGTGATCTTCGTCGGCGTGTTCGGCGTGATGTTCTATTCGCTGTTCAAGCATCGCCGGTCGGTGGGCCACCAGGCGGCGCAGTTCCACGAGAACACGGTGGTCGAAGTGATCTGGACGGTCATTCCGTTCCTGATCCTGCTGTTCATGGCCTATCCGGCGACGAAGACGATCCTCGCGATGCACGACACCGCGGCGCCGGACATGACGGTCAAGGTCACCGGCTATCAGTGGAAGTGGAACTACGATTACGTCCAGGAGGGCTTCGGCTTCTATTCGAACCTGGCGACGCCGCACGCGCAGATCGTCAACCAGGAGCCCAAGGGCGAGCACTACCTGCTCGAGGTCGACAATCCGCTGGTCGTTCCCGCCGGCGCCAAGGTGCGCGTGCTGATCACCGCCGGCGACGTCGTCCATTCGTGGTGGGTGCCGGCCTTCGGCGTCAAGCAGGACGCGATTCCCGGCTTCGTCCGCGACACGTGGTTTCGCGCCGATAAGCCGGGCACCTATCGCGGGCAGTGCGCGGAACTGTGCGGCAAGGAGCACGGCTTCATGCCGATCGTCGTCGACGTGAAGTCGAAGGACGACTACGCGAAGTGGCTCGCCGACCAGAAGGCGAAGATGACCGCCGCCGCCGACGATCCCGGCAAGGTCTGGGACATGAAGGACCTGGTCGCCCGCGGCGAGAAGGTCTTCGGCGCGAATTGCGCCGCGTGTCACCAGGCCAACGGCAAGGGCGTGCCGGGGACGTTCCCGGCGCTCGACGGCTCGCCGGTCGTCACCGGCCCGAAGGATGCGCAGATCCACACGGTGCTGAACGGCGTCATGAAGGACGGCAAGCCGACGGCGATGCCGCCGTGGGGAGACAAGCTGTCCGACACCGACATCGCCGCGGTGATCACCTACACGCGCAACGCGTGGAGCAACCACACCGGCGAGGCGGTCCAGCCTGCGGACGTGAAGGTCGCGCGGAAGTGACCGCGGCCCCGAATCTCGAGGAGTCCCGAAGATGAGCAGCGTTCCCCACGACCACGCCGCCGACGACCACGCGCACGACGACCACGGGCACGGCCCGTACGGCGGCGTCATGCGGTGGATCACGACGACCAACCACAAGGACATCGGCACGCTGTACCTGTGGTTCTCGTTCACGATGTTCATCGTCGGCGGGCTGATGGCGTTCACCATCCGCGCCGAGCTGTTCAAGCCTGGCCTGCAGATCGTCGATCCCGAGTTCTTCAACTCGATGACCACCTTGCACGGCCTGATCATGATCTTCGGCGCGATCATGCCGGCCGCGGTCGGCTTCGCGAACTGGCTGATCCCGATGATGATCGGCGCGCCCGACATGGCGTTCGCGCGGATGAACAACTGGAGCTTCTGGCTGCTGCCGCCGGCGGCGACGCTGCTGATCCTCTCGTTCTTCGTTCCCGGCGGGGCCGCCGCGGGCGGCTGGACGCTCTACCCGCCGCTGTCGGTGCAGGCCGGCATGGGCATGGACCTCACGATCTTCGCGATCCACATCATGGGCGCCTCGTCGATCATGGGGTCGATCAACATCATCACGACGCTGCTCAATCTGCGCGCGCCGGGGATGACGCTGATGAAGATGCCGATGTTCTGCTGGACGTGGCTCATCACCGCCTACCTGCTGATCGCCGTCATGCCGGTGCTGGCGGGCGCGGTGACGATGCTGCTGACCGACCGCCACTTCGGCACGTCGTTCTTCAACGCGGCGGGCGGCGGCGACCCGGTGCTGTTCCAGCACGTGTTCTGGTTCTTCGGCCATCCCGAGGTCTACATCCTGATCCTGCCGGCGTTCGGCATCATTTCGCAGATCCTGCCGGCGTTCTCGCGCAAGCCGCTGTTCGGCTACGCGTCGATGGTGTACGCCACGGCGGGCATCGCGATCCTGTCGTTCATCGTGTGGGCGCACCACATGTTCACGACGGGCCTGCCCACGGCGGGCATCCTGTTCTTCATGTACGCGACGATGCTGATCGCCGTGCCGACGGGCGTGAAGGTGTTCAACTGGCTGGCCACGATGTGGAAGGGCTCGATCACGCTCGAGACGCCGATGCTGTTCGCGATCGGCTTCCTGTTCCTGTTCACGCTCGGCGGCTTCACGGGGCTGATCCTCGCGATCACGCCGGTCGACATCCAGTTCCAGGACACCTACTACGTCGTCGCGCACTTCCACTACGTCATGGTCGCGGGCAGCCTGTTCGCGTTCTTCGGCGGCATGTACTTCTGGATCCCGAAGTGGACCGGCACGATGTACGACGAGAAGCTCGGCAAGATCCACTTCTGGTGCTCGTTCATCTTCTTCAACGTCACGTTCTTCCCGATGCACTTCCTCGGGCTCGCCGGCATGCCGCGCCGCATCCCGGACTACGCGCAGCAGTTCGCGGACTGGAACATGATCGCGTCGATCGGTGCGTTCGGCTTCGGCCTGTCGCAGCTCATCTTCCTCTACGCCGTGCTGAAGTGCGTCCGGCACGACGGCGAGAAGGCACCGGCCAAGCCCTGGGACGGCGCCGACACGCTCGAGTGGACGCTGCCGTCGCCGGCGCCGTACCACACGTTCGAGACGCCGCCGGTCGTCAAGTAGGGAAATCCGCGCGATGAACCCCGCCCCGATCAGCGACCGCCAGCGTGCCGCGAGCCGCCGCACCGCGGCGATCCTGTTCGCGATCGCCGCCGTGTTCTTCGTCGGCTTCATCGCGTCGCGCTTCATGGGCGACACCGCGACCGGGATGACGGTCGTCGGCATCGCCGTGCTGCTGTTCCTCGTCGTTGCCATCGGGCGCAACCTGCGCGAAAAGCGATGAATCCCGGCGGCCGCGACGGGGGCGGCGACGCGCGCGCGCGCGACACCGCGCGGGCCGCGACGAGCGCCGGCGCGAAGGTGGCGCCGGGCGCCCGCGTCGCGCAATCGAACCGCCGCCTGGGTACGCGGCTCTTCGTCGTGGTCGCCGCGATGTTCGGCTTCGGCTTCGCGCTCGTGCCGTTCTACGACAAGATCTGCCAGGTCACCGGACTGCGCAACATCGCGCAGGCCGACGAGCCGGCCAACACCCAGGTCGATCTCTCGCGCACCGTGCGGGTCGAATTCGACACCAACGTGCGCAACATGCCCTGGCAGTTCAAGCCGCAAGCAGCCGGTCGTGACCGTGCATCCGGGCGCGCTCACGCAGGCGACGTTCGAGGTCGTCAACACCACCGACCGCGCGATCACCGGGCAGGCGATCCCGAGCTACGGCCCGCAGTACGCCGCGCAGTACTTCCGCAAGCTGGAGTGCTTCTGCTTCTCGAGGCAGACGCTCGCGCCGGGCGAGCGACGCGAGATGCCCGTCGTGTTCGTCATCGATCCGTCCGCCCCGCCCGAGCTCACCACCGTCTCGCTGTCCTACACGTTCTTCGAGGTCGAGGGCAACGGCGGCAAGGGCTGAAGCCGCCGCACTCCGCGTCCCGCCTGCCGCCTACCGCAATCCGCAACGAGATCCCGCATCCCAGGAGCCGTCGATGAGCGCAGCCACCACCCCCGGCGCCAAGCCGTACTACTTCGTCCCGCAACCCTCGCACTGGCCGATCACCGGCTCGTGCGCGCTGTTCCTGCTGGCGCTCGGTGCCGCGACGTGGTTCAACCATTACGCCGTAGGCCCGTGGCTCGTGCTCGCCGGCTTCGCGGTCCTGATCTTCATGCTGTTCGGCTGGTTCGGCCGCGTCATCGACGAATCGGAGGGCCGCCTCTACAACAGGAAGGTCGACACGTCGTTCCGCTGGAGCATGAGCTGGTTCATCTTCAGCGAGGTCATGTTCTTCGCCGCGTTCTTCGGCGCGCTCTTCTATATCCGCAACCTGTCGGTGCCGGGATTGGGCGATTCCATGACCGGCCGGATCCTGTGGCCGGAGTACGCGGCGCAGTGGCCGACGGTCGGCCCGTACTTCAAGGAACAGTTCGCGCCGATGGGCGCGATGGGCATCCCGCTGCTCAACACGATCATCCTGCTGACGTCCGGCGGGACGCTGACCATCGCGCACCACGCGCTCAAGGCCGGCAACCGCCGGTCGCTCTACCTGTGGCTGTTCCTGACGATCGTGCTGGGCTTCACGTTCCTCGGCTTCCAGGCCTACGAATACCATCACGCGTACACGGAGTCCAACCTGAAGCTGTCGACGGGCGTCTACGGCTCCACGTTCTTCATGCTGACGGGGTTCCACGGCCTGCACGTGACCATCGGCGCCATCATGCTGTCGGTGATGCTGGGCCGGGCCCTCAAGGGCCACTTCGACGCCGAGCATCACTTCGGCTTCGAGGCGGCGGCCTGGTACTGGCACTTCGTCGACGTCGTGTGGCTGCTGCTCTTCGTGCTGGTCTACTGGATGGTCTGACCGCGTCCCGGCCGTGACGAAAAGGCCGCACGCGTTGCGGCCTTTTCGTTTGCCGCGGCCGTCAGCGCAGGCCGCCGGGACCGATCCAGCCCATCCAGTACGAGATCACGAGGAAGAGGACGAGCGACGCCGAAAGCAGCACGCGGATGCCGAGCGTGATCATCACCCGGTTGCCGCGGCCGCGGTCGCGATACAGGAACACGCCCGCGAGGACGAGCGCGGTGACCACGGCGACGAGGCCCGCGATGACGATGATGCGCATGACGCGCCTAGTGTAGGGCAAGAGATCGAAGCGATGCCAACCGGACGGCGGCACGCACTGTCCTCCCTGTTGCCGACGCTCGCGACGATCGTCGGGGTCGCGGTGTTCGTCGCCGCCGGCAACTGGCAGCGCGGGCGCATGGACGAGAAGGCGCGGCTGCGCGCGCAGCTCGACGCCGCGAATCTGGCGGCGGCGGTCGCGCTGCCCCGCGGCGTCGACGACTGGTCGGCGTGGCGCTTCCGGCAAGTGGTTGCGACCGGAACCTTCGATGCGGCGCATCAGATCCTCCTCGACAACAAGGTGCACGCCGGCAGCGTGGGGTACGACGTGGTGACGCCGCTCGAGCTCGCCGATGGCCGCGTCGTGCTGGTCGACCGCGGCTTCGTGCCGGGCGGCCCCACGCGCACGCAACTGCCGCAGGCGCCGCCGGCAGCGGGCGTGGTGACGGTGCACGGACGCATCGGCGTTCCCGCGGCCGGCTATTTCGAGCTCGGCGGGCGCGCTGCGCCGCAAGGACCCGTCTGGCAGCACCTCGACCCGGGCCGCTTCGCGGCGGCGACGGGCATCGGCGTTCTGCCGGTCGTCGTCGAGGCCACGGCGCCGACCGGCGGTGACGAGGCGCTGATCCGCGATTGGCCGGCGCCCGACTTCGGCATCGAGCGCCACTGGATCTACATGCTGCAGTGGTACGCGTTCGCCGCGCTGGCGATCGTCCTCTGGCTCTGGTTCTGGCTTCGCCCCCGCGTGCTGCGCCGATGACCGCGCCCGCAAGCCCGCCCCCGCGCACCGATCCGAAGGCGCGCCGCACGCTCGTCGTCCTCCTGCTGGTGGGACTCGCCCCGGTGATCGCGTCCTACGCGTTCTACTATTTCGCGCCACGCGATGCGCGGGTGAACTACGGCGAGCTGCTGCCGACGCGGGCCGTCGCGGCGATCACGGGGACCACGCCGGAAGGCGAGCCGTTCCGCCTCGCGGACCTGCGCGGTCGCTGGGTGATGATCGCGGCCGCGCCGGGCGCGTGCGACGCGGCCTGCGCCGGCGCGCTCTACGCGACCCGCCAGGCGCGCACGATGCAGGGCCGCGAGCAGGACCGCGTGATCCGCGTCTGGCTGTTGACCGACGCCACGCCACCTGCCGCCGCGCTGCTCGCGGAACACCCGGGCCTCGTCGTCGTGCGCGTCGACCCCGCCGTCGCCGCGGCGCTGCCGCGCGGGGGGGCGGGCATCTTCCTCGTCGATCCGCTGGGCAACCAGGTGCTCGCCTGGCCGGCGAAACCCGACATCAAGGGCGTGGCGCGCGATCTCGGCCGTCTGCTCAAGGCGTCCCAGATCGGCTAGAGCCGCAGGCGACAGCCGCCTCGCGCTCTGCCCTACAATGCGCCCAGCGCAGCGGGCCGGACCCTCGCGCGCCATGACAACCGGAGGATTACGCCATGAATCGCATTCGCCGCGCGCTGCTGCGCATTGCCGCCCTTGCGCCGCTCCTGCCGGGGCTGGCCCTCGCGCAATCCGACACCGTCAAGGTCGGGCTGATCCTTCCGCTCACCGGGCCGTTCGCGTCCACGGGCCGGCAGGTCGAGGCCGCGGCGCGCCTGTACATGGCGCAGCACGGATCGACGGTCGCCGGCAAGAAGATCGAGCTGATCGTCCGCGACGACACCGGCACGCCGGACATCTCGAGGCGCATCGCGCAGGAGATGGTCAACGACAAGGTGGCGATCCTGGGCGGCTTCGGGCTCACGCCCATCGCGATGGCCGTGGCGCCGATCGCGACGCAGGCGAAGGTGCCCGAGGTGGTCATGGCCGCCGGCTCGTCGGTGATCACCACGGCGTCTCCGTACGTCGTGCGCACGAGCTTCACCGTCGCGCAGTCGGCGGCGCCGATGGCCGAGTGGGCGTCGAAGAACGGCATCAGGAAGGTCGTGACGATCGTCTCCGACTACGCGCCCGGCATCGACGCCGAGAAGGCGTTCAGCGAGCCGTTCGCGAAGGCAGGCGGCAAGGTCGACAACGTGCGCGTGCCGCTGCGCAATCCCGACTTCGCGCCGTTCCTGCAGCGCGCGGCCGACGAGAAGCCGGACGCGCTGTTCGTGTTCGTCCCCTCCGGCGCCGGCGCACAGCTCATGAAGCAGTATGCGGAGCGGGGCCTCGACAAGTCCGGCATCAAGCTGATCGGTCCGGGTGACATGACCGACGACGACATACTGAACGACATGGGCGATGTCGCGCTCGGCACGATCACGACGCAGTTCTACTCGGCTGCGCATCCGAGCCCCGAGAACAAGGCGTACGTCGAGGCGTTTAAGAAGGCCAACAAAGGCATGCGGCCGAACTTCATGTCGGTCGGCGGCTACGACGGCATGCACCTGATCTACGAGGCGCTCAAGAAGACCAACGGCAGCACCGACGGCGACGCGCTCGTCGCCGCGATGAAGGGAATGAGCTGGGTGAGTCCGCGCGGGCCGATCTCGATCGACCCGGCGACGCGCGACATCGTGCAGAACATCTACGTGCGCAAGGTCGAGAAGGTCGGCGGCGAGCTCTACAACGTCGAGTTCGCGACGATCCCCAACGTCAGGGACCCGGTGAAGGCCGCTGCCGCGAAATAGCCCGGCGCCGGGGCGAGCGTGCTGACGATCCTGTTCGACGGCGTCGCCTACGGCATGCTGCTGTTCGTGCTGGCCGTCGGCCTGTCGGTGACGCTCGGGCTGATGAACTTCGTCAACCTTGCGCACGGCGCGTTCGCGATGGCCGGCGGCTATGTGACGGTCGTGCTGATGGACCGCTACGGCATGCCGTTCCTCGCGTGCCTGCCGATCGCGTTCCTCGCCGCGGCGATCGCCGGCCTCGTGCTCGAGCGCACGCTCTACCGGAGGCTCTACGAGCGCCCGCACCTCGATCACGTGCTGTTCTCCATCGGCCTCGTGTTCATGGCGGTCGCGGCGATCGACTACGCGATGGGCTCGTCGCAGCAGATCATCCGCCTGCCGGCGTGGCTGTCCGGGCGGTTCGATGTCGGCGACGTGGGCATCGGCCGCTATCGCGCGTTCCTGATCGTCGTGTGCGGCGTCCTCGTCGTGGCGCTGCAGCTCGTGCTCTCGCGCACCCGCTTCGGCGTGCAGCTGCGCGCGGCCGTCGACGACCGGCGCGTCGCGCGCGGGCTCGGCATTCCCGTCGACACGGTGTTCGCCGCCACGTTCGCCGTCGGTTCGGGCCTGGCCGGACTCGGCGGTGCGCTGGGCGCGGAAATCCTCGGGCTCGACCCGACGTTCCCGCTCAAGTTCATGATCTACTTCCTGATCGTCGTGACGGTCGGCGGGACGGCCGGACTCGTCGGCCCCTTCGTGGCGGCGCTGGTCCTGGGGATCGCCGACGTCGCCGGCAAATACTACGTGCCGCAGCTCGGCGCGTTCGTCATCTACACGCTGATGATCGTGATCCTGCTCGTGCGGCCGCAGGGGCTGTTCGCGCGGGCGCGGTGACGCCGAGGTGGGAAGCGGCAGGGCCTCGGGCACGGCGGCAGCGGTCGCGGCGGCGTTGACGGGCGCCGACCGCCTGCGCCGCGCCGAAAGCGCCTTCTGGCTCGCCGCGACGCTGGTGCTCGTCGCGTTGCCGCGGCAGGCATTGATCGGCAACGAGATCGCGATCCTCGCGCTGTTCGCGCTCTCGCTCGATCTCGTCCTCGGTTACGCGGGCATCGTCTCGCTCGGCCATGCGGCGTTCTTCGGCCTGGGCGCCTACGCGGCGGGCCTGTTCGCGCGGCACGTCGACGGCGACCCGCTGACCGGGCTGCTGGTCGGCGCCGCCGTCGCGGCGACGGCCGGCTTCGCGTCGAGCTTCCTGGTGCTGCGCGGCTCCGACCTGACCCGCCTGATGGTGACGCTCGGCGTCGCGCTGGTGCTGGCCGAGGTCGCGAACAAGGCGGCGTCGATCACCGGCGGCGCCGACGGCCTGCAGGGCATCGTGATGAAGCCGCTGCTCGGCCGCTTCGCGTTCGATCTCGCCGGTCGCACCGCGTTCGCGTACAGCGTGGCCGTGCTGTTCGCGCTGTTCGTGATCGCCCGGCGGATCGTCCATTCGCCGTTCGGCATGTCGCTTCGGGCGATCCGCGACAATCCGCTGCGCGCCGCGGCGATCGGCGTACCGGTGCGCCGCCGCCTGGTCGCGATCTACACGATCGCCGCGCTGTACGCGGGCGTGGCGGGCGCGCTGCTCGCGCAGACGACGCAGTACGTGTCGCTCGACGTGCTGGCGTTCGAGCGCTCGGCCGACGTGCTGCTCGTCCTGGTGATCGGCGGCGCCGGATGGCTGTACGGCGGCATCGTCGGCGCGCTGGTGTTCAAGGCCGCGCAGGAGGTGTTCTCGCACCTGACGCCGCAGTACTGGCACTTCTGGATCGGGCTCGTCCTCGTGGTGCTCGTGCTCGTCGGCCGCGAGCGCATGCACTGCGGCGTGGCGCGCGCAGCCGCCTGGATCGCGCGGCGCGGGCGCGGCGCCCGCCGCGGCGGCGCACGGACGCATCGATGACGCTCGCGCTCGAAACGGTGAACCTGCGCAAGTCGTTCGGCGGCCTGACGGCGACCGACGGCGTGTCGCTCCGGCTCGCCGCGGGCGCGCGGCATGCGCTGATCGGGCCGAACGGCGCGGGCAAGACCACGCTGGTCAACCTGCTGGCGGGCGCGCTCGCGCCCACGTCCGGCCGCGTGCTGATCGCGGGGGCCGACGTGACCGGACTTTCGATGGACGCTCGCGTGCGTCGCGGCCTCGGGCGGACGTTCCAGATCAATCAGCTGTTCGCGTCGATGACTCCCGGCGAGACGCTGGCGCTGGCCGTCGCCCAGCGGCGCGGCCGCGGCGGCGACGGCTGGCGGGCCGTCGGCGCGGATGCCGACACCGTCGCCGACGTGGCCGCGCTGGCGGAGCGCTTTCGCCTGGCGGACGTGCTGCACGCGAGGACCTCCGCGCTCGCGTACGGGAAGCAGCGCCTGCTGGAAATCGCCCTGGCGTTCGCCGGCCAGCCGCAGGTGCTGCTGCTCGACGAGCCCGCGGCGGGCGTGCCCGAGTCGGAGCGCCACGAGCTTCTCGCGGCCGTCGCGGCGCTGCCGCGCGACGTCGCCGTGCTGCTGATCGAGCACGACATGGACGTCGTGTTCAGCTTCGCCGAGCGCATCTCCGTGCTCGTCAGCGGCGCGATCTTCGCCGAAGGTTCGCCGGACACGATCGCGCGCGACGCGCGCGTGCGCGACGTGTACCTCGGCGAGGCGGAGGGCGGATGACGGCGGAAGCCCTCAGGCTGGAGGGCGTAGCGGCCGGCTACGGCGACGCGGTCGTCGTCTCGGGCGTCTCGCTGGCGGTCGCGCCCGGGGAGGCGCTGGCGGTGCTCGGCCGCAACGGGGTCGGCAAGACCACGCTGGTCAACACGATCGTCGGCGTCACGCGGCGCTTCGCGGGGACGATCGCGGTCGGCGGTCGCGACGTGACCGGCGAGCCGCCGGAGGCGCGAGCCCATGCCGGCGTCGGCTGGGTACCGCAGGAGCGCAACGTCTTTCGCTCGCTCACCGTCGAGGAGAATCTCGTCGCGGTCGCGCGCGGGGGCCGCTTCGATGTCGAGCGCGTATACGGGATGTTTCCGCGATTGCGCGAGCGTCGCCAGCATCTCGGCGCGCAGCTTTCGGGCGGGGAGCAGCAGATGCTCGCGATCGCCCGCGCGCTGGTCACCAACCCGCGCCTGCTGCTGCTCGACGAACCCACCGAAGGGCTCGCGCCGATTCTCGTCGTCGAGCTGCTGCGCGCGCTGTCGCGGCTGTTCCGAGAGGAAGGCATCGCGGCGGTGGTCGTCGAGCAGCATGCGCAGCGCATCCTCGCGATCACGACGCGCGCGGTGATTCTCGATCGCGGTACCATCGTCCACGCTGCGGCCAGCGACGAGCTCGCCGCCGATGCCGCAACGCTCGCGCGCTATCTCGGCGTCACGCGCGGCTAGCGCGCGATCGTGCGCACGCGCGCGGCAGCGGCGCGCAAGTGGAACGAGGCGGCGGTCGGGCGGCATCGCGCGGCCCGACGTCGCCGCCGGGCGAAGCGGTCGGCGGGTGCCGGCGATGGTAAAATTGCCGATTGCCTCGCCTTCGCAACACCGCGATCGCTTCGACCGCCCCATGACCGCTGCAGCACTCGCCCCGCGCCGCTTCCGGCAGTTCCTCGCGCTCGCCAAGCCGCGCGTGGTCTCACTGATCGTGTTCACGGCGGTGATCGGCATGTTCCTCGCCGTGCCCGGCCTGCCGCCGGCCGGCGCCGTGTTCTTCGGCACGCTCGGCATCGCGCTCGTCGCCGGCGCGGCGGCGGCGATCAACTGCCTGGTCGAGCAGAAGATCGACGCCGTCATGCAGCGCACGCGCGGTCCGGCCGCTGCCGCCGCGGCGAGCTCACCTCGGCGCAGACGCTGGCGTTCGCGTGCATCGTCGGCGCGCTGGGCCTGTGGGTGCTGCACCGCTACGTCAATCCGCTGACCATGTGGCTCACGCTCGCGACCTTCGTCGGCTACGCGGTCGTCTACACGGTGCTGCTGAAGCCGGCGACGCCGCAGAACATCGTGATCGGCGGTGCGTCGGGGGCGATGCCGCCGGTGCTCGGCTGGGCGGCGGTGACCGACGCCATGCCGCCCGAGGCGCTGCTCCTGTTCCTCATCATCTTCATCTGGACGCCGCCGCACTTCTGGTCGCTCGCGCTCTACCGCCGCGACGACTACGCGCGCGCGGAGCTGCCGATGCTGCCGGTGACGCACGGCCCGCGCTACACGCAGCTGATGATCGTCCTGTACACGGTCGTGCTGGTCGCCGTGACGCTCATGCCGTTCGTGATCCGCATGAGCGGCGTGCCGTACCTCGTCGCCGCGCTCGCGCTCGGCGGCTGCTTCGTGTGGTTCGCCTGGCGCCTGTATCGCCACTACAGCGACGGCTCGCGCGGCGCACGTTCCGCTATTCGATCTTCTATCTCGCGGCGCTGTTTTCGGCCTTGCTGCTCGATCACTACTTGCGGTGACGGCACGTTCGCCATGGTGACGGCATTCCGCGGCGGCGCTTTGCGCCGCGGCTCGTCGCTGCTGCTGGCGGCCGCTGCGGCAAGGACGCCGGGAAGTTCGAGGCATCGGACATCACCGGGTCGACCTTCGGCCGCGAGCTTCTCGCTCGACGATCACCACGGCAAGCCGCGCACGCTGGCCGACTTCCGCGGCAAGGCCGTCGTCGTGTTCTTCGGCTATACGCAGTGTCCCGACGTGTGCCCGACGACGCTGGCGACGCTGGCCGACGCGATGAAGAAGCTGGGGCCCGACGCCGACCGCGTGCAGGTGCTGTTCGTCACCGTCGATCCCGACCGCGACACGGCCGACGTCCTGTCGCAGTACGTCCCCTCGTTCGATCCGCGCTTTCTCGGCCTGCGCGGCGATGCCGACGCGACGGCACGGACGGCGAAGGAATTCAAGGTGATCTACCAGAAGGAGCCGGGGACGACGCCGGGCAGCTACTCGATGGACCATTCGGCGGGTCTCTACCTCTACGATCCGCAGGGCCGCATCCGCGTCTACGCCGGGCAGAACCAGGGTGCCGACGTCATCGCGCACGACCTGCGCGTGCTGCTCGGCGCGGGCTGACGACCCGCGAGGCATCCGCCTCATTGTGGAGTGCGGGAATCGGGCTGGTACCATATGACGGACGCGCCGCCGAATGTCGCCGGCGGTCCTTGCCCGGCGCAATCGCCGGTCATTTGCGCCACACCGATCAGGTTCCATGGAGAGTGCCATGCGGGAGCATTTGAACTCGTTTTCCTCGCGTGCGCTGACCAGCGCAACGCTTGTAGCGGGCTGTCTTGGGCTCGTGGCAACCCCGACCGTTGCCCAGACAAGGAACCCGGACCGAGAAGCCTACTTCGGTGAGACGCACGTTCACACCAGCTGGTCGCTCGACGCATGGCTCGGCGGGAATCGAACCGATCCTGGAGATGCGTACCGATACTTCAAGGGCGAGCCGATTAAACATCCCTTGGGGTATGACGTAAAGATCGATACGCCGCTCGACTGGGCGGGCGTCACCGACCATTCCGAATATGTCGGCGTGATTCGGCTGGCCAATGACCCTGGCTCTGCCATCAGCAAGGTGCCTGCCGCTCAGCCGATGATCCTCAAGGGCAATACGCCGGCGGAAATGAACAGGATCTTCCTGTATGCGGTGAAACTGATGGGGGGGCCGCCGAACAAGTCCCTGATGGTACCGGCGGTCGCCGGAACGGTCTGGAAGCAGAACACGGAACTCGCTGACAAGGCGAACCAGCCGGGGAAATTCACGGCCTTCTGCTCCTACGAATGGACTTCCACGCCGAACAACATGAACCTGCACCGCAACGTTTTTTTCAAGGACTGCGCAAAGGTTCCGGTGATGCCCTTCACGTCGCTGGATTCACAGCACCCGGAGGACCTTTGGAATTGGATGGACGCGCAGCGTAAAGCTGGCAATGAGCTGCTCGCGATCTCGCACAACGCGAATCTCTCGGATGGCCGCATGTACCCCACCGAGGTCGACTCGAAGGGCCGTCCCATCGATGCCGCCTACGCCGCCTCGCGCGACCGCAATGAACGCTTGATCGAGATCAAGCAGATCAAGGGCCAGTCGGAAACACATCCCCTGCTATCGCCCAACGACGAGTTCGCGGGATTCGAGATCATGTCGATCCTGTTGGGTGATCCCGCCGGCCGCATCCCCCACATCGTCGGCAGCTACGCTCGGCAGGGGCTGAAGGATGGACTTTCGATGCAGGATGCGAAGGGCTTCAATCCCTTCAAGTTTGGCTTCGGGGCAGCCTCGGACTCGCACAACACGGCCGTTCCCTACCGTCAGGATAACTTCTTCGGCCAGGCGGGATTGGCCGACGGAACGGCGAAGGAACGCATGTCCGGCCACCTCTTTGCGGGCATGGACCCGCGTGTGGTCGGTCCTGCCGGTCTGACTGGGGCCTGGGCCGAAGAGAACACGCGCGCCTCCATTTTCGAGGCCATGCAGCGCAAGGAAACGTTCGCGGTAAGCGGCCCCCATATCAGGGTGCGATTGTTTGGCGGGTGGGAATACGCCAACGACATGTTCAATGACGCCGCGTGGGTAAAGACGGGGTATGCAAAGGGCGTTCCGATGGGCGGGGACCTGCCGCCGGCAAAGGCCAAGGCGCCGACGTTCGTGGTGTGGGCGGTGAAGGACCCAACATCGGGCAATCTGGACCGTATCCAGATCGTGAAGGGCTGGACCACGAGTGGCCAGAGCTTCGAGAAGATCTTCGACGTGGTCTGGGCGGGGGAGCGCAAGCCCGACAAGTGGACCGGCGTCGTCCCACCCATCGGCAGCACGGTGGACCTGGAATCCGCGTCCTATACGAACTCGATTGGCGCAGTGGAACTCAAGAAGGTGTGGACAGACCCGGAGTTCGATCCGGCCCTTCACGCGTTCTACTACGCCCGTGTGCTTGAGATTCCGACGCCACGGTGGACGACGATCCAGGCGAAGGAAGTCGGCATAGCGCCGCCTGACGTAGTTCCCGCGACCGTGCAGGAGCGGGCGTGGACATCGCCGATCTGGTACACGCCGAGCCCGGAAGCGCGCAGGAACGCGAAGGCGGGCACGACGGTGGCCGAGCTGAAGAAGAAGGGCGCGGTGCCCTCAACGATGCGCAACTCAAGGCGCTGCTCATGGAGAAGTCGCCGTGGCTGCAGAACACGGTCACCGGTGACAAGTACCAGGTGATCTATGCCACGTCGGGCAGGGCCCCATCCGGCAAGGCAGCATTGCCACTGCAGCCGGAATACATCACGGAACAATTCGCGGCGAACCAGGCGCAGTTTCAACTGCGTTACGTGGGCAAGAAGATGCCGCTTCCGAGCCTCTCGGGCAACATCGCGGAAGCAAGCTATCTCGCCAACACCAGCCCGTACTTCATCAACAACGGGAAACTCGTCACGGCACTTGCCGGCACGCCGATTGAAATCGCCGTCTACAAGGTGGGCGGCAAATACGTGGGGGCGCGCAGCAACGAGTTCGGCTATGCCAACTACGAGATCATCCCCACGGTGACGACGCTCGCTCCGTTCAACTGAGCCATGATTGCCCGCTGGCTGCGGGAGCCGTTGCTCCAGTTTCTTGTCGTCGGTGTCCTGCTGTTCGGGCTGTGGAAGGTGGTCAGCCCGCACTCGGCTGACCTCGGGCCGGCCAATCGGATCGTGCTCACCGACGACGATCTGAAGCAGCTGGCCACCACCTGGATGCTCGCAGGACGTGCGCCACCCACGGACCAGCAGTTGCAGAGTCTTATCGACGACAGGGTCCGTGAGGAGGTGCTGTACCGCGAAGCACTTGCATTGGGGCTCGACAAGGACGACACCATCGTCAAGCGCCAGCTTGCGCGCAAGATGGAATTCCTGGCCGAGGATGTCTCGAAGCTGGAGGTGCCTCAGCCCGGTGAACTGAAGGCATGGTTCGAGAAGAACAAGGACCGATTCGCGCTGCCGCCGCGCGTTTCGTTCCGTCACATCTACTTCTCGCCCGATCGCAGGGGTGAGAATGTTCGGGCCGATGCTGAGCGCGCGCACAGCGAGCTTGCGGGCAAGCCCATGGACGCGCCCGCTGTCGCGACGGCTGGCGACCCGTTCATGTTCCAGCAGTACTACGGTGATCGCCCCTTCGACGAGATCGCGCGGCAATTCGGGCCGCAGTTCGCCCGCGCGCTGGTGGCCGTAAAGCCCGGCGCATGGACGGGTCCCATTGCGTCCGGGTATGGCTGGCATGTGGTCTTCGCCGAGTCCATTACTCCGCAACGGATTCCCGATTTCGACGACATTGAAGCGGACGTGAAGAGCGCGTGGATGGAGGACCGCCGCAACGCAGTCAGAGTGCGGCTGTATGACGCGATGCGGGCTCGCTACGAGGTGGTGCTGCCTGTCCGCAATCAACCGAGAGCGCCGCCGGCGTCCGGCGCTGCGAAATGACCATGCGTCGGGCGTTCGGCCGCGTTGGCATCGCGCCGCTGTGGCTTGTTTTCTTCGGATTGGGTCCGATCGTCACGTCCTTCGCCGCGAGCGCGCATGACGCCCGCCCTGCCTACCTTGAAATCACCCAGACGACGCCCACTCGCTACGATGTCCTATGGCGGACGCCGGTCCTGTCGGGCATGCCGCTACCGGTTCTCCTCAAACTTCCGGACGGACTGCGTGAAATCACGGCGCCGCACGTGCAGGAGCTGTCCGATTCCATAGTCGAACGGCGCGTCGTTGAGGCCGACGGCGGCCTGACCGGTCACCGCATCGAGTTCCTTGGCCTGCAGGGCACGATTGCCGACGTGCTGGTGCGCGTGCGCCGCGCCGACGGTTCTACCACCACGACAATGGTCCGCCCGTCGCAGCCATGGGTCGAAATCCCGGCGTCGCCGGATGGCGCTTTCGCCATTGCGGTCGCCTTTGTGGGACACGGGATCAGTCATATTCTGGGCGGGTACGACCACCTGCTGTTCGTGCTGGCGCTGCTCCTGATCGTGCGCAACACGCGTGTACTCGTGTGGACCATCACGGCCTTCACGCTCGCACACTCGATCACGCTCGCGTTGGCCACGCTGGGCCTCGTCCACGTTCCGGGGCAGCCGATAGAAGCTGCCATAGCGTTTTCAATTCTCCTGCTGGCAAGCGAAATCGTTCGCTTGCGCCGCGGCGAGGCCAGCCTGACGGCGCGATGGCCTTGGGTGGTGGCGTTTTGCTTCGGCTTGCTTCATGGATTCGGCTTCGCCGGCGCGCTGTCTGAGATCGGCCTTCCCAAAGGGGACATTCCGCTGGCGCTCTTCGCATTCAATGTCGGCGTCGAGCTGGGGCAGCTCGCGTTCATTGGCGCAGTGCTGGGAACACTATGGCTTGCCCGCCGATCCGCTAACCTTCGTGGCATCGAGGGCCGCGTCACACAGGCCGCCCCCTACGCCATTGGGGCGATGGCCAGCTTCTGGTTCGTAGAGCGCGTGGCTGCATTCTGGGCCTGAGGCTCAGGGTCGGGCACGCCGGAGAGAACCACTGGACCCGCTGGAGAACCGAGCGATAACCTGTCCACCGAACCGGGCAGCTCCAAACCTCGATCCGAAGCCGGTCTTCGACGAACTCGTCAAACGCAGGATACGCATGGTCTAGATCTCGATCATCTCGAAGTCCTCCTTGCGCGCGCCGCATTCGGGACAGGTCCAGTTCGGCGGCACGTCTTCCCAGCGCGTGCCCGCGGAAATGCCTTCGTCCGGCGCGCCGGTCTCCTCGTCGTAGATCCAGCCGCAGATCAGGCACATGTATTTTTTCATCGGGAAACGGTGGCCTTGGCGCGCCCGCGCGGCGCCGGGAGCGGTGGATGCGATGAGGTAGAATCCGAAATTGTAGCAACCCCGACCGACGACGCTCCGGCGGCCCGAGGTTCGTGCGATGCCCGCCGACAACGCCGCAGAATTCCCGCCGATCGTCCTCACCTTCGCCGCCTCGGATCCGTCGGGCGGCGCCGGCCTCCAGGCCGATCTCCTGACGCTCGCCAGCATGGGATGCCACCCGCTGTCCGTGGTGACGGCGCTGACCGTGCAGGACACGGCCGGCATCGAGGGCGTGCTGGCGATCGACGCCGAATGGGTGGCCGACCAGGCGCGCTGCCTGCTCGAGGACATGCCGGTCGACGCGTTCAAGATCGGCGTGATGGGCAGCGTCGAGAACATCGCCGCGATCGCCGAAGTCGTCTCCGACTACCCCGACGTGCCGTTGATCCTCGATCCGGTGCTCGCGTCCGGCCGCGGCGACGAGCTCGCCACCGAGGAGATGGTGCGCGCGCTGCGCGAGCTGCTGCTGCCGCAGACGACGATCCTGACGCCGAACAGCATGGAGGCGCGCCGGCTCGCCGGGCACGACGACGACGACGAGCCCGCGCTCGACGTGTGCGCGCAGCGGCTCGTGGCGATGGGCTGCGAGTACGTGCTGGTCACCGGCACGCACGAAGCCTCGCCGCAGGTCGTCAACACGCTCTACGCGAAGAGCGGCGTCGTGCGCACCGATGCCTGGCAGCGGCTTCCGGGGAGCTATCACGGCTCGGGCTGCACGCTGGCCTCGGCGATCGCCGCGATGCTCGCGAACGGTCTCGAACTGCCCGAAGCGGTCCGCGAGGCGCAGGACTACACGTGGAATGCGCTCAAGAAGGCCTATCGTCCCGGCATGGGCCAATTCCTCCCCGATCGCCTGTTCTGGGCGCGCGAGGACGGCGACGCGCGCCCGGAAGACGCGACCGGGGAGTCGCCGCGCACCGATGCGCACAGCAGTCATTGACGCCGCGCCGGCCGCCCGGCGGTCGCGGGCGCGGCGCATCGAGGGCCTGTACGCGCTGACGCCCGACTGGGACGACACGGCGCGCCTCGTCGCTGCGGTGCGCGCCGCGCTCGAGGGCGGTGCCGCCGCCGTCCAGTATCGCAACAAGCGCGCCGGTGCGGCGCGAAGGCGCGAGCAGGCGGCCGCGCTCGCGCGGCTGCACGCGGCGCGCGGCGCGCTTTTCATCGTCAACGACGACCCGGCGCTCGCGGCCGAGGTCGGTGCCGACGGCGTTCACGTGGGCGCCGACGACGCCGACGTCGCCCTCGCGCGCGCCGCCGTCGGGCCCGATCGGCTGGTCGGCGTGTCCTGCTACGACGATTTCGCGCGCGCCGAGGACGCCGTGCGTGCCGGCGCCGACTACGTCGCGTTCGGCAGCTTCCACCCTTCGGCGACCAAGCCGGCGGCGCGGCGCGCGGAGGTCGACTTGCTCCGTCGCGCGCAGTCGCTGGATGTTCCCGTCGTGGCGATCGGCGGCATCGACGCCGCCAACGCGCGCGCGCTCTTCGCCGCCGGCGCGCACGCGGTCGCGGTGATCCGCGACGTGTTCGATCACCCCGGGCCCGCCGACATCACGCGTGCCGCCGCGGCCATCGCCGCCTGCTTCCCGGCGCGGCGCCTTCCATGAGCCGCAACGACGAGCTGTTCGCGCGGGCGCAGCGCACGATTCCCGCCGGCGTCAATTCTCCGGTGCGCGCATTCCGCTCGGTGGGCGGCACGCCGCGCTTCTTCACCCGCGGGCAGGGTGCGTATCTGTGGGACGCCGACGGCAAGCGCTACATCGACTACGTCGGCTCGTGGGGGCCGGCGATACTCGGGCACGCGGATCCGGCCGTCGTGCGGGCCGTGCAGGAGACCGCCGCGCATGGGCTGTCGTTCGGCGCGCCGACCGAGATCGAGATCGCGCTCGCCGAGACGCTGTGCCGCCGCCTTCCCTCGCTCGAGCTCGTGCGGCTGGTGTCGTCGGGCACCGAGGCGACGATGTCCGCCCTGCGCCTCGCCCGCGGCCATACCGGCCGCTCGAAGATCGTCAAGTTCGAAGGCTGCTATCACGGGCATGGCGACAGCCTGCTCGTGAAGGCGGGCTCGGGTGCGCTGACGTTCGGCCAGCCGTCGTCGGCCGGCGTGCCCGACGCGATCGCGAACGAGACGATCGTCCTCCCCTACAACGAACTCGCGGCGGTCGACGCGGCGTTTCGCGCCGGCGGCACGGCGATTGCCGGCGTCATCGTCGAGCCGGTGGCCGGCAACATGAACCTCGTGGCGCCGGCTGCCGGTTTCCTCGATGGCCTGCGGACCCTGTGCGACCGCTACGGCGCGGTGCTGATCTTCGACGAGGTGATGACCGGTTTTCGCGTGCATGCGCAGGGCGCGCAGGGCCTGTACGGCGTCACGCCCGACCTGACGACGCTCGGCAAGGTCATCGGCGGCGGCATGCCGGTGGGGGCCTTCGGCGGTCGCCGCGCGATCATGGAGAAGATCGCGCCGCTCGGTCCGGTCTACCAGGCCGGCACGCTGTCGGGCAATCCGGTCGCGGTGGCCGCCGGCCTCGCAACGCTCGCCGCCACCGAGGCGCCGGGCTTCTACGAGCGCCTGGGCGTGCGCACGCGCGCGCTCGTCGACGGCCTGTCGCGCGCCGCGCAGCGCGCGGGCGTCGCGTTCTGCGCACAGTCGGTCGGCGGAATGTTCGGCCTCTACTTCGCCGCGCGCGTTCCCGACAGCTATGCGACCGTGATGGCGTGCGACAAGGCGCGCTTCAATCGCTTCTTCCACGCCATGCTCGACGCCGGCGTCTATCTCGCGCCTTCCGCGTTCGAGGCCGGCTTCGTGTCCGCGGCGCACTCGGACGAGGACATCGCCGCAACCATCGCGGCGGCGACGAGCGCGTTCACCGCCTAGGACGGACGCGCCCCCCGCCGGACGCGTCCCCTGCCGGGGAGCAACGCGTTCAGCGTCCGGCCGGGCGCGCGATTAGCGACCGTGCGTCGGCCGGCGGCGTCGCGCGCCGGCATCTCGTCGCCGCGGAGGAACCATCCGCCGCCCGCGCCGGTCAGGAGGCTGGGCGGCCGCGACGACGAACGGTGGTCTCTCCGGGGCAGGAGCGTTGCCGCGCGGCGACCAACGTCGCCGACGAAGCGTCGCACCGGCGCGACATACGGCGCACAGGCGTATCAACAAAATCCTTATGCGACGCGGGTTTCCGTCATCTTTCTACGGTGCGCATGGTAAACTCGGCGCCCAAAAATCGAGCAGTTCCCCCAATCGACATCACGTGGACGCAGCGGCCTCGCAAACGTCTCGGCGAAATCCTGATCGAGCGCGGCAAGCTCGATGCCGCGGAGCTGGAGCGCGCGCTGCGCCTGCAGCAGGAGAGCAACGAGAAGCTCGGCGCGCTGCTCGTCACGCTCGGCCTCGTGCGCCCAGCGCGACGTTGCCGAGGCGCTCGCGGCGCAGCTTGCGCTGCCGCTCGTCGACGCATCGGGCTATCCCGAGTTTCCGATCCTCGAGGAGCGCGTCTCCGCGCGGTTCCTGCGCGAGTCGCGCGCGCTCCCCGTCAGCGAAGACGAAACCGAGCTGACGCTCGCCATGGCCGATCCGACCGACGCGTACACGATCGGCGCGTTCGAGATGGTCACCGGCCGTGCCGTGCGCCCGGTGGTCGCGATACCCACGGAGCTCGAGTCGGCGCTCGAGCGCCTGTACGGCTCCGGGCGGTCGGCGCAGAGCCAGCTGATCGGCGACGTCGAGACGCGCGTCGACGAGCTCGCGTTCGACGCCGACGTCCAGCAGCTCAAGGACCTCGCGTCGGAAGCCCCGGTGATCCGGCTCGTGAGCCTGCTCATCACCAACGCGCTCGAGATGCGCGCCTCGGACATCCACGTCGAGCCGTTCGAGAATCGCCTCGCCGTGCGCTACCGGATCGACGGCGTGCTGCACGAAGTCGAGTCGCCGCCCAGGCGCCTGTCCGCCGCGGTCATTTCGCGGATCAAGATCATGGCGAACCTCGACATCGCCGAGCGCCGTCTGCCGCAGGACGGACGCATCCGCCTGCGCGTGCAGGGCAAGGAGATCGACCTGCGCGTGTCGACGGTGCCGACCATGCACGGCGAATCGGTCGTGATGCGGATCCTCGACAAGGGCGGCGTCGCGCTCGACTTCGCGCGGCTGGGCTTCGAGGACGACACGCTGAAGGCGTTCCTCGACGTGCTGCTGCAGCCGCACGGCATCCTGCTCGTCACCGGACCGACGGGCTCGGGCAAGACGACGACGCTCTACACGGCGCTCGACCGGCTCAACCAGCCGGACGTGAAGATCCTCACCGTCGAGGATCCGGTCGAGTACCAGATGCCGGGCATCAACCAGATCCAGGTGAAGCCGCAGATCGACCTGACGTTCGCCAACGCGCTGCGCTCGATCGTGCGGCAGGACCCGGACGTGATCATGATCGGCGAGATCCGCGACCTCGAGACCGCGCAGATCGCCGTGCAGTCGGCGCTGACCGGCCACCTCGTGCTGTCGACCGTGCACACGAACGATGCGCCGTCGACGATGAACCGCCTGCTCGACATGGGCATCGAGGACTACCTGCTCACCTCGACGATCATCGGCGTGCTGGCGCAGCGGCTCGTGCGCACGCTGTGCGCCGAATGCAAGGAGCCGTACGTCGCGCTGCCGGAGATCGTCGAGCAGATGAACCTGCGCAAGTTCACGCGGGAGCGCGAGATCACGCTGTGGCACGCGAAGGGCTGCAAGCATTGCGCGAACACCGGCTACACGGGGCGGATCTGCATCCTCGAGATGCTGCCGATCTCCGACCACCTGCGCAGCATGGTGATGAAGCATGCCATCGCCACGGAGCTTCGTGCCGAGGCGATCCGCGAGGGCATGCTGACGATGTACGACGATGGCCTGCGCAAGGCACTGAAGGGCGTGACGACGTTCGAGGAAGTGCTCCGCGTCACGCGCGAAGCGTGATGACGGCCCCCACGCTCACTGCGTTCGCTGCCCCCGGAGGGGGAGCAAGCCTCGCTTGGGACGGCCCGGCGCGAGGCTGGACGGCCCCCACGCTCACTGCGGTCGCTGCCCCCGGAGGGGGAGCAAGCCTCGCTTGGGACGGCCCGGCGCGAGGCTGGACGGCCCCCACGCTCACTGCGGTCGCTGCCCCCGGAGGGGGAGCAAGCCTCGCTTGGGACGGCCCGGCGCGAGGCTGGACGGCCCCCACGCTCACTGCGTTCGCCGGCCTCTAGTCCGATGCCACTGTACCGCTATCGCGCCGTCAGCCCGGCCGGCGAAATGTCGACCGGAGAATCCGACGCCCCGAGCGAGGCCGAGCTCGTCGATCGCCTGCGCGACCAGGGCCTGATGCCGATGCAGGTCGTCGCGGCGGCAGGCGTCGTCGCCGCCAACGCGCCCGGCGCGCGCGCGCCGCGCCGCCGCCTGTTCGCGCCCAAGCACGTGACGCGCGACCAGCTGCTCGCGATCACCCGCGAGCTCGCGACGCTGCTGCGCGCGGGCCTGCCGCTCGATCGCGCGCTCGAGATCCTGATCGGCCTTGCGCCCACGCAGCCGGTCGCGGCGCTCCTGCAGGGCGTGCGCGACGACGTGCGCGGCGGGAAGGCGCTGTCGCAGGCGCTCGACGCGCGGCGCGAGTTGTTCTCGCGCTTCTACGTCAACATCGTGCGCGCGGGCGAGGCCGGCGGCGCGCTCGGCGTCGTGCTGCAGCGGCTCGCGGAGACGATGGAGCGCAACAAGGAGCTGCGCGAGAACGTGCGCTCGGCGCTCATCTATCCGACGATCCTGGTCTGCGTCGCCGTGGTGTCGGTGATCGTGCTGCTGATCTTCGTCGTGCCGCAGTTCCAGCAGACGTTCGCGCAGGCGGGCAAGGCGCTGCCGCTGCCGACGCAGGTCGTCGTGTTCGTCGGCACGTTCATGCGCCGCTGGTGGTGGGCCACGCTGGCGGCGATCCTGGTGGTCGCGCTGTGGTACCGGCGGCGCGGGGCGGACCCCGCGGTGCGCCGCGCGCGCGACTTGCGGCTGCTGCGCGCGCCGCTCATCGGCGACCTGATCGCGAAGCTCGAGGTCGCGCGCTTCGCGCGCACGCTCGCGACGCTGCTCGGCAACGGCGTGACGCTGCTGGCGGGCCTGGCGATCGTCAAGGAGACGATGGGCAATGCCGTCCTCGCGAACTCGCTCGACGGCGTGATCGCGAAGCTGCGCGAAGGCAAGGGCTTCGGCCGCCCGCTCGCGGAGACGGGGCTGTATCCGCGGCTCGCGACGCAGATGATCCTCGTCGGCGAGGAGAGCGGCCGGCTGGAAGAGATGCTGACGCGCGTGGCGGACGTCTACGACCGCGAGGTGCAGGTGGCGATCAAGCGCTTCCTCGCGATCCTCGAGCCCGTGATGATCCTGACGCTCGCGGTGATGGTCGGCGGCATCGTGTTCTCGATCCTGCTGGGCGTCATGGGCATGAGCGAACTCGTCGGGTAAACCGTGTCTAAGCCTTTCGCCGCGCCGCCGGGCGCGCGGCCCGCATCCGGGGAGTGGAGACAACAAATGAACCTTTCGCGCAAACACGTGTCGGGGATGACGCTGATCGAAATCCTGGTCGTGCTCGTGCTGATCGGCATCGTGCTCGGGATCGTCGGCGGCAACTTCATCGGCCGCGGCGAGAAGGCCAAGGCCGATGCCGCGAAGATCGAGATCGGCCAGATCGGCCAGGCGCTGGATCTGTTCAAGCTCGAGGTCGGGCGCTACCCGACGTCGCAGGAAGGGCTGCAGGCGCTGATCAGCGCGCCGCCCGGCCTTTCCAACTGGAACGGCCCGTACTGGAAGAAAGCCACGCTGCCGAAGGACCCGTGGGGCAACGAGTACAAGTACAGCGCGCCCGGGCAGAGCGGCGCGTACGACATCGTCTCGCTGGGCGCCGACGGCAAGGAAGGCGGCGACGGCGTCAACAAGGACATCACGAGCGGACAGTAGGGCGGATGCTTTTCCGGATGCACGAGCGGGCGGAAGCGCGCACGGCCACGCGGGCGCGCGGCGTCTCGCTGCTCGAGCTCCTGGTCGTGCTCGCGATCCTCGGATTGGTCGCGGCGATGGTCCTGCCGACGTTCGGCACGGCGTGTCGACGAGCGAGCTGCGCTCGTCGGCGCGGCAGCTCGCGGCGGGACTTCGTGCCGCGCGCAGCGAAGCCGTGTCCGAGCGGCGCGAGACCTTTCTGGTGCTCGACCTCGAAGGCAGGCGGTTCAAGGTCGACCGTGATCCGAAGGAGCACGCGCTGCCGCCTCGACGATCGAGATGAAGCTCTTCACCGCGCAGCGCGACATCGTGGACGCCAAAACGGGCTCGATCCGCTTCTTCCCCGACGGTGGCAGCAACGGCGGTCGCATCACCGTCGCGGCGGGCACGCGCAAGTTCGACATCGACGTCGACTGGCTCACCGGCCGCGTCGCCATCCTCGAATGAAGCGCGGGTCGCATCGTCGGTGCCGCTGCCGCGGCGACGCCGCGCCGGCGCGCGGCTTCTCGCTGCTGGAAGTGCTCGTGGCCTTCGTGATCCTCGCGCTGGTCGCGACCGCGCTGTTCCGCCTGTTCGGCGGCGCGCTCAACAACGCGGCGGCGGCGGACGAGTGGAGCCGCGCGCTGCTGGTCGCGGAGACCCGCCTCGCGGTCGCGGCCAACGCCTTCCCGCTGCGCGAAGGCAGCGACCAGGGGACCGAGAAGGACACCTTGCTCAAGTGGCAGACGAAAGTCGAGCCGTACGTGACGCCGGACACCTCGCCGGAGCTCGCGCAGGCGAGCGAGTCCTCGCCCACGCGCCTGTATCGCATCACGGCGGAAGTGCATTTTCCTTCCGACCTGGGCAAGGACCGGGTGGTGTCGCTGTCGACGCTGCGCCTCGCGGCCAGGAACCCGACATGAGCGCGGCGCGCGCCTGCCGCCGATCGCGCGGCTTCACGCTGGTCGAGCTCACGATCGCGCTCGTGCTGCTGGCACTGCTGGCAGCCGTGCTGTTCGGCTCGCTGAACCTGGCGGGAACGAGCCTCGACCGCGGCGAAGCGAAGGTCGACGCGACATCGGGAATGCGGCTCGCCGAGGCGTTCCTGCGCACGAATCTCGAGGGCCAGCACCCGTTGCGCATGCGCAAGATCGCCGAGCTTCCGCTGCTGTTCGCGGGGGAGCGCGACGAGCTCCGTTACGCTGCGCCGCTGCCTGCGCGCGTGATCGACGGCGGCATCTGGTATTTCCGCCTCGCCGTCGATTCCGCCGACGCGCGCTCGCCGCTCGTCCTGCAGCGCGCGCTGCCGGACCTCGGCGACACCCGGATGCCCGAGTTTCGCGACGCCGAGCGTTCGGTGCTCGCGCAGGACATCGCCGAGCTCCACATCGCCTATTTCGGCCGCGACAAGGATGCCCACGACGCCAACGATCCGACGTGGCGCGACCGCTGGGACGATGCGCAACGCCTTCCCCTGCTGATCCGCATCGACGTCATACCGAAAAAAGGACCCGCGTGGCCGACACTCGTCGTCGCCCCGCGCGAAGGGCCGGAAGCAGGCTGCCGGGCGTGGGACGGCGCCCGCCTGCGCTGTGCGGCGCTATGACGACCAAGATGCCGACCCGGGCAAGGGTGGTGGCCGGGCGCGCGGGACAGCGCGGCATCGCGCTCGTGCTGGCGCTGTGGCTCACCGTGCTGCTGACGGTCATCGCCAGCGGCTTCGCATTCTCGATGCGCAGTGAAACGCTGGCGGCGCGTAATGCGATCTCGCTTTCGCAGGCGCGCTCGCTCGCCGACGGCGCGGTGGAGCGCACGCTGTACGAGCTCTTGCGGCCGCGGCTGCCCGACGCGTGGCTTCCCGACGGCCGCGCGCACCGGTGGACCGACGGCGATGCCCAGATCGTCGCCACCGCCGTCGACGAAACGTCGAAGATCGACATCAACGCGGCGGGCGAGCCGTTGCTCAAGGGCCTGCTGACGCGGTGGGCGAGCTCGACAGCGATGCCGCGGCGCGCATCGTGGACGCCATCCTCGACTGGCGCGATCCGGACGACCTGCGCCGGCCCAACGGAGCGGAATCGGCCGACTACCGCGCGGCGGGCCGCAAGTACGGTCCGTCCAATGCGCCATTCGAATCCGTCGGCGAGTTCGGGCGGGTGCTCGGCGTGACGCCCGAGCTCTACCGGCGTGTCGCCGGCAGCCTGACCGTGTACTCCCGCCAGGCCGGGATCAACCCGAACACCGCGCCGCGCGAGGTCCTGCTCGCGCTGCCGAACGCGACGGCCGATCTCGTCGATCAGTACGTGGCCACGCGCGCCGATGCGCAGGATGCGCACCAGCCCGTCCCGTTCTTCGCGCCGGCGCAGGGCTTCGGCGTGGGCGCCGTTGCCGTATGGCGGATACGGGCGGAGGCGACGCTGGCCGATGGTGTAACCTTCGTCCGCGAAGCGGTCGTGCGTCCTGTCGCGGACGTGCGTCGTCCCCTGATCGTCCTGGCATGGGCCGAAGCCGCCCATGCCACCGTCGCGCCGGCGTCCCCGGCCGGCGCCAACGCCGCGAACACCGACGCCCGTGCCCGCTGATCCTGCCATCGCCGCGCCCGCCGCCGGCCCCTCGGGCCGCGATCTCGCACGCCGCCTGGGCGTGGCGGGCTTCTGGCGCTGGTGGATGCGCATGCTCGCATCCCTGGTTCCGGCGGGGCCGCGCGCCGCCATCGAGCGGCGGCGGATGCGTCCGGTGATCGCCTTCGACGGCGACCGCGCCACGCTGTGGCAGGCGCAGGGCCGGGACGGGCGCGTCGAGCTCGTCGAGGTCGCGCGGGTCGCGCTTGCCGGTGACGCGGCTGCCGTGGCGGCGGAGGGTCGCACGGCGCTCGCCCGGCTGCCGCGACGCAACTCACCGTTGAAGGTGGCGGTGGCGCTCGCGCCGCGCGCCGTGCTTCGCAAGACGATGGTCCTTCCCCTGGCCGTGGAGGGCGAACTGCGCCAGACGCTGGCGTACGATCTCGACCGCCACACGCCGTTCAAGCCCGAGGAGGTCTACTTCGATGCGCAGGTCGTCCTGCGCGATCCGGCGCGCGGCCAGGTCCAGGTCGAGCTCGTGACGGCGAGGCGCGCCCAGGTCGACGCGGCCGTCGCCCAGGCGCAGTCGTGGGGGGCGAAGGTCGTCGCGGTGACGCCCGCCGTTCCGCCGGCGCTCGCGACGTCGGACCTCAACCTGCTCCCGTTCGAGATGCGCAACGGCGCCCGTTTCGCGAAGCGGTGGCAGTTCTGGCTGCCCATCGCCGTGCTCGCGCTGGTCGTGCTGGTGGCCGTCGTCCTCCCGGTCTGGCAGAAGCGCGAATACGCGATCGCGCTCATCCAGCTCGCGTCGGAGGCCATGCAGAAGGCGGCGGTGTCCGAATCGCTGCGCGCGCAGGTCGAGCGCCAGGTCGGCGACTACAACTTCGCGCTGGAGCGCAAGTACGCGTACCCCGGCATCGTGCGCGTCCTCGAGGACGTCACGAAGATCCTCCCCGATGACACGTGGCTGACGCAGCTCGAGATCAAGACGTCGACGCGCGGCAAGGACGCGCAGCGGGACGTCGCGATGCGCGGCGAGTCGGCCAACGCGGGACGGCTGGTCACCCTGCTCGAGGACTCGAAGCTGTTCATGCAGGCAGCCCCGCGATCGCCGACGACCAAGATCCAGCCCGGCCCCGGCGAGATCTTCGACGTCGGCGCGCAATTGAAGCCGCTTCCGCCGCCGGCGGCGATCCCGATCGCCGCGTTGCCGCCCGTGCCGCGCCCGGCCACGCAATCGGCGAGCGCGCCCGCCGCGAACGCGGCAGCGGCCGGCGGCGCGTCTTCGCCCGTGCCCGCGGCAGCGGCAAAGGCCGCGAACCCGGGCGCGTCGCCGCCGGCCGGTGCCGCACGCGCCGGTGCGCCGCCCGCGGGCACCCCGCCGGGTGCGTCGCCGCCACCCGGAGCGCAGGCGTCGCCGCCACCCGGAGCGCAGGTCGCGCCGCCAGCCGTTGCCCGGAGCGCAGGCGTTGCCCGGAGCGCAGGCGGCGCCATCGCCGGTTCCCCCGCCCGGGATTCCGCCGTCGCCGGACGCGCCGGCGCCCGGCGTCCCGCCGGCGCCGGCGGCGACGCCAGCGGGTGCGGCACCGGAAGGCGCGCTGCCGGGGCCGCGCTCCGGCAAGCTGACGCCGGCGCCGAAGTTCGCCACGGGCGCGACGCCTCGCGCGACGCAAGCGGGAGCGGCTTCGTGACGCCGACCCCCGCCTTCGCTGCGCGGCTGTCGATCGGGCAGCAACGTGCCCTCGCGCTGGCGATCCTCGTCGCGCTCGTCGTCGGCGCGCTGGCCGCGCTGCTGCTGCCGGTGCTGCTGCTGCACCGGCACTACGACGAGGCCATCGCCGACACCACCGATCGTATCCAGCGGATGCGCCGGGTCGCCGCGCAGGCGCCGGAGCTTCGCCGCGCGCTCGACGCGATGCGCGCACGCGACGGCCGGCGCTTTTTCCTCAAGAACACTGCGCCCAATCTCGCCGGGGCCGAGCTGCAGGAGCTGGTCAAGGCCGCGGTCGAGAACAACGGCGGGCGGATCACGACCAGCCAGAACACCAGCGCCCGCGACGACGGCCGCTTCAAGCAGATCGGCGTCAACGTGCAATTCTTCGCCACGACGGCGGCGCTGCAGAAGGTGCTGGCGGCGATCGAATCGCAGCAGCCGTATGCGGTGGTCGAGAACATCACCGTGCGTCCGCTCAACGCGTTTCGGGGCTTCAAGCCGGCCCCGGGCGCCGAGCCCGAGGTCAACGTGCAGCTCGACGTGGCGGCGTTCGCCTACGCCGAGCCGGCCAAGCCGGCGCCCGCCGGGGCACCGGCGAAATCGTAGCGAAGGAGGCCCCGATGAGCGCCATCGATTCGCGCATGCGCAACTGGCTGATCTGGGCGACGCCGTTCGCCGTGATCGCGCTTTTGATCGGCTGGGAGACCGACTGGGGCGCCGCGCTCACGCGCGTGCCGGCGCTCGACGCGAACGTCACGCCGCCCGGGGTGAACGTGGCGCTGTTGCCGGAATACAAGGTCGACGGCGGCATCGAGGGCAACCGCGAGACGGTCGACCGCACGCTGTTCAACCCCACACGCCGCCCGGCGCCGCCGAGCTTGCAGTCCGCCGCGAAATCCTCGATGCAGAAGGGCCAGTTCGTGCTGACGGGCACGCTGGTCGTCGACCAGAAGGCGACGGCGTTCCTGCGCGAGGTGAATGGCGGACGGTCGCGCAGCGTTCACAAGGGTGAAACCATCAACGGCATTCTCGTGGCCGACGTCCGCACCGATCGCGTCCGCCTCACGCAGAACGACGACGTCGAGGAGCTGGCGCTCAAGGTGGCCGGCGGACCACGAACGACGGTCCAGCCGGTGACGGCGCCGCCGCCCCGGCAGCCGGGGCAACCGGTCGTTCCGGGACAGCCGGGCGGGCCGGTGGGGAACGCGGTCCCGACCGCGACCCAACCCGCAGCCGGCTCGCGCTCGCCGGCGGTCGCCAACGTGTCCGACGTGCTCGCAAGCCGGCGTCGCGCCGCGCGTGCCGCGGAGGCCGCGGCGCAGTCTGGACAGGCAGGCGCGGCCGCGCCCGCGAACGGCACGAATCCCGCCTGGAACGAGGTGTATCAACGCTACATGCAGCCGCGCAAATGACCTGCGCGACGGCGTCCGGCTGCAATCGACCGACAACCCTTGCCATAATCGCGGCCTGCGTCGTTGCGCGGACGCTGCGACAACAACAATGACTCCCATTTCCTTCAAGCGCGGGATCCTCGTTTGCGCGATCTCGCTTGGCGTCGCGGCATGCGCGACGCAGCAGCCCGCCGAAACGCCACCCACGCCGCCGCCGAAGAACACCGGCGCGATGTCGCCGGCGCTGGCGGAGGCGGCCGCGCGCGCGGCCAATCCGAGTGCCGACGACCGTGCGCGCATCTTCCGCGGCACCGGCGTCGTCGTGCGCGGGCAGGACGCCGGCGGGGTCGTGCCCGTCCCGCCGCCATCGCCGTTCCAGCCGGTGGCCGGCAATGCGGTGGTGCTGAACTTCGAGGGCGCCGAGCTGCGCGACGTGATCCGCAACATCCTGGGCGACATCCTCAACGTCAGCTACACGATCGATCCCGCGGTCGGCGGCCAGGTGACGATCCGCACGAGCGCGGGAATTCCTCGCGACGCGCTCCCCGCCACGCTCGAGATGCTCCTGCGGATGAACGGTGCGGCGATGGTGCAGGAGGGCGGCATCTACAAGATCCTGCCGCAGGCCGCGGTGATCCGCGGCAACGTGTCGCCGCAGCTCGGCAGCTCGCAGCGGCCGCTGCCCCCCGGCTTCTCCGTCCAGATCGTGCCGCTGCGCTACGTCGGCGTGCGCGAGATGCTGCGCATCCTCGAGCCGTTCGCCAAGGACGCCAGCGCGATCCGCGCCGACGACACGCGCAACCTGCTGATCCTCGCGGGCACCGAGCTCGAGCTCAAGCACCTGATGGACACGGTGGCGATGTTCGACATCAACTGGATGTCCGGCATGTCGGCCGGCGTGTTCACGCTGCAGAACTCCGACGTGAAGTCGGTCATGCAGGAACTGGACAAGGTGCTGGGCGACCGCAACAACAATCCGCTGACCGGCGTCCTGCGCATCGTGCCGATCGAGCGGATGAACGCGCTGCTGGTGATATCGCCCAATCCGACGTACATCGAGGAAGTGAAGAAGTGGATCGACCGGCTCGACGGCGGCGGCGGTGAGGGCATGCGCTTCTACGTCTACAACCTGCAGAACCAGCGCGCGGAACGAATCGCGCCGCTGTTGCAGCAGGCGCTGAGCGGCCGGACGACGCAGGGCGCTGCGGCGGCGACGCCGACGCTCGCGCCGGGGACGCCGCCCGGAACGATCGTCAATCCGCCGACGTTCCAGACCACGCCCTCGCAGCCTGCACCGGCGCCGGAACGGGCGGCACCCGCGACGCCGGCCAACGCGCAGCGGGCGGCAGGCGAGGGCGTCGGCCTCGCGCGCAACGTCCAGGTGGTCGCGGACAAGGACCAGAACACGCTGCTGCTCGTGGCAACACCGTCCGAGTACTCGCTGGTGGACCAGGCGCTCAAGAAACTCGACGTCCAGGCGCGCCAGGTGATGATGGAAGTGACCATCGCCGAGGTCACGCTCAACGACAGCCTCACGTTCGGCGTCGAGTGGCTCTTCAAGGGCGGCGCGCCCTCGGGACGCGGCAGCGGCGGGCTCGTCCTGGCCTCGCCTGCGTTCAATCCGGCGAATCCCATTGCCAGCGCGACGGCGAGCGCCGCGGCGGCCGTGGGCCTCGGCATCGCCCAGGGCTTTTCGTACATCATCAACAACGCGAACTTCCCCGGCGGCATCCAGGCGGTGCTGAACCTCCTCGACCAGTACGGCAACACGCGCGTCATCGCCAATCCGCACCTCGCCGCCCTCGACAACCAGAAGGCGACGATCAAGTCCGGCGACCGCATCCCCATCAACCAGCAGACGTTCGTCGGGACGACGGCCGGCACGAGCAACGCGGTGACCACGACGTCGCAGTACATCGACACCGGCGTGCTGCTTCAGGTCACGCCACACATCAATGCCGGCGGCCTCGTCACGCTCGACGTGCAGGCCGAGGTCAGCAATCCCGGCACCCCGGCCACGGCCGATGCGGCGCCGCCGATCTCGACGCGCTCGGTCCAGACGATCGTGGCCGTGCCGTCAGGGCGCACGATGGTGATGGGCGGCCTCATCTCGACGACCAAGCAGAACACCACGGATGGCCTGCCCCTGCTCGACCGCATTCCGGTGCTCGGCGGGCTGTTCGGCAAGCAGGTGCTGAAGGACAACCGCACCGAGCTCGTGATGTTCATCACGCCGCGCGTGGTCGACAACGAGATCGACTACGAAGGCATCATGAACGACCTGCGCCGCAAGATGGAGGGCCTCGACCGGCTCTTCCCCGGCACCCCGTCGTGGCCCGCGTCGCCGCCCACGCCCACGGAGCGGGTGGAGCGGTTCTTCGCGCCGAAGGCGGATCCCGCGCCTCGCCCGGTGCCGCCCGGCGCCATCAGCTACCCGTAACCCTTCCGGCCGGGAAACGCCCCCTTTTCGCCAATCTGCTGCGGCGACGGAGGCGTGCGGCCGCGACATAAAGTGTCGGGAAACAGCGACAAAATCCCGTTTTCGGCCTGTCATCATCGCGCAACATCGAACTGACGCAGGTTCGCGCCTTTGTCCTGTTGTTGACGGCTCCCCGCAATAACTCTAAACTTAGTGCCGTTGAAGCAGGGGTGCCGGCAACATTTGCAGTGTCTTCTCGCGTAGGTCCCGCTCAGGGAATCCGTCGCGCAAATAATACGTTTTGAGCACTTTCGGAAATATCGTGGCCATATCTGTCGCCGAACGACGACAGAATTGCAGGCCGTGGCTCGCCGCTCTCGCGGGGATGCTGCTTGCTGCCTGCTCGACGCCGGCCACGACCCGCTCCGACGGGGCGCCGGAGGCGGCAGCGGCCGCGGCCCGGCCGGCACCACCGGAGGCCATGAAACAGGCGGTCGGCGCCCGCGCCGAGGAGCGCTGGCAGGCCCTCATCCGGGGCGACGTCGCCGCGGCGTACGAGTACCTGAGCCCGGCCTCCCGCGCGGTCATGCCGCTCGACGTCTACAAGGGGAAGCACAAGGTCGGTATGTATCGGTCTGCCAAGGTGACCTCCGTCGACTGCGACGGCGACGTCTGCACGGTCGTCATGTCGGTGACCTACGACTACAAGCGGGCCAAGAACATCGCCACCCCGCTCACGGAGAAATGGATCATTTCCGGCGGCCGCGCCTGGTACGTCGAGCGTACCTAGCGCCGGGCGCTGGCGTTGTAAAAAGCCCACATTCGGTCGGAGAAATTCGCCGAAGCGTTTGTGGCGGGGTTGAAAATGTAATAGCATCGCCACGTTGTTGGTTCAATAAATTGATCGCGTTAAACGGCAACTCATAGGAGTAATCGCAAAAATGGACATGTTCAAAAAGAAGTCGCTGTACACCGCGCTGGCTGGCCTGAGCGCGCTGGGCGCTGTCGGTACCGCCCAGGCGGTCAACCTGAACCCCGACGGGCTCGGTCAGGTCCTGATCTACCCGTACTACACGGTCCGCGCCGACAAGGTCGGCAACGTCTACAACTCGCTGCTTTCGGTCGTGAACTCGACCGCGTCGGCGAAGGCGGTCAAGGTCCGCTTCATCGAAGGCAAGAACAGCCGCGAAGTCCTCGACTTCAACCTGTACCTGTCGGCGAAGGACGTCTGGACGGCCTCGATCACGCCCGACGTGACCATCAACCCGGGACCGGGCGACGTCGGTGCGCGGATGAGCACCTCGGACAAGTCCTGCACGCTGCCGCCGATCCCGTCGGTGGGCGTGCCGTTCCGGAACACGTTCTACACCGGTGACGGCGCCGGCTCGGGCCTCGACCGGACGACGGAAGGCTACGTCGAGATCATCGAAATGGCGACGTATGCCGATGATTCGGACACGCACGACAACGTCACGCACGTCGGCGGCGTTCCGCCGGGCTGCGCCAAGCAGACCGACACGCTGGGTGCCAACGAAGCGCTGCCGCCCACGGGCGGCCTGTTCGGCGGCATCACGCTGATCAACGTCGACGCGGGCACGGACTACACGGCCGACGCGGTCGCGCTCGACAACTTCTCGCTCATCCCGCAGTACACGGGCACGACGCTGGACACGCCGAACCTGACACAGGCGACGCCGCCGATCAGCATCGTCGTTGCGAACGGCAACGTGTACCAGTCGACGTGGGACCCGTCGACGGCGGATCCGGTCAGCGCGCTGCTGATGCACGACCAGATCATGAACGAGTACGTTCTCGACCGGGCCACCCTGTCGGGCACCGACTGGGTCATCACGATGCCGACCAAGCGCTACTACGTGGCGAATGGCACGGGCGAGCCGTCGACTCTGTTCCAGCGCAACTTCAACAAGACCTCCGGCGCCTGCGACGACGTCGATCTCTTCATCTACGACCGCGAAGAGCAGACCACGTCGACGCCGCTGGACTTCTCGCCGCCGCCGGTTCAGGGCACGACGTGCCTGCCGTGGGAAGCCAACGTCCTGACGTTCAGCGACTCGAACGTGCTGGGCTCGGCCAACTCGGTCAACGTCGATGTCGGTTCGATCGGCTTCGAGAACGGCTGGCTGAACCTCGGTTTCGAGCCGGGCACGGTCACGCCGCCGGTCCACCAGCTGATCAACACCAACACGACGATCGCCCCGCTGGGCGGCGCGCCGAGCGGCGCGACGACGGTGACCTACAGCGGTCTGCCGGTCATCGGCTTCGCAGTGCAGTCGTTCTTCAACGGCACGCTGAAGGTCGGCGACGTGTTCGTGCAGTCGAGCTACGGTGGCAACTTCGTCCAGAAGGGCAGCCGTTTCATCGAAGAAGACTGAGCACGCTAGGCGGTCGCGTGGTGGCGGACGCGATCGAAAGCAATCCGGACGGGCGGGACTCAACATCCCGCCCGTTTTCCGATGCGCCGACAGAGCGCAGCAGGAATGTATTTCGGGGAGTCGGCAAGAGCAGGCGCACAGCGCGTTTCTCAACGTGATTGGGCACCGCCTCTTGGTTTCGAAGTTGCAGGAGGATTTGTCTGCCGCGCTGTATCCGCCGGTGTGAAGCGCCTGCTTCGCGCCGATGGCTGCAGAGGCTCCGAGAGGTCTTATTCATGAAGATTCGACGTTACAAGCGGGCACTCGCCGGTGCCGCCATGTCATCCGTGTGTCTGGTCGCTGCGCCGGCCGGGCAGGCGGTCACCATCACCCTTCCATCGGGCTGTACCGTAGGCTCGCCGGACGGCAGCGGCAATGTCTCCGTGACCTGCACGGGTACGCCGTCGCCGACGCCGACCCCGACGCCCACACCCACGCCGACGCCGACACCCACGCCGACACCCACACCCACACCGACCGGCTCGATCAACTGCGGAACCGGCGGCAAGACGCAGGTCATCGACGTATCGTGGGGCAAGTACACGCGCGTCAAGACGTCCTCGTTCTCGACCAACGATGCCACGGTGTTCCGTTTCACCGTGCCGGCTAACCAGGCGACCTCGAACACGTACGGACGCCTGCAGGGCGTCTACGCCACCCAGAACCAGCCGAACCGCCGCGCCGCGCTGTCGAAGTCGGCCTGCGATTTCTCGGCTTCGCTTTCGGTGGGCTCGTATATCAACTCCAGCATCACGACGTACATTCCGTTCCGGGTCGGCAACGGTGACGGCTACTATCCGGGCTTGACGCCGGGCACGACGTACTATTTGAGTGTGCAGAACCTCAGCTGTGAAAACGGGGCCGACTGCAACATGTACATGGACCTGTACGCGCCCTGACCGATCGTTGTACCTTGCCAGGGGCGGACCTCGCGTCCGCCCTTTTTGTTTGACGACGTCGTCGTACTGCGGCGGTGGACGGCGGCGCGGCCCCGCTCAGCGACCGTAGGGCATGGCACCCCGCCCGCGCTCGCGGAACCACTTGGTGATGATGATCTTGTGACCGGCGGTCACGGGTGTTCCGGCATGCAGGGTGTCGGTGTTGACCGTGCCGTCCGTGCGGAGGTTGTTCCACGCGAGCGCCATGCCTTTCTCGGGCATGAACGAATGTGAAAGCGCGACGAAGTGCGTGGCCCCGCCGCCCTCGACGTCGTTGAGGTACACCATGAACGTCCAGGTGCGGTTGCCCAGCGCCCCGGCGAACTTGTCGTATTCCGGCGTGCCCGGCTCGAAATAGTCGGTGTGCGCCTTGAATTCCTCGCCGACGTCGTAGCGCTGCGCCTGGATGCCTTCGGAGTAGGCCATGCTGATGCCGAGCGTCCGCGCGATCTTGTCGTCGAGGGCGCGCACGACGGGGCTGTCGACGAGCGAGAGATCGCAGGTCCGGCTGGTGCGGAAATACCTGTCGTCGGGCTCGATGGTGACCGTCGAGGGCCGGAGGTGGGGATTGGCCACCGCGACGATCCCGTCGCATTCCGCGGCCGAGAGGAAATCGCGAAGGCAGTACAGCTGGATGGCGGGATGGTCGAAACGGACGGCGCCGCTCGCGCCCTGCGTCATGCGCGGCCGCGCGATCGTCTCCAGGTCCGGTGGATCGGCGCTCCGGCCCTCGGCGGCGAGCGCCACCGGCGAATTGGCCGGAAACTCCTCGCCCATGGCACTGCGTATCGAGCCGATGTCGAAGGCATTGCCGAGGAGTATCCCGAGCAGCTCCTCGCGATTGCACCCGCGCTCCATGTTCTGGCGCAGCCAGCCGGTCCACTCCGCATCGAGTCGTTTCTTGCTCATTCGAAGTCTGCCGGGAGCGCCGGGCGCGCCGTCGAGGACAACGGCCGCGAAGGGCGAAACGCACGTCTTCTCAGAACCGCGCATGGGTTGCGGCGGCGCCGGAATCCATTGCATTCCAGCATATAATACAAGCTTTTAGGAACACTTAAGTGCAGATGAAGGCATCTCGATACGTCGGATGGGCAATGGCGCTTTCCTGCCTGTTGGCGGGCCCGTCCGCGGCCGCGGTCGCGAGCGATCTGCCCGACGGTGTGCTCGCGCGAAACCGGTGGGTGGACCTCACCAAGGCCGACTACGAGCAGGCGCTCGCCCGCCTGCCCGACGAAGTCCGCGCCAACGTTTCCAACACCCCGCGCCGCGTCGAGCTGCTGCTCAACCGCGTGCTGGTCGACAAGACGCTGGCCGCGCAGGCCCGCGCACGGGGGCTCGTGACGCCCGCCGGCGAGGACGGCGGCGAGCGATCGCTCGCCGCGGCCGAGATCCGGCAGATCGAGACCGACGCCGCCGCCGCCTTCGACGCCAAGTCGGCCGACTACGAATCGATGGCGAAGGAAGTCTATCTGTCGGCCCGCGAGCGCTTTCGCGAGCCGCCGCAGGCACGCTTTGCCGATATTGCGATCGCGTTCAAGGGACGCACGGAGGAGGAGGCGCTCGAACGCGCGAAGGAGGCGCGCGCGCGCGTGGTGGCCGGCGAGGACTTCGCCACCGTAGCCCGGGAGATGTCGGACGATCCGGTATCGCGCGAGAAGGGGGGCGAGCTCCCGCTGGTCTCGCCCAAGGGTCTCGATCGCGCCTACGCCGACTCGGTCTTCGCACTGACCCGCGTGGGCGAGATATCCGAGCCGATCAAGGCGAGCGCGGCCTATCACGTGGTGCGCCTCGAGGAGTTGCGTCCGTCGTACATCAAGTCGTTCGACGAGGTGCGAGAGCGCATCGTCCAGGAACTGCGCGCGCGTTATATCGCGGAACGGCGCGAAGCGCACCTTCGCGCGATCTACGCCGATCCCGAGCTCAAGGTGAATCAGCCGGCCGTCGACGCGCTCGTGACGCACGAGGATTCCAAGCTCTTCGAGCCGGCACCCGACGCCAAGGCGCCGCCGGCCGCGGTTCCAAGATCGCAGCCCCGCAAGCCCGGCCAACCTGCCGGAGGATGACGGTCGGCGGCATGCATCAGGCAGACGCCGTCCCCGCGAACGCGCCCGCGGAGCTGGCTGCGGCGCTGAAGCGGGCGTCGGCGCTGGTCGCCGGCGGCGACCTGTCCGCGGCGCGCACGACGTGTGCCGGCCTCGCGGCATCGGTCGACGATGGGGTCGCCGCACGCGCGCACCTGATCCTCGCGACCTGCGCACAGCGCGCCGGCGATCCCGCGCTGGCGCGCAGGCACGTCGAGAGCGCGCTCGCCCGCAACCCGCAGGATGCGCTGGCACATTTCAGCCTGGCCGACATCGACGAGTCCCGCGGTGCGAAGGCGTCGGCGATCGCCGGTTTCGAGCGGGCTGCCGCGTTGTCGAGCGGCTTCGCTGCGGCCCATCACCGGCTCGGCATCCTGCTGGGCGAGGCGGGCGAAGCGGAGCGCGCGCTCGCCGCGTTCGAGCGTGCCGTCGCCGCCGAGCCGGCGAATGCGCGGGCATGGAACAACCTCGGCCATACGTTGCGCACGCTGGGGCGGATCGACGCGGCGGGGCGCGCCTTCGAGCGCGCCGTCGCCCTCAAGCCCGATTACGAGCTCGCGGTGGCCAACCTCGCCGTGCATTGGCGCGATGCGGGCGAGATGGAGCGGGCCGAATCGCTGTTGCGGGCGGCGCTTGCGCGTCCGCGCGCCGCGCCCCCGTTGCGCGCGCTGGTCGTGGCCCTGGCGGGTCTGTTGCGCGACCGCGGTGCGCTCGACGAATCCGAGCTGCTCTATCGGCAGGCGATCGCGCAGGCGCCGCAGCGCTCCGCCGGAGAATGGTTCAACCTGGGTCTGATCCATGCCGAGCGCGACGAGCCCGATCGGGTCCGCGCCGCGTTCGCCAGCGGCGCCGCTGGCGGGGATCTGCGCAGCGCAGTGGCGGCACGTCTCTCCCTGCCGATGATCTACGACAGCGTCGAGCACGTCGATGAAGCGCGGTCCCGATACCTCCAGGGTCTGCAGCGGCTCAACGAGGACGTGGATGCACTCGTCCGCGACGTCCCGGCCGATCGGGTTCTCGACGGCCTGCGCTGGACCAACTTCTTCCTCGCCTACCAGGGTCGCGATGACCGGGCGCTGCAGGCGTCCTACGGTGCCTTCGTCAGCCGCGCGCTGTCGCTGGCGGCGCCGCAGTGGCTGGCGCCGATGACGCGGCGTGCGTCGCGGCCACGGGTGCGCGTCGGGTTCGCCTCCGCGTTCTTCCACCTCGGCACCGCCGGGCAATATTTCAGAAGCTGGATCACCGATCTCGACCGCGAACGGTTCGAGGTCTTCGTGTACCACCTCTTCCCGGGCACCGACGAAATCGCGGCGGAAATTCGCGCACGCGCAGATTGCTTTCGCGACGTGGGGGGAGGGCGCGCGCGCCCGTCGATCGTCGCGCCGCTGATCCGCGACGACGCGCTCGACGTGCTCGTCTATCCGGAGCTGGGGATGGATCACACGACGTTTGCGCTCGCGGCGCTGCGCCTCGCGCCGCGGCAGCTGTGCGGCTGGGGGCATCCAACGACGAGCGGGCTCGCGACGATCGACGGGTTCGTGAGCTGCGCGGACATGGAGCGCCCGCAGGCCCAGGACCACTACACCGAGCCCTTGCATGTCCTGCCTGGCATCGGCACGCGCTACCGCCCGGACGCGCGCCCGGCCGCCGCTGCGCGCGAAGCACTCGGACTGCCGGGCCGGGGAACCCTGTTCCTCTGTCCGCAATCGCTGTTCAAGATTCATCCCGACAACGACGATCTGTTCGCGGCCGTCCTCGCGGCGCTGCCCGATGCGGTGCTGGTGATGTTCGACGGGCGCCATGCACGGCCGACGTCGCGCTTCCTGTCCCGCATCGGGCCGCGCCTTGCGCGCGTTGGCGCGGCGCCGGATCGCCAGCTGCTCGTGCTTCCGACGGTTGCGCACGCGACCTATCTGCAGATCAATCAGGCGTGCGACGCCATGCTCGATACGCTGCACTGGTCCGGCGGCAACACCAGCCTCGACGCGCTCCAGTGCCGCCTTCCGATCGTGACGATGGACGGCGACCTGATGCGCGGGCGCCAGAGCGCGGCGATGCTGAGGATGCTCGGCGTGCCCGAGCTCGTCGCCGCCGACGCTGCCCAGTACGTGACGATCGCGTCGCGCCTCGCGAGCGAGCGCGACTGGCGCGACCACCTGGCGGCGCGCATCGGCGCGGGCCACGCCTGCCTGTTCGACGCGCCCGCCCCGGTCGAGGCGTTCGCCTCGCTGCTGCTCGGCGGCGACGATGACCGCTCCCGCGCTCGGGCGACGCCGCCCGCGGCCGCCGCGCCGGCGGCGCAACGGCTATCCGCCGACGGCACTTGATAGCGCCATGATCGCCGGGCCGCGCAGTCGCGCGCTCTTTCGCAATTTCTACCTGCGCGAGCTCGGCAACCGCTATCTGGGAAGCGTTTCGGGGCTGGCGTGGGCGCTCGTTCACCCGCTGGCGCTGCTCGCCGTCTATCACTTCGTGTTCACGACGGTGTTCCGCGCCACCGGCTTTGCCGGCCAGAGCTTCCTGGCGTTCGTGGCCGTGGCGCTGTGGCCCTGGCTCGCCGCGCAGGAAGCCCTGCAGCGCGGCACGGTCAGCCTCAACAGCTACGCGGGCCTGATACGCAAGGTTGCGTTCCCTCACGAGATCGTCGTGTACGCTTCCGTGGCGGCGACGCTGACGCTGCAGCTCGCGGGCTACGTCGCCGTCCTGGTCGTGCTGCGCGTCGCGGGCGAGCCGATCCGCCTCGAAGGCCTCGCCGTCGCCGCGGTGCTGTGGGTGATCCTCGCCGTCGCCGTGACGGGCGTCGCCATGCTGCTCGCCGCGCTGCAGGTGTTCGTGCGCGACGTCGAGCACGTGCTGATGCCGGTCCTGATGATCCTCATGTACCTGACTCCCATTCTCTATCCGCTCACCCTGGTGCCGGAGCGCCTGCGGCCGTGGGTCGCCGCGAATCCCTTCGGCTGGCTGGTCGGACGGATGCGCGACGCGCTGCTCGAGGGCCAACTCGCGCTGCGGTGGTCGGACGCGGTCGCGGCGCTCGTCGCCATTGCGATCTACCTCGCCGGCCGCGCCGTGTTCGCGCGGCTGTCGCCGCATTTCGAGGATTTCGTCGGATGACGGCCGCGACGCAGGACGTGATCCCCGACGCGGGTGCGCCGCTGTTGCACCTCGCAGGCGTCGGGAAGGACTACGCGAAGATCGAGTCGCGCGGCGGTCGCCTGCGGCTGGTCGCCGACCTTTTGCGCGGGCGCGGCGCGCACCACGTGTTCCGCGCGCTCGACGGCGTCACGCTCACGATGCGGCGCGGCGAATCGCTCGGCATCATCGGCGAGAACGGCGCCGGCAAGTCGACGCTGCTCAAGATCATCGCGGGCGTCGTCAAGCCGACGCGCGGCAGCGTCGTGGTCAACGGCCGCGTCGGTGCGCTGCTCGAGCTGGGCTCGGGCTTCCATCCCGACTACACGGGCCTCGCCAACATCGAGCTCGCGGCGGCGCTTCTCGGACTGGCTCCGGGCGAGATCGCGGCGAAGCGCGAGGAGATCGTCACCTTCGCCGACCTGGGCGCCCACATCGACGATCCGATCAAGAACTATTCGTCGGGCATGGTGGTGCGACTGGGCTTCGCGGTCGCGACGGCGCTCGCGCCCGACGTCCTCATCACCGACGAAGTGCTCGCGGTCGGCGACGAGTCGTTCCAGAAGAAATGCATCGCATGGATGGAGCGCTACCTGGCCGGCGGCGGGACGCTGCTGCTCTGCTCGCACGGCATGTACCACGTGCAGAAGCTCTGCCGCAACGCGCTGTGGCTCAAGGACGGCGAGGTCGCGCAATATGGATCCGCGGCCGACGTGACGCAGGCCTATCTCGCCTACCACGAGGAGAAGAGCGCCCGCGGGAAGGCGCCCGCGACGCCCGTCGCCGCTGCGTCGGTCGGCATCTACGCCGTCACCTCGCTGACGCTGGCCCCCGCCGGACGAATCGCCCAGGGCACGACGCTGACGATCCGCGGCGAGGTGTTCACGCCGGACGGGCGGATTCCGGTCGTGCTGGTCGGCGTCGTGCGCGCGGACGGCACCCCCGTCTATGGCGTCGCGACCGACATGGACCGCGCCGCACCCTTGCGCGTCGCCCCCGATCGCTTCGCGTTCGAGCTCACGCTTCCCGCAATCCCGCTGCTGCCGGGCAAGTATGTCGTGCGCGCGCATGCCCTCGACCCGGAAGGCGTCCGGCTCTTCGACCACGTCGAGCACGACCTCGTCGTGTCGGGGGAGACGCGCGAGCTCGGGCTCGTCCGCCTGCCGCATTACTGGAACGGGGCGGGCGAATGAGCGGCACCATGGAATTCACCGGCGAGCGCTTCGTCCCGGGCGTCGAGGGCGAGATCGCGCACGAGCACTGGCACCGCTACGCGATCGCCCGCCGCTACGCCGCAGGGCGGCGTGTCGCCGATGTCGCCTGTGGCGAAGGCTACGGCAGCGCGCTGCTTGGCACCGTCGCGACGAGCGTGGTCGGCGTCGACGTCGACGCCGCGGCGATCGCGCATGCGCAAAACGTCTACCGTGATCGCGCTTCGCTGCGGTTCGTCGAAGGCTCCGCGAGCGCGCTGCCGCTTCCCGACGGATGCGTCGACGTCGTCGTGTCGTTCGAGACCCTCGAGCATCTCGCCGCGCAGGACCAGCCGAGAATGATCGCCGAGTTCGCCCGCGTGCTGTCGCCCGGCGGATTCCTCGTGATCTCGTCGCCCAACCGTGTCGAATATTCGGAGGCGCGCGACTACGTCAATCCTTTCCACCTGCGCGAGCTCGACCGCGACGAGCTCGCGCGCCTTCTCGCCGCCCGCTTTCCTGCGCAGCGCTGGTTCCGGCAGCGACGCTACCTCGGTTCGGCGCTGTGGAGCGAGGAGGGCGCCGGCGCCGGCGAGCAGCTCGCCGGCGACGGTCGTTGCGTCGACGTTGCGCCCATTCCGGCGGCCATGTATTTCGTCGTCGTCGCCGCGCGGACGGCCGCCGACCTTCCGGCGCCCGGACCGGCACTGTCGTTGTTCACCGACCGCGACGGCAGCGAATGGCGGCGCATCGATGCCCAGGCGCGCGAGGTGCTGCGCCAGGATGCGCTGGTGAAGGAGCGCGATGCCGCCCTGACGCGGCAGACCGGCCACATCCAGCATCTCGAGCGACTGGTCGCCGAACGCGAGCGTCTCGTCGAGGCGCGCGACCGCCAGCTCGCAGACGCGGCGAGCGACGCGCTCGCCCTGCGCCAGCAGCTCGACGCCGCAGCGTCCCGTCTGCGCCAGGAGACCGCCGATCATGCGCAGCGTCTGGCGAGCCTGGAGGAGGAGCGCGCCCGCCTCGAGAAGGCAATCGGCGCGCAGGAGCGCATCATCGCGTACCGGCAGAGCGCGCGCTGGTGGCTTGCGCTGCCCTTCCTGCGCATCAAGCTGCTGTGGAAGCGGCTGACGGGGCGATGAGCGGCGACTTCGCGCTCGACATCGTCATCCCGGTGTTCAATGCGCCGGACGACTTGCGTCGCTGCGTAGAGAGCGTGCTGGCGCACGATCACGCGGACTGCAGGATCACCCTGATCGACGACGCGTCGACCGATCCCGCGGTCGCCGCCTACTTCGCCGAGCTACGCGCGCGTGACCTGCCGCACGTCGAGCTGCTCGTGAACGAGCGCAATGTCGGCTTCACCGCCACCGCGAATCGCGGGATGCAACGCTCGCGCGCCGACGTCGTGCTGCTCAATTCCGACACGATCGTGACCCAGGGCTGGCTGCAGTCGCTGTTGCGCTGCGCGGCGACGGATCCGCGCATCGGGACGATCACGCCGTTCTCGAACAACGCGGAGATCTGCTCGTTTCCGCGTTTCTGCGCGGACAACGGCTGGGGGGTCGGCGACGATCCGGAGCCGACGCGTGCGGCCCTGGCCGGCGCGGCCGTGCCCACGTATCCAGAATTGCCGACCGGGGTGGGATTCTGCCTGTTCATCCGGCGTGCGCTCGTCGACGACGTGGGCGCCTTCGACATGGCGTTCGGGCTGGGGTACGGCGAGGAGAACGACCTGTGCCTGCGGGCCGCACGCGCGGGATGGCGCAACGTGCTCGCGGACGACACGTTCGTCGTGCACGCCGGAAGCCGCTCGTTCTCGGGACAGAAGGCCGCGCTGTCGCCGATCAACACGGCGATCCTCCTCGAGCGACATCCGCACTATGCGCAGATGGTGGAGCGCTACATCGCCGCAGATCCGCTGCGGCCGTTGCGCGAGGCGGCGGGCGCGGAACTCGCGCGCACGACCGGCGCCGCGCGCGGCGTGCTGCACGTGATCCACGACCACGGCGGCGGCACGGAGACGCACGTGCGGGCGCTGATCGATGCCTCGCGCAACCGCTGGCGCCACTACCTCGCGATCGCGGTGGGTGATCACTGGCAGCTCGAGGAGCATCGCGCGGACGCCACGATCGTGACGTTCGAGTTCGCCCGCCTCCCATCGGAGTCCTGGCGCGATTTCATCGGCGGGATGTGCGCGACGTTCGGCGTTGCGCTCGTCCACCTGCACAACATATCCGGTTGCCGCGACGGGATCCTGGCCGCCATGGCGGATATCGGCTTGCCGTACGGCTATACCGTCCACGATCTCAACTTCGCCTGCCCGACGATCACCTTCCTGGGCGTCGACGGCCTCTATTGCGGCGGCGTGACCGATGCCGCCGTCTGCGGTCGTTGCCTCGGGGCGCAGCCGGCGTTCGCGGGTGTGGACATTGGCGCATGGCGTGCGCGACACCGGGCGCTGATCGCCGGTGCCGCATTCCGCATCGCGCCGTCGCGCTGGGCGGCGGAGATGCTCGGGCGCTACTTTCCGCACCAGGCCGTGCAGATCATTGCGCACGGCAGCCCTGAAGCGGCACCGCCGCCGCCGCGCGCGGCTGCGCCTTCGCTGTCGTTGCCCGACGACGACGTCCCGACGATCGCCGTCATCGGAGCGATCGGTCCGGACAAGGGCGCGCGCCGGATCGAGCGCCTCGTGGCGCTGGCGCGCGAGCACGCTGCGCCCGTGCGCTTCGTCCTCATCGGGTATCTCGACGTGCGCCACGAGCCATGGCAGGCCGAGGACGCGCGTTTCACCGTGCACGGCCGGTACGAGCCTGGCGAGCTGCCGGCGCTCTTCGAGCACTATCGCGTCGCCCTGCTGCTCTACCCCTCCGCGGGGCCGGAGACGTTCAGCTACACGCTCTCGGAAGCCTGGACGGCGGGAATCCCGCCGCTCGTGCCGCCGATCGGCGCGCTGGCGGAGCGGGTTTCCCGCGGCGGCGCGGGCTTTGTCATGAGCGACGAGGAATGGCGCGACGAGCGCGCGATGCTTGCGCGGCTCTGCGCGCTCACCGCCGGCGCGGCGCGGCCGGCGCTGCGCGCCGCCGGCAACAAGGCGCGCGCGATGCCGCTCGCTTCGCTTTCCGGGATGGCGGAGGCGACCTTCGCCGTGTACGGGCGGGCGATCGCGCAGGCCGCGGTTGCGCATCCCGTTCGCCGCTTCGATCGCGCGCGCGTGCGCGACGCGCTCGGTTATGCCGCGTGGCATCCTCCGGCGCTCGCGGCGCGAGCGCCGGATGCGGCGTCGCAGGCGGATGCGGAGTCGCAGGCGGATTCGGCGTCACAGGTGGATTCGGCGTCGCAGGCGGATGCGGCGTCGCAGGCGGATGCGGCGTCGCAGGCGGATGCGGCGTCACAGGTGGATTCGGCGTCGCGGGCGCAGGCGCTGCCGCACACGTTGGCGGCGCCGGCTGCGGACGTGTCGTCCGCGGCCGATCCGTCCTCCGCGCTCGCGGCGCGTGTCGCCCGCGCTGCGCTCGCGCTTCGCCGCACGGTCGTCGGCAAGGCATTGCACCGGGTGACGCCGCAGGCGCTGCGGGATGCCCTTAAGGCGCGACGGTCGCCATGAGCATGGAGCACGCGCAGGTCGCAGGCGCGGCTGCGGAATGGCTGGCGCGCGGCCGCAGGCATCAATGGCAGGGTCGGGCCGTGGACGCGATGCTGTGTTTTCGTCGCGCTGCGCGGGAGGCGGCGCAGGCCATGGAGCCGCGCTTCTACCTTGGCGAGGTGCTGTGGACCCTCGGCGGACTGCAGGAGGCCATCGCGAGCTGGCGCGAAGCGGCGGCGCTCGCGCCGGAACACCCGGCGGCGCGGATGGCGCTCGCCGAGGCGCTGCTGTTCACGGGCGACGCCGCGGGTGCGCGCGCGGAGGCGGCGCAGCGCCTCCACGCGCATCCGCGCGACGCGCGCGCACGCGCGGTCGTCGCCCTCGCCGACCTCGTCATGGAGACGCAGGAAAGCGCCGACGTGCTCGTCGCATCGCTCGAGCACATGCCGGCGCTGCTCGGCGTGCCGGCGATCTCGGGCACGCTCGCGCAGGCGCTCGACCGGACCGGCGCGACGGGCCGAACACGCATCCTCGCCGCGATCGCCGCCCTCGAGCCTTCCAGGGAGCGCGTCGCCGCGATGCCGCCGGCGCTCATCGCGCAAGTCGTCGAGCACGCAGCCTCGACCGGTTCGCGCCGGTTCGCGCCGTGGCTCGATGCGGCGCTGGCGCGCTCGTGGGAGCCGTTCGATCACGATGCCGTGCGACGGATCGCCGTCGTCGCGGCCGACCTGCCCGCCGGGGACCGGCTGGCGCAGCACTTCGCCATGCTGTGCGAGCGCGCCGGACGCGCCGTTCCTCCCCGGGCGTGGCCGCATCGCGCGCGCGGCGCCGCGCTTCGCGTGCTCGTCATCGCCGGCCCGGATGCGCGCGCGCGCGCGGCGCAGGCAACGCTCTCGGCACTGCCGGCGACGCGCTTCGACGTCGTCGTCGCGGCACTCGGCGCGGAGGCTGACCAGGTCGGCGCGTCGATCGTCCTGTCGCCGCTACCCGGCGCAGAGGACGCGAAGCGCGTCGCCGCGCTCGATCCCGACGTCATCGTCGATCTCTCGGGTTACGGTGCGCGCGCCGGCGCGCTGCTCGCCCAGCGACCTGCGCGCCTGCAGCTGACCCTGGCCGATCTCCCGCTGCCGCACCGGGCCCCGCTCGTCGACGATGCGGCGGCGACGACGGATGCGCTGATCGGCACGCTCGCATCGCTGCAAGCGGCGTTGCCGCCGCCGACCGCCGGCGTCCCCGACGCCGCCGGCCTCGCTTCACTCTGGAACACGGCGGTCGAGCGGCACCAGCGCGGCGACAGTGCGGGCGCGCGCAACGGTTACGACGCGGTGCTCGCCGCGCAATGCGGGGCCCACGCGCTTTCGCACTTCCTGCGCGGTCGGTTGCTCGCCGACGAAGGCGACAAGGCGGCGGCGCAGCAGGCGTACGCCGCGGCCTTGAAGCTGTCCCCGGGCTTCGCCGACGCGCGCGTGGCCGCGATCCGCGCCGCGATCGATGCGGGCGACGCGACCGCCGCCCAGGCGCTGGCAGCGGAAGGCCTGGCGCGCGACACCGACCCGCCGGTGGCGCTGCTGCGCGCCTGCGGCTCCGCGCGGCTCACCGCTGGCGACGGTGCCGGCGCGGCGGCGCTGATGGAGGCCGCGCTCGCCCGCGATCCGGTCGACGCGGAAACCCACTACAACCATGGCGTGGCGCTGCAGATGCAGCGCCGGCTGGCCGATGCGGCACGCGCTTATCAGCGCGCGCTGACGTTTCGTCCCGACTTCGCCGCGGCCGACTTCAACCTGGGCGTGATCTTCGGCGACCAGGGCAACCGCGACGCCGCGATCCAGGCGTTCTCGAAGGTGCTCGAGCGCAATCCGGCGCACGCGATGGCGTATCGCAACCTCGGCGATGCGTTGTTCGCCGCCGGCAGGTTCGACGAATGGCGCGCCAATTTCGCGCGCTTCGAGGCGCATTGTCCCGCTGCGCTGCCGCTCGCCGTGCATGCGCTCGAGGTGTGCCAGTGGAACGGCGACTTCGCGCGCGTCGAGCGCTATCTCGACGGGTTGCGCAACGAGCGCTTCCACGCCGCCGACGCGCGCCAGCTCGCCGATGCGCTCGAGGAGCTTCTGTACCTTCTGCTGTTCTTCGACATCGAGCCGGAGCTCTATGCGCGCGTGGCGCAGACCTACGACCAGGTGTCGCTCGGCGTCCACGGCCCGCCGCGCGCGGCCCCGGTGGCGCGCCGCCCCGGCCGCATCCGCATCGGCTATCTGTCGGCGGACCTGCGCAATCACGTCATGGGCAAGATGATCTTCGAGGCGGTGTCGCGGCACGATCGCGCCCGCTTCGACGTCCGCTTCTATTCGCTGTCCCGAGCGCGCGATGCCTGGACCGAGCGGTTCGAGCGGGCGGGCGACGCCTTGACGGTCGTTGCCGGCATGCCGGAGCGGGAGGCGGCGGCGCGCATTTCGGAGGACGATCTCGACGTCCTCGTCGACCTGTCGACGCATACGCGCGGCGCGCGCCCTGGCATCGTCGCGGCCAAGCCCGCGCGGGTCGCGATCACGCACGTCGCGAGTGCCGGCATCCTCGGGCTGTCCTGCGTCGATTACCGGCTGACCGATGCGTACTGCGACGTTGCGCCCGAGGCGGCGCCGCCGTCCGAGGCGCTGCTGCCGATGGCGGGCTGCGTGTATCCGTACCGCCACGTCGAGCCCGCCGCCACGACGCCCGCGCGCGAGGCGCTCGGCCTTCCCCGCGACGCGATCGTCGTCGGCGCCTTCGTGACCGGCCTGAAGCTGTCGCGCCGCTGTCTTTCGCTCTGGCGCGAGGTACTCGAACGGCTGCCGCAGGCGCGGATCGCGTTCTCACCCTTGCACCCGGCGCAGGCGCCGTTGTACGTGCGGCTGGCGCAGGCCGGCGGAATCGCTGCGGAACGCATCGTGTTCGTCCCGCAGGGCAAGGACGACGCCGTGAACCAGGCGCGGTATCGCCGCGTCGACTTCGTCCTCGATCCGATGCCGTACGGCGGAGTGAACGGCACGCTGGAAGCGCTCGACATGGGCGTGCCGGTCGTGACGCTGGTCGGGCGTCGCCACGGCGAGCGCACGAGCTACTCGATTCTCACGAATCTCGGCGTCACCGCGACGATTGCCGACAGCGGCAAGCAGTACGTCGACATCGCCGTGCGGCTCGCGACGGACGCCGAATTCGCCCGCGGTGTGCGCGCGGCGATCCGCGCCGGCCTTCGCGCTTCGCCGCTGGTGGACATGACGGCGCATGCGCGCCACCTCGAGGCCGCGTATTGCGCGGCCCTGCGCGAGCGCGTCCGGGACGCTCCGATCAGCTAGGGGTACCGCGCCTTGTCCAAGGCGGCGCCGACGGCGGCCACGACCGCGCGCCAATCGCCCCGGTGCGGCTGGCGATACAGGCGTGCGGTCGGATACCACGCGGTGTCGCTCCCTTGCTGCTGCCAGCGCCAGTCGGGCGCGAACGGCAGCAGGATCCACACCGGCCGCGCGAGCGCGCCGGCGAGGTGCGCGATGCTCGTGTCGACGCTGATGACGAGGTCGAGCGTGTCGACGAGCGCCGCGGTGTCGTCGAGGTCGTTGCGCGCATCGAGTTCGATAAGGCGTGTCGCGGCCGGCACCTGCGCGACCTGCTCCTCCCCGTCGCCTTTCTGCAGCGAGATCCATGCGGCATCGTCGCGCACGAGCAGCGGGGCGAGCGCCTCGAGCGGGCACGAGCGGGCGCGATCCTGCGCGTTCCCGCGCGCGCCGGCCCAGGCGAGACCGATGCGCGGCCGTTGCGGCGCGACGCGCTCCAGCATCGCGCCGACGTGGCGACGTCGCGCCGGGTCGACCGAAACGTAGGGGACCGTCGCGGCGGCGGGAAGCGCGTCGAGACCAAGCGCGAGCGGCAGCGACAGCAGCGGAATCCATGCGTCGTGCGGGGGCCGCGCCTCCCCGGCGATCGTGACCGCCGCGACGCCGGGAATCGTCGCGGCCAGCGTCGCGAGCGCGCGCGGCACTTCCACGACGACGCGCGTTCCGCGCGATGCAGCGTCGCGGGCGAAGCGCAGGAAGTGCAGCGAGTCGCCGAGCCCCTGTTCGGCGATCGCGAGCAGCGTACGCCCGCGCAGACCGCCGCCGGTCCACCGCGGCGTGGCCGGCGGCGGCGGGCCGCGGAATGCGGGCAGCCTGAGGCGCCATTCGTATTCGCGCAGTCCACGCGCGAAATCGCCGCTGCGCAACAGCGCGAGGGCGAGATTCCAGTGCGCTTCGCCGAAATCGGGTGCTACCCCGATCGCCCGCGACAGCGCCTCGATGGCGCCGGGCAGCGCATTGCCGGCGGTGAGCGCGAGGCCGAGGTTGCTCCACGCGGTGGCGTGATCCGGATTGCGCGCAAGCGCGCGCCGGTAGGCCGCCGCCGCGTCCTCGTGGCGATCCATCGCCGCCAGGACGAGCCCGGCGTTGTTGTGGAACTCGGGCTCCGCCGGCAGCAGCTCCACGCTGCGCTCGATCAGGGGAAGCGCCTCCGCAGGATTGCCGCGCTGGTAGGCGATCACCCCGAGGTAGTGCATCGCGTGCGCCTGCGCGGGGGCAAGCTGCAGCGCGGCGCGGTAGCCGCGCTCGGCGGCGTCGAGATCCCCGCGGCGGTGCGCATCCAGCGCGCGTTGCGCCAGCGTCTCGGCCGCGGGGGGCTTGGCCGGCGCAGCCGCCGCCTCGCCGGCACCGGCGACGCTGCCGTGACAGTGCTTGTAACGCTTGCCGCTTCCGCAGGGGCACGGATCGTTGCGCCCGGCGGCCGGCCGTTGCGCCGCGGCGCCCGCGGCACGGGCGAAGAGCGCCGCCGCTTCGGGATCGTCCGGGAGCGCGGCGCGGCGGCGCTCGGCGAGTGCGACCGCTGCACGCCCCTTGCCCGCCGCAATCGCGTTGCGGATGAGCTGCAGCATCTGCGGCGAGCGCGCGATCGCGTCGGCCAGGTCCGGTGCGAGCGCGGCAAGCTCGGCGTCGTCGACGACGCGCGCGAAGTTGAACAGCCCGTGAAAGCCGAATGGCCGTCCGATCGGATACGCCGCTTCGAAAGCGAAGCGATCGGCGAGCGCTTCGTCGGCGTAACGTATCCCGTGCTCGCTTTCCAGCAGCGGCCGGAACGCGTGACCGATCGTGAGGTCCTCCGCATCCCGGCGAACGATCCGGGGGTCCTGCAGCGCCGCCAGGAGCTTGCGCGAACGAAGCGAGAACCCGCCGTTGCCGACGCGAAACCCCGCCGGCTGCCAGAACCACTTCGCCCCGATGTAGTCGCACGCGAGGAACGCGGGATCCCAGCCTTCGGGATTCACCACGTAGCCGTCCCACTGGATCAGCAAGGCGTGCGACGTGTCGACGAAGGGCAGCAGCGCCTTGAGCACGAAATCGGAGTACGCATCGCGCGAGGCGAGCGGCGCGATCGACGCGATGTCGATGCCTTCGGGGACCGCGACGCCGTCCGGAACACGGTCCGTCAAAAGGAGCACGCGCGCGAAGCGCAGGCCGCGACGCGAGCGCTCGAGCGCGCGCAGCGCAAGCACGTGATTGGCCGTGTCGACGGCAACGAGGGTGACGTCGCGCAGTTCCACCGGAACTAGGCGGGGTTTGGCGCCGTCCGCGGCGGTGCCGGCGACTGCGACCACTCGCGGAACGTCAATATCATCCAGACCACCAGCAGGGGTGCCAAGTGCAGCGTTGCGCGATTGACCGTCGACTGGTCCTCGACCCAGCTGCCCGCGTTCGAAAAGGCGAATCCGAACGCCAGGAAGCCGAGGCCGAAGACAACGGCAAGCGTCAGCGGCGCGAGGCCGGGACTCAGCAGGTACCGCCATCCCAGCAGCGCAATCGCGACGGCGCCATAGAAGAGCAGGTGCCAGTTGGCGAAGACGAAGTACGCGTCGCCGAGGCTGCGCCACGGCATGCGAAAGTCGAAGCGCATCTGGTAGCCGAGGACATTGAGATTGCTTTGCGTGGCGATCAGCGCACCGAGGATCGCGATCAGGGCGGCAGCGACGAGGATGCGTCTGCGATGCTGCGGGAGGAAGGCTGCGGCGATGCCCGGAAGCATCGACAGCAGCCAGACCTTGCCGGGGTTCTTGACGAAAATGCATGCGGCCGACAGGACGAGGGCCAGCGCGAGGTCCTGGCGGTTCCGCCACCGGGCGTAGCGAAGCCACGCAAGGAAGGCCGTCGCGAGATAGGCCGCCATGGCGAGGTCGGCGTAGCCTGCCAGGGCCACGTGGACGTCGAGGATCGGCAACGACAGCACGAGCCACGTGCCGCGTCAGCGCTGCGACCTGGCTGCAGCGGCCGCGCAGGAAGCCGTACAGCACCAGCGCAAAGGCGCACGCGGTCAGCCACCATGGAAGGTTGACGAGGGCGTCGTCGAAGCGGCCGAGCAGGATTGCGGACCACACCTGCGTCAGCGGGATGGTCAGCGGATAGTTCGGCGCCGCGTCGAAGTAGGCGACGGCAGCGGGGTCCTGCAGCCATGTCGTCGCCGGCACGAATGGAACGAGGGACTTCAACGCGTAGAACACCCGCGCCTTCGTCGCCCACTGGGTCCATGCATCCCATGGATACAGCGGGCGGGTCGTGACCTCGAACAGCAGGAAGGCGAGGCGCAAGGCGATCCACGCCAGCAGCGCGAACCAGATCGCGCGATGGAGGCGGTCGAGGCCCTCGCCGGGCAACATGCGTCGCATCGCGTCGAAGACGCCGGCGCGGGGTTCGGCGCGCCGCATTGCGATCCAGCCTGCGAGCGCCGCCAGCACCAGGATCGGAGCGCCGATCGCCCACACGCCGTAGGGGACGCCGGCGAGGGAAAGCGCGCGCATCAGCAGGGTCAGCATGAACTGGCCGACGAACCAGCCGCTGCCCGCCACGAAAGCCACGTTGCCGTCGGCCGGACCCCCCGCCACGGGATCGCGCGAAGCCGCGACCACGGCGATGCCGAACACCCACACCAGGAGCCAGCCGGACCAGAGTGCGACGACGTCCATGTCAGCGCACGAGAAACAGCGCGGCGCCCGGCTCGACCAGCTTGAGCTCGACGCTCACGGTCTGGTTGCCATCCCAACGAACCTTGCCCTGCGACGCGTCGTACTGTATGCCCTTGCGCAGGTAGACGAGCAGCCAGTCGCCGGCGTGCAGCTCGCTCGCCGGCGGAAGCGCGTTGCCGCGCGGGCTGAAGTAGACGTTGTGCGGATACAGGTGATAGGCGGCCCTGCCGCGGAAATAGTCCGCGTCAGCCGCCACGAAGACGCGGGCGGGAGAAGCCGGCATGACCGCCCGCGCCTTCTCGACGAAGGCGTAGAGCGGACCGTCCTCGCTGGCAAGATGCTTTGCGCGCTCGTCCTTGCCCGCGTATTGCTGTGAGGTCTCGCGCACCTGACGTGCGAGATTCCACGTCCAGCGGGCGTCGAGCACGAACCACCCGGTCAAAAACGCGACGGCGAAAAGCGCTGCCGCGGAAGCTGAGGGACGCCACGGCTTCACCCGAAACGGCGAGCAACACCGCAACGCCGCTCACGGCCACGACCAACGCGATCAGCACGGGCAGCGGCAGGTCCTGGATGTCCGCGCCTCCGGTGACCGTGTTGATCGACGCGCCGTTCCAGCGCTCGAAGCCGAACCACTCGCGGGCCCGGTCGCGCATCACTTCGACCATGCCCATCGGCTTGGCCGTCGCGCCCAGGACGCTGACCGGTTCGGGGAAGGGACCGCGCAGCGCGAGGGCAAGTCCGGTGATTCGCCCGATCCATGCCGGATCTCCCATGGGCAGCGCCGGGAGCGTGCGACCCGCCTCGACCCGCAGGGGAATCGAATTCAGCTTGTCGGGGCGAACGTCGGAGCGCCACAGGAGGCGGGCGTCCGCGCCTTCGGGCAGCCCGCTCGCCGACCACGCGATGCCGGGGTAATCGGCGGCGCGAAAATCGGTCGCCAGCGACACGACCGCCAGGCCGCTCTCGTCCGGCTTGGCGACGGCCAATGCCTCGCCATGACGCTCACCGATTCCGCGGGTGAGCGTCAGCTTCCGGGCATCCCATGATTGCGCCGGCACGCGGGGAAACCAGGTGCCGGGAAGGTCGTACGCAAGATAGAGGAGGACGCTCGCGACGAGTGCGGCGCCGAAGAACGCCAGCCCCGCGACGAGCGTTCTGCGATCAAGCGCGCCGGCCCGCGGCGGCGCCTCCGCGGGAACGGGCAACGTCGTCGCGTGCGAGTCGGCGGCCATGCGTGCGTGGTCAGGTTCCAAGACCGTTCTTCGCCGGCGAGCGGCAGGCAAGCGCAGCGTCAGCCGGCATTCCGGCTCCTGAGGATGTGGACCATGGTGAGCGCAAGGATCCGCAAGTCGAACCACAGCGACCAGTGCTCAATGTAATACAGGTCGTACTGTATTCGTTCGTGCAGGTCGCTGTCGCCGCGAAGGTCGTTGACCTGCGCCCATCCGGTGATGCCCGCCTTCACCAGGTGCTTTTGCATGTAGCCGGGAATCTCGTGCTTGAATCGTTCGACGAACTCCGGCCGCTCCGGCCTCGGCCCCACGACGGACATCTCTCCCCGGAGGGCGTTGATGAACTGCGGCAGCTCATCGAGACTCGTGCGGCGCAAGAACGCGCCGAAGCGCGTGGCGCGCGGGTCCTCCCGCTTCGACCACACGGGCCCCGAACCGGTTTCGGCGTCGATCGGCATCGTCCGGAACTTCAGGATGCCGAACCGCGCGCCGTTCCACGTCACCCGTTCCTGCCGGTAGAACACCGGGCCGGGGGACGAAAGCTTGACGCCGATCGCGATCAGCAGCATCAGCGGCCACGTCAGCGCAAGGACCAGCAACGACACCAGCGCGTCCTCCAGCTTCTTGAGCAGCCGGTTGGCGCCTTCGTGCGGAGACTCGGTGAGACTGATCACGGGCAGTCCCGCGATCTCCGACATCGAGTGACGCAGGAGGGCGAAGTTGAAGATGTCGGGGATGAATCGGACCTGCACCGAATACCGGCGGAGTCGATCGAGTATTTCCCGGATCCTTGCATCGGCGCGCAGGGGCAGCGCGATCCAGACCTGGTCGATTGGAGAATGGTCCAGGTCGTGGAACAGCTGGTCAACGGCGCCCACGACGGGCGTTCCCTCGACGAGGCCGCCACGCAGGGCGACGTCGTCGTCGTAGAAGGCGCGGATCTCGAATCCGCTCCAGGGCATCCGGCGCAGACGGCGCGCTATCTCGCGGCCGAGGGATCCGGCACCCACGATCGCGATGCGCCGGACATTGAACCCGCGGCGACGCAGGGCACGCAGTGTGAGGCGAATCGATCCGCGGACGGCCAGATGCAGGGCCAGTCCGAGTCCGATGAAATAGATCGACCAGACACGCGAAAAGCTCGCTCCGGTCTTGGAAAAGAAGAGAAAGGCGATCCAGAGCGCGGCAAGCAGCAGCCATGCGTTGACCAGCAGGCGAACTTCCTCGAAGAAGGTAACCCCCCGTTGCGCAGCGTAGAGCCCGCCGAAGGGGAACAGCATGACGCAGGCCAGCGCCATGCCGGCCAGTCCCACCAGATATCTCTCCGGCATGTCCCACGACTCGAGGTAGAACCGGTAGGCGAGCGTGCCCGCCAGTAGCAGCAGCATCGGGTCGAGCAGGCGCATTGCCCACTCGAAGAACTGCGCGTTGCTCTTGAGGAGACTGCGGATCACGTGGCGGGCGCCGTCGCCGGGCGGCGGCGTGCGTCGATGAAGTCCTGCAGCTCACGGCGGAAGCGCGCGGGCTCGAAGCGCCGCGCGTTTGCTTGGCAGGCCGCTGCGGTGAAGCGCGAGGACGCGCCCTCGAATTCGCGGATGGCGTCGACGATGGCGGCGCTCGATTGCTCGAAGAACAGAATGCCGGTGGGCGCCTCCGAATCGGGTCCGGCGATGGTCTCGGCAAGGGCGCCGCCCCCGTAGGCGATGACCGGCGTGCCGAACGCCTGCGCCTCGAGCGGGGCGATGCCGAAGTCCTCTTCGGCGGCGAACACGAACGCGCGCGCGGTCGCGAGCCAGCGGTCGCGCTCCTGCTCGGGGACGTGCCCCAGGAGGCTGACGTTGTCCGGACGCATGGAGGCGAGGCGGGCGTGCTCCGGGCCCGAACCGATGACGACGAGCTTGCGGTCAGGCAGCGCCTCGAAGGCGCGGGCGATCAGCTCCACGCGCTTGTACGGGACCAGCTGGGAGACGGTGACGTAGTGATCGCCGCGGGGGAGCGGGGCCGGCAGCGGCGCCACGGCGACCGGCGGATAGATGACCGCCGCGTCGCGGTCGTAGCAGCGACGAATGCGCTCGGCGATGTGCTGCGATATCGCGATGAAATGGTCGACCCGCGAGCTCGCCTCCCGATCCCAGGCGCGCAGGCGCGAAAGGACGCGTCGCACCACGAATCCGCGCACGCCGCGATCGAGGCCCGTTTGCCTCAGGTATTGCTCGCGCAGATCCCACGCGTAGCGCATGGGGGTGAAGCAATAGCAGACATGGAGCTGGTTCCGCTGCGTGAGGACGCCTTTCGCGACTGCGTGGGAGGTCGAAATGACCAGGTCGTAGCCGGCGAGATCCAGCGACTCGACCGCGCGGGGAAACAGCGGCAGCAGCAGGCGAAACGCCGCCTTCGCGAACGGGATGCGCTGGATGAACGAGGTCGTCGCGCGCTTTCCCTGCAGGGCGGAACGGTCTTCCTCGGACAGGAAATCGACGAGCGCGAACAGGTCCGCATCGGGGTACGCGCGCAACACTTCGGCAAGGACCCTCTCCCCCCCGCGCCAGGTCTGCAGCCAGTCGTGGACGACGGCAATTCTGCTTTGGGTAGGCAATGAGGGCTCTGCGGGGCGGGACGCCTGCAATTGCGCGGCGGCGAAGGCGCAGGCAATTCTACTTGACCGCAGGGGCGCGGGCCGCCGTCGCACGGGCGCTTTCCGCCTGCCGATCCCGGCGCCGGCGAAGCCGATTGACGGTACTATTTCAAGGGTACTTAGAAGGCGCCGGTTCGACCGATGTCATCGGTCGCAGACGTCCAACGACGGAGATGCTTTCATGCATGAACGCAAGCGCGTGCTCGTCACCGGTGGCGCGGGATTCATCGGATCGCACCTGTGCGAATTCCTCCTGCAGGAAGGTCACGACGTGCTGTGCGTGGACAACTTCTTCACCGGCACGCGCGACAATGTCATCGAGCTGCAGGGCGACCGCAGGTTCGAGGTGATGCGTCACGACGTGACGTTCCCGCTTTACGTCGAGGTCGACGAGATCTACAACCTCGCCTGTCCGGCGTCGCCGGTTCAATACCAGCTGGATCCCGTCCAGACGACGAAGACCAGCGTCCACGGCGCGATCAACATGCTCGGTCTCGCCAAACGCACCAAGGCGAAGATCCTCCAGGCGTCGACCAGCGAGGTCTACGGCGACCCGGCGATCCATCCGCAAGTCGAGGCGTACTGGGGAAACGTCAATCCGATCGGCTTGCGCTCCTGCTACGACGAAGGGAAGCGCTGTGCGGAAACGCTGTTCTTCGACTACTGGCGGCAACATGCGCTGCGGATCAAGGTGGCGCGCATCTTCAACACATACGGTCCGCGCATGCATCCCAACGACGGCCGCGTCGTCTCGAATTTCATCGTGCAGGCGCTTACCGGAAATCCGCTGACGATCTACGGCGACGGCACGCAGACGCGATCCTTCTGTTACGTCGACGACCTGGTGCGCGGGCTGGGTGCGTTCATGCGCACCGCCGACGACGTCACGGGTCCGATGAACCTGGGAAATCCGGAGGAATTCACGATCGCGACGCTGGCGCAGACGATCGTGGAGCTCGTCGGCTCGCGGTCCCGGATCATCCGCAAGCCGCTTCCCAGCGACGACCCCGTGCAGCGCTGCCCGGACGTCGCCCTGGCGAAGGCGCTGATCGCCTGGAATCCGACGGTCCGCCTGCGCGAGGGACTTGAGCGCACCATCGGCTATTTTGATCGCCTCCTGGCGGCGAAGTCTCCGGGCGCATAGCGGGCGACGGCAGGCCCGCGTGCTTTCCGTGCCACAGCGCGCCGGCGGATGACACCGGCGGCGCGCGCGTCCGTCCGTAGCGGGCGGGTGCCAGCCCCTGTTGACGAGTCCCGCTTTCGTTGTATAATCGCGCCTCTCTGCGGGTGGAAAACCGCGCTCCATGTGCGGGCGTAGATAATCCAGCTGCCTGTTCTTTAACAATTTGCAATCGATAGGTGTGGGTGCTGTTGTCGTGGGCCTGGGCTGGCTGTTGGCTGGTTTGGGGCGTTCACAGGTAATGGTACTCACACGACGCTAGTGCGGTGGCTGGGGCGACCTGGCTGCCGTGCTGGCCGTGCTGCTGCTCTCGTCAAGGGGTGGTGGTAGCCAGAGTCAAGTGAGTGAAAGACTTTGCATGAGATCGAACTGAAGAGTTTGATCCTGGCTCAGATTGAACGCTGGCGGCATGCTTTACACATGCAAGTCGAGCGGCAGCGCGGGGGCAACTCTCGCGTGCGAGCGGCGAACGGGTGAGTAATGCATCGGAACGTGTCCCGGAGTGGGGGATAACGCCGGCGAAAGCCGGGCTAATACCGCATATGCTCTGAGGAGGAAAGCGGGGGACTCGCAAGGGCCTTGCGCTATGGGAGCGGCCGATGTCCGATTAGCTAGTTGGTGGGGTAATGGCCTACCAAGGCGACGATCGGTAGCTGGTCTGAGAGGATGATCAGCCACACTGGGACTGAGACACGGCCCAGACTCCTACGGGAGGCAGCAGTGGGGAATTTTGGACAATGGGGGCAACCCTGATCCAGCCATGCCGCGTGCGGGAAGAAGGCCTTCGGGTTGTAAACCGCTTTTAGCCGGGAAGAAAAGGCACGGGCGAATACTCCGTGTTCTTGACGGTACCGGCAGAATCAGCACCGGCTAACTACGTGCCAGCAGCCGCGGTAATACGTAGGGTGCGAGCGTTAATCGGAATTACTGGGCGTAAAGCGTGCGTAGGCGGTTCGTTGTGTCTGTGGTGAAAGCCCCGGGCTTAACCTGGGAATGGCCATGGAAACTGGCGAGCTGGAGTGTGGCAGAGGGGGGTGGAATTCCGCGTGTAGCAGTGAAATGCGTAGAGATGCGGAGGAACACCGATGGCGAAGGCAGCCCCCTGGGCTAACACTGACGCTGAGGCACGAAAGCGTGGGGAGCAAACAGGATTAGATACCCTGGTAGTCCACGCCCTAAACGATGTCGACTGGGTGTCCGGGAAGCGATTTCTGGGTACCGTAGCTAACGCGTGAAGTCGACCGCCTGGGGAGTACGGCCGCAAGGTTAAAACTCAAAGGAATTGACGGGGACCCGCACAAGCGGTGGATGATGTGGATTAATTCGATGCAACGCGAACAACCTTACCTACCCTTGACATGTCCGAGAGCCCGCTGAGAGGTGGGTGTGCCTGAAAGGGAATCGGAACACAGGTGCTGCATGGCTGTCGTCAGCTCGTGTCGTGAGATGTTGGGTTAAGTCCCGCAACGAGCGCAACCCTTGTCCCTAGTTGCTACGCAAGGGCACTCTAGGGAGACTGCCGGTGACAAACCGGAGGAAGGTGGGGATGACGTCAAGTCCTCATGGCCCTTATGGGTAGGGCTTCACACGTCATACAATGGCCGGTACAGAGGGTTGCCAACCCGCGAGGGGGAGCCAATCCCGAGAAAGCCGGTCGTAGTCCGGATTGCAGTCTGCAACTCGACTGCATGAAGTCGGAATCGCTAGTAATCGCGGATCAGCATGCCGCGGTGAATACGTTCCCGGGTCTTGTACACACCGCCCGTCACACCATGGGAGTGGGGTGCACCAGAAGTAGGTAGGCTAACCGCAAGGAGGCCGCCTACCACGGTGGCTTCATGACTGGGGTGAAGTCGTAACAAGGTAGCCGTATCGGAAGGTGCGGCTGGATCACCTCCTTTCTCGGAATCAGGAGACAGGGGACAGCGACAGGGGGCAACGTTCCCGGTCATGCTGCCCTGGCCTCCTCACCGTCAGCAGTACCCACAACCTATCGATTGCGCCGCCGTTTCGTGGCGGTCGTCATGCGCTTACCGGGCCTGTAGCTCAGTTGGTTAGAGCACCGTCTTGATAAGGCGGGGGTCGATGGTTCGAATCCATCCAGACCCACCAAACAGGTCATAGGCAGATGACGGCCGGGGCTGTAGCTCAGTTGGGAGAGCGCCTGCTTTGCAAGCAGGAGGCCGTCGGTTCGATCCCGTCCAGCTCCACCAAGCGTAGATCAGGGGTCAGGGCGGAGTTGCAGGCGGGCGTTTCGTCCGTCGTTTTTGGACCTGTCGATTGCGCCAGCACTCAGCGATGCGTTTTCGCAATGGAATTCATCGCTGAGCGCTGTACCGTTCTTTAACAATTCGGAAGGCAAGGCGCATTCGGGCTTGATGAGAGTTCGGATGCGTAGGGTTGAGTTGTATCTTGCTCATGCTCTGTAAAAGGCGCAGCGTGGGTAGTGCAGACACGCTCGTAGCGGTGGGTCTCGGTGGTGGGGTTGGGGGGTGGAAGTTGCTGTCTTCCGTGCTCCGGCTTTCTGCTCGCCGAGAGCGCACGGTTATGGGGTCAAGCGACAAAGTGCATGTGATGGATGCCTTGGCGATTACAGGCGATGAAGGACGTGGCAACCTGCGAAAAGCTGCGGGGAGCTGGCAAACGAGCATTGATCCGCAGATGTCCGAATGGGGAAACCCGGCCCGCGAGGGTCACCTTCCGCTGAATTCATAGGCGGAGTGGAGCGAACCCGGTGAACTGAAACATCTCAGTAGCCGGAGGAACAGAAATCAACCGAGATTCCGCTAGTAGTGGCGAGCGAACGCGGAGCAGCCAGCAAGTTATAGCGATTGACGTAGTGGAACGCTCTGGAAAGGGCGGCCGCAGTGGGTGACAGCCCCGTACACGAAACGTCGATGGTGGTACTAAGCTTGCGATAAGTAGGGCGGGACACGTGAAATCCTGTCTGAAGATGGGGGGACCATCCTCCAAGGCTAAATACTCGTAATCGACCGATAGCGAACTAGTACCGTGAGGGAAAGGTGAAAAGTACCCCGGAAGGGGAGTGAAATAGACCTGAAACCGCATGCATACAAACAGTCGGAGCCCTCGCAACGGGGTGACGGCGTACCTTTTGTATAATGGGTCAGCGACTTACGTTACGTAGCGAGCTTAACCGATAGGGGAGGCGCAGGGAAAGCGAGTCCGAACAGGGCGACCCTAGTTGCGTAGGCGTAGACCCGAAACCGGATGATCTAGCCATGGCCAGGCTGAAGCGGGGGTAACACCTCGTGGAGGGCCGAACCCACTCCCGTTGAAAAGGTAGGGGATGAGCTGTGGCTAGGGGTGAAAGGCTAATCAAATCCGGAAATAGCTGGTTCTCTCCGAAAACTATTGAGGTAGTGCCTCGTGTATCACTCTCGGGGGTAGAGCACTGTCATGGCAGTGGGGGCCATCGTGGCTTATCACGCCATTGCAAACTCCGAATACCGGGAAGTGCGAGCACGGGAGACAGACGGCGGGTGCTAACGTCCGTTGTCGAGAGGGAAACAACCCAGACCCTCAGCTAAGGTCCCCAAGTTCAGTTAAGTGGGAAACGAGGTGGGAAGGCTCAGACAGCCAGGATGTTGGCTTAGAAGCAGCCATCATTTAAAGAAAGCGTAATAGCTCACTGGTCGAGTCGTCCTGCGCGGAAGATGTAACGGGGCTCAAACTGGACACCGAAGCTAGGGATTCACAGGTTCCATCAAGCGCGTTCGCCGATGGAGCTTGACGCAGCGAAGCTGCGGCAATGCGGACATCAAAGTCGAGTCGTGCTGCGCTACGCAGGTGGTGGCGGGCAGGAGTGCGCTTGATGGAGCCTGTGGATGGTAGGAGAGCGTTCCGTAGGCCGGTGAAGGCGAGGGGTGACCCTTGCTGGAGGTATCGGAAGTGCGAATGCTGACATGAGTAGCGATAAACCAGGTGAAAGTCCTGGTCGCCGTAAGCCCAAGGTTTCCTGCGCCACGTGCATCGGCGCAGGGTGAGTCGGCCCCTAAGACGAGGACGAGAGTCGTAGTGATGGAAAACGGGTCAATATTCCCGTACCGACCAGCAATGCGATGGGGGGACGGAGAAGGTTATGCCGGCCGGGTGTTGGACGTCCCGGTTCAAGCGTGTAGACGTGCTGCGTAGGCAAATCCGCGTGGCTTAGTCGAGGCGTGTTAACGAGAGCCGGCTTGCCAGCCTGAAGTGGCGGATACCCTGCTTCCAGGAAAAGCCTCTAAGCTTCAGTCGTAGGTCGACCGTACCGCAAACCGACACAGGTGGGCGAGCTGAATATGCTCAGGCGCTTGAGAGAACTCAGGAGAAGGAACTCGGCAAATTGACACCGTAACTTCGGGATAAGGTGTGCCCTCGGTAGGTGAACCCTAACAGCGGGAGCCGAGGAGGGCCGCAGAGAATCGGTGGCTGCGACTGTTTAACAAAAACACAGCACTCTGCCAAGACGAAAGTCGACGTATAGGGTGTGACGCCTGCCCGGTGCCGGAAGGTTAAGTGATGGGGTGCAAGCTCTTGATCGAAGCCCCGGTAAACGGCGGCCGTAACTATAACGGTCCTAAGGTAGCGAAATTCCTTGTCGGGTAAGTTCCGACCTGCACGAATGGCGTAACGATGGCCACGCTGTCTCCTCCTGAGACTCAGCGAAGTTGAAGTGTTTGTGAAGATGCAATCTCCCCGCGGCAAGACGGAAAGACCCCGTGCACCTTTACTGTAGCTTTGCATTGGACTGTGATGAGGCTTGTGTAGGATAGCTGGGAGGCGATGAAGCGGAGGCGCTAGCTCTTCGTGGAGCCAACCTTGAAATACCAGCCTGGCGTCATTGCGGCTCTAACCTGGACCCCTGAAGCGGGGTCGGGGACCGTGCATGGTAGGCAGTTTGACTGGGGCGGTCTCCTCCCAAAGCGTAACGGAGGAGCTCGAAGGTTCGCTTAGCGCGGTCGGACATCGCGCCAGACGTGCAAAGGCACAAGCGAGCTTGACTGCGAGGCTGACAAGCCGAGCAGGTGCGAAAGCAGGACTTAGTGATCCGGTGGTTCTGAATGGAAGGGCCATCGCTCAACGGACAAAAGGTACGCCGGGGATAACAGGCTGATACCGCCCAAGAGTTCATATCGACGGCGGTGTTTGGCACCTCGATGTCGGCTCATCACATCCTGGGGCTGAAGCCGGTCCCAAGGGTATGGCTGTTCGCCATTTAAAGTGGTACGTGAGCTGGGTTCAAAACGTCGTGAGACAGTTTGGTCCCTATCTGCCGTGGGCGCTGGAGATTTGACGGGGGCTGCTCCTAGTACGAGAGGACCGGAGTGGACGTACCGCTGGTGTACCGGTTGTGACGCCAGTCGCATCGCCGGGTAGCTACGTACGGAAGCGATAACCGCTGAAAGCATCTAAGCGGGAAACGCGCCTGAAGATGAGATCTCCCGGGGCTTGATCCTCCCTGAAGGGTCGTGGCAGACCACCACGTTGATAGGCCGGGTGTGGAAGCGCAGTAATGCGTTGAGCTAACCGGTACTAATGGCCCGTGCGGCTTGACTCCATAATCGTGCGCGTTTGCACCAGCGACTGCAGCTCGACGACCCCTCCTTGCCTTCCGCTCCAGCCAACTCACCCGACCAGGACAGCGCAGCCGCGCTCGAGGCGCAGGCCCGCGGCCACACCGCCGCCGCTGCCCTCGGCCCCCTGACTGCCGACTACCGCCAAAGCCTGACGACCACAGCCCGCCGGACCCACCCCTTCCCATCCCGAACAGGACCGTGAAACGGCGGCGCGCCGATGATAGTACGGACTACCCGTGCGAAAGTAGGTCATCGTCAGGCACCCATACGCACAACGCCCGGCCGCCGCGCCGGGCGTTTTGCTTCCCGCTCTCGAACGCTCAGCCGCCGCGCATCGCTACCGCTTCGCGGTAGACGCCCAAGGTGCCGAGGGCGGTTCGTCGCCACGCGAACCCGCGCGCATGAAGGCGCCTTCGCCCCCGACTGGCGTCGTCGAGATTCCCCAGCACCGCCGTCATCGCCTCCGCAAAGCTCGCAGGATCGCCCGCCTGGGCGTACGAAGCGAGGTCGCCGGCAACCTCCCGGAACACCGGCAGATCGCTGCATACCACCGGAATTCCCGAGGCCAGCGCCTCGAGCACTGGCAACCCGAATCCTTCGCATAGCGAGGGAAGGACGAGCGCCGCTGCGTCGGCATAAAGCGCTCGCAGCGTCGTGCGCTCGACGTGCTCGAGCCACAGGATGCGCCCGTCGCCACGTGCCGACACGAGATGCGCACGTACGTCCGCCACGTTCCAACCGTATTTGCCGACGATCACCAGCTGGTGCGACGAGCGCACGTCCCGGGAGAGCCGCTCGTAGGCTGCGAGCAGCGTCGGCAGGTCCTTCCGCGGCTGAAGTGTCCCGACGAAGAGGAAGTAGCCCGGCACAAGGCCGGACGCCGCCCCTTCCCTGCCCATGATCGCCGTCGGCGCATGAAACCAGTCGTCGTCAACGCCGAGAGGGACGATTCGAATCTTGTCGGGTGGGATTGCATAGGCCTCCCCAATGTCACGCGCCGCCGCCGCCGAAATGGCGATCACGAGATCGGCGGAGAGCACGGCCTTGCGCAGCAGCAGGTTCTTGACGCCGCGCAGGCGCGGGTTCGCCCACTCGGGGTGCTGTAGAGGAATGGCGTCGTATACCGTCGCCACGACCGGCACGTGGCGCAGCTTGGGAACGAGGTAGTCGGTGCAGTGGTAGACGTCGATCGCCTCCTCGACCTGCGCCGCGCGCAGCGCGGGGCGCCCGGTGAGCAGCGTCCAGGCGACCGACCACGCGAGTGGCATGCCGAAGACGGCGTTCGTTCGCACCGGCCTTTTCCATCCTCCGCCGCGTGCCAGCGGCGCGCCAATGCGAAGCGTGGTCACGCCCAGCGCATTCAGGCTGCGCTCCAGCGCCTCCGTATAGACGCCGATGCCGTCGAGCGCAACGTTCCCGAGACCGGGGTCGATCACGTTGCTGCTGATCCCGACAACGAGGTCGTGGCTTGCGTCGATGGCGTGCAATGGCTTGAGCCTACGTTGTCCTATAACATGCCAATGATGGCGGTACCCGACACGCCAGCCTCTTCCACTGAACCGCATGTGCGATTGTGGCTAATCTGCTGGTCACGGGGCACACGGGCTTCGTGGGCCGGACTTTACTCCGACGCGGCGAATCCATCGCGGCGCGCCACGGCTGGCATGTACGTGTGCTCCCCGACGGCACCGACATCCGTGATCCGGACCTCGCCTCCTGCCTGCGGGGGAACGTTCCCGGTGCGGTCCTCCATCTGGCGGCGTTGACGAACGTCGCCGAGTCGTTTCGCGAGCCCGAGCAGACGTTCGACGTCAATTTTGGCGGAACGCGCAATCTGTTGAAAGCGCTGCGGCAATGCCGATTCGGAGGCCGCTTCGTCTACGTGAGCTCGGGCGACTGCTATGGCGCGATCGAGGAGGGTGGACTCCCGGTGCGCGAGCATCATCCCCTGAGGCCGCGCAGTCCCTACGCGGTCAGCAAAGTGGCGGCGGAGGCGCTCTGCTACCAGTGGTCGCAGACCGAGCACCTCGACATCGTCATCGCGCGCCCGTTCAACCACATCGGCCCGGGCCAGGAGTCGCGCTTCGTCATCGCCGCCTTCGCAGAGCAGATCGCGCGCATCGCGGCCCGGCGTGCCGCGCCGGTGATCCATGTGGGCAACCTCGACGTCACGCGCGACTTCACCGATGTGCAGGACGTCGTCGATGCCTATTTCGCGCTGCTGAAGCGCGGGAGAACCGGGGAGATCTACAACGTGGGATCGGGCCGGGAAGTAAAATTGACCGAGGTGCTCGCCACGATGCTCGCGGACGCCGGCGTGACCGCGGAGATCGTCGCCGACCCCGCCAGGATGCGGGCCGCGGAGCAGCGCCGAGTCGTCGCCGACGTGACGAAGATTGGCCGAGACACCGGATGGCAGGCAGGCACGCCGTTGGCGTCGACGCTGCATGAGATACTTGCTTTTTGGGAACAACAGGTACGCGATGGGTAAGTGCGCGCTGATCACAGGTGTCACGGGACAGGATGGCGCATACCTGTCGAAACTGCTTCTGGAAAAGGGCTACGACGTCGTGGGATTCACGCCGCGGCGCGGGAGCGACACGCTATGGAGGCTGCGCGAACTGCGCGTCGTCGACGACGTCACGCTCACCTACGGCGACGTGACGGACTTGTCCTCGGTGACGCGGGCGATCCAGCAATTCCGGCCGGTCGAGGTGTACAACCTCGCCGCGCAGAGCTTCGTGGCGGCCTCGTGGGACGAACCCGCGCACACGGGCGACGTCAATGCGATCGGCGTCGCGCATGTTCTCGAGGCGATACGCCTGGTCGCGCCGGCGACGCGCTTCTACCAGGCTTCTACGAGCGAGATGTTCGGCAAGGTCCAGGCGGAACGGCAGAACGAGAATACGCCCTTTCATCCGCGCAGTCCCTATGGCGTCGCGAAGCTCTACGGGCACTGGATCACGATCAATTACCGGGAGAGCTTCGGGTTGCATGCCTCCAGCGGCATCCTGTTCAATCACGAGTCGCCACTTCGTGGCATCGAGTTCGTGACGCGCAAGGTGACCGACGGCGCGGCGCGGATAAAGCTCGGCCGCGCGCGCGAGCTTTGTCTGGGCAACCTCGATGCGCGTCGTGATTGGGGATTCGCCGGCGACTACGTCGAGGCAATGTGGTTGATGCTCCAGCAGTCCCGCCCGGACGACTACGTCGTCGCGACGGGAAACACGACGAGCGTACGGGACATGTGCAGGATCGCCTTCGAGCATGTGGGCCTCGACTATCGCGACTTCGTGAGGACCGATGCGAAATTCCTTCGTCCCGCCGAGGTAGACGTGCTGCAGGGTGATCCGAGCAAGGCCATGAACTGTCTCAACTGGCGGCCCAGGACGCAGATTGCCGAACTCATCGCGATGATGGTCGACGTCGATTTGCGCCGGGTGCGCGCAAGCTGATGGGTCGGGGCGGTTCCGCCGCGATCCGACGCGCGCGCGCGCAGCGGAGCGACCCGAATTGAGCCCGCCGGCGCCGCGCAAATGGGTGCGTCGGTCTCTGAACGCGGTGATCGACCATCTTCGCGCTCACCCCCGCCGCAAGGCCTTCGTGCTGCGAATCCTTGCGCGAAGCGGCAATCTCGGGCAACGCGTCAAGCTGCTCGCCCACTCGCGTGACCCGGTTTTGGCGGAGGATGCGTGGGAGGGCGGCGAGTCGCAACAGTCCCGCAACGAGCGGGGCTCCGGCGCGGATTGCGCCGAGCGCCTCGCCGCGAGGCGACGGCTCTCATACGTCGTCGAACTGGAGCAGCGGATCGACGCGCTCGAGGAACGGCTGCGGCGTCTCTCGGCAGAGGACGACACGACGCGTGTCGGCTAGTGGAGCCGACGCCGGACGCAACGGCGCCGCCTCGCCGATCGAGCGCGCCGGTTCCTTGACCATGTCTGCGAACCCGCGCGACGCTGCGTGCGCGCGCGCGCGCGTGGACGGCGGGCGGCACCGTGCGGTCCTCGATCTCCAGGCCTGTCAGACCGAGGATTCGCGAGGACGCGGCATCGGTCGCTATTCGCGCAGCTTTGCGCTGGCCGTCGCCTCGGCAGCGGAGCGCTTCCACTGCGTCGTTTGCCTCAACGACGCGTTCGCCGATTCGGCCGGCGAACTGGCGCGCGAGTTCGAACCGCTCGTCGGGGCGCGCAACGTCGTCCGCTACGACGCTTCGCGACCCGTGCCCACACCGGGCGCCGCGCCGATCGATTCCGGACGCATAGGGAGCGAATGGATCGCACGGCACGCGTGGCTCGCGCAGAAGCCGGACTTGATCCACGTCAGCAGCATATTCGAGGGGCTGCGCGGGCGTGCGGTGGTCCCGGATCTCGCCGGGCTTCCGAGCACTTCGGTCGTAAGCGCGACTGCCTACGATCTCATTCCTCTGATCTTCGCGGACCGGTATCTCGGGGATCCCGTGACGCGGGATTGGTACGATACCCGGATCGACCGCCTGCGCCGATGCGATGTACTTCTCGCGATCTCCGAAGCGACGCGGTCCGACGTGATCGAGCGAATCGGGATTCCCGCAGAACGTGTCGTGGCGATCCATGCCGCTGCCGACGCACGCTTCGTACCGGGTGAGGTGTCCGAGCCACGACGGCGCGAGCTACTCGGACGGCTGGGGCTGACGAAGCCCTTCGTCATGTACACAGGCGGTATCGATCACCGCAAGAACGTCGAAGCGACGATCAGGGCGTTCGCGCTCCTGCCGCCGAGCGTACGCGAGCGGTATCAGCTCGCCATCGTGTGCAGCGTCGCGGCGAGTGACCGGGACCGCCTTCAACGGTTGGTGAAATCGTCGCGCCTCCCACCGGCGAGCGTAGTCCTGACCGGGTTCGTGTCCGACGACGATCTGGTCGATCTCTATCGATGCTGCGAGCTTTTCGTTTTTCCGTCACGCTACGAGGGATTCGGACTGCCGGTGCTGGAAGCGATGGCGTGCGGCGCGCCGACGATCGCCGCCGACGCTTCCAGTCTGCCCGAGATCGTCGGGCGCAAGGACGCGCTCTTCTCGATCGACAGCGACGGGAGCATCGCGGCGGGCCTCGCGCGCGCGCTCGGCGACCCGGACTATCGACGCTCGCTTCGAGCGCACGCGCGCGACCGCGCAAAGCTGTACTCCTGGGAGCGCGTGGCGCGGCGGGCCGGCGATGCGTGGGCCGAGGCCCTCGCACGCAAGCGCGCGGGTGTCGCCGTCGATGTGTCCGCGCGGCGTCCCCGATTGGCGCTGGTCACGCCTTTGCTGCCTGAACGATCGGGCATCGCCGATTTCGTGACGGAATCGCTGCCGCATCTTGCCGAATACTTTCGGATCGATCTGTTCGCCTCGGAAGGGGCGGATTCCGCGCGCTATCGGGCGATGGGCTTCGACGTCTATGCCTGGCAGACGCTTCCTTGCGTGTGGCTCGAATACGACGCCGGGGTGTTCTACCAGTTCGGCAACTCGCAATTCCACGTTCACATGCTTGCGCTCCTGCAGGCGTGCCCGGGCGCCGTATTCCTGCACGATGCATTCCTCAGCGGGCTGATGGCCTACTTGGAGTTTGGCGCGCCGCGCATGTCGGGATTCTTCGGCGAGATGCTTCGCTACGCGCACGGTGACGCGGCGCTCGGCGACTACCTGCGGAACGGACTCGACGCGACGATAGAGCGGCGGCCGATGACACGATGGGTCGCCGACCGTTCCACGGGCATGTTCGTCACGTCGTCCCACGCACGCGACATCCTCGAGCGCGAAGGGCAGGTCGACGGGGCGCGCTGCATGGTCGTGAGGCACATGCGCGGTGTGCAGGTCGTTTCGGACGATGATCGTGCGCGTGAGCGCGCGCTGCTGGGCATCTCGGAGTCCGATTTGCTCGTCTGCACATTTGGCCTGGCCGACGATCGCAAGCTGTGGCTGGAGCTGGTGGAGGCGTGGTCGCGATGCGCGATGCGAACGACCGCGCGTCTGGTCTTCGTCGGCGAAGCGGCTGGCGCCTATGGCGAAGCGCTTCGACGCGCCATTGCAGGCTCCCCCAAAGTGCGGGAAATGCGCGTCACGGGCTATGTGTCGGACGAGGAATTTCTCCGTTACGTCAGGTCGACCGACATTGCCGTGCAGCTGCGCAAGGGATCGCGTGGGGAGGCGTCCGGCGCTTCGCTGTACGCGATGGCGCATGGGGTTCCGCTCGTGGCAAGCCGTCATGGCAGCCTCGCCGAAATTCCCGACTTCGCTTGCATTCACGTCGACGATCCGCTCGACGTCGCGCAGCTGGCGAGCGTTGTCGCCGAGCTGGGCGCCAGCGCGGACAAGCGCTCGACGATCGGCCGGCGCGGACGCGCGTGGCTGGCCGAGGCGTGCGATCCGGCGGCGATCGCGCGCGCCATGGCACGCGATCTGGCGTGCTTCAACGACAAGGCGATCGCGCATCGGGAGGCGGACCTCAACGCGCGGGCGACGGCAGTGTCGGCGCTGCTGCCGGAGGCACAGGCGCCCGCCTGGCTGCGCGACCTGCGCGATCGGACGCAAGACCTCGAGGCGGGAATGCGCCCGCCCGCGCTCGCGAGGTTGGTCGCGCGCACGCTCGGCCGACTCGGTGCCGTCGCCGGTGCCAGCTATCCGGGATCCGACGCGCCATTCGAGATCGATGCGACCGACGATACGCTGACGCTGCTTGCTGTCGACGCGAGGTTTCAGACGGAATGCGGTGTGCGAACGGAGACCGCGGTGGACACGACGGCACGCGCGGGCTTCCTGCTCTACGGGCCCTACCTCGGCGTGGGTCCGGGCCGTTATCGCGTGCGCGTTTTCGGGTCGCAATCGCCACGCGGTGTCGTGCAGCTCGAGATCACGTGCGACGCCGGATGCCGCCGGCTCGCGGCGTGCGCATTGGCCGGTGCTGGCGCCCGGGACGCGGCGGACGGAATGCTCGGTCGACTCGATTTCGCCGTCGACCGGCGCGTGAGCGATCTCGAAATCAGGGTGCAGGTGTCGGCGGACGTTCGGATGTCCGTCGAAAGTCTCGACATCGTACCCATCACCGCATGAATTGCCGCCGGGAGATTCCATGTCCGGAAACGAACCCTCTTCCACCCACCGTCCCGGCGTGTCGGTAAGCTCGATCTCGTATCACGCGACCGCGCTTGCCGATGGGCGTGTCATCGAGCTCGCATTGCCGGGTGACTCGTCCGACCCGGTGGTCAATGCATACGCCAACGGCCAGGCGCTCAACCAATACCTGGTCGACTGGCTCGTTCGCTTCACCGCGACGGGAGACCGCGTGCTCGACCTCGGCTGCCACGTCGGCACACTGGCGGTGCCCGCGGCAGCGCTCGGCCGCGAAGTGCTGGCGGTCGACGCATCGCCACTTCACGTCGAGTGCGTGCGTCGCTCCGCCGCGCGCAATCACCTGGCGGGCCTGACGGTCGAATGGTGCGCGATCGATCGGCGCGAAGGGCACGTCGTCTTCGACGAGAACGGCCTCTGGGGGATGATCGCGAGACCCTCCGGCGCGGCCGCGGGTGGGCTGCAGGTGCCTGCCCGGCGCGCGGACCACCTGGTGACCGAGCGCGGCTGGGACCGCGTCGATCTCGTCAAGATGGACGTCGAGGGTTCGGAGCTCGCGGCGATCGACAGCCTCGGCGCGCTTATGACGGGCGCCCGGGCGCCGGTGCTGATCTACGAGTCGAACGGGATGACGTTCGAGCTCTTCGGGTACGGCATCGAGGACGTGAGGCGGCGGCTCGAGGAGGTCGGATACCGGACGTACCGCGTCGAAGGCATGCGGCTGATCTATTGCGATCCGCCGCAACTTCAGCCGGAGGCCTGGCTTGACGTGATCGCGTTGCCGCCGGCGTGGCAGGCGCGTTGCCGCCAGGTGCTGGGAATCTGGACCGACGATGAGATCGTGCGCCGGTGCCTCGAATGGGGCGGTAACGAGCACCGCAACGTTCGTCGGTATCTGCACGACGCGCTCGCCGCGGGTCGCACCTATCCTGTCGCCGATCCGCGCCTGGTCGCGCTGCGCGAACGGCTGGCGCGCGAATTCTCGTCGTGATCCGCGCGGCGGCCGCAGGCTCGACTACCGCACCGCGGGTCCGGGATCTTCGCGTTCGAGCAGCCTGATCCGCGCGCTCAGCGCGTCGAACTCGGCGGATTGCCGCGCGAGCGTCGCGTCCTGCTCGTGCATCAGGCGAACCAGGCCCTGGATCGCTGCGAGGGCGACGCCGTCGGCGTCGACGGTGGTGATGGATTTGTCGCTGTCGCCGAGGCCGAAGGTGGCGCGGAAGTCCTGCGCGGTGGGGCCGATGTGGAGCGCCTGGGAGGTCTCGCTGCGATAGCGCCAGGTGTAGAGCGGAAGCGCGGCGAGTTGCGTGAGCACCTTTTGTGCGTCGACGGGATCGAGGTCGCGCTTGGCGGCGCGGTCGGACAGCGACGACCATGCGCCGGCGCCGGCGGCGAGGTAGACGCCGGCGGTGGGGGCGCCGGCGGCATCGACGGCGGTGACCAGGCGGACGCCGCCGCTGGCGCGGACGGCGAACTCGTTGGTGGCGGTGGTGTTGAAGTCGAGGTTGTTGCCGTCGGCGAAGACGAAGGTGCCGGAGTGGACGACGGGCGCGCCGCCGCTGCTTTGCGTCTTGGCGCGGCGGCCGAGCGCGACGCTGTAGTCGCCGCTGGCGAGGTTGCCGGCGCCGCCGGGGATGGCGGCGGCGAGGCCGCTGGCGGCGTTGTTCTGGCCGCCGGCGATGGTGGCGGCGAGGCCGCTGGCGGCGTTGTTCTGGCCGCCGCCGACGGTGGCGTCGGTATTGAGCGCCTGGTTCTGCTCACCGCCGGCGACGGTGGGGCCGGTCTGGGCGGCGAGGGTGCCGGCGCGGTTGCCTGCGCCGCCGCCGATGGTGGCCCACTTGGCGGCGGCGACGTGATCGAGGCCGTGGGTGCCGGCGGGCGTGGCGGTGATGCCGTCGCGGCCGCCGCCGCCGATGAACGCCCACGGTCCGCTGGCGAGGTTGTAGCCGCCGCCGACCACGACGGCGCGCGCGCCGGTGGCCTGGTTGCCGGCGCCGGCGCCGACGAGGCTGTCGATGGCGACGGCGTGGTTGTCGAAGCCGCCGATGACCAGCGCGGAGGTGCCGGTGGCCTGGTTGTAGCTGCCGGCGGCGACGAACGCCGACTGGCCGCTGGCGAGATTGTTCAGTCCTGCCGCCACCGCGCTGCCCATCCCCGTCGCCTGGTTGCCGCCGAAAAGATAGCCGATCCACGAGCCGGTGCCCGTGCCGGGACCGTCCTTGCGGAACACCGGCGCGCTGCCCGAAGAAGTCGCGAGCTGCGCCAAGGCGTCGGGGACAGCCATGATCGTCAACGCGACGAAGGATGCGAACGCAAGGCTGCGGCACCGCGCATCGATCGGTGGCTGGAAGCGCTTCGGACGTTGGGTCATCGTCGTTCTCATGGCGTTTGGTCAAGCAATTGGATGAAGGAGGAAACCGGTCCCGCTGGCGGCTGCCCGGCGTGCGCCGACGCCGGCACCGTCGCTTCGTGTCGGGCCGACTCGAGCTGTTGGACGCGCCGACGCATGTCGGCGAGCAACCTGCTGCGTGTTTCGATGAGCGAGGCCCTGCGCAACAGGGCTTCGTGCAGCGCGCGGACTCCTGCGAGGGCGACGCCGTCGGCGTCGACGGTGGTGATGGATTTGTCGCTGTCGCCGAGGCCGAAGGTGGCGCGGAAGTCCTGCGCGGTGGGGCCGATGTGGAGCGCCTGGGAGGTCTCGCTGCGATAGCGCCAGGTGTAGAGCGGAAGCGCGGCGAGTTGCGTGAGCACCTTTTGTGCGTCGACGGGATCGAGGTCGCGCTTGGCGGCGCGGTCGGACAGCGACGACCATGCGCCGGCGCCGGCGGCGAGGTAGACGCCGGCGGTGGGGGCGCCGGCGGCATCGACGGCGGTGACCAGGCGGACGCCGCCGCTGGCGCGGACGGCGAACTCGTTGGTGGCGGTGGTGTTGAAGTCGAGGTTGTTGCCGTCGGCGAAGACGAAGGTGCCGGAGTGGACGACGGGCGCGCCGCCGCTGCTTTGCGTCTTGGCGCGGCGGCCGAGCGCGACGCTGTAGTCGCCGCTGGCGAGGTTGCCGGCGCCGCCGGGGATGGCAGCGGCGAGGCCGCTGGCGGCGTTGTTCTGGCCGCCGGCGATGGTGGCGGCGAGGCCGCTGGCGGCGTTGTTCTGGCCGCCGCCGACGGTGGCGTCGGTATTGAGCGCCTGGTTCTGCTCACCGCCGGCGACGGTGGGGCCGGTCTGGGCGGCGAGGGTGCCGGCGCGGTTGCCTGCGCCGCCGCCGATGGTGGCCCACTTGGCGGCGGCGACGTGATCGAGGCCGTGGGTGCCGGCGGGCGTGGCGGTGATGCCGTCGCGGCCGCCGCCGCCGATGAACGCCCACGATCCGCTGGCGAGGTTGTAGCCGCCGCCGACCACGACGGCGCGCGCGCCGGTGGCCTGGTTGCCGGCGCCGGCGCCGACGAGGCTGTCGATGGCGACGGCGTGGTTGTCGAAGCCGCCGATGACCAGCGCGGAGGTGCCGGTGGCCTGGTTGTAGCTGCCGGCGGCGACGAACGCCGACGGGCCGCTGGCGAGATTGTTCAGTCCTGCCGCCACCGCGCTGCCCATCCCCGTCGCCTGGTTGCCGCCGTGGAGGTACCCCAGCCACGCACCTGCGCTCGTGACCGATTCCGCGATCGCCGGGCTCGTGGAGCCGAGGTTCGCCGCGTCACCGCTGTACGTCGCGACCAGCGAATGCTCGCCCGCCGTGAGCGCGCTGGTCGTGCACGGCGCGGTGCGCGTGCTGCCGCTGCCGCCGACCGGGACGGCAACGCAGCCGGTCAGCGCGCTGCCGTTGTCGGCGACCGTCACGGTGCCAGTGGGCGCGGTGCCGGTCACCGTTGCCGTGAGCTGGAGCGCCGTCCCGACTTCGATGGGATTGGCAGCGCCGACGAGCGATATGGCCGTCGGCGACCCAGTGACCGTCTGGGTGAGCGTTGCGCTGGTCGACGACTGGTTGCTCGCGTCGCCGCTGTAGGCGGCGCTCACGGTGTGCGTGCCGCTCGCAAGGCTGCCGATTGCGCAAGCGGCCGTGCGCGCGTTACCGCTGCCCGCGAGCGCGACCGCGCCGCATCCGGCAAGCGCGACACCGCCTTCGGTGAAGGCCACCGATCCGGTCGGCGCAACGCCGCTGACCGTCGCGGTCAGCGTGATCGTGGCGCCGAAAACGGCCGGATTGGGCGTGCTCGCGAGGGTCGTGTCCGTCGCGGTGCCGGCAGCCGCGTTCACGCTGATCGTGAGGGCGTTGGCCGTGGCGGAGACGACGCTGATCGTGATCGGATAGGCGGGATCGGTGAAGCTGCCGCCTACCGGGAGCGCGGCGTCGCTGAACGTATTCGTCTGCGGCGTCGCGTCGACGAGCTCGGTGTCGTTGCTCAGGCTGTCGCACCCCGGGCAATAGGTCTCGAACGGGTTCGCGACGCGGATCTGCGCGCCGTCGCTTACCCACCCGTTGAACAGGCCGTCGAATCCCAGGGGTTGCCGATACTCGATCCAGTAGCTCCGCGTGGACAGCGGCGTCGGAATCCTGACTGCATAGGTCGCTCCCCCACCGGTTTCGATCGGCGCCACCGTGTAGATTGCGCCGCCCGACGCGTACGTGGCCACCGTCGATGGCGCGATCCATCCCAGCTTCGCCTTCTGCATCGCGTTGAAATGCGCCGCTTGCTGATTCCCCATCGTCGAGAACGGATCGCCATATTCCGCCACGCCGCATGTGCCGCCGATTGACGCGCCGCTGCACCGCAGGCTGCCGGCATGCAGGAGGCCGAAATTGTGTCCGATCTCGTGGGTGATCGTCTGGGTCGCGAAGGCGGCAGTGCCGTTGATATACGAGCGGCGTGGGCTGCCGATGTATGCGAGTCCGGTCCAGCCGCAGTTCGCGACATGGGGAAACAGGTAGACCACGTATTTGTAGGTCGCCGGCGAATATCCGGCGCTCGTCGCAGCCGCGTTGGCGGCGGACGTGAACCCGTTGAGGTTGCCGTCGATGCAAGCGCCCGCGGCGTAGTTCATCGTCACCCACGCGGAGGTGACGGTGGTCGCCAGCAGTTGCTGTCCGTAGGATGCCTCGGCGTAGTAGTTGCCGACGCTGTTCGCGTTCGACGTCATCACTTGCTGCGCCTGCCCGGCGGTGAATGAAGGGGCCGCCGTATTGCTGAAATTGGCCATGATGACCAGGACCGAATTCACCGTGGCCGCCTTGGTCGGGACCGGCGAGGGCGCGGCGGTCTCGGGCGCCGAGAGGATGGCGATTCGGATCGGCGCGACACGGTCGCGTCCGGCGAGTCGCTCTCCCGTCACCGCCACGCGCATCCCCCCCTGCAGGGGCGGAGGGAGCGCATCGAGGTCGAGCCGGATGCTCCTCCCCTCGCGGTCGAGAACATCGTAGTAGAACCAGCCCCGACCGTTCGCAAAGTCGTCGGCATGTGCGATCTGGAACTCACCCTCGATCTCGACCTGCGGCGTCGCACCTGAATGCGGTGCCCCGGAAGGTGGGGGGATGATCGAGGCAACCGAGTCCACGTCCAGCGCTGCACCGTTGCGCATTCCGTCGAGTTCGACCTGCGAGCCCGGGGCAATGCCATCGAGCGGCGTCCCACGCAGCATCAGCACGCGCCCGTCGGACAGCCGCAGGCGTGGGTAGCGATACGTGATGTTTTCCACCCGATCTTCGACCGTCAGCGTCTCGATCGTTCCGGCGAGCCGTTCCAGTTGCTGCGCGCTTGCCGCGGTCTCGATGCTGTCGCGGGTGGGGGTATGGCCCCACGTCGACGTGGCGCAGAATGCCGTGCCGACCGCCAGCAGCGCCGCTGCGAGCGCCTGCCTCGACGACGCACGGCAGGGGCCGGCAGCCGTTCGTTTATGCATAGGTCATAATAACCGGGTGCTGTCCGGTCATGCGATGCGAAAGGCGGGCCAGCGCGACGAACGGCACTCTGCAACGGACATGGGGGCGAATGCTTGGTTGAAGCGTACAAGTGTGCCGTGCAGCGAGCGTGTTGTCCGAGCGGCACGACGCGAGCTTCGGAGCGCGGGGCGCGGCGCGGCGGCGCACCGGACGTGGCGCTCCGCCCGGGCGACGCCGGCACGCTGGCCGAGGACTGAATTCCGATGCTCCGTTCACTCTGGAAATTCCGCGGCTTCGTGCGGACGAGCGTGGTGAGGGAACTGCGTCTGCGTTATGCGGGCAGCGTGCTGGGCTCGCTGTGGCAGGTGCTGAGCCCGCTCGCCATGATCTCCATCTACACGCTGATCTTCTCGGAGCTGATGCGCGCCCGGCTGCCGGGCGTCGACGACCGGTACGGCTACGCGATCTTCGTCTGCTGCGGCCTGCTCGCGTGGTCGATGTTCGCCGAGATCCTCACCCGCTCGCAGATGATGTTCCTCGACAACGCGAACCTGCTCAAGAAGTCGAGCTTTCCGCGAAGCTGCATTCCCGCGATCGTCGTCGCGTCGGCGCTCGCCAACTTCGCGGTGATCTATGCGGTGTTCACGGCGCTGCTCGCCGCATTCGGGCGCTTCCCCGGCCTGGTCGTCGTCGCCGCGATCGTGCCCGTGCTGCTGCTGGCCGCGCTCGCGCTGGCGATCGGGATCTTCCTCGGCATCGTGCACGTGTTCTTCCGCGACGTCGGCCATGCGCTCGGGATCCTGCTGCAGGTCTGGTTCTGGCTCACGCCGATCGCCTACCCGGCGCAGGTCCTGCCGCCGTCCTACCGGGGGCTGATCGACGCCAATCCGCTGACGCCCCTGGTCCTCGCGCTCCAGGCCGTGTTCGTCGAACAGCGCTGGCCGCAATGGAGCACCCTGCTTTATCCCGCCGTCGTCGCAGCGGCGCTGTTGCTGGGCTCCGCCGCCGCGTTCCGACGCCAATCGCTGCTGATCGCGGACGAGCTGTGACGGGCGCGATTACCCTTTCGCACGTCGGCAAGGCCTATCGGCAGTACGACGCGCCCGTCCAACGCCTGATCGAGTGGGTGTCGCTGGGACGGGCGATCCGGCATCGCGAGCGCGTGGGCCCTGCGCGACGTCAGCTTCGGCGTGGGCCCGGGCGAGGCGGTGGGCATCGTCGGCGCGAACGGTGCGGGCAAGAGCACGCTGCTCAAGCTCATCACGGGGACGACGCAGCCGACGACGGGGCAGATTGCCCTGAACGGGCGCGTGGCCGCGCTGCTCGAACTCGGCATCGGCTTCCATCCGGATTCGACGGGACGGGAGAACGCCCTCATCGCAGGCCAGCTTCTCGGCCATTCGGCCACCGACGTCGCGGCGCGCCTGCCGGATATCGAGGCGTTCGCGGAGATCGGCGAATACATCGACCAGCCGCTTCGCACGTACTCGAGCGGAATGCAGGTGCGGCTCGCCTTCAGCGTGGCGACGGCGATTCGACCCGACATCCTCATCATCGACGAGGCGCTGGCGGTCGGCGATGCATATTTCCAGCACAAATCCTTCGCGCGGATCCGCGAGTTCAAGACGGCGGGCACGACACTGCTGTTCGTGTCGCACAGTTCGGCAGTGGTGAAATCCATCTGCGACCGCGTTGTTCTGCTGGACGAGGGGCTGCTCGTGAGAGACGGCGCGCCCGACGACGTCCTCGACTACTACCACGCGCTCGTTGCGCATCGGACGCTTCGCAGCGACATCGCCGCGACCGGGGCCGGAGGGACGCGGTCCGGCGACCGGCGAGCGACGATCGAGGACGTCGCGATACTCGAAGCACGGCGTGCGGCGACGACGTTCCGCAGCGGGGCGCCAGTCACGTTGCGGGTGCGCGTGCGCGCGCTCGACCGACTGTCCGACCTGACGGTCGGGTTTCTCATCCGTGACGCGCTCGGCAACGACCTGTTCGGGACCAATACCTACCATCTCGAGCGCCGAAAGTTCGACATCGAGCGGTCCGAAGCTTTCGAATGCGAATTCGACATCCGGCGGCTGGCGCTGGGGGTCGGCCACTACAACGTCAGCATCGCACTCCACAGCGACATGACGCATCTGAGCGGAAGCTACGACTGGTGGGACCGCGCGCTCACCTTCGAGGTCGTGCCTGGGCCGGGTGCGCACTCCGTGGGCGTGCTCCTTCTCGATGTCGAGTGCAGGATGCATGCGCTCACCGCCGGGGCGAAGGTTTGAGCAACGGCAGCGGCGCGTCGCTGGCCGAGCTTTCGGCGATGGCGCCGCGTGAATTCGTCCACGCGGCCCACGAGCGTGTGCTTGGTCGCGCGCCAACGCCGCTCGAGGAGGCGCAGATGCTCGGGGCGTTGCTGGGCGGCGACACGCGGACGTGGCTGGTGGGCGGGCTGCGTTACGGCGCGGAGGGGCGGCGTCGGGGGACGCCGATGCCAGGCCTTTTCATCCGGTATGCGGGCCAGCGGCTGTTCCGTGTCCCCGTCGTGGGCCCCGTGCTCGGCTGGCTGAACGCGTTGCTGCGGCTGCCCTCGTCCCTGCGTCACTTCCGCGCCCTCGCGCAGCTCGACGCCGAGCGGGCGCGCACGGCGCTCGACCACCTGGCCGCAGCCGTCGAGACCCAACGCCAGCAAGCGCAGCGCGATCGCGCCCGTGCCGACGAGATGCTCGCCGTGCTGCGCCGCGATCTCGACGAAGAGGCCGGGAGCCGCGCCAGTGCCGACGAGAGGTTCGTGTCGCTGGGCATCCGCCTCGACGAACTGGCCGAACGTCTGCGCAGCCTAGCTGCGGCGGTCGAGTCCCAAGCGCAGCAGGTCGTCGATGATCGCCAACGGATCGGATCGCTCGATCGGGGCGCGATCGAGTTGACCGAGCAGCTGCGCCAGTTGACGGAAGAGGCAGGAACGCGGGCTCGCGAGGCGCTGGCGGATCGTGAGCTGCTGCAGCGGCACGATGCCCGTCTCGCCGAAATTGCCAGGGACGTCGAGCAGGCCCGGCGGGACCTCCGAACCGACCGTGACGAGTGGTCGTCGTCGATCCCGGCGCTGCGATCGCGGCTCGACGGGCTGTTCCCGCCGCCGCTCGACGATGTGCACGAGGTACGGGGACCTGCGCTCGCGCCGCTGGCCAGGCAGCGCTTCGGCATCGCGGCGGGCGTTCCCTTGTCGACGCTGTCGTCGCACGAGCGCTACGCGCTGTTCGAGACCGTCTTCTACGAGTCACCCGCCGTCGCCGCAAAGCAGCGCGCCTATTTGCCGTATCTCGAGCGCAAGCCGGGCCCGCGGTTGCCTTTCCTCGACCTCGGATGCGGTCGCGGCGAATTCCTTCACATCCTTCGCGAGCTGGGCTTCGCGTCGGTCGGCGTCGACGTCAATCCGGTGGTGATCGCGCGCCTTCGCGCCGAGGGCTTCGACGTCGTCGCGCAGGACCTGATCGCCTTCCTCGAAGCGGACCGCCGCAGCTACGCCGGCGCGTCGCTGCTGCAGGTCGTCGAGCACCTGACGGACACGCAGATCGAGCGCATGCTGTCGCTCCTGGCGCCACGACTCGTGCCGGGCGCGATGCTCATCGTGGAGACGCCCAATCCGCTGTGCAGCCTGTCTCTCGCGCTGTTCCACACCGACGCGACGCACGTGCGTCCGCTGCCGCCCGAAAGGATGCGCTTCGAGATCGAGGCGGCCGGATTCGAGGACGCGCGGACGCTGTTCCAGGGCAGAATCCCCGGCGACCAGTTCGCGGGACCTGATCCGCGCGCACATTACGTCGATTACGCGGTCGTCGCCAGGCGCAGCGCGTCCTGACGGGATCGAGCGTCCGGCAGGCGGAAACGACAAGGCCCGGTCTCGCGACCGGGCCTTCGTCATCGGCGCCTTGCGGCGTCAGGGCGTAACGAACACGAACCCCGAGGTGACGCCGTTCTTGTTGACGGACACCGCGTTGGCGTTGGTCGCGCACAGGCCGACGTTGTACGTTCCTGCGGCCAGCGTGGCCGAGCCGGTCGCCTGCACCGGGACCAGCGTGTTGGATACGCTCGCGACCGTCGCAGTCGGCATGGCGGTCACGGGACCGGGGCCCGATTGGTCCTGGTAACACACGGCGACCGCGATGTTCACCGCGCCCGCGGTCGTGCGCGAGAACCAGCCGGTGCCGTAGCCGGTGACGTTGGAGCTGCCGGCCAGCGTCACCGGCGTCGTCGGTCCCATGAAGATCGGCGTGAGCTGGTTCGCGTTCAGCGTGATCATCGCGCCCGACCAGGTTGCCGTGGGCGTGGTCGGCGGAGACGGCGGCGGCTCGACCGGCGTCATGCTCTTGGCGATCCGGAAGTCGGCGCTGCCGTTGGATGATGTCTCGAGCGTGCAGAAACCGACGAACTCGGGAGGACCGGCGTCGGGCGTCGAGAATGTCGCGCGCACGTCGCTGTAGTCGCCGACCAGACCGAGCGAGGCGAACACGTCCAGGATCCGCGTCGTTTCGAAGGCGCCGAGCGATCCGCTGGTCGAGCCGAGCACGGTCTCCGTGCCGCTCTGCACGAGATCCAGATGCCAGTTGACCGGCGTGCCGAGCGAAGAAACGAAGCAGTTCGACCGATAGGTCGGCGACGCAGCCAGTGTCTGCAGGCCGAGAACGTCGGCGGTCGCGCCGGAGAAATTCTCGAGCGGAAAGCCTTCGACGCTGAAGCCGATGCCGGTGGGCGTCTGCGTGCGCGAATAGGCGAAGAAGGAATTGGTCGCCGCGGCGTCTTCGAGCACGATCATGCCGAAGTCGTCGTCGACGCCATTGAGGCCGCACTGCGCGCCGATGTCGAAGCTCACCGATTGATTGGCCTGCATCACGACCTGCGCGCAGGCGCGCAGTCCGGCGGGCGGCGTTCCATTGTTCGACTGGTAGTACTTGACGTTCAGCGTCATCGGCGACGCGTTCGGGTTGCGCGCGAACACCGTCGAGTGATAGACGCTGATGTTCGCGGCGCTCGGGATCATGATCTGGGTTCCCGATCCGAAGCTCGTTTGCGCGCCGGCCTGTCCCGCCAACACGGTACAACCCGCCGCGGCAGCCGCCATCAGCGCAATGCGGCACGACGTCTGCGCCGGCCTGGTCATGGACTTTTTCATCATCTCTCCAAAATTGCGTTATCGAAGGCGTCCGAACCCTGAAGAACCGCCGGCGCTGCACGCGAATCTCGTGACGGCGGTCGCTGAGCGGGCCCGATCGAACGTGCACCGAGGCAAGCAATGGACGTGCCAATGGGTGGCGCCGCCGGTCGCGGAAGGGCGGCGCAGAGAGCCGGAACGGGGCCGGGGTCGCGGGCTGAGCCCGGCGCCAGCGGCGCCGCGCAGCCGAATGCGATACGCGCGACGTGGCCGCGAATTATCGCGGCGGCAAGCAGTTCAGAGGGGAGAAGATACGACGGAGCGGGGCGAAGCCATTGCGCTTCGCCCGCCGCGCTGCGCCCCCGACGTCGAACGCCGGGGGGCGAATTGCAGCGTTACACCGGCCGCCGGCGAAATCGGCTGGACCAGGCGGCAGCAAGGAGTCCGAGGCTCACCAGCAGCAGCGATTGCGGCTCGGGTACCGCAGCCGGGGCGAAGATCGGATCGCCGAAGGCGAACACCACGCCGCCGATTTCCGGCGCGAAGCCCAGCCCGGTGAGCGAGAAATTGAACGTGACCGGACCGACCAGCAGCGGATTGTTCGACGGCGAGTCGAGTTGGCCGCCGCCGGGAATCGACAGGTAGCTTGCATTGACGATGCCATAAGGCTGGTAACCGAAGCTGGTGCCGTCGAATCCTGCGCCCATCGTCGCCGTCGCGCCGTTCATCGTCGTGCCCCAGCCATACGGCGACGTGCCTGCCCCGGGCGGGCAGGGACTCGACGAGTTCGTGCAATCGATCACTTGCGGCGCGACGACCGAAAGCAACGTCATCGCGGTCGGCGAAGACGAGAAGACGAAACTCAGCCCGCTAATCTGCGACTGCGTTGCCGCGGTCGGAACGACGGTATTGGTCAGCGTGACGGACAGCGACGAGCCGTCGTTCGAGAAATTGAACACGGCGACGCCCTGCTGGGCGTAGTTTTCGGTGACGCCGTTGGCGTAGAACGTATAGATGACGTTCGCCGAAGCCATCGACGCGGCCATCAGCAGCGACGTTGCCGCGAGGATCCGAAGGGTTTTCATAGTTGCAACTCCGTTGTCGGCTACATATGCGGCCGTCCTAGTCAAGTGCAACAAAGCAATCCACGTTCCAACGAAGTCAATATCTTGTTTTAACACAACTATTTTGATCTGCAAATCCTACATCGCCAGCGACTGTAAAGAACCATGACATCCACATGAGCATGATGACGCCGTCATCGGGGGCGCGCCGCGCGTCAGGGATTTGCGGTGTCGGTCGTTCCGAGCCATGGAACGGTGACGCCGTTGCCCGAGTTGCACCTGATCCCGTAGTTGAAGGGGCCTGCCGCGACGCTGCCCGCTCGCCGCTCGACGTCGACATACCAGCGCGTCGTTGACCCGAAGGAGACGGTGCTGCGCTCGCCGGTGTACACCGAGAACGTCGTCTGCCCGCTGCCGCCGCTGGTGTACGGCGGCACGTTGTAGGGCGCCGTCAAAGGGAATATCGGCGCGGTGAGCGGATCGCCGCCGGGTCCCCGCAGCCGGATCTCGAGGGCAGCAAGCGTGGGCACGTCGGCGACCAGGCTGCACGTGACGAAATCGGGCTGCGCGATGATCATGTAGTGGATGTTCTTTTTCGTCGGGTCGATGATCTTCGCCGGGTTCGTCGCGCTCGGCGACGTGTTTCCGCAGCTGTCCATGCCGTAGCACGCGAGCCGCGCCTGGCGCACATCGGACGCGTCGTCCGACTTCGCGATGCGAAAGTCGGCGCTGCCGTTCGACGACGTCTCCAGCGTGCAGAATCCGATCAGCGCCGGGCTGCCGGCGGTCGAAGTCGCGAAATTCGCGCGCACGTTCACGTACGTCCCCGCCGTGTTGACCGGCACGCCGAGCGCGACCGCAAAGACGTCGAGGATCCGGTGGGTCTGGTAGGGTCCGAGACTGCCGGTGATCTGGCCCCCGATCGGGGTCTCGGGATTCGTGCCGCTTTGCCACAGGCGGATCTGGTAATCGACCGCTTCGCCGAGCGACGCGACGAAGCAGTTCGAGCGGTACTGCGGCGCCGCCGGCCCCGTGCGCAGGCCCAGAACGTTCGCCTGCGCACCGGAGAATCCGCCGACGGGATAGCCCTCGGTGCTGAAGCCGATTCCGGTCGGTGTCTGGGTACGGGCATAGGCGAAGAAGGCATTGACCTTCGGCGTCGCGGCGTCCTCGAGGATGAACATCCCGAAGTTGTCGTCGGTGTTGTTGAGGCCGCATTGCGTCCCCATGTCGAAGCTCACGCCGGTTTGCGCGGGCACGGTCAGCTGCGAGCATGCGCGAAGACCGCCGGGCGGCGTTCCGTCGTTGGACTGGTAGTAGCGGACGTTCAGCGTGATCGAATTGGCGTTCGGGTTCCGCACGAAGACTTCCGTCGCATACACGGCGATGTTGGCGGATACCGGAATCATGATCACGGTCCCGGAGCCGGCGGTCGTCTGCCCCTGGGCAAATCCGCCGGCGAGCGCAGCGACGGCCGTCATGATGATGCGGGTAAAAAAGCGATTGAACATGAATGTCTCCAACGTGAACTCTCGAGCAAAGCAAGAATTGCACCATACTACAGGCGTCTGTAGCATCCCACGGCGAATCTCGCTCGATCCTCCATGCTCGGCGGTTATCGACTCTGCCTCGCGCTGCTCGTCGCGTTGAGCCACGCGGGCGTCAGCATTGCGGGGTTCAATCCCGGCGTGTTCGCGGTGGTCGGCTTCTACGTCGTTTCCGGCTACGTGATGACGGGGCTTCTGCGCAACCACTACCCCACCTTCGACGTTGTGCCGAGGTTCTACGCGGACCGCGTGCTGCGAATTTTTCCTCACTATCTTGCAATTGCTTCCGTGACGCTGGCCTGGTTCGTCGCGGCGCACGCCCGGACCGACTATCTGCGTGCGCCGCCGGACGCCATCGACCTCGTGCGCAATCTGCTGGTGATTCCACTCAACTTCTACATGTTCAACCAGGCCGACCACTTCACGCTGATCCCGCCGGCGTGGTCGCTGGGCGCCGAGTTGCAGTTCTATCTGGTGATTCCGTTCGTGCTGCTTGCCGCCAATGGCCGCCTGCGACCCGCCACGTTCACTGCCAGCGTCGCCATCTTCACGGTGGCGGCGTTCGGCGTCATCAACTCGGACTGGTTCGGCTATCGGCTGCTTCCCGGCGTTCTGTGCATGTTTCTGCTGGGCTCGTGGCTGTACGACCTTCATCAAACCGCGCGCTGGCGTGCGCACGGCCTCGCGCTCTGGGGCGCGGTCGTGATCGTCGCCGCGCTGCTCGGTGCGCTGCTCGCAGTCGCGCAGAAGCTCCAGCTGCCGTACAACCGGGAAGCGCTGCTCGGCGCGGTCGCCGGCGTCGCGGCCGTGCATCTGCTGGCGCATCGACCCAGACATCCCGTCGACGAGGCCGCCGGAAACATCAGCTACGGCGTGTTCCTCAATCACTTCCTCGTGATGTGGGTCTTGTTTGGTGGCACTGTCAGCGGATGGAGCGCGTCGATCGTCTACCTTGCCGCGTCGGTTGCATTCGCCTGGCTCATGTACTCGGCCGTCGAGCGCCCCGTGCTTGCGCTGCGCCGCGCGCTGCGCGTTCGGGGCGCAGCGCGCGCGGAAGCGGTGCCGACCGAGGCGGGAACCGGCGGACGCTGAGGCAGCGCCCGCGGTCATCGAAGAACGGGCCTACCCCGTCGCGCCCTGACCGTAGGCGCGAAACTGCGCCGCCGCCTCGCTCACCTGCGTCTTTGAAAGCAGCGTCGGCTCGCCGATCGCCAGCGCCCGGCAGTAGATTTCGGCCAGCGCCTCGACGTCGACCGCCAGCGCAAGCGCGCGCTCGAGGTCGGCTTCGGCGGCGACGAGGCCGTGGTGCGACAGCAGGCAGGCCTTCCGCTCGACGAGCGCAGCGACCGCCAGTTCCCCGAGCGCTGCCGTGCCGAAGGTGGCGTACGGCGCGCAGCGGATTCGTCGCCGCCGGCGAGCGAAATCATGTAGTGGAACGGCGGAATGCCGCGGTCGAGGCAGGCCAGCGCCGTCGAGAAAGGCGGATGCGCGTGGACGATCGCGCCGATATCCGGGCGCGCGTCGTAGATGGCGCGGTGCATGCGCCATTCCGACGACGGGGTGCGGGCGCCGTGGACGGTGCCGTCGCGCCGCACGCCGGCGATGTCGCCGGGCGCGAGCGCGTCGTACGGCACGCCGGACGGGGTGACGAGCAGGCCGTCCTCGACGCGGACGCTGACGTTGCCCGCCTTGCCGCGGTTGAGATTCAGCGGATTGAGCGCGCGCGCCGTCGCGATGACGCGCTCGCGCAGCGCGCGGTGCTCCGGTGTGCCCGGGTCAGGCATACCGGCGCTGCTCGTCCGGAAACATGGCACTCAGCCACTCGGCGCTGCGCGCGATGCCGCGCTCGGTGACGAGTCCGCTCACCAGGCGCGCGGGCGTGACGTCGAACGCGAAGTTGATCGCCCGCGCATTCGGCGGCGCCAGCGCGACGCGCGAGGTGTGGCCGTAGTCGTCGCGGCCCATGACGGTGAGCACCTCGTCGGCATCGCGCGACTCGATGGGGATGGCGTCACCGGAGGCCAGCCGCCAGTCGATCGTGGGCGAGGGCAGCGCGACATAGAAGGCACGCCGTTGTCGCGCGCCGCGAGCGCCTTGTCGTAGGTGCCGATCTTGTTGCAGACGTCGCCGTTGCGCGCCACGCGGTCGGCGCCGACGAACACGAGGTCGACGTCGCCGCGGCGCATGAGGAGCCCGCTGGCGGAGTCGACCAGCAGCGTGTGCGGGATGCCGCGCTCGCTCATCTCCCAGGCGGTGAGATTCGCGCCCTGGAGGCGCGGCCGCGTCTCGCTGACCCACACGTGCAGCGGCAGGCCCTCGGCGTGCGCGAGGAACAGCGGCGCCGTCGCCGTGCCCCAGCCGCAGGTGGCGAGCGCGCCGGCGTTGCAATGCGTCATCACGTTGATCGGCCCCGAGCGCTTGCGCGCGATGTCGCGCAGCAGTTCGAGGCCGTGGCGCCCGATCGCGTGATTGATCGCGACGTCTTCCGCGCAGATCGCGTCGGCCTCGCGCCATGCGGCGTCGGCACGCTCCGACGGCGGCAGCGCGGCCACGGCGCGACGGACGCGATCGAGGGCCCAGCGCAGGTTCACGGCGGTCGGCCGCGTGGCGTCCAGCGCGCCGTGCGCGCGGGCGAGCGCGACGTCGCTGGCATCGCGGTCGAGCGCGAGGGCGAGGCCGTAGGCGCCGACCGCGCCGATCAGCGGCGCCCCGCGCACGAGCATCCTGCGGATCGCGAGCGCCGCGGCGTCCGCGTCGGCGATGCGCGCCATCACGCGCGCATGCGGAAGCGCGCGCTGGTCGATGGCCTCGATATGGCGCGCGCGCTCCGGTCGTCGCAACGCGTGGTAGGAACCCGGATCGGCGACGGCGACTTCGCGCATGTCCGGCATTCTACCCGCGCGTGTCCGATGGCCGCGTCAGCGCTTCAGGACCTGGAAGAGATTGTTGAAGTCGTCGGTCCAGAGACGCCATTCGGGGCGCTCGACGAACGCCGTGGCGGCGTCGGCGACGCGGGGCGCATCGAGGATCGTGCCCTCGCCGGACAGGAGCACCCAATCGCTGCGGCTGCCGAGCGCGCCCTCGGCGTCGTCACGCACCCAGACGGCGCGCAGCCCCGCATGGTCCGCGAGCGCCTTGACCACGGGCACGAGATCGAGGAAGCGGTTGGTGACGTGGAACGCGATGACGCCGCCGGGCTTCATGTGCCGCCGGTAGATGTCGAGCGCTTCGGCGGTGATGAGGTGCACCGGTATCGCGTCGCTCGAGAAGGCGTCGATCGCCAGCAGGTCGAACTGCTGCGGCGGCTCGCGCTCGAGCGACAGGCGCGCGTCGCCCAGCGCGATCTCGATCGTCGCCTCGCTGTCGTCGAGGTAGGTGAAGTAGCTCCGCGCGATGCGCGAGACCGCCGGATTGATGTCGTAGAACCGGTAGACGTCGCCCTTGCTGCCGTAGGCGGCGAGCGTTCCCGCGCCGAGGCCGATGACGCCCACCTTCAGCGGCGTCGTCCTCGGGTGCATCGACTCGAGCAGCCCGGCCCATGCCCGACGTGGTCGTGTAGTACGTCGTCGGCTGGCGGCGAACACGGCGCCCAGGTACTGGCTGCCGTGCAGGATCGTGCCGTGGACGAGCGAACGGCGGCGGTATTCCTCGGCGCCGAGCTCCTGCACGCGCAGCACGCCGTAGAAGTTGCGCGTGGTCATGATCGTCGCATCGTAGAACTCGCTGCAGGCCCCAGCCGCGCAGCCCGACGGTGGCCACCGTGGAGGCGACGGCCAGCGTCGCGAATACCGCGCCGTCGCGGCGAACCTGCCAGAGCAGCAGCAGCGCGCACAGGGCGAGGCCGAGGGCGAGCTCGAAGTAGGCCGGCAGCACCAGCGGCGCGACGATGCCGACGAAGACCGCGCCGAGCGCACCGCCCGAGCGCGATCATCAGGTAGAAGCGCGTGAGATGGCGAGGCGCCGGCTTGCTGCGCGCGAGCTCGCCGTGACAGAACATGCACGCGATGAAGAGCCCGACGCAGAACACGGGGAGCTGGATCCCCAGCTCGTGGGTGAGCCGGGTATCGGCGAGCGTCCAGGCCATCACGCCGAGCGCCGCCGCCGCCATCGAGAGGAACAGCGTCGCGGCGATACCAGCCGCGACGCTTCGAAGCACAGGATGAACGTCGACAGGTAGATCGTGAGCGGCACGATCCACAGCAGCGGGACGGCCGCGATGTTCTGCGTGATGTGGCTGGACACGGCGAGGAGCAGCAGCGAGCCCATGGCGGCGAGCGCGCACCACAGCGAGTTGTCGGGCGACGGCCGGTGGCGTATCGCCGGCGCTCGCCGCCCGCCCCGCCTGCGGCGCCCGAAGCGCGACGGGCGCACGGGCGCCGGCGAAGGCGGCTGCGACGCAGAGCGCGGCGAAAATCCCGTAGCCGACCGACCACCCCAACGCCTGCGTCCGCGTGGGAATCCACGGCTCCAGCAGGAAGGGATAGCCGACGAGCGCGAGCAGCGACGCCAGGTTGGACAGCGCGAACAGGCGATAGGGACTGCGACCTTCGAAGCGGCGCGCGAACCACGCCTGCACGAGCGGGCTCGTCGTCGCCAGCAGGAAATACGGCAGGCCGATCGTCGCGGCGAGCAGGAGCAGGATCCGCCAGGCCGGGTCCTCGGTGCCGCCCGGCTTCCAGGCGGCGTCGGGGATGATCGGGAGCAGCGCGAGGCTCGACGACCAGCAGCGCGACGTGCACCTGCATGCCGCGGCGCGCGCCCAGGCGGCGCACGTTCCAGTCGGCGTACGCATAGCCCGCGAGCAGCGCGGTCTGGAAGAACACGAGGCAGGTGGTCCACACGGCGGCCGAGCCGCCGAACCAGGGCAGGACCTGCTTGGCGATGATCGGCTGGACGAGGAACAGCAGGAACGCGCTGGCGAAGATCGTGAGGGCGGAAAGCAGCATCGCGCGGGCGGCGGAATGCGCGGCAGGATCGCGCGAATGCGCGCATTCTACGGGAGCGTGCGGGGGCGCAGCGACCGCGCGACCCGGTGGCGGCGCACGCCGTAGCGTGCGCCGCGAGGCTCGCGACGACGTCAGTAGGTGGTGCGCGGCTTGAAGTAGTCGGTGCGGTCGATCGAACGGACCTTCAGTTCCTTGACGTCGATGCCCTGGAGCACGCGCAGCGGGATCTCGTCGCCGGCGTGGCGGCGATCCCACACGTGCGCGTAGAAGTCGGACTGCGAGCGCACCGCGTCGCCGGCGACGGCCAGGATGATGTCGCCGGAGCGCAGGCCCGCGCGATCGGCGGGCCCGTCGGGCGACACCCGCGTGACCAGCAGCCGCCCCTGCACCTCGTCGGCGGCGACGCCGAGCCACGGCCGCGCCGGCCCGGCGCGGTGGCCGTCCCGCACGAGGTCGGCGAGGATCGGCTTCAGCAGATCGATCGGCACGAACACGTTGCCGGGGAGCCGGGGTCGCCCTCGGTGGCGTCGCGCACGATCAGCGAACCGATCCCGACGAGCCTGCCTTCCTTGTCGATCAGCGCCGCGCCGCTCCAGTTCATCGACGGCGGGCTGGTCCACAGCGCCTGGTCGAGCCGGTATTCCCAGCTCCCGGTGAACGGCCGCTTGGAAACGATCCACGAGAACGTCGCGTTGTCCTCGCCCGCGCTGGCGATCAACACCGGTTCGCGCTCGGGCAGCGCGGTCGAATCCCCCAGCGCGACGGGCGCAGCCTCGAGCGGCACGACGCTGCGGACGAGCCCGAAGCCGCTCGCGTGGTCATAGCCGACGACCTGCGCCGGGAGCACCCGTCCCCGGGCGTCGGTGATCTTCACTTCGTCGGCCTCCACGATCAGGTAGCCGATCGTCAGCACGAGGCCGTCGTCGCCGATGACCACGCCCGTGCCCTCGCGCTCGTTGCCGAGCGCCGCCGAACTGCGGGCGTCGGGCACGGCGCGGGTCGCCACCTTGACGATGGCACCGAAGAGCCTGTCGCTGTCGATCTTCGCCGCCGGGGCATCGGCGGCCGGCGCGGGACACGACAGGACCGCCACGGCGGCGGCCGCGACGAGGCGGAGAGAGCGCGCGCAGGGGCGCGGCGCGATTTCGAGAAGACCATGACGGCCTCCGCAGATTCGGCGCGGACTCGTGGGCGCCGTCCGCACGGCCAGGCGGCGAAAGCCCCGGCGCTCTCCCACGCCGCTTTCGCGCCACCCACTATAGCGCGATGGCCGCACGGCGCAAGGCGACGGCTTGGCTATAATGGCGTCCGCTCCGCGACGCTCCCATGCTGCCATGAAGAAGATCAAGCCGGAGGACCTGCGCTCGCACCGCTGGTTCGGCGAGTCCGACATGCGCGGCTTCGGTCATCACTCGCGCATCGCGCAGATGGGCTACTCGCGCGCCGATTACGCGGGCAAGCCGGTGATCGCGATCATCAACACCTGGAGCGACATCAACGCGTGCCACGCGCACTTTCGCCAGCGCGCGGAGGAAGTGAAGCGCGGCGTGCTGCAGGCGGGCGGCTTCCCGCTCGAGATGCCCGCGCTCTCGCTCGCCGAGATATTCCAGAAGCCGACGACGATGCTCTACCGCAACCTGCTCGCGATGGAGACCGAGGAGCTTCTGCGCTCGTATCCGGCCGACGGCTGCGTGCTGATGGGCGGCTGCGACAAGACCACGCCGGCGCTGCTGATGGGCGCGCTTCGATGAACCTGCCCGCGATCTTCATGCCCGCGGGGCCGATGCTGCGCGGCGACTGGCGCGGCCAGACGCTCGGCAGCGGATCGGACGTGTGGAAATACTGGGCGGAGAAGCGCGCCGGCAACGTGACCGACGAGCAGTGGCTGCAGATCGAGGACGGCATCGCGCGCTCGCCGGGCCACTGCATGACGATGGGAACCGCGTCGACGATGACCTCGGCGACCGAGGCGCTGGGGCTGACGCTGCCGGGCGCGGCGTCGATTCCGGCGGCCGATTCGCGCCACGCGCGGATGGCCGCCGACACCGGTCGGCGCATCGTCGACATGGTGTGGGAAGACCTGAAGCCCTGCGACATCGTCACTGCCGGCGCGTTCGACAACGCGATCACGACGGTCGTCGCGCTCGGCGGCTCGACCAACGCGCTCGTGCACCTGGTGGCGATGGCGCGGCGCGCCGGCGTGCCGCTCACGATCGACCGCTTCGACGCGCTCGCGCGAGCGCACGCCGCTGATCGCCAACGTGCGTCCCGCGGGCAAGTACCTGATGGAGGATTTCTACTACGCCGGCGGGCTGCGCGCGCTGCTGAACGAGATCCGCGACCTGCTTTCGCTCGTCCGAGCGCACGGTGAACGGCACGCACGCTCGGCGAGAACATCGCCGGTGCGGAAGTGTTCAACGCACGACGTGATCCTGCCGCTGCGACAAGGCGCTGGTGGCGAAGGGGCAGTCTTGCCGTGCTGCGCGGCAACCTGGCGCCCGACGGCGCGGTGATCAAGCCGGCGGCCGCCGAGCCGCACCTGTTGAAGCACACGCGGCCGGCGGTCGTGTTCGCCGACTACAACGACATGGCGGCGCGCATCGACGATCCCGCGCTGCCGGTGACGAAGGACTCGGTGATCGTGCTCAAGCACGCGGGACCGCAGGGCGCGCCGGGCATGCCCGAGTGGGGCCAGCTCCCGATCCCGAAGAAGCTGCTCGCGCGAAGGCGTGCGCGACATGCTCCGCATCTCCGACGCACGCATGAGCGGCACGAGCTACGGCGCGTGCGTGCTGCACGTCGCGCCCGAATCCTTCGTCGGCGGGCCGCTCGAATTCGTGCGCGATGGCGACGTCATCGAGCTCGACGTCGACGCGCGCAGGCTGCATCTGCACGTCGGCGACGAGGAGCTCGCGCGCCGCCGCGCGGCGTGGAAGGCGCCGGCGCCGAAGTTCTCGCGCGGCTTCGGCGCGCTCTACCAGAGCCACATCACGCAGGCCGACCAGGGCTGCGACTTCGACTTCCTCGAAGGCACGGCGGCGACGCCGGAGCCGGAGATCCACTGAGTCTGGCGGGATCCTCGCGGGATCCGGGGTGACGAGCCCATGACGTACTTCGGCGCCGTCGAGGGAACGGGTTTCGAGGTCATCGAGGCCGGGTTTCGCGCCTGCCTCGTCGGACACGCGCGCGTCGAGCGATTGTGGACCGGCGCGCGGTGGTCCGAGGGGCCCGCGTGGTTCGGCGGCGGCCGCTACCTGATCTGGTCGGACATCCCGAACGACCGGATGCTGCGCTACGACGACTGCGACGGCAGCGTGTCGGTGTTCCGCCAGCCGGCGAACAACTCCAACGGCAACACGGTCGATCGCGAAGGACGGCTCGTCACCTGCGAGCACCTGACGCGGCGGGTGACGCGCACCGAGCACGACGGCGCCATCACCGTGCTCGCCGACCGCTACCGGGGCAAGCGCTTCAATTCGCCCAACGACGTCGTCGTCAAGTCCGACGGGGCGATCTATTTCACCGACCCGGACTACGGGATCGGGTGTGATTACGAGGGCGCGCGGGCGACGGGCGAGATCGGCGCCGGCAACGTCTACCGGATCGATGCTTCGAGCGGTGCCGTGACGATCGCCGCGGACGACTTCGATCATCCGAACGGGCTCGCGTTCTCGCCCGACGAGCGCTTCCTCTACGTCGCCGACTCGGGCTTCTCGGACGGACCGCAGCGGCCGCGGCATATCCGCCGCCTGGTGGTGGGCGACGACGGCAGCCTCGGCGCCTCCGAGGTGTTCGCCACCTGCGCCGCGGGGCTGTTCGACGGCTTTCGGGTCGACCGCGACGGCCGCGTATGGACGAGCACTGCCGAGGGCGTCGAATGCTATCGCGACGACGGCCTGCTGATGGGCCGCATCCGCATTCCGGAGATCGTCGGCAACGTCGCGTTCGGCGGCCGCGCGCGCAACCGCCTGTTCATCTGCGCTACGACGTCGCTCTACGGCCTCTACCTCAAGATCAATGGCTGATCGCGCCTTGACGCGCCCGTGGATTGCGGCATCATCGGTGACCGGTTGATCGCGAGTCCCGCCCGATGAAGCACGTCGATGCCCCCGAGCTGACCCTGTTCGTCGCCGCCATCATGCAAGGCGGGGGCAGCGGTGCCGACGAGGCGAGGACGATCGCGCGGCGCCTCGTCGAATCGAACCTCGTCGGCCACGATTCCCACGGCGTCCTGCGCGTGCCGAAGTATCTCGAATGGGTGCGCAGCGGCTGGCTGATCCCCAACCAGTCGCCGACGATCGTGTTCGATTCCGACGCGCTCGCCATCGTCGACGGCAACCGCGGCTTCGGACAGGTGATCGGCGAGCAGGCGACGGCCCTCGGCATCGCCAAGGCGGCGAAGAGCGGCGTCGCCATGGTCGGACTGCGCAACTGCGGCCACCTCGGGCGCCTGGGCGATTGGGCGGACATGGCGGCGCAGGCCGGCCAGGTGTCGCTGCATTTTCTCAACACGTCGGGGGCGCAGCGGGTGGCGCCGTTCGGCGGCAGCGACCGGCGGCTGTCCACCAATCCGCTGGCCGTCGGCGTTCCGCGCGCCGGCCTGGAGCCCGTGATCCTCGACATCACGACGTCCACGGTCGCGGAAGGCAAGCTGATGGTGGCGAAGAACAAGGGCGAACACGTGCCGCCGGGCTGGATCGTCGACCGGCACGGGCGGCCCACCACGGACCCCAAGGATTTCTACGACGGCGGCGCACTGCTGACGATCGGCGCGCACAAGGGATCCGGCCTGTCGATCATCACCGATCTGCTGGCCGGCGCCGTGACGACGGGACGCAGCTCCGATCCCGGCGACGAGGTGCTGCGCAACAACATGCTGTCGATCTTCATTGCGCCATCGGTCTACGACCGCGAGAATCACGTGGCACGCGAGGCGACGCGCTTCGTGGAGTTCGTGCTCGATTCCCCGCCGTCCACGCCGGGGCAGCCGGTCATGGCGCCCGGCGACGTCGAAAGGGCGACGCGCGCGCGGCGCCTGGCGGAGGGCGTGCCGCTCGACGACACGACGCTCTTGGAACTCGCCGCCGCGGCGCGATCGGTCGGCATCGACGACGCCCCTGCGGCCGCGTGGCTTGCCCGATGACGGCAGCGTTGCGCCAGCGCGGGCCCCTGCGGCGGACCCGGCCGCGCGGCGGACGAACGTGAGGTAGACGCGCATGTCGCAGCAAGCGCTTTTCCCGGGGTTCGCGACTCATCGGATCCAGACCTCGCAGGCGGAGATCCGCTGCGTCGTCGGCGGCGACGGCCCGCCCATCCTCCTTTTGCACGGCTATCCCCAGACGCACGCGATGTGGCACAAGGTCGCGCCCGCGCTTGCGCACCGCTTCACCGTCGTGTGTGCGGACCTGCGCGGCTACGGGGATTCCTCGAAGCCCGCGACGGACGACACGCACGGCGGGTATGCGAAGCGGGCGATGGCCGCGGACATGGTCGAGCTGATGCGCGACCTGGGCCATGCGCGCTTCTTCCTGGCCGGCCACGATCGCGGGGGGCGCGTGTCGCATCGCCTGTGCGTGGATCATCCCGGCGCCGTGCAGCGCGCCGCGGTGCTCGACATCTCGCCGACGCGGACGATGTTCCGCAAGACCGACCAGGCGTTCGCGACCGCCTACTATCACTGGTTCTTCCTCATCCAGCCGTTCGACTATCCCGAGCGGATGATCGGCGCCGATCCCCTGTACTACCTCCATCGCAAGCTCGGCAGCTGGGGGTCGGGCAGCGCGCATTTCGATCCGCGCGCGATGGCGGAGTACGAGCGCTGCTTCCGCGATCCGGCGACCATCCACGCATCGTGCGAGGACTACCGCGCCGCCGCGTCCATCGATCTTTCGCACGACGACGACGACGTCGCCGCCGACCGTCGCGTCGAGTGCCCGCTTCTCGTGCTCTGGGGCGAGCGCGGCGTCGTGCATCGCCTGTTCGACCCGCTGGCGGACTGGCGCGCGGTCGCCCGCCAGGTCGAGGGCCGCGCGCTTCCCTGCGGACATTATCTGGCCGAAGAGCAGCCCGACGCGACGCGCGCGGAGCTCGAGCGCTTCTTCACGGCCTGAGCGGGGCGCCGAAATGCGCGCCTGCGAGCCGGGCGTCCGCTCGGCGGCCGCGGCGGCGACCGGCGGACACCGCGATTGCGATATAATTCGCGGTTTCGCGTGGTCCCGATGCAGTGTCTTCGGGGGGGCCGCACGACGGCCAAGTAGCTCAGTTGGTAGAGCAGCGGACTGAAAATCCGTGTGTCGGTGGTTCAATTCCGCCCTTGGCCACCATCCCATTTCGCGCCATCCGCACCTTGGTGCCGGGTACGGCAAAAGGCCGCACATAGTGCGGCCTTTTGCTTAAATCCGGTGTTGTGCGGACTTTTGCTTACTACCGCATGTTCCTTGAACAAGGGGTTAATTTCAGAGATGTACTGCGTCTAACTCGCGTGCGGGGACGCGTGAGGACCGTGTTGTCCATTACTTGTCCTATATCGCGCGATTAGATTCAAACTCGCGGAGAACGACTGCAATCGACGGCGGCCTGTCGCGCATGTAGAAAGCGGTCGGTCCTTTACGAGCCGATTCTTTGTCAATAACGCTGTCGCGGTGTGCGTGGTCGTGAGGCTGCGGCCGACGGCGTATGCCGCTCGCCCTCGCCGAGTCCTCACGGACGAACGCGAATGATCGTCTTTCCTTGGCGTCGCTCGGTCGGGTTGAAGGCGGCGACGGCATCGTCGAGGGTCGAGACGGTGCCGATATTCGTCCGCAGTCGTCCGTCCCGCACCCGCTGGACGATCTCGCTCAGTTGGGCACGATCGGACTCGACAACGAAGTCGACCGCCAGACCGTCGGCGGGGCGTGCCTCACTCGGCCCGACGATGGACACCAGCGTTCCTCCGGGTCGAACCAGGCGCGCGGACCGCTTCCCGATGTCGCCGCCGATGAGATCGAGCACCAGATCGACGCCGCCGACGTCTTCCAGGGCATCGCTCTCGAGGTCGACGAATTCCTGCGCGCCGAAATCGAGCGCCTTCTGACGGTCGGCGGCGCGCCCGGTGCCGATCACGTAGGCACCCGCCAATCGCGCAAGTTGCGTCACCATCGACCCGACTGCGCCGGCCGCGCCGTGCGCGATGACGCTCTGCCCTGCCCGAAGGCGGCCGTGCTCGAACAGTCCCTGCCATGCGGTTAGGCCCGAGATCGGCAGGCTCGCGCCCACAGTGAAGTCGACGTCGCCGGGCAGCGGCGCGAGGTTGCGCGCCTCGACAGCCGCGTACTCGGCCAAGGTGCCGCCGCGATACCAGTCCGTGAGGCCGAACACCCGCTGTCCGACCGACAGCCCCGTCGTGCCATAGCCGAGGGCGGTGACCACTCCGGCCAACTCGTGCCCGGGGATCGACGGTGTTCGGTCACGCTCGAGGCGATCGGTCCAGGTCGAGGGCCACGCCAACTCGGTCCCGACGAATCCCGACGCATGAACCTGAACGACGACGTCGTTGATCGCTGCCCGCGGCTCGGGCCGCTCCACCAGCTTCATCCCGGCCGTTCCCGCAGCCTGGTCCGTCACCACTATCGCCTTCATCGCCCACCTCATGATCGCGAAGTACCGCTACTAGTCGCACGAGGCACTTGGGTCCCAGGGAGTTGGGCCTTTTCGGACAGGTATTGATGGATCTGCGCGTCCCCCCGGCGGCTCGGAGCGCACGATACATGGAACACCGCCCATCCTAATATTTGCAGGTGGTATCGATTGGCACCGTCAGCGATAACCCCAATATTACGTAGTCCGCACCCTACACACGCGTTCGCTGCTTGGCGACACCAACGATCGCCACGCGCCGAGGCTGAACCGCCCCGGGTTCTCCGGAGAGCTCCGGGTGTGAGTCAGGCCGCCATCGGCAACTGACTCGTTGATTGATGATCGTTGCCTTCAACTCCGCCGGGGGGATGTTGCCGATCGGTTCGAGGAGTCGCCGATGATTGAACCAGTCGACCCATTCGAGCGTGGCGTATTCGACGGCTTCGAGGTTCCGCCAAGGACCGCGGCGATGGATGAGCTCGGTCTTGAACAGGCCGATGATCGTTTCGGCGAGCGCGTTGCCGTAGGAGTCACCCACGCTGCCAACCGACGGCTGCGCGCCGGCCTCGGGCAGGCGCTCGGAGTACCGGATCGACAGATACTGGGCGAATGCAACCCATCGTCGCAACACTTCCTGATCGGAGGTGATGATGGGTACCGGAAAGCGTGGAGCAGATCGAGCCGAATGTGCAAAGATGAGGTCGCCAGGGCAGCACCCAGCGACGTAGCGTTTCGTGCATGAAGCCGATCTTCTCCGCAATCGACTGCACCGCCGCCCACTGACTTGGCCGCGGCCGGCCAGCGCCGCGCAGGACGTACCTGCGCCCGCTCTAGCGCGATCATTTGCCGGCCAGTCCCGCCACGAGGTTGATCGCGAGCGCGAGGATCCCCGTGGTGTAGAAGAAGGCGACCACGGCATGGAGCAGGACCATCCGCCGGATCTTCGAATCCGCGATCTGCACGTCCGAGACCTGGAACGTCATGCCGATGGTGAACGAGAAGTAGAGGAAGTCGGCGTACGACGGCACGCCGCCGCCGGGGAATCTGAGCCGGCTCGACGGCTTCGCCGGTGCGCCCGGCGAGGGCAATTCGACGTCGACGAAATAGTCGTGCGCGTAATGCAGTGCGAACACGGTGTGCATGAACACCCATGACAGCACGATCGTCAGCGCGAGCGGCGCGGCGTGCTGGAACGTTTCCCAGAGGCCGACCGCGTTCTTGACGAGCGGCACCTGGATGGCGATCGCCGTCAGCGCGGTAACCGACGCCAGCAGCACGATCAGCAGCACGAGGTACTGGCCGGCGTCCTGAGCGACGGCTTCGCGCTTCATCTTCGCGAGCGACGATTCCCGGAAGACCTGCCACAGGAGGATCAGCGTGGCCAGCGCGCCCGCATCGAAGGCGCCGATGATCGTCACCGGCGCGCCTTTGCGCAGTCCCTCGCTGATGAAGAGCGCCGTGACCGCCGCGACCAGAGCCCCGGCCGCGAGTCGCCAGTGCCGGCGCAGCCAGCCGATGTCCGCAGGTCTGCGGTTGTCGCGCGCTCCCCGGATCGCCAAGCTCGCTGCCTCGCCGTCGCCGGGCACGTCGCCCGGACGCCATTATTGCCGCGAATGGCGCGAACGCTGCGCCGGCAATCAGGCGATCAGGACCGAGCCCCTTGGCAGGCGGATGCGCGCGCGACGCGCGACGACGACGAGGCGACGCATGCGCTGCGCCCGCGCGCTGGAGTTGCGCCGGGTGCGTTCGGTGGGACGCGGCCGCCGAGGAATGCGCAGGCGGCCGTGGCGCGAACGGGGTCGCGCCGGCGTCGCAGCCACCGGCGCGCAGCGCCGGTTCATACGGCGCGTTGCCGCAGCGGCCGGACCTTGGCGAGGGCTTCGGCGTTCGCCTGCGTCGTGGATTGCTGCGTCGCTCGCTGTTCGCGGCGGATCCGGGCGAAGGTCTTGCGCAGGTCGGTCTCGACGCTGCTGGTGTAGCGGAAGGATCGGTCAAGGATCGATTTCATGCATGCCTCTGCCGTATGGCACAGCGCGCCGCAACCTCCCCCGCGTCTTCCTACGCAAGACGCGTTCCTTTTCAACGATTGTGTTTTAAATCAAAAAGTTACAGAATCGACAGGTCGCGTCGATCCGGCACCTGTCAAGGAAGCCGACGCCTCGACCGGGAAGAACCGGCCGCCGGCTTGCTGCGTTGCAGCGGAGTGAAAAGGTGGGCCGCCGGTCAGCGGCCGGCCTCGACGTGATCCCAGGGGGTCAGGTTCTTGTGGTGCAGCCGGAAATAGTAATCGCGCAGCACCGCGATTTCCTGGGCGACCGCCAAGGGGAAGCCCTTGCGGCCGCCGCGCTTGTCGGTGATCAGGCTGTCCAGGTAGGACTCGCAGACCGCCACGCGTTCCCATTCGGCGGCGAGGCGGTTGGCGACGCGCGGATACCGGACCTGCAGATGCCGCGGCTGCACGTGGTCGGGCAGCTTCAGGATCCATTGGAGCGTCGCCGTCCTGAGCGTCTCCGCCGCGGCAGGCGGCTTGCGCCGCTGCGCCCAGTCGACGCTGGGCCGTCCAACGTTCACGGCGGGCTTCACGGCATCGTTCAGCACCTGCCGCGCATCGTCGAGCGATACCTTCTCGAACTCGAACGTCTCGGGACTCTTCGACTGAGCCATGGCGACCTCCTACGCAGGCAAAGCGATGTTTGCGGCGTTAGACCAATAGCATACTCGGTGCCCGGCGCACGAAGGGAAAATGTCCCGGCGTCGCCGGCGGGCAGACGAGCGGTGTGGCAAATTCCGCGTCCCGGGCGCCGCGCCCAAAGCAAAAGCCGGGCAGGAGCCCGGCTTTTGCAGGAGATGCCTGGCGGGTCAGACGGCTTGGATGTTGCTCGCCTGCTTGCCCTTCGGACCGGTCGTGACTTCGAACGAAACCTTCTGACCTTCCTTGAGCGTCTTGAAGCCCTGCATGTTGATCGCCGAGAAGTGAGCGAACAGATCTTCACCGCCGCCGTCCGGCGTGATGAACCCGAAGCCCTTCGCGTCGTTGAACCACTTAACAGTTCCAGTTGCCATTTCGGTAATTCCTTAAGTACGAGAAATAAACGGGACGTTGCCCGGACGATGTTTCGATCTCAAGGAAAGTACGGCGGTAGAACGACTGCGAAGCGGTCGTACAGAGCGTGCTTTACTGCTTGGAACAAAACACGCGCGGGACTATACGCGAGTTTGCAAAAAATTGCGAACAGGGCTCGCTCGATTTGGCCAGTGCCGGGTGTAAGCGCCCACTTACTTTGTAGGCGTCAAAGTTCGGCGCGCACCTGGGCCGCGCCGGCGCCGAGCGCCTGCAGCTTGCCGCGCGCCACTTCGCGGGGCAGGGGGACCATTCCGCAGTTGGTGCAGGGGAAGAGCCGGTCGGCGGGGACGAACCGAAGGGCGCTGCGCAGCACGCCCGCAACCTCCTCGGGCGTTTCGACCCGCTCCGACGCGACGTCGATCGCGCCCACCAGGACGTCCTTGCCGGCGAGCAGGGCGATCAGATCGATCGGCACCCGGGAGTTGGCGCACTCCAGCGAGACCTGGCCGATCGTCGAGGCGGCAAGGCGCGGGAACGTCTGCTCGTACTGGCGCCACTCGCTTCCCAGCGTCTTTTTCCACTCGACGTTGGCCTTGATGCCGTAGCCGTAGCAGATATGGACGGCGGTCTTGCAGGCGAGGCCCGCTGCGGCCCGCTCCAGGGCGGCGATGCCCCAGTCGCGGACTTCGTCGAAATACACGTTGAAAGCCGGCTCGTCGAACTGGATGACGTCGATGCCGAGCGCGGCGATCGCGCGCGCCTCCTCGTTGAGGATCCCGGCAAAGGCCCACGCGAGCTTCTCCCGGCTGCCGTAGTGAGCGTCGTACAGCGTGTCGACCATGGTCATCGGGCCCGGGGAGCGTGTACTTGACGCTGCGGCGCGTCTCGCTGCGCACGAAGGCGGCGTCGTCGACGTAGATCGGCTTTCGCCGCGCGACCGGCCCGGTGACGACCGGCACGGCCGCGTCGTACCGGTCGCGGATGCGGACGGTGCGCTTGTGCTCGAAGTCGACGCCGTCCAGACCCTCGATGAACGTCGTCACGAAATGCCGGCGCGTCTGCTCGCCATCGGTGACGATGTCGATGCCCGCGTGCTCCTGGTCGAACAGTGCGAGGCGCACGGCGTCGCGCTTCCCCTGCGCGAGCGCCTCACCCTCGAGCCTCCAGGGGGCCCAGAGCGAGGCGGGCTCGGCCAGCCAGGCGGGCTTGGGGAGGCTTCCAGCGATCGTCGTGGGCAGGACCGGAAGCGTCATGGCGAAACCTTGCGATGGCAGGGACGAGGATTATATCGGCGGCGCTGGAAGCGCACCGAAAAGTGGTCAGGCCACTTGACCATAGGAGGTGCGGCGTTTAACGTTCGCCGCTGCTTCCGCTTTCCCGATGCCGACGGTCCTCTACAGTGACAACGACTATCCGGACGCCGCGCTCGAGATGGCGCTGTTCGGCGCGTCCGGCATCGACCTGCGCCTTGGCCAATGCAAGACCGAGGACGACGTGATCGCGAACGGCTCGGGCTGCTGCGCGATCCTCACGCAGTACGCGCCCGTCGGCGCGCGCGCGCTCGACGCGCTGCCGTCCGTCGGCCTCGTCAGCCGCATCGGCGCCGGCTTCGACAACGTCGACACCGATGCCTGCGCCTCGCGCGGCGTCTGGGTCGCCAATTCGCCGGACTACGGCGTCGGCGAGGTGGCCACGCACGCGCTCGCGCTGGCGCTCGCCTCGATGCGCAACATCGTCGCCTACCACCGGGACGTCGTTGCGGGCACCTGGCACTTCATGTCCCCCGGCGCGCATGCGCCGGCCGACGGAGCTGACGCTCGGCATCGTCGGGCTCGGGCGCATCGGCAAGCGGATGGCGCACATCTCGCGCAACGTGTTCAAGCGGGTCGTGGCGTTCGATCCATACCTGATCGACGGTGATTTCCCTGCCTACGTGGAGCGGGCGCGCACGCTGGCCGATCTCGCCGCGCAAGCGGACGTGGTGTCGCTGCACACGCCGCTCAGCGCACAGACTCGCGGCCTGATCGGACGGTCGTTCTTCGATGCCGCCAAGCCGGGCTTGACCCTCGTGAACACCGCGCGCGGCGCCGTGGTCGACCTGCCCGCGCTGCAGGCAGCCCTCGCCGCGGGGCGCCTTGCCGGCGCGGCGCTCGACGTGCTGCCCGTCGAGCCGATCCCGCGCGATTCGCCACTGCTGTCGCACCCGCGCGTGATCCTGACGCCGCACGCGGCGTTCTTCTCCGTCGAGGCGGAGAAGGAGCTGCGCCGGAAGGCCGCGCAGAACATCGTCAGCTGGATGGCGTCGGGAACGCCCGACTACGTGGTGACGCGCGGCACCCGCGCGCCGTAGAGGACGCGGCGCAGGCTATCGAATGGCGGCGGTCACCATCCAGAGCGTGGAGAAATATTTCGGCGGCACGCACGTTATCCGCGGCGTGGACGTCGCGATCGCCGACGGCGAGTTCTGCGTGCTCGTCGGTCCGTCGGGATGCGGCAAGTCGACGCTGCTGCGGATGATCGCCGGCCTCGAGGAGATCACCAAGGGGGAGATCTCGATCGGCGCCCGCGTCGTGAACCGCGTCCCGCCGAAGGAGCGCGACATCGCGATGGTGTTCCAGAACTACGCGCTCTATCCGCACATGACCGTGCGCGACAACATGTCTTTCGCGCTGATGCTCGCGAAACAGTCGAAGGCCGAGATCGCCTCCCGCGTCGACAAGGCGGCGTCCATCCTGGGACTCGGGCCGTACCTCGACCGCTATCCGCGCCAGTTGTCGGGCGGACAGCGGCAGCGCGTCGCGATGGGTCGCGCGATCGTCCGCGACCCGCAGGTGTTCCTGTTCGACGAGCCGCTGTCGAATCTCGACGCGAAGCTGCGGGTGCAGATGCGCACGGAGATGAAGGAGCTGCATCAGCGCCTGCGGACCACGTCGATCTACGTTACCCACGACCAGATCGAGGCGATGACGATGGCCGACAAGATCGTCGTGATGAAGGACGGCCTCGTCGAGCAGACCGGCGATCCGCTGACGCTCTACGACGCGCCGGTCAATACGTTCGTCGCCGGGTTCATCGGCTCGCCGGCGATGAACATGATCCCCGGGGTGGCGCATGCGAACGGCGGTGCCGCGACGATCGATTTCGGCGACGGCGTGATCCTGCCGATGCCGCACGGCGCGCGCGTCGGCGACGGCCAGGAGGTGCTCTACGGCATGCGTCCCGAGCACTGCACGCTGTCGGAGGACGACGGCCTGCCCGCCGACGTGGTCGTCGTCGAGCCCACCGGCGCCGATACGCAGCTGTACTGCCGCTTCAACGGCCTGGAGCTCACGTCGCTTTTGCGCGATCGCGTCACGTGCCGCGCCGGCGACCGCATCCGGCTTCGCCCCGACGCGAGCCGCGCCCACCTTTTCGATCGTGCGAGCGGCCTGTCGCTCGCCGCGTAGCCGCAGTCCGCGCAACACGCAGCCACCGCGTCATCACCAAGGAGGAGACCATGAGTGACATCAAGCGTCGCGATTTCCTGAAAGCCACGGCGGGCGTCGCCGCAGGTGCAGCGGTCGGGCAGCGGCGGCCTTCTGCTTCCCGCAGGCGCCGCCGCGCAGACGCCGGCGTGGAACCTCAAGCCCGAAAAGGGCGCGAAGCTTCGCGTGCTGCGCTGGAAGCGCTTCGTCCAGGGCGACGAGGACGTCTGGGCGGCGAACACCAAGAAGTTCACCGAGAAGACCGGCATCGAGGTCCGCGTCGACGCCGAGGGCTGGGAGGACGTGCGCCCGAAGGCGGCCGTCGCGGCCAACGTGGGCAGCGGACCGGACATCATCATCAGCACGATGGAAGATGCGCACCTGTACCCGGAAAAGCTCGTCGACGTCACCGACCTCGCGAACTATCTCGGCGTCAAATACGGCGGCTGGTACGACTCGGCGCGCGAGTACGGCATGCACGGCAAGAACCGCTGGGTCGCGATCATGATGGGCGCCGCGGGCAACGCGATGGTCTATCGCGAGAGCGCGCTAAAGGCGGCCGGCTTCGACAGCGTTCCCGAAGGACATGGCCGGCTTCCTCAAGCTGTGCCAGGCACTGAAAGCGAAGGGCACGCCGCCGGGATTCGCGCTCGGCAACGCGACCGGCGATTCGGGCTGGACGTTACTGGCTTGTTTGGGCGCACGGCGGCAAGATGGTCGACGCCAAGAACAACGTCGTCATCAACAGCCCCGAGACGATCGCCGCGCTCGAATACTCGAAGCAGCTCTACGAGACGTTCATCCCGGGCACGCTGTCGTGGCTCGACCCGAACAACAACAAGGCGTTCCTCGACGGCCAGCTCTGCCTGACGGCAACGGCATCTCGATCTACTACGCGGCGAAGACTTCGCAGGACCCCAAGCTCCAGGAGATGGCGAAGGACATCCAGCACGCCTATTTCCCGGTCGGCCCTCGACGGCAAGCCGCGCGAACTGCAATCTCGTGTTCCCGATGATGATCTTCAAGTACTCGAAGTACCCGAACGCCGCGAAGGAATACCTGCGCTTCATGATGGAGAAGGAGCAGTACGTGCCCTGGCAGGAGGCATCGATCGGCTACGTCTGCCATCCGCTCAAGGCGTACGAGTCGAGCGCGTTCTGGACGGCCGACCCGAAGAAGACGCCGTACCGCGACTGCATGAAGAACATGACGCCGAACGGCTACGCGGGCGACCTGGGCTATGCGTCGGCGGCGGCGCTCGCGGACTTCATCATCCCGAACATGGTCGCCGAAGCCGCGTCGGGGTCGAAGACGCCCAAGGAGGCGGCGGAGCGCGCCCAGAAGCGCGCCGAGCGCTACTACAAGGTCTAGGAGGATCGCGGCGCGCCGGGCGGCCCTGCGCTGCCCGGGTCGCGCAACGCCCGATTCGAACTCGGACGGGAGGTCGCATGGCTGGCAAGGCCCGACGCACGGTGATGTACAGCAGCAAGGGCAAGAAGCTCTACGCGGTCCGCGACAGGACGGGCAAGTTCAAGGACATCCAGCAGTACTCGCGCGCGCACGCAATGGATATCAAGCGCGGCAGCGCGGCGGAGGAAAAGGCCGCCGCCAAGGCGGTGAAGAAGAAGGCCGCGAAGAAGAGGGCACCGAAGAAGCCGGCAAGGAAAGTCGCGACGAAGGCGCCTGCCGCAAAGAAGAAGGCCGCGCGCAAGACCTCGCCGAGGAAGCCGGCTGCCCGCAAGCCGGCTGCCCGCAAGCCGGCAGCAAAGAAGCGCGCCGCCCGGAAGGGGCCGGTGCGCAAGAGCGCCAGCGGTACTGCCGCCCGCAACACCACCCGGCGCGCCACCAAGACGCGCTGACCCTCGCCGCGCCCGGCCCGCGCCGAGCGCGCTCCCACCGCCATGTCCGCCCGCAGCGTCGCCGCCGAGCGCTGGATCGACAACCGCAACGTCCTCGGGTTGCTGTTCCTGCTGCCTGCCGGCGTCCTGCTGGTGATCTTCCTCACGTATCCGCTTGGGCTCGGCACCTGGCTCGGCTTCACCGACACCAAGATCGGCCGCCCGGGCGTGTTCGTCGGCCTCGACAACTTCGAATTCCTCTGGGGCGACGCCGTCACCCGCCTGGCGCTGTTCAACACGCTCTTCTACACGTTCGTCGCCAGCGTGATCAAGTTCGTGCTCGGGCTCTGGCTTGCGCTGCTGCTCAACAAGCACCTTCCCTTCAAGGCGTTCTTCCGGGCCATCGTGCTGTTGCCGTTCATCGTCCCCACGGCGCTGTCGGCGATCGCCTTCTGGTGGATCTACGATTCGCAGTTCTCGATCATCAGCTGGAGCCTCAAGAGCCTGGGTCTGATCGACGAGTACATCGATTTCCTGGGGGATCCCTGGCACGCGCGCTTCGCGACCATCGCGGCCAACATCTGGCGCGGCGTGCCGTTCGTCGCCATCACGCTGCTCGCCGGGCTGCAGACGATCTCGCCGTCGTACTACGAGGCCGCGAGCCTGGACGGCGCGTCGCCGTGGCAGCAGTTCCGCTACGTGACGCTGCCGCTGCTGACGCCGATCATCGCGGTCGTCATGACGTTCTCGGTGCTGTTCACGTTCACCGACTTCCAGCTCATCTACGTGCTGACGCGCGGCGGCCCGTTGAACGCCACGCACCTGATGGCGACCTTGTCCTTCCAGCGCGCGATCTCGGGCGGCAACCTGGGCGAGGGCGCCGCGATCGCCACGGCGATGGTGCCGTTCCTGCTGGCCGCCATTCTCGTTTCCTACTACGGGTTGCAGCGGCGCGCGTGGCAGCAGGGCGGGACCGACAAGTGAGCGCCAGCCCGGAAGCGGTCGTCAACCCGCCGACGACGGACACGCAGGGGATGAACTACCTCGTGTCGCTGCCGCGGCGCGTGGTGACCGTCTACGTCCCGCTCACCGCGTTCCTGATCGTGCTGCTGTTCCCCTTCTACTGGATGGCGGTGACGACGTTCAAGCCGAACGAGGAGCTCCTGTCGCGGGAGGGCAATCCGTTCTGGGTGAAGAATCCGACGCTGGCGCACGTCAAGAAGCTGCTCTTCGAGACGTCGTATCCGGATTGGCTGTGGAACACGATGCTGGTGGCGATCGTGGCGACGGTGGTGTCGCTCGCGTGCAGCGTGTTCGCGGCGTACGCGATCGAGAGGCTGCGCTTCCGCGGGTCGCGCTACGTCGGCATGGCGATCTTCCTCGCGTATCTCGTGCCGCCGTCCATCCTCTTCATCCCGCTCGCCACGGTCGTCTACAAGCTGCAGCTGTTCGACACGCGGCTCGCGCTGATCCTCACGTATCCGACGTTCCTGATCCCGTTCTGCACGTGGCTGCTGATGGGCTATTTCAAGTCGATCCCCTTCGAGCTCGAGGAATGCGCGCTCATCGACGGCGCCAGCCGCTGGCAGATCCTGGTCAAGATCATCCTTCCGCTCGCGGTGCCCGGGCTCATATCCGCGGGCATCTTCGCGTTCACGCTGTCCTGGAACGAGTTCATCTACGCGCTGACGTTCGTGTCCTCGTCGGAGGTCAAGACGGTGCCCGTCGCGGTGGTCACCGAGCTCGTCGAGGGCGACGTCTACCACTGGGGCTCGCTGATGGCCGGCGCGCTGCTCGGCTCGCTGCCGGTGGCGGTGCTCTACTCGTTCTTCGTCGAGTACTACGTGTCCGGGCTGACCGGCGCGGTGAAGGAGTAAAATCGCCGGATTCCGTTCCAAGAGGCGTTCGCCATGGCCGACATCCAGGACACCATCCGCAACCAGATCGCCAAGAACCGCGTCGTGCTCTACATGAAGGGCACGCCGCAGTTCCCGCAGTGCGGCTTCTCCGCCACCGTGACGGAGATCCTGCGCCGCTGCGGCGTCGACGACTATGCGTCGTACGACATCCTGCAGGACGACGAGCTCCGGCAGGGCATCAAGGCGTTCTCCAACTGGCCCACGATCCCGCAGCTCTACGTCGACGGCGAATTCATCGGCGGGTGCGACATCCTGCGGGAGATGTTCCAGTCGGGCGAGCTGCAGCAGGTCCTCGCGACGCAAAAAGCCTGACGCGCGCGCGGTGGGCGGCCGCGTGAGAAGCCTCGTTGTCGCTGTCCTGGCCGCGGCTGCGCTGGGCGTCGTCGCCCGTGCGCCCCGCCTTCGCGGCCGAACCGATCATCACGCCCCCGCCGGCGCTCGCTCCCGCGAGCGTCGTCGTCTTCAACCGTCCGATCCTGACCTTCCGCTCGCCGCTGCTCGGCATGTCGCCCGCGCAGCGGGCGGCCAATGCGAGCGCGCGGGTCAAGCACCTGCTGGCAGCCCCCGGACCCCACGAGATCACGACGGAGCGGATGGCCCAGGGCATTATCATCAAGATCGACGGGCAGGTTGCGTTGGGCATCACTCACGAAGACGCCGATGGCCTCGGACCGGAAGCGGAAAGCGCGACTGCCGCCGATGCGGTGCGCAAGCTCACGCTCGTCATCGGCGAAATGCAGGAAGCGCACGACCCCCGGGCGCTTCTGTTCGCCGCGCTCCGGGCGCTCGTGGCGACCGTCATCTGGTTCGCCGTCCTCTGGGTGCTGCTGCGAGTGCTGCGTGGCGTGAGGGCGCGGATCCTTCGCTACGCCGAAGAAAAGGGTGCAGCGATGCGCGCCGCGGGCACCGAAATCGTCCAGCGCGAGCGCGTCTTCTACTACATTCGCGTGCTGATGCGCGGGGCGTTCTGGGTGCTGGCGTTCCTGCTCACCTACCAGTGGCTGGGTTACGTGCTCGGACGCTTCCCGTGGACGCGACCATGGGGCGAGGGTTTCACGTCGTTCCTCATCGACACCTTGCTGGCGATGGTCTCGGCCGTCGCCGGCTCACTTCCGGGCCTGGTCGTGGTGATCGTGATCTTCATCATCGCCCGCATCACCAACGGAGTGCTGCGCAACTTGTTCGACGGCGTGAGCTCCGGACGCCTGCGGATCCCCTGGCTCGACAAGGACACCGTGCGCCCGACGCGGCGCCTCGTGACGATCGCCGTATGGCTGTTTGCCCTCGCGATGGCGTTTCCTTACATCCCCGGCGCGGAGACCGACGCGTTCAAGGGCGTCTCGGTCCTGCTCGGGCTGATGGTGTCGGTCGGTGCGTCGGGGATCATCGGCCAGGCGGCGAGCGGGCTCATCCTGATGTACACGCGCACGTTTCGCCCGGGCGAGTACGTGCGCATCGGTGACAACGAGGGCACGGTCACGCATCTCGGGATGTTCACCACGCGCGTGCGCACCGGCATGGGCCAGGAGCTGACGCTGCCGAATTCGATGATCCTGGCTGCGGTGACGAAGAACTACTCGCGCGCCCTTCCGGACACCGGCTTCATCGTCGACGCGAGCGTGACCATCGGCTACGACACCCCGTGGCGCCAGGTGCATGCGATGCTGATCGAGGCGGCACACCGCACGCAGGGCGTGGCGGGGGAGCCGCCGCCGCAGGTGTTCCAGACGGCTCTTTCCGATTTCTACGTCGAGTACCGGCTGGTCGGCTACGCGACCCCCCGCGAGCCCTGGCCCCGCGCGGTCGTCGTATCGGCGCTGCACCAGTCGATCCAGGATGTGTTCAACGAGAACGGCGTGCAGATCATGTCGCCGCACTACCTCGGCGATCCGGCCACGCAGAAGGTGGTCCCGAAAGCGGACTGGTATGCGCCGCCGGCGAAACCTCCGGGCTGAGAGCCCCCGGCGAAGCCTCCGCGCTGAGAGGCGCCGGCCCGAGAGCCGACCGTCCGGCCGCCCGGCCGCTCAGCGCACCGCGCCCGCGCCCGGCCGAGACGATCCGGCGCCCGACGCTTCAGGATAACGCTCGGCGATCCTGCCCGCATAACGTGCCTCACCCGCGCGATCGCCCGCGGCGCGGCTGAATGCCAGGCCGGCGGCGAGGAGGTCGCGGTCGTCCGGGCGCTGTGCCAGGCCGCGCTCGACTTCCTGCAGCGCCGCGGCCGTGCGCCCCATGTCGTTCAGCGCGACCGCATAGACATAGCCGAACCGGGTGTTTGCAGGCGCGAGCCGGCTCGCGCGTTCCAGTTCGCGCAAGCCTTCGGCCTTGTTGCCGAGGCGCACCAGCGCGAGGCCGAGCGTATGGTGCAGCGTCGGATCGTTCGGCGCATGCGCGAGGCCGCCGCGCAGCGTGGCCTCGGCATCGGCGTCCCGTCCGCGGGCGCGCAGCAGGTCGGCGTAGTTCACGTAGGCGGGGCTGAACGAGGGATCGTACGCGATCGCTCCCCGGAAGGCGGTCTCGGCATCGGCATCGCGGCCCTGGCGCGCGTAGAAGCTGGCGAGCGCGACGCGCGCCTCGGGGCGGTCTGCCGTGTAGCGCAGCATCGCCTCGTACTCGCGCGCGGCGCGCTGGAACGCGGGGTCGGTGCGAGCGGCCGGAACCTCGGCGAGGGCGGCGACCGCGTCGAGGCGCACGCTGCGCAGCGGATCGGCAAGCAGCGGCGAGAGCGCGCTCCAGCGCGCGGAGGCCGGGGCGTCCGCGAGCGCCGCGATGCTGCCGCGCCGGATCAGCGGATCGGAATTGCCGGCGGATTGCTGCGCGACGCCGGCGGCGGCCTGGGACGGGAAGCGCGCCAGCGCCTCCAGCGCGCTTGCGCGGGCGATCCCCGGCGCGGCGACGTCGCGCGCGACCGCGATCAGCGCCGCCCCCGCATCGGCGCTGCCGCGCTCCGCAAGGCTGAAGGCAGTCGCATAGTGCTGGAATCCCTCGGCGGGGTGACCGTACCAGCTGCGCACGGTGTCGTCCGCCCATTGCGCCGGCTTCTGCGCGTGACATCCGTTGCACGCGTTGGGCGTTCCCGCGGTCACGCTCAGGTCGGGACGGGGAACGCGAAGGCTGTGATCACGGCGCGGATCGACGACCATGTACGTCGTCGCCGGCATGTGGCAGTCGACGCAGCGCGTGCCGGCACCGCTGCCCGCGTGCCGGTGATGCGCGACGGCGTCGTACTTCGCGGCCGCATGGCAGGTGGCGCACAGCGCGTTGCCGTCGGCGCGCAGCTTTCCCGCGTGCGGCTCGTGGCAGTCGCTGCAGGTGACGCCATGCCGGTACATCCTGCTCTGCAGGAACGAGCCCCAGATATAGACCTCGTCGCGCTGCTGCCCGTCGGCGTGATAGAGGCCGGGTTCGAGCAGCGCCGGCCGGTAGAAATCCAGGAAATGACTGCCGGCCTGCCAGCCCTCCGCGATCTGCGCGCGGCGCGAGTGGCACGGCGCGCAGACCTCGATTTCCGTGTCGGCCCTCCGCTCGGGGCTGCGGCGCGCATTGCCGGTCTTCGGATCGATCGTCCATCCTGCGGCGCGACGCTCGTCGAGCGCGACGGTCAGTCCGCGCGACGGTTCATCGTCCTTCGTGCGCGCCCACGTGAGATGCCGCGAACCGGGCCCGTGGCAGGCCTCGCACCCGACGGAGATCTCGGCCCATGTGGTGCGATAGCGGTCGGTCGCCGGATCGTAGTTCTTCCGCACGTCGATCGAATGGCAGTCGGCGCACATGAAGTTCCAGTTCTGCGCGCGTCGCGTCCAGTGCAGCTCGTCGTCGTGACGGATGGTCTCGTCAGGATGGAGATGGAACCAGCGTGCACCGCCCGCGGCCTTCGGCCGTGCATCGAAGGCGACCGACAGCGCCTGCAGCCTGCCACCCGGCAACTCGGCCAGGTACTGCTGCAGCGGCTCGACGCCGAAGGTGTAGCGGATCTCGAATTCGCTCCTCGTCCCGTCCGGGCCCTCGGTACGCACGTAATACTTGCCGTCGCGCTCGACGAACTCCGTGTCCGTGCTCGCGTTGCCGAAGTGCGCCCCGGAAAACGCCGCAGGCATCGTCGCGTCCGTCGCGGGCTGCATCGCCCGCGCGTGCTGCGAGCGCTGCCAGGCGTCGTATTGCCTGCCGTGGCACGAGGCGCATGCGGCGCTGCCGACGAACTGCGCATCGCCGCGCGCCGGCGGTGGCGCGGCGCGGTGCGGCCAGAGCAACGCAATCGCCAGGGCCGCAAGAGCGGCGGCGGCCGCGAGCGCGAACCCATGCCATCCGACGCGACGCGCTGCGGACGGCGCCGCGGGACCGGCCGCAGCGGCGTGCGACCCGGCTTCGGGTTGCCGGAGGAGCCGCGACCGCGCCCTGGCCGATCGCTTGCCCGTGCTTCCCGTCGCGCCCCGCTTAGCCGATGCCACGCAATCCGGTGATCACGTCGTGCCTTCCGCGTGCCGCATCGTGCGTCGACCGGCGAGGATCACCAATGAAACGCGACACCGACCATGGGGCCGTTGAACGTCGCGTCCTCGAGCTTGTCGCCCGACTTGAACTGGTAGTCGAGGTAGCGCCAGCCGCCGAGCACGTCGCCCCACTTGAACGAATACCCGAGCCCGGCGATCGCCTGCCACGTCAAGTCGGACTCGCCGGTGCCGACGTCGAGATAGTACGGGACGAACCATTCGCGGTTCGCGCCGAAGGCCAGGCGCCCCTTGACGCCGATGATGGCATCCCAGTTGGTGAGCTTGGCCTCGGAGGTTCCCGAGCGGCTCGGCTGGTCAGGGCCGAGGTCGGCGCTGAACTCCCATCCGAGCGTCTGCTTGTAGTCGAGCATCCGCGCGCCCGCGAGCACGTCGAGGTTCGCCGTCGGCTCGGTGGCCACGCGGTACGTGCCGGCCAGCGTCCACACGGTCCCCTTGATGTCGAGGTTGGCGTCCGCCGTGATGCCCGCCGGCAATTGCACGCCGCCGATCGTCACATCGCGCGTCTGCGATTTCGACCCGCCGAGGTCCATGTAGAGGATGTCGGTGAGGAAGCCCCAGCGGCCCTTCTGGGCCTCGAAGGTTCCCATGAAGGCGAACTTGAGCGCGTCGATGATCGTGTTGGAGTCGACGTCGATGCTGCTGCCGCCTTGCCGCGGCGGAAAGGACGTCTTGCCGCCGATGTCCGGAAAATAGCCGTAGAGGATGGCGTTGAAGCGCCAGACGTCGGCGGATTGCGCGGCGGCTGTCTGCGGCAGCGCGCCCGCCGTCAGGCCGAGTGCGGCGAATGCCAGTACGGTGTTGCGTTTCATCGTCGATCTCTCCGTTCGTTGTGCGAAAAATCTTCAGGTCGTGTGGCGACGCGAGGGACGAGCGCAGCAGGGATGCGACGCCGGCCCGCCCGCCGCTCCCCGCCTCGGGGTACCCGCCGAGGCGGCAAACGCGCCATCCTATACCGTCCGGCGCAGGCCGCGCACGGAGGCCATGCGCCGGAGGCCGTGCGCGGCACGCGCGGCCTGCGGCCACCAGGCATCGACGCCGCGTTATTCGGCCTTCGCCTTCTCCACCATCGCAGCCTCGAGCTTCTTGATCTCGGCCGGCGACAGCTGCGGGCGGTCCACCCGGACCGTGAGCTTGTTGAGCTTGGCGGACAGCGGGAACGGCGGCTTGTAGTCGGCGTCGTTCACGCCGGTGAGCGTGTCGGAGCCGACGTCGAAGCTTTCGTCCCACTGCAGGATCATCGGCAGCGTGCGCTCCATCTTCTTCGTCGCGACCTCCTTGCCGTCCACCTTGAGCGTGCCGGTGCCCGGACGGCCGACGCCGCTGAAGTCGTTGAACGCCAGGGTGCCCGGACCGCTGCCGTCGTACTTGAAGTCGAACTCGACCGTGTGCCGGCCCGGCGCCAGCGCGTCCGGCCCCTCCCACCTGATGCGCTCGAGGTCGACCATGTTCCACAGGAACACCGGCTTGCCCTTGAGCAGGTAGAAGCCGTAGCCGGCGAAGCGCCCGCCGGACGTCAGGATCATCCCTTCGGCGCCGCCTTGCGGCACGTCGATGTCGGCGACGATCGTGTAGGACGTGTTGAGAAGCAGCGGGGAGTCGCCCTGCGGCAGGCCGGTCATCGGCCGCGTATAGACGAACTCCGTGCGCCCCGCGGTGATGTTCGGCCGTGGCGCGACGATGCGCGCCGCGACGGAGGCGTCCAGCGGGAAGACCTCGTATTTCTTCGCCTCCGCCAGGAACATCTGCTTCATCTCCTTGACCTTCTGCGGGTGCGCCGCGGCGATGTCCTCGGCCTGGCTGAAGTCCTTGGTCAGGTCGTAGAGCTGGAATACCTGGTTGTGCAAAGGATCGGTGTTCGCCGGACCGAAGGCGTCCCAGGGGGCACGGTTCACCTTGGTGCTCAGCAGCCAGCCGTCGTGATACAGCGCCCATTGCCCCATCATTTCGAAGTACTGCGTGCGGTGCCGCGACGGCACGTTGGCGTTCTTCGCGTCGAACGTGTACGCGAAGCTCGTCCCCTCGATCGGCGCCTGCCTGATGCCGTCGACGTATTCCGGCGGCCGGATGCCGGCTGCCTCGAGGATCGTCGGCACGACGTCGATCACGTGGACGAACTGCTGGCGCAGACCGCCCTTGTCCTTGATCCGCGCCGGCCACGACACCACCATGTTCTGGTTGATGCCGCCGAGGCGGGATGCGTTCTGCTTGAACCAGTCGAACGGCGTGTCGAACGCCCATGACCAGCCCGCGGACATGTGGTTGTACGTCTGCTCAGTGCCCCAGACGTCGTAGAACTTCATCTGTACGTCGACCGGCAGCTTGTTGAGGCCGTTGAAGAACGCGACCTCGTTGGGCGTGCCCATCGGCCCGCCCTCGGCGCTGGTGCCGTTGTCGCCGTTGATGTAGATGATCAGCGTGTTGTCGAGTTGGCCCAGGTCCTCGAAGGCCTGGACCACGCGGCCGATCTCGTGGTCGTTGTAGGCGGCGTACGCGGCGAAGACGTCGACCTGCCGGATGAAGAGCTTTTTTTCCTCCGCGCCGAGCTGGTCCCAGGGCTTCAGGACATCGTCCGGCCAGGGCGACAGCTTCGCGTCCCTGGCGATCACGCCGAGCCGCTTCTGGTTCTCGAAGATGCGCTCGCGCAGCTTGTTGTAGCCGTCGTCGAACAGGTGCATCGCGCTGATCTTGTCGACCCACTCCTTGGTCGGATGGTGCGGCGCATGCGTGGCGCCGGGGGCGTACTTGATGAACAGCGGCCTGTCCGGCTGGATCTGGTGCATCCGGTTCATGTAGTCGATGGCATCGTCGGCCATCCCCGTCACCAGGTTCCAGCCCGGCTTGCCCTCGAACGGATAGATCTGCGTCGTGTTGCGGAACAGGTTGGGCTGCCACTGGTTGGCGTCGCCGCCGATGAAGCCGTAGAAATACTCGAAGCCCATGCCGGTGGGCCACTGGTCGAACGGGCCGGCCTGGCTGGCGGCGAAGGCAGGCACGTTGTGGTCCTTGCCGAACCACGACGTGGCGTAGCCGTTGTCGAGCAGGAGGCGGCCGATCGTGGCCTTGTCCTTCGGGATGATGCTGTTGTAGCCGGGAAAGCCGGTCGATTGCTCCGAGATCACGCCGAAGCCCGCGGAATGATGGTTGCGCCCCGTGATCAGCGCCGCCCGCGTCGGCGAGCAAAGCGCCGTCGAGAACATGCGGTTGTAGCGCAGGCCCTGGCTCGCGAGCCGGTCCATCGTCGGCGTCGGAATCACGCCGCCGAAGGTGCTGGGAACGCCGAAGCCGGCATCGTCGGTGATGATGAGGAGCACGTTCGGCGCGCCCTTCGGCGGCACGACGCGGGGCGCCCACCAGGGTTTCGACTGCAGCGCCCCTTCCTTGATCACGCCGCCGAACTTCGGGTCGGGCGGGGGAAGCTGACTGCCGCTGATGCTCGTCGTGGCACTCGGAGCGCCCGGCGTTCCCGTGACCTGCTGCGCGAACGTGCCGGTCGCGACCAGCGCCGCGACGAGCGCCGCAACCAGCGCCGACCCTTGGATTGACACTCTCATGCGCCACTCCCCTTTGATGGACACAAAGTCTTTGAGCGTAGTGCCGGCCCGTTCGCCCGTCCTTGACCCGGATCAATGGGCAGGTGCTTCGGCGTGCGATGCGCGGCTTCGCGACACCGTCGGCGAGCCATCGGCGGCGGGAAAGTCGATGAGGCGCGCGGAGAGCTCCGCCAGCGTCGGCTCGAACGGCGTGATCGCGTTCCACGCAGGCGACGCGCCGCGGCGCGTCGGCCGGGTCATCCGCAGGCCGCCGGACCGCTAGGTGCGCGCGCGCTGAACGCGCCTGACGTCGGGCACGCGGTGCATCGCGCGCATCACCTGCGCGAGGTGCCGGCGGTCGCGGACCTGGACGCTGAAGAACATCGCGAGAACGTCGCTGCCGTCGGGGCGCTCCATCGACACGTTGTCGATGTTGGCGTCGGCGTTGCCGATCGATGTCGCGAGATCGGCGAGGAGGCCGCGGCGGTCGGCGACCAGCACGCGCACGCCCGCGTCGAACACGCCCTGGACGTCGGGCGCCCACTCGACGTCGATCAGCTCGCCGGTTTCGACCCGCTGCTTGCGCAGCGTCACGCAGTCGCGCAGGTGGACGATCAGTCCCTGTCCCTTGCGGAACTGGCCGACGATCGCGTCGCCCGGGATCGGCCGGCAGCAGCGCGCGTACTGGATCGCGACGCCTTCGACGCCGCGCAGCGACAGCGAGCCGGACTTCGGAGACGCACTCGCCGACGCGGGCTCCTCCGCCTTGCCCTGCGCTCGCGTGAGCGCCTGCGCGACGACGAACGACAGCCGCTTGCCGAGGCCGATGTCGGCGAGGATGTCGAGCTGGCTCTTCGTTCCGTATTCCTTCGCGAGCGCTTCCCAGCGGTCCCACGAGATCGCGTCGGGCTCGACCCTCAGCGTCGCCAGCGCCTGGTTGAGCAGGCGCTCGCCCAGCGCCGCCGATTCCTTCTGCTGCAGTCCCTTCAGGTAGTGACGGATCCGGGAGCGCGCCTTGCCGGTGGCGACGAACGACAGCCACGAGGGATTGGGACGCGCCGTGGGTGAAGTGAGGATCTCGACGTGGTCGCCGTTCTTGAGCTCGGTGCGCAGCGGCAGCAGCTCGTAGTTGATCCGCGCCGCGACGCAGTGGTGCCCGATGTCGGTGTGCACGCCGTAGGCGAAATCCACCGCGGTCGCGCCGCGCGGCAGCGCCATGATCTTGCCCTTCGGCGTGAAGACGTAGATCTCGTCGGGGAACAGGTCGCCCTTGACGTGCTCGAGGAATTCCTTGGAGTCGCGCGACTCCGACTGGATCTCGAGCAGGCTCTGCAGCCAGCGGTGCGTCTCGCGCTGCGCCTCCGCGAGGTCGAGCGGGCCGCCCGGCTTGTAGAGCCAGTGCGCGGCGACGCCCGTCTCGGCGACGCGATGCATGTCCTGCGTGCGGATCTGCGCCTCGAGTGGCGTGCCGAACGGGCCGAACAGCGTCGTGTGCAGCGACTGGTAGCCGTTGGCCTTCGGAATCGCGACATAGTCCTTGAACTTGCCGGGAATCGGCTTGTAGAGCTCGTGCAGCACGCCCAGCGCGGCGTAGCAGGCGGTCTTGTCGGCGACGATGATCCGCACGCCGTAGATGTCGAACACCTGCGAGAACGTGTAGTGCTTCTCGATCATCTTCTTGTAGACCGAGTAGACGGTCTTCTCGCGGCCGCTGACCGTCGCCGGGATGTGCGCGCGCGCGAAGCCCTCGCGCATCACGTCGAGCAGGCGGTTCATCACTTCGCGGCGGTTGCCGCGCGCCGCCTTGATCGCGCTGGCGAGGATCCGGTAGCGCATCGGATAGAGCTGCTTGAACGACAGGTCCTGCAGCTCGAGGAACAGCGCGTTCAGGCCCAGGCGGTTGGCGATCGGCGCGTAGATGTCGAGCGTCTCGCGGGCGATGCGCTTGCGGTGCGCCGGCGCCATGGCGTCGAGCGTGCGCATGTTGTGCAGCCGGTCGGCCAGCTTGATCAGGATGACGCGCACGTCGCGCGCCATCGCGAGGAGCATCTTGCGGAAGCTCTCGGCCTGCTGGTCCTCGCGCGAGTCGAACTGGATCTGGTCGAGCTTGGAGACGCCGTCGACCATCTCCGCGACCGGACGGCCGAAGCTCTTCTCGAGCTCGCTGCGCGTCACGGAAGTGTCTTCCATCACGTCGTGCAGCAGCGCGGCGGCGAGCCCCTCGGCGTCGAGGCGCCACTCCGACAGGATGCTGGCGACCGCCAGCGGATGCGTGATGTACGGCTCGCCGGACTTGCGGAACTGGCCGCGGTGCGCAGTCTCCGAGAATTCCCACGCGCGCTCGACGAGCGCGACGTCAGGCGGCGGCAGGTAGTGGCCGAGGTGTCGGGTGAACTCCGCGATTTCCGACATGGCCGCTCACTGGCGGATCAGCTCGTAGGCAGGGTCGGCGCCGGCTTGACGAGCATTTCGATGCCGATCTTCCCCGCCGCCAGCTCGCGCAGCGCGATGACCGTGGGCTTGTCGCGATCGGCGTCGAGCATCGGCGCGGAGCCGGCGGTGATCTGGCGCGCGCGGTTCGTGGCGGCGAGGGTGAGCTCGAAGCGGTTGGGAATTCTCGCGAGGCAGTCTTCGATCGTGATGCGGGCCATGGCAGTCCTTTTAGCTTCCGTCGGGATTCAACAGCAGTGCGATCAAGCGGGCGTGGCGAACCATCTGTCGCGGTGCCGCGAGGCGCGCGGCGCGGACGATCGTCGACAGGTCGTCGGCGGCTCTCGCAAAGTCCTGATTCATAATAACATAATCGAAATCCCCGCAGTGACGCATCTCCTCGCGCGCTGCCTCGAGCCGTCGCGCGATCACTTCCGCGGCATCCTGCCCGCGCTTTTCGAGCCGCTCCTTGAGCGAAGCGAGCGACGGCGGCAGGATGAAGATCAGCACCGCCGAGGGGATCAGCCGGCGCACCTGCGCCGCGCCCTGCCAGTCGATCTCCAGCAGCACGTCGTGGCCGTCCTGGATCTGCTGCCTCAACCAGGTGGCGGAGGTCGCGTACCAGTTCCCATGGACATGCGCGCTCTCCAGGAATTCCCCCCCGGCCTTGAGCGCGAGGAAGCGGGCCTCGTCGACGAAATGGTAGTGGACGCCTTCCTGCTCCCCGGGGCGGGCGGCGCGGGTCGTGTAGGACACGGACAGGCGCATGCCCGGCTCGCGGGTCAGGAGCTCGCGCACCAGACTGGTCTTGCCGCCGCCGGAAGGCGCGGCGATCACGAACAGGCACCCGGACGCCGGCGGTGCGTGCGTGGCGATGACCGCGCGGCTGCGGCGGTCGGATTCGTCGGCTGTCATCGTCGTTTCCGCTGCGCCGGCGCTCGCTTTCGCGTTCGCGGCCCGCCGTCGCGGGCCCGCTCGCCGGCGGCCTGGCCTTCTATTCGAGGTTCTGCACCTGCTCGCGCATCTGCTCGATCGCGACCTTGAGCTCGAGCGATGCCTGCGACAGCTCGGCATCGACGGATTTCGAGCCGAGCGTGTTCGCCTCGCGATGGAGCTCCTGCGCGAGGAAATCGAGCCGCTTGCCCGCGCTGCCGCCCTGCGCCAGCACCCGGCGCACCTCGCCGACGTGCGTCGACAGGCGCGCGAGCTCCTCGGCGACGTCGACCTTGGTCGCGAACAGCGCGAGCTCCTGCTTCAGCCGGTCCTCGTTCGCATCGAGGCCCGCTTCGCGCAGACGCGCGCCCAGCTTTTCGACGTAGGCGGCGTGGATCGCCGGAATTCGCGGCGCGACGCGCGCGACCTGCGCGTCGATGTCGGCACAGCGCGCGAGGAGCACGTCGGAGAGCTTGGCGCCTTCGCGCTCGCGCGCCGCGCCGAGTTCGGCGAGCGCACGGTCGACGAGCGCCTGCACGGTCTCGACCAGCGTCTCGGGCGCGACGGTCGGCTCGATCAGCACGCCGGGCCAGCGCAGGATCTCGGCCGTCGACAGGGGCCCCGCCGCCGGCACAAGCTGACGCACTTCGAACGCGGCGTCGGCGAGCGCCGAAACGCGTGCCGGATCGATCGCCATGGCGGCGGTCGCGGCGGTCGATCGCGCCAGCGCGACGCGGCATTCGACCTTGCCGCGCCGAAGCGCCGCCGCCAGGCGTTCGCGCAGCGTCGTTTCGAGCGCGCGCAATTCGTCCGGCAACTTCACCGTGACATCGAGGTAGCGGTGGTTGACCGAGCGAAGCTCGACCGCGACGGAGAGGCCCGGCAGCTCCGCCGCGACGGCGGCAAAGCCGGTCATGCTGAGGATCATCGGCAACTTTGGCGCCTTCGCCCCGGTATTTGCAGGATTTCCGGCTTTACTTTGGCGCCGGGCATCCGGAGAATGTATGCGTTATCCGCACCTCGCGCAAGGCAATCGGAGGGCCCGTGGCACGCGAATTGCGGGTGCCTGCTCCTGATGAGCGGATGACGCGGCCGTGCGCCCGGCCCGGACTGCAAAGAAAGCGATGCCCGTACCCAACCAGGCCCTCCCCGGCGGTTACCAGCTGCTGAATTACCGGATCGACCGCCAGATCAGCCGCGGGGGCTTTTCCATCGTCTATCGGGCCTTCGACGAGACCGCCGCGCCGGTCGCCATCAAGGAGTACCTGCCGTCGTCGCTCGTGCTGCGCACCGAGGGCGACATCGTGCGCGCGACGTCCGCGGAGAACATGACGTCGTTCCGCTACGGGATGAAGTGCTTCTTCGAGGAAGGCCGCGCGCTGGCCAAGATCAACCATCCGAACGTCGTGCGCGTGCTGAACTTCTTTCGCGCCAACGAAACGGTCTACATGGTCATGCGCTACGAGCGCGGGCGCACGCTGCAGCAGCAGATCCAGATGCGGCAGGACCAGATGTCCGAGCGCTTCGTGCGCCACGTGTTCATGCACCTGCTGAACGGCCTGCGCGAGGTGCACACGCACAAGCTGCTGCACCTCGACATCAAGCCGGCGAACATCTACCTGCGCACCGATGGCAGCCCGGTGCTGCTCGACTTCGGCGCGGCGCGGCAGACGCTCACCAGCAACCGCCCGAAGCTGGCGCCGATGTACACGCCGGGCTTCGCGGCGCCGGAGCAGTACCGCGATCCCGACCGCCTCGGCCCGTGGACCGACGTCTACGGCACGGGCGCGTCGATGTTCGCGTGCCTGGCGGCGTTCGCGCCGCAGGCGGCCGACGCGCGCACGCAGGAAGACCACCTCGTGCCGGCGAAGAAGATCTGGGCCGGCCAGTATTCGGACAACCTGCTCGAGGTGATCGACTGGTGCCTGCGCCTCGACCCGCTCGAGCGCCCGCAGAGCGTCTTCGCGCTGCAGAAGGCGATCCGCGACATCCCGCCGAAGAAGCGCAAGCTGACGCTGCTGGGGAGCATCAAGCGGCGCCTGTTCTCCGAGATGAGCGCGTAGGCCCGGCAACCGTTCGTCCGCATGCGTTTCACGATCTTCCAGGATTCCCGCAAAGGCGCGCGCAAGGTCAACCAGGACCGTCTGGCGTACACGTACGGACGCGACACGCTCCTGCTCGTCGTCGCCGACGGCATGGGCGGCCACGCCGGCGGGGAGATCGCCGCCCAGATCTGCGTGCGCCTGTTCATCGAGCGCTTCCAGCAGGAGGCGAAGCCGGTGCTGCGCAATCCGCTCAAGTTCCTGCAGGAGACGATGCTCCGCGCGCACGCGGCGCTCGGCTCCTACGCGAACCAGTTCTCGATGCTCGAGACGCCGCGCACGACGTGCGTCGCGTGCATCGTGCAGGCCGGCCACGCGTACTGGGCGCACGCGGGGGACTCCCGGTTCTACCTGTTCCGGCAGGGAAGCCTGATCGGCGGCACCAAGGACCATTCCAAGGTGCAATACCTGGTGGACCAGGGACTGATCGGCACCGCCGACATGGCCGAGCATCCGGACCGCAACAAGGTGTTCAGCTGCCTCGGGGGGCTCGTCGATCCGGTCATCGACCTGTCGCGCCGCACGCCGCTGCGCAACGGCGACATCCTCGTCCTGTGCACCGACGGCGTGTGGAGCGGCCTTACCCAAGGCGAGATCGCGACCTGGCTCACGTCGGCGCCGATCCTCAACACGGCGCCGAAGATGATGGACCAGGCCGAGAAGCGCGGCGGGTCCGACGGCGACAACCTGTCGGCGATCGTCGTCCGCTGGGGACCGGAGACCCTGACCGACGAAGCGCAGAGCACCGTCACCGACACGCTGGGCCTCGGAGAGTTCGCCACCGAGATCGACCACACGATGACGCTGAAGCAGCGGCGCGGCCCGCAGCGCGACCTGACCGACGACGAGATCGAGCGCGCCATCGCCGAGATACAATCGACCATCCAGAAGTACCGCAAGTAGCGAATGCGCTCACTCGTCATCGACACCGAGACCACCGGCCTCGACCCGAAGCAGGGACATCGGGTCATCGAGATCGGCATCGTCGAGCTGTCGGATCGCCGGCCGACCGGCCGCCACCTCCACTACTACCTCAATCCCGACCGCGAGATCGACGCCGGCGCCACCGAGGTGCATGGCATGACCTGGGACGATCTTCGGGAAAAGCCGCGCTTCGCCGACATCGCGGCCGAGCTCGCGGAATTCGCGCGCGGCGCCGAGTGGATCATCCACAACGCGCCCTTCGACGTGGCGTTCCTCGATGCCGAGTTCGCGCGCGCGGGGGCGGGATGCTGTTCCGCCCTGTACCGAACGCTGACCGACACGCTGGCGCTCGCCCGGGAAACCTTCCCCGGCAAGCGCAACAACCTCGATGCACTGTGCGAGCGCTTCGGCGTGTCGAATGCGCAGCGCACGCTGCACGGCGCGCTGCTCGATGCCGGCCTGCTCGCCGACGTCTATCTGGCGATGACACGCGGCCAGGAAACGCTGATGATGGACATCGCCGTCGTGCCGGCCGGCCTGGCCGGCGCGGCGGGCGCGGGTGCGGGCGCCGCCGTCCGCCCGGCGCTGCGCGTGATCCTGCCGACGCCCGACGAGCTTGCCGCGCACGCGGCGTACCTCGAGGCGCTCGATCGCGACTCGAAGGGCCGCTGCCTGTGGCTGGGGCTCGCGCGGGAGCAGGCCGCCTAGGAAGCCCATGACCGCGTCGCCGCCTGTCACGCTGCTGTCATCGTCCGCTGCGACAGTCGGCCCGGTGCATGCCGATCCGCCGACCGCGCCCGCGTCCGACGCGCTCGCGCGCACGCCCGACCCCGGCGCCGCGGCCATCCCCGCGCGCGCTTCCGAGGCGAGCGCAGTCACCGCGTCCGCCGCCGCGGCGCGGCCGACGGAGGCGGTGCTCGATCCCTCGCCCATCAACCGCGAGCTTTCGCTGATCGCGTTCAACCGCCGCGTGCTCGCGCTCGCGGCCGACGCCGGCGTCCCCACGCTCGAGCGCCTGCGCTTCCTGTGCATCGTCGGCAGCAACCTGGACGAGTTCTTCGAGATCCGCGTGGCCGGCCTCAAGGAGCAGCTTCGCGCGAAGATGCCGCCGGCGGGCATGACGCTCGCGTCGCTGCGCACGCTGCTCGCCGACGTCAGCGGCGCGGCGCGCGCGCTCGTCGACGATCAGTACGCGCTGCTGAACGACGCCGTCTTTCCGGCGCTGGCCGCGCACGGCGTGCGCCTGCTCGGCCGCGTCGACCGCTCGCCGGCGGAGCGCGCATGGGTGGCGGAGTACTTCCAGCGCGAAGTGCGCCCGCTGCTGACGCCCATCGGCCTCGACCCTGCGCATCCGTTTCCGCAGATCGTCAACAAGTCGCTCAACTTCATCGTCGAGCTGTCGGGCCACGATGCGTTCGGGCGCGACACGACGATCGCCGTCGTCAAGGCGCCGCGCCTGCTGCCGCGGGTGATCAAGCTGCCGCGCGAGATCAGCGAGGCGGAGAACGAGTTCCTGCTGCTGTCGTCGGTGATGCATGCCCACCTCGCCGATCTTTTCGCCGGCCGGGAGATCGTCGCCTTCTCGCAGTTCCGGGTGACGCGCGACGCCGACCTGTGGATCGACGAGGAGGAAGTCAAGAACCTCCGCCAGGCGCTGCAGGGGGAGCTGCCGCAGCGGCAGTTCGGCATTCCGCTGCGCCTGGAGGTGGCGGAGTCGTGTCCCGAACATCTCGCCAGGTTCCTGCTCCGCCAGTTCGAACTCGCCGACGACGACCTGTACCGCTGCGACGGGCCGGTCAACGTCATGCGCCTCGCGTCCTTGATCGACCAGGTCGAGATCGGCGCGCTCAAGTACCCGCCGTTCGCGCCCGGCAGGCCCGAGCGCCTTGCCGCCGAGCCCGACATCCTCGCGGCGATCCGCCAGCGCGACATCCTGCTGCACCACCCGTACCAGACGTTCGAGCCGGTCGTCGACTTCATCCGCCGCGCGGCCGACGATCCGGACGTGGTCGCGGTCAAGCAGACGGTGTATCGCACCGGCGTCAACTCGGTGCTGATGGAGGCGCTGATCCAGGCGGCGCGGCGCGGCAAGGAGGTCACCGTGGTGGTCGAGCTGATGGCGCGCTTCGACGAGGAAGCGAACATCAACTGGGCGGAGAAGCTCGAGCAGGCGGGCGCGCAGGTCGTCCACGGCGTATTCGGCCTCAAGACGCACGCGAAGCTCGCGCTGCTGCTGCGGCGCGAGAACGATGCCGCGGGCAACGCGCGGCTGGTGTCGTACGCCCACCTGGGCACGGGCAATTACCATCCGCGGACGACCGCGCTCTATACCGACTTCGGATTGCTGACCGCCGATCCGGAAGTCTGCGCCGACGTCAACGAGATCTTCCTGCACATCACGAGCCTCGCCAAGGCCGCGAAGCTCAGGCGGCTGCTGCTGGCGCCGTTCACGATGCACCGCCGGATCGTCGAGATGATCCGCCGCGAGACGAAGCACGCCAGGGAGGGCCGGCCGGCGCGGATCAAGGCGAAGATGAACGCGCTCGTCGAGGAGGGCGTGATCCGCGCGCTGCAGGCGGCCTCGCAGGCGGGCGTCGAGATCGATCTCGTCGTGCGCGGCGCATGCGCGCTGCGGCCGGGCGTGCCGGGATTTTCCGAGAACATCCGGGTGCGCTCGATCCTCGGCCGTTTCCTCGAGCATCACCGCGTCTGGTATTTCGAGAACGGCGGTGAGCCCGACGTCTGGCTTGCCTCCGCCGACTGGATGGGCCGCAACCTGTTCCGGCGCATCGAGGTGGCGTTCCCGGTGCTCGATCCGGAGCTGCGCAGGCGGGTCGTCGACGAAGGCCTCGACACCTACCTCGCCGACAACGTCGACGCGTGGGACCTGCACGCGGACGGCGCGTGGGTCAAGCGCAAGCCCCGGAAAGGGGAACGCGCGGTCTCCGCGCAAGCGCAATTGCTCGAACGCATGGGCACGCGCCTGCGGGCCGAGTGATGGACCTGATCCTGTGGCGGCACTGCGAGGCGGAGCCCGGCGAGCCCGATCTCGGCCGGCGGCTCACGTCGAAGGGGCAAAAGCAGGCCGAGCGCATGGCCGAGTGGCTCGAGCGCCATCTGCCCGACAGCTGCCGCATCCTCGTCTCGCCGGCGGATCGCGCGCAGCAGACCGCCGCCGCGCTCCCGCGCAAGTTCAGGACGGTGCCCGAACTCGCGCCCGGCGCGACGGTCGCTGCGGTGCTCGCGGCGGCGAACTGGCCCGATTCGCGCGAGCCCGTGCTGATCGTCGGGCATCAGCCCACGCTCGGCATGGTCGCTTCGTTTCTGCTGTCGGGCGAGGAGGCGTACTGGTCGGTGCGCAAGGGCGCCGTCTGGTGGCTGTCGAACCGCGTGCGCGAGGACGGCGCGGCGATCGTGCTGAAGACCGTCGTCGGACCGGACTTCCTCTAGCGCACGGGTCCCGCGCGGAACGATTCCAGAGGAGACTCCATGGCCAACCCGTTCGTACACGTCGAGTTGACCACGCATGACCTTCCGAGGGCGAAGCAGTTCTATACGGCCCTGTTCGGCTGGCAGCTGCAGGACATGCCGATGGGCGACGGCAAGAGCTACACGATCATCAACGTGAGCGACGGCACCGGCGGCGGCATGATGACGGCGCCCGACCCCGGCATTCCCCCGCATTGGCTGCCCTACGTGGCGGTCGAGAACCTCGCGGTGTCGACGACGCGCGCCAAAGAGCTGGGAGCGACGATGATCATGGAGAACATTCCGGTCCAGGACTTCGGCAGGTTCACGATCTTCAAGGATCCCACCGGCGCGCTGATCGCGATGTGGGAAGCCACGCCGAAGAAGTGATCGGCCGGCGGCGCGTGCCGCGCGCGGCCGGTCACACCCGCCGCGGGGCGCGCGGAACCGCGCGTCGCTTTTCATCTGCGTGTCGCATGGCGGCGGCAGACTCGCCGTCATGCCCGATGCCTCGCTCGCGCTTCGCGCGCTCCTTTACCGCGCCGGCGCCCCGGTTGCCGCGATGACGCGCCAGGCGCGCGGGCGCGTTGCGCGCCGCGTCGTCGTTGTGCTCGGTGCCGGCGACATCGGCTCGGCAGTCGCGCATGCGGTTCATCGCGCCGGCTACGCGACGGTCCTGATCGACGAGGCGGATCCGCCGTGGCCGCGCCGCGGCATGGCGTTCGCCGATGCGTGGTACGTCGGCACCGCGGAGCTCGACGGGGTCGCCGCGTGCTTCTGCTCGTCGGTGCGCAGCATTCCGGTCGTGCTGGAGCGCGGCGATTGGATCGCCGCGACAACGTGGTCGTGGCGCGGCGTCGCCGCGGCGCTCGATCCCGTCGCCGTCGTCGACGGCCGCGTCGCGAAGCGCACGCCGCCGGCACGGCTCAAGCCGCACGAGGCCTCGGACCTGCTGACGATCGGGCTCGGCCCCGGCTATCGCGTCGGCGAGCATGTCGACGTCGCCATCGAGACGGCGTGGGGTGACCGGCAGGGCGCCGTCGTGCGTGCTGGCGGCACGCTGGCGTTCGAAGGCGAACCCCGCGCACTCGGTGGCGCCGGCCGCGAGCGCTTCGTCTACGCGCCGGTCGGCGGCCGCTTCAATACGACGCGCGCCATCGGCAACAAGGTCGCGGCGGGCGAGGTCGTCGCGACGCTGGAGGGCGCGCCGCTCGCCGCACCCCTCGGTGGCGTGCTGCGAGGCCTGTCGGCGCGCGGCGCGCGCGTATCGCCAGGGCAGAAGGTCGTCGAAGTCGACCCGCGCGGCGATCCGGCGGCGTGCTTCGGCCTGGGCGAGCGGCCGCGGCGCATCGCTGAAGGCGTCGTCGAGGCGCTCGCGGCGCACGCCTGCGCGGGACCCGCGGCCTGACGCGGCGCGCTCAGCGCGGCGGTTTCCAGTCGTACCCGAGCGCGCGCCACTCGTCGCGCTCCTGGTCGAGCAGGTACGACGACAGCGGGTGCAGGCGGCGCCAGCGTGCCGGCACGCCGACGCGGATCGAGCGGTCGACCGACAGCACGATGCGCGGCCGTGCGATCGGGCCGCGGGCGTGGTGGAACAAGACGGCCAGCCGCAGCGCGAGCAGCTGCGCGCGCATGTCGGCGTCTGGGAGCAGCGCGGCGACCTTCGCGAGGCCGCCGCGGCAGCCGAGCACGAGGTGCGCCAGGCGACGCTGCTCCTGCGCGGAAAAGCCCGGCATGTCGGCGTTCTCCAGGATGTAGGCGCCGTGCTTGTGGAAGCCGAGGTGCGAAACCGTGTAGCCGACCTCGTGCAGCAGTGCCGCCCATTCGAGCAGCTGTGCCGAGCTCGCGTTCGGCTTGGCCGCGGCTTTCTGGTACAGCGACTTCGCCAGCGCGGCGACCCGCGTCGCGTGCGGGCGATCGACGTGGTAGCGCTCGATGAAGCGGTCGACCGTCGCCGCGCGGATGTCCTTTTGCACCGTGCGGCCGAGCAGGTCGTACAGGACGCCGAGGCGCATCGCGCCCCCCACCGGGTTGATCCGCGGGACGTCGAGTTCGGCGAGTGCCGCGGCCATGATGGCGAGGCCCCCGGCCAGCACCGGCGCGCGCTCCGGCTTCAATCCCGCGAGCTTCATGCGCCGCATGTTGCCCGCGCCCACCATCCGCTTGCGCAGGCGCGTCAATCCCTGCAGCGTGATGCCCCCCGACGACAGGCCGTTCTGCTCCAGGATATCGGCGAGCGCGAGCGCGGTGCCCGACGACGCATACGCTTCGCGCCAGTGCTCGCGGCCGAACTCGCGCGCGATCGCCTCGACTTCGGCGCGCGCGTCCATCTCGGCGGCGCGGAACGCCTCGGCGCGCAGCTGCCCCTCCGCGAAGAAGCGCTGCGTGTAGCTGACGCAGCCGATCTTCAGCGACTCGAGCCGCTCGGGCTCGAGGCCGCGGCCGATGATGAATTCGGTCGAGCCGCCGCCGATGTCGACGACCAGCCGCGGCTCGCGCGACGGCGGAAGGACGTGCGCGACGCCCAGATAGATGAGACGCGCCTCCTCGTGTCCCGCGATGATGTCGATCGGAAAGCCGAGCGTCGCCTCGGCTTTCGCGAGGAACGCGGCCGCGTTGGCCGCCACCCGGAAGGTGTTGGTGGCGACGGCGCGCACGGCGGACGGGTGGAGGCCGCGCAGCCGCTCGCCGAAGCGGGCAAGGCACGCGAGCGCAGCGCGCTGCGCCTGCGGCGTGATGCGCTGGAGGTCGTCGAGCGCCGCGCCCATGCGCAGCGTTTCGCGCCACGTGTCCAGGCGGAAGATCTGGTCGCCCTCGACGCGCCCGACCTCCAGCCGGAAGCTGTTCGAGCCCATGTCGACGACGGCGAGCGTCGTCGGCGAAGGGTCCGTGCGGGCGCGGGCCATGGCGCCGGGCAGATTAGCAGAACGGGCGCAGCGCAAATGCGACCGGATCGCGGCGCTGCCGCGCGCGACGCATCCCGCGCGCAGCCCCCCGGGTGAGCGCGGCGGCGGGGAAGTACACTCGGGGGCCCGCTTCGCCCTTGCGCACCGCATGCCCATCGACTACCTGACCCGGATCCTTACCGCGAAGGTCTACGACGTCGCGGTCGAGACGCCGCTGGAGCTGGCGCCCACGCTGTCGGCACGCCTGGGGAACCGCGTGCTGCTGAAGCGCGAGGACCAGCAGCCGGTGTTCTCGTTCAAGCTGCGCGGTGCGTACAACAAGATGGCGCGCATGAGCGCAGCGGAGCGCGCCCGCGGCGTGATCGCGGCGTCGGCCGGCAACCACGCGCAAGGCGTCGCGCTGGCCGCGCAGAGGCTCTCCTGCGCGGCGACGATCGTCATGCCGGTGACGACGCCGCACATCAAGATCGCGGCGGTAAAGGCGCGCGGCGCCACGGTCGTGCTCCACGGCGACTCGTACTCGGACGCGTTCGCCAAGGCGCAGGCGCTGATGAAGACGCGCCATGCCACCTTCGTCCATCCGTACGACGATCCGGACGTGATCGCCGGGCAGGGGACGATCGGCATGGAGATCCTGCGCCAGTGCCCCGGCGAGCTCGACGCGATCTTCGTCGCCATCGGCGGCGGCGGCCTGATCGGGGGCATAGCCGCGTACGTCAAGCGCGTGCGCCCGGAGATCCGGATCATCGGCGTGCAGCCGGAGGATTCGGACGCGATGGCGCGCTCGCTTGCGGCAGGCCGGCGCGTCGTGCTGCCACACGTCGGCCTGTTCGCCGACGGCGTGGCCGTCAAGCAGGTCGGCCGGGAGACGTTCCGGCTCGCGCGCAAGTACGTCGACGAGGTCGTGCTGGTCGACACCGACGCGACGTGCGCCGCGCTGAAGGACGTGTTCGAGGACACGCGCTCGATCCTCGAGCCGGCCGGCGCGCTGGCCGTGGCCGGGGTCAAGGCGTGGGTCGAGCGCCATCGCACGAAGGGCCGCGTCTACGCCGCCATCGCCTGCGGCGCGAACATGAACTTCGACCGCCTGCGCTTTGTCGCCGAGCGCGCGGAGCTGGGCGAGGCGCGCGAGGCGATCCTCGCGGTCACGATCCCGGAGCGGCCGGGGAGCTTCCGGGCGTTCTGCGCGCTGCTCGGCAACCGCAACGTCACCGAATTCAACTACCGCTACGCGGATCCGCAGGCCGCGCACCTGTTCGTCGGCATCGAGGTGCGCAACCGCCAGGAGACCGATCACCTGCTCGGAGAGCTCAAGCGGCGCAGGATCCAGGCCTCGGACCTGTCCGACAACGAGATGGCGAAGCTGCACGTCCGGCACCTGGTGGGCGGGCACGCGCCCAACGCCACCGACGAGATCCTCTACCGCTTCGAGTTTCCCGAGCGCCCGGGCGCGCTGATGCGCTTCCTTGACAGCATGAGCGCCGGCTGGAACATCAGCCTGTTCCATTACCGCAACCACGGCGCAGACTATGGCCGGGTGCTGGTCGGCATGCAGGTTCCACCCTCGGACAAGGCGGAGTTCCGCCGTTTTCTGGACCGGCTCGGCTACGACTACGTCGACGAAACGGCCAATCCGGCCTACCGGCTGTTCCTCGGCCGCTGAGCGTGGCGCGGGTTGTAACGCACAGCCGCGTTGTAATGCACAGCCGTGCTGCGTCAGGCCCTGCCGCGCGGCGGCAGGGCCGTCCCGCGGCGAAAACTTGACGCACTGTTGCTTTTCATGAAGTTTCCGCCGCAAGTGCTGATTCCGGCAAGGTTTATGCTCTAGGCAAACCCTTGGTGCCGTGGCAGACTCGACTCGATGCCGCGGCGAGGGACGCCGCGTGACCCGAAGCCGAGGCACACGGGGGGGCGAAGTGTCGGAAAGAAATCTCTTGCAGGGCGTGAAGGTGCTGGTGATCGACGACTCGAACACCATCCGCCGCAGCGCCGAAATCTTCCTGCTGCAGGCGGGATGCACGGTCATCCTCGCCGAGGACGGCTTCGATGCGCTCGCCAAGATCACCGATCACCAGCCCGACATCGTCTTCGTCGACATCATGATGCCCCGCCTCGATGGCTACCAGACGTGCGCGCTGATCAAGAAGAACGCCAAGTTTCATGACACGCCGGTAATCATGCTCTCGTCCAAGGACGGCCTCTTCGACCGTGCGCGAGGCCGCATGGTCGGTTCGGATCAATACCTGACGAAACCGTTCACCAAGGAAAGCCTCCTCAAGGCCGTCGCCACCCACGTCAGGGCGGCGGCCTAGAACCCAACCATGGCGGCACACCGAGACATGTCCATCAAGCGCATCCTGATCGTCGACGACTCGCCGACCGAGCGGCACGTCCTGAACGACCTTCTGACCAAGGCCGGCTTCGAGGTCGTCGCGAGCGACAGCGGCGAGGACGCGATTCACAAGTCGAAGCAGGCGAAGCCCGACCTCATCCTCATGGACGTCGTCATGCCCGGCCTCAACGGCTTCCAGGCGACGCGGGCGATCAGCCGCGACCCCGAGACCAGGTCGATCCCGATCATCCTGTGCACGTCGAAGAGCCAGGAGACGGACAAGATCTGGGGTCTGCGCCAGGGCGCGCGCGACTACATCGTCAAGCCGGTCAATCGCGACGAGCTGCTCGCGAAGATCAACTCGATGGCATGACCCCCAACGTCCCGCACGCCATGGCCCGCGGTCCGCGCATCGACCTGCGGACGTTCCAGCAGGAGCTGGCGTCCCGGCTGGCGACCAAGACGGCCGCCCAGGTGGAGTCTTCGCGCCTCGGCCTGTCCGCCGGCGGCGAGCGGTGGCTGGTGCGGCTCGCCGACGCCGGCGAGGTCATCACCCTGCCGCAGATCGTCAAGGTACCGATGACGTGCGACTGGTTCCTGGGAGTCGCCAACATCCGCGGCAACCTCTATTCGATCGTGGACTTTGCCGGCTACCTCGGCCACCCGTTGGCGCCGGTGGCGGCCGCGACGCGGCTGCTGCTGTTCGGCGCGCGCGTCGGCGAGCTCAACGCGGGCATCGTCGTGTCGCGCGTCCTGGGATTGCGCAACCTGGCCGACCTGGCGCCGGTGCCCACGCCGGGGAACGCCGCGCCGTGGTACGCGCAGCGGTGGATGGACGGCGAGGGCAACGCGTGGCAGGAGATGGACCTGGCGCGACTCGCCCGCACGCCGGCGTTCCTGCAGGTCGGCGTTTAGCGAGGCAAGACTCCGGAGAATATGCAATGGCGCTGAAGATGCCCAAAATGGCCGGCAGCAAGACCGTCATGGCAGCCGGCGACACGAACATCGAGATCCCGACGACGCAGGTCAAGATGACGCAGCAGGCCTCCGCCGTCCAGTACGATCCGCTGGCGTCCGTCTCGATCATGGAGCAGCTGCGCACGGCGAGCGCAGCGGCGAACATGCCGCGCAAGCTGCCGCTGATCGGCCGGCTGGCGGTGGTCAAGCAGTTCCAGGTGCTCGGCGTGCTGATGGTGCTGTTCGCGCTGTTCGCCGCGCTCATCCTGTTCATCGACGCGCGGATGGCGACGCAGCAAGCGGCCGCGTCGACGACGGCCCTCGAGATGCAGATGCTGTCGCAGCGGATCGCGCGCTCGGCGGCGTCGGCGGCGCTGGCGCAGCCCGGCGCGTTCACCGTGCTGAAGGACGCGCGCGAGCGCCTCCGGCAGGACATCGACACGCTGCGCAACGGCGGCCAGATCCGTGGCGTGTCGGTCGACGCGACCCAGGATGCGGACGCGGTGAAGCGCCTCGAGAGCATCGCGAAGCTCTTCGAGCGCATGAGCGGGGCAGTGGATACGATCGCTGGCGCCGAGGCCGGGATCGCGCAGGCGGTCGCGGACGGCACGCCGCTGCCGGACCTCGCGCAGAAGGCCGTCCGCATGATCAACACCGACGCCGACCCGCTGCTCGTCGCGTCCAGCGAGCTCGCTGCCGACTACGAAGGCTCGGGCCGGACGCACACGATCAGCGTCTGGCTCGCCGCGGGCTTCGGCCTGCTCGCGCTTGTGTGCCTCGTGCTGCTCGGCAAGGTCTTCCTGGACGACGCGCGCGTCCGCGCGCTGGACAGCGAGGGCGAGAACAAGCGCAACCAGGAGGCGATCCTCCGCCTGCTCAACGAGATGGGCAATCTCGCCGATGGCGACCTCACCGTGCAGGCATCGGTGACCGAGGACGTGACGGGCGCGATCGCCGACTCGATCAACTTCACGATCGAGGAGCTGCGCACGCTGGTGAAGGGCATCAACTCCGCGACCGACCAGGTGAACAAGGCGACGCAGGAGACGCAGGCGATCTCGAACCGCCTGTTCGAGGCATCGCAGCGGCAGAACAAGGAGATCCAGCACGCGTCCGCGTCGGTGCTGACGATGGCGCAGTCGATCTCCGAGGTTGCGCAGAATGCCGCGCAATCGGCGCGCGTGGCGCAGGCGCAGCTCGCCGCCGCCGAGAAAGGCGGCAGCGCGGTGCAGAACCAGATCGCGGGCATGAACGAGATCCGCGGGCAGATCCAGGAGACGTCGAAGCGCATCAAGCGCCTCGGCGAATCCTCGCTCGAGATCGGCGAGATCGTCGAGCTGATCTCGGACATCACCGAGCAGACGAACGTCCTCGCCCTCAACGCGGCGATCCAGGCCGCGTCCGCCGGCGAGGCGGGCCGGGGCTTCACCGTGGTCGCGGAGGAAGTGCAGCGGCTGGCCGAGCGCTCGGCCGAGGCGACCAAGCAGATCGAGGCGATCGTGAAGACCATTCAGGCCGATACCCAGGACGCCGTCGCGGCCATGGACCGCTCGACCGTCGGCGTGGTGGAAGGCGCCAAGCTGTCCGACGCCGCCGGCCAGGCGCTGCTCGAGATCCAGGGCGTGTCGCGCGAGCTCGCCGAGCTGATCGGGCGGATCTCCGCCCAGACGCAGACGCAATCCGCGTCCGTCGCCGACGTCACGCGCGGCATGCAGGGCATCCTCAAGATCACCGAGGAGACGACGGAAGGCACGAAGCAGACGAACGTGTCGATCGGCCAGCTCACCAAGCTGGCGGCGGAGCTGCGCAGCTCCGTCGCGGGGTTCAAGGTCTAGGCGTAGCACGCCTCTTGCTCCGAAGCACGTCATGAAGTCCTCGGCTGTCGCCATCGAATCCCCGTCCGCCGATTTCGACGTGGGCCCGCTGTCGTGGGTCCACGGCGAGATCGGCGAATCGCTGGCGCGCGGACTCGACGCGCTGGCGCAGTACGCCGGCGACCCCGCCGCGGCGACGTCGCTGCAGCACGCGCGTGCCCACATCCACCAGGCGGCCGGGGCGATCCAGATGGTCGGGCTCGACGCCGTGGTGGCGTTCACCGACGAGATCGAGAAGCAGCTCGCCCGGATCGACGAGCTGCCGCCGGAGGCGCTCGCCGATACCGTCGCGACGATCGACCGTGCGTGCCGCAAGCTGCGCATTTTCCTGGACGAGATCGTCGACGGCCTGCCGCCGGTGCCGCTCAAGCTCTATCCCGAATTCGAGCAGATGCAGCAGGCGCGCGGCGTCGCCGCCGTCGCGCCGACCGACCTGTTCTATCCCGATCTGTCGCCACGGGCGCCGCGCACGGCGCCGCGCGAGGACGTGCCCTCGCGGCTGCCCTCGTTCCTCGTCAAGCAGCGCCGGCACTTCCAGCGCGGCCTGCTGGCGTGGCTGCGCGGCGAGGTGGCCGAGGGCGGGCGGATCATGCGCGACGCGGTGGCGGGCATCGAGAGCGTCACGCCGCAGCCCAACCTGCGCGCGTTCTGGTGGACGGTCGCGGCGCTGCTCGAAGCGGTCGCGTCCAACGGCCTCGAATCGGGCTTCGGGCTGCGGCAGCTCATCGCGCGGATCGACCTGCAGATCCGGCGCGTGACCGAAGGCGGTGCCAAGGTCGCCGACCGGCTTCGCCGCGAGGTGCTCTACTACGTCGCGATCAGCGCGCCGGTGGGGCCGCAGGTCCAGGCGGTGCAGCAGGCGTTCCGGCTCTCCGGCCTGATCCCGTCCGCCGAAGTCCTCTCGGCGGACGTCGTGCACATCAAGCCGCTGCTGCGCGAAGCGTGCGAGCAGCTGGCGGGCGCGAAGGATTCCTGGCTCAAGGCCGCCGCCGGCCGCGCCGAGAACCTGCCGAGGCTCAAGCAGACACTGGCGTCGGTGCACACCAAGGCGGTCGAGGTGAAGCAGGGCGCGCTGATGAAGCTCACAGCCGCGCTGGTCGAGAACCTGGACGCGATGCCGGCGGCCGGCGTGTCCGAGCCGCTGGCCATGGAATTCGCCACGGCGCTCTTGCTCGCCGAATCGGCGTTCGAGAACTACGCCAGCCTGTCGCGCGACTTTCCGCGCCAGGTGAGCGCGATGCTCGCGCGGCTCGACGCCGCACGCGCCGGACGCGCGACGGTGGCGAGCGCCCCGATGCTCGACGAGATGTCGAAGCGCGCGCAGGAGCGCGTGCTCGTGGCGCAGGTCGGCCGCGAGATCCGCGCCAACCTCCGGCACATGGAGCAGGTGCTCGACGCGTTCTTCCGCGACAACGGCAAGCGGGCCGAGCTCGCGGCGCTGACCAAGGACGGCGCCCAGATCCGCGGCGCGCTGCAGATGCTCGGGCAGGACGCCGCCGACCGCCTGCTCGCGATGTGCCAGGCGCAGATCGAGCGCTACGCGACCACCGACGAGCCGATCGACAGCGAGGATCTCGACCTGCTCGCCGAGTCCTTGTCGGGACTGGGCTTTTTCATCGAGGCGTTCGAGCAGCAGCGTCCTGACCGCGATCGCCTGATCGCGCCGCTGATCGCACGCCGTCTCGGCGAGGCGCCCGCGCCGGCCGTCGCCGAAGCGGATTCCGTCGAGGAAGCCGTGGCGGCGCTGCGCGCGGAGCTGCCGGCGCTGGTCGCGCAGGCGCAGAGCGCCACGGCCGACGCCGCGGCGCGCGAGGAGCTCACGGTCAAGCTGAAGGCGCTGCGCGACGACGCCGAGCTGATCGGCGACGCCGACCTCGTGGCGCAGGCCGACGTCGCACTCAACGCGATGGCGTCCGGCGGCGCGGAAGGGCTCGCCGCCATGGTGGAGGAGATCGCGGACGACGGCGTGGCCGCCGCGCCGGAGATCTCCGCCGAGACGCAGCGACTCCTCGCCACCGACACCTCGACGCTCGACGCCGAGCTGCTCGACATCTACCTCACCGAGGCGGCGGAAGTGCTCGACGCGGTGGTCGAGCATCTGCGGATCCTCACCCTCAATCCGGGCGACCGGGAGGCCGTCGCCACCGTGCGCCGCCAGTTCCATACGCTGAAGGGCAGCGGGCGGATGGTCGGGCTCACCGACCTGGGCGAGCTCGCCTTCGAAGTGGAGCAGGTGCACAACCGGCTCATCGAAGAGGAACGCGCCGTATCGCCGGCCGTCCTGGCGATGATCGACGTCGCGCAGCAGAGCTTCCGCGGTTGGGTGGATGCACTCCGCGCGACCAACCAGATCGTCTGCGACCCGCACGCGCTGCTCACCGCCATCCACAATGTCCAGCGCGAATGGCCCGGCGGCGCCAAGCTCGCGCCGCCGGCGTCCGTCGTCACGCGCGTCGCGAAGCCGGTGCCCGTCTCCGAGGCGCCGCCGGCGGCGGCCGCCGCCGCCGATGCGGCGCCTGCAGGCGACGGCGCGTCCGCGGCGACGCCGGGCGAGGGCGACGCAGCGGCCGCGCAGTCCGTCGTGTTGCCGGATGCCGCGCTGGTCGACGGGCTGGCGCCCTCCGGGATCGACGCGCTGACCGGGCCTCCGGCGGACGCGTTCGTCCCGGACATCGAGGTGGACATCGAAGTGCCCTCGCCGGTCGAGATCGTCGAGCTTGCCGAGCTCGGCGCAGCGGCCGAGCACGACGCGCCCGAAGTCGTTGCCGATGCCGCGCCTCCCGACGAAGAGTCGATCGACATTGCGCTGCCGCCCGACGACGACCTGCGTGCGCCTTTCCTGCGCCTGGTGGCCGACAATACCGCGCCCGCGCGCCCGCCGCGCCACGACGCGGCCGGCGAAACCGTGCCGTTGCAGGGTCCGGCGGCCGCCGCGCCCGAACCGCCGGTCGACGTCCCGACGGCGGGCAGCGACGTCATCATCGGCGACGTCACGCTGTCCGCGCCGCTGTGGGCGGTGCTGTGCGATGAAGCGGAGCAACACGTCGCGGCGCTTCACCACGAGCTTTCGCTGCTGCAGTTCGATGCGCGCCAGGCGCCCAGCGAAGCGATGGTGCGCGCGAGCCACACGCTGTGCGGAATCCACCGCACCGGAGGCTTTCCGCCGATTGCGCTGATTGCGAAGGCGCTCGAACAGGCGCTGATCGCGCTGCAGCAGCGCGGCGCGCCGCTGCCGAACGCGGCGCAGCCGGTCCTTGCCACCGCCGTCGACCTGCTCGCGCATTGCGTTTCGCGTGTGCGCGCGCGCGCGCGCTTCGATGCCGACGATCTTGCCCGCGCCGAGGCGGTCGTGGCCGATCTCGAGGCCTTGCGCCGCGAAGTCATCGGTGCCGAGGCCGTCGACGCCGAGACGGCAGCCGCCGAGGCGGCCGAGCGCGACGAGCGACAGAGCAGGCCCGATGAGGCAGCGGCGGCACCGCAGAGGAGCGGCGAGGACGCGCCGGCAAGTCCCCCTCACCAGGCGCTGGAAACCGAGCTTCCGGAACCAGGCCCGGATTTTCTGCCCGTGGCGGCACGGCTGACCGACGACCCGGCGCGGCTGGACGCACGGGTCGACGCATTGCCCTGCGGCGAGGCAGGAGTGCCGGTCGCCGCGCCACAGATCGTGGCGATCGTCGAAGCCCCGTTGCAGGTGGCGCGTGAACCGCTCGAAGGGCCCGTGCCCGCCGACGGGGTCGACGCCGCGGTGCAGGAAGCAGCATCGGTCGAGTCGGTGGCGGTCGAGTCCGCGCCGGTGGAGTCGGCATCGATCGACGCGACCCCCGCGGCGGTCCGGGAAGACGCGAAACCCGACGGTGTCCCGCCGCCCGAGCCGGCCAGAGACGTCCTGGCAGCGGCCGGCACGCCGACGGCCGCGCCGGATGCCGACATGGCGCTCCCGGCGCTTGCCGTCGACCCGCTGGCGGGCCTCCGCGACGACGTCGACGAGCAGGTGCTCGCGATCTTCCTCGAGGAGGCCTCCGAGCTCTATCCGCAGGCCGGCGAGCAGGTCCGCGGCTGGCGCCGCAACACGCGCGACCACGCCGTCGCGCAGCAGCTGCGACGCACGCTGCACACGTTCAAGGGCAGCGCGCGGATGGCCGGCGCGATGCGCCTCGGCGAGCTCGCGCACCTGATGGAGTCGCGGCTGATGAACGGCGACGTGGCGGTCGCGCCCAGCGACGCGCTGTTCGACGCCCTCGACGCCGATCTCGACGACGTCGCGTTCGTCCTCGACGCGCTGCGCGAGGGCAGGAGCAACGTCACGCTGCCGCGCTTCGTCGACGCGCCTGCGCCGCTCGCGGGTGGAACGCCGTCGGCAACCCCGGTTGCGCAGGGCGCGGCGGCCGTCGCCGCGCCGCCGGTCGATGCCGCGCCGCCGGCCCCGGCGGCCGTGGCGCAGGACGACGAGCTCGCGGAGGTCGAGGGCGCGTCGAAGGCGATGCTGCGCGTGCGCGCCGACGTGATCGATCGCCTGGTCAACGAATCCGGCGAAGTGCAGATCGCCCGCTCGCGCGTCGAGGGCGAGCTGCGCGCGCTCCCTCCGCGTCTCGCCGCATCCTGACGGCTTCGCCCCGCCACCAACGCGGCCACCCCGCGCAGCCGCAGGGCCTCCTGCGCCGACGGCGACAGATGCCGCGCGTCCCTCACTCGATCACTCACACCCGCCCAACGACCCAGAAACCGAACCGTTTCGGATCAAATATGGGAGGCAGCTGGTTCCTGTGGCTACGATTTGGAGCCGGAATTGTTCAGCATCCGCCCAGGCCGACTCGGCGCAGGGTCGATGCGGCTCGGTCGTCGGCTCGGGCGAACGTGAGGCGGGTATCGGTGGTGCGGGCGGCGAGGACAGCGGTGATAGCGGGGCGCAGCCGTCCGAGCCCAGGTAGGTCACCTCGCCGAAGTCCACCACCAGGACGTCGGGGCCATCGGTGAGCGCGTCAAGCAAGTACTTCTTCGTACGGTCTGCGGTCCGTGCCGTGACTTCGCCACGGAGTCGGACCACATGGTGGCCGCTTGGATGCTTCGATCGTCGGTGAGGCCGGAAGTGGAACATTGAGGGCTCCAGGTGGCAGGCAGATGTGTCCGCCGACGAGACTTCCCGGCACACCTATATGTCACCTTACTGCCGCTAAACGGCAGTGGCCTTGCCGGCGCTCTTCCGCAGTGATGCCAGGTGGCCACGCGACCAAGGCGCCGATTCCAGCATGCTCTAGGCCGCCTCGGCGACATCGGGCCGACCCGCCGGTACCTTCGCCGCGCTGATCAGGCCCATGCGTGCCTCGACCAGCTCCGGGCCGGAAAGGCTGCCCCAGCAGGCGTGTCCGGTCACGATCGTGGCGAGGCGCATGACGTCCGCCTCGGGCCGGGTGACCTCGGCGCTCTGCTGCTCCGTGTAGCCCGTGGTCGGTGGCCGTGCGATGTGGTGGGGGTTCAGAACTGCTCGTGATTGAGTCAACTCTGATGTGTATTAAAGCCTCTGAGTGGGTGTTATATTCACCGACGCATGAACCTCAAGGAGTGGGCGGTGGCGAACGGTGTGCATCCGCATACCGCGTATCGCTGGTTCCGTGAGGGCACGTTGCCGGTACCTGCTCAGCGGGTCGGTCCGCGCACGATCCTGGTGAACATCGAGGCGAACTCCTCACCGTCCGTGACGGGCGGCCTGGGCCTGTATGCCCGTGTCTGTTCGCATGACCAGAAGGCTGATCTGGAACGGCAGTTGGCGCGCCTGGTCGTCTGGGCGGCCAGCACCGGTCACCGGGTGGTGCGTGTGGAGTCCGAGATCGGGTCGGGCATGAACGGTGGTAGGTCGAAAGCGAAGCGCCTTCTGGCCGACCCGGATGTGACCACGGTCGTGGTCGAGCACAAGGACCGCCTGGGCCGGATGAACGTGGAACTCGTCGAGGCCGCATTATCCGCGACGGGCCGCCGTCTGGTGGTCCTGGACGAGGGTGAGGTGGAAGACGACCTGGTGAGGGACATGGTGGAGGTACTGACCTCGTTCTGCGCCCGCCTGTACGGTCGCCGTTCGGCGAAGAACCGGGCAGAGAAGGCTCTTGAGGCGGCTGCCGCCGATGACTGAGCCGAAAAGAAGCAGCTCCGTACCATCGATGCGCCGTTCGTTGCCCTCGGGCCGTCCGGTGTCGCGATCCGTGACCGGCTGCGGCGCCTCACGCCCGAGGATGAAAAGGTGTTGCGCCTGGTCGGCGAACACCTCGGACACTTGGCGTCCCGCGACCTCAAGGCCCGCTGCCAGGACGCGGGTGACCATTCCACCGATACGTGGGCGGCGCGTAAGCGGGACCTGACGGGCGCCTCGTCATCGCGGTGGGCCGGAGCGATCACGAAGGCCACGCACGATCAGTGGGCTTTGTCCCGCCGCTGCCGGCTCGCCCACATCCAGGGCCTTGAGGCCGGTGTGCGCATGCTGATGCACCGCCTGTCCCAGCCGGTCGGTGAGAAGGGCACCAAGCGTGCTGCGGGCGGCTACCGCTCGAAGGGCGAGTGGTTCCACAAATCGCGCCGCCTGGCGATCCTGGAACACCGCCTCGACGTGGCGCGCGCGGACCGGGAGGCCGGTGTCGTGCATGTCGTGCGTGGTGGCCGCAAGCTGCTGGGCAACCGGCACAACCTCGAAGCCGCGCAGCTCACCGAGGCCCAGTGGCGGGAACGTTGGCAGGCCCAGCGCTGGTTCCTCGCCGCCGACGGGGAGTCGGGCAAGCGATACGGGAACGAGACGATCCGCGTCGCCCCCGACGGCGAGGTGTCCATCAAGCTGCCGGCCCCGCTCGCGGATTGGGCGAACGCCAAGCACGGCCGGTACGTCCTTGGCTCCAAGGTCGCGTTCGCGCATCGGGGCCAGGAGTGGGCCGACCGCATCGACAACGACCGGGCTGTCGCCTACCGCATCCACTACGACGTGGAACGTGGCCGCTGGTACTTGACCGCCTCGTGGCAGCGGCCGGTGGTCCAGACGATCGGGCTGGAGACCGCACGCGCAGCGGGCATTATCGGCGTCGACACGAACGCGGATCACTTCGCCGCCTACCGGCTCGACCCGCACGGCAACCCGGTAGGCGACCCACACCGCTTCTTCTACGACCTGTCCGGTACTGCTGATCATCGTGACGCGCAGATCCGGCACGCCATCACCCAGGTCTTGCACTGGGCGAAAAGCTGCGGCGTCGCCGCCATCGGTATCGAGAACCTGGACTTCACCGCCGAGAAGACCCGCGAGAAGCACGGCCGCAAGAAGCGGTTCCGGCAGCTCATCTCAGGCATCCCGACCGGGAAGCTCAAAGCCCGGCTCGTCTCCATGGCCGCCGAGATGGACCTGTCCATCGTGGCCGTTGATCCGGCCTACACCTCGATGTGGGGCAACCAGCACTGGCGCAAGCCGATGCGGACACCCCACCGCAAGATGTCCCGCCACGATGCCGCTGGCATCGCGATCGGGCGACGCGCCCTCGGGCACCCGATCCGGCGACGGACGGCACCGCCCCCACAGCACCAGAGTGATGCTGCGGGGCATCGGACCGTCCAGGCCCGACCGGGTACCCCAGGGCGTGAGGGAACCCGCCCACCCGTCACGGACCGTGCACACGATGCACGCCGCCGAGCGGGTACACAACAGGGCACGCGGGGGACCAGTGCATCCAAAACCGTTCGGGACGCGCGCAGTGCCGGGCAGTGGGTCCAAGACTCACTCCTGCACACTGATTAGGAACGGTCGTGGCCGGTCGCAGCGATGCCGCTCTCGTCCGGCTCCACAGACCAGGGCAGCGTGCGGGACAGTGCCGCGAGGGCGGCGTACGCGGCGTCGAGGGCAGCGGGCATTTACGGCAAGTCACTCGAATGCCTCGTTTCCGGCGCAGAGCAAGATCGTTGTGAGGGCGTGACAGCAGATACGTCGTTTCCTTTCGCCGAGTCCAGCGCCCATCGAAGCTGTGCCTGCGCTACCAGTCCTACCGTGCCCCCAGCGCACCCCAGCGCTTCCACTTCAACGCGTACCCACCTGAACGCTCCCCAGGAGAGCAGCTTGCAACGAGAAAGAGTGCATCAGGAACTGCCTTATCTGAAGGACTTTCTCAATACATTGGACCGACTGCAGACCGACTTTCAGCAACGGATCGGAGGTATCGAGCCGACCGTCCTACGGAGGCGGACAGAGCAGACTTCTTCCGTGCGAGAAGTTGAGGACTTCACACAGCTCTGGGAACGTGCCGGATGTGAGCACCAGCTGGGAGTGAAGGCTGTCTGGAACATCCGTGATGAATCACTGTCTGTCTAGTGATCTGAGTCAGAGATTCGTCGGCAGTAGGTGGCGACTTTGTCGAGGATCTCGTCGGCAGTCTTCGTCCAGACGAAGGGGTGTGGGTGCTCGTTCCAGTCGGCGAGGCAGCTGCGGATGTCGCGTTCGAGGGCTTGGACGGAGCGGTGGACGCCACGCTTGAGTTTCTTCTGTGTGAGCTCAGCGAACCACCGCTCCACCAGGTTCAGCCAGGACGAGCTCGTCGGTGTGAAGTGCAGGTGGAAGCGGGGGTGTGCCAGCAGCCACTGCTTGATGGCGGGCGTCTTGTGGGTGACGTAGTTGTCGAGGATGAGGTGCACTTCGAGGTCGGCGGGCACCTCTTTGTCGAGTTTGGTGAGGAACTTCTTGAACTCGATGGCCCGGTGCCGCCGGTGCAGGGAGCCGATCACCTTGCCCGTGGCTACCTAGAGGGCCGCAAATAGGGTGGTGGTGCCGGCGCGGACGTAGTCGTGGCTGCGGCGTTCGGGAACGCCGGGCATCATCGGCAGTACGGGCTGGGACCGGTCCAGGGCCTGGATCTGCGACTTCGTGAGCCACGGGGCGCTGTGGGATCGAGCGGAGGTGAAAAGACTCCGCCGCCGTGCTGTCGCAGCAGCATGGCGAAGCTGGGGGCAGCTTCGAACCAGGAGACGCCGGTAAGGGTGGAAAGCAGTCGGCCGACCAGAGGCAAGAGCACGTGGAGAGCCGGATGCTCGGAGACGGGCACGTCCGGTTCGGCGGGCGGGTCGGGGAAACGGAACACCAGAAACGGTGTCACCGCGCCCCGGTCCGACCCGACTCGTGCACGCATAGAACCAGGGCCTTCTCGGGCGGATCGAGATAGAGGCCCACCACGTCACGGACCTTGTCGATGAACAGCGGGTCGGTGGAGAGCTTGAACGTCGCGACCGGTGTGGGGCCAGGGCGAACGCCCGCCAAATACGCGAGATGGCGGACTGGGACATGCCGGTCGCCGCGGCCATCGACCTGGTCGACCAGTGGGTGGCGTTCTTCGGTTTCTGTTCGAGCGTCTTGATGATGACGCGCTCGACGTCCGTATCGGTGATCTTCCGTGGAACGCCGGGCAGCGGCTCGTCGGACAGCCCGTCCAGACCACGCTCGAGGAAGCGCCGCCGCCAGGTGCGGACCATGTCCGCCGTGACACCGAGCCGGCGTGACACCTCCGAGATCGAGTGCCCCTCGGCGCGCTCCAGCACGATCCTTGAGCGTTGAGCCAGAGACTGGGCGGTCGAGCGACGACGCACCCAGCCTTCCAGCACGGCCCGTTGGGCCTCAGCGACTGACAACGGCGGAATCTTCGGACCCGGACGACTCATACACAACCAACGACGAATCTCCGACCAACTCAGGTCACTAGTTGACGAGCGAAAGGGTGAAATGCCAGCTGCCCTATTCTTCTGGACGCTCTCTAATCCACAACGTGTGCCAGCATCCCGAGCAAACGTCAATAGTGACAGACCGTCACAGGCCGGGAGGAACTAGACGTGACCCTGAACCAGTTGAAGCGGCAGATGTCCGCGCTCGCCGCAATCGTGGGCTTGAGCGCTGCGGGATCCCTCGCAATGGGAGTCGACGCCGCTTACGCCCAGACGGACGTACAGCGCCAACGTCTTCGTGGCCACCGACGCTCCCTGCACCGTCACCAACACCGCGACCTTCACCGACGCGGCAAACCAGGAAACCGTGACCGCGAACGACCCCACGATCATCACCGGTGGTGACTGCAACGGAGGCGGCGGCAACGGGGACGGCGGGTCGATCCTGCCGATCAACCTGTCAGGGCTTTTCCGCTTCTCCCCTCGATTCTTCGGTGGGTTTTGGTCGTTGAGTGGCACGGTGGTTCGCCCGTAATGTCCCTCGCCGTGTGAGGGTGGGCCGTCGCGTGTCGCTGCGGGGTGCGCCGGGTTCCACGAGCCCGGGGGCTGCTGGCTTTCCTCCTCTCGGTGTGCGTTGGGGCGGAGGCTGGTCGTCAGGTGGCGGCGGTCAGGTTGTTGATCCGCTTCCAGCTGGTCGTGAATGTCTCGGCCCAGGCCAGGTCTGTTCGATGCGCAGGTGGCGGCGGCGTGCGTGGTGGGCGAGGCTGGCGGGCAGGTGGTAGAGGCAAAAGCGCATCGTGTCCGGTTCGGCGTCGGCGAGGTCCGCTTGGTCGTGGAGGGTCAGCAGCCGCAGCCAGGCGTCGAGATCGGCGGCGAGGTTCGCGGTGAGCATCCAGCTCGTGTTCGTTTCCCAGGACTTGGACGGCAGGTTTGCCAGTCCGATCGCCTTGTTGGTGCGCACGCGGTCTTCGACCTCGGTGTGGTCGCGGTGGAGGACGTCGAGGAACTGCACTTGGTGGGTGCCGGCCATGTGGCCCATGTGCCGGATGTTCGTTGCGGTGATCGAGTAGCGCCAGCCGGTCTTGTGCTCGAACGCGGTCAGCTTCCCCAGGTGCCGGCGGGAGGGCTTGACGCGGCGGACGACCAGCCGCATGCCCTTGGGTCAGCCCTCACGAGTGTTCAACCCGGTCAACTCGGCGACGAAGTAGCCCTCTTGGACCTCGCCGTCCTGTCGCAGGGAGGTTTCCCAGGCGGCTTCGGGGAGGCGGGCGATGGCGCGTTCGTCCTCGGGCGTGATCGTCCAGCCGGCGGTGTAGCGGACCGTGCGCCGCGTGGTGTTCAGCGCCTGAAGGCGCTTGAGCAGGCCGTGCGTGGCACCGGCGCCGTCGACCCGCACCAGGATCTTGGCCTGAGAGGAGCGGGGTATCTGCGCGAGTGCGGCATCCAGCACCCGCAGGTGATCGGCGACGGTGTTGCCCTGCCTCAGCTCCATCGCCAGGCACTCGTCGGTGTTGGCCAGCCACGCGGCCAACGGGTGGAAGCCGAAGGTGCCCTTGAACGTGCCGGCGGCGCCCTGTTTCCTGGAGGCCGCGGTGATGATCGTGGCGTCCATGTCGAGCACGATCCAGCCCTTCAGATGCCGGCCCGCGACGGTCAGATACGGGAAGCCGCCGGGCCGCAGGTGCAGCAGCGTCCAGACGTGGCGACGCACCCGCTGTCGTACCTTCGCGATCTGTGCGCGCCTCGTCCCGTCCGTCGTGGACAGCAGCCGGTGCAGCGTGGAGTGCGACACTGCCCCTGCGAACAGGGGGCCGTGGTGGAGCTGGAGTTGCTCGGCCTCCAGCAGATTCGTGGCGCCGAGCGCAATCGCGACGACGAGGCCGACGAGCGCGGTGGCCCGGTCCCAAGTCAGGAGCTTGGTCAGAAGCCCCCTCAATGTCCTGTCTGCCCCACCTGGCCGGTGTCACCTCCGGCTAGGAAGGCACCTCCAGCATGACAGCAGCGGGCACGGTGGACACGGTCGGCCAGTGGGGGTTCGGCGGTGTGGACTCGCACGCCGACACCATCCATGTCGCGGTCGTCACCGATAACGGCGGCCATATCGCCGACGCCGAGTTCCCCACGACCACCGCCGGATACACAGCAGCTCTCGCGTTCCTCGGCGCGCACGGAGACGTGATCGCGATCGGCGTGGAAGGCACCGCGTCCTATGGAACCGGGTTCACCAGGCCAGCCTGCGCCGACGGCCTGAGCGTGGTCGAGGTCAACCGTCCCGACCGCGCGGAACGCCGCCGCAGCGGCAAGTCGGACCCGATCGACGCCTACGCCGCCGCCCGTGCCGCACTCTCCGGACGCGCCTCAAGCGCGCCCAAAGACGAGACCGTCACCGGCATGTGCGCCCTCCAAAATGCCGCCCGGTCCACGGTCAAAGCCCGCACTGCCGCCATGAACCAGATCGGGCACATCCTCGCCGGCGCCCCCGGCGCCCCCGACGCCATCCGCGCACGCTACCGAGCCCTGCACGGAAAACCGCTGTTCGAATGCCGGTGCGTCGGGTGGCAGGTAGCGTCACGGTCGTGAAGTTGAGTGTGCAGGTGAAGCTCCTGCCGACGCCCGTGCAGGCGGCGGCACTTGAGGCAACCCTGCATGCCTGTAATCAGGCCGCGACCTGGGTGTCCCAGGTGGCGTTCGAGAAGGACATCAAGCGCAACTTCCCCCTGCGCGAGCACACCTACACGTCGGTCAAGGACCGGTGGGGGCTCGGAGCTCAGGCCGCCCAGCACGTCATCAAGAAGACCTGCGACGCGTACACCACGCTCAAGGCGAACCTGACGGCAGGAAACCTTGGCAAGCCCACCTCCAAGCGCTACCGGCGGGCCGTCGAGAAACCGATCGCTTTCCGGCCGGAGGGCGCGCCCAGCCCTACGACGACCGGATGCTGTCCTGGCAGCACACGCAGCGCACGGTGTCGATCTGGACCCTGTCGGGCCGGATGAAGGGCGTGGCGTTCACCGCCGCACCCGAGCATTTGCCGCGCCTGGCCCTGTATCGCAAGGGCGAGTCCGATCTGTTGTTCCGTGACGGCATGTGGTTCCTGACCGCCACCTGCGAGGTCCCCGAGCCGAACTCAACACCAGTGTCACCCAGTTTCTGGGGGTCGATCTGGGGATCGTGAACATCGCGACCACCTCGGACGGTCAGATCATGGCCGGGCGCCGGCTCAACCGTGGGCGTCTGCGCGAGCGCACCCTGCGTCAGAAACTCCAGCGCAAGAACACCCCGTCCGCCAAGCGACGCCTGAAGAAGCGGCGTCGTAAGGAGGCGCGGCGGGCGCGGGACATCAACCACAAGATCGCGAAGCATGTGGTGGCCGAGGCAGAACGCACCGGTCGCGGAATCGCCCTGGAAGACCTCACGGGCATCCGCGCACGGGTACGGCTTCGCAAGCCCCAACGGGCCCCCTACTCCTCCTGGGCTTTCGCCCAGCTCGGCCAGTTCATCGCGTACAAGGCCCGCAAGGCAGGGGTGCCGGTGGTGCACGTCGATGCGGCGTACACCTCCCGCACCTGCGCCCAGTGCGGTCACATCGACAAGGCGAACCGGGTCTCCCTGGCCCGATTTGCATGCCGGTCCTGCGGATTCGTTGATCACGCAGACCGCAACGGCTCCCGCAACATCCGCCACCGTGCGGAAGAGTTGTGGCGACGCGGGGCGCAGTCAACCGTCCCAGACCCGCCCCCGAACACCGGGCGTGGGACAGGACGCAAACGCAGCACCACAGCCAGTGGCGCCCGTTGCGCAAGCCCGGGACCTTTTAGTCCCGGGTGGTTGACAGGGCTTGATCAAGTTCCCTGAGGGTCTGGGTTGTTGATGATGCCCAGGATTGGGAGTGCTCGTTCGGGTTCGTCGCGGATTGCCCGGGTGGTCTTGGCGATGTTGTCGGCTCCGAGGAGCTTTGAGCAGTGCCGATGGCGAGGTTGCGGAAGGTGGCCATGGCGCGGGGTGCGGTGCCGGTGTGGACGGTGGAGGCGTCCTCGGCGAAGGTGACATCTCGGATGTGGTGCGAGGAGTTCTCCACTCCCCAGTGCCCGCGGATCGCGGCGGCCGGTTCGGCTGGGCTCGTCTGGTGGGCGTCGAGGCTGGTGACGGCGTAGACGCTCTCGCGGCTTTCGCGTCGGCCGGTTGCCTGCGGCGGCGGTGGACCCGGATGGCCAGGGCGGGCGTGGGGGAAGGCGATGCCGCCGAGTTCGTCGGCGATGGCGCAGGTCTTGATCGACCGGGACTCGCGGCGGCCGTGTCCGGTCCCGGAGGCGGTGTGCTGGATGGCGATGTCCCGGCCAGGGCAGGACCGCGAGCTGGCGGTACGCGGTCGGCTGGTTGGTCTTGATCACGGCGATGTAGTGGGCGTTTTTCGTCTCGACCAGCCAGGTGATGTTCGCCTTCACCGAGTGCAGGGCGTCGAAGGTCACCAGGTCGTCGGCCAGGGCCAGCGGCGCGAGGAGCGGCTTGAAGTGCGTGGTCTCGTTCGTCTTCGTACCGACCTCTGCCTGGGCCAGGGTCACAACTGGGCGATGCGTGACCGCGGACAGCAGATGACGGCGGGGCGCATCGCGGCGGGCGGAGCCCTTCAGGGCCTTGCCGTCGACGGCGATGACACGTCGCGGACCCGAGGCGTCGGCCCACTCGGTCACGCCGCGGTGCCGGTCCGCGAGGTAGGCGCCCACCGCCCGGTCCAGCACGTCACCGTTCACCGCCCTCAGCACGCGTCCGATCGTGGCCGGCGAGGGAGCGCGCCGCCATCGGAGCGGATGACGACGGATGCCGATGGCCGTCAGCAGTCGTGCTCGAGGCCGCTCGCGCCCCATTCGGCGATCTCCTGGATGCTCCTCGCTCCGGAGACGACCGCGCAGGCGCAGACCAGCAGGATCGCCGTCAGCGAGTACCACCGGCCCCGCCGCGAGCGCGGGTCGGGCACCGCATCGAAGTACGGCCGCAGGTCGGCGACCTGCCCCGGTGTCCATCGGACCCAGCTTCAGCACGACAGCAGGGATGGGCGAAGATGCAGCGGCAGGCATGGGCCACCTCGTGATCATCGGGCTTCAGACACCACGATGATCACGAAGCTCGTGCCTGCACCTCTATCCGCCCCAACCGGCAGCTACCCGAACTCACCCGACGACCACGGAACTTGCAGCCGCCCTGGGTGGTTGACCCAGCCGAAATACCCGAATCACTGAGGACAGCTAACGAAAGCCGCAACAGCTGGCGACCCTGCGCCAGCCCGTGGAGGTGCTCTTCGGGCGGGCGTGATCCGTCACGGTCCTGGCTTCGAGGTGAATACGGACGCTCTCCTGTCGCCTTCTGGCGTACCTCTGCGGTGTCGCAGCGCCCACAACGCGACGGGAGCTCCCGCCCCGACCAGCGCTGACGCCAAACACAAACCGGCCTGGTAGCCGGAGAGAAAGGCATCCGAGTCATTGGCCCCGGCGGCGGCTGCGGCGTGTTCCACGAACGACACGATGGCGCCCACCAGACCGATCCCGACGACTCCGGACGCCTCGCGGACGGCGCTGAACAATCCGGCCGCGATTCCGGAAAGGTGATCGGGTGGGGATTCCAGAGCGCGGGTGGTCAGTGGAACGGCCAGCGCGGAGCCGAAGCCGATGGCCGAAAGTCCGGGCAGAATATGGACAAGGCTCCCTGCGGAGCTGCCCAGCGCGACCATCAGCAACCCCAGGCCGACCAGGAGTAGACCTGCAGCGGAGATCCGGCCGTCTCCCCAGCGGCGCGCCATACGCGCGATAAAAGGGGTGGTGACGATCAGGGATAAGGCCACGGGAATGAATGTCAGCCCGGCTGGCGTCGGGGCGAGGCCGAGGCCATTCTGCAGAAACTGGGACGTGAAGAAATAGACCCCGCTCACGCTCAGACCCCACAGCAGTTGAGTAATGATTCCGCCGACGAAAGGGCGTTGCCGGAAGAGGAGTCGCAGCGCGGTGTTCCGGCGCGATGTCAGTTCGTAGGAAAGGCCGACGGCCGATGCGGCGACGATGCCCGCTGACGTGGCGACGGGAATGCCGCCGAAACCCTGTTCAGGCCCTTCGATCAGGCAGTAAGCGAGGGCCGCCAGCGAGCAACAGGCCAACGCGACGACGCGGAGCGAGAGCGTGGCCGAGGGCGTGGCCGCGGCACGGGGTGAGGGCCCGGGCCGGGGGACGAGGAAGCCGACGAGGAGACTCATGCAGCCCAGTGGCGTGTTCATGGCGAACACGGACTGCCAGCCCAGGTGCTGTGTCATGACACCGGAGACCACGGGGCCGCAGGCCAGCGCGGAAGCCAATACGGCGGTGCTGGCGCTGAAGGCCGCATTGCGCGCGCGAGGCGGCAGATCGTGCGACAGGACGGCCAGCGAGGCCGGGAGGATCAGCGCCGCGCCCGCTCCCTGCAGCCCCCGGCAGGCGATCAGCGCCATCCCCGAGGGCGCCGCACTGCACCCGGCCGATGCGACGGTGAAGAGGGCGACACCGAGCAATAGCGTCGCACGCCGCCCGACGGTGTCGGCCAGATGCCCGCCCAGCAGCAGAAGGCTGGCGAGGGTGAGAGGGTAAATGGCCGCCACCCATTTGAGGCCGGCCTCGCTCAATGCGAGTTCGGCCTGGATCTGAGGCAGTGCCACATTGACGGCAGTGTTATCCAGGGCCGTCATGAAGGACGGCAGCAGCACAGCCACGAGGATGGCGAGGACACGCAGTCGGCTCACGGTACCTGCCTTGAGTAGCGCGGACGATGGTAAGGGGCCGCCACGTTCTGCGCGCCCTTTCTGCGTACTCTGCCCGTGGACATGGCAGGTGCGACTTCCGGACACCCTTATTACGGTATCCGGTGTGCTGCCGGAAAACGCCGCTCGGTTTCCGTACGCCGACAGGGCAGGGCTCTCGGCGTGGCGCTGCATTCTTGGTACGTCGCCGTGTTTGGCTGATCGCTACCACTGCCACTATCCATTGGGAATCGGTGATAGGCGGCGAAGGCTGCCATCAATTCGCCTGGCAGGCTGACGGCTGAGGAGTTTCGTTGCGTGTCGAGAACGAAGGTTCGGTGACTTAGTGCTGAAAACCATGAAAGACACGATCAGTCATCATCTCGCCCGGGTCGCGGCGCAGACCCCCGATGAAAAAGCGTTCACTTTCGTGGACTTCAGCACCGATCGCGACGGAGCCTCCAGCTGTCTGACGTGGCGCCAACTGGAGAAGCGGGTACGTACCCTCGCGGCGCTCCTGCGTCACTGCGGCGCGGCCGGCGAGCGGGTGGCCGTCATGGGTCCGCAGAACCTGGACTACGTCGTCGGCTTCCTCGCGGCCACGTGCGCCGGTGCGATCGCCGTTCCCCTTTTCCCCCCGGCTCTGCCGGGCCATGCGGAGAAACTGGCCGCCGTGCTCGCCGACGCCGACCCGGTGCTCGCCCTCACCAGCCCCGACTCGCTTCAGGCCGCGGAGAAGTTCTGCGCCAACCAGGACGGCCTCCGCGTGCGCGTGGTCACCGAGGAGGACCTGCTTTCGGGTTGGGCGGCAAGGGCCGAACCGACGGGCGGTGAGCCCTCTCATCCGCGCCCCGAGGACTGTGCCTACCTGCAGTACACCTCGGGCTCCACCCGCATGCCGTCCGGCGTGGAGATCACCCACGCCAACGTCTGCGCCAACGCACACCAAGCGCTGAAGGCGTACGACATCCGAGCCGGGCGCAACTGCACCGTCGGCTGGCTTCCGCTGTTCCACGACATGGGGCTCGTGCTGGCGATCGTGCTTCCTGTCGTCGGCCACGTCCACTCCGTGCTCATGGATCCGCTGGCCTTCGTGCAACAACCCGTCCGATGGCTGCGGCTGCTCAGCGAATACCCGGGAGCGCTCACCGCCGCCCCCAACTTCGCGTACGACTACTGTGTGCGCCGCGTCACCGACGAGGAGCGCGCGAAGCTGTCGCTGGGATCGGTCGCCGCCATGGTCAACGGCAGTGAACCCATCGCCGAGCAGACGCTCCAGCGGTTTCAGCAGGCCTTCGCCTCGGTCGGCGCGCTCCCCACGGCGATGCGCCCGTCCTACGGGCTGGCCGAGGCGACTGTGTTCGTTTCCGCCTCACCGGCCGGTGAGGAACCGACTGTCACCCCCTTTGACCGTGACGCGCTGGCGGCCGGCACCGCCCGCCCGGCCCAGGGCACCGGGGGACAGACCGTGACCCGCTTGGTCGGCTGCGGACGGCCCACTGACCAGGAGGCCGCCATCGTCGACCCGGCCGGCCTCGTCCGGCTGGAGGACGGGCGCGTGGGCGAAATCTGGCTGCGCGGCCCCAACATCGGACGCGGCTACTGGGGACGCCTGGAACAGAGCGAGGCCACCTTCCGCGCCACCCTGCGCGGCGACAACCCGGGTGAGGGGACGCATCACTGGCTGCGCACGGGAGACCTTGGCCTGTGGCACGACGAGCACCTCTACATCACCGGTCGCATCAAGGATCTCGTGATCATCGACGGGACCAATCACTATCCGCAGGACATCGAGCACACCGTCGAAAGCGCCCACCCGGCGATCCGCCGCCATCACACCGCGGCGTTCTCCGTCCCCACTGATGACGGAGAACGCCTGGTCGTCGTCGCCGAGCACGCCCGTAACCTCGCGGAACCCCCCGGGGCCCGGGACGAGGCGACACGCGCCGTACGCGTGGCGGTGTCCGCCGGTCACGGCATCGCGATGCACGACTTCGTCCTCGCCCGGCCCGGCACCGTACCCCGCACCACCAGCGGGAAGGTCGCCCGTGGCGCCTGCCGTGAGCGCTACCTTCGGGGTGCCTGGACCTCCGACACCCACGTACACAGGGAGACCGGCAACGTATGAACCAGCCAGGCGGACACCAGGAGCCGGTCGAGGGCAACGTCCAGGCCACCACCACGACGGACGGCCGTTGCGGATCGGGCGTTGCCGAACTGCGGAACGCACTGGTGCAGTTGGTCTCGGACATCAGCGGCATCTCGCCGGAACAACTCGACGACGGCCGACCTCTGGCGGAGTACGGTCTCACCTCCCGCGACGCCGTCGGGCTGACCGGCGAACTGGAGAAGATGCTCGACCGATCGCTGTCCGCCACGCTGCTGTGGGAGTACCCCACCATCGGACAACTCGTCGCTGCCCTGGCGAAGGCCGATCAGGCCGATGTCGCGCAGTCGGACCGGCAGCCCCGTGCGCCTGACGAGGCGGCCACCACCGCCCGCACCGACGACGGTGCCATCGCCGTCGTCGGCATCGGCTGCCGTCTGCCCGGCAACGTACATGGGCCGGACGCGTTCTGGGAGCAGCTCACGGCGGGAACGGACGCGGTCGGCCAGGTGCCTGAAGAACGCTGGCCGAACTTCGCCGGCACAGCGCCCGACGTCACCGCCCTGATGGAATCCACCACACCGCGGGGCGCCTTTCTCGACGATATCGAGGGATTCGACGCCAAGTTCTTCGGCATCACGCCCCACGAGGCCGAAGTCATGGATCCACAGCAACGGCTGCTGCTCGAAGTCATCTGCGAGGCGCTGGACCATGCAGGGGTAGCCGCCCGCGCCCTGCAGTCCACCCCCACCGGCGTCTTCGTCGGCCTGAGCGCCCTCGAGTACGGGCATCTGACCACCTCGGATCCCGCGCGACTGACCCCGTGGACCAGCACCGGAGCCGCCGGCAGCATCGTCGCCAACCGCGTGTCCTATCTGCTCGACCTCCGCGGCCCCAGCATCACCATCGACACGGCCTGTTCGTCGTCCCTCGTGGCTGTGCACCTGGCCTGCCGCAGCCTGCGCAGCCGGGAGTGCGACACGGCACTGGCCGCAGGAGTCAACCTGCTCCTGTCCCCAGCGGTCATGGCCTCGCTCGAACAGGCCGGCATCCTGGCCGCGGACGGCAGGTGCAAACCCTTCGACGCCGCGGCGGACGGAATCACCCGCGGTGAGGGCTGCGGCGTCGTCGTGCTCAAGCGGCTTGCCGACGCCCGGCGCGACGGCGACAGGGTGCTCGCCGTCATCAGGGGCACCGCCGTGAACCAGGACGGCCGGTCGGCGGGCCTCATGGCACCCAACCCGGCGGCGCAGGAAGCGCTGCTGCGCGACACCCTGCGCGACGCACGCATCGACGCGGCCGACGTCGACTATGTCGAGGCGCACGGGACGGGCACCCTGCTGGGGGACCCCATCGAGGCGAGCGCCCTCGGAGCGGTCCTCGGACGTGGCAGGCAGCCCGACCGGCCACTGCTGATCGGATCGGTCAAGAGCAATCTGGGCCACCTCGAAGGCGCGGCCGGCATCATCGGCCTGATCAAGACCGCGCTGGCCCTGCATCACGGCCGTATCCCGGTCAGCCTGCACTTCCACAGCCCCAACCCCCACATCGACTTCACCGAGCTGGGCCTGCGCGTGGTCACCGAACCGACCACATGGCCCACCTCCGGGGACCGTCCGGGGCGCGCCGGTGTGTCCGCGTTCGGCTTCGGCGGTACAAACGCCCACGCCGTACTCGAGCAGGCGGCGCCGACCGCTGCGAATCCCGCGCAGCCAACGCGGGCCGAGGAGGAAGAGGCCGACCACCCGCACATCCTGGTGGTGTCCGCCCGTTCCTCGGACCGGCTCGCCGACGTGGCCGCGAGTCTGTCGCGATGGGTGGCCGCCGACGACGCGCCCGCCCTCACCGACATCGCCCACACACTCGCCTCGCACCGCCGTGGCCCGTCCTGCGCCGCCGTCGTCGCGCGGACCCGCTCCGAGGCGGCTGCCGGGCTGGCCGCGCTGGCCCGGGGGGAGACGGTTCCCGGCGTGGTCGCCGCGTGCACCGACGCACGAGCGGCGCAGCCGTTCACAGCGCGCCGACCGGTCTTCGTTTTCTCCGGTTACGGCTCACAGTGGGAGGGCATGGGGCGGCGCCTGTTGACCGACGACCCTCTCTTCGCCGCCCAGGTGTCCGCGCTCGATACGAACTTCCTCGCGGAGACCGGCTCCTCCCTGACCGACATGATCATGTCCGACTCCGCCCGGACAGTGGACCGGATCCAGCCGCTGCTCTTCGGACTCCAGCTGGCCCTGGCGCGGACCATGCAGGCCTACGGCGTGGAACCCGCCGCCGTCATCGGCCACTCGATGGGCGAGGTCACAGCTGCCGTGGTCGCCGGCGCTCTCGACGACCGCGACGGACTGCGCGTCATCGCCCGCCGATCAGCCCACCTCGCCACCCTCGAAGCCGAACACACCGGCGCGATGGCCGCGGTGGAGCTTCCCGTAGAGTCCCAGACGGCCATCCTCAGCCGCTTTCCCGGTGTCGAGGTCGCCGTCCAGTCCTCGCCCCAACGCTGCACGGTGGCCGGACCGGCCCAAGCGGTGCGCGACCTGGTGGACGAGCTGACCGAGCAGGGCCGGCTCGCCCGACTGCTCGATATGGGCGGCGCCGCACACTCAGCCTCAGTCGATCCCCTCCTGACGCCACTGCGCGAAGATCTTGTCGACCTGCGCCCGCACACACCCACCACGCCCTGGTACAGCACAGTCCTCGATGATCCCCGCGCAGGCACGGCAGCCGATACGAGCTACTGGTGCGCCAACCTCCGCAGCCCGGTGCGCCTGCAACAGGCGGTGACAGCGGCAGCGGAGGACGGCCACACTCTGTTCCTGGAGATCTCGCCCCACCCCATCGTCGTCGTCCCGCTCGCGGAGAGCCTCGACGCCACCCCAGCGGGGGACCAGGCGCTAGTCGTCCCGACCCTGCACAAGAACACCGACGACACCGTCCAGGTACGGGCCGCGCTGGCCAGGCTGCACTTCGCAGGCGTCACGCTGAATCCCGGGCTGTGGCCCGCCGGTGCGCGCACCGCACTGCCCACACCCGCGTGGCGTCACGAACGGTTCTGGTTCCCCCGCCCCGCCCAGTCGACCCAAGCCAGCGGCCACCCCCTGCTGGGGGGGCGCACCGACGACCCGAGGACCGGCGCCGTGCTGTGGCAGGCAGACGTCGGCACGGGCCGGCACGGCACCCGCAGCACGGTCCACGGCAGAGCGGTGCTGACCCTCGTCGAGGTCGCGGAGCTGATGATCGAAGCCGGCCTGGACCTGTGGGCCCGGGAGGGCCTCACCCACCTCGGCATCGAGGACCTGCAGATCCATCAATGGCTCGCCATCTCCAGCAGCACCCCCCTGACCGCGGTGTGGGAACCGGCCTCCCGCACCCACGGAACCATCACCCTCCACGCCCGCGGCGTCGGCACCACTTGGCGCTGCTACGCCTCGGCCCGCGTCACCCGCGACCCGGAACCCCAGAGCGAGCAGCACCCCGAGTCGCAACCGGCGCCGGCCCTCGTCCGGCACTTCGTCCCCGAGGACCCCCGGCCCCCCCACCGGTCGTCCTACGCACATGTCCTGACCGCCATGCTGGAGGCGCAGAGCGCCGCGGACACACCACCGGGCAGCGACCGCGCCGTCCAGGCCGCCGCACACACTGTCCCGGTCGGCGTACGGTCCCTGCACATCAAGGGGCCCGGCGTCCTCGACACCGGCTACGACATCCGCTGCACGCCCGTCGACGGCGCTGGTCCGGCGGACGAGGGCGTCGACCAGTGGCACGTCTCCGCCCGGGGCGCCACGAGCGAGATCGTCGCCCGGTTCGTTCAGCTGCGACCCGTCGAGCGGCGCGCGGTGCCCCGGTCCCTCGAGACGTGCACCTACGACATCCAGTGGGAGAAGTCCACCGTTCCCCTGCCATCGCGCCGTCTGCAGCGTGCTCTGCTCGTCAGCGACGAGCCGAACGCTGCGAGCGGCGTCACGGCCATGCTCGTGGCGGCCCTGGAAGCCGGCGGTGTCGACGTCACGCCCACCGATGCCCGGGACGACGCCTGTGACGCCGCACTCGACGCCTGGCTGGAGGCCCCGCAGGACGGCCCGAGCGCCGTGGTCCTGTTCCTCCAGCAGCACGAACGCGACGACGACACGCGGCCACTGCACACGGCAGCACAGTTGGCGCGCCGCCTGGTCAGCGCCACGCACCGGCAACCGCCACGCCTGTGGATGGCCACCGTGCTGGCACAGGCGACGGGGTCCGGGGAACCCGGGACGCCGTATCTCGCCTGCCTGCGTGGGCTCGTTCGGGTCCTCGCGCTCGAACACCCTCATCTGCGAGCCTCGCTGGTGGACATCGACGAACAGCCCGGCGCGGTCGACGACCTCGCCCGCGAACTCCTCGCGGGCGGCGACGCGGACGAGATCGCCTGGAGGGCCGGCACACGCCTCACCGCCCGTCTCGCCCTGGCCGACCTCAGCACACAGCACAACGACAACGTCGCCTTCACCCGTCCCGACGGCGCCTACATCATCACCGGGGGCCTGACCGGACTGGGCCTGGCGACAGCGGGCCGGCTCGCCGAGCAGGGCGCCGGGCGCATCGTCCTCAACGGACGCCGTGCCCCGGGACCCGAGGCCCAGGCCGTCCTGGCCGAGCTGCAGGACCGGGGAACCTCCGTCGCCGTCGTCCAAGGGGACATCGCGGACCCAGACGTGTCCCCGAACCTGGTGCGCGCCGCCCTCGCCGAGGGCCACACCCTACGCGGCATCGCGCACTGTGCCGGCGTCCTGCACGACCGCATGATCACCGACCTCGAACCGGCCGACATCGACACGGTGCTGCGACCGAAGACCGTCGGAGCCCAGAACCTCGAGGCGGCCATCGCCGACCACGATCTCGACTGGTGGGTGATCTACAGCTCCGCCGCGGCACTTCTCGGCTCACCCGGACAGTCCGCCTACGCGGCCGCCAACGCCTGGCTCGACGCCGTGGCCCACCACCGCAGAGCCAGCGGCCTGCCCGCGACCTCCATCGCCTGGGGCCCCTGGGAGAACGTCGGCATGGCGGCCGGAAACCCGGCTGCTGGCCCTGGAACCCATCCAGATGAGCGAGGGAATGGACGTCCTGCAGGCACTCGTCACCCTCAATCGCACGCACGCAGGCGTCGTCCACCTCGACACGGACCGCGTGCTGGGGGCGTTCCCCGGCCTGTCCGCCATCCCCTTCTTCTCCGACGTCCTCGGAGGACGGTTCACCCGGCGCCGACGACTGGGTCGGCCCCCACGGCATCGCGGCTCTCGGCAGCTCCGCCGCAGACACGGTGTACGCACGTCTGGTCAGAAGAACGGCGGCCATCATGGGGTTCATGGCCGCCGAACTCGAGCGAGACGGCCCCGCTGACCGACCTCGGGCCTGGACTCCCTGATGGCGGTGCGCATCCGCAACGCGCTCCGCCAGGACTTCGGCATCGACCTGCCCGCCCCCCTGCTGCTGCGCGGCGCCAGCCTGCGCGAACTCGGCCACGCGGTGCTTGAACAACTCGGCCTCGACGCCACGCACGCCGACAGCCGCTTCCGCAGCCGACGGTGCCCCACGACACCGACAGGCCGAGCCGACCACACCCACGCTGCCGAGCTCCCTCAGCCCGCGGGACGCCGCCGAGCGGCTGGTGGCGAGTGCCTGGGCCGAAGTCCTGCAGCAAGGGCCCCGAGACATCCGGGAGGACTTCACCACCGCCGGCGGGGACCAGGCAGCCGCCGCAGGCCATGGCGGAGGCCATCCGCCGGCGCCTCGGCGACGACACACGAGCTGAGCCTGACGGCCGACGCCATCCTCGCCCAGCGCACCGTCGCAGCCGTCGCCGAACTGATCCGGCCGGTCGTCAACCGAACCGGCCAGGTCGGCACGTCACCACCCTGCGCCCCCCACTCACCGGGTCCGGAACGGCCCCCGCTGTTCACCTTCCACCCCGCCGGCGGCCCGACCTCGGTCTACCTGCCCCTGATGGGACTGCTGCCGACCGAACAGCCCGTGTACGGCCTGGAGCGGGTCGACGAGCTGAGCACGATGGAGGAGAAGGCGGCCCACTACCTCACACTCATCCGTGACATCCAGCCGGAAGGGCCCTACCACCTGCTCGGCTGGTCCTTCGGAGGGTGTCTCGCCTACGAAGTGGCTCGTCAACTGAGGCAAGAGGGACAGGCCATCGGATTCCTCGGACTGATCGACACCATCCTGCCCCCCGCCCTGCCTGAACCGGAACCACGGGAGTTCCTGCTCGAGCGTTTCGGTCGTTTCGCCGAATACATCGAGAAGACGTACGGGCACCGCCTGGACCTGCCCTACGAAGAGCTGGCGGCCACCCCGGACGACCAGCAGATCGACGTGGTCATGCGCCTGGTCGCCGAGGCAGGTCTCGACATGAGCCCAGGGATCATGGAGCACCAACGGACCTCCTACATCGATGCCCGCGTCGGCGAACGGTATGTCCCCCATCCCGTACGACGGCCACGTCGTGCTCTACCGCGCCAAGCAACCGCAGCAGCTCACCACCGCTCTGGACCCGCGCTACCTCCGCCAGGACGCCGACCTCGGATGGGCGGCCCTGTGCCAGTCCCTCGAGATCGTCCCCGTCGAGGGCGACCACCTGTCCGTCATCGACCCGCCCCACGTCCAGACCATCGCGCAGCACGTCACCCGTGCCCTGGAGTGGCCCACCCAGTGATCGGCACACCGCGCCTGTTCCGTGGGGCTCATCCCTGCGGAACAGGCGCAACCGCTCCTCACCCACCCGAGCACGGCCAGCGGTCAGCGACGCCGAGCCCGGACGCGGAGCCAGACACAGCACACCGGCCTTGCCGATGTGCTGGTGGCCCGCACGCTCCTTGCGGCCGCCCCGACCTCGGCCAGCGGATAGGTCGTCGACAGGGCGGGAACCACGCTGCCCATCGTGATGAGCCGGTTGACCTCACACTGCTCGTGGAGGTTCGCACCGTGACTGCCGATGATCCGCTTCAGCGAGGCTCTTGCGAGGAACCCCAGGCGTTTTACGCCTGGGAGAAATCGCATCGTGTCGTGGCGACGCGAAGCGTCGCAGCGTTCGGATGTCCGGGCGCGGAGCCCGCGTAGGGCGGTCCGGCGGAGCCGGAGAGTGCTCTCACCTCAGCCGGTTAAATGGCGTGCCCCGCGATGACTGCTACGGAAGGGGCGATGTCATTTCGACTCTAATGTGGCTCACGGCTCACGACTGCTTTGCTGCCCTGCAAACGCTGCTCGGCTGTACGGGCTACTGCCCTCTGTCGAACGGAGTGTCTGCTGATGATGACCGACGCATTTCGCCATGCTCCCGGCTATGCGGGTCACTTTTCTGAAGTACGCGAGAACGAATCTGGTGTGCCTCTGGCTCGCCGCCGCTCTCCTCTCGATCTCGACCGAGGCGCATGCGGCTGAGCGGAGACCGGACGGCACGCTCGGGCCTCACCACGCAGAGGCTCGTGTCACAGCTGTGAAAACCATCGACGACCGGATGCGCGATCTCACGATCAGATCTCCGGCGATGGGAATTTCCATCCCGGTCCGCGTCATTCTTCCCGCGAGCTGGGCTAAAAAGCCGAAAGCCACCTTCCCGGTTCTTTACATGCTCCACGGCGGCGACGACAACTACACGTCCTGGACGCGCGAGACAGATGTGGAAGCGTTGGCGAAGAACTCCGACGTGCTCATCGTCATGCCGGACGCCGGAAAGGCCGGCTACTACAGTGACTGGTTCGCCGGTGCTCCCCGCTGGGAAACCTTTCACTGCGACGAACTCGTGCGGCTCATGGAGAAGAAGTACCGTGCGGGCCCCTCACGAGCCATCGTGGGACTGTCCATGGGAGGCTTCGGCGCACTCAACTACGCGGCGCACCACCGAGGGATGTTCCGTTACGTGGCCTCAATGAGTTCTTACGTGGATCTGAACGACCCTGCCGTGCGCCTGGAACTCTCACTCGGTACCGCGAGGGAGGGCATCGACATCAAAGAAGTGTGGGGCGACCCTGTGAAGAACGCCGGAGTCTGGCGCGCCCACAACCCCGCTGCCATGCCGCGTTCCTTCCGCGGAATGCACGTCCATCTGTCCGCGGGCAGTAGCCAGCCCGGACCGTCGGACATGGGACGCCCACCCGGTGTGCTGCTGGCGAGCGTGCTGGGCGAGGCACCCCTGTCGAAGCAGATCAAGAGATTCGCACGGTCGCTCCGTTCGGCGGGTGTCGACGTCACGACGCATGTGTACACGCCGGGGACGCATTCCTGGCCGTACTGGCAGGACGAGTTGCACAGCATCTGGCCGCCGCTCATGAAGTCACTCGGGTAGGCGTTCATGCGGACAGTGGTGATCTTTGCCGCGGGATCCCGCGGCGACGTCCAGCCTTGCCTGGCACTGGGGCGAGCACTGCTCCGTCGGGGCGACACAGTAAGGATCCTGGCCAGCGTCCGCTATCGGCGTCTGATCGCCGAGGCGGGCCTGGACATCCATCCCCTTCCGGTCGACCCCGCGGAGATCATCGAGTCCGCCGAGGGGCAGGAACTCCTCGCCGGACGACGGAATCCGGTGGCGTTCATCCGCCATATGGACCGGGTCCTGCGACCCTGCATCATGGCGATGCTGGAGGAGACGCAGGCCGGTGCGAAGGGAGCCGACCTGGTTCTGGCACCAACCTTCGGCTTCCTCGGCGTTCACCTGAGCCAGTACCTCCAAGTGCCGCACGCCGTCATTCACTTCCAGCCGAGCCAGCCCACGAAGGCTTTTCCGCACCCGTTCGCACCGGCTGCCCAGATGCTGGGGGGCGTGGGCAACCGGCTCAGTTTCGGTGCGGTCGACCTCGGGTCCTGGATGGTGTTCCGAAGGTTCGTCAACGCATGGCGCCAGGAGAGCCTCGGCCTCCCGGCGCTCTCCCTGGCGGCCCCCTTCCGGCAGGTTCGCCAAGCCCCCGTGCTGTGTGCGTTCAGCCCCACCGTCGTGCCGCGGCCGTCCGACTGGGCACCGAACGTCCACGTCACCGGCTTCTGGCACCACGACCAGCCGCTGTGGAAACCCTCACGGCGACTGCTTGCCTTCCTGGCCGACGGCCCCCGGCCCGTCTACGTCGGATTCGGCAGCATGAGAACCGGAGACCCCAAGGCGACCGACGCCCTTGTACGGACGGCCCTGCGTCGGGCGAACCTGCGCGGAGTGCTGCCAGGGGACCCCGCCACCAGCGAGGACGACATCCTCGTGGTCGGCGACACCCCCCACGACTGGCTGTTTCCCCGGATGGCCGCTGTCGTCCACCACGGCGGGGCAGGCACGACGGCCTCGGCACTGCGCGCCGCAAGACCCTCCCTGGTCTGCCCGTTCTTCGGGGACCAGCCCTACTGGGCCGCCCGGGTGCACGAGCTCGGCGCGGGGCCCGCGCCCCTGCCGGTCCGTGAGCTCACCGTTGCCGCCCTCGCCCAGCGCCTGCAGGCCCTCACCTGGCACGCTCCCTACACCCAGGCCGCGCGCCGGCTCGGCCGGGCGCTGGAAGCCGAGGACGGCACCGCCCGGGCCTGTCAGGTGCTGGACCAGTTCGGCGTCGGCCCTGGGTGATTACGGGCGGTGTGCGCTGCCCCATGTCGGAGCGAATGCTGGATGCGGATGGTGCACGACATCTGCCGTTTGCTGACTCTGGGCGCTGCCCACCTGTCCGGGTCAGTCGCGTTGCCGGCGGGCACGCAGAACGGCCCAGTGGCGCAGGCGTTCGGTGATCTGAGCTTCGTAGCCGTTGCGGGTGGGCTGGTAGTACGTCTCGTGGTCCATGTCGTCGGGGAAGTAGTTCTGCGCCGGAGAAGCCGTCGGTCGGTGTCGGGGTCGTACTGGTAGCCCTCGCCGTAGCCGAGGTCCTTCATCAGCCGGGTCGGGGCGTTGAGGATGTGGGCGGGCGGCATGAGGGAGCCGGTCGCCTGGCCGCCGCGGTGCGCGCGCGTTGAAGGCCGCGTAGACGGCGATGGATTTGGGCGCGGTGGCCAGGTAGACGACGGCCTGGGCGAGCGCCAGCTCGCCCTCGGGGGAGCCGAGTCGCTCGTAGGCGTCCCAGGCGGCGAGGGCCAGTAGGAGGGCGTGCGGGTCGGCCATGCCGATGTCCTCGATTGCGAAGCGGACCAGGCGGCGGGCGATGAACAGCGGGTCCTCGCCGCCGTCCAGCATGCGGGCGAGCCAGTACAGGGCCGCGTCCGGGTCGGAGCCGCGCATCGACTTGTGCAGCGCGGAGATCAGGTTGTAGTGCTCCTCCTGCGCCTTGTCGTAGAGCGGGGCGCGCTGCTGGATGTGCGTGCGGCGAGCGCGGCCGGTGTCCATGCGGCGGTGTCGGGCCGGGCAGGGCCAGCAGCTGCTCGGCCATGTTCAGCAGGTAGCGGCCGTCGCCGTCGGCCATGGCGATCAGGGCGCGCGCGGGCGTCGGCGTCCAGGGGCAGCGGTGGCCGTGTGAGGTCCTCGGCACGGGTCAGCGAGCATGCTCCAGCGCCGCCTCGTCGAGCCGTTTGCAGCACGAAGACCTGGCAGCGGGACAGCAGGGCGCCGTTGAGCTCGAAGCTGGGGTTCTCGGTGGTGGCGCCGACCAGGGTGATCGTGCCGTCCTCGACGATAGGGCAGGAAGCCGTCCTGCTGGGCGCGGTTGAAGCGGTGGATCTCGTCGACGAACAGCAGGGTGCCCTGGCCGGCGGTGCGCCGCTGCGGGCGGCGGTCGAAGGCCTTCTTCAGGTCGGCCACGCCGGAGAAGACGGCCGACAGCGGTTCGAAGGCCAGGCCGCTGCCGTCCGCCAGCAGGCGGGCGATGGTGGTCTTGCCCGTGCCGGGCGGGCCCCACAGGATCAGCGAGCCGAGGCGCTGCGCGCGACCATGCGGCCGATCGGCGCCGTCCGGGGCCAGCAGGTGGTCCTGCCCGACCACCTCGTCCAGTCGGGCGCGGGCGCAGCCGGTCGGCGAGTGGCCGGGCGGGCTCCTCGTCGAAGAGCGGCAGGGTCGCTTCGGTCGGTTCCATCGGTCTCTCGGATCGCAGGCGGGGGTGTGCGGGTGTGGCGAGCCTTGCACGGGGCACTGACAGGCGTGGGCTCAGCGGCTCGTGGGCGCGCTTGCGCTGCTCATCGGGTACGGGGGCGGTCGCGCCCGGGCAGCCGCTCGACGGCCAGGTCGTAGGAATCCTCGACTGCGTTGGTGACCAGCCGCTTGGTGATGCCGGGGCCCGGCCCCAGCGAGATCCAGTGCCGCTTGTCGAGATAGCGGCCCGGTGTGATCGAGGCGTAGCCGCGTACTTGCGCGCGGGCGTGTTCGGGCTCGCACTTGACCGTGATGATCTGTTCGTCCGGGTCGTCGGTGACGATCAGGAACACCTTGCCCCCGACCTTGTACACGTCCAGGTCCTTGGTGAACGGGTAACCGTGGTCCGTCCCGGGCAGCGCGAGGGCCGCGTGGCGGGCGGTGTCCTGGAGCCGGTCGCCGGCCACGCTCACCGGGCCGCCCGCATTCCGCCGCCGTAGGTGTGCGGGTCGACGGGCTGCTCGGCCTTGGGCAGGTGAGCGACGACGAGTCGGTGGGAGTCGGTGACGAGCTCTCTGACGAGTTCCTTGTCGACGCCGTCCCCGCTCTCCAGCGTGATCCAGTGCTTCTTGTTCATGTGGTAGCCGGGGGTGATGTGGCTGTACTGCTCCCGCAGGGCATGGGCCTCGCCGGGGTCCGCCTTGAGGATCACGACGGGGCGCCCCGGGACCTCGGTCATCAGCATGAACACCTTGCCGCGCACCTTGAAGACCTCCCAGTCGTCGCCGAAGGGATGCTCCAGCTGGGCTCCAGGAAGCTCCTCGGCGCAGTCGGCGGCGGTCTTGTGCAGGGTCGTTCCGTTCATGGGGCGTTGCCTTCCTCACGGGGTGGTCGCGGCGGCACACCCCATCCTTCCTTCGAAGCCGACAAATAGGGCAGTAGGCTGCGGACACGTGATGGTCGACAAGCGACACCCCAGCCCGAGCGGACAGGCCGGACCGGCCGCGGTCCCGTTGTACGGTTTCCAGCCCCCGGTCGGCACCCCGTACGGCCTTGAGGTGAGCACCGTCGAGGACTTCTTCGCCCAGCACGACGACTGGCCGTGGAACCCGCCACGTCCGGGCCGCGCCACCTTCCACTACCTCATCGCCGTCACCGAGGGCGAGTTGCGGCACGACGTCGACCACCTCACGCGGACCGTCGCCCCCGGCCAGTGGCTGTGGGTGCGCCCGGGGCACGCGCAGTGCTGGCATCCGCCCGGCGCCGCCCGCGGCCCGTTCATCCTGCTCGAACCGGGTGTACTGCGGCCCGACATCGCCCGCCTGCTGGCTCCGCTCACCGCACACGAGGCTCCTGCCGTGCTGAGCCCGCACCGTTCCTAATCAGTGTGCAGGAGTGGGTCTTGGACCCACTGCCCGGCACTGCGCGTGTCCCGAACGGTTTTGGATGCACTGGTCTCCCGCGTGCCCTGTTGTGTACCCGCTCGGCGGCGTGCATCGTGTGCACGGTCCGTGACGGGTGGGCGGGTTCCCTCACGCCCTGGGGTACCCGGTCGGGCCTGGACGGTCCGATGCCCCGCAGCATCACTCTGGTGCTGTGGGGGCGGTGCCGTCCGTCGCCGGATCGGGTGCCCGAGGGCGCGTCGCCCGATCGCGATGCCGGCGGCATCGTGGCGGGACATCTTGCGGTGGGGTGTCCGCATCGGCTTGCGCCAGTGCTGGTTGCCCCACATCGAGGTGTAGGCCGGGTCCACGGCTACGATGGACAGGTCCATCTCGGCGGCCATGGAGACGAGCCGGGCTTTGAGCTTCCCGGTCGGGATGCCTGAGATGAGCTGCCGGAACCGCTTCTTGCGGCCGTGCTTCTCGCGGGTCTTCTCGGCGGTGAAGTCCAGGTTCTCGATACCGATGGCGGCGACGCCGCAGCTTTTCGCCCAGTGCAGGACCTGGGTGATGGCGTGCCGGATCTGCGCGTCACGATGATCAGCAGTACCGGCCAGGTCGTAGAAGAAGCGGTGTGGGTCGCCTACCGGGTTGCCGTGCGGGTCGAGCCGGTAGGCGGCGAAGTGATCCGCGTTCGTGTCGACGCCGATGATGCCCTCTGCGCGTGCGGTCTCCAGCCCGATCGTCTGGACCACCGGCCGCTGCCACGAGGCGGTCAAGTACCAGCGGCCACGTTCCACGTCGTAGTGGATGCGGTAGGCCACAGCCCGGTCGTTGTCGATGCGGTCGGCCCACTCCTGGCCCCGATGCGCGAACGCGACCTTGGAGCCAAGGACGTACCGGCCGTGCTTGGCGTTCGCCCAATCCGCGAGCGGGGCCGGCAGCTTGATGGACACCTCGCCGTCGGGGGCGACGCGGATCGTCTCGTTCCCGTATCGCTTGCCCGACTCCCCGTCGGCGGCGAGGAACCAGCGCTGGGCCTGCCAACGTTCCCGCCACTGGGCCTCGGTGAGCTGCGCGGCTTCGAGGTTGTGCCGGTTGCCCAGCAGGCTTGCCGGCCGCCGCGCACGACATGCACGACACCGGCCTCCCGGTCCGCGCGCGCCACGTCGAGGCGGTGTTCCAGGATCGCCAGGCGGCGCGATTTCTGGAACCACTCGCCCTTCGAGCGGTAGCCGCCCGCAGCACGCTTGGTGCCCTTCTCACCGACCGGCTGGGACAGGCGGTGCATCAGCATGCGCACACCGGCCTCAAGGCCCTGGATGTGGGCGAGCTGGCAGCGACGGGCGAGCGCCCACTGATCGTGCGTGGCCTTCGTGATCGCTCCGGCCCACCGCGATGACGAGGCGCCCGTCAGGTCCCGCTTACGCGCCGCCCACGTATCGGTGGAATGGTCACCCGCGTCCTGGCAGCGGGCCTTGAGGTCGCGGGACGCCAAGTGTCCGAGGTGTTCGCCGACCAGGCGCAACACCTTTTCATCCTCGGGCGTGAGGCGCCGGAGCCGGTCGCGGATCGCGACACCGGACGGCCCGAGGGCAACGAACGGCGCATCGATGGTACGGAGCTCTTCTTTTTCGGCTCAGTCATCGGCGGCAGCCGCCTCAAGAGCCTTCTCTGCCCGGTTCTTCGCGGAACGACGCCCGTACAGGCGGGCGCAGAACGAGGTCAGTACCTCCACCATGTCCCGCACCAGGTCGTCTTCGACTTCGCCGTCATCCAGAACCACCAGACGGCGGCCCGTCGCGGACAATGCGGCCTCGACGAGTTCGACGTTCATCCGGCCCAGGCGGTCCTTGTGCTCGACCACGACCGTGGTCACATCCGGGTCGGCCAGAAGGCGCTTCGCTTTCGACCTGCCACCGTTCATGCCCGACCCGATCTCGGACTCCACACGCACCACCCGGTGACCGGTGCTGGCCGCCCAGACGACCAGGCGCGCCAACTGCCGTTCCAGATCACTCTTCTGGTCATGCGAACAGACGCGGGCATACAGGCCCAGGCCGCCCGTCACGGACGGTGAGGAGTTTGCCTCGATGTTCACCAGGATCGTGCGCGGACCGACCCGCTGAGCAGGTACCGGCAACGTGCCCTCACGGAACCAGCGATACGCGGTATGCGGATGCACACCGTTCGCCACCGCCCACTCCTTGAGGTTCACACGGAGACCCTAACACCCACTCAAAGGCTGTAATACACACCAGAGTTGACTCAACCGCGAACAGTTCACGACCCCGACGACGCCGCCTGGCTCCAGCAGACGGCACTCCAGCTTCTGGACGAACACCGCGCACTGGGGCGCCGACCCCTCGACGTCCACCACGCCCTGCGGCGCAGCCTGCTCGAATCGCTGCTGCTGCGCCTGGCCAACGCCCCCGGGATCACCCCCGCCGACACGGGTGCCGGCAGAAGGCGTGGTGACGCCTACGGACGGTTCACGGACGCCCTGGAGCTGCACTTCCGCGAACTGCACCGGGCCGCGGATTACGCAAAGTTGCTCGGCTGCTCGGTCCGCACCCTCAGCCGCGCCGCCCGGGAAACCACCGGCAAGGGAGTGCGTGAGCTCATCGACGAGCGGCGCCTGCTCGAAGCCCGGCGCCTGTTGGGAAGCGCCCGATGGGAGGCCCGGGCCGTGGCCGACCACCTTGGCTTCACCGACCTCGCGAACTTCGGCCGCTTCTTCCGCGACCGCACCGGTCTCACCCCGGCCGCCTTCGCGGCCCGCGCAGCAAGGACCGACGCGTGACGGAAACGCAGCGCAGGCCCTTTGCCTGTCAGGAGGCGATGGCTCCCGGCGCGGTCAGTCCGTGGTGAAGCTGGACAGCATCGCAGCGGGGTAGCGGCTGCCTGCCGAGCCGTGGGGAAGAATCTCAGCGATGCGGGCCAGATCGGCGGCGGAGAGCTGGACGTCGACGGCGCCGGCGTTCTCCTCGAGGCGCTTGGTGCTGCGGGTGCCGGGAATGGGCGCGACGTCCTCGCCCTGGGCGAGCAGCCAGGCCAGCGCGAGCTGGGCGGTAGTGATGCCCTTGGTGTCGGCCAGATTCTTGAGCTGTTCGATGGCGCGCACGTTGTATGTGTAGTTCTCGCCCTGCCAGCGTTGGTCCCAGCTGCGCATGTCGTCCGCGGGATATTCGCTGGCGGGCTTGACCTGGCCGGTGAGGAAGCCGCGGCCGAGCGGGGAGTAGGGCACCAGGCCGATGCCGAGTTCGCGTAGGACGGGAAGGATCTTCTCCTCGACCTCCCGCTCGAAGAGCGAGTATTCGTACTGGAGCACGGAGACCGGGGTGACGGCGTGGGCGCGGCGGATGTACTGGGGGCCGACGTTGCTCAGGCCGAAGTACTTCACCTTGCCCTCGGTGATCAGTTCGCCGACCACGCCGGCGACCTCCTCGACCGGAATGTCGGGGTCGGAGATGTGCTGGTAGAAGAGGTCGATGTGGTTGCTCTGCAGGTAGCGCAGGCTGTTCTCGGCGACCTTGCGGATGTTTTCCGGGTGGCTGTTGAAGCCGGGGCTGTGCAGCGGGGCGGTCATGTCGAAGCCGAACTTGGTGGCGAGGACCATCTCGTCGCGGAAGTCTTTGACTGCCTTGCCCAGGAGGATCTCGTTGCTGCCGGTGCCGGCGCCGTACAGCTCGGCGGTGTCGAAGAAGTCGATCCCGACTTCGTGGGCGCGGCGGATGGTCGCGATGCCCTCGTCGTCGTTCGAGGCGCCGTAGCCCATGGACATGCCCATGATCCCCAGGCCGAGCGCCGAGACGCGCAGACCCTGAGAGCCCAGATTGCGGTGCTGCATGAGTTCACTCCCTCAGTGTTTCGCCGGCTTCACCCGCAGAGGTCAAACCGAACTGTTCTGTTTGACTCTACGTGCCAATCGCCCGGACGCCAAACCGAACGGTTCGGTGCCTTATCCTCGGGTTATGTCCCCGTCCCGCGACTCAGGCCAGACCGCAGCGCCCACCGCCTCCGGCGGCGACACCACGCGCGAGCGCATCCTTACCGCCGCCATGGAGGAGTTCGCCCGTCACGGCATCGCCGGCGCCCGCGTGGACCGCATCGCCAAACTCGCCAGGACCAGCAAAGAACGCGTCTACGCCTACTTCCGCGGCAAAGATGCGCTCTATGCCGACGTCGCTGCGCGGGAGCACGTCGTCATCGCCGAGGCCACCCAGTTGGACCCGTCCGACCTCCCTGGCTACGCGGGCCGCCTGTTCGACTACTTCGTCGCCCGCCCCGACCACCACCGCCTGATCACCTGGGGCCGCCTCGAACTGCCGGACACCACAGCCGCTGCCAACGATCACGCCCAGGCATTGATCGCCCGCAAAATCGACCAGCTCCGCCAGGCGCAACAGGCCGGACAGCTCGACCCCGCCTGGGACCCGGCCGACGTCCTCGCCCTGGTCAACCAGATCGCCACGACCTGGGCGGCACAGCCCGAACACAGCGAGGCCGCCGCCGCACACGCCGCGGACCCCACCACCACCGCCCGCCGCGCCGCGGTGGTGACCACTGTCGAGCGGCTTTTCCCCCGAGCGCACTGACGTCCCCCGGACCGGCGGCCGCCCTGCCCGAACATTGTCCAAACGGCGCCGGCCGCCCTTGCCACTCACCAATGGGCGCATCCTGCTGACGAATCAGCGCTCCTGGGCCAGGGGAAACGGTGTTTAGCAGGGGACGCTCGGGTGGGTGTGACTGCTGGCGTTCGGCTCCTGGGTGCCTGGCGTCGGCCGTAGGGTGTGGCTGTGGATGAGTTGCTTGTTGAGCGGGTGCGGCTCCTTGATCAGCAGGGCCGGTCGGTGAAGGCGATCGCCAGGACGCTGGGGATGAGCGCCACAGACGTTGTCGGGGTGCTGAATGGCGCGGTCGCGGCCTCGGGGCCGGGTCTCGGCGAGCCGCGTTGCTGGGTGAACGCCGGCTGGAGCCGCAGTGTGGATCTTGAGAGTGCGCCGCAGTGGGCGGGCCTTGATCCCGGGGCTTGCGACGCGGAGGAGGCGCGCGGCCTGGTCGCGGTACTCGTCGCCGCGGACAGCACGCGCTCCACGAAGGCGCAGGTCGCGGGCTTCCTGCTGGACGTGTGGTGTCTGGGGGTGAAGAACGCGCTCGCCCCGGAGCCGATGAGTGAGAGTCGGCTGGCCGGGCACCGAGGGCTCTACTTCCGCGCCTACGAGGGGCATGTGCCGGTTCCGGCCGACCTCGCCCGCGCTCTGGTGTTCGGGGCCGCCGCCTACGCGCGCGGCTTCGGGTTCGAACCCGAGGGGGAGCTCGCTGAGGAGTTCACGGAGGCCGCCGCGCTGCTCGGCGAACCTGCGGGCCCCAGCCCGATCGGCTTTGGCCGCGACGGCAGGCCCTTCTTCGTCAACGGCCCCTACGACGATCCCGAGGCGGTGTTGCGGACGCTGCGGCGCGCGGTCGGCGACGACGGTTTCCACTTCGAGGTCGCCTTCCCCGAGCAGCCGTCGCGGGGGCGTCGCTTGTTCGGGCCGCGCTGGTAGCGGTCGGGGCGCGGGAGCCGAACAGCGGTTCCCACCCGGCCGGGTGACGGGCGAGCTGTTCGCGCCCGCGGCCGGCCGGAGCCTCGGCAGCATCGGCGTTGTGGCGACCGCACCCGGGGAGGGGAAGCCGATGCCCGCGAGCATTCCGCCTGGACCGGATGCGCCCGGTGCGTGACACGAGCGGGCCGGAGACGACGGCATGACGATCCTTCACGAGCGGCAGACCGTTGCTGAAAGCCTCATCAGCTTTCAGCAATCCCGACCTTTCGGCCGGAATGGTTCGTGACGGTGTCACCAAAGCGTGAGTGCTTCGGTGCCCTGACGACGATCTCTCGCTTCCGCCCGCTGTTGCGGGATTTCGCCACCTGCCCGCCCCGCACCTGTCTTGCGACGGGTGCGGGTGGCGCGGGTCTTGTGGTCGCCTCCACGAGGTTTCGGCACTTGCGTGCCCTGGTCTGCGGCCACTGCGGTACCAGTGATGCAGGCCGACGCGAGGTCGGCGAGGTTGCGGGCCGCGTTCTCGTCCCGGTCCATGACCAGGCCGCACGCGTCGCATTCGAATACCCGGACGTGCAGAGGCAGCTCGGCCTTCGCCACCTTGCAGTTCGAGCAAGTCTTGCTTGAGGGACACCAGCGGGACGCGGGATGATCCACGGCACGCGTTCTGGGGTTGACCGTGCTGCTGGTCAGAACGGGTGCGGCTCGGTGGGTGCCGGGCTTGGGGACGACTGCGCGGAAGTGGAATCGGGTGCTGGCCTGGCCGTCGGCGCGGGCCCGTCCTGGGACGGCACGCCTTGGCGGTAGGCCTTGGTGACCTTGGCGGTCGCATAGGTCAAGGAGGCTGCGACTTCCTCGGCGTCGATCTCCACGGTGGTGCGGCGGATGCCCTCTTTGTCGTCGAAGGTGCGCTGCCTGATCCGTCCGGTGACGATGACCCTCATGCCTCGGGTGAGGGACTGCGCGGCGTTCTCGCCGGCCTGGCGCCAGAGCGAGCAGCGCAGGAACAGCGGGTCCCCGTCGACGAATTCGTTGCGCTCGCGGTCGAACACGCGGGGAGTGGAGGCGATGGTGAAGGCTGCCACGGGGATGCCGGAGTTGGTGTGCCGCAGTTCGGGATCGGCGGTCAGGTTGCCCACCACCGTCACCAGCGTCTCGCCTGCCATGCTGCCACTCCTTGCGTCTTGCTGGAACATGCCCACCGTACCGGCCCTGCGTGCCCGCTGGCAGGATGACCGCTATGGCAAGTGAGGAGAACGACCTGGAGACGGCGGCCGTGGCACTGCGTGAGGCGCAAGCGGCGGTTCACGCGGCCCGCCGGAAGCTGACCGCGGTGGTGGTCAGCGCGTACCGAGCCGGGGAGCCGGTTGCCCGCATCGCTGAGCGTGCAGACATGAACGTGATGGACGTTCGGAACCTGCTGGCTGCTACTGACGCCTCGCGCCGCAGGTGAGCATGGGTACGGAGATTCGGACGCATCCGGCCCACACGAGCGGGCCGTCTGTGCGGGGCCGGGGCTCATCAAGGGTGAGATCGGCGCAAGTACGGTGTCCGGCGTGCGGGTGTGTCCGTCTCGGTGCGCAAACAGACCGAGACGGTGTACTGCTCGCCGAAGTGCCGTACGAGGGCGTGGCGAAAGCACGGCCTTTCTCGTCGGTGATGACAGCGGCTTTGGCCCGGCCCGCGACTCTGTTGCTCAATGCGTCTGAGCTTGAGGACCGCTGATGCGCGAGGGTGACGTGCCCGGTTCTTGACGTTCTGATGGTGAGTCTGCGAGCACGGGAGGTGAGACCCGTCGCCGCGTTGCAGGCCGTTAGCCTGTCGGTATGTCAGAGCGTGTCATGCCCGGTCGCACGGACGGCCTGATCCCCCTGGATGCCGCGGACGCTCTGTGGGTCGATTTGACGGCCGACAGTGCTGTGCCGACGGCTTCTGGGGCAGTCACCTGCTCTCCTGCCCATGCCCGGGTCGGGTACGTCCTGCTCGGCGGCCATGTGGTGGCGACGGTGAGGGCGAGCGGCGGTCAGTGGCGTGTTCCGGAGGCTGAGGTGCGCCGGGCGGCCGAGGAACTGAACGCGGTGGGAATGGATCAGCAGGACCTGGTCCGTATCGGTCCGTTTCGTGAGGCGCCGAGGCAGGAGTGCAACGAGGAAACGCCGCTGCGTTGGCGCCAGCGCATCACACGGGAACTGCAGGAGCTGGGCGGCCCCGCGCGGGCAGCACGACGTGAAGTCGGCCGGCCGTACCATCTGGTGGGGATCGACTGGCGACAGATACTCGTGGAGCAGACCCGCGACGGGACGCAGCGCACGTGGTGGCTGCCGCGCGCTGTGGTCAGGCTGCTGGATGCGGCCGAGCACGCCGAAACGCAGTGGGTGCAAGCCGCGCGGACCCGCCAGGCAGGCGCAGCCGTCACCGAGCCGCCCTCCCACCCCCGGCAGGCCCGAGACGCCAACGGTCGGCAGACGACGAGCCCCGAAGGCCCCACCGCCTCACTGCGCCCGTACAACAAAGAGCTGGAAGGCCAGCTGTACTCGGTGCTCAGCAGGAAGCCCGATACCTCCCGCAGGGTGGCCGGGTGGGCGTGCGCCGTCTGCCGCACCGCCCCCGCTACCGTGCTCGACCACTGCCACGAACACGGCTACGTCCGCGCCCCCCTCTGCCAGTCCTGCAACACGCTAGAACGCCCCGACCACCTGTACAGCAACGACATCCGCGTGGCGAACCGCTACACACGCCTCTTCCACACCGACACCGACGACTGGCTTCGCCACTGGCACCGCTGCCCCGGCTGCCGCGCACGCACCACCCTGCCCCTGCCGCACCTCGCCGCATGGACCGCCCACACAGCCTGCCGCTCGCTACGCCCGACCCACCGCGCTCCCCGCGGGCGCACGCCCTGCGGTGTCCTGCGCGTGTCCTGGACGGGCAGTCAGAACGCGCCCCGTTCCTGCCTGCTCACGGTCGCCGTCGACTTCTGCCCCTCCGGCGAGCACCGTGTCCTGGCGCAAGTCCCCTACCGCGAAGCCGCCGAGCGGTTTCGCATCTGGCTGGCCGAGACGGCCCCTGCCGTGGCCGCCGCGGCCGGTCCTGACCGCTTGGACGGCCTCCCTGCCCAGCCCCGGCCAGTCATCGCGGACACCAGCGGCGAGGGCCTAGCACTGTTCTGAGCGAGCACCGGGAGACGGCCCCAACATCACCGGATTCCTCCGAGGATGCCCCGGCCTTCAGGCCGGGGAGGAATCGGGACTCCTGCGGAGCAGGGGAGGAGAAACCGATTCGCCGGAAGGGCGGATCGGCGTGCACCCGCCGTGGTGGTGAGGCAGCCCCCCGTGGATCAGGCTCTCAACTGCCAGTCCTTCCGGGTAGGTTGCTGTTCATGATGACCGCGGCGCAGGAAACGGAAGGTGTCGGGCACGCCCGCTACACCTTCCGCCTTCGCGTGTCGTCCACCAGCCCCGCCCCAACCACCCGCGAAGCATCCGCGCGCCGCGGCAGCACCATCTCCGGCAGCAGCAGCAGCAGCACGTGCGTCGCCGAGCAGTCCACGCACCGCACCCGGCGGGGCCGCAGCCGCAACACGGCTCCGAAGCAGTCCCGGACCCGACGCGGTCGTGCATGCCCCCACCCGGCCGCCCGATCCGAGCAACCCGGGCAGGTCAACCGGCCCCGCCGCAGCAGCCGTTCCACCTGAGCTGGATCCTCGTCCACGACCAGCACCCGGCAGCCCTCTCCGCCCGCCGCAGTGGGCACCATGTCGTCGCCCACGCACCAGAAGGAGACTGCCCTCACCCCGCCGGACTCATGTGCACGATGAACGTCGCGAACCCACCCTCACATCGTCATCCATCGTGTCGTTCAACAGGCGGCCGGGCCGTGTGCCGCGCTGGTACGTCTGGTGGCGTCTGTGGGGCATACAAGACGGCCGGCCGGGCTGAGCGGCGGGGCTGGCCCTCTTGGCACGGTCGCATCTATCGGTGACACCAGCGCCCGCCCGTAGGCGCGGCCCGTGCATGGATCCGGCGCGATCGGATCCGCCTTTTCCAACAGCGCGGCGTAACGGACCTGTACGTCGTACGGGGCTTGTCCGTCCTCGCTCACCAGTTGGTAGCCCACTGGCGCCCAGTCCGCGAGGACGAGCTGGCTCGTACTTCACTGGGGGAATTGACCTTGCAGAACACGTCTGCCCGATGCGGTGCGCTCGTACTGATCGGTGTCCTTTCCCTGACTGGCTGCATGTTGGGCGATTCCGTTGATCAGCCGAAGAACCTCGCGGGCAGGGTTGCCCCGCCCATTCTGACCTGACCGCAGTCGACAACGGCTGCGAGCGTGGTCGGCGGCACCTCGGTCTGGCGGCGAAGCTGGGTGAGGCGGCGGGACATGAGGGTGATGAAGCCCTACCGGATGTGGGCTTCGGCGTGGGACATCTTGCGTTCGTAGTCCCTCACGTTGCCTCGGGACCGCATCGTCAACGATGAGTGTCTGAACGCCTCTTGCGCCGACCTGCGCGATGAAGCTGAAGCTCTTCTCGGCGTTGAACCACTGCGCAGTTCCTGTAGCCGTGTCTCATGCCGGCCAGTCGATGTACGCCTTCCGCAACGTGTGGGAGGCGCAGGCGAACGCCTCCATTCCTGTGGCACGGCACAGCAGAACGCCCACGCCGTAGATGTGGGCGAAGGGGACCTGGACCTTCCGACCCATGACAGCCGGCGCGGACGGTACGTGTCTGTCCGCACCCTGCCGCCATGGGAGACGACCCTGCCTCACACCCTGACAGGTGTGTGCGGGGACCCGCCGGTGCCGGTAACCGGCGGGCAAACTGCCTCAAGCTACGGGTGGTCCCGCCGCTTCGGCGGCGCGGCGGTATTCGGCGTTGATGCGCTGGGCTTCTTCGAGCTGGTCTTCGAGGATGACGATGCGGCAGGCGGCCTCGATGGGGGTGCCCTGGTCGACGAGCTCCCGGGCGCGGGCGGCGATGCGCAGCTGGTAGCGGGAGTAGCGGCGGTGGCCGCCCTCGGAGCGGAGCGGGGTGATCAGGCGGGCTTCGCCGATGGCGCGGAGGAAGCCCTGGGTGGCGCCGAGCATCTCGGCGGCCCGGCCCATCGTGTAGGCGGGGTAGTCGTCGTCATCGAGACGGTCGTACGAGTCGTCTGCTGTCATTGCACCTCTCTGTGGAACGCGTGGAGGGGCCCTGGTGCCATATGGCACCAGGGCCCCGAAGGAACTGCTACACCATCTGCCGGCCCTGGTACTGCGCCGGCCTTCTGTTTCCGCTGACCCGACCGGGAGTTGTCGGGGTTGCGGGGATCGCGGTTGCTTGACCGGAGACCACCTCACTATCGATGTCCTGCGGTACCCGGGCTCAAGACTCCGTCCCGGGCGATCCTGATGGTGCTTGGCTCCTCCGTTCTTTCCCTCTGATCTTGCTGAGCGGGAACTGCGTACTGCCGGTACTGCCTACTGCTGGTACTGCGAACTGCTGGTGGCCTTGAACAGCGCGCCACTCTTCGGCAGCCAGCCCCGTCGCCCGTCGTGCGTCTGCTCTGGCTTAGAACCCCACTGCCGAACCTCCCGGTACGCGCGCCCGCAGCCGACGCCTTTACCGAGGAACCACTGACAAACTTCACTGCTGGTACTGCGAACTGCACTTACTGAACTGCTTTGCGGTACTGCTCACGGCGGCCCCTGATCACTGCGGGCCACCCGGTCCGGTCGTCAGTCCCGTCGCCGTCCTGCAACTGCCCTGGCTTCGGAACTCCACCACCGCACCGTCCTGCAACTTCACTTGCGGGTACTGCTGCCCGGCAGTTCATCTCTGCCGGGCCTTGCTCGATCTCGGCTACGAGAGAAACCATAACCACGCCACCACCCAATGTCTACTCCGGCCGACATAGATTTTCGTTCGCCAGGAAGAGAGATGGTCGACCTCGCCCCCCTGGGCGCCGCGCGAAGTCCGTGATTGTCTGGCCGCGCCTGCCCCTGGCGTTGCCTCATCACCTAGCAGCGCTAGATCTCGGGAGGGGGCACCCATGCTCAACGCACTCGAGGTGTTCACCACGATGGTCGTCGGCGTGATGACCACTACGACCTCGGCAGCGAGCAGCCGCTCGTCGGCCGCACCGCCCGCGACTTCCGCTTCCAGGACGCACCCGACCCATGCCCAGGTCGCGGCTTCCGCGGACGCTCCTGGGCGTCTGCGAGAGGCGTCCAGCACATGGGTACGGGTACGTACCCGTATGCTGGCAGGGTGGGAAGGAGCGAAACGATGTCTGATGCCAATGTCCGTATCCCCGAGGAGGCCAAGGACCGCCTCGCGGCGATCGCGGCCAGCGAGGGCCTGTCGCTGAGGGCCTACCTGGCGCGCCTGGCCGAGACCCTGCTGACTCCGCAGGAGCGGGCCGAGCGTGCCGAGACGGGCCCGGGCCGCCCTCGAGGAGTGGAGCGGCTATGCGCCGACGGCCGCCGAGGAGCGGGATCTCGACAGTGAGCTGGACCGGCGCCTGGCGCAGGTGACCGGCCGGTGAGCCAGGCCATGCACATCGTCCTGGACGAGACCGCGGTCGCCGCCGCCGGCCAGGGCAACGTCCTGGCTTCCCGTCTGATCCACCGCGCGCATGCCGAACCTGACTGGTTCCTGTATGCCCCGGCGTGTGTCCTGGTCGAAGCCGACCGCAGCAGGCCGGGCACGGCCGAACACATTGCTGCCCTGCCCGGTGTCACGGTCCTCGACCTCGACCTGCCCGCAGCCCTTGCGGTGGCCCAGCGGGAGACGTGGGCCGTGGCCCATGCCCAGTACGCCGCGCAGCCGACCGCTGACAGGCCGGATGGCGCCATCATCGCGACGACCGCGCCGAAGCGATGGGAAGGCCAGCCGGTCCGGACCTTGGACCTGACTCCCTGAGCCGTCACTTAGACGGTGTCCTACCTGGCTTTTCTCGGACTCGCCGCAGCCCTGTGCAGCTATAAACGACTCCTCACGCTCACCATGTAGGACACCGTCACCGTCTAAGCCGGTTGCTTCGTTCCGCGCTCGCTTCGCACGCGGGACCTTCTTCGTGGCCTGCGGCGTTCGAGCCAGCCGCGACTGACTCGGCAGCCGCACGCATTGTCAGTAGCGGCTGGCAGCATGGGTGACTTGATCTGTCCCTGTTCCCTGGCGGAACAGGGAGCCCCGCATGTGATTCGGAGTGCCGATATGACCCGCAGTGAACTGGTGGCCGCGCTGGCCGACCGTGCGGAGGTGAGCCGTAAGGACGCTGACGCAGTCCTGGCTGCGTTCGCCGAGACGGTCGGCGACATCGTCGCCAAGGGCGACGAGAAGGTCACCATCCCCGGCTTTTTGACCTTCGAGCGCACCCACCGTGCCGCGCGCGAGGGCCGCAACCCGGCCTCGGGTGAGCCGATGACCATCCCCGCCGGCTACAGCGTCAAGGTCTCCGCCGGCTCCAAGCTCAAGGAAGCTGCCAAGGGCAAGTAAGTCTTCTCGGCAAGGGCGGGGGCGGCCACCCGGATCCCGGTGGCCGCCCCCGCCCTTACCTAAGGGCTGGACGCCATACCCGATGCGGGCGGAAGCCTCAAGGGGCTTCCGACTTATATGGGGATAGCAGGGAAAATTTTGGAATCAGCCGTTGCTTTGGCCGGTCACGGTTTCTTCGACAGGGCTGTCGTTGTTCCGGACTGGCCCGGCGCGCCATCGTTTCGCGGGTGCTGCTCGTGACCGTTGCGCGCGCATGGGCATGGCGAGGGTGGTCGCGCCCGCGGTGAGCGTGGTGGAGCCGCCTGTGCGGTGGGTTGGAGAGCGCTCCCCGCCGCCCCGGTCGAGGGGGCCCGGGTAGCGGGGGACTCGGGCTCCGGGGTGTGAATCGTGGCGAAGGGTCCGCGTCGCTTCCCCGGCCCCGCCGAGGGTGGACAGGGTTCCTGGTCTGGGGGTTTCCTTGAACTGTGGCCCACCCGCGGACGGGGTATCGCAGGCGAAGGGGCGCCGGTGTACGACACGATCCCGTGGGCTAAGGCCACCGGTCCCGGCAGCTGCCGGGTGACCGTGGCCGGGGACCTCGACGTGTGCAGCGCCCCCACCGTCCGGGCCACCCTGCGCGAGGCCCTGAGCCGTCACGGCCGCGTCGTGGTGGACTGCTCCCGCCTGTCGTTCATCGACTGCACCGGGCTCAGCGCGTTGCTGGCCGCCGCCCGCGCGGCCAAGGCTGAGGGAGCCGAGTTGCGGTTGTGCGCGGTCTCGCACGCCCTGGCCCGGCTGCTGCGGCTCTCCCATACTGCCGGCGCCTTCACCATCGAGCTCGAACCGGCGGACCGGACGCGCCCGGATGTCGTCGTCGCGGATCGGGACATAGGTGACCCGTCCCAGGTCCTTGAGCCAGGCATGCTCCGGGCCGACGCCGGGATAATCGAGCCCGGCCGAGATGGAATGGGCCTCGATCACCTGGCCGTCTCGTCCTGCAGCAGATAGGAGCGCGGCCGTGGAGCACGCCCGGCCGGCCGGCGGTGATCGAGGCGGCATGATGGCCGGTCTCGATGCCGTCGCCCGCCGCCTCGACCCCGATCATCCGCACCCCGGGATCGTCGAGGAACGGGTAGAACAGGCCCATGGCGTTGGAGCCGCCGCCGACGCAGGCACCAGCGTATCCGGCAGGCGGCCCTCCTTGGCCATGATCTGCTCGCGGACCTCCTGGCCGATCACCGACTGGAAGTCGCGCACCATCGCGGGATAGGGATGCGGCCCGGCGACCGAGCCGATGATGTAGAAGGTGTCGGCGACGTTGGTGACCCAGTCGCGGAGCGCCTCGTTCATCGCGTCCTTGAGGGTCGCCGAGCCCGAGGTCACCGGGCGGACCTCGGCCCCCAGCAGCCGCATCCGGAAGACGTTCGGCTTCTGGCGCTCGATGTCGTGCGCGCCCATGTAGACGATGCACGGCAGGCCCAAGCGGGCGGCGACCGTCGCGGTGGCGACGCCGTGCTGGCCGGCGCCGGTCTCGGCGATGATCCGCTTCTTGCCCATGCGCCGGGCGAGCAGGATCTGGCCGATGGTGTTGTTGATCTTGTGGGCGCCGGTGTGGTTGAGCTCGTCGCGCTTGAAGTAGATCTTGGCGCCGCCGAGGTGCGGGTGAGCCGCTCGGCAAAGTAGAGCGGGCTCGGCCGGCCGACGTAGTCTCGAGCCAGGCGTCGAGCTCGGCCTGGAAGGCGGGATCGCCTTGGCCTCCTCGTAGGCGTCCTCGACTCGAGGATCAGCGGCATCAGGGTCTCGGCGACATAGCGGCCGCCGTAGATGCCGAAGTGGCCGCGCTCGTCGGGCCCGCCGCGATAGGTGTTCAAGAGCGTCATGAGGGTGGCTCACTCGCCGGCTGCCGGTCAGGCCGGCGCGCCGACCGTGGCGGCGACTCGAGAAACCGTCGGATCTTGGCCGGGTCCTTCACGCCGGGCGCGGTTCGACGCCGGACGAGACGTCGACCGCGCGGGCCCCGGTGATCCGGACCGCGTCTCGAGTTGCCGGCGTAGCCCGCCCGACAGCAGCCACGGCCGCCCGATGTCCAGGCCCGAGAGGAGCGCCAGTCGAAGCTCACACCGTTGCCGCCGGGCAGCGGCGCCCGGCGGCGGCCTGGCGTCGAACATCAGCAGGTCGGCGACCGCCGCGTAGGCGCCGACCGGTGTCAGGTCTCGGCGGTCGCGACCCTGATCGCCTTGATCACGTGCCGCCCGGTCGCGCCTTGATCGCCGCGACGCGCGCCGGCGTCTCGGCGCCATGCAGCTGGACGATATCGAGCGGCACCTGGCAGAGCCCGTCGAGGACGGCGTCGTCGGGATCGACCAGAACGCCGACCGTCCGACCGTCGCGCCGGCCACTTGCCCGGCGAGCGCGCGGCGCGCTCGGGCGCCAGCGAGCGCGGCGACGGGGGATAGAAGACGAAGCCGAGATAGCGCGCGCCGCCGGCGGCCGCGGCGCAGCGCGGCGGGGTCGGTGATGCCGCAGACCTTGACCGTCGACCCATCTCAGGCGGCCCGCAGCGCCCATCTCGGCGGCGATCGCGGCGGCGGCCGCGGCGGTTCGGCGGCCCGGTGATCGGCCGGCCGATCACCAGGAGTCGGCGCCGGCGGCGACCGCCTCGGCCGGGCCATGGTCCGCTTCTGGTCGCCGCCGCGAAGGCCGGGCGGATGCCGGGCACGACCAGCATGAATCGGGGCCGAAGCGCTGGCGCAGCAGCGGCGACCTCGTGGGGCGAGCAGACCACCCCGTCGAGGCCCGCGCCCAGGCGAGCTCGGCAAGCCGCAGGACCTGGTCGGGCACCGGGCTCGCCGACCGCGGCGAGGTCGGCCTCGTCGAGGCTGGTCAGCACCGTGACCCCGAGGATCTTCGGGCGGCTCCTGCGTGCGCGGCCTCGACCGCGGCCGCGCAGCATCGCCGGCCCGCCGCCGACGTGCACGTCAGCATGGCGACGCCGAGCGCAGCGGCGGCGCGCACGGCGCCCGCCACCGTGTTCGGGATGTCGTGGAACTTGAGGTCGAGGAACATCGGCAGGCCCAGCGCGATGACCCGCCGCACCCCTTCCGGGCCGTTGGCGGTGAAGAACTCCAGCCCGAGCTTCAGGCCGCCGACCGCGCCCTGGAGCGCGCGGCCAACGCCGAGCGCACCCTCCAGGTCGGGGCTATCGAGGGCGCAGAAGACGGGCGATGCTGCGGTCATGCGGGGCGGCTCCTCGGGGCGGGCTTATAGCAGAGCCGGCCAGTCTGGCAAAGCACTCAAACCCCGCCCGCGGCCCAGGCGGCGAGATCGCTCGCAGCCAGCTCGCCCGCCAGTGCGGCCGCGACCCGCTCGCCGATCAGGGCGCCGAACTTGAGACCGTGCCCCGAGAAGCCGGCTAGAATCAGGCGTTCCCAAGACGTTCGACG
>CAWBZT010000003.1:0-16754 GCA_963793355.1 uncultured beta proteobacterium | reverse complement strand
GATACTATCGGCGGGAAGGCGACCTCGAATGGCAGCGCGCGCGCTTTCGCACGCACATCCGCGCCGCGCGCGAGGCGCGCCGCCCACTGGTGATCCATACCCGTGCGGCGGCTGCCGACACGCTCGCGATCATGCGCGAGGAACGCGCGGACGAGTGCGGCGGCGTCATGCACTGCTTCACCGAGACCTGGGACGTCGCCGCAGCGGCGCTCGACCTCGGATTCCACATCTCGTTCTCGGGTATCGTCACGTTCAAGAATGCGACCGACCTCAAGTCCGTCGCGCGGCGCGTGCCGCTCGAGCGCATGCTGATCGAGACCGACAGCCCGTATCTCGCCCCCGGTCCCGTACCGCGGCAAGCGCAACCAGCCTGCCTACGTGCCGCACGTGGCGGCGGAAATCGCGCGCCTGCGCGGCGTTCCGCTCGAGACGGTGGCGAGCGCCACGTCCGCCAACTTCTTTCGTCTTTTCGGAATCGATCCGCATGTTCATTGACCGCCGTTGCCTTTTCCCCGTCCTGTTGCTCCTCCTGGGCGTCGTCCCCATGGCGCGGGCGCAGGCGCTGTACGACGACATGATCGTCGCCGTGGCCAACGATCGCGCGGGCCAGGTGAAGGCGCTGTTGGCGCGCGGGGTGGACCCGAACATCGTCGACCCAAACGGCGATCCGCTCCTCTATACGGCCGCGCGCGCCGGTTACGGGGCCACCGTCGACGTCCTGCTGGCGGCGAAGGCGAACGTCGACGCGCGCAACGCGCTTCGGCGACACCCCGATGATGGGCGCGGCGCTCGAGGGGCATCTGGACATCGTGAAGAAGCTGCGCACCCACGGCGCCGCGCTGGATTACAAAGGCTGGACGCCGCTCGTCTACGCCGCGACCGGCGGACGCGACGCGGTCGTCGCCTACCTGCTCGACCAGGGCGCCGACGTCAACGCCCCGTCGCCGAACGGGACGACGGCGCTCATGATGGCGGTGCGCGAAGGCAAGGCCTCGACGGTCGAGCTGCTCGTCAAGCGCGGCGCCGACGTCAATCGCCGCAACGAGAACAACGTCTCGGCGCTCGACTGGGCCAAGCGCGGCAACGAGACCGCGATCGCCGAGCTCCTGCGGCGCGCCGGGGCGCGCGACTGACGGCGCGACCCCTCAGCGCGCCTTTCTGCGTGGCTGCGCCTTGGGCAGCGGCACGCGCGCGGCGCGCTGGCGGCGTGCTTCCTTGGGGTCGACCACCAGCGGCCGGGTGAGCTCGATGCGGTCACCTTCGGCGAGCGGCGTCGCCGCGCGCGCCCGTTCGCCGAAGATCGCGTAGCCGAGCGCCCGCGGATCGAGGCCGTGCAGGTCGAGCAGCCCGGACGCGGCCACCGCGTCGGCGACGACGGCGCCGGCCGGCAGCGTCACGCGCACCAGCGCCTCCACGCCGGGCGCCGCGTACACGACGGTGACGTCGACCGAAGCGCTCACCGCGGTCCGTAGACGCCCTCGGCGCGGCGTACGAACGCGTCGATGAACGTGGTGGCGATGTGGCTGAACACGGGGCCGATCGCGCGGTCGAGCAATGCCGTCGCGAACTCGTAGGCGAGGTCGAACTCGACCTTGCACGCGTCGTCCCGAAGCGGCAGGAAGCGCCATTCGCCATGGAGGCGCCGGAACGGACCGTCCTTCAGCGTGACGACGATCGACGACGGCCGGGCGTTGAGGTTGTCGGTCGTGAAATGCGCATGCACGCCGTGATAATCGATGTCGATCCGCGCGGTCTTGCCGTCGGGCCGCTCCGCCAGCACCTTCGCGCCGCCGCACCAGGGCAGGAACGCGGGATAGAGCTCGACGCGGTCCACCAGATCGAACATCTCGGTCGTGGCGTAGGGGACGAGGACGGTCTTGGTGACTTGGCGCATTCGGAGGACGGTTAGAATGGACGAATCGCACCGGGCGGCGCGCGCCGCGCGGAGCCGCCCGAGGCGCCAGGCGCAGGCACCCCAGTGAGCATTGTCGAGAACCGCAAGGCGACGCACGACTATTTTATCGAGGAACGGTTCGAGGCTGGGCTGTCGCTCGAGGGCTGGGAGGTCAAGGCCATGCGCGCCGGACGTGCCAACCTCAAGGAGGCGTACGTCGTCATCCGCAACGGCGAGATCGTCCTCATCGGCGCGCACGTGAGCCCGCTTTCCACGGCGTCGACGCACGTGCAGGCGGATGCGACCCGCACGCGCAAGCTGCTCCTCCACCGGGAGGAGATCAACCGGCTGGTCGGCAAGGTCGAGCGTGCCGGCTACACGCTGACGCCGCTCGACCTCCACTACCGGAACGGCCGCATCAAGCTGACGGTGGGCCTCGCGAAGGGCAAGAAGCAGCACGACAAGCGCGAGGCGATCCGCGAGCGCGAGTGGACTCGCGAGCAGGGCCGCCTGTTGCGCAACCGCACCGGCGCAAGGCGCTGACGATGGCCAGCGCAGCGGCGTCGACCGTCGTGCGTGCCGCCGCCGCGGCCGACCCGATGCAGCGGACGCCGGCTGACGGCGCGGCGTCGCCGCCCGCGCGCGCGTAAGCGGCCATGCAGGACGTCCTTCCCCGCCGGGGCGCGAACCACGTACCGCTGACACCGGTCGACTTCCTCGTGCGCAGCGCGCAGGTGTGGCCGCACAAGATCGCCGTCCGCCACGGCGCAGCCGCGTACACCTACGCCGAGTTCGCCGCCCGCTGCCGGCGCCTCGCCTCGGCGCTGTCGCGCCGGGGCGTGCGCCGCGGCGATACCGTCGCCGTCATGGCGCCCAACGTTCCCGCGCTGCTCGAGGCGCACTACGCGGTGCCGGCGCTCGGGGCGGTGCTCAACGCGCTCAACGTACGGCTCGACGCGCGCACGATCGCCTTCTGCCTGGCGCACGGCGACGCACGCGTGCTGATCACCGACGCCGAGTTCGCGCCGACGATCGAGGCGGCGCTGCGCGAAGCGAAGCGCGACATGCTCGTCGTCGACATCGACGATCCCGCCGGCCCGTCGCGCACGCGCATCGGCAGCATCACGTACGAATCGCTGCTCGCCGAAGGCGACGCCGCGTTTGCCTGGCCGGGTCCCGACGATGAATGGGACGCGCTCTCGCTCCTCTATACGTCGGGGACGACCGGCAATCCGAAGGGCGTCGTCTACCATCATCGCGGGGCGTATCTCAACGCGCTCGGCAACGCGCTCGCCTTCCGTCTCGACGCCGCCAGCGTCTACCTGTGGACGCTGCCGATGTTCCACTGCAACGGCTGGACATACACGTGGGCGGTGACCGCGGCCGGCGGCACGCACGTGTGCCTGCGGCGGGTCGAGCCGGCGCGCGTGTTCGCCGCGATCCGCGATCACGGCGTCACCCACATGTGCGGGGCGCCGATCGTGCTCAACGTGCTCATCCATGCGCCTCCCGAGGCGAAGATCGCGCCCGCGCGAACGGTCGACGTCGCCGTGGGCGGCGCTGCGCCGCCCTCGGCCGTGATCGAGGCGATGGAGTCGATGGGCTTCCGCATCACCCACCTGTACGGCCTGACGGAGTCGTACGGCCCCGCCGCGCTGTGCGCGTGGCAACCGGCGTGGACGGACCTGCCGCTGGCCGAGCGCGCGCGCTGCATGGCGCGCCAGGGCGTTGCGATGCCGACGCTCTCGGGGCTGCAGGTCGCCGACCCCGTGAGCGGGCGGCCCGTCGCGCGCGACGGCGCAACGCTGGGCGAGATCATGCTTCGCGGCAACACGATCATGAAGGGCTATCTCGCCAACGCGGCCGCGACCGACGCGGCCTTCGCCGGCGACTGGTTCCGCTCGGGCGATCTGGGCGTCTGGCACGCCGACGGCTACGTCGAGATCAAGGATCGCAGCAAGGACATCATCATCTCGGGCGGCGAGAACATCAGCTCGCTCGAGGTCGAGGAGTGCCTGTACCGCCATCCGCAGGTGATGGAGGCCGCGGTCGTCGCGCGACCGGACGAGCAGTGGGGCGAGACGCCGTGCGCGTTCGTCACGCTGAAGCCCGCGGCGGACGACCGTGACGGCCGCCGACGTCATCGCGTGGTGCCGGGAGCACCTCGCGCACTTCAAGGTGCCGCGAACGGTGATCTTCGGGCCGCTGCCCAAGACCGCGACGGGCAAGATCCAGAAGTTCGTGCTGCGCGAGACCGCGCGCAATCTGCGCGACGCGCTCTGACGGGGAGGGGACGATGGACTTTACGCTGCCGCCGGACGTCGAAGCGCTGCGCCGGCGCGTGGTCGCGTTCGTGCGCGAGCGCATCCTGCCGCTCGAGGCCGATCGCGCGAACTACGATGCCCACGAGAACATCGCGCCGGCGGTCCTCGAACGCGTTCGTGGCGAGGTCAAGGCGGCCGGGCTGTGGGCGCCCCAGGTGCCGGTCGCGCACGGCGGGCTCGGCCTGTCCGTCGTCGGCCGCGCCGCGTGCTACGAGGCGATGAATGCGTCGATCTTCGGACCGGTCTGCTTCAATTGCGCGGCGCCCGACGACGGCAACATGACGCTCCTGGCCAAGGTCGCCACGCCCGCGCAGCAGGCGCGCTGGCTGGCGCCCATCGTCGCGGGCCGCGTGCGCTCGGCGTTCGCGATGACGGAGCCGCATCCGGGCGGAGGCTCCGATCCCTCGATGATCCGCACGACCGCGGCGCGCGCCGGCGACCGCTTTGTCGTGCACGGGCGCAAGTGGTTCATCACCGGGCGCGGAAGCGGCGCAGCACTTCATCCTGATCGCCAGGACGGGCGACGATCCCCGCAGGGGCCTCTCCGCGTTCCTCTACGATCGCGATCAGCCCGGCTGGCGCATCGTGCGGCGCATTCCGATCATGGGGCCCGAGGAGCACGGCGGCCACTGCGAGATCGAGTTCGACGGCCTCGAGATCCCGGACGAGAACCGGCTGATGGACGTGGGCGACGGCCTGAAGGTGACGCAGATCCGCCTCGGCACCGCGCGGCTCACGCATTGCATGCGCTGGCTGGGCCTCGCGAAGCGGTCGCTGGCGATCGCGCTCGACTACGTGTCCCTGCGCGAGAACCACGGCCGCAAGCTCGCGGCGCTCGACAGCGTGCAGGGGCTGCTGGGCGACGCGGCGATGCAGATCGAGATCGGCCGCCTGCTGACCATGCGCGCCGCGGTGAGGCTCGACGCGGGCGACTTCGCGCGCAAGGAGATCTCGATGGCCAAGATCGTCGTCGCCGATGCGCTGCAGCGGGCCGCGGACACCGGCATCCAGTTGTGCGGTGCGCGCGGCTATTCGAAGGACACGGCGCTCGAATGGATCTACCGCTACGCGCGCCAGGCGCGCCTGGTCGACGGCGCCTCGGAAGTGCACCGCGGCGTGCTCGCGCGCTATCTCCTCGACGCGCGCGACGGCTTCTGGGCGTGGGACACCGCCGCGCCGGGCGCGAGCTAAGGCGTCGGCGCCGCCAGCGCGGGCCGTGTCACGCGGCGCGTCCGGCAGTCCGCGCGGCGGATCTGCCGGCCCGCGAGACTGTGCGGAGCTAGCGGACGACCACGCGCGGCGCGCCCGCGGCGATCTCGCCGATCACAGCGGCGTCGCTGAAGCCCTCGGCGTGAAACGCCGCGAGCGTGGCGTCGACGCGCGAGGGCGCGCAGGCGACGAGCAGGCCGCCCGAGGTCTGCGGGTCGGTGAGGATGTCGCGCGCGGTCCGCGTCTTCGGTCGCGAACGAAACGGCGTCGCCGTAGCCGGCGAAATTGCGCGCTGACGCGCCGGTGACGAACCCCTGCGCCGCCAGCGCGCGCGTGGCCGGCAACAGCGGCACCCGATCGAAATCGACGTCGCGCCCACGTCCGGAGCCGCGGCACACCTCGAGCAGGTGCCCGAGCAGCCCGAACCCCGTCACGTCGGTGAGCGCGTGCACCCCGGCGTCGCGACCGAGCGCGATGCCCGGCGTGTTGAGCCGCGTCGCCGTGGCGCGCATCGCCGCGTAGGCAGTGGCATCGAGCTGCTGCTTCTTGAGCGCGGCGCTGTAGATGCCCACGCCCAGCGGCTTGCCGAGGACGAGCGCATCGCCCGGCTGCGCGCCGACGTTGCGCTTGAGATGCTGCGGATCGACGACGCCGATGGCCACCAGCCCGTAGATGGGCTCGACCGAGTCGATCGTGTGACCGCCGGCGATGGGAATCCCGGCGGCGCGGCAGGCGGCCTCGCCGCCGGCGAGGATGGCGCGGATGGTGTCGGCGGGCAGCGCGTTCGACCGGCATGGCGACGAGCGCCAGCGCGAACAGCGGCGTGGCGCCCATCGCGTAGACGTCGGACATCGCGTTGGTGGCGGCGATCGGCCGAAATCGCCGGGGTCGTCGACGATGGGCATGAAGAAGTCGGTGGTCGCGACGATCGCCTGGCGGTCGTTGAGGCGGTAGACCGCGGCGTCGTCGGACGTCTCGATGCCGACGAGCAGCTCGCCGGGCAGCATCGCCGCGGCAGACCCGGCGAGCATCTCGCGCAGCACGCCGGGCGCGATCTTGCAGCCGCAGCCGCCCGCCGTGGGAGAACTCGCGTCAGGCGGCATAGTGGGCGTTCCGGGGCGTTCATTGCGCTCTCGCGGCTGTGTGCGGTTCGCCGGGTCGTCCCGGCGCGCCAGGAATTCTAGCGCCCGACGCGGGCCGGCGGCGTGTAGGCCACACGCGCGCAACCCAACGAAAACGTTGCAAAAACGCGAACCGGCCCGGGGATCGGCAGGCGCGGCCTTCCAGCCGGCAGGCGATAGGCGTAGCATCCGGGCAGCGCTAACGGTCCGGACGTCGGCAACAGAAGCAAGCCCGCGGCGTGCCGCATCGGCGAGAGACCGGGCGCGCCACTGTCGAGGAAAAGGATTGAAGCCGACGGATATCGCGGAACCCGACTATTTCCACAAAGTCGTCGATTGTCAGTGGGCCTGTCCCGGCCCATACGCCCGGTCCCCGAATATATCCGGTTGATCGCCGCCGGCCGCTATGGCGACGCCTATCTCGTCAACTGGAAATCGAACGTCTTCCCGGGAATCCTCGGGTCGCACGTGCGACCGGCCCTGCGAGCCCGCGTGCCGGCGCGGCCGGGTCGAGGAGGGCTCGCCCGAGCACCGCAAGACGGAACGCCAAGCCCGAGCCGGTCGCGATCTGCCGCTTGAAGCGCGTCGCGGCGGACTACAAGGAAGACATCCGGCCGCAGCTTGCCCAAGCCGGCCCGGCGCGCAACGGCAAGCGCATCGCGCTCGTCGGCGCCGGCCCGGCGTCGCTCACCGTCGCGCGCGACCTCGCGCCGCTCGGCTACGAATGCGTCGTGTTCGACGGCGACGCGAAGGCCGGCGGCATGATGCGCACGCAGATCCCCAAGTTCCGCCTGCCCGACAGCGTGATCGACGAGGAAGTCGGCTACGTGCTCGGACATGGGCATCGAGTTTCGCGCCGGCGTGCGCATCGATTCGCTGCCGTCGCCTGCTCGGACCGACGGGCTATGGACGCGGTTTTCGTCGGCAGCGGTGCGCCGCGCGGCCGCGACCTCGACATTCCCGGACGCCGCGAAGCGGCGGCGAACATCCACATCGGCATCGACTGGCTGTCGTCGGTGTCCTTCGGGCATACGACGAAGATCGGCAGGCGCGTCGTCGTCCTCGGCGGCGGCAATACGGCGATGGACTGCTGCCGCAGCTCGCGCCGCCTCGGCGGCGAGGAAGTGCAGGTCGTCGTCCGCTCCGGCTTCGACGAGATGAAGGCGTCGCCGTGGGAGAAGGAAGACGCGATGCACGAGGGCATCCCGATCCACAACTACCTCGTGCCGAAGGCATTCACCCACGAGGACGGGCCGGCTCACCGGCGTGACGCTTCGAGAAAGTCGCGCCGCAGAAGCGACGCGCAAGGGACGCCGCCAGCTCGTGCCCGACCGGCGAACCCGGCGTCCATTTCCCCTGCGACGACGTGCTCGTCGCGTCGGCCAGGAAAATGCGTTTCCGTGGATCGAGCGCGACCTCGGCCTCGCCTTCGACGACCGCGGCATGCCGGTCGTCGACAAGGCGACGATGGCCACGTCGCTGCCCAACGTGTTCTTCGGCGGCGACGCCGCCTTCGGGCCGAAGAACATCATCTGGGCGGTCGCGCACGGCCACGACGCCGCGATCTCGATCGACCTCTTCTGCCGCGGCGAGGCGCTGACCAAGCGGCCGCCGCCGCACGTGAACCTCGATCTCGCAGAAGATGGGCATCCACGAGTGGAGCTACGACAACGCGATCCACGGCGACAAGCCGCTACCGCGTGCCGCTGCAAGGACAAGGTGATCGCGCTGAAGGACATCCGCACCGAGGTCGAGCTCGGCTTCGATCCCAAGCTCGCGCTACGCCGAAGCGCAGCGCTGCCTCAACTGCGACGTGCAGACGGTGTTCGCCGACAGGCTGTGCATCGAGTGCGATGCCTGCGTCGACATCTGCCCGATGGACTGCATCACGTTCACGGCGAATGGCGACGAGCCCGCGTTGCGGACGACGCTCAGGCGCCGGCCCCGAACCCGAACAGGCCCTGTACGTGTCGCCGCCGGTTAAGACCGGCCGCGTCATGGTCAAGGACGAGGACGTCTGCCTGCACTGCGGGCTCTGCGCCGAGCGCTGCCCGACCGGCGCATGGGACATGCAGAAATTCCTGCTCGACATGGGTGCGCGCCGACGATCGCGCCGAAAGCGCGGTAACGCGCAAGCCGCGATCCGAGGTCGCCGGCATGGCGGCCGACTAGATCGGCAGAAAGTCACGCGTGAAGCAGATTCGCCGCGTCAACGACTTCGTCGTCAAGTTCGCCAACGTCAACGGCTCGGGCTCGGCGTCGGCGAACGGCCTGTTCGCCCGCGCGATCCTGCGCATGGGCGTGCCGGTCGCCGCGCGCAACATCTTTCCTTCGAATATCCAGGGCCTGCCGACCTGGTACGAAGTGCGCGTCGTCGAAGCGCGGCTGGCGCGGGCGCCGCGGCGGCGTCGACCTGATGGTCGCGATGAATCCGCAGACCTGGGACAAGGATGTGGCCGAGATCGAGCCCGGCGGCTACCTTTTCTACGACTCGACCAAGCCGCTGCCGCCGTCGCGGTTCCGCGATGACGTGACGCGGCTCGGCGTGCCGCTCACCGCGATCTGCAACGCCGAGTACACGGACGCGCGCCAGCGGCAGCTCTTCAAGAACATCATCTATCTGGGTGCGCTGTCGGCGCTGCTCGACATCGACGCCGGCGAGATCGAGCAAGCTGTTCGCCGAGCAGTACAAGGGCAAGGAGGCGCTGCTCGAATCCAATCGCAAGGCGCTGGCGATGGGGCGCGACTACGCGCCTGCGAACTTGCCTGCCCGCTGCCGCTTCGCGTCGCGCGACGCGACGCAGGTCGGCCAGCGGATCTTCATCGACGGCAATGCCGCCGCGGCGCTCGGCGCCGTCTACGGCGGCGCGACCGTCGCCGCGTGGTATCCGATCACGCCTTCGTCGTCGCTCGCCGAGGCTTCGCCAAATGCTGCCGCAAGTTCCGCACGGATCCGGAGACCGGCGAGCGACGCTTTGCGATCCTGCAGGCCGAGGACGAGCTCGCGTCGATCGGCATGGTGATCGGCGCCGCATGGAATGGCGCGCGCGCGTTCACCGCGACGTCCGGACCGGGCATGTCGCTGATGCAGGAGTTTCTCGGCCTCGCGTATTTCGCCGAGATACCGGCGTGCTCTTCGACGTCCAGCGCGGCAGTCCGTCGACCGGCATGCCGACGCGCACGCAGCAGGCGGACCTGCTGTCCTGCGCCTACGCGTCGCATGGCGACACCAAGCACGTGATGCTGCTTCCCGAAGACCCGCGCGAATGCTTCGACTTGGCGGCGCAGGCGTTCGATCTCGCCGACCGCCTGCAGACGCCGGTGTTCGTCATGCTCGACCTCGACATCGGCATGCAGGACTGGCTGATCGAGCCGTTCGCGTGGGACGACGCGCGTCGGATGGATCGCGGCAAGGTGATGACGGCGGCCGATGCTCGACGCCGGCAAGGACTTCGGCCGCTATCTCGATGTCGACGGCGACGGCATTCCGTACCGCACGTATCCGGGCACGCATCCCGACGAAGGGCAGCTATTTCACGCGGGGCACCACCAAGGACCGCTACGCGCGCTACACGGAGGAAGGGCCGGCGTATGTCGACAACATGCAGCGCCTGCTGCGCAAGTTCGAGACGGCGAAGAGCGCTGCTGCCCGCAGCCCGCGATCGCGCCGGCCGCCGCGTCCGACGAAGGCAGGCGTGATCTGGTTCGGCTCCACCGGGTGCGGCCATGGCCGAATCGCTGGCCGAGCTCGAGCAGCAGGGCGTCCATCTCGACCGCATGCGGCTGCGTGGATTCCCTTCCACGATTCGGTCGCCGAGTTCATCGCCGAGCACGAGCACGTGTTCGTCGTCGAGCAGAACCGCGACGCGCAGCTGAAGATGCTGCTGGTCAACGAGTGCGGCGTCGATCCGTCGAAGCTGATCTCGGTGCTCAACTACGACGGCACGCCGATCACCGAGCGCTTCATCACGCGCGAGATCGGGAGAAGGCGCGTCTGTTCAACGTTACGCCGTTGCCGGCAGAAAGACGCCAGGGTCAGGAATCAGAAGACCGGCGGAAAGTGCCGCCTGAATTGAGCCTGACCGTAACTTTCGCTCCTGGCTTCTGCATCTCCGACATCCTCGATCTCGAACTATCGCGGCTCCGATCCCAATGACTATTACCGACTCTGACCCCAATTCGATGACCTACCTCGCCAAGCCGCAAGTCCATCACCCGGCGCTGCCGAAAAACGCGCGCGGCTACACGCGGCGCGACTACGAAGGCGCCGTGTCGACGCTGTGCGCGGGTTGCGGACACGACTCGATTTCCGCCGCGATCATCCAGGCGTTCTTCGAGCTCGACGTCGCACCGCACCGCGTCGCGAAGCTCTCGGGCATCGGCTGCTCGTCGAAGACGCCGACGTACTTCCTCGGTCACTCGCACGGGTTCAACAGCGTGCATGGCCGGATGCCCTCGGTGCTGACCGGCGCCGCGCTGGCCAACAAGGACCTGATCTACCTCGGCGTTTCCGGCGACGGCGATTCGGCGTCGATCGGGCTCGGCCAGTTCGCGCACGTGATGCGCCGGGGCGTCAACATGGTGTACATCGTCGAGAACAACGGCGTCTACGGCCTGACCAAGGGCCAGTTCTCCGCCACCGCCGACAAGGGCAGCAAGTCCAAGAAGGGCGCCGTCGAACAGCGACGAGCCGATCGACCTCGTGCTGCTGGCGCTCGCGCTCGGCGCGTCGTTCGTCGCGCGGAGCTTCTCCGGCGACAAGGCGCAGCTCGTGCCGCTGATCAAGGCGGCCGTCGCGCATCGCGGTGCGGCGTTCATCGACGTGATCAGTCCGTGCGTCGCGTTCAACAATCATCCGGGCTCGACCAAGAGCTACGACTATGTCCGCGAGCACAACGACGCGGTGAACCGGCTCGACTTCTGGCCATCGCGCGAGGAGATCACCACCGAAATCGCGCCGGGCGACCACCCGCGAGGTCGTGCTGCACGACGGCGGAACGGTGCGCCTGCACAAGCTGCACGAGGATTACGACCCGTCGGACAAGGTCGCGGCGATGGCGTATCTCGAGTCGCGGCGCGCGCGGGGCGAAGTCGTGACCGGGCTGCTCTACGTCAAGCCCGACAGCGCCGACATGCACGACGCGCTCCAAACGGTCGACGTGCCGCTCAACGCGCTGGGCGACGCCGATCTCGTGCCGGGCGGCGCGGCGCTGGCGGCGCTCAACGCTTCGCTGCGCTGAGCCTCCGGCTCCCGCACGGCGCCGGACTAGAATGGCGCCATGCGCAGGACCGTGGCGTGGATCCTCGGCATTGCAGGCGGGCTCGCGGCGCTCCTGCTGCTCGCGGTTGGGATCGCCGTTTCCACCATCGACCCGAGGACGCTGATCGAGCCCGTCGCGGCGCGGGTCAAGGCCGAGACCGGACGCGATCTTAGCTTCGCGGGGCCGGTGGCGCTCAAGCTCTCGCTCGAGCCCAGGCTCGTGGCCGCCGACGTGACGCTGTCGAATGCCGCCTGGGCGCAGTCGCCGCAGATGGCCGCCGTCAAGCGCGTCGAGGTGCAGGTGGCGCTGCTGCCGCTGCTACGCAGGCGGTTCGACGTCGTCGAGGTCGCGCTGATCGAGCCGACGATCGCGCTCGAGACCAACGCGCAGGGCGCCGCGAACTGGGAGTTCGCGGCACCGTCGCCCCAGGGGCCATCGCCACCAACCGCCGCCGCGTCGTCGGCGGCCGCCGTGATCGCCGTCGGCAACATCGCGATCCGCGACGGCACCCTGACGTTTCATGACGGCGCGACCGGCAGGATCACGCGCATAACGATCGACCGGCTCGCGCTGCGCAGCCGCAGCGGCAGCGCGCCCGTGGACGCCGAATTCAAGGGAAAGGTCGACGACGTGGCCGTCGCCGTCAGCGGCAATCTCGGACCGCTGGACGCATTGCGCGAGCGCCGCTGGCCCTATCCGGTGGCGGTTCAGGGCGATGTCGGGGGCCGGCCGGCCAAGGCGTCGACCAAGGTCGCCGTCGTGGACGGGACGACGACGCTCGACGCGCTCGACGTGACCTGGGGAGCGCTCTCGCTCGCGGGCGATCTCCGCGTCGGGCGCGCGAACGGTCGCATGCGCTACGCTTTCAACCTGTCCGTGCCGGCCGCCTCGCTGCAGGAAGTCGCCGGGGCCGTCGGCGCGGCCGCAGGCCCGCCGCCGCCGGGCGGCGGCACGCCGTCGACGCGCTACGTCATCTCCGATCGTCCGCTGCCGCTTGTGGCCCTCGCGAGCGTCGATGTCGACGGCGCGCTGTCCATCGGCACGCTGACGGTCGATGCGCGCAACGTGCTGCGAAGCGTCGAGCTGAAGCTCGTCGTCGCGCCGGGAACAGTCGACGTGACCTCGTTCCGGGCCGCGGCCTACGGCGGATCGCTGACGGGCCGCGTGACCGTCGACGCGGCCGGCGACGGTGCGCCGCGGGTGAAGCTGCATGTCGACGGCCGCCAGCTCGACCTCGAGGCGCTGCTGACCTCGATCGGCGAGCAGCGCACGGTGCGGGGCGGCAAGACCACGCTGGCGCTCGACGTCGCCGCCCGCGGGCGCTCGCCGCACGAGTGGGCGGCCAGCGCGACCGGCGAGGCGCTCGTCAACGTCGGGCGGGCCACGCTCGTCAACACCGGTATCGACGTCGACAACGTGCTGGGTCAGCTGACGAGCGCGGTGAACCCCTTCCGCGCCAGGGATCCTTCGACGGAGCTCGTCTGCGCGGTGATTCGGCTCCCGCTGCGCGACGGCGTCGCGCGTGTCGATCGCTCGATCGCGATGGAGACGACGAAGATCGGCGTCTCGGCCAGCGGCACACTGGACCTGCGCGACGAGCGCGTCGACTTCACGGTGCGGCCGCGCCTGCGCGAGGGGATACCGCTCGACCTGCCGTCGTTCGCCGAGCTCGTGCATTTCACCGGGCCGCTCCGCCATCCGGAAGTGCGCATCGACGCCGCGCGCTCGGCGGTCACGGTCGCGAAGATCGGCGCGGCGATCTCGACGGGGGGCCTGTCGATGCTCGGCTCGTCGCTGATCTCGAAAGTGGCCGATCCCGGCGACGAGTGCGGCGTCGCGCTGGGCCGCGCGCCGGCGCCGTCGAAGCCGCGACCGGATGCCGCGCCCGCCGCCGGCGCACCCGCGGCCGTCGGCAACGAGATCGGCAAGGCGCTCGGCAGGCTGTTCGGCAAGTAGGGGCGTCGGCGCGCGTCAGGCCAGGAGCGCGGCCAGGCGCAGCCCCGCGATGCGGTCGATCTGCCGCAGGCACTCCGCGAATTCTCTCGCGCGGTCGTTCTCCACGCGGCGCGCAAACTCGGCGATCACGCCGGCGCGATCGAGCCCCTTGACCGCGAGGATGAACGGAAAGCCGAACTTCGCGTTGTAGCGGGCGTTGAGCTCGGTCAGGCGCGCGAACTCGGCGGGCGTGCATCGCGTCAGGCCGGCGCCGGACTGCTCGTCGCTCGAATCCGCGGTCAGCGCATTGGCGACCATCGCCTTGCCCGCCAGCTCCGGATGGGCACGGATCAGCGCGAGCTGCCGTGCCTCGCCGGCGCCGGCGACGGCGGCCGCCATCGCCTCGGCGAGGTCGTCGCGCGTGGCGAAGGGGCGTCGCGATGCCGCGGCAGCCGCCACCCACGGCGAGTGCTCGTAGATACTGCCCAGCGCGGCGGTGAAGGCGGCCGGATCCAGCGCGTTGACTTCGTCGAGGGTCATTCGGTGAACCGGCCACGGACGATCATTGTGCGCAAGCGTGCAGCCTAACTGTTTACAATGTCAATCGGAAAGTGTTTACAATCGACCCATGTCCGTCGCAGGTGGCTCCCGCTCCGGCACGCGGTCAGGCCGCGCCCGCGGCCGCGGCGTGGCGCCGCAGCGGCGGCGTCCCGCCGACCGCGCCGACGCATCGTCGGAGTCGCGCGATGCCCACGTGTCGGCGCGCATCGTCGTCGAGGTCCTGCGCGCGGTCGAGGAGCACCGGCTCCCGCCGGGCACGAAGCTCACCGAGGAAACGCTCGCGGAGGCGTTCGGCACCACGCGCGCGCGGGTGCGCAACGCGCTGCAGCACCTGGCGCTCCGGCATATCGTCACCCTGCATCCCAACCGCGGCGCGTTCGTGGCCGAGCCGAGCATCGGCGACGCCCGCGCGGTCTTCGCCGCGCGGCGGCTGATCGAGCCGCCGCTCGCGGGTTCCCTCGTGGGCCGCCTGGGCGCAAGCCAGATCGCGCGGCTGCGCCGCCAGGTGGCCGCCGAGGACGCGGCGCGCAATGTCCAGGACCGCCATGCGGGCATCAAGCTGTCGGGCGAGTTCCACGTGATGCTGGCCGAGCTCGCCGACAATCCCGTGGTCACGGACATCCTGAGGGGCCTCGTCGCGCGCTCGTCGCTGATCGTCGCGATCTACAAGCGGGCGAATGCCGTCGATTGCGGCCCGGAGGAGCACCGCGAGCTGGTCGAGGCGCTGGCCGGCGCGCCGCGGCGACAGGTCGAACGCCTGATGGACCACCATCTGCGCCACGTGGAGGCGGGCCTGTTGCTCGCCGCGCCGGCCCGCGGCGGCATCGACCTGCGCGATGTGTTCCGGCGATCGGAGGCGGCGGCATGACGGCGCGTCGCGGGCACACGCTCACGCTGCGCAACGTCACGCAGCGCTTCGGCGACGTCGTGGCGGCGAACGACATCTCGCTCGACGTCGCCGCCGGCGAGCTCGTGGCGCTGCTGGGCCCGAGCGGCTGCGGCAAGACGACGCTGCTGCGGATCATCGCCGGCTTCCAGCGCCAGACGAGCGGGCAGGTGCTGGTCGACGAGGCGCCGGTCGACCATCTTCCCACCGCGCGCCGCGGCGTCGGCATCGTGTTCCAGAACTACGCGCTCTTTCCGCACCTGAGCGTCGCCGAGAACATCGCCTACGGTCTCGAGGCGCGCCACGTCGCCAGGGCCGCGATCGCGCCGCGGGTGCAGGAGATGCTCTCGCTGGTGCGCATGGAATCGTTCGGCGCGCGCCTGCCGCGGCAGCTTTCCGGCGGCCAGCAGCAGCGCATCGCGCTGGCGCGCGCGCTCGCCGTCGATCCCAAGATCCTGCTGCTCGACGAGCCGTTCGGTGCGCTGGACAAGAACCTGCGTCTCGACATGCAGATCGAGGTCAAGCGCCTGCAGCGCGAGTTCGGCATCACGACGATCCTGGTCACGCATGACCAGGAGGAGGCGATGACCATGGCGGACCGCATCGCCGTGCTCAATCGCGGCAACGTCGAGCAGTGCGCGCCGCCGGTCGACATCTACGACGAGCCCGCCACCGTCTTCGTCAACCAGTTCGTCGGCACGACCAACCTGATCCCGGTGCAGATCGTCGCGGTCGAGTCCGGGCATGCGGTCGTGCGGGTCGCCGGCGCGGACGTGACGGCACGTGGCATCCCCGACGCCGCGCTGCGCGCCGGCGAAGCGGGCGTGTGGTCGATCCGGCCGGAGCGCCTGCGCTTCGCCGCCACGCCGGCGCCGGGGCGCATCGCGGCGCAGGTGGTGGTGGCGATGCCGATGGGGCCGGTCGCCGTCTACGAAGTGGACGCCGCCGGTACGCGCTTCAAGGTCACCGCGTCGCGCGAGGCGCAATGCGCGCTGCTGCGCGCCGGCGACGCGGTGTTCATCGAGCCGGCCGATCCGCGCGCCGGGAGGATATTTCCGGCCGCCGGCGGAACGGCCTGACGACGAGGAGACGATGCCATGACGCAGTGGAAACGAAGGAATTTCATCGCCGCGGGCCTGGGACTGTCGGCGGGGCTCGCGCTGCCGCAGCGTGCCGCCGCGGCGGACACCCTGGTGGCCGCGACGTTCCCGGGCACCTGGAACGAGGCGCACACCAAAATCCTCGTGCCGTACTTCCGCAAGCAGACCAAGGCCGACGCCACGCTGACGATCCAGCTCGCGACCGACCAGGTCGCCAAGCTCGCGGCGTCGGGGGGCAAGCCGCCGTTCGACGTCTCGATCATGGACGAGGGGCCGCTGCTCGACGCGCTGAAGCAGGATCTCCTGGCCCGCTACCCGGTGGCGAGATCGGCGAACTTCAAGGCGCTGTACCCGATGTTCCAGGACGAGTGGGGCCTGAAGATCCCATCCAGGTGATCGGCATCGGCTACAACCCGAAGAAGATCAAGACATCGCCGAAATCCTGGGACGACCTGTGGAATCC
>CAWBZT010000002.1:0-486291 GCA_963793355.1 uncultured beta proteobacterium | reverse complement strand
CGAGCAAGGTCGCGGCGGTGGTGCTGCCTGTTCTTCGACTACATTACGTATTGCTTACCGCGCCATGCGCGACGCCGCGAGCGAGGCCGCATTCTTCCTGGCCTATGGCAACGTGTTCTCGCTGTATCTCGCTGACAAGCAGGCGGCGGACACGAGTGCGGCGGAACGCATCGCGGAGCCGCGCGAGCTGCCGTTCGTCCGCGAGGCGCTGGATTCGATCGCGGAGGGCGGCTATCCGGAAGCGCTCGCGCGCGTCGCGTGCCTGCTGGCGCGCAAGGGCGAGCCGCTCCTGCTGTCGCGCCTCCAGACGAAACAGGCGCTGGTGGACGAATACCGCGATCTGCTGCCCGCGATGCCGTGGAGCCAGTGGCGCCGCATCCGCGGCGAGCAGGAGATCATCGTCCGCTACGAGCCCGACAAGGCGCTCGCGACGCTCCCTGCGCTGCTGGCGAACCGGGCGGATCGCGAGCGGCTGGTCACGCTCGTGCGGCGACTTCTCGCCGACGAACGGGTGCAACGCGCCAATCCGTCGACCGAGCAGCTTGCGATGATCGCGAACATCGGTGAAACGCTGGACATCCGCGCGCCGGCGGCAAAGCGTTCGAAACGCGCTCCTGGAAAGCGCGCCACGAAGAAACGGAAATAGCCATGGAGCGCACGCACGAGAAATACCAGAAACTGCTCGATTTCTGCAAGGCGCTGCCGCCGATGCCGACCGCCGTCGCGCATCCCTGCGACGAGAGCTCGCTGCGCGGCGCGGCCGATGCCGCCCGCCTCGGGTTGATCGCGCCGATCCTCGTCGGCCCGCGTGCGCGCATCGAAGCGCTGGCGCGACAGCACGGGATCGATATTTCGAACCTGCCGATCGTGGATGCGCCGTACAGCGAGGCGTCCGCCGCCAAGGCGGTGGAGCTGGTGCGGGAGGGCAAGGCCGAGGCGCTGATGAAGGGCAGCCTGCACACCGACGAGCTGATGGCCGCGGTCTTGCGGCGCGATACGGGATTGCGCACGGCGCGGCGCGTCAGCCACTGCTTCGTCATGGACGTGCCGACGTACGCGGAGACGCTGATCGTCACCGACGCCGCGGTGAACATCGCGCCGACGATGGAGGACAAGGTCGACATCATCCAGAACGCGATCGACCTGGCGCATGCGATGCGCTTTCCCGAAGTGCGCGTTGCCATACTCTCCGCCATGGAGACCGTGAATCCGAAAGTGCCGTCGACCGTCGAAGCGGGCGCGCTGTGCAAGATGGCGGACCGCGGCCAGATCACCGGCGCCGTGCTGGACGGGCCGCTCGCGCTCGACAACGCGATCAGCCTGGAATCCGTGAAAATAAAGAAGATCGACTCGCCCGTGGCGGGCCGCGCGAACGTCCTCGTCGTGCCGGATCTCGAGGCCGGGAACATGCTGGCGAAGAGCCTGTCGTTCCTGGCCCGCGCAGATGCCGCCGGGATCGTGCTCGGGGCCCGCGTGCCGATCATCCTGACCAGCCGCGCCGACTCGCTGACGACGCGCCTCGCGTCCTGCGGTATCGCAGCGCTGGTGGCCCAGGCGCGCCGCGAGGCGGCCACCAAAGCCGTGACCTGAGACGTCGAGCACCGATCCCGCCGAGGCAAAGAGGAACGTGGACGCCTCCAAGAAGCAGCCGCGCGCCAAGATGCCGAACATCAAGGACCTGACCCCCGAGCAGCGCGAGGAACTCAAGCGGCAACTGCTCGAGCAATCGAAACCCTGATATCGATCGCCGCCGCGCCGGAAGCGAACGGCAGGCGCGCGGATGCCGCCGGGAGTAAGCGAAAGGAGCAAGCCATGGCCGCCATTCTCAAGATCGCTGAAGAGCTGCAGCAAACGGCGTGGCGGGACTTTGCGCCCGGAGCGTGGCAGACCCGCGTCAACGTCCGTGAATTCATCCAGCGGAACTACACGCCATACGAAGGCGACGGCACTTTCCTCGCTGGCCCTACCGAACGCACGCTCGGCATGTGGAAGCAGTTGCAGCCGCTGCTCGCGCAGGAGCGCGAGAAGGGCATCCTCGACGTGTCGCAGGTGCCTTCGGGCATCCTCGCGCACGCGCCCGGCTATATCGACAAGGCGAACGAGATCATCGTCGGCCTGCAGACCGAGGCGCCGCTGAAGCGTGCCATCATGCCGTTCGGCGGCTGGCGCGTGGTCGCCGCGAGCCTGGAGTCCTACGGCTACAAGCCGGACCCGGCGCTCGCCGAGATCTTCACCAAGTACCGCAAGACGCACAACGACGGCGTGTTCGACGCCTACACGCCCGAGATCCGCAAGGCGCGCTCCTCGGGCATCGTCACGGGACTGCCGGACGCCTATGGCCGCGGCCGCATCATCGGCGACTACCGGCGGGTGGCGCTCTACGGCGTGGATTTCCTGCTCGAGGACAAGGCGCGCGAGAAGGCCGAGCTCGCCGACCGGCACTCGACCGAGGAGGTCATCCGCCTGCGCGAGGAGCTCTCCGAGCAGTTGCGCTCGCTGAAGGAGCTCAAGGAAATGGCGTCGCGCTATGGCCACGACATTTCCGGCCCGGCGCGCAGCGCGCGCGAGGCGGTGCAGTGGACCTACTTCGGCTACCTCGCCGCGATCAAGCAGCAGAACGGCGCGGCGATGTCGGCCGGGCGCCTGTCCACGTTCTGGGACATCTATTTCGAGCGCGACCTGCGCGAGGGCACGCTCACCGAGGCCCAGGCGCAGGAAATCGTGGACGACCTGGTGATCAAGTGGCGCATCGTGCGCTTCGTGCGTGCGCCTGAGTACAACCAGCTCTTCTCCGGCGACCCGGTATGGATCACCGAGGCGCTCGGCGGCATGGGCGAGGACGGGCGCACGCTGGTCACCAAGAGCGCCTTCCGCATGCTGCAGACCCTCAACAACCTCGGGCCTGCGCCCGAGCCCAACCTCACGGTGTTCTGGTCGCCGCGGCTGCCCGTCGGGTTCAAGAACTTCGCCATCAAGGCCTCGATCGACACGAGCGCGATCCAGTACGAGTCGGACGACCTGATGCGGCCCAAGTATGGCGACGACTGCGCGATCGCCTGCTGCGTCTCGGCGATGCGCGTCGGTAAGCAGATGCAGTATTTCGGCGCGCGCGTGAATCTCGCGAAGACGCTGCTGTACGCGCTCAACGGCGGTCGCGATGAGGTGACCGGGCAGCAGGTCGGTCCGATGCTCGCGCCGATTGCGGGCGAAGTGCTCCAGTACGACGAGGTCATGGGCCGGCTCGACCCGATGCTGGACTGGCTCGCGAAGACCTATGTCAACGCGCTCAACGTCATCCACTACATGCACGACAAGTACTGCTACGAGGCGGTCGAGATGGCACTGCACGACCGCGACATCCTGCGCACGATGGCGTGCGGCATCGCGGGCCTGTCGCACGCGGCCGACAGCCTTTCGGCGATCAAGTACGCGAAGGTGCGGCCGGTACGCGACGAACGCGGCCTGATGGTCGACTTCAAGGTCGAAGGGGAATATCCGTACTACGGCAACAACGACGACCGGGCCGACGAGATAGTGAAGATGCTGGTGTCGATGACGATGGACAAGATCCGCAAGTACCCGACTTACCGCAACGCGCTGCACACGCAGTCGGTGCTGACGATCACTTCCAACGTCGTCTACGGCAGGATGACCGGCGCCACGCCCGACGGCCGCAAGAAAGGCGAGCCCTTCGCGCCCGGCGCGAATCCCTCGAACGGCCGCGACAGCCACGGCGCGCTGGCGGCGCTGATGTCGGTCGCGAAGATCCCCTACGACGACGCCGAGGATGGCATCTCGCTCACGCTGTCGGTGGTGCCCACGGCGCTCGGCACCGAGGCCGAGCGCCTGGCGCGCGGCCGCGGCGCGCTGGACGCTTATTTCTCGAGCGGCGGCTTTCACGTGAACATCAACGTGCTGAACCGCGACACGCTCGCGGACGCGATGAAGCACCCGGAGAAGTACCCGCAGCTCACGGTGCGCGTGTCCGGCTACGCGGTGAACTTCGTCAAGCTCACGAAGGAGCAGCAGATGGACGTGATCAACCGCACCTTCCACGGTTCGGTCTAGTGGCGGCGCCATGAACAGGTCACTGGTCGGCAGCCGTTACGAGCTGCACGTCGCGCGCGAAGGCGCGGCCGAAAGCAAGGGAATCCACGATTACCTCGCGATCTATCCGGGCGACGTCGAGGGCGCCGAGGAAAAGGACGTCGTCGGCTTCGTCCATTCCTACGAGGTAGGCAGCACCGTGGACGGGCCCGGCATGCGCTTCGTCGGCTTCCTGACCGGCTGCCCGCTGCGCTGCAAGTTCTGCCACAACCCGGACACCTGGCACAAGCACAACGGGCAGCCGGTCCCGGTCTCGCGCGCGATGCGCCAGATCGGGAAGTACGCGAACGTGCTCAAGTTGAGCGGTGGCGGCATCACGCTGACGGGTGGCGAGCCGATGGCGCAGCCCGCTTTCACGAGGCAGATCTTCCGGCGCTGCAAGGCGCTCGGCCTGCATACCGCGATCGAGACCTCGGGGCGGCTCGGCGAGCGCTTCAGCGACGCGGATCTGCAGGACATCGATCTGGTAATCCTCGACATCAAAGGCGGCGATCCGGCGACCCATCAAGAGGTGTGCGGCCATCCGCTCAAGCCGACGCAGGAGTTCGCGCAGCGGCTGGCGGCGCTGGGCCGCCCGGCGTGGATTCGTTTCGTGCTCGTGCCGGGCTTGACCGACAGCCATGACAACGTCGACAAGCTTGCCGACCTCGTTGCGCCGCTGAAGAACGTCGAGCGCGTCGAGATCCTGCGCTTCCACCAGATGGGCCGCGACAAGTGGCACAAGCTCGACGTCGGATATCTGCTGGAAAACGTCGAGCCGCCGACGCCCGACCTCACCGAGCGCGTCCGCGGGCAGTTTCGCAGTCGCGGCCTGACGGTCTACTGATCCGCGGCGGGAACATGGAGGTCGTCAGGACATTCCTCGAGCAGCAGCCGGTGATGACGCTTTTTCTCACGGTTGCGATCGGCTACCTGGTCGGCGAGATCAACGTCAGGGGCTTCTCGCTCGGCGTCGGCGCGGTGCTGTTCGTCGCGCTCGCGATGGGGTGGTTCGCGCCCAAGGCCGCGCCCGCGCCGATGGTCGGAACCATCGGGCTGGCGCTGTTCCTCTATGCGGTCGGCGTCCAGTACGGCAAGCAGTTCTTCCTCGGGCTCACGAGCGCTGCCGGCCGGCGGGCGAACCTGATCGCCCTGACCGGCGTCCTCGTGGCCGGCGTCGTGAGCCTCGTGCTCGTGAAGACGATGGGCATGAACCTCGGCCACGCGCTCGGCTTGTTCGCAGGGTCGGGCACGAGCACGCCCACGCTGCAGGCAGCGATCGCGACGCTCGGCAACGACGATCCGGCGGTTGGCTATTCGGTGTCCTACCCGTTCGGCGTCGCCGGGCCGATCCTGTTCCTCTACATCGCGTTCATCTGGCTGAAGCCGAAAATCGACGTCCCGACCGGCGCCGGGTTCGAGCTCCTGGAGATCGCGATCAACAATCCCGACATGGCCGGCACGACGCTCGGCGAGCTTTCGGCGCGGCTTCCCGCCGGCGTGCAGATCGCTGCGCTGCGCCGCGCGCAGCGCAACGAGCCGGCGTCGCCGGCGATGGTCGTGGCCGAGGGCGATGTCGTGCTCGCCGTGGCCGGCGGCAGGGACGCGCTGGCGCGGGCGGCGGAGGTGCTCGGTGAACCGGCGCCCGGCCGGATCGCCAAGGACCGGCGTGATCTCGACTATCTTCGCGTGTTCGCGTCGCGGCCGGCGATCGTCGGCCGCGCGCTCGGCGATCTCGATCTCCCCGGGACGAAGGCGGCCATCGTCGCGCAGGTTCGGCGTGGCGACACCGATCTCATGCCGCGGCCCGATCTCATCCTGGAGTTCGGGGACCGCGTCGGCCTGCTCGCCCATCGCGACGACTTCAAGGCCCTGCGCGGATTCTTCGGCGACTCGATCAAGGGCACCGCCGAGTTCAGCTATGTCTCGATCGGCCTCGGCATGGCGCTCGGCTTTCTGCTCGGCGCCATTCAGATCCCGCTGCCGGGGATCGGCAAGCTTGCGCTCGGCTTGTCGGGCGTGCTGACCGTCGCGCTGGTCCTCGGGCAGCAGCGGCGGACCGGCGGCATGAACTGGACCATCCCCCTTTCGGCGAACCTCGTGCTGCGCAACCTCGGTCTCACGCTGTTCCTCGCGCAGGTCGGCATGGCCTCCGGGCCCAAATTCGCCTCGACGGTCACCGAAACGGGCCTGCTGATGCTCGGTCTTGGTGCGGTCGTGCTGGTCGCGCTGGTCGTTCCGATCCTCGTGCTCGGCTTTCTGGTCTTCCGCATGCCGTACGACGAGGTTGCGGGCATCGTGTCGGGCGCCTGCGGCAATCCTGCGATACTCGCATATGCGAACAAGCTTTCGCCGACCGAGCGTCCCGACATAGGCTACGCCATGATCTTTCCCGGCATGACGATCGTCAAAATACTGTTTGTCGACATCGTTCCGGCATTCTTCAAGTGAACGACGCGATCGCTGTCGTCAACGCGGGGTCGTCGAGCCTCAAGTTCTCGCTGTTCGACGGGGACGGCGGCGACCTCGACCTCCTGGCGCGCGGACAGGCGGAGGCGCTGTTCACCGCGCCGCGCTTCGTCGCGAAGGACGGCAACGGCAGCGTCGTCGCCGAGAAGGCGTGGGGCGAGGGCGTCGTGCTCGGTCACGCGGGGGCGCTCGAGCATCTGATGGCGTTCGTCCGCGAGCGCCTCGCCGGACGTCGGCTGGCCGGCGTCGGCCACCGCGTCGTGCACGGCGGCCGCGAATTCGCGGTGCCGGTGCGCGTCGACGCCGCGATCGTCGCCCGCCTCGAGAAGTACGTTCCGCTCGCGCCGCTGCACCAGCCGCACAATCTCGCGCCGATCCGCCTGTTGCTGGAACGTCTTCCGGGCCTGCCTCAGGTCGCGTGCTTCGACACGGGGTTCCATCGCCACGCGCCGGCGGTCTCGCAGGCGTTCGCGCTGCCGAAGTCGATCACCGACCGCGGCGTCATCCGTTACGGCTTCCACGGACTGTCGTACGAGTACATCGCGAGCGTGCTCCCCAAGCACGATGCGCGGGCCGCGGCGGGCAAATGCGTCGTGCTGCATCTCGGCAACGGATCGAGCATGTGCGCGATCGCCGCCGGGCGCAGCGTCGCGAGCACGATGGGTTTCACCGCCGCGGACGGCCTGCCGATGGGAACGCGCTGCGGCAGTCTCGACCCCGGCGTCGTCCTCTACATGATGGACGAGCTCGGGATGGACGCGCGGGCGATCGAGCGGACGATCTATCAGGAATCGGGGCTGCTCGGCGTGTCCGGCATTTCCAGCGACATGCGCACGCTCGAAGCGAGCGCGGCCCCCGGGGCTGCCGCGGCGATCGACCTCTACGTTTATCGGATCGGGCGCGAGCTGGGCTCCCTCGCCGCGGCACTCGGCGGCCTCGATGCGATCGTGTTCACTGCCGGCATCGGCGAGAACAGCCGGTCGCTCCGCGAACGCGTGTGCCGTGACGCCACGTGGTTAGGCGTCGAGCTCGATGCCGGTGCCAACGATGCGGCGCACGGTGCCGCGCGCATCAGTGCCGCCGCGAGCCGCACGGCCGCGTGGGTGATCCCGACCAACGAAGAGCTGATGATCGCGCGGCATACGCGCGCCCTGCTCGCGCCTTGATCTTCAACGAGAGGATTCGATGATGGCCAACGAAACGCCGCGGCCGGTTCTGCAGGGCATGAAGGCGCTGGTCGTGGGGATCGCGAACGAGCATTCGATCGCCTACGGCTGCGCGCGGGCCTTCCGCGAGCTCGGCGCCGACGTCGCGATAACCTACGTCAGCGAGAAGGCGCGGCCGTTCGTCGAACCGTTGGCGAAGGTGCTCGATGCGCCCTTGTTCCTGCCGCTCGACGTCGCCAAGCCCGGCGAGCTGGAGCGCGTGTTCGACGCGATCGCCGCGAAGTGGGGCAAGCTCGACATCCTCGTCCATTCGATCGCGTTCGCGCCGAAGGACGATCTGCAGGGCGGGCTGCTCAACTGCTCCGCTCCGGGCTTCGCCGTGGCGATGGACGTGTCGTGTCACTCCTTCGTGCGGATGGCCAAGCTCGCGGCGCCGCTGATGAAGGACGGCGGCTCGATGTTCGCGATGAGCTATCACGGTGCCAGCAAGGTCGTGCCCACCTACAGCGTGATGGGGCCGGTCAAGGCCGCGCTCGAAGCGTGTTGCCGGTATCTGGCCTTCGAGCTCGGGCCCGCCGGCATCCGCGTGCACGCGATCTCGCCGGGACCGCTCAAGACCCGCGCGGCATCCGGCCTCAGGGATTTCGACCTGCTGCTCACCGAGGCGGCGCAGCGTGCGCCGCTGGGCGAGCTGGTCGACATCATGGACGTCGGGTTCACCTGCGCGTTCCTCGCGACGCCGTACGCGCGGCGGCTGTCGGGCGAAACGCTCTACGTCGACGGCGGCGTCAACATCATGGCGTGATGGCGGCATCCGCGCGGGGGCGGGCGCGCGGTTCCGTCGATGCGGCTCCCTAGTCCTGCGCGCGCAGGGCCAGCGTGAAATGCACGACTCCGCCGTCGCGCCGCTCGCTCACGGGGAGGCCGCATTTGCGGAACACCGCCAGCATCGCCTTGTTCTGCGGCAGCACGTCGGCTTCGAAGCGTGCGATGCCGTTGTCGCGTGCGATGCGTGTCAGGTGCGCTAGCAGGCGGCGGGCGATTCCATTGCCCTGGAAATCCTCTTCGACGGTGAACGCCACCTCGGCGGTCAGCGTGCCGTCGCGCTCGTCGTGCGCGATGCAGCGCGCGCTGGCGATGACCTGCTCGGTGCCGGAGACCTCCGCGGTGACCACCAGCATCACGTCACGGACGAAGTCCATCGTGTCGATCTCCCCGAGCTCGGCGGCGGACAATTCGGACTTGTAGCTGAAGAAGCGCGTGTAGACGGACTCGCGATCGAGATTCGCGAACGCGCGCGCGACGCGCTCGCGGTCGTCGGGACGCACCGCACGCACGACCACGGAAATGCCGTTGCGCAGAGTCTCCTGTGCGCGGAAGTCGCGCGCGTCGGTCACGCCACACCCCCGACGGCGGTGACACGACGGCGCCGCCACATGACGTAGGGAATGATCGTCAACGCGGACACGAGCAAGTAGACGAGCACGGTGCGCCCGACTTCCGGTGCCGCGCTGTTCAGCGACGCGACGAGCAGCGCGAGGCCCGGGTTGCGCGCGGCGCTGGTGATCGCGACGGATGTGCGCGTCGCCGGCACCGGGCCGCCGAGGAGATGCCCCACGGCGAGCGCGAGGGCCGTGACGACGATGACCGCAAGGGCGATCCGCAAGCCGGCACCCAGCACCGCCTGCCACGCGTTCACCAGCGCCATGACCACGAGTGCGATCAGCAGCCACTTCGCGACGCGCGTCAGCGTGGGCTCGATGCGCTCCGCCCGGGACGGCGCGAAGTGCCGCATCGACATGCCGAGGGACAGCGGCAGCAACTGGGCGATGAACACCTGCTTTGCCAGATGCGCGGGCGAGATGCTGGCCTCGCCGGCGTAGACCACGTCGAGCGCCGCGATCGACAGCGGCATCGAGACGACCGCGAGCAGCGCGACCATGATCTGGAGCGCGGGCGCGAACGCGCGATGGCCGCCGGCATCGAGCGAGCGGCGCAGCGCGACCGGTGCGCCCGGCGAAATCGCCATCAGCACGACACCGATGTCCGCCATGCGCGGCAGGTCGAGCGCACGGGTCACCACCAGCGCGACCGCCGGCACCGCGACCAGCACCGAAAAGAGCCCGCGGGCGACGAGCCCCGGATGGGCCAGGACCCAGCGGAACTCGACAATGGCGATACCGAGGCCAAGCGCGAACATCACGGTGAACACGGTCGCCGCCGCCGCGATCGTGAGGACGGGCTCCGGAATGGCGCCTACCGGCATGGCAGTTGGGCGACGCGCGCGCGCTTGGCGCGGCGCGACGGTCCCGACAATGCGATCATGATCGTTGGGATTCGCGGTGACGTTGCGATTCGCGGCCGGCAGTGTGACAACAAAGACAGGCAGCATCAAGTAGGGTGTCCGGCGGCGCGCTGATCGGCACCGCGATGGCGCTCCGCGGCTGGCCCGCGCGAGCGACCGGACGTGCGCGCCAGAGACCCGTCCCGGTTGCACCGATCGGCGAAGGCGTCTATGTTCGCTGTCTCCCCAATCCGTCGTGCGTCGGCAGGATCCATGAGCGTCGTCGAGATCACCTACCGTTATGCCGCGGGCGATGCGGCGTCGCGCGCGCGGCCCGACGACGCGGAATCGGCCCGCCGGCGCCTGAGCGAGGGCAATCGCGCCTTCGCCGCGCTCCTCGACGGGCTGACGGACGGAAGCGGGCCGGCGCGACGCGTGATTGCCGTCGACGCGCGCGACCTCGGTCTCACCGGCGACGGCAAGCCTGCGCAGCGACCCTACGCCGCGATCGTCGGCTGCGCGGACGCGCGTGTGCCCGTCGAGCTCGTCTTCAGCGAGGGGCCGAACGACCTTTTCGTCGTGCGCGTCGCGGGCAACGTGCTGGGCGGCGACGTCCTCGCCAGCCTGAAGTATGCGGTCGAACATCTGGGCGAGAGCCTCAAGCTCATCGTCATCCTAGGACACAGCGGATGCGGCGCGGTGTCGGCCGCCGTCGACGTGTTCCTCGACCCGGCCGGGTATCTCGCACTCGCTGCGCAGCCGATGCTGCGCCATCTGCTCGACCGGCTGCTGCTCGTCGTCCATGCTTCGGCGAAGCTGATGGCTGCGACGCACGGCGCCGACGTGACGCGGCGCCCCGGCTACCGCGCCGCGCTGATCGAGGCCGCCGCGGTCGTCAACACGGCGCTCGCCGCGCACGCGGTGGAGCAGCAGCTCGGCGAGGCGGCCGGCGTCGTACGCGCCGCGTTCGGCGTCTACGTGATCGCGACGCGCGAGGTGTGGGCGCCGCGCGTCGACGGACACCCGCCGGCGGGACTCGCCGAGCCCCCCGCGGACGCCGCAGGCTTTCTCGCCTTCGGCAACGCCGTCATGCGCTCCGGCCGCATCGCGGCGCTGCTCGACGCGCCGCCCGCCTGATTTGTCCTGGATCAAACCGCCGTGCCCGACGCTGGACTAAGCTGAAGCTGCGGCGAATCGTTGGGAAACGAGCGCGCAAAGGAGCGCCAGCATGGCAAACGACGGCAAGAAGAAAGGCAAGGAGAAAAAGGGCGCCAAGGCAAAGGGCAGGGCCGGCGCAAAGGTCGGGAAACCGGCTCCGGCGGCGCCGCGCGCGCAGCGCAAGGCGGCGGAAGCGTCCGCGGCCGAGCCTCTGTCCAACAAGGAATACGCGAAGGCGATGAAGGCGCTCCACGTCGAGCTCGTCCAGCTGCAGCAGTGGGTGCAGCGCGAGGGACTCAAGGTCTGCATCGTCTTCGAGGGCCGCGACGGCGCCGGCAAGGGCGGCACGATCAAGGCGATCACCGAGCGGGTGAGCCCGCGGATCTTCCGGGTGGTTGCGCTGCCGGCGCCCACCGAGCGCGAGAAAGGGCAGATGTACGTCCAGCGTTACATGGCCCACTTGCCGGCGAAGGGCGAAGTCGTGATCTTCGACCGCAGCTGGTACAACCGCGCCGGCGTCGAGCGCGTGATGGGCTTCTGCACCGAGGACCAGGCGAAGCGCTTCCTCTCGATGGTCGCCCCGGTGGAAAAGGCGTTCGTCGAATCCGGCATCCTCCTGCTCAAGTACTGGCTCGAAGTGAGCCCCGACGAGCAGACTCGCCGGCTGAAGGCGCGAAGCGACGACGGTCGCAAGCTCTGGAAGCTGACGCCGATGGATCTCAAGTCGTACAGCCGCTGGTACGACTATTCGCGCGCCCGCGACGACATGTTCCAGGCGTCCGACTCGTCGTGGGCGCCGTGGTACGTCGCGCGCTCGGACGACAAGAAGAAGCTTCGGCTCAACGTCATCAAGCACCTGCTGTCGCGCATCCCCTACGAGCGCACGCCGCGCGAGACGATCAAGCTTCCCAAGCGCCAGAAGCCCGGCGATTACCGCGACCCGGCTTATCCGTACAAGTACGTTCCGGAAGCCTTTTGACCTTCGTAGCTGCGCTGGTCGCCGTGGCCGTGGTGGGCGCGCTGCACTCGGCGCCGGTGCGCGCCGACGAGTTGTCCGACTTGCGCGACGCCGTCAAGCAGCTCGAAGCGCGGATCAAGGCACTGGAAGCAGAGCGCGAGGGCGCGGCCGCCGCGGCGAAGGCAGCGCCGCCGACGAAGATGGAGCCGGCCGCGCCGGCGCCGGTGCCGACGGCAGCGGTCGCGCCCTACGTGCCGCCTGCGACGCTGAGGTCCGACGAAGCGGCGGCGCCGCGCGTCGACAATGCGGTCATCGATCCGGCGCTGAAGGGATTCTTCAGGATCCCCGGCACCGAGACGCTGCTGAAGATCGGCGGCTACGCCAAGGCCGACTTCATCTACGACACGAAGCCGATCGGCAGCTACGACTACTTCGTGACGGCGCAGATCCCGACGTCCGGTCCGGACACGAATCGCGGCTCGCAGTTCACCGTGCAAGCCAAGCAGACGCGGCTCAACGTCGACGTCCGGCGCGAGACGGAGTGGGGCACCGCGCGGCTGTTCGTCGAGGGCGACTGGTTCGGCGACGCGAGCTTCGACTTCAATCCGGGCAGCTACCAGTTCCGGCTGCGGCACGCGTTCGGCCAGGTCGGCAACATCGCGGCCGGCTACAGCTTCAGCGCATTCATGGACAACGACGCGTTTCCCGACACGCTCGACTTCGAGGGGCCGCCGTCCGGCGTCTACCTGACGGACGCCGCCGCGCGCTACACGTGGAAGCTCGGCAGGAACTGGAGCCTCGCGGTCGCCGCCGAAGCCCCGGATGCGCAGGTGACGGCGCCGGTGGGAAGCGGGCACTCGACGATGCCCGACATCATCGCGCGCGGGCGCTACGAGACGGACGCCGGCCACTTCCAGGCCAGCGGCGTGCTGCGCCGCATCGGCTGGCGCAGCGGCGGCGACGCGAGCGACACGGTGCCCGGCTACGGCGTCAACCTCGCCGGCAGCGTGAAGACGTTCGATGACGATTACATGGTCTTCGGCGGCGTGTGGGGGAAGGGCATCGCGCGCTACGTCAACGACATCGGCGGCTCCGGGCTGGACGCCGTCGTCGATCCGCAGGGGCAGCTCGAGGCGCTGGAGGCGTACGGCGGCTACGCCGGCTATACGCACTACTGGAACCCGAAGCTGCGCTCGACGGCCGTGGCAGGGTACCTGGGCATGAACAACAAGTCGTTCCAGGCGGCCAACGCGTTCGACAACAGCCAATACTACTCGGCGAACGTCATCTGGAACCCGGCGGGCTCGCTCAACCTCGGCCTCGAAGTGCTGTACGGCCTCCACGAGACGCGCGACGGCCTCTCCGCGAACGACACGCGGTTCCAGGCGAGCATCCAGTACGACTTCGTTCGCTGATGGCTGAAGGCGCGCTCGGCATGTCTCGAAGGATGCACCACGGTGAAGTGACGTCGTCTCGCGTATCATGTCGGCCGCCGCCGCGCAAACGGGCAATGCGCGTCGTCCTTTGGCGGTGCGGACGGACGTTCCTGGAGCCACACATGCATGGAAGACAATCTTGGATGGCGGCGTGCCTTGCGCTCGCATTGGCGCTGCCGGCGCCGGCGCAGACGCCCCCGCCCCCGCCCCCGGCAAGCCCGGCCGCCGCACCCGCCGCGCCGCCTGCCGCGGGAAAGACCTTCTCGCAGGAGCAGCTCGACCAGATCATGGCGCCGATCGCGCTCTATCCGGACGAACTGCTGGCGCAGGTGCTCATGGCGTCGACGTATCCGCTCGACATCGTCTCGGCGGCGCGCTGGGTCAAGGCCAATCCGGGCCTCAAGGACAATGCGCTTCAGGACGCGCTCGATAAGCAGCCCTGGGATCCGAGCGTCAAGTCGCTGGTGGTGTTCCCGCAGGTGCTGGACATGATGGATCAGAAACTCGAGTGGACGCAGCAGCTCGGCGACGCCTTCCTCGCGCAGAAGGAGGACGTGATGGCGACCGCGCAGGCGCTGCGGCAAAAGGCGCAGGCGCAGGGGAATCTCAAGGATTCGAAGGAGCAGAAAGTCGTCACCGAAGGCAGCGGATCGACGACGATCATCAAGATAGAGCCGACCAACCCCCAGGTCGTGTACGTGCCGACGTACAACCCGACGGTCGTATACGGAGCGTGGTGGTACCCGGCCTACCCGCCGTACTACTACTACCCGCCGGGGTACGTCGCCGGCGGCGCGCTGCTGGGTTTCACCGCAGGCGTGATCGTCGGTGGCGCGCTGTGGGGCAACTGCAACTGGAGGGGCGGCGACGTGAACGTCAATGTCAACCGCTACAACAACTTCAACCGGACGAACATCCAGAATACGAACTGGCAGCACAACGCCGAACGGCGCGGCGCGGTGCCGTACAAGGACCAGCGCGTCGCTTCGCAATATCAACGCGGATCGACCGGCGCCTCGGCGCGCACGTCCGACGCGTATCGCGGCCGCAGCGACAGCGGTTCGGCGGCGAATCGGGCTGGTGCGGGCAACCGCGATCTTTCGGCGTCCGCGGGCGCTCGCGATCTTTCGGCGGGGAACCGCGACGTCTCGGGCACGCGCGGCGGCGCGTTCGACTCGGGCAGCGCGGCGCGGACGAGTGATTTCAGCAGTCGCGGCGGCTCGAGCCTCGATTCGGCGCGGAGCGCAGGCAATCTCGGCGCGCACGCGTCGCCGATGAGCGGTTCCCGCCCGTCCGCCGGGGCGAGCGCCGGTTCGCGGCCCTCGGGTAGCATGAGCGGCGGTGGCGCGCGAAGCGGCGGTGGCGCGCGAAGTGGCGGCGGTGCGCGCGGCGGCGGCGGCGGGCGCGGGGGCGGGGGCAGGCGATGAGCGCGCAAAAGACCATGCTGCAGCAGGTTGCTCCCACCGCGGCGTCGGTCGTCCGGCGTGCCCTGTTTGCCGCCCTGCTCGCGGCCGTCTGGCTCGGCGCGTTCGCGCCCGCGCGGGCGGCGGAAAAGACGTTTGCGACCGCCGACGACGCGGCCGCTGCGCTCGTGCAGGCGGTCAAGGCCGACAACCGCGCCGCGATCCTCGCCGTGCTCGGCAACGCATCGACTTGGATCTCCTCGGGCGATGCCACCGCCGATCGCGCCGCCGCGGCGCGCTTTGTCGCCGCCTACGAGACCACGCACGCGCTCGCCGGCAGCGGCGACAAGCTGACGCTGACGATCGGCGCGGACGATCACCCGTTCGCCTTCCCGCTGGTCAAAGACGGCGATCGCTGGCGCTTCGACACCGCGGCCGGCAAGGACGAGCTGCTCAGGCGTCGGGTCGGCGGAAACGAACTCGAGACGATCAACGTGCTGCAGGCGATCGTCGACGCGCAGCGCGAGTACGCGGCGCTCAATCCGACCGGCGCGAAGGTGCCGCAGTATGCGACGCGGATCACCAGCAGCCCCGGCAAGCGCGATGGCCTCTATTGGCCGGTGAAGGCCGGCGAGGCGCCAAGCCCGCTGGGCGGCCTGATCGCGTCGGCCGCCGCGGAAGGCTACGCAAAAGGCAAGGGCGGTCCCCGGCCGTTCCACGGTTATTACTACAGGCTGCTCAAGGGCCAGACGGCGAACGCGAAATCGGGCGCGGTCGACTACGTCGTGCATGGTCGGGCGATCGGCGGGTACGCGGTGATCGCGTACCCGGCGAAGTACGGCAATTCGGGCGTGATGTCGTTCATCGTCAATCACGACGGCACGATCTACCAGGCCGACCTCGGCCCGTCGACCGCGGGCAAGGCTGCGGCGATGCAGCGCTTCGACCCGGGGCCGGGGTGGACGCCGGTGGCGGCGAAATGATCACGCACGGTTCGCGTCGGCTGGCGCGGGCCACGGCAGCGCCCGGGCGGCGCTGCCGACAATAGAACGAGGCGCGGCGTTCCGCGTGGACCGTGACGCGCCGCCTGCAATGGCAAGGTGAGGACTCGATGAGGCGGCGCATGCAACATCGGCACGAGGCACCCGCGGCACGCGGGTCATCGAAGGCGATCCCGTCGGCGAGCGTCGTGCGCGCGGTGGCGGGCCTGGCCCTCGCGGCCTTCGCATCGCAGGCCCGCGCGTCGCTGTTCGCGGGCGAGACGCTCGACAAGGTCGCGGACATCATGGCCATCGTCGTGCTGATCGTGGTGCCCATCGTCGCGATCGTCGTCTTCTGGCTGGTGCACGTGCTGCCCGAGCGGTTCGCCGAGCAGCGTCATCATCCGCAGGCGCAGGCGATCCAGGTGCTGTGCCTGCTGTCGCTGGTGTTCGGCGGGCTGCTGTGGCCGCTCGCGTGGCTGTGGGCATTCACGCGCCCGGTCGCTTTCAAGGCAGCCTACGGCACGGAGAAGCACGAGTCCTATCACGAGGAGATGGGCGAGCTCGAGAAGACCGGCCAGCTCTCGCCGGAGCAGATCCACCATCTGCGCGACGAGCTCGACACGATGGCGGCCAAGGGCGCGCTGCCGCCGACCTTGCAGGGGCTGCGCGCGCGTCTCGCGCAGCGCGACACCGTCCGTGGCGAAGCGGTGCAGGGAGCGGAGGGCCGCGCGTAATGGAAATCCTTCTGCTCGGCATCTACTGCTTCTTCGTCTGGCTGATCTTCATCAAGTTCAAGTGGCTGCCCTGGAACATCTATTCGCAGGTCACCGTCGTCGTCATCCCGATCGTCGCGCTGACGGCGCTCATCCTGTCGCTCAATGTCTTCGCGCCGTCGTCGTCCGACCTTCGCGTCTATCGCTTCACCGTGCCGATCGTGTCGCAGGTGCGCGGGCGCGTGATCGACGTACCGATCGAGGAGGGCAACCGGCCGGTGAAGAAGGGCGACGTGCTGTTCCGCATCGACCCCACGCCCTATCAGCTCCAGGTCAACACGCTGACGGCGCAGCTTGCCAGCGCGGTCGGGCAGCAGAAGGAGGTCGAGGAATCGCTGAAAGGCGCGCAGGCCGGCGTGGCAGGCGCGAAAAGCGCGATCGCGCAGGCGACGGCAAAGTCTGCCGAGGTGACTGCGAGGCTCGACCTTGCGCGCAAGCGCGTCGCCCAGTATCGCCAGCTCGTCGCCGCCGGCGCGGGCTCGAAATTCGACCTCGAGCAGGCCGAGACCGAAGTCGGCCAGCTCAGCGGACAGCTCGAGGCGGCGCGTTCCGCCGAGGCGCAGGCGCGCGCGGGCGAAGCGCAGGCGACGGCGGGCCGCGAGCAGGTCCAGCAGAAGCTTGGCGCGAAAGTCGACGGCGAATACGCGACGGTCGCGCAGATCCGCGCGCAGCTCGAGAGCGCGAAGTGGGACCTGGACCAGACGACGACGCGCTCGCCCTGCGACTGCTACGTCGTCAATCTGCAGCTGCGTCCGGGTGGCTTCGTTGCCGCGCTGCCGGTCGCGCCGGTGATGACGCTGGTCGAGGCCACCGGAACGCTCGTCGCGCTTTTCGCGCAGAACGAGCTGCATCAGGTCGAGGACGGCAACGAGGCGGAGTTTGCGCTCAACACGCATCCGGGACAGCATGATCAAGGGCAAGGTGAACTCGATCGTCTGGGCGCAGGGCGCGGGGCAGCTCCAGGTCAACCGGCACGCTGCCGATGACCGGCGTGCTGCCGGCGCCGCCGCAGCGCTTCGCCGTCAAGTTCGACGTCGCCGAGCGTGACCAGCGAGCTCTTTCATCGCTGCGGGCGCGGCGGGAGCTGCCGCGATCTACACCGAACCACGCGGAATTTCTCCATATCATCCGGAAAGTCATCCTCCGCGTCGGCTCGTACACGAACTACCTCGTGCTGAAGCTGCACTGACCGTGAAGCGCGCCGCGACGCTTGCCGTTATCGCCGCCGCGCTGACGGGCTGCGCGCTGAAGGTGCCGCCCGAAATCGACGACACGAGCCGGCAGGCGCTGCCCAACATGGCAGTGCCGCCGCAGTGGACCGGCGCCGCGACGCCTGCGGGGCCCGCGGCCGCCGACTTGTTCGCGCCCTTCGGCGATCCTTTGCTCGACGCCCTCGTCGCCGAGGCATTGCAGTACAACGCCGACCTGCGCATCGCCGGCTGCGCGCGTCGCGCAGGCGACGGGCTACCTGCGATCGGCCGGCGCCAGCCTGTTCCCGGTGGTCGACCTGCTGGCGCGCGGCGGCGGCAAGATCGGCGGCGACAGCTCGGGCCTGCAGGGCGTGCTGATCTCGGCGTCGTGGGAGCTCGATCTGTGGGGTCGCGTGCGCTACGGCGAGGCCGCCGCGACCGCGCAGCTCGCCGCCACGGAAGAGGACTACTACTATGCGCGCGCGTCGATCGCCGCGCTCGTCGCGAAGAGCTGGTTCCTCGCGAGCGAGGCGCGGCAGCAGCGCGCGCTCGCCCGAGACGGCGGTCGTCGACAGCGAGCATTTCCTGGGTCTCTCGAAGGAGCGCGAACGCGTGGGTCGCGGCGACGCCTACGACGTCGCGGTCGCCGGCGCGAACCTCGAGACGCTGCGCGATGCCCTGCGGCAGGCCGACCTCGCGTATGTCCAGTCGCTGCGCGCGCTCGAGGCGCTGCTCGGCCGCTATCCCGCCGCGGCGCTGGAAGCGCCGCCGCGTTTCGCCGCGCTGCCTCCACCGATTCCCGCGGGCCTGCCGTCCGAACTGCTCGAGCGCCGCCCCGACGTCATCGCCGCCGAGCGCCGCGTCGCGGCGTCTTTCAACCTCGTCGAGCAGTCGAAGGTGGCGCAGCTTCCGCGCATCGCGCTCACTGCGGAAGCCAGCAGCATATCGAGCGAGCTCTTCGTCCTGCAGAGCCACGACAATCCGGTGTTCAGCCTTGGCGGCAACCTGCTCGCCCCGCTCTATCCAGGGCGGCGCGCTGCGCGCCAACGTCGACGTGCGCACCGGCCGAGCAGGCGCAGGCCGTCGCGGAGTTCGCTCCGCACCGCGCAGCGCGCTTTCGGCGAGGTCGAGAATGCGCTCGCCAGCGAAGCGGCGGCGCGCGACCGCGCGCCGATCCTCGCCCGCGCCGCAGCGCAGAACCGCCACGCCGTCGAGCTCGCGGGTGTCCGCTATCGAGTCGGCTCCGGCGATCTTCGCGGCGTCCTGCAGCAGCAACTCGTGCTGTATGGCGCGCAGGCGGCGTTGCTGCGCGTCGAGGGCGAACAGCGCGTGCAGCGCGTGAACCTGTATCTCGCGCTCGGCGGCGATTTCGGCGCGATGCAGGTGCCGCCGCCGGAGATTCCGGTCGATTATTCGCCGTTCGCCTCGGGCGGCGCTGCCACGCCCGCCCGCTGACATGCCGGAGTCTGCGATGCCCGAGAAGCGCGACCTGACGCGCATCGAGCTTTCGGTGCTGCTGATCGCGTTCCTGATCGCGGCGTCGCTCTGGGTGCTGCGTCCGTTCCTGCTCGCGACCGTCTGGGCGACGATGATCGTGGTGGCCACGTGGCCATTGATGCTGGCCGTGCAGGCGCGCGTCCGCCGTCGCGCGGTCGCCGTATTCTTCATGACGAGCATGATGCTGGTCGTGCTCGTCGCGCCGGTGTTCTTCGCGATCCAGGCGATCGTGTCCAACCTCGACACGATCAAGGGGTGGGTGCAGCACGTCGCCACCAATGGCTTGCCCGCGCCGCCGCACTGGGTGGACGCCGTGCCGCTGGTCGGCGCGAAGATCGCCGAGCACTGGCGCGCCCTCGCCGCGTCGAGCGGCGACGAGCTGGTGGCGCGCTTCGGACCGTACGCGGCCGATGCGGCGAAGATCATCGGCGCCGAGTTCGGCAGCTTCGGGATCGCGGCGATCCAGATGCTGCTGACCGTCGCGATCGCAGCGATCCTCTACATGCACGGCGAGCACGCAAGCCGCGGCGTCATCCGGTTCGGCCGTCGGCTCGCCGGCGACCGCGGCGAGGAGGTCGTGCGCCTCGCCGGCCAGGCGGTCCGCGGTGTGGCGCTGGGCATCGTGGTGACCGCGCTCGCGCAGACGATGCTCGCGGGCATCGGGCTGGCGGTCGCGGGCATACCCTTTGCCGCACTGCTGACGGCGCTGATCCTCGTCATGTGCATCGCGCAGGTGGGACCGCTGATCGTGCTGATCCCCGCGGTCATCTGGCTGTACTGGACCGGATCGACCGGCTGGGCGACGGCGCTGCTGATCTGGTCGGTGGGCGTGGGCTCGCTCGACAACTTCCTGCGCCCGATGCTGATCAGGCGCGGCGCCGATCTTCCATTGCTGCTGATCTTCGCCGGCGTGCTGGGCGGGCTGCTCGCGTTCGGCATCGTCGGACTCTTCGTGGGGCCTGTCGTGCTGGCCGTCACCTACCGGCTGCTCGAGCGCTGGGTGGCGGAGGTCGACGAGCCGCCGCGCCCGTGAGCTACGGCTTCACGGTCGAGGCAACCCGCCGGTAGGTGACATAGGCATAGCCGGGGCCGTCGGCGGTGTCGGGTGCGTGCGTCTCGCGCGCCGTCTCGCGCCATGCGCCGCGATCGATCGGCGGGAACGTCGCGTCGCCGGTGAAGTCGCGATCGATCTCCGTGATGTACAGGGTGTCCGCCTGCGGCAGCGCGGTGCGGTAGATCTCGCCGCCGCCGATGCAGAAGACCGGCGGGGGCAGGCGCGCTGCCGCGAGCGCCGCGTCGAGGGATGCGACGACCCGCGCGCCGGCCGCCACGTAGCCCGTCGTACGCGTCACGACGATGTTCTCGCGCTCCGGAAGCGCGCGCGGGAGCGATTCCCAGGTGCGCCGTCCCATCACGACCGGATGCCCGGTCGTCAGCGCGCGAAAGCGCCGCAGATCGGCCGGCAGCCGCCAGGGCAGCCGGTTGTCGATGCCGATCACGCCGTTGCGCGCGACGGCGGCGATCAGCGCCAGCGCGGGCGCCGTGTCGTCGCCCGGCGTCACCGGGCACATCGAGGTGCGGGCAGGTCGCCGCGGGCGCCGCGCGAGGGGAGTGTCATAATCGCGCGGATTATAGCCAGCGGCGTGCAGAAACGCCCTTCGATCGCGTGTATTACCCGCGCTCTTTCCTCAAGTTCATCCTGCTCGGGTTCCTGCTCGTCAGCCTGCCGCTGATCTATGCGCTCGCGGAACTCATCCTGTCGCTCGACCGCCTTGCGTCCCAGGCCAGCACCGAGGTGCTGCAGGCGGCGCAGGCCGGCCGCGAGAGCCGCCTCCTGTTCGAGCAATCGACCACGCTGGAGCGCCTCGCGCGCCAGCACCTGATCCTCGAGGACAACGCGCTGCTCGACGACTACCTGCCCGTGCGCCAGGAATTCCGCCAGACCGCGCAGCACCTCGCGGCCCTGCCGCTCGAGCCTGCGCAGGCGCAGACGCTCACCGATGTGGTCGAGCAGGAGTCGCGCCTCTACCAGCGCCTGCGCGGCGCGGACCGCTCGCCGCGGACCGTCAGCGAGATCGCCGACGGGTACGGCAGCCTCGTCGACGGGACGCGCGGAATGCTCGCCGCGACGAACCAGCTGACGCAGCGCGCGATCGAGCGCCTGCAGGAGACCGCGGCGCAGGGCCGGCAGAAGTGGTTCTACGTAGGGCTCGCGACCGTGGGGATCGCGATCGCGCTCGCGATCCTGTTCGCGACCCTCATCGCGCGCCCCATCCGCCAGCTCGACCTCGCGATCCGCCAGATGGGCAGGGCCGACTTCACGCACAAGGTCCGCATCACCGGCCCGCAGGACATCCGCTACGTCGCGCAGCGCCTCGAGTGGCTGCGGGCACGCCTGTCCGAGCTGGAGCAGCAGCAGACGCGCTTCCTGCGCCACGTCTCGCACGAGCTCAAGACGCCGCTCACTGCCGTGCGCGAAGGCACCGAGCTTTTGCGCGACAGCGTCGGCGGGCCGCTGTCGGCCGAGCAGCGCGACATCGTGCGCATCGTGCGCGAGAACACGCTGCAGCTCCAGAAGCTGATCGAGGACCTGCTCGCGTATCACCAGACGCGGGCGCTCGAGCCGGCGACGCACGGGCCCGTGCCGCTCGCCGACGTCGTGGCGCGCGTCGTGCGCGAGCAGAAGCTCGCCGCGCTGGCGCGGATGGTCTCGTTCGAGCCCGCGATGAAGCCGGCCGTGGTCGTCGGCGATCCCGAGCGCATCCGCACGATCGTCGACAACCTGGTATCGAACGCCATCAAGTATTCGCCGCGCTCCGGCACCATCGCGCTGTCGCTCGGCATCGACGGCGACGACGCCGTTCTCGACGTCGCCGACCAGGGGCCCGGCGTGCCGCCCGATCACCGGGAGAAGATCTTCGACTCGTTCTACCAGGGACCGGCTCCCGTCGAGGGCCGCGTGAAGGGCTCCGGTCTGGGCCTCGCGATCGCGCGCGAATATGCGGCCGCCCATGGCGGTCGCGTCGAGCTGATGGACCGCGCGGATGGCACGCGGGGGGCGCGGTTCCGCCTGCGCCTCCCCCTCGCCGCCGGCGGCGCGCCGCGCATGTCCGCGAAGCCGACCACGCTGGCGGACATCCGATGACGTGCCGTCGCGTCTTCGCCGCGACCGCGGTCGCGACGCTGCTCGCGGCCTGCGCCTCGCCGCAACCCGCGGTCGTGCTGACGCCCGAAGAGCAGTACGAGCCCGAGCTCGTCACCGTGCCCCCGGTGACGCCGCTGGTCGAATATCCGCCGATCGAGCCGGTCGAGCCGCCGCTGCCCGCGCCGGCCCCCGCGCCGCCGCCGCAGAGCGCAAACGCCGCGCCGGCGGCGCCGCCGGCCGCAACGTCGCCGCCGCCGCCGACCGAGCCTTTGCGCGAGCCGCCTGCGGCCGGCGCGCCGTCCTTCACGAGCTCGCCGCCGGCGGAATCGGGCGAGGATCAGCAACTGATCGCGCTGCTCGCCGACCTGACGCGCTACGGCACAATGAACGTGGAAGAGCAGCGGCGCGAGCTCGCCGCTGCGACCGCTGCGCTGGGGCGGCAGCGCACGGATGTGAACCGCATTCGCCTCGCCGTACTCTACACATTGATCCGCGCGACGCCGCAGGACGACCAGCGTGCCCAGCAGCTCTTCGACAACGTCGCGAAGAGCGGCTCCGGTTCGCCGGCCTTCAAGCAGCTCGCTGCCGTCCTGCAGGCGCAGGTGTCCGAGCGCCAGAAGGCGGTGCGTGACGAGCAGCAGAAGGCCGACGCGGCGATCAACAAGCTCGAGGCGCTGCGGCAGATGGAGCGCAGCCTGCTGCGCGACCGCGTGCGCAGCGGCGGCGGCGGGGGCGGGGGCGGGGGGGGCGGTGGGGGCGGCAGCGGCCACTGAAACGACAGCCGGGAGAATTGCCATGAACCCAGTCGAAATCCTGCTCGTCGACGACGATCCGGACCTGCTGAAGCTGATCGGCCTGCGGCTGAATTCGGCCGGCTACCGGGTGCGGACCGCCGACAGCGGCGAGACCGCGCTCGCCGCGCTGGCGCTCGCCCGGCCGGCGCTGGTCATCACCGACCTCAAGATGCCCGGCATCGACGGCATGCAGCTGTTCGAGGCCATCCACCGCCAGCATCCGGCGCTGCCGGTCATCATCCTCACCGCGCACGGGACGATTCCCGACGCGGTCAGCGCAACGCAGCGCGGCGTGTTCGGTTTTCTCACCAAGCCGTTCGACAGCCAGGAGCTGCTGCAGAAGATCGCGGCGTCGCTCAAGCTCTCGGGCAACGCCCCGGTCGACGGCGATGCCGCCGCGGGCGACTGGCGCGAGGGCATCCTGACCCGCAGTCCCAAGATGGAGGATCTGCTGCGCCAGGCGCGGCTGGTCGCCGAATCGGATGCGAGCGTGCTGATCTACGGCGACTCGGGCACCGGCAAGGAGCTCCTGGCGCGGGCGATCCACCGGGCCAGCCGGCGTGCGCAGCGGCCGTTCGTCGCAGTCAACTGCGGTGCGATTCCCGGCGAGCTCCTCGAGTCCGAGCTCTTCGGTCATGCGCGCGGTGCGTTTACCGGCGCGGTGGTCGCCCACAAGGGGCTGTTCCAGTCCGCCGACGGGGGAACGCTCCTGCTGGACGAAATCGGCGACATGCCGCTCCCGCTGCAGGTCAAGCTGCTGCGCGTGCTGCAGGAAGGCGAGGTGCGACCGGTGGGCTCGACGCAGGCGGTGCCGGTGGACGTGCGGGTGATTTCGGCGACGCATCGCGATCTCGAGGTACAGCGGGCGGAGGGGCGGTTCCGCGAAGACCTCTACTACCGGCTCAACGTCGTGTCCCTGCACTTGCCGCCGCTGTCGGAGCGACGGGAAGACATCCCGCTGCTGTCCGCCCACATCCTGCGCAGGCTTGCCGAACGCTACCGGAAGCCGGTACCCACGCTCGCGCCCGACGCCATGGCGCTGCTGGTGGCGGCGCCGTGGCCGGGGAACGTGCGCCAGCTCCTCAATCTGCTCGAACAGGCGGTGGCGCTTACACCCACCACGGTCATACCGGCGTCGCTCGTCGCCAACGCGCTCAAGGAGGATGCGGCGGCGCTCGTCCCGTTCGAGGAGGCGCGGAAGTCGTTCGAACGCGACTACCTGGCGCGCCTGCTCAAGATCACCGGTGGGAACGTGACGCAGGCGGCGCAGCTCGCCAAGCGCAACCGCACGGAGTTCTACAAGCTCCTGCAACGGCACCGCCTGGAGCCGGCGCAGTTCAAGGAAGCAAAGACCTGATCCGGAGGGCTTTGGAGCGGCAATGACGAGGTCATAATGTCGCCGTACGGCGACACGAATATCGCCCTGGAATCATTGTCTTAACGCAACTGCAACACAACCTGTCTCCGAATTGAGACATCGCGCTGACCCGGCCGGCCTTTGTGGTCTGCAACGGCGTCGCCGAATCGACCGCTCGCGTGCAAAAAGCCAACGTAAGTCGTACGTTGCGGCGAGCGACTACCTGTTGGCATATCGCTTGCTTTGAGGATGGCAAGAGTTGTTGCCGTCCACCAACGGTCGAGGCTTGGCAATGGGATCCTTCGCACCCGAGTTCGCCCAGTTCTGGCTGCCGAGCCAGGGGGCGAGTGCGGGTGGTCCGAAAGACGAACATGCCGAGGCCGCGGCCCAGGCACAGCAGGCGGCGCTCGAAGCGCTGGCGGAACGGGTGTCCCTGGCACGCAGCATCACCTGAACACATTTGCCCCGGGCGCCTGCACCGCGCCCCGGGTGCCGCGGCTTAACCGCCGCGGCAAGACGAATCCCCCTTGCCCGCTAAACTCCTCCCGGCGGGCTTTTTTTTTCCTCCGTCGGGCGCCGCAGTCAGACCGCGACCGGTGCCTTGATGGCCGGATACGGCGCGTAGCCGACGATCTCGAAATCCTCGAACTCGTAGTCGAACAGCGTCGGCGGCCTGCGGCGGATCAATAGCTGCGGCGGCGCGAGCGGCGCGCGCGCGAGCTGCGTGTCGACCTGCTCCATGTGATTGAGGTACAGGTGGCAGTCGCCGCCGGTCCACACGAAGTCGCCCGCGTCGAGGTCGCACTGCTGCGCGATCATGTGGGTCAAAAGCGCGTACGAGGCGATGTTGAACGGCACGCCGAGGAAGATGTCGGCGCTGCGCTGGTAGAGCTGGCACGAGAGCCTCCCGCCGGCCACGTAGAACTGGAAGAACGCGTGGCAGGGCGGAAGCTTCATCCGCGGAATGTCGGCGACGTTCCACGCCGAGACGATCAGGCGGCGGGAATCGGGGTTGCGGCCGATCTCTGCGAGCAACTGCTTCATCTGGTCGATCGCGCCGCCGTCGCGCGCGGGCCAGCTTCGCCACTGGTAGCCGTAGATCGGGCCGAGCTCGCCCTGCGCATCGGCCCATTCGTCCCAGATCGTCACGCCTTTCTGCTGCAGCGAGCGCACGTTCGTCTCGCCCCGCAGGAACCACAGCAGCTCGTGGATGATGGATTTGGTGTGGATCTTCTTCGTCGTCAGCAGCGGGAATCCGCGCGTCAGGTCGAAGCGCATCTGGTAGCCGAACACCGACAGCGTGCCCGTGCCGGTACGGTCCTCCTTGCGCACGCCGCGGTCGCGCACGTGCCGCATGAAATCGAGATACGCCTGCATGACCGTTCCACGACGTCGCAGGATGGCGGCGCGCGATGATGGCGACGCGCGATTGTAGCCGATGCCTGGCGACCTGCGCCGGGCGCGGGCCGCGCCGCGGCCAGGGCTCGATCGCCCGTCGGGCGAGCGCGCCGCGGCGGCAGCCAAGCCTCGCGCGGAGCGGGAAGGGGCCGTCGCCGGCGGGCCGACGGACGGTCGCTTGACAAGTCGGCCGCATGCCGTAGACTACGCAACCATGCGACTAATTATTTAGTCATATTGATCGCCTGACCGCTTGCCCGCCCGGCCGGGCCCGCGGCGGTGCCGGCCGCCGACGGACAACTGCGATGCGACCTTCCTATTCCCGCCCCCTGCCGCGCACGTGGCAGCGCAACGCCCTCGTCTTCACCGCGCTCGGCGACCCGCACCGCCAGCGCATCCTCCTCATGTTCGAGCGCGGCGAGCGGCTCTCCGTCGGACAGATGGTCGAGGCGTCGACGCTGTCGCGCTCGGCGGTCGCCCACCATCTCCGCGTGCTTCGCGTCGCGGGCGTGCTGTCCTGCCGGAAGGAGGGCAAGGAGGTCTATTACCAGCCCGAGCCCGATACCGTGCGGACCGCGCTCGAGGGCGTGCGTGACTACCTGGACGCACAGTTCCCCGTCCGTCGGCGGAACCGCTGATCCGCGACCCGCGCCACGCGCAATTGCCTTACGCTCAAAGGCTCGCCGACCCCACGACCGCCATGCACTCTTCCAACCAGTTCGACCTGCTCAGGGAACGCCGCTTCGCGCCGTTCTTCTGGACCCAGTTCCTCGGCGCCGGCAACGACAACGTGTTCAAGAACGCGTTCGTCGTGTTCGTCGCCTTCGAGGCCGCGGCGACGACGTCGATCGACGCCGGCATGGTGGTGAACCTCATCGGCGCGATCTTCATCGTCCCGTTCATGGTGTTCTCGGCCACCGCCGGCCAGCTTGCCGACAAGTACGAGAAGTCGCAGCTGATCCGCCTCATCAAGATCTTCGAGATCGCGATCATGGCGATCGGCTTCGCGGGCTTCGCCCTGCGCAGCCTCACGCTGCTGTTCGTCGCGCTGGCGCTCCTCGGCGTCCACTCGACGCTGTTCGGCCCGGTGAAGTACGCGATCCTGCCGCAGACGCTGAAGACGGAGGAGCTGGTGGGCGGCAACGGCATGGTCGAGATGGGCACGTTCATCGCGATCCTGCTCGGCACCATCGCCGGCGGGCTCGTCGTGGCCATCCATCCCGGCGGTCCCGAGCTCGCAGGCGGGCTCGCCATCGCCATCGCGATCGCGGGCTGGCTCGTGAGCCGCGGCATCCCGGTCACGCCGGCGGTGGCGCCGGATTTGCGGATCAACTGGAACCCGTTCACCGAGACGTGGAAGAACATCCGCTTCGCGCAGGGCGAGATCGTCGTCTGGCGCTCGATGCTCGGCATCTCGTGGTTCTGGTTCTACGGGGCGATCTACCTGGCGCAGCTTCCCGTGTTCACGCGCTCGGTGCTCGGCGGCGACGAGCACGTCTTCACGCTGCTGCTGGCGACCTTCTCCGTCGGCATCGGCGCCGGGTCGCTGCTCTGCGAAAAGATGTCAGGTCGCAAGGTCGAGCTCGGCCTCGTGCCGTTCGGCTCGATCGGCCTCACGCTGTTCGCGATCGATCTCTGGCTCGCCACGCGCGGCATGAGCGCTGCCTCGCAGGGCGGGCTCGGCGCGTTCCTCGCCGTCGGGGCGCACTGGCGCGTCGCCATCGACATCCTGCTGCTCGGCATGTTCGGCGGCTTCTACATCGTGCCGCTCTACGCGCTGATCCAGGAGCGCTCGGCGCCTTCGCACCGCTCGCGCATCATCGCGGCGAACAACATCCTGAACGCGCTGTTCATCGTCGCCTCGGCGGGCGTCGCGATCGGGCTGCTCAAGGCGGGCCTGACGATTCCGCAGCTCTTCCTCGTGGTCGGCCTGATGAACGCCGTCGTGGCGGTCTACATCTACGCGCTGGTCCCCGAGTTCCTGATGCGCTTCCTGGCGTGGATCCTGATCCACACGCTGTACCGAGTGCGCAGCGAAGGACTCGACCGCATTCCCGCCGAGGGACCGTGCCTGGTCGTGTGCAATCACGTGAGCTACGTCGACGCCGTGGTCATCGCGGCGTGCGTGCGGCGGCCGATCCGCTTCGTCATGGACCATCGAATCTTCCGCATTCCCGTGCTCTCGTTCATTTTCCGGACGATGCGCACGATACCGATCGCACCGGCCAAGGAGGATGCGGCGATGAAGGAGCGCGCCTTCGCCGAGGTGGCGCAGGCGCTCGCGGCGGGCGAGGTCGTCGGCATCTTCCCGGAAGGCATGCTCACCGGCAGCGGCGAGATGAGCCGCTTCCGTCCGGGCGTCCAGCAGATCGTCGCGACGACCCCCGTCCCGGTGGTGCCTATGGCGCTGCGGGGACTGTGGGGCAGCTTCTTCTCGCGCTCGCACGGCGGCCGGGCGATGCGCAGGCTGCGCGGCCTTTGGCTGCGCATCGGGCTGGTGGTCGGCTGTCCGCTTGCGCCGAGCGAGGCGACGCCGGAACGGTTGCAGCAGGAGGTGCTCGCGTTGCGGGGCGACGCGAGGTAGCAAGAGAAGGTTCCCGCGACGCAGTGGCAGAAAAAGGTTCCCGCGACGCACTGGAAGAAAAAGGTTCGCACGACGCAGTGGCAGAAAGGTTCGCACGACGCACCGGAAGAAAGGTTCGCACGACGCAGTGCCAGGGAGGCTCTCGTGTTTCCAGCGATCGGAGTGTTGGTGGGTGCATTGCTCGGCGGGCTGCTCGGCGGCAGGTTCGACGCGGCGGTGACCGGCGCGTTCGTCGGCTTCATTGCCGGACTCATCGTCAGGTCGAAGGTGAGCGCTGCGCCGCGTGCCGGCGGCAACGCGGGGCGGTCGTCCGACGGGGAGCGGCCGCTCGATGCGCGCATCGACGCGCTCGAATTGCGGCTCGCACAGATCGAGGTGCTGCTGCGGCGCGCGGGACTCGCGGCGGCGGCGCCCGCGGCCGCGACGACTGCCACGGGCACCCCCGCCGTCTTCGAGCCGGCGTCGCGGGCGCCTGAGGACAGGGCGCCGGCCGGGCGGGCGCCGGAGGAGGGCGCCGAGACGGCGAGCGTGACATCGCCCTCCGGCGAGACCCCGGCGCGCGGCCCCGACGGCCCGCTTGCGCCGCCTGCGCGGGCGCCTTTCGTGCCGGCATACATGGCCGTGGCGGGGGCGCGCGCGTACCCGCGCGAAGACGCGAACGCGTCGCGGGCCGCGCCCGCGTACCGGGTTCCGGCGCCGGCCCGTCCGAACGCCGTGTGGGCGTGGATCACCGGCGGCAACACGCTGGCGCGCGTCGGCATCATCCTGCTCTTCATCGGCGTCGGCTTCCTGCTCAAGTACGCGGCCGAGCACGTGAGCGTGCCGGTCGAGTTCCGTGTCGCCGGCGTGGCGCTCGGCGGCGCCGCGCTGCTCGCGCTGGGGTGGCGGCTGCGCGCGCGCCGCACCGCCTACGCGATGATCCTGCAGGGCGGCGGCGTGGGCGTGCTCTATCTGACGGTATTCGCCGCGCTCAAGCTGTACGCGCTGGTGCCGCCTGCAGCGGCGTTCGCGCTGCTCGTCGCGATCGCGAGTGCGTCGGCCGTGCTTGCCATCGCGCAGGATTCGCTCGCGCTCGCCGCCATCGGCGTCCTCGGCGGCTTCGCGGCGCCGATCCTGACTTCGAGCGGGGCGGGCAATCACGTCGTCCTGTTCACGTACTACGCGCTGCTCAACGCGGGCATTTTCGGCATCGCCTGGTTCAAGGCATGGCGGCCGCTCAACCTGCTGGGGTTCTTCTGCACGTTCGTCGTCGGCACCGCCTGGGGCGTGACGCGCTACCGCGCCGAGGACTTCGCGACGACCGAGCCGTTCCTCGTGCTCTTCTTCCTCTTCTACGTCGGCATCGCGGTGCTCTACGCGCTGCGGCGCTCGATGGAAGTGCGCAGCTACGTCGACGGGACGATCGTGTTCGGCACGCCGCTACTGGCCGCCGGCCTGCAGCAGGCGCTGGTGCGCCCGTACGAGTTCGGGATGGCGATCTGCGCCGTCGCCGCATCGGCGCTCTACCTCGCGCTGGCGCGTGTCCTGTGGGCGCGCAAGCGCGACGAACTGCGCCTTCTGACCGAGTCCTTCCTGGCGCTCGGCGTCGTGTTCGCGACGCTTGCCGTGCCGCTCGCCGTCGACGCGCGCTGGACGTCGGCGACCTGGGCGCTGGAGGGCGCGGCGATCGTCTGGATCGGCGTGCGGCAGGCGCGTGTCGCGGCGCGCGCGTTCGGCGTGCTGCTGCAGATCGCGGCGGGTGCGGCGTTCGTCGCGGGCGCTACGCTGTTCGTGCGTCATCTGCCGGACAGCGCGTGGCCCATCGTCAACCGCGAGTTCGTCGGTGCCGCGCTGGTCGCGCTCGCCGGGCTGGCGACGGCGTTCGTCTACCACCGGGCCGCGGAGGGGATGCGACCGATCGAACGGGCCGTGGCGCCGGGAATGTTCGCGTGGGGAACCCTCTGGTGGCTGTTCGCCGGCGCCAGCGAAATCGACCGCTTCGTCGCGGCGCCGTGGCAGCTCGCCGCGGTGGCGATGTTCGCGGCGCTCACCGCGCTCGCCTTCGCGCGGGGAGCGCGGCATTTCGCGTGGCCGGTGGCGCGCGTCCCCGCGCTGCTCCTCGGCCCCGCGCTTCTCGCGCTCGCCGTGCTGGGGATGGAGACGGATTACGGCGGCGGCGGCCGCCACCTGTTCGGACATGGCGGCGTCGTCGCGTGGCCGTTCGCGATCGTCGCCTATGCGGCGATCGTTCGCCGCTCCGCGCGCGAGGGAGCATTCCAGCGCGACGGCGTGCTGCGCGGCGCGCACGCCGTGCTGCTCTGGCTGGTGACGTTCGTGGCGGCCCGCGAGCTCGCCTGGGTGGTGGCGAGCTGGGTCGCCGCGGAAGGCGTGTGGCGCCGTGTGCCGTGGGCTCTGGTGCCGGCCGCGACCCTGGCGCTCGCCTGCGGCCTCGCGCGGCGCGGGGCATGGCCCGTGGCGGACCACCCGCGTGCCTACCTCGTCGAGGGCGCGATCCCGCTGGTGCTGTGGATGCTCGCGTGGGCGTTCGTCGTCGGCATCGCGAGCGACGGCGACCCCGCGCCGCTGCCGTATGTCCCGCTCGTCAATCCGGTCGACCTTGCGCTGGCGGCGATCGCCGTGGCGCTGGCGACGTGGGTGCGCGCGCTGGCGCGCGAAGGCATCGACGTGCGGACGCTCGCGCCGCGCGAGGTGGTGATCGGCGTTCCCGCCGCGGTCGCGTTCCTGTGGCTGAACGCGATCGCGCTGCGCACGCTCCATCACTGGTTCGGCGTCGCGTGGTCACCGCATGCGCTGTGGACGTCGACGCTGGTCCAGGCGGTGCTGTCGATCCTGTGGACGACGATCGCGCTCGCGACGATGGTCGCGGCCAATCGCGCGCAGGCGCGCACCGGCTGGGTGGCGGGCGCGACGCTGCTCGCGGCCGTCGTGGTCAAGCTCTTCGCCGTCGACCTGTCGCGGATCGGCGGCATCGAGCGCATCGTCTCGTTCATCGGCGTCGGCCTGCTGCTGCTGTTGATCGGCTACCTCGCGCCGGTGCCGCCGCGGCGCAAGGAGAGCGCGCCATGACGCGCCGCCTGACCGGGTTCGCCGCGGCGCTCCTCGCGTGTCTCGCACACGCGCAGCCGGCGGCGGATTTCGCCTACCACCTGCCCTTGTCGACGCCCGTGGCGGCGCCGTTCTACCGCGTCGAGTTGCCGCCGGCCGTGTACGAGGGTGCGTTGCGCGCCGACCTCGGCGATCTGCGCGTGCTGGATGCCGCCGGCGCGCCCGTGCCGATGGCTTTCCTCGCGCCGCCGCCGGCCGCGCGCGAATCCGCGCCGGCCGTGCCGCTGCCGATCTTTCCGCTGCGCGTCGACCGCGAGCGGCGCGATCTCGACGACCTCACGCTGGAGGTCCGCCGCGACGGCACCGGCACGACCGTCGATCTGCGCACGCGCGACGGCACGGCCGTGACCGGCGAGCGCCTTGCCGGCTACCTGATCGACGCGGGCGAGCTGAACGCGCCGGCGGCGGCGCTGACGCTCGACCTTCCCGCGGACGCCAACCTGTCGACGCGGGTGAAGGTCGAGGGCAGCGACGACCTCGCGACGTGGCGCACGCTCAATGCGTCGACGCCGGTCCTCGCGCTCGCGTTCGGCGGCCGCCGTCTGACGCTCGATCGCGTGGACCTGCGGGCAGGCGCGACCCGGTACCTGCGGCTCACGACCGTCCCCGGCCAACCGATGCTCGAGATCGACGGCGCGCGGGCGCAATTCGCCGAGCGCCCGATCGACGCCCCGCGCGCTTCACGCAGCGTGGTGGGGGTCGCGGACGCGGCCAACCCCGGCGACTACGTGTTCGACCTGCAGGGCGCCTTCCCGGTCGATCGCGTCACCGTCGAGCTTCCCGAGATCAACACGGTCGCGCCCGTGCAGCTCTACCACCGCAACGACGCGAAGGCGCCATGGCAATTCGCCGGCGCGGCGGTGCTCTACCGCCTGCGGCAACAGGACGCCGACGTGGCCAATCCGCCGCTCGCCGTCGCCACGCCGCCCGGGCGCTACTGGCGAGTTGCCGTCGACGCGCGCGCAGGCGGTCTCGGCGGCCGGCCGCCGACGCTGGTCACGCACTGGATGCCGCAATCGCTCGTGTTCGCGGCGCGCGGCGGCGGCCCGTTCGAGCTCGCGTACGGCAGTGCGCAGGCGAAGCCGGTGGCCCTGCCGATCGCGACGCTCGTTCCGGGCTTCGATGCGCGCAGGACGCCGGCGACGATGGCGATCGCAAAGCCCGGCGCCGCGCGGACGCCGCCGGCGCTGGCGGCGTTGCGACAGCCGGTCGACGTGCGGCGCTGGGCGCTCTGGGTTGCGCTGGTCGTCGCGACGCTGGTGCTCGGCTTCATGGCGTACGCATTGGTGAAGCAGATGCGCGGCGCACCGCCGGCGGGCGCCGCCGGATCGGCCGGGTCTTCGACGGGTGGCAGGGAAGAGACGCCGTGAACGACGCGCGCCCGACGCTGCTCGACTGGATCGAGGAAGGCGCGCTGCCGCGGGACCGGCTGACGGACGCGCTGCGTCATGCGGATGCCCATCCGGACGTTGCGGCGTGGCGGCAGTTTCTCGAGACGCTGTTCCTGTGGCTCGGCGCCGCAAGCGTTGCGGCAAGTGCGATCTTCTTCGTCGCGGCGAACTGGCAGGCGCTCGGCCGCTACGCGAAGTTCGGCCTGCTCGAGCTTGCGCTCCTCGCCGCAGTCGGCGTGGCCGTGTGGCGCGGCCTCGATGCGCTGGCGGGCAAGGGGGCGCTCGTCGTCGCCGCGCTCCTCGCCGGTGCGCTGCTTGCGCTGGTCGGCCAGGTGTACCAGACCGGGGCCGACACCTTCGAGCTGTTCGCCGCGTGGGCGCTCGCGATCGTCGCCTGGGTCGCCGTCGCGCGGCTGCCCGCGTTGTGGATGATCTGGATCGCGCTGCTCAACCTGGCGCTGGCGTTCTGGTTCGCCGTCGTGCCGGGGCGCGCGCTCTGGCTGCTGTTCGGATCGCGCACGGTATTCGTCGCATCGTTCGCGCTGAACACGCTGGCGCTGGTCGGCTGGGAGTACGCGGCGGCGCACGGAGTCGCCGGCTTTGCGGCACGCTGGGCGCCACGCGTGCTCGCCTTCGCTGCCGGTGTCGCGATCACGATCGTCGCCGTGCTCGCGATCGTCGAGACGCGCGACGGATCGGCGTGGCACCTCGTCCTGTACCCGTGCTGGCTGGCCGCACTCTACTGGGCGTATCGGCTGCGCACGGTGGATCTGTTCATCCTCGCGGGCGGTGTCCTCTCGGCCATTGTCGTCGTCGCGGTCGCCCTCGCGCGGCTGCTGTTCGACCGCGGCGGCGCGGGCGCCGTCCTGCTCATGGGGCTGATCGTCATCGCAGGTGCGGCCGCCGGCGCGTGGTGGCTCCGCCGCGTGGCTGCCGGGGAATCTGCGCCGTGAACGCACGCGATCGCGAAGCGTTGTGGCAGCGGCTCGCCGACGCCGCGCTCGTCGAGGGGGCGCTGCCGCTGCCGTCCGCCGATGCCACCGCGTGGTACGTGCGCGCGATGCTGGGTGCGGCCGCGTGGATCGGCGCCGTGTTCCTGCTGCTCTTCGTCGGCATGGCGATGCGCGACCTCGTGCGGACCAGTCCCGCCAAGATCGTCACGGGCATCGTCGTGTGCGTTGCGGCGCTCGTGCTGCTGCGCGCGTCCGTCGGCGTGTTCGTCGGACAGCTCGCGCTCGCTCTGTCGCTGACCGGGCAGGCGTTGTTCGCGGTCGGCGTCACCAACGCGTTCGGCGGCGGCCCGATGCCCGGTGCCGTTCCGATGCTCGCCATCGCCGCGTTCGAGGCGGCGCTCGTCTTCGCGGTGCCGAACGTGGTCCATCGCGTGATCTGCTCGGCAGCGGCGGCACTCGCCTTCGCATACGGACTGTGGGCGGCCGGCCTCGGGACGCTCGGGCTGCCGCTGATCGCGGCGGCGCTCGTCGCCGTCGAGCTCGACGATACGCGGCTCGCGCGCTGGCCGCGCCTCTATTCCGCCGTCGGCATCGGTCTCGCGCTTGCGATCGTCGCCGGGCTTCCGGTACAGCTCGCCGGTGACGAGCTGCGCTTCTGGCGCGGGCGCGAGCACGACGTCCTGCTCGGTCCGCGCCTCGCCGACGCGGCGATGGGCGCCGTATTCCTCGGCGCGGCGCTGTGGCTCGCGGTCAAGGCCGGCGTGGCGCGCGGCACGCCGGTGTTCGTCGCGGTCGCCGCCGGCGCGCTCGCGCTGGCGTTCGTGGCGGCGGGCGTCGCCGGGCTCGCGTCGGCACTCATCCTGATCTTCGTCGGCTTCGCGACGTCGCAGCGCCTGCTGCTCGGGCTCGGAACGCTCGCGCTGCTGGCCGCGCTGGCGCGCTACTACTACACGCTGTCCGCGACGCTGCTGGTCAAGTCCGGCATGCTGCTCGCGGTGGCGATCGTGCTCCTCGTCCTGTGGGCCGTGCTTCGCGCAGCCGGAAAGGAGGTCCGTCGTGCGTAGGTGGATCGTGATCGGGTCCACCGTCGCGCTGCTCGTCGCGGTGAACCTCGGCATCGCCGCGCGCGAGCGCCTGCTCGAGCACGGTCGTGTCGTGCTGCTCGAGCTGGCGCCGGTCGATCCCCGCTCGCTGATGCAGGGCGACTACATGGCGCTGCGCTTTGGCGTCGCGGCGGGTGCGCGCACCGGCGCCGACTTCCTGCAGTTCGCCGACGGCCGCCTGGTGCTCGCGGTCGACGCGCGCGGCGTCGGCACCTTCCGCAGGCTCGACGAGGGCGGCCCGCTCGCGTCCGACGAGGTCGTGCTTCGTTACCGCATCCGCAACGGCCAGGTGAAGCTCGCGACCAACGCCTTCTTCTTCGAGGAAGGCCACGGCGGCGAGTATGCGAACGCGCGCTACGGGGAGTTCCGCGTCGCCCCGGACGGCGACGCGATACTCACCGGGCTGCGTGACAAGGACCGGGCGCCGCTCGGCACCGCCCGGCGCTAGGGCCACCATCGCGCGATTTCCGCACGCGAAGTTGCGGCGATCCTGCGTGCTATATTCGATCGACCATGTCAGGCAACACGTTCGGTCGCTCGTTCTGCGTCACGTCGTTCGGCGAATCGCACGGACCGGCGATCGGCTGCGTCGTCGACGGCTGTCCGCCGAATCTCGCGCTCGGCGAAGCCGACATCCAGCGCGACCTCGATCGCCGCCGGCCGGGCACGTCGCGCCACGTCACGCAGCGCCGCGAGCCCGACACCGTCGAGATCCTCTCCGGCGTGTTCGAGGGCCGCACGACGGGCACGCCGATCGCGCTATTGATCCGCAACCAGGATGCGCGCAGCAAGGACTACGCGAACATCGCCGAGACGTTCCGTCCCGGTCACGCCGATTACACGTACTGGCAGAAGTACGGCATCCGCGACCACCGCGGCGGCGGCCGCCAGTCGGCGCGCGAGACGGCCGTGCGCGTCGCTGCCGGCGCGATCGCGCGCAAGTGGCTCCTCGAGCGCTTCGGCGTGCGCATCCGCGGCCGCCTGACGCACCTCGGCCCGCACGCGATCGCATTCGAGGACTGGTCGCACGTCGACGCCAATCCGTTCTTCGCCGCGAACGCGTCGCAGGTCGACGACCTCGAGGCGTTCATGGATGCGCTGCGCAAGTCCGGCGACTCGGTGGGCGCGCGCATCGAGGTCGTCGCGTCGGGCGTGCCCGTCGGCTGGGGCGAGCCGGTCGACGACAAGCTCGACGCCGACATCGCCTACGCGATGATGAGCATCAATGCGGTCAAGGGCGTCGAGGTCGGAGCGGGCTTCGCCGCCGTCGCCCAGCGCGGCACGCAGCACTCCGACGAAATGGCCCCCGAGGGCTTCCTCTCGAACAATGCGGGCGGCATCCTCGGCGGCATCTCGACGGGCCAGGATATCGTCGTCGCGTTCGCCGTGAAGCCGACGAGCTCGATCCGGCTCGACCGGCATTCGATCGACAAGGCGGGCCGCGCGGTGATCGTCAACACCCACGGTCGCCACGACCCCTGCGTCGGCATCCGTGCCACGCCCATCGGCGAGGCGATGCTCGCGCTGGTGCTGATGGACCATGCGCTGCGCCATCGCGCGCAGAACGCCGACGTGGCCGTCGATACGCCGCGGATACCCGCGGCGGCACCGCCCGCAGTCGCCGCGCAGCGTCGCGCCGCGAGCGTCGACGATCCCGATCCCGACGAAGCCTGAAGCCTCAGCCGGCGTCGACTTCGGTGATCGTCGCGCCGGCGCTGCCGCGGCCGAACGCCAGCGCGACGGCGTCCCCCGCGGCAAGTTGCGCGCCCGCGTAGACGACGTTCCCGTCGGCGGTCGTGACGATCGCGTAGCCGCGGGTCAGCACCGCGCGCGGATCGAGATGGCGAAGCGCGCCTTCGAAGCGGTCGATGCGTGCCGCACGCCGAGCGAAGCCCTCGCGCGCGGCGCGCCGCAAGCCGTCCTGCGCACGCGCGAGACGGACGACCTGCGGCAGCGGTGCGCGCGCCTCGCGCGAAAGGCGTGCGCCCAGTCCGGCCACGTGGTCGCGGCGTCCGGCGCCCTGTTGTCGCCAGGCCCGCGCGAGCCGGGTGGCCAGGGCGGCCGTGTGCTCGCGCTGTGCAGCGATCCGCGCCGCCGGGTGGACGAGCCTGCGCGCTGCATTGTCGAGCCGTTGTGCGCGCGTGGCGAGCGCGTGCGAAGCGGCCCGCGTCAGATGGCGCGACCATTCCCGCAGCTTGTGCCCGAACGCCACGCGGTCGGGGACGACGAGCGTGGCCGCGCCGGTGGGTGTAGGCGCGCGGACGTCCGCGACGAAGTCGCAGATCGTGAAATCGGTCTCGTGGCCCACGCCCGACACCACCGGGAGCACCGAGTCGAGGATGGCCCGCGCGACCGCCTCCTCGTTGAACGCCCACAGGTCCTCGAGCGAGCCGCCGCCGCGGCACACGATCAGCACGTCCGCCTCGCGGCGCGCGGCGGCCAGCGCGATGGCGGCTGCGATCTGTGCGGCCGCGCCGTCGCCCTGCACGGGCACGGCATACACGACCGCGCGGGCCGCCGGCCAGCGCCGCGCGAGCGTCGTCAGCACGTCGTGCAGCGCCGCGGCGCGCGTGGATGTCACGATGCCGATGACGCGCGGGTACAGCGGCAGCGGCCGCTTGCGGCCGGGCTCGAACCAGCCGGCGGCCTCGAGGCGCGCCTTGAGCTTGACGAAGCGCTCGTACAGCGCGCCCAGGCCGGCGAGCCGGACGGTCTCCACGTTGAGCTGGAAATCGCCGCGGGCCTCGTAGATCGTCGGCGTCGCGCGCACCTCGACCGCCACCCCGTCGGCCAGCGTGAAGCCCAGCGCCTGCGCCTTCTGGCGGAAGAGCACGCAACGGACCTGCGCGGCCGCGTCCTTCAGGGTGAAATAGCAATGGCCCGACGCCGCGCGCGAGAAGCCCGAGATTTCGCCGCCGATCCACGCCAGGCCGAGGTGACGCTCGAGCAGCAATCGTGCGGACGACACCAGCAGCGATACCGGGATCACGGGCGCCTGCGGCGTGAGCGCGGAGGGAGGCAGGCTCATCGGCGTCATCCTGCCTCAGGCGCGAAGCGTTGTGAAAGGAACGCGCATGATCGAGCTCGACAGTGCAGGCGCAGCAATGCCTTTGTCCTGGACGAACGGGTGTCGCCGAACGGTCATCGCACGGTCACAAACCCCCGTTTCACCTGTCGCGACCGACAGGGGTGGCGCGCCGGAAGCATCGGGCAAATCCTTGATCGACAATGCAAAAATACCGGGCGGATTTTGGTCATTCGGCGGATAGTGTCGACAGGCGGGGGACTTAGCGCGCGCAATGTACAAGATATGCACATCTCCATCCACAGGATTTGTGGAAAACGTTCCCGCCGGCGCCGGTACGAATCCCCGGGAACCCGCGCCAGACGCGGTTTTCCGAGGCATCCGGTTTTTTCCGTCTTAAGTGCATGGAACGGCCACGGGCGCCCGGCGGTTAGAATGAACCACCCGGTCTCTTGTTCATGAACAAATCAAAATGAATGCTGCGGCGCCGCATGGCGGCGACGCGCCCACCGACGCGGTGGCGCACGACGCGGCGCGGCCGTCGAACGGGCGGGCCGCGACTGCGCCGCACGCAGGCACCGCGGCGGCGGGCAAGGATGCGCCGGCGGCCGAATTTCCTCCGCGCCGTCGTTGCCGAGGACAAACGCAGCGGGAAATACGGCGGCCGCGTCGTCACGCGGTTCCCGCCCGAGCCCAACGGCTACCTCCACTACGGCCACGCGAAGTCGATCGTGCTGAACTTCGGCCTCGCGGCCGAGAACGATGGCGTCTGCCATCTGCGCTTCGACGATACGAATCCGCTCAAGGAGGACGTCGAGTACGAGGACTCGATCGCCGCCGCCGTCCGCTGGCTCGGCTACGACTGGGGCGCGCACCGCTACCATGCGTCCGACTATTACGACCAGCTCTACCGGTTCGCCGAGTGGTTCATCGAGCAGGGGCTCGCGTACGTCGACAGCCAGTCGGCGATCGAGATGCGCAGAACGCGCGGGACGCTGACGCAGCCCGGCACCGACAGCCCGTACCGCGCCCGCAGCGTCGCCGAGAACCTCGACCTCTTTCGCCGCATGCGCGCCGGCGAATTTCCGGACGGCGCGCACGTGCTTCGCCTCAAGATCGACATGGCGAGCCCCAACGTCAACTTGCGCGATCCCGCGATCTATCGCATCCGGCACGCGCCGCATCACCGCACCGGCGACAAGTGGGTGATCTACCCGCTGTACGACTACACGCATGCGATCTCGGACGCGCTCGAGCGCATCACGCACTCGATCTGCACGCTGGAGTTCCAGGACCACCGTCCGCTCTACGACTGGGTGATCGGCAAGCTCGCCGACGGCGGCATGCTCGAGCGTCCGCTGCCGCAGCAGTACGAATTCGCCCGCCTCAACCTCACCTACGTCGTACTCTCGAAGCGCAGGCTGATCGAGCTGGTCGAGAAGAAGTTCGTCGACGGCTGGGACGATCCGCGGATGCCGACGCTGGTCGGCGCCCGCCGGCGCGGCTTCACGGCGGCGGGCTTTCGCACGTTCAACGAGCGCATCGGCGTGACGAAATCCGATTCGTGGATCGACATCGGCGTGCTCGAGGATGCGATGCGGGAGGACTTGAACGAGCGTGCGCTGCGCCGGATCGCCGTGCTCGACCCGGTGAAGCTGGTGATCGACAACTACCCCGAGGGCGCGAGCGAGGATTGCCACGCGCCCAACCATCCGCAGAAGCCCGACCTCGGGCGGCGCGCGCTGCCGCTCACCCGCGAGCTGTGGATCGAGCGCGACGACTACACGGACACGCCGCCGAAGGGCTACTTCCGCCTGGCCCCGGGCGCCGAGGTGCGCCTGCGCTACGCGTACATCGTCAGGTGCACCGGCGTCGAGCGCGACGCCGACGGCCGGCTGACGGTCGTGCACTGCACGTACGATCCGCAGACGCGCAGCGGCACGCCGGGCGCCGACGCGCGCAAGGTGAAGGGCAACATCCACTGGCTGTCCGTCGCGCATGCCGTGCCCGCCGAGGTGCGTCTCTACGACCGCCTCTTCGCCGTGCCCTTCCCGGGCGCGCGCAATCCGCGCGGCAGCCGCGAGGAGGCGGTCGCCGCCGGGCCGGCCCATGCGCTGGTCGTCGCGGGCGAGGACGACGACCCCGCCGACGACGCCGAGCGCGACTATCTCGACGACCTCAACCCGGATTCGAAGCGCGTCATCACCGCGCACGTCGAGCCGGCGCTCGTGACCTCGCTCCCCGAGGAGGCCGTGCAGTTCGAGCGGCACGGCTACTTCGTCGCCGATCTCCTCGACCATGACCCGCGCCATCCGGTCTTCAATCGCGCCGTGACGCTGCGCGACTCCTGGGCCAAGGGCGGCTGACCGCGCCCCGGCGCCGCGGCGCTTGCCCCGCACCGCGCCCGCCCCCACGTTGCACATCGGGTGCGGCGCGCTAAGATGGCGCCCGCCTTGACCTTCCGGGGATCGCCATGAAGCGCATCGTGCTGTTTCTCGTCACCAACCTCGCGGTCGTGCTGGTGCTGTCCGTCGTGCTCCGAGTGCTGGGGCTCGACCGGGCGGTGCAGGCGAACGGGATCGACGTCGGCAGCCTGCTGGCGTTCTCGTTCGTCGTCGGCTTCACCGGCGCGATCATCTCGCTGCTGATGTCGAAGACGATGGCCAAGTGGTCGACCGGCGCGCAGGTGATCGAGCAGCCGCGCAACGAGGCCGAGGCGTGGCTCGTGGAGACGGTGCGCAAGCTCGCCGCCAAGGCGAACGTCGGCATGCCGCAGGTCGCGATCTACGAGGGCGAGGCCAATGCATTCGCCACCGGCGCGTTCAAGAACTCGGCGCTCGTCGCCGTGTCGACCGGCCTTCTCCAGTCGATGAACCAGGAGGAGGTCGAGGCGGTGCTCGGCCACGAGATGGCGCACGTCGCCAACGGCGACATGGTCACGCTCACGCTGATCCAGGGCGTGGTCAACACGTTCGTCGTCTTCCTGGCGCGCGTGGTCGGATTCTTCGTCGACAAGACGGTGTTCCGCACCGAGCGCGGCATCGGTCCCGGCTACTACATCACCGTGATCGTCGCCCAGATCGTCCTGGGCATTCTGGCGTCGTTCATCGTGGCTTACTTCTCGCGCCGCCGCGAGTTCCGCGCCGACGCCGGCTCGGCGCAGTACCTCGGCTCGCCCACGCCGATGGTGCACGCGCTTGCGCGGCTCGGCGGGCTCGAGCCAGGCAACCTCCCGCCGTCGATCGCGGCATCCGGGATCACCTCGCCCAGGGGCGGCCTGATGGCGCTCATGGCGTCCCACCCGCCGATCGAGGCGCGGATCGCGGCGCTGCAGGGGATGCAGCGGGGCTAGCGATGCGCTACAAGATCGAAGTGCAGGACGAGACCGGCATCTGGAGCGACGTGCGCGGCGACGACGGCAGGATCCTCGTGTTCGACGACGAAGGCGTGGCGCGCGCGGCGCTCGCCGAGCGGTTTCCGGTGCTGGTGCAGATGGAGAAATACGCCGGCGGGAAGCGCACGCGCGTCATCCGGATCCTCGAGGACGAGGACGACTGGCCGAAACGCCCGGCGTCGTGAGGCGCGCCGCCCGAAAGCAAACGGCCGGCGCGCTTGGCAGCGTCGCCGGCCGTCGGTGCGAAGCGGAGACGGTTACTTCAGGTGGTTCGAGACCAGCTTCGTCATCTCGAACATCGAGACCTTCCCCTTGCCGCCGAACACAGCCCGCAACCGCTCGTCGGCGTTGATCAGGCGCCGGTTCACGGCGTCCTGCAGCTTGTTCTTCTTGATGTAGTCCCAGATCTTCTTGGTCACTTCGGTGCGCGGCAGCGGCATGCTGCCCACGACGGCGGCGAGCGTCGCGGACGGCGTCATCGCCTTCATGAACGCGGCGTTCGGCTTGCGCTTCGAGGCGGCCTTCTTCGCGGGGGCCTTTTTCGCCGGGGACTTCTTGGCGGGGGCTTTCTTCGCGGGGGCTTTCTTCGCGGCGGATTTCTTCGCGGCCGGCTTCTTCGCGGCGGGCTTCTTGGCGGGCTTCTTCGCAGCTTTCTTGGCAGTAGCCATGGTTCTCCTTCCTGAATGTAGGCTCGAACGGACGACTCGTTCGGTACTGAAGCGCGCCCTCCTGTCCGGGGACATGACGCTCCATCGGCGGCGACTATACCGCATTTTCCCCATGAAGGAAGGGCGCAAAGACGGATTTTTCACTCTGCGCGCGGCGCTGTTGCGCAGGTGCGCCCGGCGTAGAATCCGACACCACCGATGAGCGCTCCCGCAACCGACCCCGCCGCGCTTCGCTCCGAGTACCGGCGCGCGGCGCTCGACGAGCGCGACGTCGACCGCGACCCGCTGCGCCAGTTCTCGCGCTGGTTCGACGAGGCGCTCGCCGCGGCGGTGAAAGAGCCCACGGCGATGACGCTCGCCACCGCCGACGCCGACGGCCGGCCCTCGGCGCGCGTCGTCCTGCTGAAGGGACTCGACGCACGCGGCCTCGTCTTCTATACCAACCGGGACAGCCGCAAGGGCCGCGCGCTGGCGCATGATGTGCGCGCCGCGCTGCTGTTCTTCTGGGTGGACCTCGAGCGGCAGGTGCGCGTCGAGGGTGCGGTCGAGCACGTCCCCGACGCCGACGCGGACGCTTATTTCGCGAGCCGCCCGCGCGCCTCGCGGCTCGGCGCGTGGGCGTCGCCGCAGAGCGCCGCCATCCCCGACCGCGCCGCGCTCGAGCGGCGCTACGCCGAGGTCGCCGCGCGCTTCGCCGACGCCGGCGACGCCATCCCGCGTCCGCCGCATTGGGGCGGATACCGGCTCGTCCCGGACGCGTTCGAGTTCTGGCAGGGCCGTCCGTCGCGGCTGCACGATCGCATCGAATACCGAAGGGACGGGGGCGGCGCGTGGTCGATCGCGCGGCTCGCCCCGTGACGTTCGAGCGCCCGTCCAGCCCGCTTCGCTGCCCCCGCGCGGGACGCATGCCATGATGCGGGGACGGCGGCGACCCTCCCCGTTCGCCGTCGTGATCGCCCTGGGCGTGGCGAACCACATCGTGCTCGCGGGCTCGCGCGTGGTGGTCGCCCTGTATGCGCTGTCCCTCGGCGCCGGGACCGCCACCGTGGGGCTTTTGATGGCGCTCTATGCGATGCTGCCCGCGGTGCTGGCGATATCGTCCGGGCGGCTCACCGATCGCATCGGTGTGCGCAAGCCCATGCTGGTGGGGTCCTGCGGCCTCGCGCTCGGCGCGGGCGTGGCGTTCGCCGCGCCGGGGCTTCCGACGCTGTTCGTCACGGCGATGCTGATCGGCGTGTCGTTCATGGCGTTCCAGGTGGCCGCGCAGTACGCGACTGGCGAGATGGGGGGCGCGGCGGCGCGCGTACGGAACTTCGGCCTGCTCGCGCTCGGCTACTCCGTGTCGTCGATCGTCGCCCCGCTGACCGTCGGGTTCGTCATCGACCGCTTCGGGTTCCGCGCGGCGTTCGGCGTGCTCATGCTGCTGCCGCTCGTCCCCGTGGCGGTGCTCGCGGGCGGGCGTCTCAAGCTGCCGGGGCCGCATCCGGCCCATTCGCGGCATCCGCTGTCGCGCGCGCTCGAGCTTTTGACGCACGCCGAGCTCAGGCGGGCGTTCATCGTCAACGCGCTGATATCGCTGGCCTGGGAGTCGCACACGATCTTCGTGCCGATCTACGGCAACTCGATCGGCCTCTCGGCGTCGATGATCGGCGCGATCCTCGCCGCGTTCGCGTCGGCGACGTTCGTCGTGCGCCTCGCGATGCCGGTGCTCGCGCGCCGCCTTTCCGAGCACCAGGTGCTGACGACGGCGCTGCTCCTCGGCGGGGCGGTCTACCTGGCGATTCCGTTCTCGCGCAACGTCGCGACGCTGGCGACGCTGTCGTTCTGCCTCGGCCTCGGCCTCGGTGCCGGTCAGCCGATGGTGATGTCGCTCCTGCACAGCCATGCTCCGCCCGGCCGGATGGGCGAGGCCGCCGGCGTGCGCATGTCGCTGATCAACGCGATGGCGGTCGCCGTGCCGCTGTTCTTCGGCGCGGTGGGCGGCGCGTTGGGCGTCGCCCCGGTGCTCTGGTCGATCGGCGTGTTCCTGACCACCGGCGGGTGGCTCACCCGCCGGCCGCTGTGAAGCGCGGCCGCGCCGGCGCCCGCCGCGGTGATCTCGCGCGGGGCAGGGCCAAGGCGCCGCGCGACGATCCCGTCTGCCGCGGGGGCGGCCCTACGCGGGGATCTTCTTCAGCCGGTCGGCGAACGCCTTGCGGAACTTGGCGACCTTGGGGGCGACGACCGCCTGGCAATACGGCTGGTAGCCGTTGCGCGAGTAGTAGTCCTGGTGGTAGCGCTCGGCGGGATAGAACGGCGCCGCGCCGGCGATCTCGGTCACGATCGGGTCGCTCCAGAGCTTCTTCGCGGACAAGTCCGCGATGACGGCCTCGGCATCGGCGCGCTGCGCCGGCGTCTGGCAGAAGACCACCGAGCGGTACTGCGTGCCGACGTCGTTGCCCTGGCGATCGCGGGTCGTCGGGTCGTGGATGGTGAAGAACACGGTCAGCAGCTCGCGGAACGTGACCTTCGCAGGATCGAACGTGATGCGGACGACTTCGGCGTGCCCGGTCCGGCCCGTGCAGACTGCGTCGTAGGAAGGGTTGGCGTCCGCGCCGCCGGCATAGCCTGACTCGACCGAAAGTACGCCGTCGAGGCCGCGGAAGACGGCGTCGAGGCACCAGAAGCAGCCGCCGCCGAGGACGGCGACAGCGGTGGAAGCGGACGATGCGTTCATGGAGGCCTCCGTGATGTGGGCGGGAATGGGAACGGTCCGCCCGGACCGGCGGGAACCGGGGGCGGCGCGCACGCCGGTTGGTCGTGCGCTCAGGCAAAAGCTTACGCTCCGGCCGGACGCGCCCCGCGGAGGTGCGATAATCGGCATGCTCGAGTTCGCCTGGCCTTCGCGCCATCGCATTTCCCCGGCCGACCGATCCGGACGACATCGCATTGAATCTCCTGGACTTCACGATCCGCGTCGCCAAGCGGATGCGCGACGTCGGCCTTGCGCGCACCGCGAGCAGCCTGTCGTTCACGACGCTGCTCGCCATCGTCCCGGCGGCGACGGTGGCGCTCGCGTTCGTCGCCCGCTTTCCGGTGTTCGAGCAGTGGACCGACGTGCTCGTGGCGTTCCTCGTGAAGAACGCGCTGCCGGACAACGCGGCCGCGGCCGTCCACCAGTACGTCATCGTGTTCGCGGAACAGGCGAGCCATCTGGCCACGATCTCCATCGCGATCATCGCGCTGACCGCGGCGCTCGCGATCGCGACGGTGGACCGGGAGATCAACCTCATCTGGGGCATCCGCCGCCGCCGCAGGTGGCCGCGGAGGATCGCGACGTACCTGCTGGTGATGACGGCCGGCCCGGTGCTGATCGGCGCCAGCATCTCGCTCACCACGTGGCTGATCGGCGAGTCGCTGGGTGCGGTGATTCCGCGCGGCACGCTCGGCCAGACGGTCTTCCGCGCGCTGCCGTTCCTCTTCTCGACCGCGGGCCTGTCGCTGCTCTACAAGGCGGTCCCGGCGCGGACCGTGCACATCCTTCCCGCCGCCATCGGCGGCGCCGCGGCGGCGCTTGCGCTCGAAATCGCGAAATACGGCTTCGCGCTGTACGTCGCCAAGGTGTCGACGTACGAAGCCGTCTACGGCGCGCTGGCGGCGCTGCCGGTATTCCTGCTGTGGATACATCTGTGCTGGATCATCGTCATCGCCGGCGCGGCGATCAGCGCGACGCTGTCGGACGCGCCGGCGCGGCGGACCGACTGATGCGCAAGGTTGCGCGACCTGCGACCGGCAGGCTACAGTCGCCCAATTTTCCCCCACGGAGCGCATGACGGTGTGGTCGATCATTCAGGCAGCCGGGTGGCCGATATGGCCGCTCATCCTCGCGTCGGTCCTCGCGCTCGCCCTGATTTTCGAGCGCCTCTACTCACTGCGGCAGAGCGTGGTCGCGCCCGCGGGCCTGGTCGACCGCGTCCTCGCGGAGTACCGCAGCCACGGCGCGACGCCCGAGCTCCTGTCCAAAACGGCCAAGATGGGACCGCTCGGCCGCATCCTCGCCGCGGGCCTCGCCAACGTGAAGAGCCCCCGCCCGGTGATGAAGGAGGCGATCGAGGAAGTCGGCCGCGTGGTCACGCACGATCTCGAGCGCTTCCTCACGACCCTCGGCACGATCGCCGCGATGTCGCCGCTGATGGGTCTCTTCGGGACGGTGGTCGGCATGATCGAGATCTTCGGCTCGCAGACGGCGGCGGGATCGAACCCGATCCAGCTCGCCCACGGCATATCGATCGCGCTCTACAACACCGCGATGGGGCTGATCGTCGCCATTCCGAGCATGATCTTCTACCGCTATTTCCGTGCCCAGGTCGACGCGCTGGTGGTCGAGATGGAGCAGCAGGCGATCAAGCTCGTCGATTTCGCGCACGGCGAACGCAAGTGACGGACCGGACGCGATGAACCTGCGGGGAACGCGCACGCGCGAGGATCCGGAGATCAACTTCATCCCGTTGATCGACGTGCTCCTCGTCATCCTGATATTCCTGATGGTGACGACCACCTACCAGCGGATCTCGGAGCTGCAGATCACGCTGCCCGAGGCCGACGCCGACGCGGTCAAGGAGCGGCCGAGGGAGGTCAACATCGGCGTCGACCGCGACGGCCGCTACGTCATCGACCGGCGCGTGTTCAACTTCACGACCCCCAATGCGCTCGCCGACACGCTGAAGCAGGCCGCCGGCGACGCGAAGGATCCGGTGCTGATCATCAACGCCGACGGGCAGGCGACGCACCAGTCGGTCGTGCGCGTCATGGAGGCAGCGCGCCTGGCCGGCATCGTCCACATCACGTTCGCGACGCAGTCCACGCCCGCAGGGAAGTGACCGGCCTCGCCGAGCGCATGGCCGCCGCGTGGTATGCGCCGCGGCGGTCGCCGATCACCGTTGCGCTGCTGCCGCTGGCGGCGGTCTTCGGCGTGGCCGTCGCGGCGCGGCGCGCGCTCTACCGGTGGGGAGTGCTGCGCGCCGAGCGCGTCGGCGTGCCGGTCGTCGTCGTCGGCAACCTGACCGTCGGCGGCAGCGGCAAGACGCCGCTGGCCCTGGCGCTCGCGGACGCGCTCGCGGCGCGCGGCCGGCGTCCCGGCTTCGTGAGCCGCGGCTACGGCGGCAGCGCGGCGGCGCCGCGGGCCGTCGCGCCGGACGACGATCCGCGGATCGTCGGCGACGAGCCGCTCCTGCTGGCGGCGTCGGGCCACCCGGTGTGGGTCGGGCGCCGCCGCGCGGCCGCCGCCCGCGGTCTGCTGGCGGCGAACCCCGCGACCGACGTCGTGATCGCGGACGACGGCCTGCAGCACTATGCGCTCGCGCGCGATTGCGAAATCGCGGTCGTCGACGCGGCCCGCGGGCTGGGGAACGGCCGGTTGCTTCCGGCCGGTCCGCTGCGCGAGCCCCCCTCGCGCCTGGCGGGCGTCGATGCGCTGGTGCGGCTTCTCGCCGGCGCGGGCGAGGCGGCGGCGCCGTTTGCGCCGGCAACGCCGCCGCGCGTGCTCGACACGACGATGCGGCTCGAACCGCTCGCGTGGCGGAACCTGCGCGATCCGGGCGTGCGCGCCGACCCCGCGCGCTGGGCGCACGGGCGCGTCCATGCCGTCGCCGGCATCGGGCACCCGGAGCGCTTCTTCGCGACCGTGCGTGCGCTGGGCATCGACGCGGCATGCCACGCGTTTCCCGATCACCACGCGTACACGCGCGGCGACCTCGACTTCCCCGGCGCGCAGGCGATCCTGATGACCGAGAAGGACGCGGTAAAATGCGCGTCGTTCGCCGACGCTCGCTGTTTCAGCCTTCCCGTGAGGGCTCGCATCGAGCCGGCCCTGATCGAACGCGTGCTCGCGAGACTCCATGGACGCCAAGCTGCTTGAAATGCTGGTCTGCCCGGTCACCAAGGGCCCGCTTATCTACGACCGCGAGCGCAAGGAACTGATTTCGCGCGCGGCGCGGCTCGCCTATCCGGTTCGCGACGGCATTCCGGTGATGCTCGAAGAGGAAGCGCGCAAGATGACGCCGGAGGAGTGCGAGCGTGACGGCGCGTAGCGCGCGCCGCGCCGGGCGCAAGCGCCGGCGCGCCCGCACGTCCCCCGCTGCGCGGCACCTCGCGTCGCCACGCGTCCCGGCCGGCGGCTGACGTTGGCCTTCACCGTCCTCATCCCGGCGCGCTACGCCTCGTCGCGCCTGCCGGGCAAGCCGCTCGCCGACATCGGCGGCAAACCGATGATCGTGCGGGTCGCCGAAAAGGCGCAGGCGAGCGGCGCGGCGCGCGTGGTCGTCGCGACCGACGACGCGCGGATCCTCGACGCCGCCGCCGCGTGCGGCGTCGAAGCCGTGCTCACCCGCGCCGATCATCCGACCGGCACCGACCGCCTGGCCGAGGCCGCGCGCGCGCTCGGCTTGGCGCCGGAGGAGATCGTCGTCAACGTGCAGGGCGACGAGCCGCTGCTCGCGCCGGCGCTGATCCGGCGGATGGCCGAGGTCCTCGCGCGGGGCCTCCGACGCCGCCATCGCCACCGCGTGCCATCCGATCACGGACCCGGCGGAGGCGTTCAACCCGAGCGTGGTGAAAGTCGTCCTCGACGCGCGCCAGTACGCGCTCTACTTCAGCCGCGCCACGATCCCGTGGGCGCGCGAGGCGTTCGGCGGGGCGGTGCGCGCCATCCCGGCCGGATTGCCCCTGTATCGCCACTACGGCCTGTATGCGTATCGCGTGGCGTTCCTCGAGCGCTATCCGGCGCTGTCGCCCGCGCCGATCGAGCGCTTCGAGGTGCTGGAGCAGTTGCGCGCGCTGTGGCACGGGTACCGGATCGTCGTCGAGATCACCGGCGGCACGCCCGCGCCCGGCGTGGACACGCCGGCGGATCTCGAGCGCGTCCGTGCGCTGTATGCGGACGAGGCATGAGCGCGCGCCCGCGCGGGGCCGCTTCGCGCACGACGTCGGCGGACCCCGGATTGACCGCGCGGCTGGGCTGCGCTCAGAATCCGTTCGCCTTCGACTTGGCAGGATGACAAGAGCGCGACCATGCGATTGATACTTCTGGGTCCACCCGGCGCCGGCAAGGGGACGCAGGCCACCTACATCAAGGAGGCCTACGGCATCCCGCAGATCTCGACCGGCGACATGCTGCGCGCCGCCGTGAAGGCCGGCACGCCGCTCGGTCTTGCCGCGAAGACGGTGATGGACAGCGGAGCGCTCGTTTCCGACGACATCATCGTCGGCCTGGTGAAGGAGCGGCTGAAGGCGCCCGATTGCGCACGCGGCTACCTGTTCGACGGCTTCCCCCGCACCATCCCGCAGGCCGAGGCGATGCGGGATGCGGACGTGCCGATCGAGTACGTGCTCGAGATCGACGTGCCCGACGCGGCGATCGTCGAGCGGATGAGCGGCCGCCGCGTCCACCTCGCCTCGGGGCGCACGTACCACGTCAAGTTCAACCCGCCCAGGATCCCCGGCAAGGACGACGCCACCGGCGAGGATCTCGTCCAGCGCGAGGACGACCAGGAGGAAACGGTGAAGCACCGCCTGGCCGTCTATCACGCGCAGACCGAGCCGCTCGTCGCCTACTACCAGGACTGGGCGGCGACGAGCGACCCGCGCGCGCCGAAGTACCGCAGCGTCGACGGCCTCGCCAGCGTCGAGGCCGTGCGCGACGCGTGCCTCGCGGCGCTGCGGTCCTGACATGGCCGCGCGCAACGCGTTCTACGCGCAGTCCGGCGGGGTCACCGCGGTCATCAACGCGAGCGCGGCCGGTGTCATCGAGACGGCGCGCAAGCACAAGGCCAGGATCGGCAAGGTCTACGCGGGTCGCAACGGCATCATCGGCGCGCTCACCGAGGACCTGATCGACACGAGCCGCGAATCCGCGCGCGCGATCGCGGCGCTGATGCACACGCCGTCGGGCGCCTTCGGCTCGTGCCGCTACAAGCTCGAGAGCCTCGAGCAGTCGCGGGCGCAGTACGAGCGCCTGATCGAGGTGTTCCGCGCGCACGACATCGGCTACTTCTTCTACAACGGCGGCAACGACTCCGCCGACACCTGCCTCAAGGTCGCGCAGGTCGCGAAAGCGCTCGGCTACCCGCTCGTGGCGGTGCACGTGCCCAAGACCGTCGACAACGATCTCGCCGTGACCGACAACTGCCCGGGCTTCGGCTCGGTGGCGAAGTACGTCGCGACGTCGATGCGCGAGGCCGCGTTCGACGTCGCCTCCATGGCGAAGACGTCGACCAAGGTGTTCGTGCTCGAGGTCATGGGCCGGCACGCCGGCTGGATCACGGCCGCGGTGGGGATGGCGGAGGACGACGCGACGCCGATTCCGCTGGTGCTGCTCTTCCCCGAGATCGCATTCGACGAGGCGAAGTTCCTGGCGGCGGTCGACGCGAAGACGAAGACGTTTGGCTACTGCTGCGTCGGCGTCTCCGAGGGCCTGCACGATGCGGCGGGCAGGCTGCTCGCCGAGGCGGGCACGCACGACGCGTTCGGCCACGCGCAGCTCGGCGGCGTCGGGCCGTTGATCGCGTCGCTCGTCAAGGAGCGCCTGGGCTACAAGTACCATTGGGCCGTGGCCGACTACCTGCAGCGCGCCGCGCGGCACCTCGCATCGAAGACCGATCTCGAGCAGTCCTACGCGGTGGGCAGGGCCGCCGTGCGGTTCGCGCTCGCCGGCAGGAACGCCGTGATGCCGGCGATCGTCCGCGTGTCCGACCGGCCCTATCGCTGGAAGATCGGCGAGGCGCCGCTCGAGAAGGTCGCCAACGCGGAGAAGATGCTGCCGCGCGACTACATCGCGGCCGACGGCTACGGCATCACGAAAAAGGCGCGCGCGTATCTCGCGCCGCTGATGCGGGGCGAGGCGCCGCCGCCCTATCGTGACGGGTTGCCGCAGTACGTGCGGCTTCGCAATCATCCGGTGGCGAAGAAGCTCGCCACGACATTCGAGGTGTGACTATGAGCAAGGTCGTCGACTATTTCATGATGCCGATGTCGCCGTGGGTGTATCTCGGCCACGACCGTTTCGTCGAGCTGACGGCCAGGCACGGCGCGACGGTCAATCTGAAGCCCGTCGATCTGGGGCGGGTGTTCCCGGTGTCCGGCGGGCTGCCGCTCAAGCAGCGCGCACCGCAGCGGCAGGAGTACCGGCTGGTCGAGCTCGACCGCTGGTCGAAGCACCTCGGGCTGCCGCTCAACGTGTCGCCCGAAGTTCGGCGGGACGTCCGCGGCGCTCGCGTCGCGCTTCCTCATCGCCGCGCAGTCGCAGGGCGCGGCGGCGGCGCTCAAGCTCGCCGGCGCCCTGGCGCGCGCCTATTGGGCGGAGGAGCGCGACATCAGCGACGAGGCCACCGTCAAGGCCATCGCCAAGGCGCAGGGGCTGCCGGCGGACGACCTCGCCGCGGCGGCGGCCACGCCCGCGACCGCGGCAAGTTTCGACGCCTTCACGCAGGAGGCGATCGACCGGCGCGTGTTCGGCGTCCCGTGGTACGTCATCGACGGCGAGCCGTTCTGGGGACAGGATCGGCTCGACTTCCTCGCCCGCAAACTGGCAAAATAGCGTGCTTTTCGCCCGACCCTGCCCGGGGTGAGCCCGGCGGGTGAGGGCGCTTGCGGTCCGCGCTGCTCGGAATAGGCTGCGGGCCGCGACCCGAAAGGCGCCCCGAAGGAGGGCGTCGCGGGCGTTCGTCCTATTCGCCACTCTTTGGGAGCCAGCAAAGCCATGTCCACCGGACTCATCTTCGCGCTCGTCTGCGCGATAGCCGCCATCGTCTACGGCGTGCTGTCGATCAACTGGATCCTCGCGAAGCCCGCCGGCAACGCCCGGATGCAGGAGATCGCCGCCGCCATCCAGGCCGGCGCGAAAGCCTACCTCAACCGCCAGTACATGACGATCGGCATCGTCGGCGCGATCCTGTTCGTGGTCATCGGCGTCTTCCTGGGCTGGCGTACCGCGGGGGGATTCGCGCTCGGCGCGATCCTGTCGGGCCTGACCGGCTACATCGGGATGAACGTGTCGGTGCGCTCGAACGTGCGCACGGCCGAAGCCGCGCGCAGCGGCCTCAACGAGGCGCTGGCCGTGGCGTTCCGCGGGGGCGCCATCACCGGCATGCTCGTCGTCGGACTCGCGCTGCTCGGGGTCACGGGCTTCTACTGGTTCCTGCTGGGCTCGGCGCACGGCGCGCCGAATCTGATGAAGGAGGGCCTGCATCATGCGATCGAGCCGCTCGTCGGCCTCGCCTTCGGGGGCTCGCTGATCTCGATCTTCGCGCGGCTGGGCGGCGGCATCTTCACCAAGGGCGCCGACGTCGGTGCCGACCTCGTCGGCAAGGTCGAGGCGGGGATCCCGGAAGACGATCCGCGCAACCCGGCGGTGATCGCCGACAACGTCGGCGACAACGTCGGCGACTGCGCGGGCATGGCGGCCGACCTGTTCGAGACGTACGCGGTGACGATCGTCGCGACGATGCTGCTGGGCGCGCTGCTGCTGCCGGCGATCGCCGAACGCGCGGTCACCTACCCGCTGGTGCTCGGCGGCTTCTCGATCCTGGCGTCGATCGTCGGCTGCTACTTCGTGAAGGCGACGCCCGGCGGCAAGATCATGAACGCCCTCTACCGCGGGCTGATCGTCGCCGGCGTGATCTCGGCGATCGGCTTCGCCGTCATCACGTGGCAGATGATGGGCGACATCGGCGGCGTCGATGCCAGCCTGTCCCCGCTCAAGCTGTTCGGGGCGGCGCTGGTCGGTCTCGTCCTCACCGCCGCGATGGTGGTGATCACCGAGTACTACACGGGCACCGATTACCCGCCCGTCAAGCACGTCGCCAGCGCGTCGACGACCGGCCACGCAACGAACATCATCGCCGGCCTGGGCGTGTCGATGAAGGCCACCGCATGGCCCGTGCTCGCCGTCTGCGCGGCGATCCTCGCGTCGTACTGGCTTGCGGGGCTGTACGGGATCGCGATCGCGGCGACCGCCATGCTGTCGATGACGGGCATCATCGTCGCGCTCGATGCCTACGGCCCCATCACCGACAACGCCGGCGGCATCGCCGAAATGTCGGGGCTGCCGGATTCCGTGCGCGCGATCACCGACCCGCTCGATGCCGTCGGCAACACGACCAAGGCGGTGACCAAGGGCTACGCGATCGGCTCGGCCGGCCTCGCCGCGCTGGTGCTGTTCGCCGACTACACGCACGCGCTCGATACGGCGCATATCTCGACCTCGTTCGACCTGTCGAACCCGATGGTGATCGTCGGCCTGTTCCTCGGCGGGCTCATTCCCTACCTGTTCGGCGCGATGGCGATGGAGGCGGTCGGCCGCGCCGCCGGCGCGGTGGTGGTCGAGGTGCGCCGCCAGTTCAAGGAGATCAAGGGCATCATGGAAGGCACGGCGAAGCCGGAATACGGCGTCGCCGTGGACATGCTGACCAAGGCCGCGATCAAGGAGATGATCGTGCCTTCGCTGCTGCCGGTGCTCGTGCCGGTCGTCGTGGGCCTTCTGCTCGGCCCGCAGGCGCTGGGCGGCCTGCTGATGGGGACGATCGTCACCGGCCTGTTCGTCGCCATCTCGATGACGACCGGCGGCGGCGCATGGGACAACGCGAAGAAGTACATCGAGGACGGCCACTACGGCGGCAAGGGCTCCGACGCGCACAAGGCGGCGGTGACCGGCGACACCGTCGGCGATCCGTACAAGGACACCGCCGGTCCCGCAGTCAATCCGCTGATCAAGATCATCAACATCGTCGCGCTGATGATCGTCCCGCTGCTCGGCGCATGGAGCCTGACGAAGACGGCGGACGCACCGGTTTCCCGCCCGCGCCGGTTGCGGCGGTCGCGCTGGCGCCCATTGCGGCGGTCGCGCCGGCGCCCGCGAGCGCATCGATCGCGCAGGCGCAGGCTCCGGCGCCCGGCGCTGCGGTGCGCCTTCCGAACTAGCTGCGGCGCTGCCGCGAAGCGCCAATTGGTAGCTGATGCCCTTGAACGAGTCAAGGGCATCGGCTCTACTGGCGGGCATGGGTCCGCGAGTTCCGTCGTCGTTGAAGTGGCTGATTGACACCCGTGCGCGGCTGGACGGCGAGATCAAGAAGGTCGAGGCGTCCACCGCGAGGGTCCAGAGCCTTCTCAAGGAACTGGAGCAGGTCAAGGCGGACCTGAGCGCCGTGGACAGGACGCTCGGGCTGCACGACCTCAAGGTGGAACTGGATGCCATCCAGCCCGTGCTCAGTCAAGCCGTACGGATCAATGCGCCCTATGGCGCGCTGACGAAGAACGTACTTCTGTGTCTTCGCCTCAATCCGGATCGGCCGGTGCGAACTGCCGTGGTCACCGCCTTTGTGGCCACTCGACTCGCCGATCTGGATGCGCCACCGCAAGACTCTCGGCAATTGCACGAGTCAGTGAAGCACCGACTTCGGAACCTACTGCAGCAGGGTGTCCTAGAAAATCACCGTCCGGCGGGCACTTACGGAGAAGGCTTGTGGAGCATCGCCAAGTCGATGCGATAGTCCTCTACCCGAGATACTCCTTCCCCAGCCTGTGACCTTGCTTGTAGCCGCGCCACGCCTTCGATAGCCCGGCCCGAAACACCCTGCTGGTCAGGTCCTGCAGCTTCTCCTCCAGCGTATTGCGCCGAACGTCCTCCCGCCACGCGGTCTCCATGGCGTAGAAGGCAAAATACTGTGGTCGCATGCCGTGGAACACTCCGTATTCAGCACGGCGCATCCTTGCCATGTACGACTCGGCCCCGTTGTTGTTCACTCCGTCTTTCGTCGAGTATTCATCAGAGTGGCAAACGGTCTGGTGGTCGGCGAAGTACGCGCCCAACCAGCCATAGGCACCGCTGTCGTCCGTCATGATGGTCGCGCTGCGATCAACGTACTTCAAGACAACGGGCAGTACATGTGCTCGGGTCTCGGCCGGTACGACGGCGACGATGGTTCGTTCGGCGCCGTAGCCCTTGATTGACGACATCTTTCGCATGGCGAGCACGATGCGTCTGTTCTTGAACTTGGCAGCGTTCCACGGTGCCATCGGCCCCCCAACGCCGGGCGGGAGAATGGACGCTTTCCTGTTGCGCAGGCGATGGTTGACTATCGCGCTCGTTGCCTTCTGTCGCACACGAGGACGCCTCGGCTTGCCGCAGAAGTGGCCGCCATCGACATGAACGGTACCATCGAGCGGCGTCAGGTCCTGTGTCTCCAACAAGGCTTCCCGCAACTTCTGTTGCAGCAGCCATGCGGTGCGGACTGTGACGTTCAGCTCAGCATGGAGCGCGTTCGCGGACACTCCCTTCGGCGATGACACGAACATCGTGATGGCGAAGAGCAGCTTGTGGAATGACAGCTTGTGATCTTGAAGCGGCGTCCCCGAGGTCAGACTGAAGTCCGCATCACAGTGCTTGCACCGCCAACGCCGCCGATCCCGGCGGAAGTAGTGCCGGTCTACGGCACCGCACTCCGGACACACGACGGTGTTGCGACATCCCCAGCGCAGTTCCAGCAGCTTCTCGAACGCCTCGTCCTCGCTGAGGGCGGCGATGTCGTAGAGGTTGGTTTTCCGGTAACGAGCGCTCTGGCAAAACGGTTGCGGCATGTGCGCGTACACCCAAGACGGATAGTCCTTGGCCGTCGCGTTTAACCGTTCATCATCGGACGCGCGTCGGCCCCCTCTGCCGGGGGCGGCAGTTGGGCGCAGCGCATGGAGGGGGTAAGGGGGATTTGCGGGCAAAAACTCCCCCGGGACTGTCTGACTTGACAGCCCATTCCTGCTCGCACAAGATATGGGCACAGGCGACACGCTTGTGGCACATCAACGGCCCGGCCTTCCGCGACTAACGGAAGGCCGGGCCGGTGCTTTTCTGCACCCGGCATTTCACTTGCTGGCTAGTTGGTCAGGGTGAGTTCTCCTTCGATTCCGACGTATGCGCCTTGGCCGCGATGGTGCTGCGTTCGGCTACCCACGCTTCAACGACATTCACGTCCCAGCGCCGTTGCCGCCCGACGCGAAAATGCACGGGCGCATCGCCGCGCTTCACCGTCGCCTCGAACGTCCTCGGCGAAATGCGCAGCAGCGCTGCGACCTCAGATGCACGTAGAAGTGGGACCAACGAGGCTCCTCTGCAGTTACCTGCATGATGGCGCCCACGGAGTGGATCGTTCACAATGATCCAAAACCGTTCCGGTGAAGTCCGAACGCGCCAAATGCCTCATAGACAACGACGTGGGAACGCCGGGCCGAGATAATGACCACCGGCATACGGGGTCCGCTGAAGTGGCTTGAGCAGGGGCCGCTCTGGCTGAGGACGCTTGAAGTGGCGCTTCGTGCCGGCTGGCTCGCGTTGCACAGCGCGGCGTTGCACGGCGATAAAGCAGCCGTTCGAAGAAGGGCCAGCGACGGGGCCGTGGGCATGGTGGTGCGCTGGGCGAACTATCATCACCAAACGGGCCAGATCGCACTGCGTGCTGGCGTTGCAGAGCCTAAGAGATCGACCGTGATCTCCGTGACCGCGTTTGGCGAGCACGTAGCGCGCGAATTGGTGAACGCGGTGCCCTATGCCGTTCGGCGACGGCGCCTGACCATCGCTGCGTTCAATGCCCTCTGGTGGGACGAGGTGCTCCCGAAGCGAACGCCGCCCCACCTCGACTTCGCCTCGCCCTATTCGTTGCTTCTGTCGGGGTACAAGACGTGCAAGCGAGAGGAACGGTCCGACCAGATTGAGCGCACGGACCGCGTCGGGCTCCTCGCGGTCGCCATTGCGGTGCGTGGGATTGCCCTCATGACGCGCTGCGAGCTGTGCTTTCGCTGGGCGATTCCGGGCGACCGTTTCTGCCACCAACACAGCCAATCCAACGCAGCACCGGGGAGTCCGCGCGAACGCTCCGCCCGTTACCGGCGCGGTCGGTACATTGGAGCGGAATTCAAGCACCCACCACGAGAGCCACCCGCCTGCGCCACTCGGCCGGCATTGCGCCTGCCACGCCTGATCGCACGCCTGCTGTGGGCCACCCCATTGCCCGACGAAGAACGAACCGCCGAGGCCGTTCGACGGGCCCTGCGCCGTCACAGCGCCGTGCTTGAAATCGTCGGCAAGGAGACGCTGAGGGCGACGACGGCCCAACTATTCAAACTGCTGTCGGCTAGTCTTGATCCCTACGAAGTCAATCCTTCGGCATGGGTCTGGATCATCGGCCGCGCTGCCCGCTGGAATCGGCTTGAATCGGCTCTGTATGGCCGACCCCGCAGGATGCAGTTCGACACGCTGATGCGGATATACGACGCAACGCGAATGGCGGAGTCAGGCCGCACGAAGGCCGAGATAGCCGAGCAACTCGGAATCCGGCCTTCCGCTCTTTCCAATTGGCTCAGGCGCGGCGTCGCCCCTGAATTGGCTGCGGCCTTAAACGCTCAGCAGCTCCGGAAAACGGCCTCCCGTGCTTCCCACGTTTAAGCGGCAATACAAAGACTGCAAGTCGAACGCAACGGGAATGCGGTTTGCGGCATACTAAGACCAAAGAGGACCTATGAAGAAGGAACCCCCAATCACCATCACGCTGCGGATTGCCAAGGCGACCAAGCACCTGTTGCAGGCTGCCGCCGAGAAAGACCACCGCAGCATGGCGAACATGGTGGAAGCCCTGATCCACCGGCACTGCGAGGCGAACGGAATTTCCGTGAGTCCCAAACGGACGACCAAGAAGAACCCATGAACCACACCACCATTTCCGCCTTTATCTGGTCGGTCGCCGACCTCCTGCGGGGCGATTACAAGCAGGCCGACTACGGGAAGGTCATCCTGCCATTCACCCTGCTTGCGGCGGCTCGACTGCGTGCTGGAACCGACCAAGGCGGCCGTGCTCAAGGAGTTTCAGCCGCCCGCGAGGGGCTGAAGATGCCTCTGCACGACTTCCTCGTGCGGAAGGCGAAGCAGACCTTCTACAACACTTCCCCGCTCGATTTCGATCGGCTGCTGGCGGATGCCGAACAACATCCGCAAGAACATGATCGCGTACGTCGGTGCGTTCTCCGACAACGCGCGCGACATCTTCGAGCGCTACGACTTCCTGAAGCAGATCGACAAGCTCGACGAGTCGAACCTGCTTTATCAGGTGGTGGAGAAGTTCGCCAAGGTCGATCTGCATCCTGACGCAGTTTCGAACGCCGACATGGGGCTCGTATTCGAGGAGTTGATCCGGACGTTTCGCCGAACTCTCGAATGAGACTGCGGGGGAGCACTACACCCCGCGCGAGGTGATCCGGCTGATGGTGGACCTGCTCTTCATCGCCGACACCGACGCCCTGAGCAAGCCGGGCACCGTGCGCTCGCTCTACGACCCCACCGCCGGCACCGGCGGCATGCTCTCCATCGCCGAGGAGCACCTGCGGGCGCTCAACCCGAAGGCGGAGCTGGTGGTCTACGGGCAGGAGCTCAACCCCGAGTCCTACGCGATCTGCAAGGCCGACATGCTGATCAAGGGGCAGGACGTATCGAACATCGTGTTCGGCAACACCCTGTCCAACGACGGCCACGCCGGCAAGACCTTCGACTACGGCCTCGCCAATCCGCCCTTCGGCGTCGAGTGGAAGAAGGTCGAGAAGGAGGTCCGCGACGAGCACGAGAAGAAGGGTTATCACGGCCGCTTCGGCGCCGGGCCTGCCCCGGGTCTCGGATGGGTCGCTGCTCTTCCTCATGCACCTGCTGTCGAAGATGCGGCCGCCGGCGAAGGCGGCGGGCGGATCGGCATCGTGCTCAACGGTTCGCCGCTTTTCACCGGGCGGCGCCGGCTCCGGCGAGTCGCGACATCCGCAAGTTGGATCATCGAGAACGACTTGCTCGAAGCGATCGTCGCGCTGCCCACCGACATGTTTTACAACACCGGCATCTCCACCTACGTCTGGATTCTGGACCAACCACAAGCGCCCGGAGCGCAAGGGCAAGGTCCAGCTCATCAACGGCGTCGAGTTGTTCCAGAAAATGCGCAAGAGCCTCGGCGCCAAGCGCAAAGAGCTGGGCGAGGCCGACATCGAGCAGGATCGTCAAGCTCTACGGCGCGTTCGAGGACAACGAGTGGACGCAAAGTCTTCGACAACGAGGACTTCGGCTACCGGACGATCACCGTTGAGCGGCCGCTGCGACTCAACTTCGCCGTCAGTCCGGAACGGGTGGCGCGGATCGACGAGGCTGCGGCGCTGGTCAAGCTGGGCAAGGAACTGCCCAAGTTGAAAAAGGCGCTGGCGACGACTGGACGCGGCCAAGGTCTGGAAGACCCGGCGAACCGTTCCAGAAGGCCCTCAGGAAGGCGCTGGACGGCGGCCAAGGTCTATCGCTGCCTCCACCGCAGGCTAAGGCGCTCCTGCAGGCCCTGTCCGAGCGCGACGAGACCGCCGAGGTCTGCACCGACAGCAAGGGCAACCCGGAGCCGGACGCCGACCTGCGCGACACCGAGAACGTGCCGCTCAAGGACGACGTGCAGGCTTACTTCGCGCGGGAGGTGCTGCCACATGTCCCGGATGCGTGGATCGACCATGACAAGACCAAAGTCGGCTACGAGATTCCGTTCACCCGGCACTTCTACAAGTACGTTCCGCCTCGGCGCGCTGGAGGAGATCGACGCCGAATTGAAGGCGCTTGCCGGCGACATCATGGGGTTGCTGGCGGAGGTGACGGCGTGAAGTGGCGCGCATACCCCACCTACCAACCGTCCGGTGTGGATTGGGCGGACCGCCTTCCTGCGGGATGGCGATCCGGTCATCTGCAGTGGCTTGCCCGACGATATGCCGGTGGAACACCGGACAAGTCGAATCTCGCCTTCTGGACGGATGGCACTATCCCGTGGATCGGCTCCGGCGAGGTAAACCAAAAGACGGTAACAGAGCCGACCGCCTACATTACCGAGGAGGCGTACCGCAGCTCCAGTACACGGTGGGTGCCGAAAGGTGCTCTGCTAATGGCGCTCGCCGGACAGGGAAAGACTAAAGGTACGGTTGCCCAGATGGCGATTGACGCAACCTGCAATCAGTCAGTCGCAGCGATTGTTCCAAGTGGTATCGAAGCGCGGTACCTCTACTACTGGTTAGAGGCTAACTACCGGAACATTCGCGGGCTTGCTTCAGATGACTTGCGAGACGGCCTGAACCTTGAGTTGCTTGGCAGCATCGGTTGCCCACTGCCATCCAGCGAAGAGCAGGTCAGTATCGTTGCAGTTCTCGACCGCGAAAGCGCCAAGCTCGATAAGCTGATCGCCAAGCAGGAGCGCCTGATCGAGCTGTTGCAGGAGAAGAGGCAAGCCGTGATTTCGCATGCGGTGACCGAGGGGCTCGACCCCGAGGTGCCAATGAAGGACAGCGGAGCGAAATGGCTGGGGCAGGTACCAGCGCATTGGGAAGTGGGAAAGATCAAGCACCATGTGGAAGTTCCTTGATGGCAGACGAATACCGTTAAGCGCCGAAGAGCGCGGTACAAGGCAGGGTGACTTTCCCTACTACGGCGCGTCCGGGATCATTGACCACATCGACGAGTACATCTTCGACGAAGACCTAATACTGGTTGCGGAGGATGGTGCAAATTTGGTGAATCGGGCCACACCTCTGGCGTTCATCGCAACCGGGAAATACTGGGTCAATAACCACGCACACATTCTTCGACCAAAGGACGGGAACCTGCGATATTGGACTGAGCGAATTCAATCTGAAGACGTAACTCCCGTCGTGTCCGGCGCCGCTCAACCGAAGTTGACAATCGAAGCACTCGCGAACATCCCGATTGCGGTTCCCCCCACTGTGCAGGAGCGTCTCCAAATTGCCCGATTCATCGAGGCTCAGACGCCTCTGTTCAACCGCGCGATGGAAAAAGCGCAACACTCGATTGACCTGATGCGCGAACATCGCGCCGCCCTGATCTCAGCGGCCGTGACCGGCAAGATTGACGTTCGTCACGACATCAAGCAGCAAGAGGCACTTCATGCGTGAGGTCACGAGCCACCGTATCGTGAACTTCATCGGTGGCTTGCTTCCACTGTACGTTCGCGAGGAAGTGGACGGTGTGTGGTGTGCCCGTTCGTTGACGGATGGCAATCTGCTGATTCCTCTGGCCGCCGAGGAGGGCAATGACGACGAGTGGGTAACGGTGCATTGGCAAGGCGATCCCAATCGTTCGTCAGTTGTCCACGGGACGTTCTTGGCCACGGCCGCACTTGCTCGTTACATCGAGGTCCATTCGATCTCGTCGAGAAAAGAAACGAAAGACGAATACGCCATTCTCGCCGATCACTTCACACGCAAGACCAACGCATCGCTTGTCCTCGAAATCCCCGACCCCGAGGTTGCACTGGCCAACATGATCGCGAAGGCCGTAAAGGTTCTCGGGCGCGAGGCTCTCACCGCATTGATCAAAGCCAAGCTGGGAATCTGATATGCCGACCCTCCACCAAGAAAAACACTTCGAGGCCGAACTGGCCGAACACCTTGCTGCTCATGGCTGGCTCTACTCGCCTGACGACACCGGCTACGACCGCGAGTTGGCGGTCTTCCCCGAGGACCTGATCGGGTACCTCAAGGAGACCCAGCCGACGGAGTGGGCCAAGCTCAAGGACTGGCACAACGGCAGCACCGAGAAGCTGCTGTTGGAGCGCATCTGTAGCGTCATGGACACCGATGGCTCCGTTGCCGTCCTCCGCCATCCAGTGAAGGCGGTCAGCGCCCGCTTCGAGCTGTGCCAGTTCAAGCCGTCCCACGGGCACAATCCGGAGATCGCCGCCCGCTACGCCAAGGTGCGCCTGCGGGTGATGCGGCAGGTCCACTACTCGCTGCACCACGAGAACTGCATCGACCTCGTGTTCTTCGTCAACGGCATCCCGGTCGCCACCGCCGAGCTGAAGACCGACTTCACCCAGACGGTCGCAGGACGCCATCCCCCAGTACCGGAAGGACCGGCCGCCGAAGGACCCGAGACCAAGAAGGCCGAGCCGCTGCTCGCCGTTCAAGCGCCGCGCGCTGGTTCACTTCGCGGTCAGCACCGATCGAGGTCTACATGACCACCAAGCTTGACGGGCGAGGCGACCCGCTTCCTGCCGTTCAACCTCGGCAACGACGGCGCGCGCCGGCAACCCGCCGAACAAGACCGGCTACCGCACGTCGTACCTGTGGGAGCGCGTCCTGGCAGCGCGATGCGTGGCTGCGACATCCTCGGCAGCTTCGTTCACCTCGAACGGGAGGAGAAGACCGCTCAAGGACGGCAAGAAGACGACCAAGGAAGGGCTGATCTTCCCGCGCTTCCACCAGTGGGAAGCGGTAACCAAGCTCATTGCCGCCGTCGCGGGTGGAGGGCGCCGGGCCAGACGCTACCTCGTCCAGCACTCGGCCGGCTCGGGCAAGACCAACTCGATCGCGTGGCTGGCGCACCAACTCTCGTCGCTGCACGACGCGAAGGACGCCAAGGTCTTCGACTCGGTGATCGTCATCACCGACCGCACGGTGCTCGACGCGCAGCTGCAGGACGCGATCTACCAGTTCGAGCACAAGCACGGCGTGGTCGCGCGCGATCACCAGCGAGGCACGGAGCGAAGTCGCGAGCAACTCGCCGAGGCGCTGACCGACGGCAAGCCGATCATCATCGTCACCCTCCAGACCTTCCCGTTCGCTGCTGGAGAAGATTCGCGGCGAGACCGGCCTGCAAGAACCGCCGCTTCGCCGTGATCGTCGACGAGGCCCACTCGTCGCATGAGCGGTGCGCTCGGCCCGGAAGCTCCGCGCCGCGCTCACGGCCGAGGAGGCCGAGGAAGGCGTGCGAGATCACCGCCGAAGACCTGCTGCTGGAGGAGATGGCCGTCCGCGCAAGCTGCCGGCGAACGTCAGCTTCTATCGCCTTCACGGCGACGCCGAAGGCCAAGACGATGGAGCTGTTCGGGCGACGGCCGGACCCGACCAAGGCGCCGGGACCGACAACGTCCCGGTGCCCTTCCACGTCTACTCGATGCAGCAGGCCATCGAGGAGGGCTTCATCCTCGACGTGCTGCGGAACTACACCCCCTACCGGATCGCCTTCAAGATCGCCCACGGCGGCAAGGAGTACGACGACAAGGAAGTGGACAAGTCCGAGGGGGCGAAGGCAGATCGCCTACTGGGTGCGGCTGCACCCGTACAACATCGGCCAGAAGGTCAAGATCATCGTCGAGCACTTCCGCGAGAACGTGCGTGTGGCGCCTCGGACGGCGAGGCCAAGGCGATGGTCGTCACCGGCATCGCGCAAGGAGGCGGTCCGGTACAAGCTGGCGTTGGACAAGTACATCGCCGAGAACAAGTACATGCGACATCGCGGCGCTGGTCGCCTTCTCCGGGGACGTGATCGACCCGGAGAGCGGGCCGGACAAGTTCAACGAGCACACGATGAACCCCGGCCTCAAGGGCCGGGACATCCGCGACGCCTTCGACACCGACGAGTTCAACGTGCTGCTCGTCGCCAACAAGTACCAGACCGGCTTCGACCAGCCGCAAGCTGTGCGCGATGTACGTGGACAAGCGGCTCGCCGGCGTGGCGACGGTGCAGACCCTTTCCCGGCTCAACCGCACCTACCCGGGCAAGGACGAGACCTTCATTCTCGACTTCGTGAACGATGCCGAGGAGGTCCGCCTCGACTTCGAGCCGTTCTTCAAGACGGCCGACGCTCGACCGGCGTGTCCGACCCGAACATCGTCCACAACATCCAGACCAAGCTCGACGCCACCGGGCATCTACCTGCCGGCCGAGGTGGACGCCTTCGCAACGACGTACTACGACCCCAATGGGAAGCAGCAGCAACTGCAGGCGATCATCGCGCCGGCGGTCGAGCGCTATCGCGGGCGAATGGCGCGACGCCACGAAGGCCAAAGACGAGAAGGCCATCGACGCGCTGGAGCTGTTCATCAAGGACATGGGCAGCTTCATTCGGGCCTACGACTTCCTCTCTCAGATCATCGACTACGGCGACACCGATCTGGAGAAGCACTACATCTTCTACAAGTGCCTCATCCCGTTGATTCGTGACGGCGGCGGGCAGGAGAAGATCGACCTGTCGGCGCTCGTGCTAACCCACCACAAGGTGCGCAACCTCGGGCCGGCAAAGATCGGCCTTGGCGCCGACGGCGAGGACCATCTGCTGAAGCCCATTGGCGCCGGGCACCGGGGAGCCGCGTCCCGAGGAGTACATCGCCCTGTCCAAGCTGATCGCCCGGATGAACGAGTTGTTCGAGGGCGACCTGAGTGATGCCGACAAGGTTGCCTACGTCAAGCACATCGCCGGCAAGATGATGGAGGACGAGACGCTCGCGCAGCAGGCGACCCAGAACACGAAGGAGCAGTTCGAGGGCGGCCACTTCAAGAAGGCCCTGATGGACGCCGTCGTCGAAGGATTCGACAACTACAAGAGCATGGCCGAGCAGGTCATGGCGAGCGACCACGTGAAGCAGGATTTCGCCAAGATCGTGCTCGACGTGGTGTACGACGGCTTGAAGGCGAAGGGGGTATCGGTAGGTTCATCGCCGCTGCCGTAAGCGTAGAACCTTCCAGACCACGCGACAACCGAGGAACGCGACACCGAAACTGCAGAACCGATAACGCAACGTGTGGTGAGGCACGTGCGAGCGCCCAAGCAATGAATCGCTGGGGCTCCACTCCACTTCGACACGCGAGGCGCTATGAATCCCGTCAGCAGACTCGATGCAGCCACGAACGACGCGCTGGACCTTGTCGGCAACCCGACCAATAAGGACATCAAGAGGCGCATCGACGCCAATCTTCTGGGACATCAAGCAAGAACAACATCTTCCGGCTCGGACCTATACCCGCCAACGTCACCGCGCGGCAGGACGAGTTGGCAAGGCTCCGGTCCGCGATACAAGCCTTGATCGAGGCCATCGACGAGAAAACCGATCTCCGCAGCGGAGAAGAAGCCGCCGATCTTGGCAATCGCTTCGCCCAAATCGCCGTCGATATGAACCCCTATCGCGTAGCCGGGCGCGCCGAGAAGGAGGCTCGGGAGATGGGGGCTGTGGTGCAGGAGCTTCCCTCGCTAACAGCCATCATGGAAGGGGCCGAGATGCGCCGTCGCATCGCACGCCTCCAACGAGAAGCCCAACGCTGCCACTGTGGTCGTCACATGAAGCTCCGAGACAGCAAGTTCGGATACTTCTGGGGCTGCTGCGTCTTCCCGAAGTGCCAAGGCAAGCGCGGGCTCAGTAAACACGAGTGGGCAATTTTCAACGGAGAGGTGGAGACCGCCTGATGGCCCGATGCCGGCAATACATCTGCCCGCGCTGCAAACAGCGGACCGGCGCCGACATTTGGTACCGGTACGGCGGCGAGGATATGGCCAAGGACGCTGAAAAGGCAGGCGCGGTGCTTGGCGGTTGCAGTTTTGGACCGGACTCACCGGAACGACACTGCACGAGCTGCGGCCACGAGTGGACAATCAAGCGACGACCGATTCGCTTCCCTGATGGGACGTTGGTGCCACCAGAACTGCTGAACGAGGAGGATTGAGTTTCGCCTTTCGTCGTCCACACGCCGCCAGCTGGGCGGCCCCGGTTAGGCGCGGGAACGTCATTCTTCAGGGTGGTTTCGCTCGGTTGACAAAGTCCGAAATATGCAAGATCATCCGGGTGACAAAACCCCATTTTTGCAAGGAGGCGCCTTGGACCTTCCGCACCCGCAGTCTTTCTACCCCGAGCTTTCTGACGAGCGGCTGCGGGTGATCGCCGTGGCGTTACTCGACGTTCGCTACACAACGCTGCGCGAGATGAACTCACCGTACGACGACAACTATACGCGCGAGGCGACCGTCTTCAGTCGCCAAAAGAATAAGCTGATCGACCTCGCCAAGAGCGGAGAGTCCCCGTGGATTTCGCTTCGCCATGCGGGTATGGACGTGACATTTTGCATCGGTCAGATACCGTGCCGATTCTTCACTGACGATCCGAAGAATCCAGAGAAGAACGGCTTCTTCCGCCGCAACGCCGTCGATGACCTGTTTGCACCCAATGACACTGATCCGGTCGTGTGGCGATTCGTAGTCGAGAGGGCCTTCGCCGATGAAGACGAGGATCGCGTCTACTTCATCGGATACAACGTGTTTCAGGAGCCAGTTGCCGAGTGGAATTACGGTGCGAGGCCGTCGTCGCTGCATGCTGCCGACGACCGGGTTCCGCCACCGGCGCACATCGGTCCCGCCGAGGTGGATGTGCTCGACGACGACGCGGCTCCTTCGAGTGGGAATCGCAAGACCGGCAATGATGCGTGACAACCGTGGAATACGAATTCAATGGAGCCGAGCTTCGGTTGGCGCGCGTCTTTCGCGGGCTCGCGCTGGAGGATGTCGCCGAGCAAGTCGATAAGACGCGCCAGTACCTGCACCGGCTGGAGACGGGGCAGGCAACACCCACCGAAGCATTGATTGACCAGCTCGCGGACGCGCTGGGCGTGGAACCTGCGTTTTTTGCCGGCCCGCACTCGCCAGCAATAGCCGACGAGCAGATTCACTTCCGCAAGCTGTTCACGACCCGAGCAACCGTGAGGCAGGTAACGATTGCTCGCGCAGAGCTGTTTGGGCGACTGGTCAGTTATCTCGATAGGCACCTGAAGTTGCCACCGGTGCGTATTCCTGTAGTCGATGACGCGCGCTCCGCCAACGACGTGGAGCGCGCGGCCGAGCGCTGCCGCAGCGAATGGGGCTTGGGTTTCGGGCCTATCGAGCACATGACACGCCTAGCTGAGACCGTCGGCGCGGTGGTCACCAGTTTTCAGGCCGTGTCCAAGGAAGTGGATGCGCTGTCGGTCGCGCTGAAGCGCCCGATCATCGTGCGCAATGAGGCGAAGCCAAGTGCCTGTCGCCAGCGCTTCGATGTCGGCCACGAGCTGGGCCATTTTGTCCTGCACCAAGGACGCGCCACGGGAGATCGCATTACCGAAGGCGAAGCCAACCGCTTTGCTGGCGCGCTCCTCGTACCGCGTTCGATGATGGTGAAGCTGTTCCCTCGGCCGAAGTGGTCAAGGCTCGATTGGACCGGCTTGCGCGCGTTTAAGCTCACGTGGATGGTAAGCAAGGCCGCGCTGATCTACCGTGCCCGGCAGCTCGATCTCATCAACGACGATCAATTCCGCAGCGCGTTCATCACGCTCAAACGGACGGGAGAGGCAACCTGCGAGCGCGAGGATGCGCTGGTTCCGGCGGAGTCGCCGGAGTTGGTGGAGCGCTCGTTCTCCGTGCTCGCCGCGAAGAAGAACGTGCATCCGGCGCAGATCGCCGCCGCTCTTCGCATTCGCGTGCCATTGCTTGAGGACATCGTTGGATTTCCGCTAGTGGGGACTCTCGCTGAAGGACGGCGTCGCCCAGCTTTGTCGGTTGTCAGGTGAAGTGACTGTGCGACGCAGGCAAGGCTCGCCGGCGCTTACTGGAAAACGCCAACCACTGTAATGTCACAAGTCGAAGGTTCGCCACCCCCGCCGCCCACCAAGGATGACCTCTACTACGGGGCCGTCGTCGCCGGATGGCTCAATACGAAGCTGGAGCGCGACAAGAGCATCCTGACGCTCTCCGCCGGCGGCATTGGCCTGTTGGTCACTCTGATGACGACGGTCGGGCCGCAGACGACCGTGGCACTGGTGCTGTACGGCGTTGCCATCGTCGCGTTTGCGGTATCCCTCTACAGCATCATTCGGATTCTGGATCGCAACGCCGACCACTTGAAGCAAATCGTGCGTGGCGAAGCCGAGCGCGATTCCAGACTGGCGACGCTGGACCGCATTTCCTTCGGCTCCTTCATCGTCGGCGCGGTCTTGCTGGGCGCCGTCGGTTTGATGGCAGGCATCGACAAACTTGGTTCTCAAACGGGGGCACACATGAGCAAATCCGATCCACCGGCGAAAACAACTACCGTTGCGGTTCCGACGCACAGGCAAAGCTACGACGGCATCAGCGACATGCGACCGCCGGTCGCTCAGCAGACGCCGGCGGCGGCTCCTGCCGCGACGCCAGCGGCCGTAGCTCCGGCGGCGGCACCGCCGACTGCCGGGCACGCTCCTGCCGCGACGCCAGCGGCCGTAGCTCCGGCGGCGGCACCGCCGACTGCCGGGCACGCTCCTGCCGCGACGCCAGCGGCCGTAGCTCCGGCGGCGGCACCGCCGACTGCCGGGCACGCTCCTGCAGCGCCACAGGCCGCTCAAGACGCTGGAGGCGGATCGAAGTGACAGCGACCATGAAGGCACGCTGAAGCGGCATTAGCGTTCAACGCAGCGGTGCTACGGTGGGGTCCGAAGAAAAAGGAGGGCCGAGTTTCCTTGGCCCTCCCTTATTACGCGTGCCTAAATCGTTGATTCTGCTCTTTGGGCATCAGCGCCCAATTGGCGCCGCGAAGGAAAAGGGCAGCGGACACCGCTGCCCTTTTCGCTGCTGCGCTTCACCGCAGGTCGCCGCCCGCGACGATCCGCGCGGTGCGGGACGCGCGCCGCCGGGATCCGGCGGCGACCGGCGAGGGCCTACTGACCCGTCTTGTCGCTGAAGATCCGCATGATGTCGGTGACCGACAGCATGCCCTTCCTGCCCTTGTCCATCGCGTCGAACTTCTTCTCCATCATCGCGAGGAAGTCCTTCTTGGTCACCATGCCGTCCTTGTTCGCCATGGTGTTCACTTCGCGGAAGAAGCTCTGCATGCCGTCGCCGTCGGCGGCGAGCACCGGCGTCGAGATCGCCGCGATCGAGAGCATCGTGCCCAGCGCCAGCGCCTTCGTGGTCTTGATGAGTTGCATTGTCGTCTCCTGTCCTGTCGGGTGGGTTCGTCGGCGTCCTCGACGCCGTCGGGGCGGGTCGTTCTTGGCCACGCTTACGGCGTTGGTCGAGGGTCCGTCGCGTTGCTTACAGGCGCATCGAGCGCGCGGCGGCGATGCTTTCCGGGAGCGTGCGGGAGGGCGAACCGCGTGAGTCGCGCAACGATGGCCGATCCTTACGCGGCGCGCGCGGGCGGGCGCTCGCATACAATGCGCGGCGACATGCGCACCGGCGTCCACGCGAAACTCGGCACGCGAATCCTCGTCGCGGGACTCTGCACGCTCGCCGCGACGGCGGTTGCGCAAACGCGCTTGCCGCCGGAGCACGCCTCGGGGTGGACGCACAAGGCGGCGGTGACGAGCCGCCATTTCATGATCGCCGCAGCCAATCCGCTCGCGGTCGAGGCGGGCTACGCGATCCTTCGCCGCGGCGGTTCGGCGGTCGACGCCGCGATCGCGGCGCAGCTCGTGCTCGGCCTCACGGAGCCGCAGTCGTCGGGGCTCGGCGGCGGCGCTTTCCTGCTCGCGCACGATGCGCGCACGCGGCGGCTCGTCGCCTACGACGGCCGGGAGAGCGCGCCGGCCGCCGCGCGGCCCGACCGCTTCCTCGACGCCGCCGGCAGGCCGCTGCCGTTCGACGACGCCGTGATCGGCGGCCGTTCCGTCGGCGTGCCGGGCACCGTGCGCCTGCTCGAGGCGGCGCATCGCGCGCACGGGCGCCTGCCGTGGCGAACGCTGTTCGCGCCGGCGATCGCGCTCGCCGAGCGCGGCTTCGCCGTTTCGCCGCGGCTGCACGCCCTGCTGGCGCGGGAGACGCAGCTTTCGCCGGCCGCGCGCGCGTATTTTCTCGATGCCGACGGCAAGCCGCGCGCGATCGGGTCGACGCTGCGCAACCCGGCGTACGCGGCGACGCTGCGGCGGATCGCGGCCGAAGGCGCCGACGCGTTCTACACGGGCGCGATCGCGCAGGACATCGTGGCGACGGTGCGGGCGCATCCGACGCGCCCGGGCGACCTCACGCTGGCCGACCTCGCCGGCTATCGCGTCAGGCTGCGCGTTCCGGTCTGCGACACCTATCGCCGCTATCGCGTGTGCGGCATGCCGCTGCCGTCGTCGGGCGGGCTCACGGTGCTGCAGATCCTCAAGCTGCTCGAGCCCTACCCGATCGGCGACATGGCGCCGTCGTCGTTCTGGAGCGTGCACTTCTTCAGCGAAGCGGGACGGCTCGCCTATGCCGACCGCAGCGTTTACGAAGCGGATCCGGACTTCTACACGCCGCCGGCGGGACTGCTCGACGCGGCGTACCTGAGAGCCCGCTCGCGGCTGATCACCACGACCGCGAGCCTCGGCCATGCGCTGCCGGGCGACCCGCCGATGGCGCGCGCGCCCGCGCGCAAGGTGGCGTGGGGCCGCGGCGCGGCCGCAGAGTTCCCGTCGACGTCGCACATCGTCGCCGTCGACCGCCATGGCAACGCCGTGTCGATGACGACGACGATCGAGCAGGCGTTCGGCAGCCGCCTGATGACGCGAAGCGGCTTCCTGCTCAACAACGAGCTGACCGATTTCTCGTTCGCGCCCGAGGAGAATGGCAAACCCGTCGCCAACCGCGTCGAGCCGGGCAAGCGGCCGCGCTCGGCGATGGCCCCCACGATCGTCTACGACGCCGCCGGACGGCTGTTCATGGTCGCGGGATCGCCGGGCGGCAGCGCGATCATCAACTACGTCGCCAAGACACTCATCGGCGTCATCGACTGGAAGCTCGATCCGCAGGCGGCGATCGACCTGCCGAACGTCGGCAGCCGCAACGGCCCGACGGAGCTCGAGGCCGGCACGCCGGCGGAAGCGCTCGCGCCCAAGCTCGCGGCCCTCGGTCACGACGTGCGTATCATGGAGCACACGAGCGGGCTGCAGGCGCTGGTGCGCACGCGGCAGGGCTGGATCGGCGGCGCCGATCCGCGCCGCGAAGGCATCGCGATGGGCGACTGATGGCCACCGAATTCTTCTCCGCCGCCGTGCTGCTGCTGCTCGTCATCGATCCCTTCGGCAACGTCCCCCTCGTGATCTCGGCGCTGGCCAACGTCGCGCCGGCGCGGCGGGCGCGCGTGGTGGCGCGCGAATGCCTCGCCGCCTACGTCGTGCTGGTCGCGTTCATGCTGGGCGGCCGGACCTTCATGCAATGGCTGCAGCTGACCGAGACGTCGCTCGCGATCGCGGGCGGCATCATCCTGTTCCTGATCGCGCTGCGGATGGTCTTCCGGCACCCGGAGGGCGTGTTCGGCGATCCCCCCGGCGACGAGCCGTTCCTGGTGCCGCTCGCCGTGCCATCGATTGCCGGGCCGTCCGCGCTCGCCACCGTCATGCTGATGGTCTCGCGCGACCCGGCGCACCTGTCGACCTGGCTCGCCGCGCTGACGGCGGCAATGCTGGTCGCCACGCTCGTGATGCTGGCGGCGCACCGGTTGCAGGCATGGCTGGGCGAGCGCGGGATGATGGCGGTGGAGCGGCTCATGGGGCTGCTGCTGACGGCGATTGCCGTGCAGATGCTGCTCGACGGCGTGCGCACGTTCGCGGCCGGACTGCCCCGGTGACGGACGGCGGCGGGAAGGATATCGCGTTGGTCCGGCGGGACGATCCAGTGAAGGGGCGGCGGCGGGAAGGAAACCGCCGTGGCGCGTGTTAGCCGGACGATGACGTGCGTCCCCCGAGCCTCGTGATTCCGCCCGTCGCAAGGTACAGCGGCGTCGCCATCGCCCTGCATTGGGTGACCGCCCTGCTGATCGTCGCCAATCTCCTGCTCGGGCTTTCGATGGTTCCCCTGCCGCTGTCGCCGCGCAAGCTCCAGTGGTACCTGTGGCACAAGTGGATCGGCATCACGGTCTTCCTGCTCACCAGCCTGCGGCTGACCTGGCGCCTCCTGCGGCCGCCGCCGCCCCCGGTGCCGATGCCGCGCTGGCAGCGACGCGCGTCGTCGCTGTCGCACGCTGCGCTGTACGCGCTGCTGCTGCTGGTGCCGGTCTCGGGATGGGTCTACAGCTCGGCCACCGGCGTGCAGGTCAACTACCTCGGACTCTTCCCGCTGCCCAACCTGGTCGGCAAGGACCGCTCCCTCGCCGCGGCGCTGCGCATCCTTCATCTCACGCTCAACTCGGCGCTGTTCGCGCTCGTGCTCGTGCACGCGGGCGCCGCGCTGCGGCACCATTTCGTGCAGCGCGACGCGGTGCTCCACCGGATGCTCCCCTTTGCGAGGCCCCGATGACGACATCGCTCCGCCCGGCGCTCGGCGCCGCCCTGCTGTTGCTCGTGCTCGCCGCGCCGCCGGCGTTCGCGCAGCGGGTGCTCGGCGACAAGAGCGAGATCCGCTTCACGTCGAGGCAGATGGGCGTCAACGTCGACGGCCGCTTTCGCAAATGGACGGCGAACATCGCGTTCCTGCCCGCCGAGCTCGCGAAGTCGTCGGTGTCGTTCGACATCGACATCGCCAGCATCGACCTTGCCAGCGAGGACTCCGAGAGCGAGGTCAAGGGCAAGGTCTGGTTCGACACCGCGCGGTTCCCGGTCGCGCACTTCGCCTCCACCGGCATCAGGGACGCCGGCGGCGGCAAGTACGAGGTCGCGGGCACGCTGACGATCAAGGGCATCGCGAAGCCGGCGCTCGTCCCCATCGTCGTCTCGAAGGACGCCGCCGGCAACACCGTCGCCGATGGCAGCTTCACCGTCAAGCGCCTCGATTTCAAGCTCGGCGAGGGCGAGTGGGCGGACACCGGCACCGTCGCCAACGACGTGCTGGTGAAGTTCCGCATCGTTCTCGCGCCCGCGAAGTAACCCTTTCCAACGCCGTTCCCGGAGCCGACATCCATGAAGCCTTGCAGCCTCGCTCTCGCCGCCGCCGTCCTCGCCTTTGCGCTGCCCGTCGCCGCGCAGGATAGCTACGTTCTCGACCCCGCGCACTCCCGTCCTTCGTTCGAGGCGCGCCATCTCGGGTTGTCGACGCAATTCGGGTTCTTCGACAAGGTAAGCGGCAAGGCGACGCTCGATCGCAATGCCAGGACGGGCACGCTCGAGGTGACGATCGAGACCGCGTCGATCAGGACGTTCGACCCCCGCCTGGACGCCGCGGTGAAGGGCGAGAAGTACCTGAACGTCGAGAAGTTTCCGACGATGAGCTTCAAGTCGACCGGCTTCCGCTTCGAAGGCGACAAGCTGGTCGGGATCGACGGCGATCTGACCATGCTCGGCGTGGCGAAGCCGGTCAGCCTGCGCGTGGTGAGCTTTGCCTGTGGCGACAATCCCTTCAACAAGAAGGCGATGTGCGGCGGCGACGCGGCGGCGACCATCAAGCGCTCGGACTGGGGGATGACGCAGGGGATTCCCAATGCCCCTGCCGACGAAGTGACGCTGCGCTTGCCCTTCGAGGGCTATCGCGAGCAGTCCTGACCGCTAGCAGGGCACGAGCGCGTCGCCGTCGACCCGCACGGCACGCGATTTCTCGAGCTCTGCCACCAGGCGGCGTGCGAGCTCGCCCGGCGCCACGCCGAAATAGCGGGCGTTGAAGTCGCGGAAGATCGGCACGCGCTCGACGAACGCGGGAAGCTCGCCGAGCGGCATCCGCTGCCGGTCGAGCAGCGTGAACGTCAGGAGGACCTTGAGCACGTGGCGGATCATCCGCATCTCGTCGGCCTCGAACGCCGCCGTGCGCCCGTAGGCGCGCTCCAGGGCCGCCGCGACGTCGGTGAACGGCTCGCCGTGGCCCGGTATGACGATCGCGATGTCGAGCCGCGCCAGCATGTCCAGCGTGGCCCGCACGGCGGCGAGCGCGCCGGGCTCGACAGCGTCCGGCATCACGATGCCGTAGCCGTTCTGCCACAGCGCGTCGCCCGAGATGAGGATCCGATGCGCCGGGTTGTAGAACACGAGCGCGCCCTGGTCGTGCCCCGGTGCCGCCAGCGCGCGCCACTCGAGATCGCCCCACGCGTGCGTGGAGCCGGCCGCGATCGTTTCGTCGAACGTGAATCGCTCGGCCGACTGGCCCGCGGCGTCGATCCACAGCGCCGCGGTGTCCCAGCGTGCGATGAGCGGCGCCTCGCCCTCGGGCACGGCGATCGGGCAGCCGTAGGCGCGGGCGATCGCCGCGTTGCCCCCCATGTGATCGGAATGGCAATGCGTGTTGACGACGCGGGCGAGCCGGTCGCCGTCGAGGCCCTGCCGCGACGCCAGGAGCGCCAGCGTCAGCGGCGCATGCCGGCCGTACCCGGTATCGACGAGCACGTGCCCGGCGGCGCTTTTCAGCAGCACGTTGTTCGACGACAGCCAGTCGCGAACGAAGACGCGAACCTGCGGGGGGAGCGCGACGCTCACAGGCGGGCCAGAAACTCGCGCACCAGCGCGTAACGATCCTCGAGCGTGGGCGCCGCGCGTTCGAGGCGCACGCGATCCGGGCCGGCAAAGCGCGTGCGCCCGTCGCGCTGCACCTCGAGGATCAGCCGCCCGGGATCGAACGGCGGATGCTTGACGAACTGCAGCGTCGTGCGCTCGGGACCGGCGTCGATCTTCACCACGCCGCGCCCGGTGGCGAGGAGCCGCAGCCGGTGACAGGCGAGCAGCGCCTGCACGGGCTCCGGGGCCGTGCCGAAGCGGTCGATGAGCTCCTCGTGCAGCCGGTCGAGGTCGTCCGCGGTCTCGCAGCTCGCGAGGCGCTTGTAGAGGACCAGCCGCTCGTGCACGTCGCTGCAGTAGTCCTCGGGCAGGCGCGCGGGCGCGTGCAGGTTGATCTCGGTGGTCACGCCGAGCGGCTCGGCCAGGTCCGGCTCGCGTCCGGCTTTCAGCGCCGAGACGGCGGAGCGCAGCATGTCCGCGTAGAGCTGGAAGCCGACCTCCTGCATCTCGCCGGACTGCTCTTCCCCCAGCACCTCGCCGGCGCCGCGGATCTCGAGGTCGTGCATCGCGAGATAGAAGCCCGACCCCAGGTCCTCCATCATCTGGATCGCCTCGAGCCGCTTCTTCGCCTGCGCCGAGAGCGCGTCCTCGGGCGGCGTCAGCAGGTAGGCGTAGGCCTGGTGGTGCGAGCGGCCGACGCGCCCGCGCAGCTGGTGGAGCTGCGCCAGCCCGAAGCGGTCGGCGCGATCGATGATGATGGTGTTGGCGGTCGGCACGTCGATGCCGGTCTCGATGATCGTCGAGCAGACCAGGAGGTTCACCCGCTGCGCGTAGAACTCGCGCATCACGTGCTCGAGATCGCGCTCGCCCATCTGGCCGTGGGCGATGGCGATGCGCGCTTCCGGCAGCAGCTCGTGGAGCCGGTCCGCGGTGGTGCGGATCGTGTCGATGTCGTTGTGCAGGAAATAGATCTGCCCGCCGCGCTTCAATTCGCGCAGCGCCGCCTCGCGGACGATGCCCATCGAGAACGGCGCCACGAACGTCTTGATCGCGAGCCGCTTCTCGGGCGCGGTGGCGATGACCGAGAAGTCGCGGATGCCCTCGAGCGACATCGCGAGCGTGCGCGGGATCGGCGTCGCCGTGAGCGTAAGCACGTCGACCTCGGCGCGCAGCTGCTTCAGCCGCTCCTTCTGGCGCACGCCGAAGCGATGCTCCTCGTCGATGATGACGAGGCCCAGGTTGCGGAACTTCACGTCCGGCTGGATCAGCTTGTGGGTGCCGATCACCAGGTCGATCGTCCCGCGCGCGAGCCCTTCCATCACGGCCCTCACTTCCTTCGGCGACCGGAAGCGCGAAAGCTCCGCGAGCTTCACCGGCCACTCCGCGAAGCGGTCGGAGAAGACCTGGAAATGCTGCTCCGCGAGCAGCGTCGTCGGCACGAGCAGCGCGACCTGCCTGCCGTCCGCGAGCGCGATGAACGCAGCGCGGAGCGCCACTTCGGTCTTGCCGAAGCCGACGTCGCCGCAGACCAGCCGGTCCATCGGCTTGCCCGCAGAGAGGTCCCTGATCACCGCTTCGATCGCGCCTCTCTGATCGGGCGTCTCCTCGAAGCCGAAGCCTTCGGCGAACGCCTCGTAGTCGTGCGCATTGAAGGCGAAGGCATGGCCGGTGCGCGCTGCGCGCTGCGCGTAGAGATTGAGGAGCTCCGCCGCGGTGTCGTGCGCCCGCTGCGCCGCCTTGCGTTTCGCCTTCTCCCACTGGCCGCTGCCGAGCTCGTGCAACGGCGCGGCGTCGGGCGACGCGCCGCTGTAGCGCCCGATGAGGTGCAGGCTCGACACCGGCACGAAAAGCTTCGCTTCGTTCGCGTAGAGCAGCTCGAGGAATTCCGTCGCGCCGTCGCCGACGTCCAGCGTGACGAGCCCGAGATAGCGGCCGATGCCATGCTGCTCGTGGACGACGGGGTCGCCGATGCGCACTTCGGACAGGTCGCGCACCATCGCGTCGACGTTCGAGCGGCGCGCGGCGTCCCGGCGCGTGCGGCGCACCGCGTTGGCATAGAGCTCCGCCTCGGTGACGAAGGCGAAGCGCGCGGCGGGCCAGACGAAGCCGGCGGCGAGCGGCGACACGACCAGCGCGAGCCGGGCGTCGCCCGCGGCGAACGCGGCGAAATCGTCCTGCAGGACCGGCTTCATCCCGTACTCCGCGAGGTACTGCTGCATCGTCTCGCGGCGGCCGGGACTCTCGGCGGCGACCAGCACGCGGCCGTCGAACTGCGCGGTCATGCGCTTCAGCGCGGCGAGCGGGTCGTCGGCGCGACGGTCCACCTGCACCTGCGGCAGGCGCCGCGCCGGCGCGTCGACCCCTTCCGCCGAAGCCGCGTCGAGCGCGGCGAGCGCCACCCGGCCGAAGCCCTTGAGCGAGCCGTTGAATTCGTCGCGGGGAAGGAACAGCTCGGGCGGCGGCAGCAGCGGCCGCGCCTTGTCGCCGCGCAGGAGCTTCCAGCGCGACTCGGTGTCCTGCCAGAAGCGGTCGATCGCCGCGGCGACGTCGCCGTGCAGGGCGACGACGGCGTCCGGCGGGAGGTACGCGGCGAAGGTCGCCGTGACGTCGAAGAAGAGCGGGAGGTAATACTCGATCCCGCCCGGCGCCACGCCGTTGCTGATGTCCTTGTACAGCGGAGACTTCGACGGGTCGCCTTCGAACACCTCGCGAAAACGCGTGCGGAAGCGCGCGCGCGCCGCGTCGTCGAGCGGGAACTCGCGCGCCGGCAGCATGCGAACGTCCTTCACCGGATAGACGGTGCGCTGCGAGTCGACGTCGAAGGTCTTGATCGACTCGATCTCGTCGCCGAACAGGTCGATGCGGAACGGCAGCGTCGCGCCCATCGGAAACAGGTCGATTAGGCCGCCGCGGATGCTGAATTCGCCGGGCGAGACGACCTGCGTGACGTGCGTGTAGCCGGCCAGCGCGAGCTGCGCACGCAGCGCCTCGGCGTCGAGCGTTTCGCCGGTGGCGAGGAAGAACGTGCGTCCGGCAAGATACGAGGGCGGGGCGAGGCGGTACAGCGCCGACTGCGCCGCGGTGAGAATCACGTCGCATTGCCGGCGCGAGACACGATAGAGCGCGGCGAGCCGTGCCGAGACGAGATCCTGGTGCGGCGAGAAGTGGTCGTACGGCAGCGTTTCCCAATCGGGGAACTGCGCGATGGAAAGCGACGGCGCGAACCAGGCGATCTCCTCCGCGAGGCGCTGGACGGCGAGGGCGTCGGCGCAGACGATCGCGAGCGCGCGCCCTGCCTGTCGCGTCGAAAGCGCGAGTTGCGCGAGCGCGAGCGCATCCGCGCCCGACGGCAGCGGCGCGAGCGAGCTGCGGCCGCCGGGCGCGGGCGGCGGCGGCGCGAGCGCGGGCAGCGTCGCGAGCGGCGACGCGGGCGGCGTGGGGGCTGCGGCGGAATCGGGAGGCGGCGCTTCGATCGCCGCGGCCGTCCCGGCGATCTTGGTGGCCGGCGACATCGAGGAAGGCATGCTGTGCGCGCAATTATACGCGGCGCGTGCATGGGATAATCCGGCGATGCCGCGCGTCTCGCCCTACCTGCTGCTGACGCTGACGCCGTTCTTCTGGGCCTGCAACTGGATCGTCGGCCGCGGGCTCGCCCACGATATTCCGCCGCTCGCGATGACGTTCTATCGCTGGCTGTTCGCGCTCGTCATCCTCGCGCCGTTCGCGCTGCCGCGCGTGGCGCGCGACTTCGCCGTCGTGCGCAGGCACTGGCGCGTCCTCGTCCCGCTGGGCGCGATCGGCATCGGCACGCACAACGCGCTCGCCTACCTCGGGCTCAACTACACGACGGCGACCAACGGCGTCATCCTGAACTCGTTCATTCCCGTGATGATCGTCGCGATGAGCTGGCTGTTCCTGGGCGAGCGCCTGTCGGCGACGCGGCTCGCCGGGGTGGTGGTTTCGCTCACCGGCGTCCTGACGATCATCTCGCGCGGCTCGCTCGACGCGCTGGCCTCTTTCCGCCTCAATGGCGGCGACCTCATCGTCATTTTGTCGATGGCGATGTGGTCGGTCTACACGATCTGCCTGCGCTTCCGCCCGCCGGGGCTCGACACGGTCGCCTTCCTGTTCGTCATCGCCTGCATCGGCGAGCTGGTGGTGCTGCCGTTCTACCTCGGCGAGGTCGCGTTCGGCCGGCCGGTGACGTGGACGTGGACCGGCTTCGCCGCCATCGCGGCGGTCGCGCTGTTCTCGTCGGTGCTGGCCTATATCTTCTGGAATCGCGGCGTCGCGGAAGTGGGCGCGCCGGTGGCCGGGCTGTTCATCCACCTGATGCCGGTGTTCGGCGTCGTGCTCGCGTGGCTGTTCCTGGGCGAGCGGCTTTCGCCCTACCACGTCGCGGGCATCGCGCTCATCCTGACGGGCATCATGATCACCAGCCGGCGCACGCCGGCGCCGGTCCCGGCGGCGCCCGAGTAGCGATTGTTGCGATCCGGGCCCGGCGGTGCCCGGGTAGCGATTTCGCGATTCGGGCCCGGCGGTGCCCTCGCGAGGGCTTGTATGGTTCGACGTGGTGCTCTGGAGTACAAGCGGAGTGCCGGGGTGGAGGGGCTGCGTTGGGCGATCTGCCGCGATCGAGCGGACAGACAACTGAAGTCGTCCCCCACCCACCAACCAACGTCGATGTGGAATCTAGCGGCACCGAGCGGTGACCGCCGATGTGGACGCAAGCTCACGCTGGTGGGTGTGCCACCCCGACGGTTTTTACCGTACACCGAAGGAGGAGGCCATGCAAACGCCGTGGGACATTGGGGTGGATGTGGCGAGCCGGAGCGTGGTGGTGGCCAGTGCGGGGCGCGAGTTTGCGGCGCGGACGGTGGCCAACGAGCCGACGGCGCTGCGGCGCTGGTTGGTGGAGTTGCCGGTGGGGAGCCGGGTAGGGATGGAGGCGACCGGTGGCTATCATCAATTGCTGGCGGGATTGGCGCACGCGGCGGGGATGGTGGTGTACGTGCTCAATCCGCGCGATATCAAGAAGTACGCGGAAGGGGTAGGACGGCGGGGGAAGACCGATCGGCTGGACGCGGAGGTGATTGCGCGCTATGTGGCGCGGGAGCATGCGGAGTTGCACGCCTACCTGCCGCGCCGTGGCGCGGCGGAGCGGCTGGAGCAATTGCTCAAGCGACGTGCGCGGGTGGTGCAGATGCAGGCGGGGTTGCCGCAGACGTGGCAGGGGGTTGCCGGGGTCGAAGCGGAGTTAACCGCGGTCGCGACCGCCTATGCGTGCCTGTTGAAGCGGATCGACACGCTGATGGAACAGGCGATGCAGGAGTTGCCGGAGGTGGCGACCGATGCGCGGCAAGTGCGCGCGATCCCGGGCTACGGACGCTTGGGCAGCGTGGTGGTGGCGCACGCGCTGCACTGGCTGCCATTTACGCGCGTGGACGCCTTCATCGCGCATACCGGACTGGATCCACGCCCGCTGGACTCGGGCGAGAAGCAGGGTCGGCGACGGTTGTCCAAGCGAGGCCCGGCGGCGCTGCGCCCGATTCTGCATATGTGCGCGATGGCGGCCAGTCGGACGGCGACCTGGCGGCCGTACTACGAGCGGCAACTGGCAAAAGGACTCAGCCGAACCGAAGCCCTGGTGATTCTCTCCCGCAAGATGGCGCGCACGGCGTACGGTCTGTGCCGCGCCAATGCGGCGTTCGACCCCACGCGTGTCACCTCGACCGCTTGACACCGAACATAGAATCTTCAGTGTTCAGGCGCCCTCGCAAGGGCCCCGCCGGGCCCGAATCGGTGCGGCGTCGGCGTTCGCGAGTGCTTCAGTGTTCAGGCGCCCTCGCAAGGGCCCCGCCGGGCCCGAATCGATGCGGCGTCGGGCCCGAATCGATGCGGCGTGGGACTGCCGCGCGATGCAGCCAACGCGGGGACTACGCCGGCGCGCGGCCGTATTTGTCGTCGAAGCGGACGATGTCGTCCTCGCCGAGATAGGCGCCGCACTGCACTTCGATCATCACCAGCGGCGTGTCGCCCGGATTCTCGAGTCGGTGCACGGGTCTCGACGGGGATGTAAGTGGATTCGTTGGCGCCGATTTCGAATACGTCGTCGCCGCGCGTCACGCGTGCCGTCCCCTTGACGACGACCCAGTGCTCGCTGCGGCGGTGATGCAGCTGCAGCGAGAGCGAGCCCGCGGGCTTCACCTCGATGCGCTTGATCTTGAATCCGGGGCCTTCCTCGAGGACCGTGTACGCGCCCCAGGGGCGCGCGACGGTGCGGTGCAGCTTATACGCCTCGTGCCCGCGCGCCTTGAGCTCGCCGACGACGTCCTTCACGCGCTGCAGATGGTCGCGGTGAGCGACCAGCACCGCGTCCGCCGTATCGACGATGACGAGGTTCTCGACGCCGACGGTGGCGACGACGCGGTCCTCCGAATGCACGTAGGTGCCACGGGTGGCGATCGTCACGCGCTCGCCCTGTCCCGCGTTGCCCTGCCCGTCGGCCTCGGTCAGCGCGGCGACCGCCTGCCACGAGCCGACGTCGCTCCAGTCGAATGCGCCGCGCACGACGGCAACCTCGCCGGCGGTCGCGGCGGGTTCCATCACCGCATAGTCGATGGAGATGTCGGGCATGGCGGCGAACAGCGATGGATCGATCTCCACCAAGCCGTTCACGGCGCTCGAGAAGGTCGCCGCAATCGGCCTGGCGGCGGCGAGCACGCCCGGCGCATGGCGGGCGAACGCCGCGAGGATCGCCGCCGGGGTGAAGGCGAACATGCCGGAGTTCCACAGGTAGTTTCCCGCCGCGAGGTACTGGCGTGCGGTCAGCAGCGGTGGCTTCTCGACGAAGCGCTGCGCGCGAAAGGCGGCGGGCAGCACCTGCGCGGCGGGCGCCACGGCTTCACCGTATTCGATGTACCCGAATCCGGTATCGGGATGCGTCGGTGAAATGCCGAACGTGACGAGCAGCCCGCGCTGCGCGAGGTCGGCGGCGCGGGCGACCGCCGCGGCGAAGGCGGCCTGGTCGCGGATCAGGTGATCGGCCGGGAGCACGAGCAGCACGGCGTCGTTCCAGCCGCGCGCCTGCGCGTACAGCGCGCCGAGCGCCACGGCGGGCGCGGTGTTGCGGCCGAACGGCTCGAGCAGGTACGACGCCCCGGCCGCCGGCGTGACCGCAGTGCTGCCGTAGATGTCCTTGGTATGGAAGTAGTAGTCGCGATTGGTGATCGTGACCAACGTCGTGGCGCCCGGCAGATCGAGGGCGCGACGCGCAGTCTTCCCGAGCAGCGTCTCGCCATCGGGCAGCGGCATGAAGGGCTTGGGGGCGGCCTCCCGCGACAGCGGCCACAGGCGGGTGCCGGCACCGCCGGCGAGGATCATCGGTACGAGGGGCGGGGACGTCATCGGGGCTTCCTGGCTGGACAGCGTGCAAGCTTAGCGTCCCGCCCGTTGTAGGTGGCGGATCACACTTTACCGGGGACGCCCTGTAGGACAAACCGCGACAGTGGCATCGGCTGCGCGCCGATAGGGCGTTTGCAACTCGTTCCCTACGATACATCCATTCCGGGCACCCCACGTGGAGACGCAATGGACGCGCAGGATCTTGATCGCGAACGCCCCAATGTCGTTCCGATGCCGTTTCTGGCCGCGGCCAGCGCAGCCTCGTCGCCCGCGCTCGGGCGCTTCGGGCCGCTCTACGGGAGTTCCGATGCGATGCAAGAGGTGTACCAGAAGATCGACAAGGTTGCGCCCACCGATGCGACGGTGCTCGTCACCGGCGAATCCGGCGGCGGCAAGGAGCTCGTCGCGCGGACGATCCACGAGCGCAGTCGCCGCGCCCGCGGCCCGTTCGTCGCGATCAACTGCGGCGCGATTCCGTCGAACCTGATCGAGGCCGAGCTGTTCGGGCACGAAAAGGGCGCGTTCACCGGTGCGACCCGCAGCCGCGGTGGCTGCTTCGAGCGCGCCGAAGGCGGGACGCTGCTCCTCGACGAGATCACCGAAATGAGCCTCGACATGCAGGTGCGCCTTCTGCGCGTGCTCGAGACGGGCCGCTACATGCGCGTCGGCGGCGATGCCGAGCTGCGCTCCGACGTGCGCATCGTCGCGGCCACGAACCGCGATCCGCACCAGGCGGTGCGCGACGGACGCCTGCGCGAGGACCTGCTCTACCGCCTCGCCGTCTTTCCGATGGCGCTGCCGCCGCTGCGCGAGCGCGACGGCGATGCCGAGCTGCTCGCCGAGCACTTCCTGCAGCGCCTCAACGCGGAGGCGGGCACCGACAAGCGCTTTTCGCGCGCCGGCGATCCAGACGATCCGCACGCATCAATGGCCGGGCAACGTGCGCGAGCTCCGCAACGCCGTGCACCGGGCGTTCATCATGGCCGACGACGTGGTGAACATGGACCTGGCCGGCCTCGCGTGTCCGCCGGTCGAAGGCGAGTGCCTGCGCGTGCCCATCGGCACGTCGCTCGCGGAAATGGAGCGCCAGGCGATCTTCGCCACGCTCGACCATTGCGGCGGCAACAAGCGCCGCGCGGCGGAAATCCTCGGCGTCAGTCTCAAGACGCTCTACAACCGGCTGTCGGCCTATCAGTCCGAGCCGGCGCGCAGCCGGTGCTGCACGCCATCAGCGGCCAGGTTTGACATGCTGACTCCAACCCTCGACACTCCTCGCGCCCCCACTCCACGGTCCGAACGATGATCAGAATCCTCATTGCCGACGATCACGCCATCGTGCGCGCCGGCCTCAAGCAGTTCATAGCCGATCACGCGGACATGCAGATCGCGGGGGAGGCCGCGACCGGCGCGAGGCCATCGCCGCCGTGCGCGCCGGCGAGTTCGACGTCGTGCTGCTCGACATCTCGATGCCGGACAAGAACGGCATTGACACGCTGAAGACGATCAAGCACGTGCGCCCCGAGCTGCCCGTGCTGATGCTCTCGGCGTACGCGGAGGACCAGTACGCGGTCAATCTCCTGCGGGCGGGCGCCGCCGGCTATCTCAACAAGGAGGCGGCGTCGTCCAGCTCGTCGGTGCGATCCGCACCGTGGTGCTGGGCCGCAAGTTCGTGAGCCCCTCGCTGGCGCAGATCCTGGCCGACGGCGTGTCGGGCGACGCGGATCGCCCGCTGCACGCGGAGCTGTCGCAGCGCGAGTTCCAGATCTTCTGCAAGCTGGCCGCGGGCGCCGCGGTGTCCAAGATCGCCGACGAGCTCAATTTGTCCGTCAAGACTGTCAGCACTTATCGCACACGCGTATTGGAGAAAATGGCGATGAAATCCAACGCCGACCTCACGTACTATGCGATCAAGAACGGCCTGATCGAATGAGCGGGCGGCCCATGCCATCGACCCTCGACAACGCAGTCACTCGACGAAGGGAAGCGCCGCAACGCGGGCATACGGAGGAGCGCGTAGGACGGACGCCGACAGATAACAATGCTGGACGTTGGTAGCTTAGATCTTCCGTATCGAGACGCCAGTGCTCGTGACCGGTCACGGGTAGAGGAAGTGCAAATCAGCCAGCCCTTGCGGGTCCTCCTGGTGGAGGACTCGCCGTATATTCGCGAGCGCCTCGTCGACTTGCTTGCCGAACCGGGTCTGATCGAGATCGTCGGCCACGCGGACACCGAGGAGGCCGCGGTCATGCGCGTGCGCGACACGCCGTGGGACGTGCTCGTGCTCGACCTGCAGCTCAAGCGCGGTACCGGGCTCGGCGTGCTTCGCGCGATGGCGTCTGCGCGCAAGCCGGGTTCCAAGGTGATCGTGCTCACCAATTACGCGTTTCCGCAGTACCGCGAAAAGAGCTTTGCGCTGGGCGCGGATTATTTTTTCGACAAGGCGCGCGAATACCACCGCGTACGTGACGTTCTCGACGGACTGCTCGGCACGCCCACGTCCGCGCCCGGCTGACGCGCGTGCAATCGCCGGTGCGCGCGACGCGCGGCCATGCACGACAGCCGCTGCGACGATGCGGCAAGTCCTTGATTCATCGAATCCGGACGACTGGCACGCAGCATGCGTTGCACAGGACGAGGCGCGCCACGCGGCATGCCTGCCACGTCGGTCAATCACAGAAAGGGGACCTCATCATGAAGCGTATCATCGGTTTTGCGCTGCTCTCGGCGTACGTTTTCCTCACCGGCTGCAACACCGTCCAGGGCGCGGGCAAGGACATCGAGCGCGGGGGCGAAAAGATCCAGTCGGAAGCGCAGGAACACAAGACGTACTGAACTCCACGCACGGATACGACGGCATCGCAGGCGCGGACCTGGATGCCGTCGTCGCGTCCAGTGACTGCCAAGGCCGAACAGAAGAACGAGAAGATCGCAGCCGACGAGGCGAACGCGAAAGTCGTCGTCCCGTTGCCGCGCAAGTGGCGTGCGGCCGAGCTCTCGCTCGTCGTTCTGGCCATCATCGCGACCATCGCCGCGGCGAAGGCTGCGGCCGAGCTGCTGATTCCGCTGACGGCGGGCCTGCTGCTTGCGTATGCGCTGCGCCCGCTCGTCGACGGCTTGATGCGATTGCACATCCCGCGGCTCGCCGGCGCCGCCGTCGTGCTGCTCGCGGTGACCGCGGCGTTCGCGGGGGTGGGCGTGTGGGTCAAGGACGACGCCACGGCGGCGCTCGCCGAGCTGCCGAACGCCGCGCGCAAGCTCCGCATGGCGGCGCAGGAGAAGGCGCGCGAGCCGGAGAATCCGATCGGCCACGTCCGGGAAGCTGCCGCCGAGCTCAACCGCGCGGCGGCCGAAGCGGTGGGCACGCCCGAAAAGGAACCCAGCGCGCCTCCCGCCACCGCGCCGCCGACGGCGGCGGCGTGGAGCGCCGACCAATCGTCGCGGCTGATGACCACGCTTTCCGATCTCGGGCTCGCGTCGCTGTTCGCTTTCTTCCTGCTGGCGTCCGGCGACGCGTTTCGCCGCAAGCTCGTGGGACTGGCCGGCCCCACGCTTGCCGCGCGGCGGGTCACGGTCGAGATCCTCGACGAGATCGACCTCCAGGTGCAGCGCTATCTGCTGGTGATGCTGATCACCAACACGCTGATCGCGCTGGCCGTGTGGGGTGCGCTGTACGCGTTCGGTCTCGAGCGCGCGGCGATGTGGGGCGCGATCGCCGGCGTGTTGCACGTCATTCCCTATGTGGGCTCGGCGCTCACCGCCGTCGCCGTCGGCATCGCCGCGTTCGTCCAGTTCGGCACGCTGGGCGCCGCCGCGGGCGCGGCGCTCGCGGTATTCGCCGTCGCTGCGGCCATCGGGATGGGCTTCATGTCGTGGCTGCACGGCAGGGCGACGCAGCTCAATGCGGTCGCCGTGTTCGTGGCACTGGTCTTCTTCGGCTGGCTCTGGGGCGGATGGGGCCTGCTGCTGGGCGCGCCGCTCGTGTCCATCCTCAAGACCGTCTCCGATCGCATTCCTGCGCTGACCCCCCTCGGGTCGATGCTCGGTCCCTGATCGGGGCGCTCGCCCCTCTTCGTCCCGCGGGGAGCTGCGCACGTTTCCGCGCGGCGCTGCACATTTCCGCGCGGGCGCGCCCATCTGCAAGACGGCTCCTACGTGCATGCGTGTTCTCTAAAGCGCGCGCGCGATGCTTACATGAATTGAGCGGTGAAGCGCGTCTAACCAATTGATTCCAAGGGGCTGGTTACGTGGCACGGCCGTTGCGAGCCTCAAGCCGTGAGCGGGCGATCCTCGTCCGCCGAACAATCGGGAGTGACACCATGAACTGGGACCGCATCGAAGGCAACTGGAAGCAGCTCAAGGGCAAGGCGAAGGAACAGTGGGGCAAGCTGACCGACGACGACCTCGACGTCATCGCCGGCCGCAAGGACCAGCTCGTGGGCAAGATCCAGGAACAGTACGGCGTGTCGAAGGACGAAGCGGAGCGCCAGATCGGCGTATTCGAAAACCGCTACTCCAACTACAAGCCCGAAGACCTCAACTGATCAGGCACCGGGGAGAAAATAATGTCGAAACTTTTGATCTCGCTGCTCGCGGGCGCGGGCATCGCACTCGCCGCGCCGGCGGGCGCGGCAGGCATCTCCAAGGATGCGTACAAGGCGCAGGAAGACCGCATCGAGGCCGCGTACAAGGCCGAAAAGGACGCGTGCTCGAAGATGTCGGGCAACGCCAAGGACGTGTGCGTGGAGGAAGCCAAGGCGAAGGAAAAGATCGCCAAGGCCGAGAACGAGGCCGAGTACAAGAATACCGAGTCGGCTCGCTACCACGCCCGCGTCGAGCGCGCGGAAGCGAACTATTCGGTGGCCAAGGAGAAGTGCGACGACCTCAAGGGCAACGACAAGGACGTCTGCATCAAGGAGGCGAAGGCCGCGGAAGTGAAGGCCAAGGCGGACGCGAAGGTCGCACATGTTTCGAGCGACGCCACGCAGACGGCGTCCGCGAAGAAGGCCGACGCGCGCGAGGACGCGATGGAAGACAAGCGCGACGCGCAATACAAGGTCGCGGTCGAGAAGTGCGATTCGATGTCCGGCCACGCGAAGGACGCCTGCGTCAACGACGCCAAGGCGCGCTTCAAGAAGAGCTGACCGAACGCTTGTTTGGGGGTGTGACGTCAGGCCGGGGCATCCGCTCCGGCCTGCGTCGTTTCCACAGCCGCCTGGGACGCCGTCGCCCCGGCCGGCAAAGGCAGCAGAACCTCGATCGTCGTTCCCTGGCGCGGCGTCCCGCGGATCCGGAATTCGCCGTTGAGTGCACGGATGCGCTGGCGCATGCCGCTGATCCCGTGCGACAGCCGATTGGTCTCCGCGCCCGCAGGCAAGCCCACGCCGTCGTCGCTCAGGATGAGCGAGACGCCGTCCGGGGCGCGCGTCATGTCCACCATCACGTTGCGGGCCTTCGCATATTTCACGATGTTGGTCAGCCCTTCCTGGACGATCCGGTAGAGCGCGATGGTCATCTCCGGTGTCAGGTCGGCGTCGACGTCCTCGAGGTTGAGCTCGCACTTCATCCCGGCACGCTCGCACGTCTGTCGGACCTGCCAGTCGAGCGCGGCGGAGAGCCCCAGGTTGTCCAGCAGCGTCGGGCGCAGCTCCTCGATCACGCGGCGCTTGATCTCGACGCCCTCGTCCAGCATGGCGAGGGCGCGCGCGAGTTTCGCCGCCACGCCCGGGTCTTTCACCTTGAGATGGTCGGAGACCCACGCCACGTCCATCTTGGCGCCGACGAGGATGCCGCCGAGCTCGTCGTGGATGTCGCGGGCGAGGTGCGATTTCTCTTCCTCGCGCACTGATTGCACGTAGTTGAGCAGCTCCGTCAGCTCGGCCGTGCGCTCGGAGACGATCGCCTCCAGCTGCGCCTTCTCCTCGGTCGAGCGGCGCTGCGCCTCCTCGCGGTGCGCGATCTCCCGCCGTGCCAGCGACCACACGATCAAAAGCAGCAGGACGGTAAAGCCGGTCATCGCGGCCATGCCGATGCGCGAGAACTCGATGTCCTGCCGCCATCGCCTGGCGCCGGTGGCCACCGACGAGCGCAGCTCGCCGGTCATGGACGCCGCCTCGGCGCGGATCTCGTCCATGGCGCGCTTGCCAATGCCGGTGTCGATGAGCTGGAATGCCGCCTCCCGACCGCTCTTCTCGTTCAGCGCCAGCGTCGCCTCGAGCTCGTTGAATTTCCTGCCGATCAGATCGGCGAGCTTCGACATCTGGTCGCGTTGCGGCGGCGTGCCTTCCTCGATGACGGTCTCGCGCAGATCCGCGAGGGCTGCATCCACCCGCTTGACCGCGTTCGTGTACGGCGTCAGGTAGCTCGGGTCACCGGTCAGCAGGAAGCCCCGCTGTCCCGTCTCGGCGTCCGCCACCAGCGCGACCACGTCGCTGAGCTTCGCCTCGATCTCCAGCGCTCCGGTGCTCTGGCGATTGGCCCGTTCGAGCCGCTGGTAGCCGATCTCAGCGAACACCAGGATCGCGATGGACACGACGACCCCGAGTGCGAGCGGGAGAAGGACCTTGAGGGGGAAGCGCGACATGGCTTGTGCGGGATGCCAGCGGCCTCGGCGAGGCGCGCGCCGAAGGAAACGTCAGTGACTATAGCATTCGCGTCCAGAGGGGATGGACGGCCCGGGACAAGCCTTGTCCCACTGGTTGTATCCGGCCAAGGCGGTGCGTGTTGGACTCGTACCCGCGCGGAAAATGGGCGCCGTACGGCGGAATCGAGTGACTAGGCGGGAGTCAACGAGCGCAGGACCAGATGCGTCACCCAGATCGCACCGCCGGTCAGGGTAATGGCCACCATTACGCATTTGACGTACATGAGCGTCAGGGCACCGTATTTGAAGGGCAGTACGGGGGCGATGACTTGGGTATGGGGTTCCATGATGAACCCTCCGGTATGCCGCATTAGGGAAACGCGAGGCCACCCATGGGAACATTTCCGGGGAGCGCGGTATGTGCGGCACCGCCCATAGCGTGAAATATTTGCAAACCATAGGGGTGGGACGGCCGAGAGTTACGCGTAATTTCGGCGTGGCCGGTTTAGCCAGGTAGGTACTGTCGGGCGTTGTCCTACAGGGAAATGCTCCGCCGTCTTACGGAGCGTTGGGGCACATGCGCCGACCATGGCACCTGAGATTCCACCCGCCCTCCGCGGTGGGGGAGTCGCTCTCCTCCCTCCCCTCGCGAAACGCGGGGGGTTCCTCGACGCCGCGTCCGCGCGGCGTCCTTTTTGGGACGCCCGCATCGCCTCAGGGCTTCCCCTTTTCCACCGCCGGGCTGGAGTGATTGTTGGCCTGGCCCGCCATGGGCATCGCCGTGGATTCCTCCTGCTTGCTCAAGGGACCGGCCGGGTCATTTGCCTTCGTGTCGCGTGCCGTGGCGGCATCGGTGGGACCGGCTGCCGCCGGCGTGGCGGGTGTAGGCAGCGCCGGTGTCGGTGCGGAGGCGGGCGCCTTGGCGACGGGTTCCGCCGGCGGCGCACGTGTGTCGCACGCCGCGAGCAGGGTACTACTGACGAGCATTGCGAGCGCGGCTGCTGTTGTTTTCACGCGAAGTCCCTTTCGATGCGGGCGCCCGATTGCGCCTTGCGCGGGGCAGAGACTATCCCCGTGCAGCGCCCGCGGCCGTCGGTGACGCGCGCATCGGCGCGTAGGAAGCCGCCGACGCGGACGCGATCGCGTGCAAGGCATCGTCCACGGTTTGCGCGGCGGATCCTTCGTGATCAGGAGCCAAATCGCGCAACCGGTTGACGCAGCGCACGATTGCCCGTCTCGCCGCATTGGCACGCATGCTGCAGCAGTGGCAACTTCACACCTTTCGACCTAGGGAGACGCCATGAGTGCTTCCAGCGGCGGCAACGCCACCCCCTTCCTTTCGGATGTCCAGACCCTCCGCAAGCGCGCCCGCTCGCACATCGACGGCGGCGCGGTGACCCCGAGCTACGGGGCGGACAGCACTCTCGTATGCAAGGTGCTGAACGAAGCGCTGGCGACGGAAATCGTCTGCGTGCTGCGCTACAAGCGGCACTACTTCATGGCCCAGGGACTTTCGTCGGATTCCGTCAAGGCCGAATTCCTCGAGCACGCGAACGAGGAGCAGGCGCACGCCGACAAGCTTGCGGAACGGATCGTCCAGCTGGGGGGCGAGCCCGACCTCGATCCGGCCGGCCTGGCCTCGAAGGCCCACTCGGAATATGTCGAGGGGAATTCGCTCGTGGACATGATCCGTGAAGACCTCGTGGCGGAACGGGTGGCGATCGAGAGCTACCGCGAAATCATCGCCTGGCTCGACGGCAAGGATCCCACGACGCACCAGATGATGAAAAACATCCTGGCGAACGAGGAAGAGCACGCCGAGGAGCTGAACTCGCTGCTGCAGGGGCTCAAGGTCGCCTGACCGGCGCGAAGCGCTGCGTGTCCGCCCGGATGGGCTTTCATAATCGTCCGCGGGTCGTCCGTGCACCCCATGCGCAGGCGGCAGATCGAGCGGAAATTGCGCCGTGCGTCGGACGGTGTCAGCTTGTCCTTCGCGTGGCGAGCCCCAATGTGGCCAATTGTGTCCGCCATTCGGGTCGCGTCGGCCTGGCGCAAGGCGGGCTGGTAGAATGAAGGTCTTCAGCGTCGCTTTGCGGCCTTCGGCAGTTTGCGAGGGCCGCTCCGAACGAACCGGGGGTGAACTGGTTTCGACGGGGGTTGCGAAGCAGCGCGGGGCATGCCGAGGCGCTTGTCCTCGTAAAACTCGAGCAATCGCAAATTTAACTGCGAACGACGAAACGTACGCTCTGGCGGCTTAACCCGCCGGACCTCGCACCAGGCAGCGCTCGGCTTGGGTAACTTGGTAGGCAACTACAAGGTTACGGCGAGGACCCTTTGAGCGATCGCGCGCGTCCGGGTCACTTGGGCGATGCGTCAAAGCAAGGTGACTGGCCCGACCGCAGCCTGTCCGTCGGCGGTGGGAGGGCGAGATCCAAATGACGCGGCTAAGCATGTAGTCCCGACTGTGGAGTGCTTCCGGACGCGAGTTCGATTCTCGCCACCTCCACCAACAGTAAGGAAAAAGGGCCGCGTCTGCGGCCCTTTTTCTTTGTTACCGGTGTCGGTTCGATGGTGCCAACCGGGAACGCTTCCTGACCCTCATCGCCAACCAGCTGCGGAAAATGGGCTTCGTCAACATGCTCGTGCAGAGCCTCAAAGCCCAGCACGTCGAGAAGCTGGTGGAACGCTGGCAGGTGGAGGGGTTAAGTACCGGCACCTCAAGAATCGGATGTCCGCCCTGCGCGGGTGGGCGGAGAAGAGCGGCGAGGCCAACGTGCGCGCATGTCGCTCCGGTTGCAGGCGGCATTCGGGCTGCGGCGCGAAGAGTCGCTCAAGATCCAGCCGGCTTTAGTCGTCGTCCCCCGCGGCGGAATGCGTCGAGTCGCGACCTCACTCGCGACCCGCGAGCGCCCGCCGCATCGCGCCGAAGCGCCTGCGATACTGGGCAGGTGTGAGCATCACCTGCCGACGGAACAGTCTGCTGAAAAATCCTGCATCTTCGTAGCCGACCTCGTTTGCAATTGCTTCGATCGGGGTATCGCTCGTCTCGAGCATCTGCTTCGCTTCCTCGAGGCGTAGCGTGTGCACGTACTCAAGCGGCGACATTCCAGTGGCGTGCCGAAAGCGACGCTTGAACGAGCGCTCGGCCAAGCCGCTCAATTGGACCATCGCGGAGACCGGCGAAGACTCGTGATAGTGCTCGGCTATCCAGGTCTGGCAACGCGCAATCTCAGCATCATCTACTTGCCGCGTCTGCGCGAGACGGGCGAATGGCTGCTGGCCGACGGTGTGCCAATCGATGAGATTGATGCGGGCGACGTGCATCGCTACATCGATCCCGATGAATCGGGCGATCAGGTACAGCGCGAGGTCCTGCCAGGACGTACCGCCGCCTGCCATCACTAGTCTCTGGCCCTCGCCCGACACGACGAGGGCGCGCTCCTTTCGAACCTTGATCCGTGGATAGCGGCTGCGCAACACATCGCAATACGCCCAGTGGGTCGTGGCCTCGTACCCGTCGAGCAGTCCGCCCTCAGCGAGCAGCACCGCACCGGAGCATGCGGTTGCGATCGTCGCCCCTCTTGCATAACAACGCTTCAGCCAATTGATCTCTTCGGTAAACCGTCCGGTCAGCGGATCCGACGGGGGAACTGCCAATTCGGGAATGCACACGATCCGAGGATCCGCACAATCATCGAGGCCGGCCTGAGGAGTGATCGAGATCCCATTGGCAACCGCAAACGTCTGCCGTCGCGCCGAAACGATCGTCGGGTGCATCAACGAGGGCCCCGGCTGCCCGGTAACCACGAAACCCCACTCGCGGCCCACGCCCATAAGCAGGTCGTACATCCCGTACGTCACCGAAGCGGTGGTTTCAGGAAACGTCAGGATCGCTACCTCTACAGGCACAGGTGAGGTGGTCATGGCCGATTCGTCCGCTTTCTTGCCGAAATGACTCTGGTGCTCGAACCCTTGCGATCTTACCTTTGCGTCCAGTCCGGCCAAAGCGTTCGCGGCCGCCATTCACGACGACAGAAAGGATAGCAATCATGAGCAGCGATTCACGAGGCGTCTCCATGACGGGTGCGGATGCGTTCGCGCTCACCCGATACGAGACGGCACTCCAACAGTTCCAGGCCTACATGGGCGATCCCGTCGCGACGATCGATGAGGCGTTGCGAGCTGCCCCCTCGTTTATCGCTGGCCACTTGCTGAAGGCGCTCGCGCTGTATACGCTCGCAGAACGCAGGTTCGTGCCGATGGCGAGCGAGGCGCTCTTCGCGGCAAGGGCGCATGCCGCGCACGCCAACGATCGCGAGCGCGGGCTCATCGAGGCGACCCAATTGCTGGTCGACGGCCAGTGGCACGCAGCGTGCGCGGCCATCGACCGCGTGTTGGCAAGTCACCCGCGTGACGCGCTCGCGCTGCAAGTCGGCCATCTGATGGACTTCTATCGCGGCGACGCGCTGAATCTTCGCAATCGGATCTCGCGTGTGCTGCCCCACTGGGACGACTCGGTGCCCGGCTATTCCTACGTCCTCGGCATGCATGCATTCGGCCTCGAGGAGATGAACCAGTACCCCGAGGCCGAGGCCGCGGCGTTGCACGCCCTGTCGATGCAGCCCAAGGACGGCTGGGCGGTGCACGCCGCGGTGCATGTGATGGAAATGCAGGGTCGCGTCGACGAGGGCATCGCCTTCCTTTCGTCGCGGGAGTCCGATTGGGCGCCCAGTAACGGATTCGCCTTCCACAACTTCTGGCATCTTGCGCTCTTGCAGATGGACGGCCGGCAATATGAACGCGCGATCGAACTCTATGATCGGCACGTGCACGCCGAGCCGGCCTCGTATCTCCTGTCCCTCGTCGATGCCACAGCTCTCCTGTGGCGGTTGCAGCTCGAAGGTGTGAATGTGGATACCCGCTTCGAGCGCGTCGCCAACGACTGGGAGGCGCGCCTCGACGGCGAGGCGGGGTTCTACGCGTTCAACGACGTGCATGCAGCCATCGCCTTCGCGGCGACGGGACGCGAGGCTGCCCTTTCGCTGCTGAAGGCGCGAATGCGTCGGGCAGCTTCCCGGGAGGAGGCGAATGCGGCGATGACGCGGGACGTTGGTCTTCCGCTGGCCGCCGGAATCGCTGCATTCGCGCAAGGTCGTTACGCCGATTCGATTGCAATAATCGAGCCCATGCGCGACCATTCGCATCGCTTCGGCGGCAGTCACGCCCAACGTGACCTCGTCACGCTGACGCTCATCGAGGCCGCGCTGCGCAGCGGCGATGCGATCCGCGCACGACATTACACGGCGGAGCGGCTGGTGCATAAGGGGAAGAGTCAATGGGGCAGACGTTTGTGGTCGAGAGCGGCGCAGGGGACCCTGCTCAGCGCCGCCGCGTAGCGCGTGGTTATGGCAATGATCGGTGTAGACGAGGGTTCGACATGACTGCAACACCAACAGCAGGAAAAAGGGCCGCGCCTGCGGCCCTTTTTTCTTTTTACCGGTATCGGTTCAATGGTGGCGCCGGCCCGCCGCGCTACGCAGCGCCGAATCGACGTCCATGACGTTGTTTCAATTCGCTGCCGTCTGCACGTAGCACGCCCAGCTCGCCGCTTGCCTCGAGAGAAGCCGCGTGCACCTCCGCTATGTCCGCGATCCCCGCCTCGCGCAGCTTGGATTGAATCTCTTCGGCGGTGATCCACTCTTTCCTGAGGTTCTGGCGAAGGAGCTTTCCGTCCTTGATCAGCGGCAGTGGCGGAGGCTGAAGGAGACGTCGCACTGTCGCATTGCGATAGGCCAGCCAGTCGAGCAGCACGTTCCAGCCCACCAGCGTTCCGACCAGGACTGCGCCGTCCGCGAGCGACTTGTACTCCCCCGCCATCGCGTTTTGAGCCGCGTCGGCAATTAGCACGATGAAGAGCACGTCGGCCATGCTCATCGAGCCGACGTCGCGCCGTAGCAGGAACCGCACGACAAGCACGAGCCCCAGATAAATGGCCGTACCGCGAACGAACAATTCGAGGGGGCTCACGGTAAACGCAATCAGGCCTTGCACTCTCTTTCCTTTCAAGGCGCTCGCGGGTCCCGCCGTGCGAGCCGCAACCCAACCCCGTCGGCGCGCTTCCTGGCCGGCACGGCGCTACGCCGCCTGTTCCTCTTCGATCGAACCACGGATCAGGTCGCCGCCGGTCATGACTTTCGTCTCAGGCGCGGGAATTCCGTCGCGCTCGAATCCGGCGATGAGCTCCTCCTTGCGCGACCGTAGTTCGCTGCCCAGTTCCTCGAGATCCACATCACCCCGCTTGGCCTGCGCGAACAATCCGTTGCGCTGCTCTTCCTCGTTCACGTGGTGCTTGATCATTTCCGAGAGCACTTTGATCTTCGCGTCGTAGAACGCATCGTCCGGCGACCCGGCGAGGATCTCGGAAATCAGGACTTTCGCGCCATCGTGCTCGACGTAAGCCTCGTCGTGTATATCGGCGTCGACGGCATCTTTCACTCCAGGGTAGAAAATCTCCTCTTCGATCATCGTGTGGACGATCAATGCCTGGCAGATCTCGCGCGCGATGCGAGCCTTGTCGACCGCGTCGCTCTTCTCGAACTTTCCGAACAGCGCTTCCACCGCCCGATGATCTGCCTCGAGCAAGGCGATCGCGTCCGTGCGCGTGGTGGGCTTGGTTCGCCGGGTTGTCGCTTGTGACATGTTGATGGCTCCGAATAATGAGAAGTTGTAAGGGGCACCCGCGGCGCGATTGACAGGCAGGCGCGTGGCAATGGTCCGCGAAGCCGAAGCTGCGACGAAGCGGCTACACGGTGGTCTTTCTGTAAGCTGTTTCCTACCGCAGCGGATTGGCCGATCGTCGGGCCGACGGAGAGGTGGCGATTTCCGAACCGCCGCGGAAGTCCAGCGGATTGAAAAAATCAATGAGGACCAGCGTGCTCCGAGTGCCAAAATGCGAGCGTGTCGGTTCGCGCACTGGCGGTTCGCCGTTCGAGGATCGCCTCTATTTCTTCTTGGGAACCTTTGCCCCCTTTTTGCGGGCCTCGGACAATCCGATCGCAATCGCCTGCTTCCGGCTAGTGACCTTCTTGCCGGAGCTGCCGCTCTTCAACGTGCCATGCTTGCGCTCGTGCATCGTCTTCTTCACCTTGGATTGCGCGGTCTTTCCGTATTTGCTGGCCATGTGTGTCACTCGCAGGCTGTTGATTGGGCATCGCCATGATCGTCGCTGCTTCGAATCGACACCGTCAGACGGCGTCCGATTTTTGTGTACGATCATCGTCAACATGGGCAGGAGACGGCGTTAGCGATGGGTGCTGACAGGGGCGCGGGCCTCGAATTCCTCGACGGCGGCGGTGACGTCGGTGCGCTGATGCGCGCGCACGACTGGTCGTCGTCGCCGCTCGGCGAGCCCGGACGCTGGCCGCCATCGCTGCGCGCCGTCGTGGCCCTCCTGCTCCCTTCGAAGTTCCCGATGTTCGTGGCCTGGGGTCCCGACCTCGGCTTCCTGTACAACGACGCCTACGCGCAGATCCTCGGGCGCAAGCATCCGCGCGCCCTCGGCGCCCGCTTCCACGACATCTGGGCGGAGATCTGGGAAGACATCTGGCCGCTGATCGAGGCGGCGATGGCGGGGCAGGCGTCGTATCGCGAGAACCTGCCGCTGCTCATGAACCGCAAGGGGTTCGACGAGCACACGTGGTTCACGTTTTCGTATTCGCCCGTCCGCGACGAGACGGGCGCCGTCGCCGGCATGTTCTGCGCCGTGGCGGAGACGACGGCGCTCGTCCTGGCGGAAACGCGCTTTCGCAATCTCGCCGATGCGATGCCCCAGCTCGTGTGGACGGCCGGCGCCGACGGCAGGGTGGACTACTTCAACGCGCGCCGGGCGCAGTATCGAGGCATCGCCGAGGACACGGACGGGCATGCGGACTGGGCGCCGATGATCCATCCCGACGATCGCGCCGCGACGACGAAACGGTGGCAGCGCGCGCTGGCGAGCGGTGGCAGCTACACGTGCGAGCATCGCCTGGCGCTCGCCGACGGGCGCTGGGCGTGGCACATGAGCCGCGCCGAGGGCGTGCGGGGCCCGTCCGGCGTGGTGGAGCGCTGGTACGGTACCGCGACCGACATCGCCGAGCTCAAGGCGGCGCAGGAAGAGGCCGAATCGCTGAACGCGACGCTGGAGCGCCGGATCGAGGAGGCGCTCGCCGAACGCCGCGTGCTCGCCGACCTCGTCGAAGGCACCGAGTCGCTCGTGCAGGTGATGGCCCCGGACTATCGCTGGCTCGCGGTGAACCGCACCGCCTGCGACGAGTTCGAGCGCATCTTCGGCGTGCGGCCCCGGCCCGGCGATTCGCTGCTCGAGGCGCTCGCTGACGAGCCGGAGCGGCTTGCCGAACTGACATCCATGTGGCGTCGCGCGCTCGCCGGCGAGCGGTTCGTCCAGACGAGCGAGCTCGGCGATCCGGCGCGCGCCCGCCGCAAGTACGAGATGAAGTTCGACACGCTGCGCGACCGGGACGGGCGGCAGATCGGCGCCTACCAGTTCGCGCAGGACGTGACCGAGCGGCTGCGCGACCAGGCGCGCCTTGCCGAAGCGGAGAACCAGCTGCGGCAGGCGCAGAAGATGGAGACGATCGGCCAGCTCACCGGCGGCGTCGCGCACGACTTCAACAACCTGCTGACGCCGATCGTCGGCGCGCTCGACCTGCTGAAGCGCACGATGGCGACGGACGAGCGTGCGCAGCGGCTCATCGCCGGCGGCCTGCGGTCCGCGGAACGCGCGCAGCTGCTCGTCCAGCGGCTGCTGGCCTTCTCCCGCCGCCAGCACCTCGATCCGCGCGCCGTCGATATCGGCAGCCTGGTGCGCGGCATGGCGGATCTGCTCGGACGCGCGCTCGGTCCCGGGGTCGCATTGATCGTCGAGGTCGAGCCCGCGCTTCCGCTTGCGCAGGTGGACCCGAACCAGCTGGAGCTCGCGCTGCTCAACCTCGCCGTCAATGCGCGCGACGCCATGGACGAAGGCGGGACGCTGCACATCGCGGCGCGTCGCGCCGAGCGCGCCGAGCTCGCGAAGCCGAAGCCGGAGCGCCGCTACGTGTCCCTTTCGGTGACCGATTCGGGTCGGGGCATGGACACGGAGACGCTGCAGCGGGCCACCGAGCCTTTTTTCACCACCAAGGAGGTCGGCCAGGGGACGGGCCTCGGCTTGTCGTCGGTGCAGGGGCTCGCCGAACAGTCGGGCGGCGAATTCCGGCTCGCGAGCGCCAAGGGGAGGGGGACGACCGCGACGCTCTTCCTGCCGGCGTCGGACCACAGCCGCGATGACGCGCCGGAAGGCAGCGGGCCGGACGTCGAAACGGCGCGCGCGGCGGGCACGACGGTGCTGCTCGTCGACGACGAGGACCTGGTCCGCGCGACGACGGCCGACATGCTGGCGGACGCGGGCTATCGCGTGAGCGAGGCGTCATCCGCCTATCAGGCGCTGCAGATGCTCGAGGCGGGCGTCGACGCCGAAGTGCTCGTCACCGACTACGCGATGCCCGGGATGACCGGCGCCGAACTGCTGCGCAAGGCCCGCCGGCTCAGGCCGGAACTTGCCGTGCTGATGATCACCGGCTACGCGACGGCGGTCGATCGCGATGCCGGACGCGTGGCGCGTTTGGCCAAGCCCTATCGCCGGGGTGACCTGGCGCGCGCCGTGGCGGGGGCGATCGCGATGGCGAGAAGTCCGGGCGACGCCGGCGCGCGGTAGGCGGGGGCCGCCCGGGGGTCAGTCGCGGTCGAGCGCTTCGGTGATGATCCGCTGCAGCGTGAGCGTGGCGAACGGCTTCATCAACGGCACGCCGCCGGCGGCGATGACCTCGTCGACCCGGTCCGAATGCCCGGTCATCAGCACGACCGGCAGCTCCGGATTCGCGCCCTTCAACCGGCGCGCGAGCTCGATGCCCGTCATCCCGGGCATGACGACGTCCGCCAGCACGACGTCGACCGGGTCCGCGGCGCAGGCCTGCAGTGCTTCGTCGCCGCTCTTCGCGACCCGCACCTCGTATCCGCATGCCCGGAGCAGCTCGGGCACCGTCTGCTGGACGTCCTCTTCGTCGTCGACCACCAGGACACGTGTCGGTCCCATGCGCGCCTTCTCCCCCGGGTTCGAGGCGGCGCTAGTGTAGCGCGCGCTGCCCCAAGGGGGTGCGGGTCGGGGAGTTCTCGATCGCCGCGCTTTCGGGCGACGGCAACGCCGGGATCTCCATGGGTGCCCGGTCGACGCGGACTTCAGGGGGAGAACAGGTAGACGACGCGATTGCGCCCGATCTCCGAATAGTGGACGACGTGCCGGACGCCGAACGGCCCGGCGAAGATCGTTAGGTTGGCCATGATCTCCACCGTGCGGTCCGGCACGCCGACGGGCACGCACAGGATGGTGAGCGCCGCATGCGAGTTGTCCGCGGTCCGGCGATACATCGACGTATTGCGGTCCGGCAGATAACGGACGAAGTGCAGCGTGCGTTCGGCGCTTGCCATGGCGAAAAGGCTCCAGCAGCGTGTATGCACATGGCATGCCGATGCCTGCGCCCCTCGTCCGATCAAGGAGTTGCGCCGATTGCCTCGATCCTGCGGGCGGGCGTCCGTAAACTAAATCGACGTCGGGATCGGCGTCGGAATCGCCCGGTCCGGCTGGCGCGACCGCGCGCCGGGCGCGCGGCGCGGATCAGGCACGCTTTCTCCGCGGCGCGGACTTGTTGCCGCCGACCACGCGCAAGCCCGGCTTGCCCGGCGCCGCCCGCGGCCCGCGTCGCCGCGCACCGGCGCCCGCGCCATTGTCGAGGCTGCGCTTCAACAGCGTCATCAGGTCCAGCACCTGCGCGCTGCGCGGCGTTTCCGCGACCTCTTCGGGCGGAGTGATTTCGTGGGTTTCGTGCCGGCGCACCTTTTCGCGGATGCGCGCCATCAGGTCGGCGTGGTAGGTGTCGGCGTAGTCGCCGGGCTTCCACGCGGTGGTCATGTCGTCCACCAGGCGCGTCGCGAGCTCGATTTCCTTCGGGCTGACGCCGGCGGCCTTCGCGGTGGCCGGCGGCAGCTCGAGGCCGCTCGTCGAGCGCAGCTCGTCGGCGTAGCGCAGCGTGATGAGCATCAGCGCGCCCTCGTTTACCACCACGGCCGCGAGATGATGCGCGGTCCGGATCACGACCTGCGCGATCGCGGCGCGCCCGGTCGCTCGCAGCGTTTCCCGCAGCAGCGCATAGACCTTGGGGCTGCCGCGGCCGGTCGGCGTCAGGTAGTACGGCGTCTCGAAGTACTCGGGCGCGATCGATTCCGCATCGACGAAGGCCCGGATGTCGATCGTCTGCGTCGCCTTGACGTTGGCGCGCCGGAAGTCCTCGTCGGACAGCACGACGTACTCGCCCTTCCGGTACTCGTAGCCCTTGACCACGTCGTCCCACGCGACTTCCTTGCCGCTCTTCTTGCTGTAGCGCTTGTAGCCGACGGGCGAGAAGTCGCGCCGATCCAGCATCGCGAACTGGAACGCCTTGCGGTCCTCCGCGGCGTGGATCTCGACGGGAACGTTGACGAGTCCGAACGAGATGGCGCCTTTCCACAGCGCGCGGCCCGCGCCGCGCGACTCGCTCGACCGCGCACGTGCCGCCCCGCGCGACTCGCTCGACCGCGCGCGTGCCGCCCCGCGCGACTCGCCCGACCGCGTGCGGCCTGCGCCACGGGACTCGCCCGACCGCGCACGCGCCGCCATCGCGTCAGGCCGCCGCGGGCCGGTCGACGCGGTCGCGCAGCCCGTGCGTTCCCGCCTTCTCGGCGCAGTGGACGCAGCAGTACATCGCGCCGCTGGCCTCGACGCCATGCCCGATGATCCGGCAGTCGCAATGCGCGCAGTGCGGCGCGAGCATGTGGATCGCGCATTCGAAGGAGTCGAAGACGTGGCGGTGCCCGTCCAGCGTGACGGTGAACGCCTTGTCGTATTCGTTGCCGCAATGGTCGCAGTGTGCCATCGGAAGACCTCCTGACGATGTGGGTTCGCGCGCTCATTGTTCCCTGCGCTGCGCAGCATCCGCTATCCGCCCGCGCCGCACCGGCATGTCCGTGTCGCGCCTACTCGCCGCGCAATGGGGCGCCGACCACGTTTACGGCGTTCCTCCGGCGGTCGGCGCCGCCCAGACGCGGCATCTTTGACGGCGGCCACCACCAGGGGAACGCAATGAAGGCACGCAAACGCGCCCAGATGACGCAGGAAAACCCGCCGGCGAGCGCGCTTGCCGAGCCCGCGCCGCCGTTCCCGCGGCAGCACCAGCGTTCGCCGGGCCTCGAAAGCAGGGTGTCGCCGCGTCCGCGGTTTCGTGCCGAGGCCTACAAGGCGGCGGGGAAGCTCGAGGGCAAGGTGGCGCTGATCACCGGCGGCGACTCGGGCATCGGCCGCGCGGTTGCGCTCCTCTACGCGCGCGAAGGCGCCGACGTCGCGATCGTGCATCTTCCCGAAGAGGATCGTGACGCACAGGAGACCCGTCGGCTGGTCGAGGAACAGGGTCGCCGATTTCTCGCCATTCCGGGCGACGTCACCATCGCCGGCTTCTGCCAGCACGCGGTGGACGAGACGGTGAGCCGGTTCGGCGCCCTCGACATCCTGGTCTCGAACGCCGCGCACCAGCGCCGCAGCGCCGCGCTCGAAGAGGTATCCGATGCGGACTTCGACGAGACGTTCAAGACGAACGTCTACGCGTACTTCCGGCTGGCGCGCGCGGCGCTGCGCCACATGAAGCCCGGCGGCGTCATCATCGCCACCAGCTCCGTGACCGGCCTGCTGGGAAACAAGGCGCTGCCCGACTACTCGGCGACCAAAGGGGCGATCAACGCCTTCACCAAGTCGCTGGCGGTGGCGTTGGTGGACCGCGGCATCCGTGTCAACGTCGTCGCGCCGGGGCCGGTGTGGACGCCGCTCAACCCCTCGGACGCCGGGCTCGCCGCGGACGAGGTGGCGAAGTTCGGCAGTCACGCGCCGATGGGTCGCCCTGCGCAGCCGGAGGAGCTGGCGCCCGCGTACGTGTTCCTGGCATCGAACGCGGACTCGTCGTACATCACCGGGACAGTGCTTCAGGTCATGGGAGGAGAGACGACCGGCGGGTAACCGCCGCGACGAGCCGCGCAACGCAAAATCATGCACAATGGCCGGGCATCCGCGACGCCCGGCCGAAGAATCGCGCGCGCGCTCAACGAGGGAGATTGGCGATGCGCAGGTTTGAGCAGGAGGACCGGGCCGGGTGGACGCGCCGCGCGTTCCTCTCGGTTGCAGGATTGGCGGCGCTGCGCCCCTGTTGGGCGGCCGACGATCCCGCAGGGCCGGCGCGCGGCGCGCGGTTGATCGTTCCCGCGCCTTCGGGGGGCTCCGCGGATCGCGTCGGGCGCATCGTCGCGGAAATGCTCGCCGGCATTCTCGAGGCGCCGGTCGAGGTGCAGGACATTCCCGGCGACAGCGGCGTGACCGGCATGAACGCCGTCGCCGCGGCACCGCGCGACGGCTCGGTGCTGGGCCTCGCGAACAGCACGGCGATCATCGGCGGCAAGCTGCTTTCGCGCGGCGCGCGGTTCAATCCCATCGAGGATTTCGAGTGGCTCGCGATCCTCGGGACGTATCCCAACGCCATGATCGTGTCCAAGCGCGTGCCGGCGCGGACCATCGACGAGTGGCTGCAGTTCGCGCGCCAGGCGTCGCCCGCGCTCGCCTATATTTCCGCCGGAACCGGAAGCGCGGGGCACCTCGCCGGCGCGTATCTCCGCGCGGAGAAGGGCGCGCACCTGACGCACAACACCCTCAACAACCTCGACGACGGCTACAAGCTGCTCGACGAGGGCTTCGTCGACGTGCTGTTCGACGGCGTGCCGAATGCGCTGAGCGAAGTGCCGCGGCACGACGCGCGCATCGTCGCGGTGACGTCCGCGCGGCGCGTCCCCGGCCTGCCCGACGTGCCGTGCTTCGGCGAGCTGTGGCAGCGTCCGTTCGAAGTGTTCATCGCGATCGTCACGCCGCGTCCGCTTGCCCGAGACGCCTATACGCGGCTTGCCGCTGCGGTCGGTGTGCTGCTGGTTGAGCCCGCGTTCGTCGCTCGCCTCCGCGCCGCGGGACTCGAGTTTCTCGGACTCAGCGGCAACGGGACACGGGCGTACGTCGAAGGCGAATTCCTGCGCAATGCGAAGCTCATCGCGAACCTCAACGACGAGGGCGTGCGCAAGTAACCCGGCGAGATGCCGATCGGCGCCCGCTCGGACCGGCCGCGCTCAGAACTCGACCGGCGCCGGCTCGGACCGGCCGCGCTCAGAACTCGACCGGGGCCCCGGTCCATTCCGGCGTGCGGGGTCGCGCGCGGGCGATGGCCCGCGCGGCGCCGCAGAAGCCTTCGCAGGCATTGCGACCGGGGCGCCGGCGCCACACGTTGAGCAGCCCCTTGCAGCGGGCATAGAAGTGGAAGAAGCGCAGGATGCGGCGCCGCTGCGCCGGGCCGGGCTCGTGTGTGCCGCAGATCAACTTGTCGTCGCGCATGCCGCGATCGGTCATCGCCACCGCGTCCCACGCCGTCACGCGGACGCGCGTCCCGACGGCAAGCCGGGGTCCGAGCACGACCGCGTCGAGGAGGTCGCCCTCCAGCCCGACGTGCGTCGGCACCGAGCCATAGTTGTAGGGGCACGGCAGCGGGGACACGAAGTCGATCCGGCCCGTCGAGCCGCGCTTCAGGAAGCTTCCGCGCGGGATCTCGATGACGACATCGACTTCGGGATAGCGGGCTTCGATGGACGCGCCTGCCTGCGCCATCAGCCGATCGACTCGACCTGGCGCGACTGCTGATACGCGCAGCCGAAGCGGTTGGCCAGGAAATCCAGCAGGTCGACCTGCTCCTGGCGCACGAAGCCCCGCTGCGGCAGCTTGCCTTCGCGCACCAGGTCGACTGCGGCGCAGATTCCCGCCGCGGTCGTGATCTGGATCGCCGACAGCGGTTCGGGGCCGTCGCGCTCGGCGAAAATCTTGCGCGCGAACACTTCCTGCATCAGCACGCCGTCGCGCATTCCGGAGACCGTCACGAACACGAGGACGACGTCCTGCATCGTCGCCGGCATCGACCGCCGCAGGATCGCTTTCAGCGTTTCCTGATCGGTCTTGAGCTGCAGGTCCCCGAGCAGCATCGACATGAGGTCGCGGTGCCCCGGATAGCGGACGGTCTTGTAGTCGAGCGTGCGCACCTGGCCGTCGAGCGTCTCGCACAGCGTCCCGAGGCCGCCGGAGGTGTTGAACGCCTCGTACTCGGTGCCGTCGAGCGAGAAGTGCTCGAGGCCCTCCAGCGGCAGCACCTCGATGCGCTCGCGCTCGTGTATCGCCTCGCAGGGGTGGCAATACTCGTTGATCAGCCCGTCGACGCTCCACGTCAGGTTGTACTTGAGCGCGTTGGTGGGGAACGCCGGCAGCGCGCCCACGCGCATCTTCACTTCGTCCAGCTTGTCGAACGCCTTCGTCATGTGATGCGCGACGATGCCGATGAAGCCCGGCGCGAGACCGCACTGGGGCATCAGCACGGTGGCCGCGTCGGCGGCGATCCGCTTGATCTCGCGCGTCGCGGCGACGTCTTCGGTCAGGTCGAAATAGTGGCAGCCGGACGCGACCGCCGCGCGGGCGGCGTCGACGGCGAGGTGATAGGGCAGTGCGTTGACGACCGCCTGGCTTCCGCGCGAGCGCGGCGCCCAGCGCAGCGCGGTCGCCGGTCTCGACCATGCGCGTGTCCATGCCCTCGCCCGCCAGGGCGGCGAGCGCGGCCCCGTTGCGGTCGATGACCGTGAGCTCGTAGTCGCCGGTCTGGTGCAGCAGGCGGGCGATGGTCCGGCCGATATGGCCGGCGCCCAGCAGCGCGGTCTTCATGCGGGGTCCTCGGGGTCGCGCCGGCTCCGACCGGCGCGCGGGCGTGATTCTATACGCTGGCGACATGGCAGAATGATCCGTTTCCGTCGCCGTTCCCACGCCATGACAATCCGCCGTTGCGCCTGGTGCGGCGAAGACCCGCGCTACGTCGCCTATCACGACCGCGAATGGGGCTTTCCGGTCGCCGACGACACCCGCCTGTTCGAGAAGATCTGCCTCGAGGGCTTCCAGGCGGGCCTGAGCTGGCGCACGATCCTCTACAAGCGGGAAGCCTTCCGCGCGGCGTTCGCCGGTTTCGACATCGACCGCGTCGCGCGCTTCACGGCGCGCGACGTGACGCGCCTGCTCGCCGACGCCGGCATCGTCCGCCACCGCGGCAAGATCGAGTCGACGATCAACAATGCCCGGCGCGCGCGCGCGACGGCGGCGGAATTCGGCTCGCTCGCTGCCTATTTCTGGCGTTACGAGCCGGCACCGCGGACCCGGCCGCGCCGGCTCACCCCGGCCGTGCTCGCGACGCTGTCGCCATCGCCGGAAGCCGTCGCGTTGTCGAATGACTTGAAGCAGCGCGGCTGGACGTTCGTCGGCCCCACCACCGTCTACGCCTTCATGCAGGCGATGGGGCTGGTCAACGACCACGTCTACGCCTGCGCGGTGCGGGCGGCAAGTGCCAGGGCCCGCGCCGCGTTCCAGCTCCCTACGGCGCTGCGCACATGATGACCGCCTCCGGACCGTAGCCCTCGGGGATGTAGCCCTTGGCGATCATCTGGTCCCGAATGGACCGGCTGGCCGTGTAGCGATGGTTCGAATCGATGCGGTTGTTCCAGAGGCGGTAGACCGGCACGGTTTCGGCCGGGCAATCGCCGGTCGCGACGTCCGGCGTGTCGACGCGGAACACTTCCCTGGACTCGTAGGCGAATCCGGGGAACCGCGCGGCCACTTGCGCGCACTCCGCGGGCGATGCCGAGTAGAAATGGGAGTCGCCGTAAGGGGGCGGCATGTAGAACCGGCAGACCGGGCTGCCGTCCGTGGTTTCCGCATCGTAGACGTCGAGGCTGAATCCCGTCCTCCGCCATCCGGTGAAGCGGCCGGTGTCGAGCGCGGCAACCTCCTCGTCGATCGCGGTGAGGAAGTAATGGTCGAGCTGCGCGTTGTAGTACTCGACTGCGACTTTCCTCGGCTTCCCGTTGCCGGTGTTCTTGACCGTCACCGAGACGGCCGTGGACGTCGCCTGGTTGCCGGCCGCGTCGGCGGCGACGAGCTGGATTTGATGGGCGCCGTCGCCCACCGAACGCGAGTTCCATGCGAACGTCCAGGGGGCCTTGGTGATGGTGCCGGTGAGCGCGCCGTCGATCATCAGGTCGACGCGCGTCACGCCCACGTTGTCGGTTGCGCTGCCCGTGATGTCGACCTTGCCCGACACGGTTCCGCCCGTCGGCGAGAGCAGGGTCACGACCGGGGGGGCGACGTCGGCTGGGGGCGGCGGCGGCAGGGTCGCGTTGTTGACCGTCACGCCGACCGGGGCCGATTGCGCGGCATTGCCGGCGGCGTCGAAGGCCCTTGCGTAGAGCGTGGCGCCGCCGTTGGCCAGCGTCGTCGTGTCCCACGCAAGCTGGTACGGCGACGAGGCGTCGCTGCCGGCGAGCGCGCCGTTCACGTAGAAGTCGACGCGCGCCACGCCGACGTTGTCGCTGGCGCTCGCCGTGACGGTCACGAGGCCCGCGACGTTGCCGGCGCCCGGCGAGGCGATGACGACCGTCGGCGGCGTCGTGTCGACCGGCGGCGTGGTCACGTTGTTGACGGTCACGGTGACCGGCGGCCGACTGCCCGGCGTTGCCGGCGGCGTCGAACGCCTTCGCGTAGAGCGTGGCCGCGCCGTTGGCCAGCGCGGTCGTGTTCCACGTGTACTGGTAAGGGGCGCTGCTGTCGCTGCCGGCCAGGCTGCCGTTGACGTAGAAGTCGACGCGGGCGACGCCTACGTTGTCGCTGGCGTTGGCGGCGATGGTGAGCGTGCCGGAAACGCTGCCCCCGGTCGGGGACGCGATCGACGCGGTAGGCGGCGTCGTGTCGGCCGGGGGAGTAGTCACGTTGTTGATGGTCACGGTGACCGCGGCCGACTGCCCGGCGTTGCCGGCGGCGTCGAACGCCTTCGCGTAGAGCGTGGCCGCGCCGTTGGCCAGCGCGGTCGTGTTCCAGGTGTACTGGTAGGGCGCGCTGCTGTCGCTGCCGGCCAGGCTGCCGTTGACGTAGAAGTCGACGCGGGCGACGCCTACGTTGTCGCTGGCATTGGCGGCGATGGTGACGGTGCCCGAGACACTGCCCGCGCTGGGCGAGGTTATGGATGCCGTCGGCGGCGTGGCATCAGCCGGTGGCGTCCCCACGCCTACGATCTGCGTGGGAAAGGTCAGCCAGCTGCGGGAGACGTAGCCACCGTTGTCCGGTCCTCCGGCCTGTTCCGTCAGGACCATCACGACATACCATTTGCCCGCCGGGGGATCGCTCCATGGCAGCGCGCCCGAGTTGACGCTACTGACCGATGTACCGGCCGCGAGCGGCGAGACGCCATACGTGCCAAGCTGGAACCCGCCGCCGAACGTTCCGGTGAACGAAGTGGGCATGGCCCACAGCTCCATCCGCAAGGCAGCGGAGCTTCCGGACGTGGCGTAGCTGCGGATCTCGCTGGCGTTGAGAACGAGAACGGTCCCAAGGTGCGAATACCCGACCGAGCCGACGAACCGGACATCGGTTGCGCCCGCCGACAGCGCGAACGATGCAGCCGCCGCGAAAAGCAACTGCTTCCACCCGCCTTTTCTTGCCATTGTTCTGAAAAGCATGCTATTCCCGCCATTCGATCTCATGACAGGAGCATAACAGCCCGGGCGCGGGCGATGACGTTGGCATGCAAATTGGAGCTCGCATCCACGCCGGCCTGTTGGAAATTGGGTTCAGGCGGGCGCAGCTTCTGTACCCGACGCGGCCCCCAAGCGCGCCTGGAAAAACAAAACCCGCCACGAGGGCGGGTTTTGCGATGCCTGGAAGGACGCTTTTACGCTTGCTTGCGGCGCCGCGCCAGTCCGAGACCTGCCAGACCGATGCCGATCAGCGCGATGGAGGCCGGCTCCGGCACTGTCGTTTCCTGACCCAGAGCGGTCAGGCTGACCGACCAGCTCGCCGACGCGTTCGCATTGCACGTCGCCGGCGGGTTGTCGCCCGCACACGAACCATTGGCGGTCCAGATCCCGCTGAACGCCGTCGGGTCGAAGGCGCCGCCGGTCACGGTGCCGGAAACCTGGAACAGCAGCGCATCCGACAGGAGCACGTTCGTTCCCGCGGCCCCGTGCAATGCCGTCGGCGTCACGTTGGTGATGCTGTTGATCGTGAATGTGAAGCCGTTCCAGCTGTACGTACCGGAATTACCCGGGATGCTGATCGTCGACGTCGTCGCCTGGACGCCGAAACAGTCCGCGCTGACGCCGAAATCGCCCGTGCAACCGTTGGCCGCCACCGGCGAGCCCTGCGTGATGCTGGTGAGCTCACTGACGATCGAGGTCGACGGCAGCCCGGGCAACGTCAATCCGCCGTCCGAAATCGACAGCGACCCATTGATGAAGGCCGCCTGCGCCACGCCGACCGACAACACGCCCGCTGCAACGGCCGCCAACGCCTTCAACTTGAACTTGCTGCTCATCTGAGCCCCCTTCATTGGTCGTATCAAAAAAACCGCTTACGCCAAGCAATAAGCACCGTGCGTGCCAGTCAATCTTAGTTCTTATGATTCAATTGGTTATAGGATTGCGACTGAAAGTCGTCACAACGATTGTAAAGCTTTTCGACGCCGCGAGGTTCCAATGAGACTGGAGTGTCGCGTGCCCTTGCGATGACCAGCCGGCTCCCAGTCGCCCGCCCAATCGCCCGCCCAGTCGCCAGGCCCACAAACCGGCCAGTGTTACCCCCTGTGGGGCGCCTAGACCCGCCGCTTGTACTCCCCGGTCCGCGTGTCGATCTCGATCCGGTCGCCGGTCGACACGAACAGCGGCACGGGCACCTCGAGCCCGCTGCCGATCCTGGCCGGCTTCATGACCTTCCCCGACGTGTCGCCCTTGACTGCAGGCTCGGTGTAGGTGACTTCGCGCACGACCGCGTTCGGCAGCTCGATCGAGATCGCCCGTCCCTCGTAGAACGTCAGTTCGCATGCCAGGCCGTCCTCCAGGTACGGAAGCGCGTCGGCGATGTTGTCCTTCTCCACGTCGTACTGGTTGAACTCCTCGTCCATGAACACGTACATCGGATCGGCGAAATAGGAGTAAGTGACCGCTTTCTTGTCGAGCTGGATGACGTCGAACTTCTCGTCGGCGCGGTAGATGGTCTCCGTGCCCCCGGATGACAGCAGGTTCCTGAGCTTCATCTTGACGACCGAGGCGTTGCGACCGGACTTGGTGAACTCGGCCTTCTGGACGACCATCGGGTTCGAGCCGACCATGATCACGTTGCCGGCGCGCACTTCCTGAGCGATCTTCATAGTGGGTTCCGCTTTGGGTTGGGCCCGCCCCGACGCGCTGAGCGGACGCTTGACCGGATCCGGAAAAGCTCCGGAAAACCTGCAATTATAGTCGATCGGCGGCAAAACCGACCAGCCCGGCGGCGAGGTCGGGCAGGCGGGCGAGCCGGTCGGCCCACGCGCGCGCCCGGGACGCCTGGACCGGCAGCGAGGCGCGAAACGCCGGCCACGTCGCGGCGGTCCGCGCGCCGTCCGCATCGTTCCAGGCGCCCCAGAACGCCGCGACCGCTGTAAACGCGCGGTCGTCGTCCAAGCCCGTACGAAAGCGCGTCAGGAATTCCTCGAGCTTGACGCGATGCGCGTCGCCCGCCTGCGGATAGATGTGCCAGACGAACGGGCGCGCTGCCCACTGCGCGCGCACGAACGAGTCCTCGCCGCGGACGAAATTGAGATCGGCGCGCCACAGCAGGCGGTCGTACGCGTCCTGCTCGACGAACGGAATGGCGGCGACGGTCAGCGGACCGTGCGACAGCGACTGGCGGGGCCGCAAGACGCCGCCGCCCGTCCACGCGTCCAGCGCGGCGATCGCCACGCCGTCCGGCACCAGGCACACGAGCGGCGCGTCGCCTTCGACCCAGGCGTCGAGCAGCGCGGGCAGCGCGAGATTGGGATAGCAGAACAGCGTGACCAGCAGCGCGTCGCGGGGTGCTCCGCCGACGCCCAGCGCGCGCAGCAGCGCGTCGCGTCCGCGCGGATCGCGCTGCACGCGATCGCGCTCCGCCAGGAGGTCGCGCTCGCGCAGCAGGCCGCCGGTGCGGGCGGTGAAGCCGGGGAAATAGAAGTGGCGCGTCAGCGGGAGCCGCGGCTGCGGCGAGGGCAGCGCGTGGGCGGAATCGACCCACGGCTCGGCCGACAGGTATTCGAGGTTGATCCAGACCGGCGGACGCTGCGCGTCCGCCATTGCCTCCGCGTATCCGGCGGGCAGGCCGCAGCCAAAGGCCTCGATCACCACGGCGGGAAGGACGAAGGGCGCGGGCTCGCGCGGCCAGCGGCGGACCCGGACGCCGGCCACGGCCTGGTCGTCGCTGTCGGTGGCGAGCGCGGGGGCGATCCGCGCGAGGCTCGCCGGCACGTCGATCCACAGCGTGACGGCCAGCCGGTGCTCCGCCACGAGCTGCCGTGCCAGGCGCCAGCAGACGCCGGCGTCCCCGTAGTTGTCGACGACCTTGCAGAACACATCCCAACGCTGCGCGGCCATGACGAGGGTCGGTGACGGGGCAGGGGGATTTGACCACTGCCGGCGGGGCCTGTCGACATGGACCCGATAGAATGAGGCGATGAGCAACGGCGCATCGCGAACGCTGACCGTCGACGTCGTGTCCGACGTCGTCTGCCCGTGGTGCTTCATCGGCAAGCGGCGCCTCGAAACGGCGCTGGCCGCCCTCGCCCAGCGCGAGCCGGAGCGCGACGTGCGCATCCGCTGGCACCCGTTCCAGCTCAACCCGGACCTGCCGCCCGAAGGCATCGAGCGCAGCGCCTATCTCGAGGCGAAGTTCGGCGGCGCGAGGCGCGCGGCAGAGATCTACGATCGCGTGCGCTCGGCAGGCCGCAGCGCGGACATTCCGTTCGCATTCGACGCGATCGCGCGGCAGCCGAACACCCGCGCCGCGCATCGCCTGATCGCGTGGGCGCAGGCGAGCGCCCCGGCGAACGTCGCCGACGCGCTCGTCGAGCGCCTGTTCCGCGGCTATTTCCTCGAGGGGCGCTCGGTGGGCGATCCCGACGAGCTCGTCCGCATCGCTGCCGAAGCCGGGCTCGATGCGGAGGCCGCGCGGGCGCTGCTCGGCTCGGAGCGCTTTGCCGAGGAGGTCCGCGAGTCGAACGAGCGCGCGCAGGCGGCGGGGATCGGCGGCGTCCCGTTCTTCATCTTCGACGGCAAGGTGGCGGTGAGCGGCGCCCAGCCGCCCGACGTGCTGCTCGAAGCCATCGCCACGGCCGATCGCCGCTGACCGGGGCGCGCGACCTCGCCACCCGTCGCGCGTCGCCGCGGTGTCGACCGATGCCGCCGACGCCGCCAACGGGGCCAGGGGCACACGAGGTCGCCGTGCCGCGGCCCGGGGACGCTAGGGAGCCGTGGCGTCGGCCTGCAGCTGCGCGACCGACTGCGCGAGCCACTGGCGCACCGCCGTCACGCCGGCCAAGCGTCGCGCGGCGCGCGTGATGCCGCGACCGACCTTGACGCCGTAGCCGCCGAACGTCTCCACCGCGCCGAACCCCGGCTCGTCGGTGACGTCGTCGCCGACGAAGACCGGCGTGCGGCCCGCGAACGGCGCCTCGTGCATGTACGCCGCGATCGCCGTGCCCTTGTCGTGTCCGCGCGGCCGCAGCTCGACGATGCCCTTGCCGCGCTGGATGAACCACGGGGCAAGGCCCGGACGGGCCGCGTGCCGGCGCATCGTGCGGTGCGCGTACGATGCGAGCGCCGGTGCGGCGCGGTAGTGCAGCGCATAGGCGACGCCCTTGTCCTCGAAGCGCAGGCCGGGATGCCGGCGCGCCAGCGCGGCGAGCGCCTCGCGCAGTTCCGGGTCGTCGTGCGCCGGCGCCGCGTGCGTGTGCAGCGTCCCGTCCGCGGCGCGGCGTGCACTGCCATGCAGCGCGGCCACCGGCAGCGAGCCGGCCGCGAACATGCGGTCGACGTCGGCGAGTCCGCGCCCGGTCACCAGCGCGACCGCGCCGCCGAGCGCGCGCGACAGCGCGCCGAGCAGCGCGGTCAAGTCGGGGTCGGAGGTGACGCCCGCCGGATCGAGCGCGAACTCGAGCAGCGTGCCGTCGATGTCGAGGAACAGCGCGTCGCCGCGCGTGAGCAGCGGCGGGGTGCGCTCGCGATGGCGGCGCAGCGGCGGCGCGGCGCGGCTCGCGGGCGGTCTCGCGGTGCCCCGCACGGGTGCTAGACGCGTCCGCTGACGAGATCGTCGTCCTGGAAGCGGCCGCGCTCGCGCATCGCCGCCGCATCCAGCAGCATCCGTCCCGCCCAGCGGTAGACGTTGAACTCGCGCACGATGCTGCGCATCAGGCGCATGCGGTCGCGCTGCTCGTCGGGCGACATCGTCAGCGCGACGTGCAACGCCGCCGCGCATTGCTCGGCGTCGTAGGGATTGACGACGAGCGCCTCGGGCAGCTCGCGCGACGCGCCCGCGAAGCGCGACAGGATGAGCACGCCCTGCTCGTCGTCGCGCGCAGCCACGAATTCCTTCGCCACGAGATTCATGCCGTCGTGCAGGCTGCTCACGAAGCACAGGTTCGCCGCGCGATGGTATTCGTAGACGGATTCCGGCTCGTGGTGCTGCGCGAGCAGGATGATCGGCGGAAAGGCCGCGCGGACATGGCGCGCGTTGATGCGGTCGACGAGCTCGCGCACGCGCGTCGCGTAGTCGCGGTACTCGCCGATCATCGCGCGCGTCGGCGCGGCGATCTGGATGAACGTGAAGCGCCCGATCCAGCGCGGCTCGGTCTCGAGCAGCCGCGCCACGGCCTCCAGGCGCTCGAGCACGCCCTTCGTGTAGTCCAGGCGGTCGATGCCGACGCCGATGCGGTGCGACGCGGGCAGGCCGAAGCGCTCGCGCACGATGCGCTTGGCTTCGTTCGCCGGCGGCGCACCGGCCAGCGCCTCCGGCGGCCATTCGATCGAGATCGGGTAGCGCCGCACGGCGGTGGTGTGGCCGCCGCGGGTCACGGTGAGCGTCTCGCGATCGACGCGCGCCTCGATCAGCCGGTCGACGGTGTCGAGGAAGTTGTTGCAGTGGAAGCGCGTGTGGAAGCCGAGGATGCTGCTGCCGAGCATGCCCTTCAAAAGCTCGTCGCGCCACGGGCAGATCGCGAAAGCCTCGGGGTTCGGCCACGGGATGTGCCAGAACGCGATCACCGTCGCCTTCGGCAGCCGGCGGCGGATCAGTTCCGGCAGCAGCGCGAAATGGTAGTCCTGCACGAGCACGATCGGATCGGGCGTCTTCGCTTCGGCGCCGACGGCCTTGGCGAACTTCGCGTTGACGCGCTTGTACTGCTCCCAGTCCTCGCTGCGGAACGTCGGCCGCACGTGGGCGATGTGGCACAGCGGCCACAGACCTTCGTTGGAGAATCCGCTGTAGTAGCCGTTCTCCTCCTCCGGCGTCAGCCAGACGCGGCGCAGCTGGTACGAGGCGCGCTCGGGCGGCACGGGAACGCGGTCGTGCGCATCGACGGTCTGCCGGTCCGCCGAGCCGCTGCCGTGCGCGATCCACGTGCCCGAGCACGCGCGCATGACGGGCTCGAGCGCGGTCACGAGTCCGCTGGCCGGGCGCTGGACGTGAACGCCGTCGGCGGCGGCGACGTGGATGTAGGGCTCGCGGTTCGACACGACGATGATGTCGTGCCCGCGCAGCTCGCGATGCAGCGTCTCGCGCAGCGTCTCCTGCGTCCACATCACCCCGTCGGCGTGACGCGGACGGTTCTGCCGCTCGAGCTCGCGCACGAGCTCGCGCACGTCACGCTCGAGCGGACGCAGCTCCGGCGTCGACAGCGCGGCCGCCGGACGCCAGAGGCCTTCGCCGCGAAGCAGCGCGCGCATGCCCTGCACCCAGCCGCGCCAGGAAAGCTGCGCGATGACGACGGTGATGAGCGCGACGATCGCACCCAGCGCGATGAAGAAGTAGAAAAGGTAGCGGCGGGTCTCCTCGGTGCGGCGGCCGATGAAGCTCATGTCGTGCACGATCAGCACGTCGCCGAGCACGCCCGTCTCGCCGCCGATCCGCTGATCGGTGAGTCGCAGCGAACCGGGAATGCGCACGAGCCCGCCATGCGCGGCGTCGCTGCGGCGGCGCGCCGAGGCGCAATCGATGTTGGCGGGAAAGCGCTCCGAAGCGATCGGTGTCGGGGTGCCGGGAAGGCACAGACCGATGGAGTGCAGCCGCTCGTCCGAGGTCAGGCGGTTGAAATACGCGATGATGCGCGAAGGGGACCCATCCGCCAGCAATCGCTCGAGCGGCTCGTCGAGGCTGTTGGCGATGAGGTTCGAGCGGATTTCCACGTCGCGCTCGAACCAGCGTTGCATCAGCCCGTCCAGCAGGGGAACGGCAGCGTACGCAAACAGTCCGAGCGCGATCAGAAGCGGAACGAGGAATCGGAGCGACAACCGCATGCTGCGCTCCTATCACGTTTCGACGTACGTAAGTTTACGCTGATCGCTCCGCACGGTATGTAAGTGTTCCACCTACACCGCGGGGGCGCGCGCGCGGCGGCCGCGCATTGCATTGCCTGCAAGCACGGCGGCGACGATGAGACCGCCGACGACGTTGGGCCAGAACTGGTTGAACACGAGCGCGAGCCCCGCGAGAGTCAGCACGGCCTGCTCGACGCGCGAGATCGGGGCGCGGAAATACCTGATGTACGCGGCCGACAGCGCGATGATCCCCACGGTGCCGAAGACGATCGCCGAGGCGAACGCCGGCCACTTGAAATCGATGAACAGCAGGCTCGGCGTGTAGACGAACATGAACGGGACGAGCGCTTTGCCCATCGACAGCCTGAACGCCGTGAGTCCCGTGCGCATCGGCTCGGCGCGCGCGATGCCGGCGGCGGCGTAGGCCGCCAGCGCGACCGGCGGCGTCACGTCGGCCAGCACGCCGTAGTAGAACACGAAGAAGTGCGTGGCGATCAGCGGCACGCCGAGCGTCCCGAGCGCGGGCGCGGCGATCGACGCGAGGATGATGTACGTCGGCGTCGTCGGCACGCCGGTGCCCATCAGGATGCAGGCGAGGGCGACGAACAGCAGGCCGAAGAAGACCTTGCCGCCCGTCAAGGTGACGATGCCGAAGGGGTCGAGCGAATGCACGATTCCGGCGACGGTGCCCGCGAGGTCGACCACGGCCCCCGAGAACTTGAAGCCGAGGCCCGGACAGCGTCAGCGTGCCGAGGATCAGCCCGACGCATGCGCACGCGGCGCCGATCGCGAGCGCGTACTTGGCGCCGACCTCGAGGCCCTCGATCAGCGGCTTCCACGTGAGCGTCTGACCCTGGAGCCGACCCCAGCCCATCCGCCGCGCCAAAAGCGGAATGTACGAGCAGACGAAGCACAGGACGATGCCCCAGAAGGCGGACAGGAACGGCGTGAAGTCGAGCAGCAGCATCGTCACCAGCGCGACGAGCGGGAACACGAGGTGCCAGCTCTCCCCGATGACCTTCGAGAGCCTGGGAATGAGCGCCGCCTCGACGCCGGTGAGCCGCAGCCGCCGCGCCTCGAGATGCACCATCGTCAGGCACGCGAGGTAGTGGAACAGCGCCGGAATGATCGCGATGATGACGAGGAACTTGTACGGCACGCCGAGCAGCTCCGCCATCACGAAGGCCGAAGCGCCCATGACCGGCGGCGTCACCTGCCCGCCGCACGAGGCGGAGGCCTCGACCGCCGCGGCGAAGCGCGCCGTGAAGCCGTATTTCTTCATCAGCGGGATCGTCAGCGACCCGGTGGTAACCGCGTTGGCGACCGGCGAGCCCGAGATCATCCCGAACAGCCCGGACGACACGACGCACACTTTCGCGGGGCCGCCGGAGAAGCGTCCGGCGGCGATCGTCGCGAGATCCATGAACAGCCGTCCGAGGCCGGTCATCTGCGCGAGCACGCCGAACAGCACGAAGTGGAAGACGTAGGTCGCGACGACGCCGACGGCGATCCCGTAGATGCCCTCGGTCCCCACGTAGATGTGGTTGACGACGCGTACCACCGAGTAGCCGCGATGCGCGAGCACGCCCGGCATGTAGCGCCCGAGCAGCGCGTAGAGGAGGCAGGTCATGCCGATCGCCGGCAGCAGCGGGCCCATCGTGCGGCGCGCCGCCTCCATCACGACGACGATCGCCAGCACGCCCATCATGTAGTCCTGCGCGATCGGCGAGCCCACGCGCGCGATGAAGACGTCGTCGAAGAACACGATGAAGTACAGCGAGACGGCCGCCGCGGCGAGCGCCAGCGGCCAGTCGGCCCACGACACGCCATCGCCCGTGCCGCCGAGCGCGCGCAACGGCAGCGAGATGAAGGCGACGAAGGCGATGAGCGCGAGGAATGGCCACTGCCGGCCGAGCTCGCCCGACGCCACCAGCGACGCGGTCATGTCGTGCGCGAGGTACAGGTAGAACGCCGAGAAGACCGCTGCCCATGCCCATTCGCGCGCGGCGCCGCGCGCGTCCTTCGCCGGCCGGGGGCGCGGGAAGACCAGGAAGATCAGCGCGAGCACGAGCGCGAGGTGGAACGCGCGGTGCTTGATCTCCACCAGCAGTCCGAAGCCCGCCGTGTAGATGTGGAACGACGAGAGGATGACCGAGACCGTGGTGACGAGCAGGCCGACCGGCCCGATCAGCCGGCGGAAGTTCGACTCGTGATCGAACTCGCGGATCAGCGCGGCCTGTTCCTCCGCCGAGATCGATTCGATGCCCGCGACGAGGCTGCCTCCGGCCACCGCCGCGGCGCCGGCGGCAGGCGGCGCAGTCTCGCCGGGGCCCGCGCCGTGCGGCGGGTGCGGCGGCGAGGTCACGGCGCGGCGCACTCGCCCGCGCTCGCCGACAGCTCGAGCGCGCGATTGCCCCATTGCGCGAGGTCCACGGTGTGCGCGCCCGCGACCAGGATCGGCCGCTGGTCGCGGTGCACGCGCATCACGAAGGCCGCGAACGCGCGGTGCTCATGCACGACAAAACGGCCGTCGCGAAGCTCGAACGTGCCGCTTGCGTCGGCGGCGGTGGGAAGCCCCGGGCCATGCTCGACGAAGCGGATCTCGGTCTGGACCACCCGCGAGCCGTCCACGCGATAGATCTCGTCGACCGGCGTGCGCGTGACCGAATGCACGTAGGTGATCCGGAACGCGGGATCGCGCTCGTCCAGCGCGATTCGCGCGAGCGGCGCGCCGCCCGGCGGCGCCAGCGAGACGCACGCGGCCCCGGCGGCGCCGGCCAGCGCCGCCAGCGCCATCGCCGCCAGCCGCGCGGCGATGCGCCGGTACGCGTGCGCGGCAAGGGTACGCGCGCCGTTCCTCGGCTTCGGCAAGGCGTGCGACCGGGACCGACGCTGCTACTTGATCAGGCCCTTTTCGCGGTAATACTTCTCGGCGCCCGGGTGCAGCGGAATCGAGATCGACTGCAGCGCGGTCTTGAGGCTGATCTCCTTGCCCTTCGGATGCACCTGGCCGAGGATCTCCGTGTTCTCGTACAGCGCTTTGGTGACCTCGTACGCCATCTGGTCCGAAAGATCCGCATGCGTCGACCAGATCGCCAGCACCGCGAGCGTGTCGACCGGCGCGCTCTGCCCCTTGTACGTGTTCGCCGGCAACTGCACGCTCGCGTAGTAGGGCTGCTTCTTGCGCAGCGCTTCGATCTCGGGCCCGGCCAGCGGGACGACGCGGATGTCGCGGGCATTGGCGAGGTCGGTGATCGAGGACGTCGGCGCGCCGGCGGTGATCAGCGACGCCGTCAGGTTGCCGTCCTTGATCTTGTCGACCGACTGGGCGAACGACGACAGGTCCTCGCCGATGTCCTTGCGCGTCATGCCGTAGGCCTCGAGCAGGTCGCCGAGGAGCTGCCACTGACCCGAGCCCGGCGAACCCGACGAGACGGTCTTCCCCTTGAGGTCGCGGAACGTCTTGACGTTCGCCGACGCGAGCGTCACGAGCTGTACCTGCTCGGGATAGAGCGCGCCGAGCGCGCGCAGGTTCTTGAGCGGCTTGCCCTCGAACTGGCCCTTGCCGTTGTATGCGGCGTCGAGGATGTCGGCGGCGACGAACGCGCTCTCGATGTCCTTGCGCCCCAGGAGCTGCGCGTTGGCGACCGACGCGCCGGAGGTCTCCGCGGTCGCCGAGAGCTTCTTGCCGCCGATCGTCACCTTGTTCGAGATGAGCTGCGCGAGCATTCCGCCCAGCGGGTAGTAGGTGCCGCCGGTGCCGCCCGTGGCGATGCCGAAGAAGACGCGCTCCTGCGCGATCGACGTGGTTGCGAAGACGAGCCCGGCCGCGATGGCGGCGGCGACGCCGATCCGTGACGGATGTGACATGTATGGTCTCCCTGATGTTTGCCTGGTCCCCAAAGGCGCTGCGCCGCAAGTATGACGACCCGGCGTCGCTACGCCAAGCGCGTGCTGCGACGCCGTCCCCGTTACGACACGGCACCCGCGCCGTAACGTCCGGTGAGCAGCCGCCCGGCGGCGAAGCGACCGAGCGAATAAGGTGCGAGCGGCAGGTCGGTGGGGAGGCCGAGCGCGGACTGGGCGAGCAGGCGCCCGACGATCGGCGCGAGCTTGAAGCCGTGGCCGGAGAAGCCGTACGCGATCTGCAGGCCAGGCGCGCCGTCGACGTGGCCGAGCACCGGGTTCCAGTCGGGCGTGACGTCGTAGACGCCGGTCCACGACGCCGCGAGCCCCGCGCTCTCGAACGCCGGCACCCGGCGCGCGAGCTGGGCGCCGATGTCGACGACGTAGTCGAGCGGCACGTCGGCCTGCTCGATGTCCGGCGCGTCGAGCGACTCGCCCTCGTTGCCGTCGCCGACCAGGACCTGCGCGCCGCCGTAGCTGCGGAAGTAGAGCTTCCCGGCCGACGCGAGGTCCTTCACGACCGGCAGATCGCGGCCGTAGGGCGTCGGCCCCTCGAGCGTGAACACGGCGTGGCGCGAGAGCGCGAGCGGCAGCGGGATGCCGAGCCAGGACGCGAGCTCGCCGGTCCAGATGTTCTGCGCGCTGATCACCGTGCCGGCGGCGATGTCGCCCTGCGCCGTGCGCACGCCGGCCACCCCGGCGGCGCCGTCGCGCAGCAGTCCCGTGACGGCAACGCCTTCGCGGATCGTCGCACCGTGGCGGCGCGCATTGCGCGCGAAGGCGGACAGGGTGAGATACGCGTCGGCATAGCCCGAGTCGGGCTCCCAGCCGATGGCAGCGATGTCGTCGAGCGCAAGCAGCGGATTCAGCCGCGCGGCCTCGTCGTGCGCGATCGCGCGTGCATCGACACCGGCCGTGCGCGCGATCGCCAGGCTGTCGGCGAGCGCGGCGGCGCGCGCGCCCGGCGGCGCCACGATCAGCATTCCGCAGCGGTGGAAACCGCTGTCGGCGTCGGCGTCGTCCAGGTAGCGTGCGAAGTCGGCGAGGATGTCGCGTCCCGCCTTGGCGAGCGCCACGTTCTCGGGCACCGAGTAGTGGGTGCGCACCAGGCACGACGACTGCGCCGTCGTGCCGCCGCCGAGCCCTCCGCGCTCGAGCAGCAGCGTCCGGCGCGCGCCGAGGCGCGCGAGGTGGCAGGCGATCGAGGTGCCGATCACGCCGCCGCCGATCACGACGAAGTCGAAATGCTCCATGTCATTCGTTGCGGGCCAGCGCCCGCGCGAGCGCACGCTGGCGCTCGGCGACGCGCGGCAGGTCGAGCGTTGCGAGCATGCCGTCGCGCACGACGATCTTGCCGTCGATGATCGACCATGCGACAGGCGCCGGCGCGCAGAATACCAGCGCGGCGAGCGCGTCGTGCCCGGCGCCGCCCGCGTAGCCGAGCGCGTCCAGGTCGAAGGCGACGATGTCGGCCGCCCGGCCGGGCACGAGCTGCCCGACGTCGTCGCGGCCGAGCACCTGCGCTCCGCCGCGCGTGGCGAGCGCGAGCGCTTCGCGCGCGGAGAGCGCCGCCGGGCCGAAGGCCACCCGCTGCGCGAGGAGCGCCTGCCGCGCCTCGCCGAGGAGGTGCGCGCCGTCGTTCGACGCGCTGCCGTCGACGCCGAGGCCCACCGGCACGCCGCGATCGAGCATCGCGCGCACCGGCGCGATGCCGGAGGCGAGCCGCATGTTCGACGTCGGGCAGTGCGCGACGCCGGTTTGCGTCCGCGCGAACAGGTCGATTCCGTGCGTGTCGAGCTTGACGCAGTGCGCGTGCCACGCGTGCGGACCGGTCCAGCCGAGCGAGTCGGCGTACTCGGCGGGCGTGCAGCCGAAGTGCTCGCGCGAATAGGCCACGTCGGCGTCGTTCTCGGCGAGGTGCGTGTGCAGGCGGACGCCATGGCTCGCAGCGAGTGCGGCGGCATCGCGCATGAGCCCGCGCGACACGGAGAACGGCGAGCAGGGCGCGACTGCCACCCGGCACATCGCGAAGCGCGCCGGATCGTGGAACGTCTCGATCACGCGGCGGGTGTCGGCGAGGATCGCCGCCTCGTCCTCGACCAGCGCGTCCGGAGGCAGGCCGCCGGCGGACTCCCCGACGCTCATCGCGCCGCGGCAGGCGTGAAAGCGCACGCCGATCCCGCGCGCCGCGGCGATCGTGTCGTCCAGCCGGCTGCCGTTGGGAAAAAGATAGAGGTGGTCGCTCGACGTCGTGCAGCCGGAGAGGATGAGCTCCGCGAGACCGGCCTGCGCCGACACGAACATCATCTCGGGGGTCATCCGCGCCCACATCGGATAGAGCGCGCGCAGCCACGCGAACAGCCCGGCATCCTGTGCGGCGGGCACCGCGCGCGTCAGCGACTGGAACAGGTGATGATGCGTGTTGACGAGACCGGGAAGCACGACGTGGTGCGACAGGTCGATCACCTCGTCGGCGCTCGCCGGCAGCGCCGCGGCCGGACCGACGGCTTCGATCGCGTTCCCGCGCACCAGCACGCTGCCGTCCGCGATCTCGCGCCGCGCGTCGTCCATCGTGGCGACGAGCGTGGCGTTGCGCAGCAGCAGCGTGCGCATCGTCAATCCCGCGCCGCCAGCTCGCTCTCGTGCCAGCGCGACAGCGCGGCGCGCGTGAGCCATACCGTCGCCCCGAACAGCGCGATCCCTGCGCCCGCGATCAGCAGCAGCGCGGCGAACAGCCGCGGGATGTTGAGCTGGAAACCGGCGAGGAGGATCTGGTAGGCGAGCCCCGCGCCGCTGCCGCCCGTCCCCGCGACGAACTCGGCGACGACGGCGCCGATCAGCGCGAGTCCGCTGGCGATCCGCAGGCCGCCGAAGAAGTAGGGCAGCGCGCTCGGTATGCGCAGGCGGACCAGCGTCTGCCAGCGCGTGGCCCGCGACATGCGAAACAGGTCGAGCAGGCCGGGGTCGACGCTGCGCAGACCCAGCGTGGTGTTCGAGATGATCGGAAAGATCGCGACGACCACCGCGCACAGCACGAGCGCGGTCCAGCGTGTCCTTCACCCAGATGATGATGAGCGGCGCGATCGCGACGATCGGCGTCACCTGCAGCAGCACGGCGTAGGGGAAGAAGCTCATCTCGATCCAGCGGCTTTGCACGAACAGCAGCGAGGCGAGCACGCCGGTGACCGTCGCAAGCGCGAGCGCCGCCAGCGCGATGCCGAGCGTGACGCCGAGCGAGTGCAGCAGGAGCACGCGGTCGGCAACGAGCGTGTGCGCGACGACGACCGGCGAGGGCACGAGATAGGACGGGACCCCGAACGCCGTGGTCAATCCCTGCCACAGCGCGACGAATATCAGCGCAACCAGCACCGGCGCCGCGAAGCGCAGCGCGACCGGGGCGCGCCGCTCCTCGATCATGGCGCCGCGACCGCGCGCGCGCCTTCGCGGTTGGCGTGCGCGACGAGGTCGGACAGTTGCTTGGCATGCGCAGCGGCCGCGCTCGAGACGCGCCATGCATCGCCGCGTGGAAACGGCGCGTCGATCGGCACCTCGGCGAGCACGCGTCCGGGGCGCGCCGCCATTACCGCGACGCGCGTCGACAGGAACACGGCCTCGACGATGCTGTGCGTGACGAAGACGACGGTGAGGCGGCGCGCCTGCCACAGTGACGAGCAGCTCGTCATCGAGCCGCTGGCGCGTGAATTCGTCGAGCGCCCCGAACGGCTCGTCCATCAGCAGCAGATCGGGCGCGGTGACGAGCGCGCGGGCGATCGACACGCGCATCTGCATCCCGCCCGACAGTTCGCGCGGCAGGTGATGCGCGAAGGCGTCGAGTCCGACGAGCGCCAGCGCCCCGGCCGCCGCGCGCCCGGCTTCGGGGCGCGGGACGCCCGCGAGGTCGAGCGGCAGCCGGACGTTGCGCGTCGACGCGCGACCAGGGCATCAGCGTCGGCGACTGGAAGACGAAGGCGATGCGCCGGCCCGCGCCGCCGGTCGCGGCGAGCGGGCCGCCCCACCAGCGCACGTCGCCGTGCGACGGCGAGAGCAGGCCCGCCGCGATAGTTGAGCAGCGTCGATCTTCCCGCAGCCGGAGGGCCCGAGCAGCGTGACGAACTCGCCGCGCCCGACGCGAAGATCGACCGGCGCGAGCGCCGCGGTGCCGTTGGCGAAGCGCTTGTCGACACCGGCGAACGCGATGACGGGCGCCTCCGCCCGCTGCGGTGGACGGTTCAGGGCAGGACCTTGACCTTGCTCGTGATGTCGAGCGTCCACGCGCGGGAGTAGTCGACGCCGGGCTTGGCGAGACCGGCGGCGCGCAGGAACTCGAGCGTGCTGCGCCAGCGCGCATCGGTCATGGTCAGCAGCCCCTGCGTCTGCGTATCGCGCGCCGGCGACGATCGTGAACGCCTTCATCTTCGCGACCGCCGTAGGCGATGAGGTCGTCGCCCATTTCCGGGTTGGCCTTGCGTGATCAGCGCGTTTCCCGGCGCCGGGATTGGCGAGATAGCTGCGCCAGCCTTCCGCGGAAGCCAGCACGAAGCGGCGCAGCGCATCGCCGCGCTTGGCGAGCGTGTCGCGGGTGACGACGAGCGCTTCGGAGTAGGGCGGGTAGCCCAGGTCGGCCAGCAGGAACACGACCGGCGTCACGCCGCCTTTCTCGATCGAGAACGGCTCGGACGTCGCGAAGCCCTGCTGCGACAGCGTCCTGTCGGCGAGAAACGGCTGCACCGAGAAGGCGTACGGGCGCTTCTGGTCGTCGGTGAAGCCGTAACGCTGCTTGAGCCACGGCCAGAACGTCGTGTTCGCCGCCGCGCTCGACGGCGATCGGCCTGCCCTTGAGGTCGACGAGCTATCGCGACGCCCGGGTGCGCGATGATCACCGTCGGGTTCTTCTGGAACGTCGCGGCGATCGTGACGAGCGGCACGTTCTGCTCGATCGCGGACATCACCTGCAGCGCGTCGGCCATCGCGACGTCGAGCCTGCCCCGCGGCGAGGAGCTGCAATCCGTTGACCTGCGGCCCGCCCGATCTTGAGCGTCACGTCGAGGCCGTGACTTCGTGTAGATCCCCTCGGCCACGGCCTGGTAGAAGCCGCCGTGCTCGGCCTGCGCCAGCCAGTCGGTCGAGAACGTCAGCTTGTCGAGCGCCTGCGCCAATGCGCCGGACGTGCAGAAAGCGACCGCAAGGGCGAGTGCGGCGCGTGAAGGCAGGCGAATCATCGAGGAACGCTCCAAAGGTGAGCCGCAACGGGCGGCAACCAAGCCGCGATTATGCGCAGGTTCGGCCTGCCGCGGGGCCGCGCGGCCGCGGGACCGCGCGACGCACGGTGCCGCGCGGCGCCGGCGCGACCGGCGCGCGTTGCTGTCAAGTCCGAAAATGGCGAGTCGGTGGCGGGTGGCACGCGCATAATCGCGGCCATGACACCTCGACGCCGACAGCTGCTACCGCGCGCTCGCAGGCGCACGACGCGCGCTTCGACGGCCGCTTCTTCGTCGGCGTGTCGTCGACGCGCATCTATTGCCGGCCCGTATGCACGGTGCGCACGCCGCGGCGCGAGAACTGCCGCTTCTTCACGAGCGCCGCCGCGGCCGAGGTCGACGGGTTCCGGCCGTGCCTGCGCTGCCGGCCCGAGCTCGCGCCGGGCATGGCGAGCGTCGACGCGACGCGCGCGGCTCGCGCAGGCGCGCCGTCGACCTGATCGAGAACGGCGTGCTCGAGGACGGCGGCATCGAGGCGCCTCGCCGCGCGCGTGGGCGTCACCAGCCGTCACCTGCGCCGCATCTTCGACGCGCGAATTCGGCGTGTCGCCGATCGACTACGCGCAGACGCAGCGGCTGCTGCTCGCCAAGCGCCTGCTGACCGACACCGCGCTGCCCGTGACCGAGATCGCGCTCGCGAGCGGCTTTCGCCAGCTTGCGCCGCTTCAACGCGCTGTTCAAGACGCGCTACCGGATGGCGCCCGGACGCCTGCGCCGCGAGCGGATGCCGGCGTGCGCTGCCCGACGCGCTTCGCTTCGAGCTCGCCTTCCGGCCGCCGTACGCCTTGGGACGCGATGCTCGAGTTCCTTCGCGCGCGCGCGATCCCCGGCGTCGAGGCGGTGACGCCGGCGTGCTACTCGCGCACGCTCGCGATCGTCCATCGCGGTGCGACGCATGCGGGGGTCGTCGCCGTTCGCCGTGCGCCGCGCAAGGCGGCGCTGGCCGTGCAGCTCTCGGCCTCGCTGGCGCACGTCGTGCCGCTGGTGCTCGCGCGCGTCAAGCACGCGTTCGACCTCGCCTGCGACCCGGCCGACATCGCCGCGCATCTCGGGACGCTGGCCGCGGCATGTCCGGGATTGCGCGTGCCCGGCGCGTTCGACGGTTTCGAGCTCGCGGTGCGCGCGATCGTCGGCCAGCAGATCATCGGTGCGCGGCGCGCGGACGCTGCTCGGACGGATCGTCGCGGCGCTCGGCGCGGCCATCGGCGAGACGCGCGGTGGCGGCACCGCCGACGTGTCGCGCCTCTTCCCGACGGCAGCCGCGCTCGCCGCCGCGGGCGTCGGTTCGCTCGCCCGCTGCGGCATCACCGCAGCGCGCGCGCGGACGCGTCGATCGCGCTCGCCGAGGCCGTCGCCGGCGGCCGGCTCGCGCTCGAGCCCGGCGTCGACGTCGATGCCGCGCTCGCCCGCGCTGCGCGCGCTGCCGGGCATCGGCGCCGTGGACCGCGCATTACATCGCGATGCGGGCGCTGCGCTGGCCCGACGCGTTTCTCGGCCAACGACCTCGTCGTGCTGCGGGCGATGGGCGAAACCCGTCCGGCGCGCGCCGAGGCGGCCGCAGCGACGCGTGGCGCCCCTGGCGCGCCTACGCGGTCATGCATCTTTGGAAAGGAGCCGTGACATGAACACCACGTACTGCAGACTGGCCTCGCCGCTGGGCGACATGCTGATCGTCGCGGCCGGCGACGCGCTCGCCGGCGTGTATTTCGACGGCCAGAAATATCAACCCGGGCCGTGGCGCGGCATGGCGCGAGGACGACGCGATGCCGGTGCTGCGGGACGCGCGCCGGCAGCTTTGCGAATACTTCGCCGGCACGCGCCCGGTCTTCGAGCTGCCGCTCGCCCCGGTCGGCACGCCGTTCCAGCGCGACGTGTGGCGGGCGATCGCGGCGATGCCCTTCGGAACCACCGCGACGTACACCGAGCTCGCGCGGCGTGCCGGCCATGCCGGGCAGCGTACGCGCCGCCGGCGCCGCCACCGGGCGCAATCCGTGGTCGCTCGTCGTGCCGTGTCATCGCGTCGTCGGCGCGGATGGCGCGCTGACCGGCTACGCGGGCGGTCTCGCGCGCAAGCGCGCGCTGCTGGCGTGGGAGGAGGACCCCGCGCGCGCACGGCTCGCCGCCTGACGATGCGCCCGGCGGACGTCGCGCGGCTGTCCGCGCTTGCGATCATCTGGAGCCTGTCGTTCGTGTTCCTGCGCGTGATCGTGCCGGCGCTCGGTCCGGTGTGGACGGCGGCGCTCGCGCGTGCTGATAGCCGGCGCGGCACTCGTCGCCTGGTTCGCGCTGACGCATCTCGACGCGCGGGCTGAAGCGGCACTGGCGTGCCTACCTGTTCGTCGGTGCGCTCAACTCGCGCGCTGCCGTTCGCTGCTCTTCGCCTACGCGGCGCAATACCTGCCGGCGTCGTATCTCGTGATCCTCAACGCGGCGACGCCGCTGTTCGCGGCGATCGCCGCGGCGGCGTGGCTCGGCGACCGGCTCACCGCGTTCAAGGTGGCGGGCCTCGCGCTTGGCGCAGCGGGCGTGGCGATGGTGAGCCGCGCCGGCCCCGTCGCGCCGGACGCGGGGTTCGCCGTCGCCGTCGTCGCCAGCCTATGCGCCGCGCTCTGCTATGCGCTCGCCGGCGTGTGGCTGAAGCGGCACGGAGCGCGGCTCGCGCCGGTCGCCGTGGCGGGCTGGAGCCAGGTGTTCGCGGCGCTGCTGCTGCTGCCGATGGCTGCCGCCACGCCGTTGCCGGCATCGCTGGCGCCGTGGGTGCTCGTGGACCTGCTCGCGCTGGCCCTGATCTGCAGCGGCGTCGCCTACCTGCTCTACTACCGGCTGATCGCGGACGTCGGCCCGACGCGGGCGATGACGGTCACCTTCCTGATGCCCGCGTTCGGCATGGCGTGGGGCGCGCTGTTCCTCGGCGAGCGCATCACGCCGCCGATGCTCGCCGGTGCGGTGATGATCGTCGCCGGCACGGCGGCGGTGCTCCGGCCCGCAGTGGTGCATCGCGTCGCCGGATAGTGCCCGGGCCCGCGGTGGCGCGTCGCGTCGCCGGATAGTGCGCGCGGCCGGCCCGGCCGGTCGCTCCGCCTGCGTTCGCGCATCCTCACGCCTCGGCAATGCGAGCGATAATGTCGCGCCATGCACCTCGACCCCGAACTCGCCGCGTACTTCGACCGCGTCGCGCGCGCCCTTCCGGTGCAGGGGCCGCTCGACGTGGCCGCGCGCCGCGCGCGAATGGAAGCGATCCAGCGGCATTTCCCGCCGCCGCCCGACCGTGTGGAGCGCGACGATCGCATCGTGACGCTGCCGGGCCGCGAGCTTCTGATCCGCATCTTCAGGCCGGCACCCGGCAAGCGTCCGGCCATCGTGTACTTCCACGGCGGAGGATGGGTCGCCGGGAGCGTGTTCACGCATGACGGCGCCTGCGCTGCGCTGGCGCAGGATGCGCGCGTCGTCGTGGCGAGCGTGGCGTACCGCCGGGCGCCGGAGAATCCGTTTCCGCTGCCGAACGACGACGCGCGCGCCGCGCTCGACTGGGTCGCGGGCAACGCGAAGGCGCTCGACGTCGACACCGCGCGCCTTGGCGTGGGCGGCGACAGCGCAGGCGCGCATTTGGCGGCGGGACTGGCGCTCGAAGCGCGCGATCTCGGCGTTGCGCTCGCGCTGCAGCTTTTGATCTATCCGGTGATCGAGCCGGACTTCGAGTCGGCGAGCTATCGGGAGCACGCGACGAGTCCGACGCTGTGCCGCGCCGACATGATCGAGTACTGGACGCATTACCTCGGCGATGCGCTGGATACGGGCGACATGCGCGCCGTGCCGTCGCGCGCGCCGTCGCTCGCCGACGCCGCGCCGGCGCATGTGGTCGTCGCCGAGCTCGATCCGCTGCGCGACGACGGCGTCCGCTACGCGGGCCTTTTGCGCGCGGCGGGCGTGGCGACGTCGCTGGTCGAGGCGCCGCGGCTGGCGCACGGATTCCTCCGCGCGGCGCCCTATGCGCGGGCCGCACGCGCCGCGCAGGCCGCATTGGGTGTCGCGGCGGGACGCATGCTCGGTACGATCGATTGAGCGCAGACCTGCCGGCCGCAGCACCTTCCGCAGAGCTCGCGCGGCTGTTCGGCCTGCAGCGCGCGGCGTTCGCGAACGAGCGCTATCCGGACTACCACGTGCGGCGCGACCGGTTGCAGCGGTTGCTGCGGATCGTGACCGACGACGAAGCCGAGCTGTGCGCAGCCGTGACGCGCGATTTCGGCCACCGGGCGACGCAGGAGACGCGCCTCACCGAGCTCTACATCGTCGGGGCGGGGATACGCCACGCGCTCCGGCACCTGCAAGCCTGGATGCGTCCGCAGCGCGTGGCCACGCCCCTACAGTTGCTGCCCGGCCGCTCGCGCATCGTCCGGCAGCCGAAGGGCGTCGCGGGCATCATCAGCCCGTGGAACTATCCGGTCCAGCTTGCGCTCGCGCCCGCGCTCGGCGCGCTTGCCGCCGGCAATCGCGTGCTGCTCAAGCCTTCCGAGCTGACGCCGGCCACGTCCGCCCTGCTGAAGGCGCGCATCGCGCGGCGCTTCCGCGAAGACGAATTCGCCGTCGTGACGGGAGACGCCGACGTCGGCGCCGCCTTCGCGGCGATGCCCTTCGATCACCTGTTCTTCACCGGTTCCACTGCCGTGGGGCGCCGGATCGCGCTGGCCGCGGCGCAGAACCTGACGCCGCTGACGCTGGAGCTCGGGGGCAAGTCGCCCGCGCTCGTGGATGCCGACGCCGACCTCGCGCTGATCGCGCCGCGACTCGCCGTCGGCAAGCTGCTGAACGCCGGACAGACGTGCATCGCGCCGGACTACGCGCTCGTGCCCGAGGCGCTGCTGGAGCGCTTCGTCGGCGCGTTGCGCGACGCGGTGGCGCGGCTGTATCCGTCGTTCATGGACAACCAGGACTACACTTCGATCGTCAACGCGCGACACCACGCGCGGCTCACGGCGCTGCTCGACGACGCGCGCGCGCTCGGCGCACGCATCGTGCGGCTCGGGCCGCCGAACGAGTTTCCCGAGGCGGGCAGCCGCAAGCTCGAGCCCGTGCTGGTCGTCAACGCGACGCCGGACATGAAGATCATGCAGGAGGAGATCTTCGGGCCGTTCCTGCCCGTGGAGACGTACGCGTCGTTCGACGAGGCGCTGGCGCGGCTCAACGCGCGGCCGCATCCGCTCGCGTTCTACTACTTCGGCAGCAGCGCGCTGCGCCGCGAGCGCGTGCTGCGCGAGACGCTCGCCGGCGGCGTCACCGTCAACGACACGCTGTGGCACTTCGCGCACGAGGGGCTGCCGTTCGGCGGCGTGGGCACGTCGGGCATCGGCGCCTATCACGGCGAGCGCAGCTTCCTGACGTTCTCGCACGAGAAGGCCGTGTTCCGCCAGCCGCGCGCGGCCGCGGCGAAGCTCCTGTATCCACCCTACGGGCGGACGTTCGACAAGGTGCTGGCGCTGCTGAAGCGCCTCTGACGTGGCGCGGACACCTGCGTTGCCGTGCGAGCCCCGCCGGCGAAAGGCGGGGCGACGGCCAGCGCGCGTGGCGGTGCTCGCCGTCGCCGGCGCGCTGGCGTGCTGCTCGACGGGTGCGCCGCAAGAAGCCGCGCCGCCGGGCGCGCGCGACGCGATCGCTGCGCCGCTCGAGGGGCTTGCCGGCGATGCCGCCCGGGGTCTGACGATGCTGCGCTCGCGCGATCCGGCGAACTGCGTGCTGTGCCATGCGGTGCCCGGGCTGCCGCTGGCCGGCGACCTCGGCCCGCCGCTTGGCGGCGTCGGCACGCGGCTGACCCCGGCACAGCTCCGCCAGCGCGTCGTCGACGAGCGCCGCGTGGTTCCGCAGACGATCATGCCGGCCTATCATGCGACCGACGGGCTGCGCGACGTCGCGCCGCAATACCGCGGCCGCCCCATCCTCGACGCCCAGCAGGTCGAGGACGTCGTCGCCTTTCTGTCGACGCTCAAGTGATTTGCCGCTCGCCGCCGCCGTCGCCCGGACGCCGCGCGCTCCTCGTGGGGAGCGGCGGGCTGGTCGCGCTGCGCGTGCTGCCGGTACGCGCGGAGGCGGGCGAGCTGCCGCCGGTGCCCGAGCTCGTCGACTACCTGGCCGGGCGTGCGCCGCGCTTTGGCCGCCTGGTGCTCGACATCCCGCGACTCGCCGACAACGGCAACGCGGTGCCGCTGCGCATCCGCGTGACCGGCCTCTTCGAGCCCGGCGCCGCGCTGCGGTCGGTGCGGCTGTATTCACCGAAGAATCCGGTCGCGCTGATGGCGCGCTTCGACTTTCCCGTTGCGCCGGCGCGGGCCGAGATCGATACCCGCGTGCGCCTCGCGGGCACGCAGCGCATCGTCGGTGTCGCCGAGCTCGCCGACGGCGAGCTGCACGCGGCGGTGGCCGATGTCGAGGTCACCGTGTCCGCGTGCCTGGACGGAAGCTGATGGCCTTCGCGCGACTCCAGCTGCCGCCCGCCGTGCGCGCCGGCGACGCCGTCGAGGTGCGGGTGTCGATCCGCCATCCGATGGAGACCGGCTTCCGCGTCGACGACATGGGCCGCACGATCCCGCGCAACACGATCAGCTCGCTCGTGTGCCGCTACGACGGCCGCGACGTGTTCGCCGCCAGTCTCGGCTCGGGAATCGCGGCGAATCCCTATCTGCGCTTCTTCGTGACCGCGACGGTTTCCGGCGAGCTCGCGCTCGACTGGGTCGACGACGTCGGCGAGCGCGGCGAAGCGCGCGCCATGCTCAACGTCGCCGGATGATCCCGTCGGCCCGTGCCGGCCGCGCCGGTCAAGGCGGTGCCTGCGCGCGGGCCCGGCTGCGGAGGGCCGCCGCCGTGCTGCTGGCGATGATCGCCGCGACGGCCGTCGCGGCGCCGCGCTCGGGCATCGACTTTGCGGGTGCCGACGTGCGCGCGATGCAGGCGGACGACGCGCAGAATCCCGGCATGCTGTGGGTCGAGCGCGGCGCGGCGCTCTGGCGTGAAGGAAGCGGCGCGTGTGCCGGATGCCACGGCGATGCGGCGGCCTCGATGAAGGGCGTCGCGAGCCGGCTGCCGGCGTGGAGCGATGCGCAGGGGCGCATCGTCGACCTCGAGGACCGCATCAACGCGTGCCGCGCGACCCGGCAGCAGCGCCCCGCGCTGGCGCGCGAATCCGAGGACCTCAACGCGCTCACCGCCTACGTCGCCGCGCAGTCGCGGGGAATGCCGATGGCCGTGGCGGTCGACGGGCCCGCGCGCGAGGCGTTCGAGCGGGCGCGGGCGTTCTATCACGCGCGGCGCGGCCAGCTGAACCTCGCGTGCGCGAGCTGCCACGAGCAGAACGCCGGGAAACGCCTGCTCGTGGAGACGATCAGCGAGGGCCACGGCAACGCGTTCCCGGCGTACCGCCTCGAATGGCAGACGCTCGGGTCGTTGCAGCGGCGGCTGCGCGCCTGCCTGTCCGGCATTCGCGCAGCGCTGCCGCCGGAGGGCGCGCAAGTGCTGACCGAGCTCGAGCTCTACCTCGGCTGGCGGGCGAACGGCCTCCCCGTGGAGGCGCCCGGCGTGCGTCGCTAGCGCAACGGCATCACTGCGCCGGCAGCACGCCGCCCCCCGCGGGCGTGCACCCGGCGGCCGAGGAGCCACGTCTCCGCGATGGCGCGATCGTCCGCCAGCATCATCAGCGCGAACAGGGTGTCCTGCACGTTCGCGGCATGGCGGAGGCGCCGCGCGAGCAGCGGCGTGGCGGCGGGATCGAGCACGATGAAGTCGGCTTCCTTGCCGGGCAGGAAATTGCCGATGCGATCGTCGAGGTACAGCGCGCGCGCGCCGCCGAGCGTCGCGAGGTGGAACGCGGCCAGCGGGGACAGCCGCTGACCGGCGAGCTGCGCGACCTTGTACGCCTCGTCGAGCGAGCGCAGCTGGCAGAACGACGTGCCCGCGCCGACGTCGGTCCCCAGGCCTACGCGCACGCCGTGGCGGCGCGCGCCGGCGAGGTCGAACAGGCCGCTGCCGAGGAACAGGTTGGACGTCGGGCAGAACGCCATCGCGGCGCCGGCTGCGCCCATCCGCGCGCGGTCGGCGTCGTCGATGTGGAGGCAGTGCGCGTACACCGAGCGCGGCCGCACCAGGCCGAAGCGGTCGTAGACGTCCAGGTAGCTGCGGCTTCCCGGGAAGAGTCGGCTCGCCCATGCGACCTCGTTGCGGTTCTCGGCCACGTGCGTCTGCAGGTACACGCCGGGATGCTCGTCGAGCAGGCGGCCCGCGAGCGCCAGCTGGCGCTCGGAGGACGTCGGCGCGAAGCGCGGCGTCACCGCGTAGCCGAGCCGCGCCTTCCCGTGCCACCGCGCGATCAGCGCCTTCGAGGCGGCGTAGCCCGAATCAGCGCCATCGCGCAGGAATTCCGGGCAGTGGCGGTCCATCAGCACCTTGCCCGCGATCATCCGCGCGCCGCGCGCCTGCGCAGCGGTGAAGAAGGCATCGGCCGACTCCGGGTGCACGCTGGCGTAGACGAGCGCCGTCGTCGTCCCGCTGCGGAGGAGCTCGTCGAGGAAGAACTCGGCCGACCTCGCGTGCATGCGCGGCGTCCCCGAACCGCCGCTCCTGCGGAAACGCGTAGCGCTCGAGCCACTCGAGCAGCTGCTCGCCGTAGGCGGCGATCATGTCCGTTTGCGGAAAGTGGATGTGGGTGTCGACGAAGCCGGGGACGATCAGCTTGCCGCGGCGGTCGACGATGGGGGTTGCCTCCGGCAGGCCCGCCAGCGTCGGTCCGGCGTCGCCGGCCGTGACGACGTGCCCGCCGTCGACGACCAGGGCGCCATCGGGGAAATATTCGCAGGCGCGCTCGCCGGCATCGGCCGGGTCGTCGATGAAATGCAAAAGCGCGCCGCGAAAGGCGCGCAGGGTCGCGCGATCGCGCGCGCGGGCGCCGGGCATCACTTCGTCGCCGCGCCCTGCGCGAACCACGTGGCGATCAGCGCGCGCTCGGCGTCGGTCATGTGCGTCAGGTTGGCGAGCGGCATGTACCGGTTGCCGACCGTCTCCGCGACCTTCGCGGCGTTCGCCGCCACCTGCGCGGGCGTCTCCAGCACCACGCCCTTCGGCGGCTGCGCGAATCCCTCCTGCGTGGGATGCGCGGCGTGACAGGCGACGCAGCGCGTCTTCAGCACGGCGTGCACGCGATCGAAGGCGACCGTGCCGCCGTCCACGGCGACGGACGCGGGAACCAGCGCCACCGCGACGCCGGCGAGAAGCGCGGCGCCCGCCGCCGGCAGCCACCACCGCACGACGCCGCGGTGGCGCAGCACGAAGAACTGCCGGATCAGCACGCCGGCGAGCATGATCACGCCGAGCACCAGCCAACCCTGCGGCGCGCCGTACGTCATCGGGTAGTGGTTGCTGATCATGACGAACAGCACCGGCAGCGTGAAGTAGGTGTTGTGGACGGAACGCTGCTTGCCGACGATGCCGGGGCGGGGATCGGGCGCGCGGCCGGCGCGGATGTCGGCGACCATCCGCTTCTGGCCCGGAATGATGTGGAAGTACACGTTCGCGACCATGATCGTGCCGAGTATCGCGCCCACGTGGAGAAACGCCGCCCGTGCGCTGAACAGATGAAACAGCGCAAAGGCGCAGGCCATCACGAACGCGAAGATCAGTGCGGCGAGCAGGTTCTCGCGCCCTTCCAGCAGCCGGCACAGCGCGTCGTAGACGAGCCATCCGCCGGCGAGGAAGGAGAGGCTGATCGCGACCGCGGCCGGCGGCGACAGCCCCATGACGGCAGGATCGATCAGGTAGGCGCTCGCGCCCAGCCAGTAGATCAGCGCGAGCAGCGCCATGCCCGAGAGCCACGTCGTATACGCCTCCCATTTCGACCAGTGGAGGTTATCCGACAGCGGCTCGCCCACGGGGCCGGCGAGGAATTTCTGGCTGACGTAGAAGCCGCCGCCGTGCACCGCCCAGAGCTCGCCGGACACGCCGCGCTTCGCATCGTCGGGCTTCGCCGGCGGCACGAGCGAGTTGTCCAGCATCACGAAGTAGAACGACGCGCCGATCCACGCGATGCCCGCGATCAGATGCAGCCACCGCAACAGCAGGTTCAGCCAGTCGAGGGCGTACGCTTCCATGGTCCGCGTTGTCTCATGCGCGTCGTGCCGCGGCGGGTGTGCCGCGCGAGCTCCATTACCCCGGTCGCCCACGCGGGGCACTTCCTCATGCGCGTCGTGCCGGGGCGGGTGTGCCCCACGCAGGCTCCATTACCCCAGTCGCCCGCGCAGTGCACTTCCTCATGCGCGCCGTGCCGGGGCGGGTGTGCCCCACGCAGGCTCCATTACCCCAGTCGCCCGCGCGGGGCACACCCGCCCCGGCACGGGCCGGCGACACGCGGGCCACCGCACCCGTGGCAGGTCGCGGCCGGCAGCCCTGCGCGGGTGACTGGGGTAATGGAACCCGCGCAGGGCTGCCGGCCGCGATCTGGCGCGGCGCGCCTACTTCTTCGGCAGCGAGCCCTGCACGCCGGCGACGTAGAAATCCATCTTCTGCATCTCGTCGTCGGTCATGGCCTTTCCCGCGGGAACGCGCTCCTTCCCCGTGTTGTCCTTGATCGGGCCCTGGAACGGATGGAGCTTGCCGGCGATGATGTCCTTCTCGGCCTGCGCCACCTGGTCCTGCACGGCCTTCGGCACGACGGGGTTGATCGGCGCCAGCTTGATCATCCCTTCCTTGAGCCCGCCCCAGACGCTCGTCGGCTTCCACGTGCCGGCGAGGACGGCATTCGCCTGCCGGGTGTAATACGCGCCCCACTGGTGCGTCGTCGCCGAAAGCTGCGCATGCGGGCCGTACTTCGACATGTCGGAGTGATAGCCGAACGCGTACTTGCCCTTCTCCTCCGCGGCCTGGACCACCGCGGTCGAGTCGGTGTGGTGCGTCAGCACGTCGGCGCCCTGCGAGATCAGCGTGTTCGCAGCCTCGCGCTCGCGGCCCGGGTCGAACCAGGAGTTCGTCCAGATCACCTTGACCTCGGCGCTCGGGTTGACGCTGCGCATGCCCTGGGTGAACGCGTCGATCCCCTGGATGACCTCGGGGATCGGGAACGCGGCGACGTAGCCCGCGACGTTGGACTTGGTCATCTTGCCGGCGATGATGCCGTTGAGATACCGGCCTTCGTAGAAGCGCGCGTTGTAGATGCCCACGTTCTTCGCCGTCTTGTAGCCCGTCGCGTGCTCGAAGTCGACTTTCGGGAACTGCTGCGCGACCTTGATCGTCGGGTTCATGTAGCCGAACGACGTGGTGAAGATCAGCTTGTTGCCGCTCGCCGCCAGCTCGCGGATCACGCGCTCGGCATCCGCGCCCTCGGGCACGTTTTCGACGAACTTGGTCTCGACCTTGGCGCCGAGCGCCTTTTCCATTTCCTTGCGGCCCTGGTCGTGCTGGAAGGTCCAGCCGGCGTCGCCGACCGGGCTCACGTAGACGAAGGCGATCTTCAGCGGTTCCTGGGCGGCGGCGGCTGCGGCGAGGCCGAAAGCGGCGCCGGCGAGTGCCGCGGCCAGTGCGCGCATCGAGGTTCTGCGGTTCATGCGGGTCTCCCTTGGGGGTTAGTCGGGACGGTACGCGCGCCCGAGCGATACGGGCGAATTGAGGCGGATGGTGTTGACGTTGCGCGAGATGATCACCAGCACGACGATGGTGGCGAGGTAGGGCAGCGCGGAAAGGAACTGTGCGGTCACGTCGATGCCGGCGCCCTGGGCGAAGAACTGCGCGATGGTGACGCCGCCGAAGAGGTAGGCACCGATCATCACGCGCGCCGGGCGCCACGTCGCGAACACCACCAGCGCGAGCGCGATCCAGCCGCGACCTGCGACCATGCCCTCGACCCACATCGGCGCGTAGAACTCGGACAGATGCGCGCCGCCCAGGCCGGCCATCGCGCCGCCGAACAGCGTGGCGAGCCAGCGGATCCCGATCACCGGATAGCCGATCGCGTGCGCCGACTCCGGCGACTCGCCGACGGCGCGCAGCACCAGTCCCGCGCGGCTGCGATAGAGAAACCAGCTCACGCCGGCGAACAGCACCCAGCTCAGCGTACACGAGGAAATGCTGCCTGAAGAAGATCGGTCCCACGACCGGGATATGCGACAGCAGCGGGATGCTCACCGACGCCCTCCTTGACCAGCGAGACGCTCTCGAAGGGCTTGCCGACGAACGCGGACAGTCCGACGCCGAACAGCGTGAGGGCCAGGCCCGACGCCACCTGGTTGGCCATGAGATCGAGCGCGAGCACCGCGAAGATCGCGGACATCGCCGCGCCCGCGGCCATGCCCCCGAGCGCGCCGAGCCAGAGGTTGCCCGGTCGCCGAGGCGGTCGCGAAGCCGGCGATCGCGCCGACGAGCATCATGCCCTCGACGCCGAGGTTCAGCACGCCGGATTTCTCGGTGACGAGCTCGCCGAGCGCCGCGAAGACCAGCGGCGTGCCGGCGGCGATCGCGGCGGCGAGAATCGGGACGATCGTGTCCATCAGGCCGCCGCCCTCGCCGTCGCCGTCGCCGCCGAAGCCGGATGCATGACGCGCACGCGGTAGTTGATGAACACGTCCGAGCCGAGCAGGAAGAACAGCAGCAGGCCCTGGAACAGGCCGGTCATCGCGGACGGCAGCGCAAGGCTCATCTGCGCGGCCTCGCCGCCCAGGTAGAGCAGCGACATCAGCAGGCTCGCGAGCATGATCCCGACCGGATGGAGGCGGCCGACGAACGCGACGATGATCGCGGCGAAGCCGTAGCCGGGCGATACGGACGGCAGCAGCTGGCCGATGGGGCCCGGCGACCTCGCCGATGCCGGCGACCCCGCGCAGGCGCCGCTGATCAGCATGCCGAGCCATACCATGCGCTTGGCGTTGAAGCCGGCGTAGCGCGCGGCGTCGGGCGCGAGGCCGGCGACGCGAAGCTGGAACCCCAGGAAGCTGCGGTTCAGGAACAGGTAGCCGAGCGCCACGGACGCCAGCGCGACGAGGAAGCCGAGGTTGAGCCGCGTGCCCTCGATCAGCATCGGGTACAGCGCGCCTTCGCTGAACTGCTTCGACTGCGGGAAATTGAATCCCTCCGGGTCGCGCCAGGGCCCGTGGACCAGCCACGACAGCAGCAGGCCGCGCGACATAGACGAGCATCAGGCTCGACGAGGATCTCGTTGGTGTTGAACCGCGTGCGCAGAAAGCGCGGGTATCGCGGCCCAGAGCATGCCGCCGAGCGCGCCGGCGAGGAACATCGCCGGCAGCACCATGCGGCTGTCGCTGCCGTCGAAAGCGAGCGCGACGCCGCCGGCGCAGATCGCGCCGAGGATGAGCTGGCCTTCGGCGCCGATGTTCCAGACGTTCGCGCGGTAACCGAAGGCGAGCCCGACGCCGATGAGCATCAGCGGCGACGCCTTCAGCAGCAGCTCCGTGACGCCGTTGAGGTCGCGGATCGGGTGGATGAAGAACGTGTAGAACGCCTGCAGCGGATTCCTGCCGAGCGCGGAGAACAGGATGAATCCCGCGACGATCGTGAGCGCCGCCGCGATCACCGGCGACAGCCAGCCCATCGCCCTCGACGGCTGGGCACGCGCTTCAAGCTTGAGCCGCATGGCGCTCCCCGACGGCGACCGGCGCGGCTTCGGGAGCGCTGCCCGCGCCCGGCCACATCCCGCTCATCCACACGCCGATCTCCTCGACGCTGGTATCGCGGATCGGCTTCGCGGGCGACAGTCGCCCCTGCGCGATCACGGCCAGCCGGTCGCACACTTCGAAGAGCTCGTCGAGCTCCTCCGACACGACGAGGACCGCGACACCCTCGTTGCGCAGATCGATGATCTTCTGGCGGATGAACGCGGCCGCGCCGACGTCGACCCCCCACGTGGGCTGCGCGACGACGAGCACCCTGGGCTTGAGGAGAATCTCGCGGCCGACGATGAATTTCTGCAGGTTGCCGCCGGACAGGCTCTTCGCTTCGGCCTGCGGGCCTCCGCACTTGACCGCGAACTCGGTGATGCATCGCTGCGCGAACGCCACGACCTTCGCGAACCGGATCAGCCCGCGACTGACCTGCCCGTGGCGGTGCGCCGTCAGCAGCGCATTGTCGGCGAGCGACATGCGCGGCACCGCGCCGCGTCCCAGGCGCTCCTCGGGCACGAAGCAGAAGCCGAGGCGCCGGCGCCGGCCGGGACGCATGCGGCCCGCGTCGATCCCGCACAGCACGATCGACTTGCGGTCGCGCACCGGCGTCTCGCCCGAAATCGCCGACAGCAACTCCTGCTGGCCGTTGCCGGAGACGCCGGCGATGCCGACCATCTCGCCCGCGTGCACGGTCAGGTTGATGCCGTCGAGCGCGGTGCCGAACGGGTCGGGCGACTTGCGCTTGAGGTCGACCAGCGCGAGCTGCGGCTCCCCGGGTCTGGAGGCCTCGTGCCGCGGATGCGGCAGGTCCTTGCCGATCATCATTCGCGCCATGCTTTGCGGCGTCTCGCGGCGCGGATCGCAGTGCCCGGTGACCTGGCCCGCGCGCAGCACCGTCGCGCTCGTGCACAGCGCCTGGATCTCGTCGAGCTTGTGGCTGATGTAGAGGATCGTGCAGCCCTCGGCGGCGAGCTGGCGCAGCGTCTCGAACAGCTTGCGCACCGCCTGCGGGGTCAGCACCGACGTGGGCTCGTCCATGATGAGCAGCCGCGGATTGACGAGCAGGCAGCGGATGATCTCGACCCGCTGGCGCTCGCCGACCGACAGCGAATGGACGAGCCGGCGGGGGTCGACGGGGAGCCCGTACCTGCCCGAAACCTCGGTGATCCGCTGCGCGAGCGGGCCGAGCGCCGGTCGACCGGGCAGGCCGAGGGCGACGTTCTCCGCGACGGTGAGCGTCTCGAACAGCGAGAAGTGCTGGAACACCATGCCGATGCCGAGCTCGCGCGCATGCGCCGGGTTGTGCACGACGACGGGCCGGCCTTCCCAGCGCATCTCGCCGGCGTCGGGCTTCACCACGCCGTAGACGACCTTCATCAGCGTGCTCTTGCCGGCGCCGTTCTCGCCCAGCACGGCGTGGATCTCGCCGGGCAGCGCCGCGAGCGAGACGTCCTTGTTCGCGACGACGCCGGGATAGATCTTGGTGATGCCGCGCAGCTCGATGCGCGGCGTGGCCGGCGCGGTCATTGCACGACTCTGCGCGCTGCGCGCTCCGGGGCGCCTGCGGGCGAAGCAAGCGGGCGCTGCGCCGCCGTCGCGGAATGCGTCTGCAGGAGCTCTGCGGCGACCGCGACCGCGATGATCGCCGGCGCCTTGCCGGTGACCCCCGCGATGCCGATCGGGCAGGTCATGGCGGCGAAGCGCTCGGGGCGCATGCCTCGGCGTGCCATCCGCTGCTCGAACCGGCGGCGCTTCGTCGTCGAGCCGATCAGGCCGAAGTACGCGAAGTCGCCGCGCTTCAGGATGCACTCGGCGATGCGCTCGTCCTGCGCGTGCTCGTGCGTCATCACGAGGAAGTACGCGCCGGGCGGCGCCGCCTCGACGGCGGCCTCGGGCGCGTCGCTGCACACGACTTCGGCGTTGGCCGGGACATCGTCCGGAAACGCGTGCGCGCGCGCGTCCACCCAGGTCACGCGGCAGGGCAGATCGCCGAGCACGCGCGCGAGCGCGCAGCCGACGTGACCTGCGCCGAAGAGGACGACCGTGAAGTCCTCGTCGCGGACGGGCTCGGCGAACCAGCGCGGCATCGCACCGATGTCGCCGCCGGCCAGCAAGCGCGCTTCCTCGCCGCCGGCCAGCATTGCCCGCGCCGCGGCGATCGCGGCGGCGTCCGCATCGGCGGCGGTGCCGTCGACGGCGTCCGCCGTCACGATCAGCCGGCCCGCCGACGCGTCGCCGGCAGTCGGCACCAGGGTGACGAACGGCGCGCGCACCCTGCGAAGCGCGAGTGCGGACTCGACCCAGGCGGCGCCCGCGGCGACCGGCTCGAACAGCAGGTTGACGATGCCGCCGCAGCACTGTCCTAGGCTCGCGCCGAGCGGGAAGCGCCGCAGGCGCTGCGCATCGTCGGCGCCCGCCAGCACGTCCCGGGCGATGCCGATGGCCTGGAACTCGAGATGTCCGCCGCCGATCGTGCCGTGCAGCGCGCCGGGCGCGACGATCATGTGCGTCCCGGCGGCGCGCGGCGCCGAGCCGCGCGTGCACACGACGGTGACGATCACCGCCGGCGTGCCGTCGCGCGACAGCGCGGCGAGCGCGTCGAGCCAGTGGCTCACGCGGGGATCTCCGCCGTTGTCGCTGCCGCCTGCGTGCGCATGCGCCGCCGCCGGAGCTCGTCGATCGACGCGAGGACGGACTCGGCGGTGGCCGGCGCGTCGAGCCGCGGCGACAGCGCGTAGTCCGCCGTCGCCGCGACGGCATCGCGCAGCGCATGCAGGACCGAGATGGCGAGCATCAGCGGCGGCTCGCCGACGGCCTTCGACCGATGGATCGAGTCTTCCGCATTGATGCCCGATTCGTAGATGCGCACGTTGAATTCCGCCGGCACGTCGCTGGCGACCGGGATCTTGTACGTCGACGGCGCGTGCGTGGTCAGCTTGCCCTTGTCGTTCCAGCACAGCTCTTCGGTCGTCAGCCAGCCCATCCCCTGGATGAAGCCGCCCTCGATCTGGCCCATGTCGACCGCCGGATTGAGCGACTTGCCGACGTCGTGCAGGATGTCGATGCGCAGCACCCGGTTCTCGCCGGTCAGCGTATCGATGACGACCTCGGACACCGCCGCGCCGTAGCAGAAGTAATAGAAAGGCGTGCCGCTCCAGGTCTTGCGATCGTAGCCGATCTTCGGCGTGCGATAGAAGCCGGTGGCCGACAGCGAAACGCGCGCGAAGTATGCGAGTTTCACCAATTCGTTGAACGAAAGCGAGTGCTCGCCGGCGTGCACCCGGTTGGCGCGGAACTCGATCGATTCCGGTGCGGCACCGAAGTGCTGCGCCGCGAATTCCGCCAGCCGCCGGCGGATTTCCTGCGCGGCCGCCTGCGCGGCCTTGCCGTTCATGTCCGTGCCGGAGGATGCCGCCGTCGGGGAGGCGTTGGGGACCTTGCTGGTGTCGGACGCCGTGATGCGGATGCGCCCGATGTCCACGGCGAGCTCTTCGGCGACGACCTGCGCCACCTTGATGAACAGGCCCTGACCCATCTCGGTGCCGCCGTGATTGAGCAGGATCGTGCCGTCGGTGTACACGTGGAGCAGGCAACCGGCCTGGTTCAGGTGCGTCGCCGTGAACGAGATGCCGAACTTGACGGGCGTGAGCGCGATGCCACGCTTCAGCACCATGTTGCGCGCGTTGAAGTCGCGAATCCCGCGGCGGCGGCGCGCGTAGTCGGCGCTGTTCTCGAGCTGCCCGACGATGTCGTGGATCACGTTGTCGACGAGCGTCTGCCGGTAGTGGGTGACGTTGCGCTCGGTCGTGCCGTAGAAATTGACCTTGCGCACGTCGAGCGGGTCGAGGCCGCGATGGCGCGCGATGTCGTCGATCACCTGCTCGATGCCGACCATGCCCTGCGGGCCGCCGAAGCCGCGGAACGCCGTGTTGGAAACCGTGTTCGTCTTGCAGCGGAACGACAGGATGCCGACGTTTTCGAGGTAGTAGCAGTTGTCGCTGTGGAGCATCGCCCGGTCGTTGATCGACCCCGACAGGTCGGCCGAGTAGCCGCAGCGTCCGGCCAGGACGAATTCGACCCCCAGGATGCGACCCGTGTCGTCGAAGCCGACGTCGTAGTCGGTGACGAAATCGTGGCGCTTGCCGGTCAGCGCCATGTCGTCGTCGCGGTCGACGCGCAGCTTGACGGGACGGCCGGTCCGCTTCGCGAGCAGCGCGGCGATGCACGCGAACAGGCCCGGCTGGCTCTCCTTGCCGCCGAATCCGCCGCCCATCCGCCGGCATTCGACGACGACGTCGCTCGCGGGAACGCCGAGGGCGTGCGCGACCTGCGCCTGCACCTCGCCCGGGTGCTGCGTCGAACTGTAGACGTGCATCGCGCCGTCCTCGCCGGGCAGCGCGTACGCGATCATCCCCTCGAGGTAGAACTGCTCCTGGCCGCCGAGCCGCAGCTTGCCCTGCAGCCGATGCGGCGCCGTCGCGATCGCGGCGCGCGGATCGCCGCGCACTAGGTGCTCGGTGGGCAGGACGAACGACTGCTCCCTGACGGCAGCGTCGGCGGTCAGCACCGCAGGAAGGTCCTCGTAGTCGATGCCGGCGAGTCGCGCAGCCTTGCGTGCCTCGACGTACGTGCGAGCGGCGACCGCGAACAGCGATTGCCCGTGGTACTGGACGTGCGTGGTCGCGAAGATCGGGTCGTCGGCGACCACGGGGCCGTAGTCGTTCTTGCCGGGAATGTCCCTGGCGGTGACGACGGCGGCCACGCCGGGCGCGGCGCGGACTTTGGCGAGATCCATCGACCTGATCCGCGCATGCGCCCGCTCGGACAGGCCGATCGCGGCGTGCAGCGTTCCGCGCGCCTCCGGAATGTCGTCCGTGTACGCGGCTTCGCCGCTGACGTGGAGATGCGCGCTGTCGTGCGGGAGGGCGACGCCCACGCCGCCTTTCGCGTGCGATCGCGACGATGCGCGGTCCATGGTCATCCCGCCGGCGCGAGGACGCGTGTCGCAACGTCCCTGCCGCTCGTCTCGAGGAACAGCCGCCACAGCAGGTTGCGCGTCACCGTGCGCCGATAGGCGGCGCTGGCGCGCATGTCCGTCAGCGGCGTGAAGTCGCGGTCGAGCGCCGCCATCGCCGCGTGCGCGGTCTCCTCGTTCCACGGCGCGCCGGCGAGCGCACGTTCGCACTGCTCGGCGCGCCTGGGGATCGCCGCGACGCCGCCGTAGGCGACGTGCGCCTCCCGCACGACTCCATCGCCGACGACGATCCGGTACCCGCCGCACACCGCGGAGATGTCCTGGTCGAAGCGCTTGGAGATCTTGTAGGAGCGCACGTGCTCGTGCCGGTCGGCGCCGCCGCGTGCCCGCGGGACCCGCACGCGCTCGACGAACTCGCCCGGGGCGAGCGCCGTCTTCTGGTACGCGAGGTAGAAGCGATCGAGCGGCAGCTCGCGCGTGCTTCGCCCCTTGCGCAACACCAGCGTGGCGCCGAGGGCGAGCAGCACGGGCATCGAGTCGCCGATCGGCGAGCCGTTGGCGATGTTGCCGCCCAGCGTGCCCGCGTTGCGGATCGGCGGCGAGGCGAAGCGCCGCGCGAGCTCGTCGAGCGTGGGGTACTCGCCGACGATCGCGGCATAGGCATCGGTGAGCGTTACGGCGGCGCCGATGTCGATGTGGCGCTCGGTGGTCTCGATCCTCAGAAGCTCCGCGACGCTGCCCGTGTAGATGACCCGCGGCAGCTCGCGCAGCTGCTTGGTCACCCAAAGGCCCACGTCGGTCCCGCCGGCGAGCAGGCGCGCGTCGGGCTGCGCGGCGCGCAACGCGGCGAGCTCGGCCAGCGTGGCCGGCGCGTGGAACGAGCGCGTGCCATCGGAGATCACGAGCGCTTCGCGGCGCTCGATCGACCGCAGGCGCTCGATCATTTCGCGCTCGCCTTCGCCGGCGTCGGTCTGGCCCGGCGACGCGAACGAGCAGTTCATCCAGTTCTGGCGGCCGGCGTCCTCGTCGCGCCCGTATTCGTACATGCGGCGGGCCGCGTCCACGATGGGGCGATAGCCGGTGCAACGGCACAGATTGCCCGACAGCGCGTCGTTGATCTCCTCGCGCGTCGGGTTCGCGGCGGACTTGTAGAGCGCGAACAGCGACATCACGAAGCCCGGCGTGCAGAAGCCGCACTGCGAGCCGTGGCACTCGACCATCGCGCGCTGCACCGGATGGAGTGCGCCGTCCGCACCCTTCAGGCTCTCGACGGTGATGAGTTCCTTGCCGTCGAGCGTGGGCAGGAACTGGATGCAGGCGTTGACCGCGCGGAAGCGCAGGCCGTTGCCATGGAGCTCGCCGACGACGACCGTGCATGCACCGCAGTCGCCTTCGGCGCAGCCTTCCTTGGTGCCCGTGCGGCCGCAGTCCTCGCGCAGGTACTGCAGGACCGTACGGGTCGGATCGAGGCCGGCGAGTGCCACGATCGTGCCGTCGAGGGCGAAGCGGACGGTGCCGCCGGAGGGCGGCGCCTTCTTGCGGGGTGCCATGGCCGTTTCCTAGCTGCCCCGGTACGTCTGGTAGCTCCACGGCGAGACGAGCAGCGGCACGTGGTAGTGCTCGGCGGCGCTGGCCACGCCGAAGCGGATCACGACGTCGCCGACGAACGGGGGATCGGGAAGTGTAGCGCCGGACGCCGCAAAATAGTCGCCGGCGGCGAACACGATCTCGTAGACACCGGGCACGAAGGCCGCCCCTTCGAGCACCGGCCCGTCGGTGCGGCCCTCCGCGTTGGTGACCGCGCGAGCGACTTCGCGCCGCCGCTCGCCCTCGTCGTCCAGCCGGTAGACGACGACGGCGACGCCGCCACCGGGGCGGCCGTGCGCGGTGTCGAGCACGTGCGTGGTGAGGCGTCCCATCAGGTCACTCCGGGAAGCGCGTCGAGAGATGCGCGCATCGTGCGCTCGGGCCGACACGATGTCAACATGCAGGAACGATATTGTTGACAAATACCGGCTGGCGCGGGACTGCCGTGGCTTCTCCATTGGCCCCTCGATGCAGCGATGCCCCACGCGTCGTGCTGCCTGGTCGACAATCGCCTGCTGCCGGCCCGGCCCATTGCAATCGGGCAAAAAGATGTCGACAATGCATCTCGTGAATGTTGACAAGACACGAGGGAGCGCGGCACGGCGAAGGCCGCTCGCCGCCGGCCGGGGCAGGGCGGGCCGGCCCGTTCCGCCCACCGAGGACGACGTCTACGGACGCATCCACGGCGCCGTCCTCGACCACCGGCTGCACCCGGGAACGAAGCTCAAGGAAGTCGCGCTGGCGCAGATCTTCGGCGTCAACCGCAACGTCGTGCGCAAGGTGCTGGCGCGCCTCGCCTTCGCGAAGCTGATCGACATCGTGCCCAACCGCGGCGCGACGGTCGCGAGCCCGACCGTGGACGAGAGCCGCGACCTTTTCGCCGCCCGGCGCGCCGTCGAGACGGCGATCGCCGACGCCGCGACCCGCAACGTCACGCCGGCGCAGTTGCGCAGCTTGCGCGCGCTGGCCGCACGGGAGCACGAAGCCTATCGGCGAGGGGACCTGCGCAAGGGCCTCCAGATGTCGCTGCAGTTCCATCGCGAGCTGGCCAAGGTCGCCGGCAACCGCGTGCTGGCCGAGATTCTCGACCAGCTCGTCGCGCGGACGCCACTGGTCGTGCTGGCGTACAAGGGCCGCCAGGCGGACAACCTGTGCAGCATGGATGACCACGCCGGGATCCTGGAGGCCATGGCCGACGGGAGCGCCGCAAAGGCCGTCGCCGCGATGAAAGCGCACCTGTCGAATCTCGAGGGACAACTCGATCTTTCGACATTGCCCCCGGCGAGCGACGATCTGGCCCGCCTGTTCGCGGGCGAGCGGTGAAGGTGCCGCCCGATGTCCCGGGCCACGCGACGAACGCCCTTGCGGAGCCGGCGCCGTCGAGCCGCGGCCGCCCGCGTGTGCGATTCGACGCGCGTGCGATTCAAAAACAAACGGGCGCCCGCGGGCGCCCGTTTCGCAGCAGGTTGCGGTGCGTCTACCTTCCGCCCGCCGCCTTGGCGACCACGTTGAGCAACGGCGCGGCAGCAGCGTTCTTCACCGATTCGGTGATGATGATGTCCGGCGGCAGGACCTTCTTCTTGTAGTAGGCCTGGTTCCACTCGTCGCTGATCGTGACGGCCGTGCCGTCGAGGTTCAGTCCGCCGAACACGCCCTTGGCGCGCGCGAACGAAACCATGTCGGTGATGACCTCGCCCTGCGCGCCTGCGCCGACCGGACCGGCGGCGATGCTCGCGTCACCGCCGAGCTTGACCGACGTCGACAGCAGCGAGTTCATGCCCTTCTCGGTCATGACCATCGTGACCACTTCGGACACCGAGATGCCGGCCTGGAAGCCGACGCTTGCCGTGGCGAGCACGTAGAACACCGGCCCCACCCACTTGCCGGTCTTGGGGTTGCGCGCGACCAGCACCGCGCGGCCGCCGGAGCCGCCGAAGATGAAGCCGGCCTTGGCGACCTGCGGCGCGATCAGGAAGCCCTTGGCGCGCCCGGCGTTCTTCTGGAACCAAGTCATGTCGGGGTCGCGCACGAAGTTGCTGAACGTCTTCGCCGCGTCGTTGACGAGTTTCTGCTGCTCGGACTGCGCCAGCGCGGCTGGCGCGGCCGCGACCAGGGACGTGGCGCACAAAGCGAAAAGCATGGTGCGTATCGATGCCAACTTCATGAGGTTTTCTCCTTCTTCGGGGTTTGTCCGGGCCGCTGTCTAGTGGCCGCGGGGAAGCAATTCGATTCCGGTGTCGGTGACCCTTACGCGATCGCCGATGCGCAGTCCCGGCGCCTGGTTCTGCATGATCGTGCCGTAGCTGCCGTCGTCGTAGCGGACGCCGATCTCCCAGACCAGTTCGGTCTGGTTCTTCTGCATCTCGTTGCCGACCAGCGCGCCGCCGCCGGCCCCGACGATCATCGCGGCCGTGCGGCCGGCGCCGCCGCCGATCAGGCTGCCGAGGCCGAGGCCGACGAGGCCGCCGACCACGGCGCCGGCACCCTGCACGTATTTCTGCTTGTCGACCTGGCGGATCGACTCGATCGTGCCGACACGGGCGACCGGCTGGTTGTAGACCTGATAGGGCTGCTGGCTCGCGCAGCCGGCGAGGATGCCCGCCGACAGGATCGCCACGAGGACGGCGCGGGCGCCGCGCCGGAGGGATTGGAACAGTTGCATGTAATTTCTCCGCGACTGGTTGTCACTCAGTTGGTCACTCAGGAATGGCGTTCAGCAGGTACATCGCCGCGAGCAGGCCCGACGGGCGGCCAAGCTTGCCGAGCCACTTGCTGAAGATGCCGTCGATCTCGCCGCCCAGGTAGACCTGCGTCAGCGCCTTGTTCACCTCGAGCCGGAACGCCGAGTCGCCGCGGGGCAGCGCGAACGCATACGGCTCGAACGACAGGTCCTCCACCAGCATCGCGTATTTGTCCGGCTCCTTCGCCTGCGCGACGAGGCCGATCAGCTTGATCTTGTCGCCGGCGTAGGCGTCGACGGCGCCGCTGCCGAGCATCGCGATTCCCTCGCTGCCGTCGGTCACCGTCACCACCTGCGCATTGACCAGGCGCGACTTGAGCGCGGCGTTCAGCCGCTGCTCCGTCGTCGTCCCCTTGATCACCGCGATCTTCTTGCCGCTGAAGTCGGCGAACGTGTTGATCGGCGCGTCGCCGCGCACGGCGAAGCCGCCGCCGTCGACGAAGATCAGGTTCGAGAAGTCGACGTCCCGCAGGCGCCCCTGCGTCTCGGTCGTGTTCGCGCACTCGAGGTCGGCCTTGCCGCTCGCCACCATCTGGAGGCGCTCGGTGACCGTGCCGGGCATCCAGTGGACGGCAAGGTCGGGAACGCCGACGGCGCGGCCGACCGCGTTGATGACTTTCTGGCAGAGGTCGATCGAATAGCCGGCAGGCTTGTTGCCCTCGCCGACGAAGGAAAACGGCAGCGAATCGCCGGAGAATGCGACATTGACGGCTTTCGCGGCCTTGATCTTGGCAAGCGTGTCGGGCGCGCGCTGCGCGGAGGCCGCGGGCGCGAGCGCGAACGAGGCAAGGACGAGCGCGATCAGGGTGGACTTCACGAGAGACCTCACGGAATCGAAAGAGGAGCGCAGAACGCAGGAAAGGTTCAGCCGGCCGGGCGGCCGGAAGGCGAGATTCTACACTTGGAACGGACAAATTTGGAGAAGCCTTCTGCTACACTCGGCCGGTCGTATGCACAGCGCGCCTGGCACGCGCCGGACACCCGAAAATGACGGATCGCCCGCTCCGCGTCCTGTTTTGCCTCGTTTTCGCATGCCTGGCGGCGCTGCCGGGCGGCGGCGCCGCGGCGGGTACGCTCGATCGCGTGCGCGACGCGGGAGCCATCACCTTCGCCTACCGCGCCAACGCCGCGCCCTTCTCCTTCGCCGATCGCGATGGCCGCGTGCGCGGCTACTCGGTGGACTTGTGCGAGGCGGTGGCGGCGTCGATCCAGCGGGAACTCAAGCTGACATCGCTCAAGGTGAACTGGACCCCCGTGGACGCCGCGGACCGCCTGGACGCGGTGGCGTCGGGACGTGCCGACGCCGCATGCGGCACGACGACGATGACGCTGTCGCGGATGCAGAAAGTCGACTTCAGCCTGCCGATCTTCGTCGACGGCGGCACGCTGCTGCTGCGCGCCGATGCGAAGATCGGCAGTCTGGCCGAACTCAAGGCGCGCAAGGTGGCGGTGATCGCCGGCACCACGACCGAGCAGGCGCTGGTGGCGGCGATGAACCTCCAGAACGCCGCCGCGACGCTCGTGCCGGTCAAGGATGGCGTCGAGGGCGTCGCGTTGCTGTCATCCGGCAAGGTGGATGCGTACGCCGGCGATCGCGTCGTGCTCGCGGGCTTCAAGCTGCGCGACGTCGGCGGCAAGCGCCTGGAGCTGTTCGGCAGCGACTTCTCGTACGAACCCTACGGCATCGTCGTTCCCCGGGACGACTCGGCCTTTCGTCTGGCCGTGAACCGGGCGCTGGCCGACCTGTACAAGCGCGGAGGCATCGATCCGATCTACCAGCGCTGGCTCGCCCCGCTCGGTCCGCCCGGACCGCTCCTCAACGCGATGTACTACCTCAATGCGATTCCGGACTGAGGTTCCTGCCACCGCCCTGGCGCTGGCGGTGCTGGCATGCGGCGCCGTGCACGCGCAGCCGCCGGCGGACAACTGCGATGCCTGTGGCGTGGTCACGTCGATCGTCGTGTCGAAGGAACGCCAGCAATGGACGCCGCTGGGCACGACCGGCGTCAACACCGTGACGCCCTCGGGGCGCGTCACCGACGCGACGACGCAGTTCTCGATCGGCCCCCAGCTCAAGAACCAGGGGCTGGTCGTCGTGGGCGCTGCCGGCGGCGCGTCGTACGGCAAGCGACCGAGCTCCTACGAGAAGCCGCGCTGGGACGTCTCGGTCAAGATGGACCGCGGTGGCACCCGCGTGATCCCGCAAAGCTACGAACCGATGCTGCGCGAAGGCGATCGCGTTCGCGTGCTCGGCACGCAGCTCGATCTGCTCAACCCGTAGCGGTTGCCACGAAACGATGGCGGCGCTTGCGGTCCGTGACACCGACGCTGCCCGCGTCCTCGCGCTGTCCGGCCGCCTCGATGCCGACACGCTCCCGGAGATTTGGCCGGACGCGCGGCGGGCGCTGAGCGACGCGGCGCAGAAGCGCGTCGTCGTCGATGCCGGCGAGGTCGACTATTGCGACGGCGCCGGCATCGCACTCCTGGTCGACCTTTTGCGCCAGCGCGCGAAGGGCGAAGTCGAGGTCGCCAACCTCAAGCCGAAGTTCGCGACGCTGCTCAAGCAGTTCGACATCGCGGTCCTCGACCACGACCTCGATCCCGAACCCAAGCGCCGGCCGGCGGTCGAGGAGATCGGCGCGATCACCGCCGGCATCTGGCACGACGTTCGCGAGCAGGTCGCGTTCATCGGCGAGACGACCTCAGCGCTCTTCTTCGCGATCCGCCATCCTTCGACGGTGCGCTGGAAGGACGTCTGGGTGATCTGCGAGCAGGTCGGCGTCGACGCGCTGCCGATCGTCGCGCTGATCTCCTGGCTGCTCGGGGTGATCCTCGCCTTCCAGTCGGCGATTCCGATGAAGAAGTTCGGCGCCGAGATCTTCGTCGCCGACCTGATCGGCCTCGCCATGCTGCGCGAGCTCGGTCCGCTGATGACCGCGATCCTGCTCGCCGGCCGGTCGGGCGCGGCGTTCGCCGCCGAGATCGGAACGATGAAAGTCAACCAGGAGGTCGACGCGCTCACGACGATGGGCCTCGACCCGGTGCGCTTCCTCGTCACGCCGCGGATCATCGCCGCGCTGCTGATGACGCCGCTGCTCACGCTGTTCTCCGATCTGGTGAGCCTGCTCGGCGGCGCGATGACGCTGCGCTCGTTCGACATCCCGTTCGTGACCTTCGTCAAGGAGGTCGAGGGGATCGTCGACTTCAGCGACTTCATGGCCGGCTTCGTGAAGTCGTTCCTGTTCGCGATCCTGATCGCCGGCATCGGCTGCCTGCGCGGCCTGCAGACCTCGGCCGGGGCGTCGTCCGTCGGCGATGCCGCGACGCGCGCCGTCGTTTCAGGCATCATCCTGCTCGTCATCGTCGACGGCATCTTCGCCGTCGTCTACTTCTTCCTCGACATCTAGAACCGCATGGAGCCCGGCGAGCCGATCATCCGCGTCGAGAACCTCACCGCAGGTTATGACGATTTCATACTGCTGAAGGACGTCAGCTTCGAGGTCCGTCGCGGCGAGGTCTTCGTCATCCTCGGCGGCTCGGGCTGTGGCAAGAGCACGCTGCTCAAGCACATGATCGGCCTCTACGAGCCGCAGGCGGGGCACGTCTACATCGACGGCGACGACATCGTCGACGCCGAGGGCGACGAGCGGCAGGACATCCTGCGCAAGATCGGCGTCATGTACCAGTCGGGGGCGCTGTTCGGCTCGATGACGCTGCTCGAGAACGTGCGCCTGCCGCTGGAGGAGTACACCGAGCTGCCCGACGAGGCGATCGGCCTGATCGGCCGCATGAAGCTCGAGCTCGTCGGCCTCGAGGCGTTCACCGGCCACCTGCCGGCGGCGATCTCCGGCGGCATGCAGAAGCGCGCCGCCATTGCGCGCGCGATGGCGCTCGACCCGATGATCCTGTTCCTGGACGAGCCGTCGGCGGGCCTCGACCCGATCACCTCGGCGTCGCTCGATGCGCTGATACGCCGCCTCGCCGAGAACCTCGGCGTGACGTTCGTCATCGTCACGCACGAGCTCGCGAGCATCTTCGCGATCGCCGATCGCGTGATCATGCTCGACAAGCGCAGGAAGGGCATCATCGCCGAAGGCGATCCGCGCGTGCTGCGCGACACGAGCGAGGACCCGTGGGTGCGGCAGTTCTTCCTGCGCGAGCCCGACGTGACCCCCGCCTGACGACGGGACATCCCCCATGAGCCAGAAAGCCAACTACTTCAAGCTCGGGTTGTTCGTGATCGGCGCGATCGCGGCGGGCGTCATCGTGCTCACGATCATCGGCACGGGCCGGTTCCTGCAGAAGCGCATCACGATCGAGACGTACTTCAACGAGTCGGTGCAGGGCCTCGACATCGGCTCGAAGATGAAATACCGCGGCGTCGAGGTCGGCCAGGTGACGCGCATCAGCTTCACCTACGTCAAGTACCAGCAGGACCGGCCGATGGCCGACCGCAAGCGCTACGTGCTCGTCGAGGCGCAGATCCAGCCGCGGCTCGTCGGCGGCCGCGCCGCGGGAGACCTCACCAGCCCGGAATCCACGGCGAGCGAAGTCGAGAAGGGGCTGCGCATCCGGCTCGCGCCGCAGGGGATCACCGGCACGAGCTACCTCGAGGTCGACTACCTCGATCCGGAGCAGAACCCGCCGCTGCCGATCGACTGGACGCCGGACAACATCTACATCCCGAGCGCGCCGTCGACGGTGGCGCAGCTCGTCACATCGGCGTCCGAGATCATGGAACGCCTGCACAAGCTCGACGTCGAGGGCACGGTGGCCAACCTCAACAAGCTGCTGACCACCGCGACCGACCGCATCGAGGCTCTCGATCTCAAGACGCTGCAGAACCGCGCCGATCGCACGATGGCCAAGCTCGAATCGACGCTGAACGACATCGAGGCGAAGAAGATCTCGAACGAGACGGTGGCGCTCATCGCCGAGCTCCGCAAGTCGAACGCCGAGCTCCAGGCGACGCTGTCGAGCCCGGCGCTCAAGAAGCTGCCCGATACCGCCGAGGCGACGCTCGCCGACGTGCGCAAGGTCGTCGGCGATCCGAAGATCGCCTCGTCGATCGCGCACATGGATCGAACGCTGACGCGCCTCGACCGCATCTTCGGGGGAGGGGAAGCCGACCTCACGCGCACGATAGAGAACCTGCGGCAGATCACCGACAACCTGCGCGACCTGACCGAGGACGTCAAGCGTTATCCGGGCAACGTGATATTCGGCGCCCCGCCGCGCCCGCTGGAGCGTACGCCATGAAGCCTTCCGTGGACCGCGCGCTTTGCGCGCTCGCAATCGCCGCGGCCGTCGTGCTGGCGGGCTGCTCGGTGACGCGTCCTTCGCCGGTCAAGCAGACGTTCCTGCTCGACCCGCCGGCGCCCGCCGTCGCCGCCCGGCCGCAGCCCGCATCGCTGCGCATGGGGACGGTCACCGTCGGCGCGCCGTTCCGCGGCCGCGGCTTCGTGTCGCGCGAGAGCGAGCTGCGCTACGAAACGGACTTCTACAACGAGTTCCTGGTGCCGCCCGCGACGATGATCGGCGAGCTGACGTTCCGCGCGCTCGAGCACGCGAAGGTGTTCTCGTCGATCGCGCCGGCGGCCGCCACGGCCGACGCGGACTTCATCCTCGATGGCTTCGTCACGTCGCTGTACGTCGACGCGCGCGAGCCCGCGAAGATGTACGCGGACGTCGATGTCACCTACTACCTGTTCCGCGCCGATGCCGGGAGCGGGCTGCCGGTGTGGACCATGACGTACCGCCAGCGCGCGCCGCTTTCCGGCCCGACCGCGCCGGCCTACGCGGAGGCGCTCAACGTAGCGCTGGGCCGCGTGTTCGCGGACCTCGCGCGCGATCTCGGGGCGGCGAACCTGGCGGCCAGGCGCTGACGCCGGGGCGGCGCCCGCTCGCCCGCGCCGCGTTCGCGCTCAGCGCCGCAGCCGCTCGCGCCGCGCGAGGCTGTCCGGCGGCCACATCTTTGCCGCCTTGTAGTACTCGGGCACGGCCGGGATGCCCGGCGGCAGCATGACCCACGGCTGCTTCGTCGACGTGAAGATGTGGATGTCCGGCGGGCAGCGCGCGGGATCGTCCAGCGTCCCCACGCGCACGAACCGCACGGCGTCGCCGGCCCCGGCATAGTTGCTCCAGACGGCGACTCGGCACCTCGGGCAGCGGCTGATCTTCTGGCCGCGGCCGCTATTCGACGGCGTGTCCACGACGTCGACCTCGCCGCGGACGAGCGTGACGCGGTCGCTCTCGATCATCGCGTTGACCGCGAACGCCGAGCCCGTCTCGCGCTGGCACCACGTGCAGTGGCAGCAATGGACGAAGAGCGGCTTGGTCGTCATCCGGTAGCGGACCTGGCCGCACGTGCAGCCGCCGTCGTGCGGCAGGTCATCCTCGGTGATCATGGGCTGGCTCCCTTGGCGCGCCGCACGACCTCGACGACCACCGGCGTCTCGACGTGCACCGAGCGTTGCGGAAACGGGATGGATACGCCCGCCGCGGCGAGCCGCGCCACGATCAGCTCGCGCAACTCGGTGGCAACGGCGGCGATGTCGAGCTCCGGCATCACGTCGATCCAGTAGGTGAGCCGGAACTCCTGCGCGTCGTCGCCGAACTCGTCGAAGTACGCGGCCGGCGCAGGGTTGCGCAGCACGGCGGCATGATCGTCGGCCACCGAAAGCAGGATTTTGCGCACGGTTGCCGGATCGGCGCCGTACGCGACGCCGACCGAGATCTTCTGCCGCATCTCCGTCGACGAATAGGTGAGGTTCGTAACGTTGTTCTCGATGAACGTCGAGTTCGGGATGTGCGTCTCGATGCCGTCGGCCGTGCGAACGATCGACGCGCGAAAGCCGATGTTCGTGACCCGGCCGCGGATGTTGCCGAACTCGATCAGGTCGCCGACCCGCAGCGGCTTCTCGATGAGCAGCATGATGCCGGACATCAGGTTCTTGAGCAGGTTCTGCGCGCCGAAGCCCACGCCGATCGCCAGCGCCCCGCCGAGGAAGGCGAACACGGTGAGCGGGATCTGCACGGCCAGCAGGCTGAAGACGATCAGCACGGTGACCAGGAACGCGAGCGTCCAGCGATAGACGACGCTTCCCCACGCCGGCGTGTTGCGGAACACCCGGATCGACGCCCAGCGTGCCAGCTGGGCGAGCCTCAGGCACAGCCAGTAGCCGACGAAGATGAGGAGGAGCGCGCCGACCGTCTTGCCGATCGTCACCGAACGCTGTGCCGCGATCTTCCTTCCCTCGGCCGTCTCGAAACTGTCCTCGACGCTGAAGAGCTCGAAGTCCCAGACCTTCTTCGTCCACAGCTTGGCGATGATCCACGCGTCGGCCATGCGCTCCAGAAACGGGCGCTGCCCGGCGGCTCCGACATTCGCGCGCCAGCGCGACAGCATGCGTTCGAGCGGCTGCGTGGCGGCGATCGCCGCCCGCAGGATCGCCTCGCGCTGCGCGTAGACCTCACGCAGGTCCCGCAGCCCCGCGGCTTCGTCGCCCGGCGCCGTCCGCAATCTCGTTTCGAGCGTCGCCAGCAGCGACGTCGTGTTGTCGAGCTGCTGCCGCTGGTATTCGTTCCACGACTGCAGCGCGGTCAGCGACCCGACCAGGTTTTCGTAGGCAGCCGCGGCGCGCGGCAGGTCCTGTGTCTGCGTCACCTCGTAGCGCGTCTGCCAGGCCTTGCGCTCGTACTGGTCGAGCGCCAGCTGCGTGCGTACGCTCTCGAGGGTGATGTTGGCGTTTTCCGCGCGCCGCTGCGCGAGCTCGGCGGCGCGCTCCAGTGCGGCCGTGCGGACGGCGAACGCGTCGGTCGACTCGCCCGCCGCAGCGCCTGCCTTGCGCGCCGCGTCCAGCCGGTGAAAGGCGTCCTCCGCAACGCGGCGCAGCCGCTCGGATTCCGCGATCGAGCGCTCGAGCACGGCGCCGAGTGCCCGCGTGTCCGCGGCGATGCGCGTCGTGACGCGGTCGAGGTCGTCCTGCGTGAACCGGGTGCTGGCGCGCGCCGCGGCGAGCTTCGCGTCCGCGAGGCGCAGGTCGGCGTGCGCGATCGCCTTCTCCTCGGCCGCGTTCGACAGCGCCGTCTGCATCTCGTCGAGCGCGGCCGACGCCTCGTCGCTGCGAAGCTGCGCGAGGTCGCGCAGCCAGCGGGCACGGCGCTGGTCGGAATCCGAGCGCGCGCGCTCGATGCGCTCGCTTGCCACGCGCAGCTCGGCTTCGCTGGTCCGCAGGCGCTGCTGGAGGCGCGTCATGAGCCCGTCGAGCACCTTCTCGCGCGCCTCGATCGTGTCGATCTGCTGCTGCACGGCGCTCTGGGCGTCTTCCAGCGCGTCGACGAACGGGACAGGGTAGGGCGGCGGGTCGTCGAAGCCGCGCCATGCGTCGGCGCGCGCCTCGGCGTCGCGCCGCGCGCGCGCGAGCGCCGTGTGGCGCTCGTCGGCGTCGATCCGCTGCAGCAACGAGCGCTCGGTCTGGTGCAGCAGCCGGACCCGGTCGCCGAGCTCGGCGTCGGGCGTGTTGGGCGGGCTGCCGTCGGCCTCGGCCTCGGGACGGTCGATGCGCGCGAGCCGGGCGCGCACGTCGGCGAGCCTGGCGGCGGCGTCGGACGTCGACGGCCTCGATTTCGCTTCGGCCGGCGGCGCGGCCTTCGGCAGCTGGAGCGGCGCGGGAAGCTGCGCGCGGCCGCCGTGCGACGTCGCGAGCAGCGCGAGCGCAACCGCGAGCGTCGCGAAACCGTGCGTTACCGCGCGCATCGCGCCTCAGAACATCGGCTGGTCGGCGACGCGCCGCGGGAGCGGCACGGCCGGCGCCGGGGTGAGCGAATCCGCGGTGTCCACCCATCCGCCGCCCATCGCCCGGTACACGGCGACGATCTGCGTATAGCGGCTGGCGTCCGAGCGCACGGCGGCGAGCTCCGCGCCGAAGAGCTCGTTCTCCGCGTACAGCACTTCGAGGTAGCTCGCGTAGCCGTTGTCGAACTTGAGCCGCGACAGCCGCGCATATTCGCGCAGCGAGGCGACCCGCGCCACCTGCGCGTCGGCCTCTTCGCGCGCCTTGACCGTGCCGACCAGCGCGTCGTTGGTCTCCTGGAACGCCGTCAGGATCGTCTTCTGGTACGTGGCGAGTGCCTCGCGCTTGCCGGCCTCGGCGCCGCGCACCTGTCCGGCGATCGCGCCGGCGTTGAAGATGGGTCCGGTGAAGCCCGCGAGCAACGCCCAGGTAGTCGCCGGCCCGGTCAGGAAATTGCCGAAGGCGGTGCTGATCGAGCCCAGCGACGCCGTGAGCGAGAACTGCGGAAAATACAGCGCCTGCGCGGCGCCGATGTCGGCATTCGTCGCGATCAGCGCCTCCTCCGCCGCGAGGATGTCGGGGCGGCGCTCGAGCAGCGACGAAGGGAGGCCCGCGGGGACGACGGGTGCGGCAAGGTCGCCGAGCGCCTTGCCGCGCGGCACGGCGAACGAGTCGCGGCCGAGCAGCACGGCGATCAGGTTCTCCTGCGCGGCGATTTGCTGCTCCAGCGCGGGGATCGCCGCCTGCGCCTGCTGATACTGGGATTGCACCTGCGACAGTTCGAGCTTGGAAACGACGCCTCCCTTCTTGCGCAGCTCGAAGATCCGTTGCGTCGCCCGATAGTTCTCCGCCGTGCGCTGCGAGATTGCAAGCTGGCGGTCCAGCGCTCGCAGCGTGATGTAGCTCGCCGCCACGGCGGCGACCACCGACAGCACGACACCGCGCCGGCCCTGCTCGCTTGCGTACACGCGCGCCTGCGCCGCTTCGGATTCCCGGCGCACGCGGCCGAAGAGATCGAGCTGCCAGGCGGCACCGAGCGCGCCCTGGTAGAGCGTGTAGAACGCGCTCGCGTCCGGCGGCAGCGGCGAGACGCCCACGCGCGTGGCGCGGTTGCGGCTGGCGTCGAAGCTGTAGCTCGCCTGCGGGTAGAACTGCGAGCGCGCGACATCGAGCTGCCCGATGAAGGCGTCGACGCGCGCCGCCGCGATCTCGATGTCGCGGTTCGCGTGGAGCGCCTCCTCGACGAGACTGGTCAGGACCGGATCGCCGAACTGGTCCCACCAGCGTGGATTCGCGATGTCGGCCGCCTGCGGATAGTCGATGCGCCAGCCCGCGGGTGTGGCGACCTGCGGCTTGACGTAGTCGGGGCCGACCGTGCAGCCCGACGCGAGCAGCGCGCCGGCGACAGCGACGGCATAGCGCAGCATCGGACGTCCGGTCGCACCCACGTCAGTCGGCCTTTGCGGCGGCGTGCGCCGCGGCATCGCCGCCCGCGCCCGGCTTGGGCTTCGCGAAGCGCTCGCTCGCCGATTCGAGCATCCAGAAGAACAGCGGCGCGAAGATCGTCGCGGTCACCGTCGACGCGATGATGCCGCCGATCACGCCGGTGCCGATCGCGCGCAGGCTGTTGGCGCCCGGGCCGCTCGCGAGCGCCAGCGGCACGCAGCCGAGGCCGAAGGCGAGCGACGTCATGACGATGGCGCGCAGACGCAGGCCGGCCGCTTCGATCGCCGCTTCGCGCGGCGCCATGCCGGCGTGCACGCGCTCGATGGCGAACTCGCAGATCAGGATCGCGTTCTTCGCCGACAGCCCGACGAGCGTCACGAGGCCCACCTGGAAATAGACGTCGTTCTCGAGGCCGACGATCCAGGTCAGCACGAGCGCGCCCAGCACGGCGATCGGCACCGTCAGGACGACGGCGACCGGCAAGGTCCACTTCTCGAACTGCGCCGCGAGCAGCAGGAACACGACGATGAGGCCGAAGACGAACGCGGACGACGACGTGCCGCCCGACTCCTTTTCCTGCAGCGCCTGTCCCGCCCAGGCATAGGAGAAATTGGCGGGCAGGGCTTCTTTCGCGACGTCCTCCATCGCGGTCAGCGCCTGGCCCGAGCTGTAGCCCGGCGCCTGGCTGCCCGTGATCTTCACGGCGGGAAAGCCGTTGAAGCGCGTGATCAGCTTGGGCGAGGCGACGTAGCGCGTCGTGATCAGCGCGGACAGCGGCACGTTGGCGCCCGAGCGCGAGCGCACGTACACCTTGTCGAAGTCCTCCGGCCTCATCCGGTAGCTCGCGTCGGCTTGCAGGATCACCCACCAGATGCGCGAGAACTGCGAGAACTGCCCGGCGATCTGCGAGCCGAAGAACGCCTGCATCGTCTGGAACACGTCGGCCACCGGCACGCCGAGCACTTCGGCCTTGTTGCGGTCGAGGTCGACGAAGAGCTGCTGCGTGGCGGCGCGGAACGTCGTCGAGACGCCCTGGAGCTCGGGCCGCTGCCGCGCCTTGTCGAGGAACGCGGCCACGGCCGCGCCCGTCGCGCGCGTGTCGCCCGAGCCACGGTTCTGGAGATAGAACTCGAAGCCGCCGGTCGTGCCGAGGCCTGGGATCGCCGGCGGGTTCAACCCAAGCACGAACGCATCGCGGATGCCGGCGTACTGCGCGTTCAGCCGCTTCAGCGTCGCGAACGACAGCATCGATGTGTCCTTGCGCTCCTCGAACGGCTTCAGCGACGCGAAGATGATGCCGGTGTTGTTCTGCAGCTGCCCGTCGAGAAGGCTGTATCCGGCGATCGACGCGACGTCCTGCACCGCCGGGTCGGCCGACGTGATCTTCTGAACGCGATCCATGATCGCGGACACGACGTCGATGCTCGCGGTGTCCGGCGCGATCACGACGGCGAAGAAGTACCCCTGGTCCTCGTCGGGCACGAAGCTCGACGGCAGCGTCTTGAACAGGAACACGACGCCGGCGATGATGCCCGCGAACGCGAGCAACGAAATGGGCCACGCGCGGATCGCCGCCGCGACGACGCCGACGTAACCCTTGCGGAGCCGCTCGAACGCGTTCTCGAACCAACGGAAGAAGCCGCGCTTCTCGCCGTGGTGCGCCTTGATGATGATCGCCGCGAGCGCGGGCGACAGTGTCAGCGCCATCACGCCGGAGATCACCATGGAGATCGAGATCGTGATCGCGAACTGCTTGTAAAGCGTGCCGGTGACGCCGCCGAGGAACGCGACGGGGAGGAAGACGGCAACCAGCACCAGCACTATCGAGATCAGCGCGCCGGCGATCTGCGTCATCGCCTCCTTCGCCGCGTCGAGCGCCGACAGGCCTTTCGAAGCCATGTTGGCCTCGACGTTCTCGACGACGACGATCGCGTCGTCGACGACGAGGCCGATCGCCAGGATCATGCCGAACAGCGTCAGCATGTTCACGGAGAAGCCGAGCAGGTGCATCCCGATGAACGTGCCGACGATCGACACCGGCACGGCGAGGATCGGGATGACCGTCGCGCGAATCGACTGCAGGAACACGAACACCACCAGCACGACGAGCGCGACCGCCTCGAAGAACGTGTGGATGACCTTCTCGATCGAGTTCAGCGTGAACAGGCTGGTGTCGAGCGGCACGCGGTAGTCGAGGCCGGTGGGGAACTGCGCCTTCAGCTCCTCCATCCGGTTGCGCACGGCGGAGGCGGCGGCGACCGCGTTGGCGCCCGGCTGCTGGTAGACGCCGATCGTCGTCGCGGTCCTGCCGTTCATCCTGCCGATGATCGAGTAGTCGCGCTTGTCGAGCTCGACGCGGCCGATGTCCCGAACGCGAACGATCGCCGTGCCTTCCTTCGCCGCGCGGACGATGATCTCCTCGAACTCCTCGGGCTTGGTGAGCAGCCCTTGCGCCGTGACGACGAACGTCTGCAGCGTTCCCGGCAGCGTCGGCTGGCCGCCGATCTGGCCGATGCCGAACGTCTGGTTCTGGCTCTGGATGGCGGAGGCGACTTCCTGGACGGTGATGCCGAGCTGCGCCATCCGGTCTGGCTGGAGCCACACGCGCATCGCGATGTCCGGCAGGCCGAACACCGACGCCCGGTTCGCGCCGGGGACGCGCTTCAGCTCGTCCAGCACGTAGAGGTTCGTGTAGTTGTCGATGTACGTCGAGGTGTAGCGGTCGTCCGGCGAATAGATCGACAGCACCATCATGATTCCGGACGACTGTTTGTCGACCGAGATGCCCTGCTGCACGACCACTTGCGGCAGCTGCGACGTGGCCTGGCTCACGCGGTTCTGCACGTTCACCTGGTTGATGTCGGGGTTGCTTCCCGGCTTGAACACGACGGTGATCCCGACGCTGCCCGACGACGAGCTCGTCGACTGGAAGTAGAGCAGGTTGTCGAGGCCGTTGAGCTGCGCCTCGATCGGTGCCGCGACGGTGTTGGCAATCACCTCGGCGGTCGCGCCCGGGTACGACGCGGCGATCGACACCTGCGGCGGCGCGAGCTCGGGATACTGCTCCACCGGCGCGACGCGCATCGCGACCAGGCCGCCCAGCACGAACAGGATCGAGATGACCGACGACAGGATCGGCCGGTCGATGAAGAAATGCGTGAACATGCGGCGCTTCGGGCCGTGCTATCTCTTCGGCGCCGCAGGCGCCGCGGCGCCCGGGGCCGGCGCGGTTGCGCCCGGCGCGACGATCGTCACCGCCTGGCCCGGCACCGTCTTCATCACGCCGTCGACGACGACGCGGTCGCCGGCGCGCAGCCCGCCGAGGATCACGACGTCCTTCTCGCCGTAGTAGTCGCCGACGACGATGGGCCGCACCTCGGCGACGTTCTTGTCGTTGATAACGTAGACGAGGTGGCCGTTGCTGCCCTGCTGCACGGCAAGCTGCGGGACGACGATCGCGTTCGGGCGCTTGGCGCCGTAGACGTACGCGGTCACGAACATGCCCGGCCGCAGGTCCTGCTTCGGATTGGGCAGCACGGCGCGCACGATGAACGTGCCGGTGTCCTGCGAGAACGACGGATCGGTGAAGCTGATCTTCCCCTTGTGCGGATAGCGCGCACCGCCGGGCAATTCGATCTCGATGTCGAAGTTGTCGTTGGGCGGCGTCTGGATCTCGCCCTTCTTCTGCGCCGCGGTCCACTTCGCCATCTGGTTCTGCGAGACGCTGAAGTTGACCCAGATGGGCTCGATCGCCGCAACGTAGGTCAGCTTCGCGCTGTCGGCGGTGGCGTTCACGTACGCGCCCTGGCGCTGCAGCGCGCGGCTCGCGAGACCGGTGACCGGCGAGTTGATCGTCGTGTAGCTCAAGTTGAGCTGCGCCTCTTCCACTTTCGCGCGCGCCGAGAACACGGCGGCGCGCGCCGCGTCGAACTCGGACTTCGCCTTGTCGAGGTCGGACAGCGACAGCGCATCCTGCTCGGTCAGCGGCTTCACGCGATCGAAGTTGGACTTCGCGGCGTCGAGGCGCGCCTGCTGCGACTCGAGCTCGCCCTTCGCGACGTTGAGCTGCGCAATGAACGGCTTCTGGTCCAGCGTGAACATCAGCTGGCCCTGCTTGACGAGATCGCCTTCCTGATACGCGATGCGCTCCAGGAAGCCCGACACGCGCGCGACGATGTTGACCTGCCGCGAGCTCTCGGTCTGCGCGACGAACGTCGGCGTGAACGGAATCGTCGTCGGCGTCACCGTGACGACGGTCACTTCGGGGGCCGCGCGCGGCGGCGGTGGCGCTTCCTTGCCGCAGCCGGCAGCGAATACGGCGCACGTGGCGACCGCGCAGCCGGCGAGCGTACGGACGAGACGGGGACGCATGCCGGGGGTCCGATTCATCGGTAAAGCACTCAGTTTAGCGGCGGTTTCGCCAAAACGTCGGCGGACGGCAGCGGGACCGCGCTGTTGCTCATCGCGTCCGCCGTCGTGACCCAGCCGCCGCCCATTGCCTTGTAGATGTTCGCCGACGACGCGAACATCGACGTGCGTACCGACGCGAGCGTGAGCTCGGCCGGAAACAGCGTCTGATCCGCCTGCAGCACGGTCGAGTAGGGCACGTAGCCGGCGTCGTACTGAAGCTTCGCGAGGCGCGAGTAGTCGCGCAGCGCCGCGACGAGCCGCCCCTGCGCCGCAAGCTGTTCCTTCAGCTTCTGGTTCGCGACGAGCGCGTTGTCGACGTCGGCGAACGCGTTCTGGATCGACAGCCGGTAGTTGCACAGCGCCGCGTCTGCGCGACGCTTCGGCCTGCGCGACCTGTCCGCCGACCAGGCCGAACGTGAAGATCGGCCCGGTGAGCTGTCCCGCATAGCTCCAGACGCGCGCGGGACCGGTGAACAGCTTCGACAGGTCGCTGCTCGACGTGCCGAACGCGCCGGTCAGGGAGATCGTCGGGAAGTAGAGCGCCTTCGCCGCGCCGATCTGCGCGTTTGCAGCGATCAGCGTCTGCTCGGCCTGCACGCAGGTCCGGGCGGCGCTCGAGCAATGCCGAGGGCACGCCCGCCGGAACGTCGGGCAGCGCCAGGTCGTCGATCGACTTGCCGCGCGCGATCGGGCCGGGATTGCGGCCGAGCAGGATCGACAGCCCCTTCTCCGTCTGCGCGATCTGCGACTCGATCTGCGGGATCTGGGCGGCGGCGGTCTCGTACTGCGACTGCGCCTGCGCGACGTTCATCTGCGAGATCTGGCCGTACTTGAACTGCAGGTTGAAGAGCTTGACCGACTCGCCGTACGCGTCGAGCGTCTGCTTCGCGATGGCGAGCTGCTCGTCGAGGCCGCGCAACTGCAGGTAGTTCGTGGCGACCGACGACGACCAGCGACAGCACCACGCCGCGGCGCGCCTCGTCGGTGGCGAGCAGCGTTCGCGCGCGCCGTCTCGCTCTGCCGGCGGATGCGCCCCCACAGGTCGATCTCCCAGCTCGCGTGACGCAGCGCCTGGTAGGACGTCTGCGGATTCGGGATGAGCCTGCGCGATGTCCGGCGACGGTCCCGATTCGGTGGCTGCGTTCGCGACCTGCGCCCGCGCCTGTAGCCCACTTGCGGAAACAACGCCGAGCGCACCTGCGTGAACACCGCCGGCGCCTGCTCGACGTTGGCGCGGCGATCTTGACGTTCATGTTGTTGGCGAGCGCTTCGGCGACCAGCTCGTCGAGCACCGGGTCCTGGAACTGCTTCCACCACAGCACGTTCGCTCGTGGCGACGGCGCCGTTCGTCTCGTAGCTGGAACTTGGTCGGCACGTCGACGGCGGGCGTTCGTAGTTCGGGCCCATCATGCAGCCGGCGAGGAGCGCGACCGCCGCAAGTGCGGCAACGCCACGCAGCGCGTACGCGCCCCACCCCCGCCCTTTGGGCACCCTCTCCCCGTTTGCGGAAAGAGGGATGCGGTGAGGGGGCGTGCCCATCGTCAGTCTGCCTTGGCCGTTGGCGTTTCGGCTGGCAGCGGAGGGGCGCTGCCACCGCCAGGGGCGGTGGGCATTTCGTTGCGCTCCTTCAGCCGGTCGAAGATGTAGAAGAACAGCGGCACGTACAGCATCGCGAGCGTCGTCTCGCCGAGCATGCCGCCGATGATGCCGGTGCCGATCGAGTGGCGCGCGTTCGCGCCCGCGCCGGTGGCGAGCGCCAGCGGCAAGCAGCCGATCGCGAACGCGAGCGACGTCATGATGATCGGCCGCAACCGCTGCTCGCCGGCGAGCACGGTCGCCTCCATGATCGACTTGCCCTCCTTGCGGAACTCGACGGCCGCCGACACGCGCAGCACGGCGTTTTTCGCGCCGAGCCCGATCAGCACGAGCAGCCCGATCTGGAAGTAGACGTCGTTGTCGAGCCCGCGCACCCAGTTGGTCAGGAGCGCGCCGAGGATGCCGAACGGCACCGCCGTCATCACCGCGCCCGGCAGCGTCCACGACTCGTACTGCGCGGCGAGCACGAGGAACACGATGATCAGGCCGAACACGAACGCGATCGACGACGTGCCGCCCGACTTCTTCTCCTCGTAACGCGAGCCCGGACCATGCGAAGTTGTAGCCGGGCGGCAGCACCTCCTTCGCCACTTCCTCCATCGCCGCGATCGCGTCGCCGGAGCTGTAGTCCGGCGCGGCGTTGCCGATGATCTTGGCCGCCGGGAAGCCGTTGAAGTGCGGCAGCAGTGTCCGGGCCGACGGTCCAGCGCGTCGTCACGACCGACGACAGCGGCACCATCTGGTTCTGGTTGTTGCGCGTGTAGAGGCGCGTGAGGTCGGCCGGATCGCGGCGGAACGGCGCATCCGACTGCACGATCACCCACCACACGTGGCTGAACTGGTTGTACTGGCTCAGCCGCCAGCGAGCCGAACTGCGCCTGGATCGCGCTGTAGACGTCCTGGATCGGGATGCCGAGCAGCGTCGTCTTCTCGCGGTCGACGTCGGCGCGAAGCTGCTGCGTATTCGCGCGGAAGGTCGTCGCGAGGCCCGGTCAGCTCCGGCCGCGCGCGCGCCTTCGCGAGGAACTCCTGCAAGACGTCATCGAGCTGGCCGGATCGCCGGCGCCGGTATCCTGGATCCAGAACTCGAAGCCGCCGGTCGTGCCGATGCCGGGGATCGGCGGCGGCGCGATCGGGATCACGACGGCGCCCTCGATCTTCTGCGCCTGCCGGAAGAAACTCGACGAGCATCGCGCGCGCGTTCTCGCGTCTTCGCCGTCGCGATGGTTCTCGTAGCGCTCGTCGAAGTCGGTGAACGTGACGAAGAACGTGCCGGCGTTGGTCTTGAAGCCGCCGTCGATCAGGCTGTAGCCGGTGACCATCGTGCGCGTCTGCACGCCAGGGATGCCCTTGAAGATCGCGTCGACCTTCTCGGCCACCGCCTGCGTGCGGTCGAGGCTCGCCGCCTCGGGCATGATGATCGCCGCCATTGCGTAGCCCTGGTCCTCGTTGGGCACGAAGCTCGTCGGCAGCACGTGGAACAGGTGCCAGATCGCTAGAGGAACACCGCGAGCAGCACGAGCGCGATGAGCATGCGCGCGATGACCCAGTCGACCGCGTGGCCGAAACGCCTGCGTGACGCGGTCGACCTGGCGGTTGAACCACGCGAAGAAGCCGCGCTCCGGCGGCGGATTGTGCTTGAGCAGCACCGCGCACATGGCGGGCGTGAGCGTCAGCGCGATGAAGCCCGACACCGACGACCGAGATGACGATCGTGATCGCGAACTGCTTGTAGAGCTGCCCGGTGGTGCCGGGCAGGAACGCAGCGGGGATGAACACCGAGCACATCACCAGCACGACGGCGACGAGCGAGCTCGCGATCTCGTCCATCGAGCGGATCGTCGCCTCCTTCGGATCGAGATGGTGCTGCACCATGTTGCGCTCGACGTTCTCGACGACGACGATCGCGTCGTCGACCACCATGCCGATCGCCAGCACCAGGCCGAACAGCGTCAGGAGGTTGATCGAGAAGCCGAGCGCCAGCATGCCGGCGAACGTGGCGATCAGCGCGACGACGATCGCGACGCTGCAGATGAGCGTCGTGCGTAAGCTCTGCAGGAACAGGTAGACGACGAGCACGACCAGCACGATCGCCTCGAACAGTGTCTTGATCACCTCCTTGATCGACAGGCGGACGAAGTCGTTGGTGTCGAGCGAGATCATGTAGTCGATCCCCTCGGGGAACTTCGCCTTCATCTGCGCCATCGTCTCGCGCACGGCCTTCGACACGGTAAGGCCGTTGGCTGCCCGGCTGCTGGTAGACGGCGATCAGCGTCGCCGGCGTGCCGTTGAGGCGGCTGTCGACGATGTACTGCTTCAGGCCGATCTCGGCGCGCGCGACGTCGCCGATGCGCACGATCGCGCTGCCGTTCTGCGACGCCGCGCAGGATGATGCTCTCGTATTGCTTCGGGTCGGTGTACTGGCCTGCGTAACGACCGGAAACGTCAGCTCGACCGGGCCGGCGTTCGGCTGCTGGCCGATCTGACCCGCGCCGAACAGCTGGTTCTGCTGGCTGACCGCGTTCGCGATGTCGGTCGTCGTGATGCCGAGCGAGGCCATCCGGTCCGGGTTCATCCAGATCCGCATCGCCTGGTCCGGCACGCCCAGATCTGCGCCTGGCCCGCGCCCGGCACGCGCTTCAGCGCGTCGAGCACGTAGACGTTGGCGTAGTTGGCGACGTAGTCGGCGCTGTAGCGGCCCTCCTTCGCGAACACCGCGATCAGCATCATGATCGACGACGACTTCTTCTGCACCGACACGCCCTGCTGCGCGACGGCCGACGGCAGCTGCGGCATCGCGAGGTTGACGCGGTTCTGCACCTGCACCTGCGCGATGTCGGGGTCGGTGTCGAGCGAGAAGTAAACCGTCAGCGTGAGCTGGCCGGTCGACGAGCTCGTCGACGACATGTAGAGCATGTTGTCGACGCCGTTGATCTGCTGCTCGATCGGCGAGGCGACCGAATCGGCGAGCGTCTTCGCATCGGCGCCCGGGTAGGTCGCCGATACCGTGACCTGCACCGGCGTGATGTTCGGATACTGCTGCACCGGCAGCACGAGCATCGCCACGGCGCCCGCGAGCGCAGATGATGATCGCGACGACCGCCGCGAAGATCGGCCGCTCGATGAAGAAGCGCGAGAACATGCGGACCGGCGGCCTACTGCGACAAGCCGATGTCGACGCGCCGCGCTTCCGTCGCGCTGCCGCTCCCGGTCACGTCGACCGGCGCGACGAGCCGGATGCGCGCCGGCTCGACGCCGGCCGCGATCAGCGCGGTCCGCACCGCCGCCGCGCGGCGCTTCGCGAGATCGACGTTGGCGGGCCGCGCCCCCCTGGCATCGGTGTAGCCGGTGACGGTGATCGCCGTGCCGATCCCGAGGACCGATGACGCGGTCTGGCGCACGGTGGCTACCGCGTCGGCGTCGAGCACGGACGAACCTACGGCGAAGCGGACCACGGCGATTGCCCTTCCGGGACCGCCCGGTTTCGTTCCGCTGCTCCCGGCCACGCTCCCCGGCGGCGGAAGCGCCGACGGCGTCGTGCTCGTCGCTGCCTGCGCGGGCGGCGGCGGCGGGACATACGGCTTTGTCGTCACGGGCGTCCCCTGCGCGAGACGCACGCCGCCGTCGACGACGACCCGATCGCCGGCGGCAAGGCCCTCGGTCGACGATCCAGCCGTCGCCGCGGTACCACTCGCCGACGACGACCGGCCGCAGCTCCGCCTGCGTCTCCGCTGTTGATGACCCAGACGAAATGGCCCTTCGCGCCCTGCTGCACGGCGCGCTGCGGAACGACGATCGCGTTGGGCCGGACGCACCGGAGAGCCGCGCACGCACGTACTGGTTGGGACGCAAGAGGCCTGCCGGATTGTCGACGGACGCGCGAAGCAGGAACGTGCCCGTCGCGGAGTTGAACGAAGGATCCGCGAACGTGATGCGCCCCGAGTACGGAAACATCGTTCCGTCGACCATCTCGATCTCGACGACGAAGCGGCCGCCTTCCGGCAGGCGCAGCGCGCCCCTGCGCACTTCGTCGCGGACGCGCTGGATCTCGTTCTCCGACACGCTGAAGTTGATCCACATCGGCGTCAGCACCGAGACGGTGGTGAGCTGCGAATTTGTCGGGCTCAGGTAGGTGCCGTCGGCGATCTGCGCGAGGCTCGACACGCCGTCGACCGGCGAGCGGATCGTCGTGTACGACAGGTTGAGCTGCGCCTCCTCCAACTGGGCCTTCGCCTGCTCGACCGCCGCGGCCGACTGCTCGTACTGGCCCTTCGCGTCGTCGAGGTCCTTCTGCGACAGCGCATTCTGCTCGGCCAGCGGCTTGCACGCGCGCGAGGTTCGCCTTCGCGACGTCGAACGACGCCACGCTGCGCTGCATTGCGGCCTTCTGTGCGTCGACCTGCGCCTGGAACGGCTTCTGATCCATCTGGAACAGCACCTGCCCGGCCTTGACGACGGAGCCCTCGATGTACATCGCGCTTGTCGAGAAAGCCGGACACGCGCGCCTGGATGTTGACGGCCTGCGAGCTCTGCGTTTGCGCGACGTAGATCGCGGTGACCGGCGCATCCTCCGCGCTTCACCGATCATCACCGTCACTTCGGGCTTGGGCGGCGGCGGGGGTTTCGGTGCTTCGCGTCCGCAGCCGGCGAGCAGCGCGGCCGCGGCGAGCCATGCGAGCACCAGCGGCCGCCGCTCGCGGCCGTTGGAGATTTGCGATGCCATCGGGTGAAGTCTCGTCGTGAACGAACCGGCGCGCTGCGGTCGGGCGTCGTTCCCCGCCGCGCACGTCCCGCTGCTTTTACCGCAGATGACTACGCTTGTCGACGGGAGCGGATCAGGGGCGGATCAGCGGGCGAGGAGGCCGGCGAGATCGTGATCCGCGGCGCGATCGATCGTCACGCGCGACGAACGCGCCCGGCGCAAGCGCCGCGCCGTCGTCGATGCGCACGACGCCGTCGATTTCCGGCGCGTCCGCGGCCGAACGGCCGATCGCGACGCCGTCGGCGATTTCGTCGACCAGCACGGTCATCGTGCGCCCGACCTTGGCGGCGAGGCGGCGCGCACTGACCTCGGCCTGCTTTGCCATGAAGCGCGCGCGCCGGTCTTCCGCGACTTCGGGCGGCACCGGGTCGGGCAGCGCGTTCGCCGTCGCGCCGTCGACAGGCGAATAGGCGAAGCAGCCGACGCGATCGAGCTCGCGCCGCTTCGAGGAAATCGAGCAGCTCGCTCGAACTCGCGCTTCGGTTTCGCCGGGAAAGCCGACGATGAACGTGCTGCGCACCGTGAGATCGGGCCGCTCCCGCGCGCCATGCCGCGAGGCGATCGAGCACCTTTTCGGGCGCCGCGGGACGCTTCATCAGCCTGAGGATCCGCGGGCTCGCGTGCTGGAACGGCACGTCGAGATAGGGCAGCAGGCCGCCGGCTCGCCCTGGCCATCGTCCATCAGCGGGATGACGTCGTCGACGTGCGGATACGGATAGACGTAGTGCAGGCGCACCCACGCGCCGTGGTCGCGCGCCAGCGCGGCGAGCGCGCGCGCGAGCACGGCCATCCGCGTCTTCGAGCGGGCGGCCGTGCCAGAATCCGGTGCGATAGCGCACGTCGACGCCGTAGGCGCTGGTGTCCTGCGAGATCACCAGCAGCTCCTTCACCCCGGCGCGGAACAGCCGTTCGGCCTCGCGCAGCACCTCGCCCATCGGGCGGCTCACGAGGTCGCCGCGCATCGACGGGATGATGCAGAACGTGCAGCGGTGATTGCAGCCCTCGCTGATCTTGAGGTAGGCGTAATGCTGCGGCGTGAGCTTGATTCCCTGCGGCGGCACGAGATCGACGAACGGGTCGTGCGGCTTCGGCAGATGGCGCGTGGACGACCGCCATCACCTCCTGCGTCGCATGCGGGCCCGGTCACCGCAAGCACCCTCGGGTGCGCTGCGCGGACGAAGTCGCCCCCTTCCTTGCGCGCCGAGGCAGCCGGTGACGATCACCTTGCCGTTCTCGGCCAGCGCCTCGCCGATCGCGTCGAGCGATTCGGCCGACGGCGGCGTCGATGAAGCCGCAGGTGTTGACGACGACGAGGTCGGCGCCGTCGTACGTCGGCGCGATCGCATAGCCCTCGGCGCGCAGCTGGGTAAGAATCTGCTCGGAGTCGACCAGCGCCTTGGGGCAGCCGAGCGAAACGAAGCCGACCCGCGGCGGCGTCGCAACCGGATCGTCTGGCGGGCGGGTGCGTCGGTTCATGAGCCTGCGATCGCGCGGCGCAGCAACGCCGCCGGAAAGCTTGCGTTGGTGCGCCGCGTTCGGCCGTTCAGCGCTTCTTGTCTTCTTCGGCGCGGTTTGCGGCGCTGCACCGAAATTGGGGAAGGGGAACGCCGAGAACATGCCGCGCGTCTGGTCCTGCATGCGCTGCTGCATGTCCATGAACAGCTTTGCGCTCTGCTCGAGGTAGTTGCCGAGCATGCCCTGCATCGCGGGCGCCTGCATCTGCATGAACTGCTTCCACAGGTCGGGCGTCAGCATCATCTTGTCGCCATAGACCTGCTTCGCCTGGTCCTGCAGCTTCTTCTGGATCGCCATGAACGCCTTCACGTTCTGCTCGATGTACTGCCCCATGATCGTCTGCTGCGCGCTGCCGTAGAAGCGGATCATCTGCGCCAGCATCTCGGAGCTGAACATCGGCATGCCGCCCGCTTCCTCGTCGAGGATGATCTGCAGCAGGATCGCGCGCGTCAAGTCGTCGCCGCTCTTGGCGTCGACCACCTGGAAGTCGATTCCGTCCAGCACCATCTGCTTCACGTCGGCGAGGGTGATGTAGCCGCTGTTGGCGGTGTCGTACAGCCGCCGGTTCGGGTATTTCTTGATCGTGCGGACGGGCTCGCTCATCGCGGACTCCAAAGAACGGACCGCCGCATTATAAACCTCTGATTTATCGCACGTTTGCTTTTGGTGCAACGGGCGTTGGGCCGGCATTGGTGCGCCGCACAAAAAAGTCCTTGACTTGGGGGTTTTACGTCCCTACAATGCGTTTTGTGCGGTGCAGCATCGGGTGGGTGGCAGCGGCGCTTGGTACGACGGCCGCTGCGGACCCCGGACCCTGGAAATGAGGGGTCCCCGGCGCCGACGCCGCGACGACTTCATCCACCCACGTTCATCGTAGAGAGGAACACCATGTACAACGCAACCGAATCATTTGCCGACTTCGGCAAGGTCAATTACGCGAATGCAGTCAAGCTCGCGGCGCTCGGCGTCGAGAATGCCGAGAAGCTCGCCAAGCTCAACCTCGACGGCCAAGGCCGCGCTCGCGCAGGGCGTCGAGAACGCCCAGGCGGTCGCGTCGGTGAAGGACGTGCAGGAACTGGTCGCGCTGCGCGCGAAGCTGACCGAAGCCGGCGTCCAGGTCGCGACGGCCTACTCGAAGACGCTGTACGAACTCGCGTCGGAAGCGCAAGCCGAATACTCGGCGTTCGCCGAAGAAGCGTGGTCGATGTACACGAAGAACGTCGCCGCGTTCGTCGACAAGGCGTCGAAGTCGGCCCCCGCCGGCTCGGACGCCGCGGTCAACGCGTTCAGGTCGACGTTCGCCGCCTCGACGGCTGCGTTCGACCAGTTCCAGCGCGCGACGAAGCAGGTCGTGAACCTGGCCGACGCGAACTTCCGCGCCGCGGCCGCGCAAGCGACGAAGACGGTGAAGGGCAAGCGCGCCGCCTAAAGGCCCGTGGCAGTCGCCTCGCAAGGGGCGTCCTTCGGAACGGCCGCCCGCATCCCGGGCGGCCGTTTTACCTGGCGACGGCGGGCATCGCCGTCGTCCGGCGCGCGAACTTGAAATACCGACGGCGATCCCAATTTCCTGTCTGTAGTCTCCTCTGTATCAATATCCTCCTCCTTATTGATACAGGCTCGAGCCCCGCGCAAGCGGGGCTTTTTTTGCCTCGACGCCCCATCAGGGGGCTTTATTTGCGGCGGCTTCGTCGTGCGGCGCGGCGGGCGACGGGCTGTCAGCAGCTCACCGGACCCTGCGTCGCCGGGCAGTCGCCCGGCTTGATCGCGGGAAGCTTTCCGTTCTCGAAGTCGCCCTCGTACTTCACGCCCTTGGCGGAAACGTACACGCCAGGCCCCTGCGCCTTGCCGGCCCTGAACGTTCCGTCGAGGCGCGCGCCGTTCTCCCACGTGTACACGCCCTTGCCGTCGGGCCGCCCCTTCACGAAGTTTCCGACGTAGGTGTCGGCCCCTTTCGCCTCGCCGTGGCCGTTGGCCACTTCGCTCTTTTCTTCGCAGCCGCCTTCGTAGTAGCCGCTGAGATAGCCGTTGCCTACCACTCGGCAATCATGCGACAGCACCGGTCCGGCGAAGGCAAGCGAAACGGCCGAACATGTCAGCTGCCATGCGAGTCGTCTCACGCTTGTCCCCCAAGAAAGAAGGAGCATCCGCCCCAATAAAAACCGGCTCGACGCGCGTGACGCGCCGAGCCGGCAGCTGGACCGACTACCGCGCCTTCGTGCTCAGCCGGCAAGCTCCGCAACGCGGCCCGTTGCCAGACCCATGAAGTGTCTCAATTTCCGTTGTTCTTGGCGGCATTGTTGTTACCGAGGTCGTTGCAGACACCGCCCTTGTCGATGATCTGCTTGGCGCAGCCGTTGAGATCCAGAATGTCCATGCCAGCGCCATTGCGGTCGACGACGTAGACTAGCCCACGATCATCGATCTCGACGTTGTTGGTCATGTAGCCGTCCGAGTCGGTGTTCGCATTCGCTTCGGGAACGTAGAACGCAACTTCCCGCGGCGCCTGCGGCTCGCGGATGTCCCAGATGCGCACGCCACCGTTGAAGTACGCAATGGCCGTCAGCTTGCCGTACAGCGGATCGTGGAAATTCTCCTCGCTGGAATGCACGCCGAAACGCGCGCCACGGCCGCAATAATTGCCACGCGGCCATTTGGCACCGGCGCGCTCGTCGACCGACATTGTCGAAAGCACCATCGGCCCTTGGTACGGATCGACCTGGACGCGGGTTCCCGGCGGCGCGGTAATCGAGTTTTCGACGGTCACGTCCACGACGAAGCTCCAGTGCGGCGATTCGTTGCAGCGGCCGTTGACGCCGTCTGCCGTCGCCTCGGATGCGAGGAGCACGACGTCGCGCGCAGGGAATTCGTTGAACTTCTCGTAGCTCGGCGCTTTTATTCCGAACACCGGCATCGCCGTATGTCCACCCTGGTCCGGCGACATCGTCATATACCCGACGGTCGGCGAGGTCGGGCCGATCAATTCGTCCTGCGTCGGCGAGTCCCGATTGGTGGCGGTCGGCACCCACGTGCCACCGTATTCGGCGGGCAGCAGCTTCTTTCGGTCGATGATGGTCATCACGCCGTTGTCGCCGACGCCCCACGCCGCATAGATGCGGTTGCCGATGACGTCATTCGGACCGGCCCCGCGAGCCAGCTTTTGCGCGGCCTGCGGATGATCGTGGGCGGAGATGGGGCCGTGCAGCGAGGCGGCACTACGCCGGTGCCCGTCGGCTGTGCGCCAGGCAGCCCGAAGGCGCGGATGAAAACCGGGGGCGAATTCACGTCGTGCCAGTCATAGATGACCATCGACTGCGCCTGCCGCCACACCGGCCCGGTGTTCTTGCTGCCAGGCATGTAGGCGATGCCGGTGCTGCACTCCCACCATTGCTTGTGCGTGGAGCGGATGCCGGACAGTGACGATTTCAGCACGGGGTTCTGGACATCGGTGACGTCGTAGACCTGATATCCCGCGGCAGCCCCGCCCTGGACGTTTCTCATCAGGTAGACCTTGCTCGGGTCTCCACCGGGCAGGTCCTTGCCAAGGCACATGCGCGCCATCTGCGACTGGCCGCCAGGCGGAGACGGTATGAGCGCCTTCTCGACGGGGTTTCTCGGATCGGTGACATCGATGATCATCGTCCCGTTGTTTTCGCAGGCACCTCCATTCAGCGGATTCGGCAGGAGTCCCGCGGAACAGCCGGTGGCACGCCGGGACGTTCGGAACACCGCTGTGCATGCCGACGAACAGGATGGTTCTCCCGTCGGGATACTGAATCACGTTCGGCTGGTAGGACGGCCGTCCCTGCAGGTCGGTGTGCCCGAGCCGATTCATGTTCATCTTTTCGCCGCTCTGGCTGACGGCCTGCGCGCCCGTCGCCGAAAGTGCCAGCCCGATTGCCGCGGCCAGCGCGGTGCACCGGGCGCTGCCGCCACGATTGATTGCGTCCATCTGTTCCTCCTTGCTGTGACTGTCTTTGCTGTGAAAAACCGGAACCACCACTGCTACCGCTGCACGGATACGACGCGTTGCTGGTGCTGATTGATCTGGACGATCCTTCCGTCGCCGTATTGCCAGATCTCGACGCGACCCGAAGGCGGCTCGTCCTGCACGACTTCCTCGGGCTCGCCCCAGATGCCCCGGACCTCCGCCGCCGTCATCCCGACATGCGGATCGCGCGCCGGGGTCCGGAGTGCGACGCCTGGGGGGGATGATTGCGACGCTGGATGAACCGGCACCGCTTGAATCGATTTAACGGTAGGACCGGACTTCGCGGCGGCCGGCTGACTGGGCAGCGATCCGAGCGAGTCGATCTCGCACGGAAAATTCTGGTAGAGCGGCAACCCGTTCTTGGCGGTGCATTTGAAAATCTCCGCCGAGACGGCCGGCGCCATCGTCAGGGCAAGCCCAAATATCCACAGAGCGCGCAACACGGCGATCCCCCGTTTGACCCGCGCCAAGGAAGGCGGCGCTGCGTCGGACGTCTGCATCGGCGCTGCAACCCGCGCCGTTATACAGGCGATCAGCCGACTGTATAAATGCAGGCAGGGGATCGCGCTTTCAGAATCGTGCGAAAGCTTTCACGATCCGGCTTTTTTCCATTTGTCATATCGCGGCAGGTCAAACGCGCCTGGGCGACAACCGGGATGAGCTTCGCCTATGACATGCGGCGATAGTCGCTCGGCGTGATTCCGGTGTCGCGGTGGAACATGACCGACAGGTGGCTGTGGCTCGCGTAGCCCACCCGCTGCGCGATCTCGGTGATCGGCAGATCGGTGTCGCGGAGCAGCGCCTTCGCACGCTCGAGCCTGCGTTGGAGCACGAATCGGTGCGGCGGAATCCCCGTCGTCTGCCGGAACAAATGCGCGAAATGTCCCGGGCTCATGGCGACGAGCTTCGCGAGGTCGGAAAGCGCCATGTCGTCCCGCAGATTGGCGGCGATGTAGTCGACGATGCGCTGCAACTTTCGTGGCGGAAGCTTGGACCCTGCGCGCCGCTCGGAAGGCGCCGTCGTGCAGTGATGGCGCAGCAGGTGGAGTGCGAGCCCGATCGCCAGCGAATCGATGTGCAGGCGGCCGGCCGCTCCTTCGGATTCCAGCCCGGCGAGTAGCTGCCTTCCGATCGCCGCAAGCTCGGCGTCGGGCGCGCCGAAATTCTCGCGCAGCTCGAACCGCACCGGGTCCAGCGCATATTCGTCGCCCGCCACCTTCTGGACGAACGCGGGCGCGACCTTCAGCAGGATGACGACGTTCTCGCCGGCATGCTGGAAGCGCTTGGGCTCGCCCGATGGCGTGATCGTGACGTCGCCGGCGCGAACGTGCCTGATGCAGGTGCGCTTGCCGCGCGCCTGCAGCAGGTTGACGGAGCCCGAGACGTGCACGCCGACGATGTGCTCGCGCATGGGCACCACCGCGTCCACGCCACGGAAGTGATGCAGCTCGACCGTGACGCCGTCCCAGTTCCGGCACCGGCTCGAAAGCAGCGGCGCCGGAAAAGCCACGGCCGCCTTCGGGGCGGCCTTCGCCTGCGGCGCGCGATTAGCGGTAAGCATGCGTGGCATCCGGGTCGACATTCGGCGCCTCGCACGGCGGCGCGCCGCCGTGCACCGCGTCAGAACATGTGCTGCCCGCCGTTGATGGCGATGTTCGCGCCGGTCAGGAACGCCGCCTCCTCGCTCGCGAGGTAGGCGACCAGGCCGGCGACTTCCTCGGGTTTGCCGAGCCGCCCCATCGGGATCTGCGGAATGATCTTGCTGTCGAGCACGTCCTTGGGAATCGCCATCACCATCTTCGTGCCGATGTAGCCCGGGGAGATGGTGTTCACCGTCACGCCCTTGCGCGCCACTTCCAGCGCCAGCGCCTTGGTGAAGCCGTGCATCCCCGCCTTGGCCGCCGAATAGTTGGTCTGGCCGAACGCGCCCTTCTGGCCGTTGACCGACGAGATGTTGATGACGCGTCCCCAGTTGCGCTCGACCATGCCGTCGCAGACCTGCTTGGTCATGTTGAAGCACGAGTCGAGGTTGGTCTTGATCACCGCATCCCAGTTCGCCTTGTCCATCTTCTTGAACGTCATGTCGCGCGTGATGCCGGCGTTGTTGACGAGCACGTCGATCGGGCCGACCTCGCCGCCCACCTTCTGCGCGCACGCGGCCGCCGAGTCCCAGTCCGCGACGTCGCAGGCGTACGCGCGAAAGCCGTAGCCCTGCCGGCTCATCGCGTCCAGCCACTCCGCGGCCTTGGTGTTGCCCGGCGAATGGGTCGTGATGACCTGGTAGCCCAGCGCCGCCAGCTTGATGCAGATCGCCTCGCCCAGCCCCCCCATGCCGCCGGTCACCAGCGCGACGCGCGGATTCGTTGCCATGATCGCTTCCTCCTTCGGTCTGTTTTTGACGACGCTTGTTCTTCCCCGGGGTCCGGGGACGACGGATTCCCCGGAACTAGCGTTCCACCGCGAGCGCCACGCCCATGCCGCCGCCGATGCACAGCGAGGCGAGGCCCTTGCCGGCGTTGCGGCGGGCCATCTCGTGCAGCAGCGTCACGAGCACGCGGCAGCCCGAGGCGCCGATCGGATGCCCGAGCGCGATGGCGCCGCCGTTGACGTTGATCTTCGCGGTGTCCCAGCCCATCTCCTTGTTGACGGCACAGGCCTGGGCCGCGAACGCCTCGTTGATCTCCATGAGGTCGAGATCCGCGGGCTTCCAGCCGGCCTTTTCCAGCGCCCGGCGCGATGCCGGCACCGGTCCCATCCCCATGATCGCGGGATCGACGCCCGACGAGGCGAATGCCTTGATCTTCGCCAGCGGCTTCAACCCCAGCGCGTGCGCGCGCTCGGCCGTCATCACCAGTACGGCCGCCGCGCCGTCGTTGAGGCCGGACGCGTTCGCCGCGGTCACCGTGCCGTCCTTCGCGAAGGCGGGCCTCAGGCCGGCGATCGACTCGAGCGTGCTTCCCGCCTTGACGAATTCGTCGCTGGCGAACGCGACGGGATCGCCCTTGCGCTGCGGGATCATCACCGGAACGATCTCGTCCTTGAACCGGCCCGCCTTCTGCGCGGCCTCGGCCTTGTTCTGGCTGGCGACGGCGAACTCGTCCTGCTGCGCGCGCGAGACCTCGTACTTCTTCGCGACGTTCTCGGCCGTCGTGCCCATGTGGTACTGGTTGTACACGTCCCAGAGCCCGTCGACGATCATCGAGTCGACGAGCTTGGCGTCGCCCATCCGGAAACCGTCGCGCGAGCCGGGCAGCACGTGCGGTGCCGCGCTCATGTTCTCCTGGCCGCCGGCGATCACGATGTCGGCGTCGCCGCATCGCACGGCCTGCGCGGCGAGCATCACCGCCTTGAGCCCCGAGCCGCACACCTTGTTGATGGTCATCGCCGGCACAGCGTGCGGAATGCCGGACTTGATCAGCGCCTGGCGGGCGGGGTTCTGGCCGCTGCCGGCGGTCAGCACCTGCCCGAGGATCACCTCGGAGATCTGGTCCGGCTTGACGCCGGATTGCGCGAGCAGCGCGCGGATGACGGTCGCGCCGAGCTCCGGCGCGGGGGTCCTGGCGAGCGAGCCGCCGAACTTCCCGATGGCGGTGCGCAAGGCATTCGTGATGACGATGTCGGTCATGATCGGCCTCGATGGGTTGGCATGCGCGGTAATCGCACGGGTCGCCTTCCCTTCGCACGCGTGGAGCGCGCCGGCGGCGACGTGTTCCGCCATGGTAGCGCATGCGCGGACGGCCGGGGATCACCCCGCCTCGAACCGGTAGCCGACGCCCGTCTCGGTGAGGAAATGCCGGGGCTGCGCGGGGTCGGCCTCCAGCTTGTGCCGAAGGTGTCCCATATAGATGCGCAGGTAGTGATTGTGCTCGACGCAGGCGGGGCCCCAGACCTCGCGCAGCAGGTGGCGGTGCGTCAGCACCTTGCCCGGATGCGCGGCGAGCGTCGCAAGCAGCCGGAACTCGAGCTGCGTGAGGTGGACATCCACGCCGCCCCGCGTGACGCGCCGGTTGGCGAGGTCGACGTGGACGTCGCCGAACTCGATGACCGGCGACTCGCCCGCGCTGCGCGCGCGACGGCGCAACGCGGCGCGGCCGCGTGCCAGCAGTTCGGCGACACCGAACGGCTTGACGAGGTAGTCGTCGGCGCCGGCATCGAGCGCAGCGACCTTGTCGGACTCGTCGACGCGCGCGGACAGCACGATGACCGGCACGCTGCTCCAGCCGCGCACATCGCGCAACAGCGTCACGCCGTCGCCGTCGGGCAGGCCCAGGTCGAGGACGATGAGGTCGGGCTTGCGCGTGCCCGCTTCGATGATCCCGCGCGCGAGCGTCTCGGCCTCGAAGACCCGATAGCCGTCGGCCTCGAACGCGGCGCGAACGAAGCGGCGGATCTCGCGATCGTCCTCGACGATCAATAGCTGCGGGACGTTTTCGATCGTTCGGGCCGTTCTTCCCGTTCGGGCATCTTTACGCGGTTTTTACGCGCGGCCGCGTCTTTTGTACGACAACTATACCGGCGAATGCCCAGCATGGACCCATTGTAGTCGGCCGGAGAAGCCCTTGAACCTCCTACGCGTTGCAGGCATAGCGGAGAACGGAAAATGATGGACCTCATCTTCGTCGGATTGATCGTCGGTTTTTTCGCGCTGTCGGCGGGGCTGGTGCGGTTCTGCGCCAACCTGATGGGCAAGGGAGGCCGGTCATGAACTGGGTCTACTGGCTCAGCGCCGCCGCCGCGCTGGTGATCTTCATCTATCTGCTGGTGGCGCTGTTCAAGCCGGAGTATTTCGAATGAACGCCTCGGGCTGGCTGCAACTCGCGCTCTACGTGGTCGTGCTGCTGCTGCTCGCGAAGCCGCTCGGCACGTACATGGCGGACGTCTACGAGGGCCGCGCCGGGTGGGCGCAGCGCATCGGCGGCCCGCTCGAGCGGCTGATCTATCGGGCCGCCGGCGTCGATCCCGCGCGGGAGATGGACTGGAAGAAGTACGCGATGGCGATGCTCTGGTTCAACTTGGTCGGCGCGCTGGCCGTCTACGCGCTGCAGCGCGCGCAGCAGTGGCTGCCGCTCAATCCGCAGGACTTCGCCGCGGTGAGTCCCGACTCGTCGTTCAACACGGCGGTCAGCTTCGCGACGAACACGAACTGGCAGGGTTATGGCGGGGAGACCACGATGAGCTACCTGACGCAGATGCTGGCGCTCGCCGTGCAGAACTTCGTCTCGGCCGCGACCGGCATGGCGGTGCTGGTGGCACTCGTGCGCGGCTTCGCGCGGAAGGAAGCGACGGGCATCGGCAATTTCTGGGCCGACCTCGTGCGCTCGACGGTCTATGTCCTGCTGCCGCTGTCGCTCGCGCTCGCGCTCGCGCTGGTGAGCCAGGGCGTTCCGCAGTCCTTCGACAAGTTCGCGACGGTGACGCTGGCGCAGCCGGTGACGTACGACAGCCCGAAGAATGGTCCGGACGGGCAGCCGCTCAAGGACGACAAGGGCAACCCGGTCACCGAGAAGGTGACGGCGACCGAGCAGACGATCCCGCTCGGGCCGGCGGCCTCGCAGATCGCGATCAAGCAGCTCGGCACCAATGGCGGCGGCTTCTTCAACGTCAATTCCTCGCACCCGTTCGAGAACCCGACGCCGCTCTCCGACTTTCTCGAACTGCTGGCAATCCTGCTGGTCCCCGCCGCGCTCTGCTGCACGTTCGGCAAGATGGTCGGCGACATGCGGCAGGGCTGGGCGCTGCTGGCTGCGATGACGATCGTCTTCGTGGCACTGCTGGTATCGGCGTACGTCGGCGAGGGCGTGGGCAACCCCGTGCTGGGCAACCTCGGCGCGGACCAGGTGGCGACCGCGACCAATCCCGGCGGCAACATGGAGGGCAAGGAGGTGCGCTTCGGCGTCGCCAACTCGGCGCTGTGGGCGGTCGCGACGACGTCGGCGTCGAACGGCTCGGTCAATTCGATGCACGACTCGTTCATGCCGCTCGCAGGGATGATCCCGATGTGGCTGATGCAGCTGGGCGAGGTGATCTACGGCGGCGTGGGCTCGGGCCTGTATGGAATGATCATGTTCGCCGTCGTCGCCGTGTTCGTCGCCGGGCTGATGATCGGGCGCACGCCGGAGTACCTGGGCAAGAAGATCGGTGCGTTCGAGATCAAGATGGCGTCGATCGCGATCCTCATCCCGCCGTTCCTGGTCCTGGGCGGCACGGCGGTGGCCGTGATGACGGAAGCCGGCCGGGCAGGGGTCGCCAATCCGGCGGCGCACGGCTTCTCCGAGATCCTGTACGCGTTCTCGTCGGCGGGCAACAACAACGGCAGCGCGTTCGCCGGCCTGTCGGCCAATACGCCGTTCTACAACATGGCGCTCGGGATCTGCATGCTGTTCGCGCGCTACTGGCTTGCCGTTCCGGTTCTCGCCCTCGCCGGCGCTTTCGCCGCGGCGAAGCGCGTGCCGGCGTCGGCGGGCACATTGCCGACGCATACGCCGCTGTTCGTTTTCGTGCTGATCAGCGTTGTGATCGCGGTCGGCGCGCTGACGTTCGTGCCGGCGCTGGCGCTCGGCCCGATCGTCGAGCACCTGCAGCTCTTCTCCGCCCGCTGACCGGCGCTTTGCCGCAAGGATCGAAAATGGCAACCTCGCTCGCCGCCAAGACCAAGAACACGACGCTCTCCTGGTTCGTCGACAAGACGCTGCTGAAGCGCGCGGCGATCGACAGCTTCCGCCGGATGACGCCGCGCTACCAGGGGCGCAACCCGGTGATGCTCGTCGTCTACGTCGGCAGCATCCTGACGACGATCCTGTTGGTGCAGGCGCTCGCCGGCAAGGCCGAGGCGCCGGCCGGCTTCATCCTCGCGGTCACGCTGTGGCTGTGGGCGACGTTGCTGTTCGCAAACTTCGCCGAGGCGATCGCCGAGGGCCGCAGCAAGGCGCAGGCGTCTTCGCTGAAGAGCGCGCGCAAGGACACGACCGCGAAGAAGCTCGCGCGCGCCGAGCGCGGCGCGCCTTCGACCGCAGTGCCGTCGTCGCAGCTGCGGCGCGGCGACCTCGTGTACGTCGAGCAGGGGGATCTCGTCCCCGGCGACGGCGAGGTGATCGAGGGTGTCGCGTCGATCAACGAAAGCGCCATCACCGGCGAGAGCGCGCCGGTCATCCGCGCGGCCGGCAGCGACTTCAACACGGTGACCGGCGGCACGCTGGTGCTGTCCGACTGGATCATCGTGCGGATCAACGTCAACCCGGGCGAGGCGTTCCTCGACCGGATGATCGGCATGGTCGAAGGTGCCAAGCGGCAGAAGACACCGAACGAGATCGCGCTGACCATCCTGCTCGTCGCGATGACGCTTGTGTTCCTGCTCGCGACCGTGACGCTGCTGCCCTACTCGATCTACAGCGTCGATGCCGCGAAAGCAGGCACGCCGGTGTCGATCACCGTCCTCGTCGCGCTGCTCGTGTGCCTGATCCCCACCACGATCGGCGGCCTGCTCTCCGCGATCGGCGTGGCGGGCATGGGCCGGATGATGCACGCCAACGTCGTCGCCACGTCAGGTCGCGCCGTCGAGGCCGCCGGCGACTGCGACGTGCTGCTGCTCGACAAGACGGGCACGATCACGTTCGGCAACCGGCAGGCATCGGCGCTGCATCCGCTCGCCGGCGTCACGCCGCAGCAGCTCGCGGAAGCGACGCTGCTGGCGTCCCTCGGCGACGAGACGCCGGAAGGCAAGAGCATCGTCGCGCTGGTCAAGCGCGCGTTCGGTCTCGCGCCGCCGCCGCTCGAGCCGGGCCGCTTCACGATCATCCCCTTCACGGCGCAGACGCGGATGAGCGGAGTCACGTTCCAGGGCCGCGAGATCCGCAAGGGCGCGCTCGATGCCGTCCGGGCTGGGTGACTTCGCAAGGCGGGGCGGTGAGCACCGAAGTGACGGTACGCGTCGAGGAAGTCGCGCGCCGCGGCGCGACGCCGCTGGTCGTCGCCGAGGGCCGTCACGTGCTGGGCGTCGTGGAGCTGAAGGACATCGTCAAGACGCACATCAAGGAGCGCTTCGCCGAACTGCGCCGGATGGGCATCAAGACGATCATGATCACCGGCGACAACAAGCTGACCGCCGCGTCGATCGCGGCCGAAGCCGGGGTCGACGATTTTCTCGCCGAGGTGACTCCCGAGGCGAAGCTCAAGCTCATTCGCGAGATCCAGGCCGACGGCAAGCTGGTCGCGATGACCGGCGACGGCACCAACGACGCCCCCGCGCTCGCACAGGCGGACGTCGCCGTCGTGATGAACAGCGGCACGCAGGCGGCCAAGGAAGCGGGCAACATGGTCGACCTCGACTCGAATCCGACCAAGCTGATCGAGATCGTCGAGATCGGCAAGCAGCTGCTGATGACGCGCGGCGCGCTCACCACCTTCTCGATCGCCAACGACGTCGCCAAGTATTTCGCCATCGTCCCGGCGGCGTTCGCCAGCACGTATCCCGTGCTGGAAGCGCTCAATGTGATGAAGCTGGCCACACCCGCGTCGGCGATTCTTTCGGCGGTGATCTTCAACGCACTGATCATTCCCGCACTCATCCCGCTGGCATTGAAGGGCGTCAAGTTCCGCGCGGTCGGCGCGGCGGCGATCCTGCGGCGGAACATGCTGCTCTACGGCGTCGGCGGCGTCCTGCTGCCGTTCGTGGGCATCAAGCTGATCGACCTCCTGCTGGTCGCCGTGCACCTCGCTTAGCGAAAGATACGATCATGTTCGGACAATTCCTTCCTGCGTTGCGCATGCTGGTCGCACTCACGGTGCTGACCGGCGTGGCTTATCCCTACCTGGTGACCGGCATTGCGCAGCTCGCGTTCCCGCGCACCGCGAACGGCAGCCTGATTCCAGGCAACGGCAAGCCGCTGGGCTCGAGCCTCATCGGCCAACCGTTCGAAGACCCGAAGTATTTCTGGGGCCGCCCCTCCGCAACTTCGCCGATGCCGTACAACGGCGGGGCGTCGTCGGGTTCGAACCAGGGCCCGCGCAACCCCGCCCTCGCCGATGCCGTCGAGCGCCGGATCAAGGCGTTGCGCGATGCGGATCCGACGAACGGCAAGGCGCCGGTTCCGGTCGACCTGGTCACCGCCTCGGGCAGCGGACTCGATCCCCACATCAGCATCGCCGCCGCCGAGTTTCAGGTCGCCCGCGTGGCGAAGGCCCGCGGCCTGCCGGCGGACAAGCTGCGCGCGATCGTGGCCGCGGCCACCGAGGGCCGCACGCTCGGGATTCTCGGGGAACCGCGGGTAAACGTGCTCGCGCTCAACCTGGCGCTCGACAGCGCCGCGAAGTAGGCGCGGGCCGGCCGTCCCGCTGCTAGACTCCCCGGCGCGACCGACACCGCGCCCGCGCATGGAGCAAGAGCGTCCCGATCCGGACCAGCTGCTCGCCGAAGTAAAGGCGCGCGAGGCGGCCGCGCGGCGCGGGCGCCTGCGCATCTATTTCGGCGCTTCGGCGGGCGTCGGCAAGACGTTTGCGATGTTGACCGCCGCGCGCGCGCTGCGCAACGAGGGCCGGGACGTGCAGGTCGGCATCGTGGAGACGCACGGCCGCAAGGAAACCGAGGCGTTGATCGCCGACCTGCCGATCCTGGCGCCGGCCCGGATCGCCTACCAGGACAGGACGCTGCCCGAGTTCGATCTCGACGGCGCGCTCGCGCGCCATCCGGCGCTGATCCTCGTCGACGAGCTCGCGCACACCAACGTCGCCGGTTCGCGCCATCCCAAGCGCTGGCAGGACATCGACGAGTTGCTCGCTGCGGGCATCGACGTCTTCACGACGCTCAACGTCCAGCATCTCGAGAGCCTGAACGACGTCGTCGGCGGCATCACCGGCATCACCGTGTTCGAGACCGTCCCGGACTTCTTCTTCGACAAGGCCGACGAGGTGGTGCTGGTCGACGTCTCGGCCGACGACCTTCTCGCGCGCCTCAAGGCCGGCAAGGTCTATCTGCCCGAGCAGATCGAGCGGGCGTCCGCGAATTTCTTCCGCAAGGGCAACCTGATGGCGCTGCGCGAACTCGCGCTCCGCCGCACGGCCGATCGCGTCGAGGACGACGTGCAGGCCTACCGCACCGACAAGTCGATCGAGCGGGTGTGGAAGACGGAGGCGTCGCTCCTGTGCTGCATCGGTCCCGGCGGCAGCGGCGACGACGTCGTGCGCAGCGCCGCGCGGCTCGCCACGCAGCTCGGCGTGGAATGGGCGGCGGCGTACGTCGAGACGCCGGCGCTCCAGCGCCTGTCGGCCGGCGAGCGCGAGCGGATCCTCGGCGTCGTCAAGCTCGCGCGGGATTTCGGTGCACGCACCGCGATTCTCGCCGGCGGCGACCCGGCGGTCGCGCTGATCGCACTACGCCCGGACGCACAACTGCTCGAAGATCGTCGTCGGTCGGCCGGGACGATCGGTCCTGTGGCCGTGGGCGCGCGGCACGGCCCGGCGGGTGGGTGAGCTCGCGCCGGACATCGACCTGATCGAAGTGGGGCGCGGCGATGCCCCCGCCGCGCCGGCCGCCGACGCGAGCCGCGACGCCGAGGCGGGCGACGATCCGCGGCGTGACGCCAAGCGCCGGCGCTTCGCCTATGCGTTCATGGCCTGCGTCGCGACGACCGCGATCGCCACGCCGCTCCACGCGTACTTCGATCTCGCGAACATCGTGATGCTGTTCCTGCTGACCGTCGTGCTCGTCGCGGTGAAGCTGGGCCGCGGCCCCGCGGTGCTGGCCGCCTTCGTGAGCGTCGCGCTCTTCGACTTCTTCTTCGTGCCGCCGCGCTTCACGTTCGCCGTGGCCGATGTCCAGTACCTGCTGACGTTCGTGGTGATGCTCGTCGTGGCGCTCATCATCGGTCATATGACGGCCGGCCTGCGCTACCAGGCGCGCATCGCGTCCTACCGCGAGGAGCGCGCGCGCACGCTCTACGAGTTCGCGCGTGACATGTCGAGCCTGCTCCAGACCGGGGACGTCGTCGACGCGGCACGCAAGTTCATCGCCAACACCTTCCGTGCGGACGTCGCAATTCTCGTCACCGACGCGCACGACCGCTTGCGCGTCGCGCCGGATGGATCGGCCGGTCTCGCCATCGACGAGGGGGCCGCGCAGTGGGCGTACGACAAGTCGCAGCCCGCCGGCGCCGACACCGACACGCTCGCGGGGAGCGACGTCCTCTACCTGCCGCTGCGCGCGCCGATGCGCACGCGCGGCGTGCTCGCCATCCGGCCGCGCAATCCGCGACTGCTGCTGGTTCCCGAGCAACGGCAGCACCTCGACACGTTCGCCGCGTTGACCGCCATCGCGCTCGAGCGTGTCCACTACGTCGAGGTCGCGCAGCAGGCGCTGATCCATATGGAATCGGAGCGGTTGCGCAACTCGCTGCTTTCGGCGCTGTCGCACGACCTGCGTACGCCGCTCGCGGCGCTGGTGGGCCTCGCTGAATCGCTGGCAATCACCCGGCCGCCGCTGTCCGCCGCGCAGCGGAGACGCGGCGCGGGCGATCGCGGACGAGGCGCGACGGATGAGCGCGCTCGTCAACAACCTGCTCGAGATGGCGCGGATCGAGAGTGGCGAGGTCAAGCTGCGGCGCCAGTGGCAGCCGTTCGAGGAAGTCGTGGGCAGCGCGCTCAAGGCGGCGCAGCCGGCGCTTGTGCGCCACCGCGTGGAGGTCGCGCTCGCGCCCGAGCTGCCGCTGGTCGAGTTCGACGCCACGCTGATCGAGCGCGTGCTCTACAACCTGCTCGAGAACGCCGGCAAGTACACGCCGCCCGCTACGCTCGTGACGCTGGCGGCGGAAGTCGCGGGGGGCGAGCTCGTGGTGAGCGTGAGCGACGCCGGTCCGGGCATCCCCAAGGGGCAGGAGGAAGCGATTTTCGAGAAGTTCACGCGCGGCGCGCGCGAATCGGCGACACCGGGCGTCGGACTGGGGCTCGCGATCAGCCGCGCCATCGTCGAGGCTCACCACGGGCGCATCTGGGCCGCGAACATGCCCGGCGGCGGCGCCCGGATCACCTTCACGCTGCCGCTCGGCACCCCGCCGTCGGTCCCGGTTGAGACGCCGACCGCTGGCGCCGACTGACGTCCGCCGATGCGCCGCCGTCAGTGCGCGTCGTCCAGGACGTAGCCGCCGGGGGCGGCCATCAACGGGGGATGGTCGCCATCACCCACGGTGGAGGGCGCCGGGTGTCGAGCCCCGCCGTGCGGAGCGAGCCAGCGATACCAGTGCGGCCACCAGCTTCCGGTGACGACGGTGGCGTTGTCGAGCCATGCGTCCGGACCGACGGGCAGTGCGGCGTTGATCCAGTAGTTGCGCTTCGGCGGCGACGGCGGGTTGACGACACCGGCGATGTGCCCGGATGCGCCGAGCACGAACGTCGCCGCGCCGCCGACCAGTGCCGTCGTCCGATACGCCGAGCGCCACGGCACGATGTGATCGTCGCGCGACGCGTAGACGTACACCGGCATGCGGATCTTGCGGAGGTCGATCCGCGCGCCGGCCATCGTCAGCGCATTAGGCTCCCGCAGGCGATTGTCGAGGTACATCTGCCGCAGGTAATAGGCGTACATCGGGCCCGGAAGATTGGCCGAATCGCCGTTCCAGTACAGAAGGTCGAACGCCGGCGGCGTGCCGCCCTTGAGATAGTTGTTGACGACGTAGTTCCACACGAGCTCGTTCGCGCGAAGGCTCGCAAACGCGTTGGCGAGCTCGCTGCCGTGCACGCGCTGGCCGGTCATCAGCACCGGCTCGCGCGCCGCGAGCCCCTGGCGCGTGATGTACACGCCGATTTCACCGGGATCGGTGAAGTCGAGCATCGTCGTCAGGAACGTCGCGCTCGCGACGTACGCGTGCCGCCGGGCGGCGAGCACGGCGAGCGCGCAGGCGAGCAGCGTGCCGCCGACGCAGAAGCCGAGGGCGTTGACGAGCTTGCCGCCGGCGATCTCGCGCGCTGCGCGGATCGCGGCGAGCACCCCCTGCTCGATGTAGTCGTCCCACGTCAGTCCGCCGAGCTCGGGCGGGATGTTCCGCCACGAGATCACGAAGACGGTATGACCCTGCGCCACGGCGTGCCGGACGAACGAGTTCGCGGGCGTGAGGTCGAGGATGTAGTACTTGTTGATGCACGGCGGCACGATCACCAGCGGCCGCGCGTGCACCGTCGGGGTGGTCGCGTCGTACTGGATGAGCTCGATCAGCGCATTGCGGAAGACGACGCTGCCCGGCGTGAGGGCGATGTTGCGGCCGATCTCGAACGCGCCTTCGTCGGTCATCGTGATCCGGCCCCTGGCGGCATCGGCCACCAGGTTCGACCAGCCCTGCATCAGGCTCTTCCCCTCGGTCGCCAGCGCGCGCTCCAGCACCTCGGGATTGGTCGCCGGGAAGTTCGTCGGGGCGATCGCGTCGACATACTGGCGCGTGGCGAACTGGAGGCGCTGCCATTCCTCCGGAGGAAGCGGGGCGAGGGCGGCGAGCTCGCGCAGGTAATCCGCGTACAGCAGGTAGCTGTCCTTGAGCAGCGCGAAATACGGCAGCTCGTGCCAGGCACGCGCGGCAAAACGCCGGTCTGCTGCCGGCTGCGGTGCAGCGCCGGCGGACGCCTCGCCCATCAGCGACGACCAGAGCGCACGCACGCGCGGCGCGAAGCGCTCGTTCAGCGCGACGACGGCGCCGGCATCGAACAGCGGGGCAACGGGAGCGTCCATGCGGAGTGAAATTGCGCAAGCGCGGTGCGCGCGGTGACCGCGCGCTCGTTGGCGGCGTGCGGCTACGCGCCCGATGTTAGCGTGCGGCGAAGCACGGCACAATCCGCGCGGTCGACGACACGCCCGCCCGCTCGGCTTTGCTGCCGCGTTGCGACGCCCGCCGCGTGCGTTCCCTCGGTGGTCGGCTGCTCAGGGCTCGAGCACGGCGTGCGCGATCGCGATCACCGCGAGTCCCAGGGCGATCGCGAGCGACTGCTTGGCCGTCTCTATCGGCTCGGCGCGCCGGTGCAGGCTCGGAATCAGGTCCGCCACCGCGACATACAGCAGGCTCGACGCCGCGATCGCGAGCACCGTCGGGAGCAGCTCGGTCATCTCCGCCCAGCGCGAAGTAGGCGGCGAGCGCACCGGCCAGGGTGGCGACGCCCGCGGTGACGTTGTAGGCGAAGGCCTTGCGGCGCGGGAAGCCCGAGTGCAGCAGGACGGCGAAGTCGCCGACCTGCTGCGGCACCGCGTGGGCGACGATGGCGAGCGTCGTCGCGACGCCGAGGGCATGATCGGCGATGAAAGCCGCGGCGATCACGATGCCGTCGCACAGGCTGTGCACCGCGTTGCCGATCAGGATCATGAGGCCCGGGCGCCCGCCTTCCGCATGCGCGTGCCCGTGCAGCGCGTGGTCGTGCTCGCTCTCGTCGACGTCGTCGGCATGCATGTCGTGCCCGTGCGCGTGACGCCACAGCACGAGCTTCTCGAGCAGGAAGAACGCGAGCAGGCCCGCCAGGACCGTGGTCATGACGCGCGGTGCGTCGCCATGTTCCAGCGCGTGCGGAAGGAGCTCGAGGAAAACCGCGCCGAGGAGCGCGCCCACGGCGAAGGAAACGAGCCGGGGAATCCACGCCGCGCGAAGCCGCAGCGTGAAGGCGGCCGCGAGGGTCGCGAAGACCCCGCTGCACAGCGCCGCGACGACGATCGCGCCGAAGGTGCCCATGCCGGTCAGCTCAACCAGAGGAATGCCGCCATGCGGCCGGTGTCGCCGTCGCGGCGATGCGAGAAGAAGCGCGCGGGCTGCGCATGCGTGCAGGCACTCCCGCCGTGGACGTCGAGCACGCCGCCGCGCGCCAGGCGCTGCCGCGCGAGGCCGCACAGGTCGGCACGCCATTTCCCGTCGCGCCCGACGCGAAACGCGCTCGCCGCGTCCGGATCGACGGCGAGGAAGGCGTCGCGCACTTCGGCGCCGACCTCGAACGCGTGCGGACCGATCGCGGGGCCCAGCCAGGCGACGATGTTGCCGCCAGGAATGCCCATCGCGGCGATGGCGTTCTCGACGACGCCGGCAGCGAGGCCGCGCCATCCCGCATGCGCGACTGCGACGGCGCCCCCCTCGCGGTCCGCGAGCAGCACGGGCACGCAATCGGCGGCCTGGACGGCGAGCACGACGTTGCGCGCCCGCGTGACCGCGGCGTCCGCGACCGGCGGCGCCGCCGCGGGGTCGCCGTCGGCGACGTGCACGGTCGTACCGTGAACCTGCGAAAGCCACAGCGGGTCCGCCGGCAGCAGCGCTCGCACGCGCGCGCGATTCTCCGCGACGCGGTCGGCACGATCGCCGCCGGCGCGCGCCGCGCTCGCGGCGCTGAGATTGAGCGAAGCGTACCGGCCGTCGCTGACACCGCCGTTGCGCGTGGTCATGAACGCGGCGACGCGCGCCGGTGCCGGCCAGTCGGGAACGATCCAGTCGCGTCCTGCGTGCGCCAGCGCGTCGGCGAGGCGCGGGCCGGGCCGCGCGCTCATCGCGCGGCCTCGCGCAGCGACGCGATCAGCGCGTCGAGATCGTCGGGCGTGGGCGCTTCGAACTGCCGCGGGCGCCGCGTCACGGGATGCGCGAAGGCGAGCCGCGCCGCATGCAGCGCCTGGCGCCCGAAGGCCGGCAGGCCCGCGGCGCCGCGCCGGCCTCCATACGTCGGATCGCCGACCAGCGCGTGCCCGATCGCGGCGAGGTGGACGCGAATCTGATGCGTACGTCCCGTCTCCAGCGCGCAGCGCACGAGCGTGGCCGCGCCGAAGCGCTCGAGCGGCGTCACGTGCGTGCGCGCGGGCCTGCCGCCGGCGACGACCGCCATCGTCGTGCGCGCCGTCGGATGGCGGCCGATGGGCGCGTCGATCATCGCCGCGCGCGCCAGGTCGCCGCGCACGACCGCGAGATATTCGCGCTTCACCGTGCGGGCGGCGAGCTGGCGGACCAGGTCCGTATGCGCGGCCGGCGTCCGGGCGACCACCAGCAGCCCGCTCGTGTCCTTGTCGAGCCGGTGGACGATGCCCGCGCGCGCGAGCCCTGCGAGCCCGGGCGCATGATGGAGCAGCGCGTTGAGCAGCGTACCGTCGCGGTTGCCGCTCCCCGGATGGACGACGAGTCCGGGCGGCTTGTTCACGACGATGACGGCCGCGTCTTCGTGCACGACGGCAAGCGCGATCGCCTGTGGCGCATCGGCGAGCGCGGCAGCGTCGTCGCCGGCCGCGACGACGATCCGCTCGCCACCGGCGAGCCGGCGCTTGCCGGCGACCACGCTGCCGTCGAGCGTGACCTTGCCGGCATCGATCCAGTCCGCGAGCCGGCTGCGCGAATGCTGCGGAACCAGCCGCGCGAGCGCCTGGTCGAAGCGCAGCCCCGCGAGCGCGGCGGGGACGGTCAGCTCCAGCGGCGACGCCGCGGAAATCGCCGGGGCCGGTCGGCTATAATTCGCGCGACTCATTGGGAACATCGCGGGAAACGTCGATGATGCGATCGCACGGAGGGAATTGGCGCGGTTGGCTCGCGGGGGCGCTCGTCGCGCTGCTCGTCAGCGGCTGCGGCCTGCTGCCGGAGGTCAAGGAAGAGACGGCGAACTGGTCGGCGGAGCGAATCTACAGCACGGCTCACGACGCGATGCTGGAGGGCAATTATACGCGGGCGGTCAAGCTGTTCGAGACGCTCGAGTCGCGCTACCCGTATGGGCGCTTCGCCCAGCAGGCGATCCTCGAGGGCGCGTTCTCCAACTGGCGCAACAGCGAGCAGGCGGCTGCCACCGCCGCGTGCGATCGCTTCATCCGGACCTACCCGAACCACCCCAACGTCGACTACGCGTACTACCTCAAGGGCCTCGTCTATTTCCGCGAGGACCAGGGGCTGTTCGGCTACGTCTACGAACTCGATCTCGCGGACCGCGATCCGAAGCAGATGCGCGAGTCGTTCGCGGCGTTCAAGGAGCTCGTCGCGCGCTTTCCCGACAGCCGCTATGCGGAAGACGCGCGGCTGCGGATGCGCTATCTCGCCAACGCGCTCGGCCGCTACGAGGTGAACGTCGCGCGCTATTACTACAACCGCGGCGCGTACGTCGCCGCGGCCAGCCGCGCGCAGGCGGCGATCGTCAACGCGCCGCAGACGACCTCGAACGAGGAGGCGCTCGACCTGCTGATGAAGTCCTACGACAAGCTCGGGCTCAAGCAGCTTTCCGACGACGCGCGCACCGTTCTGGCCAAGACCTTCCCCGACAGTCCCTACATCAATCCGGCGCCCGCGAAGCCGTGGTGGAAGTTCTGGTAGCGCGCGCCGCCCGCTAGCCGTTCCACCCGGTCTCCCGGCGCCTCTCAGCCCAGCGTGCGCTCGATCGTCGCGCGCACGTCGAACCGGTCGAGCGCGCGCATCGCCTCGTCGAGCGAGAACAGGCCGAGGCAGGGCATCGCGCCGCGTGCGGCGAGGGTCCCCGCGGCGAGCTTGCGGGCGAGCACGATCGCCGGCGTGCTCGGAAGCTGCGGGCCGTCGCCCTGTCCGGCGACGAGCGTCCAGGTGATCGTCAGCGCCCTGGAGCGCCGGTAGCCGCGCAGGCATACGTGCATCGCGCCCGCATCGCTGCCGCGTGTGCGGAACAGGTCGGCCGCCTTGCGCAGTCCCCCCGCGTGCGCATCGAGGCGCTGGATCCAGTTCCACCGCGTGGGCCACGACAAGAGCCACATGCCGAAGTGCAGGATCGGCAGTTCGAGCCCGGCGCCGAAGCGCACCGACTGGACGCCCGGATAGCGATCCGGGAAGAGCTCGAGGTCCGGCGCGTCGCAGTCGGCGAGCCAGCGCGTGCCGACCGCGGGCGGATAGCGATAGCGCCGCAGATGCTGCCAGCCGTAGGCCGGCTTCCACGCGCCGTCGCGCCACACGCCGAACGCCTTGCCGACATAGCTGGTGACCGCTGCGACCGTCGCGCTGCCTTGCGGCATCTGGTTGCCCGCGCTGATCCCGAAGTCGATCGACGTCAGCGCGTCGAACTCGTGCGCGAAGGCGTCGACGACCGCCGAGCTCATGCCGGGCGCGCTCGACGCACCGCTGACCACCAGGCGGTCGCGGGCGCGCGCGGCGTCGTCGATCGCGCGGATGCCGCAGACGAAGGCGCGCGCGTCGGCGAGGTCGACGTAATGCGCGCCCGCCGACAGCGCCGCCCGCGCGACTGCGTGGTCGCGCCCCAGGAACGGGCCGCCGGCGTGAACGACGAGCGAGGGGTCGAGCTGCCGCAGCCGCGGCAGGAACTCGGCCGACAGCACGTCGATCGCGGCGAACTCGACGCGCTTGCCGCACTCGCGGGCAATCGCCGCCGCCACCTCGGCGGCGCGCGCGGCGTCGCGCCCCGCGACGACGACCCCCATGTTGTCGTCGCCCGCGAGCGATTGCGCGATGCGCCCGCCGTAGTGACCATACCCTCCGAGGACGACGACGCGGAAGGCCACGGGCCGCGCCTTTCAGCCGAGCGCGTGCGCGATCGCCTGCGGATGGCGCTGCGCCGCGCCGAAAAACGCGATGGCCTCGCTCTCGTCCCGCGTGCGGCGCATCGGCGGCAGCGACTGCCAGATGCGGCGGCCGTAGGGCTTGTCGATCAGCCGCGGATCGCAGATCACCAGCACGCCGCGATCGGTCTCGCTGCGGATCAGCCGGCCCGCTCCCTGCTTGAGGGCGATGGCGGCCTGGGGCAGCTGCCAGTCGACGAACGGATTGCCGCCCGTCTCGCGCAGCCTGGCGAGGCGCGCGGCCAGCAGCGGATCGTCGGGCGGCGCGAACGGCAGCTTGTCGATGACGACGAGCGACAGCGCGTCGCCCGGCACGTCGACGCCCTCCCAGAAGCTGGCGCTGCCGAGCAGCACGGCGTTGCCGAGCGCGCGAAAGCGCATCAGCAGCTCGCTCTTCGAACCCTCGCCCTGCACGAGCAGGGGGAAGCCGAGGTCCTCGCGGACGAACGCGGCCGCGAGCCGCTCGCGCGCGGCGGCGAGGGCGCGCAGCGTGGTGAACAGCAGGAACGCGCGGCCACCGCTCGCGCGGATGACCGGCAGGGCGGCGTCGACGACGGCGTCGGTGTGCTCGCGCGTGTTCGGCGGCGGCAGGTTCGGCGGCACGTAGAGCAGCGCCTGCGCGGAATAGTCGAAGGGGCTTTCCCACGCGCCGGTCGCCGCCTCCGAGAGTCCGAGCTGGCCGGTGTAGTGGCTGAAGTCGTCGCCGACGGCGAGCGTGGCCGACGTGAAGATCCACGCGCGTGCGGTCGACTCCACCTGGCGCCGGAACATGTCGGCGATCGACAGCGGCGAAGCCTGCAGCTGCCAGCCCTGCGGCGTGACGTCGATCCAGCGGATCCACTCCACGCCATCGTCCGAGGGCATGCCGGAAAGGCCGGCGCGCCAGCGCGCGAGACGCGCCGATGCATCGTCGGCGCGGCGGGCGATGGCCGCCAGGTCCTCGCTGCGTTCGGCGAAATGCCTCATCTCCGCGGCGAAGCGGTCGAGCGCCGCGGCGAGCGCGTCGAGTGCCGGCGCGAAGCCTTCGCGCGCGACGATCGCCTGCTGCGCGAACTTGCCCGGCGCTTCGCCGGCGGCGAGCCGCAGCTTCCGCACGGCCGGGAGCAGGTCGGCCGCTGCATCCGGAAGGCCGGGCACGTCGCGCGCCGTGCTGCGCGCAGCGAGTTCGCCGTCGCGCGCGAGCTCGGCGAGCTGGCCCGCCGTGGTCTGCTCGCCGAAGAAGAGCGTCGCGGTGTCGGGCAGCTGGTGCGCCTCGTCGAGGATCACGGTGTTGCACGCCGGCAGCAGCTCGGCGAGGCCCTCGTCGCGCAGCATGACGTCGGCGAAGAAAAGATGGTGGTTGACGACGACGACGTCCGCGAGCAGCGCCTCGTGGCGCGCCTTGAGCACGAAGCACTCCTTGTGGAACGCGCACTGCTGCCCGAGGCAGTTGTCGCGCGTCGAAGTGACCAGCGGCCAGATCGACGCATTCTCCGGCACGTCGGCGAGCTCCGCGCGATCGCCCCGCTCGGATGCGCGCGCGAACGCCACGATCTTCTCGAGATGGCGCGCGTCCTCGCGCGCCGGCAGCCGTCCCTCGCGCGCCGTGCGCTCGAGGTGATGGTGGCACACGTAGTTCGCCCGTCCCTTGAGCACGGCGATGGTGACCGGCGCGGCGAGCGCGTCGCGCAACAGCGGGATGTCGCGCTCGTAGAGCTGGTCCTGCAGCGTCTTCGTCCCGGTGGATACGATGACCTTGCCGCCGTAGAGCAGCGCGGGGACGAGATACGCGAACGTCTTGCCGGTGCCCGTGCCCGCCTCGGCGACGAGCTGCCCGCGCGCGGCGATGGCGCGCGCGACGGCCTCGGCCATCGCGAGCTGCTGCGGACGGAAATGGAAGCCCTGCAGCGCCCCGGCGAGCGTCCCGCCGGGGCCGAAGATGGATTCCAGCGCCGTCGCGCCCGGCGCCGGCCCGGCTTCAGTGAGGGGCTTTGGTGGCACGGCCGGCCTTTTTCTTCGGCGCGGACGCGGCTTTCGGGGGCTCCTGCTGCACGACCGCGACGATCTTCCTGATGCCTTCGATCCGGTCCTTGAAGTCGTCGTAGGGAAGCGCGACGCGCTTCTTGTAGGCCTCGTCCGTCTCGCCCTGGACCCAGCCCAGCTTGCCGAGCGCGAGCAGGAACGCCTCCTGCAGGCTGCGCACGCCGTCGACGGCCTGCCTGGAGACGGTCGCCTCCCGCAGCGCCGCCTGATATGGCCGGATGATGTTGATGCGCTGCTTGATGACGCAGTACTCGCTCTTGGCGCCGTTGAAGCCCTCGGCGGACTTCTCGTAGCCGAACTCGATGATCTCGATGCTCTTCACGTGGCGGCACATCGTGTACAGATGCATCACCGCGTCGAAGTAGCAGTCGAGCGGGTCCTTGCCGTCGGCGTTCGGGCAGATGTAGTTGTACTGCGGACCGGGGTTGCCGCCGATGGTCTCGGCCCGGACCGTCGCGCACGCGAAGGCGAGCGTCAGGGCCAGGCCGGCGGCCAGCAGGTCGAAGCGCATGGAGCGATCCCGTGACATGACGCCAATGCTACCGCGCGGCGGGCGGGGCGCTCAACAAGACGGGTGGATGACGCGCGCGCGCCGCGCGCGCTGTGTCAAATCGTGCAACCGCCGGAGACTTCGATCACCGCGCCGTTGATGTACGACGCCTCGTCGGAGGCGAGCCACGCGTACGTGTTGGCGATCTCCTCGGGCTTGCCGAGGCGCCCCATCGGTACCTTCTCCTCCATCATCTTGATCACCTTGTCGGGGATCGTGGAGAGGATGGGGGTCTCGATGAACCCGGGACAGATGGCGTTGGCGCGGATGCCCTTGCGCCCGAGCTCGCGCGCCCAGGTCTTGACCATGCCGATGACGCCGAACTTGGTCGCCGCGTAATTGGTCTGGCCGAAGTTGCCGTAGAGGCCGACGATCGACGACGCGTTGAGGATCACGCCCGAGTTCTGCTCGAGCATGATGTCGACGACTGCCTTCGTACAGTTGTAGACGCCCTTCAGGTTGACGTCGATCACGCGCTCGAACTGCTCGTCGGTCATCTTCTTGAACTGCGCGTCCTGGACGATGCCGGCGTTGTTGACGAGCGTGTCGACACGGCCCCACTTGGCCATCACGCCTTCGACCATCTTGGCGATGGTTTCCTTGTCCGTGACGTCGATGCGGAACGCCGCGGCCTCGCCGCCGTTCGCCTCGATTTCGCGGACCGTCTCGTAGACGGAGTCGAGGTTGATGTCGCATACGGCCACGCGCGCGCCTTCCGACGCGAACTTGAGCGCCGTGGCCCGCCCGATCCCCTGGCCGGCGCCGGTGATGATCGAGACCTTCCCCGTCAAACGCATGAATGAACTCCCTGGATGCCTTCGGAACCGCGCTTTGCCGGCGATCGGCAGGCGGCGGCCAAACCGTCGTAATCTAGCTGCAATTTTTGCGCCGCACAAGGTCCGGGCACGACGGGCGAACATTGGGCCCAATCAGCGGGCACCTATTTAACATAGGAAAATCAATTAGGTATGTGAACAATTCCGGTGCAGTCCCTCACCGGCGAGGGTCGCCGCCGGTCGGGGACGCACCAAATTTGCTGCACCTGAACGCAAACGGGCGCCCAACCGCGACGCGCCGCGTCATCCCGCGTGGGTCGCGGGCTGCCAGTGCTCGATCACCATCTCCACCGACTCCTCGCCCTTCCAGGCGCGGACGTGGGGCCGGTACACCGCATGCACGCGCGGAGGCAGCGGGTCGGCCTGCCGGAAAATGATGGCGTCGAAGCGCTCGCCGCCCCGCGCGAGCGTCGACCCGCAGGTGCCGCTCGCCGACCACCCGCTGGCGGCCGACGTCGAAGACGTCGTCGAAGGTCGGCCCGGCGAAACCCTGGCCCCAGACGGCATCGCGCAGCGCCCGTGCCAGCGAGAGCGTCAGCTCGCCCACGCCAAGCGCGCCGTCGGTCTCCGCCGCGCGCGCAAGCTGCGCCGGCGTCAGCTGCTCGCGGGCGACCGCCTCGAACGCGTCCGCGAACGCCGGCAGCGCGCGCTCGGCGAGCGTCAGGCCCGCCGCGTAGGCGTGGCCGCCGAAGCGCGCGATCGCGCCGGGGACGCGCTTGGCGACCAGATCCAGCGCGTCGCGCAGGTGGAAGCCGGTGATCGAGCGTCCCGACCCGCGCAGCGTGCCGTCGTCGGCACGGGCGAACACGACCGCGGGCCGGTGGAGGCGGTCCTTGATGCGCGCCGCGACGTATGCCGATGACGCCGGGGTGCCAACCGGACCGGTACAGGCATGCGTGAAGGCGTCGGCGGGCGTCGCCGCATCGACGCCGTCGAGGTCGGCGAGTGCTTCCGCTTCCATCGTCGCGCCCGACCTCGCGCCGTTCGTGGTTGAGCCGGTCGAGCGCGCGCGCATGGGTCAGCGCCTCGGCATCGGTTTGCGCCAGCAGGCAGCGGATGCCGAGCGACATGTCGGCGAGCCGTCCCGCCGCGTTGAGCCGCGGCCCGACGACGAAGCCGAGGTCGGCCGCCGTCGCGCGTGCCGGGTCGCGGCCGGCGACGGCGAACAGCGCCGCGATGCCGGGCTGCGCGCGCCCCGCGCGGATGCGCGCAAGCCCCTGCTCGACGAGCGACCCGGTTGATCTGGTCGAGCCGCACGACGTCGGCGACCGTGCCCAGCGCGACGAGGTCGAGCAGCGCGCCGAGGTTCGGCGCAGGCCGGCCGTCGAACGCGCCGGTTTCGCGCAGGTGTGCGCGCAAGGCGATCAGCACGTAGAACATGACGCCGACGCCGGCGATGTGCTTCGACGGGAACGCGCAGCCGGGCTGGTTGGGATTGACGATGATCGCGGCCTCGGGAAGCGCGGCGCCCGGCAGGTGATGATCGGTGACCAGCACGTCGATGGCGCGGCCGCCGCCGCGGCGACGCCGTCGATGCTCGCGATGCCGTTGTCGACGGTCACGATGAGCTGCGGGTCGTGCGCTGCGGCCAGCGCGACGATCTCGGGCGTCAGCCCGTAGCCGAACTCGAAGCGGTTCGGCACGAGGAAGTCGACGCGGGCGCCCAAGGCGCGCAAGGCCGCGGACGGCCACGGCGCAGGCCGTGGCGCCGTCGGCGTCGTAGTCGGCGACGACGACGATGCGCTCGCGCCGCGGCGATCGCGCGCGCGAGGCGCGCGGCCGCGGCGTCGGTGTTCGCCGAGCAGCGCGTGCGACGGCAGCGACGGCGAGCGAGTGGTCGAGCTCGCCGCGCGTTCGATGCCGCGCGCCGCATACAGGCGCGCGAGCACCGGGCGACACGCCGGCCGCCGCCAGCGCGCGCGCCGCCGCCGGGCACCCGCGCGGCGAACGATGCGGAATCGTCACTCGATGTCGAACGACGGCACGACGAAGCGCGCGCCGCGCCAGCGCGCCGTCAGCCGCACGAGCCGCGACGGGCGCGGCGCATGCCAGCGCGTGGTCACGCCGTTGCCGTCGGCGACCACGTCGAGCGCCGTGACGTCGCCGCGGGCCAGCGCAGCGACCGCCGGCGCGAGCCATTCCGCGGCGAGGCCGGGCAGCGCGGCGTCGCCGGCGACCGGCGGCAGCACGACGACCGTCGATTCCTTGCCCGCAGCATCGGCGCCATCATCGACGGAAACGAAGTCGGGCCGGCGTCGGCCGTTCGACCGACGCGCCGGCGCGTATGCCGCGCGCGAGGTCGCCGAGCGCGTCCGCGGCGCCGCCAGCGATCGCCGGGCGGGGCCCGGCGCCGCCGCGATTTCCGACGCGCGGCCGCCGCCCCAGAACCACAGGCCGGTCACCGGGCGCGCGCCGCGGGCTTCGCGCGCCGCGTTCACCGGATGCGCGTGCAGCAGCATCTGGATCTCGTTCTGCCAGCGCTGCCACGTCTCGCCGTCGGCGCCGCGCGGCAGATGGTCGAAGATCGGGCGGCGCACGACCGCGTCGAGCGGCGTCGTGTCGATCCGGCGCGACGTCGCCGTGCGCGCGAACCACGCATCCGGCCGCGGCGCGACGAAGGCGCAGGCCGTCGGCGGCGAAATGCGCGATCGAGCATGCGACGAGCGCGCGCGTCTCGTCCGGCGTCCAGGTCCGTCGACCGCGGCGTCGAGCACGACGTCGTCGCGTCCGGCGGTCAGCGTGACCGGATCGGCGCGAGCACGTAGTCGGTCGCCGGCCTCGACGCCCGCGCCGAGCGCGCGCAGCGGCGGCGACCGGCGCGCCGCGGCGGCATGCCGAGCGCCGCGAGCATCGCGCCGTCGATGCCGCGCGCTCGACGGCGATCGGCGCCTTGGCGTAACGACCGCGAGGCGCTTGCAGCGCCGGCATCGCCGGCGAGCGCGGCGGCCGAGCAGGCGAGAAGCCGGGAACGACCAGGGTGAGCGCATGTCGAAGCGGTCGCATCGCTCAAAGGTCGCTGACTCTAGCATGCGATAATCGTACCGACATGACGCCTGGCGCCGCGCAGCGCGCCGCCTTCTCCGCCTCCGTGTCGCCGTACGAACTTGCCGTCGGCCTGCGCTACACGCGTGCCCGCAAGGGCTCGGGGCGCAACGCGTTCATCTCGTTCATCGCGCTGATCTCGATGGCCGGCATCGCGCTCGGCGTCGCCGCGCTGATCGTCGTGCTGTCGGTGATGAACGGGTTCCAGCAGGAGCTGCGCAACGCGCATCCTGTCGGTCGCGTCGCATATCGAGATCCGCGGCTTCCCCGAGCTGCGCGACCCGCAGGCGGTCGCGGCGATCGCGCGCAGGAATCCCGCGCGTCGTCGCCGCCGCGCCGTACGTCCACGGGCAGGCGATGCTGTCGGCGGGCGACGCCAACCGCGGCGCGCTGATCCGCGGCATCGATCCCGGCGCGACGAGGACGGCGTCGCCGACATCGGCAAGCACATGCGGCGCGGCGACGCTCGACCACGCTGACGCCGGGCGCTTCAACATCGTGCTCGGCGCCGAGCTGGCGCGCGCGCTCGGCGTGCGCGTGGGCGACCAGGTGGTCGCGATCACGCCGCAGGGCACGGTGACGCCCGGCGGGAGTGCTGCCGCGCCTCAAGACGTTCAACGTGAGCCGGCATCTTCGAGGTCGGCATGTTCGAGTTCGACAGCGGGCTGGCGCTGATCAACATCGAGGACGCCGAGAAGCTCTATCGGCTCGACCAATCCCGACCGGCGTGCGGCTGAAGCTCGACGACATGTTCGCGGCGCCGCGCGTCGCGAGCGAGCTGCTGTCGACGCTGCCGCCCGATGCCGACGTGCGCGACTGGACGCGCAACCACGCCAACTTCTTCCGCGCGGTGGCGATCGAGAAGCGCGTGATGTTCATCATCCTGACGCTGATCGTCGCCGTCGCGGCGTTCAACATCGTCTCGGCGCAGGTGATGGCTCGTCACCGACAAGCGGGCCGACATCGCCATCCTGCGCACGCTGGGCGCGTCGCCGTCGTCGATCATGGCGATCTTCATGATCCAGGGCGCGCTGATCGGCATCATCGGCACGGCTGCTCGGCGTGGTCGGCGGCGTCCTGCTCGCGCTCAACGTCGAGACGGTCGTGCCGGCGATCGAGCACACGTTCGGCATCCAGTTCCTCGACAAGAGCGTCTACTACATCAGCGACCTGCCCTCCGACCTGCAGCGGCGCCGACGTCGATCACCATCGCGGTCGATCGCGCTGGTGCTGGCGCTGGTCGCGACGCTCTACCCGAGCTGGCGCGCGGCGCGCGTCAATCCGGCGGAGGCGCTGCGCTATGAATGACGGCGCGGTGCGCGGTCATCGCGTGCCGCGGCCTGCAGATGCGCAAGACCTATCGCAACGGCGCGCTGGACGTGCCGGTGCTGCTCGGCATCGATCTCGACGTGGCGCCGGGCGAGCGGTCGCGATCGTCGGCGCAGTCCGGCTCGGGCAAGAGCACGCTGCTGCACCTGCTGGGCGGGCTCGACGCGCCGACGGCGGGCGAGGTGCGCGTCGAGGGCGCGCCGTTCGCGTCGCTGTCGCGAGGCGGCAGCGCGGGCGCGTGCGCAACCGCGCGCTCGGCTTCATCTACCAGTTCCATCACCTGCTGCCGGAATTCACCGCGCTGGAGAACGTCGCGATGCCGCTGTCGATCCGCCGCCTCGGCGTAGCCGCAGGCGCGCGACGCAGGCGCGCGGCGATGCTCGCGCGCGTCGGACTCGGCGCACCGCCTGCGCCACCTGCCCGGCGAGCTGTCGGGCGGCGAGCGCCAGCGCGTCGCGCTCGCGCGCGCGCTCGTGACCTCGCCGCGCTGCGTGCTCGCCGACGAGCCGACCGGCAACCTCGACCGCAAGACGGCCGGCGACGGTGTTCGACCTGATGCTCGAGCTCAACCGCGTCGTCGGCACGGCGCTCGTCATCGTCACGCACGATCCCGAGCTCGCGGCGCGCACGGATCGCACGCTGCACCTGCTCGACGGGCGGTTGCAGTAGGGCACGCTCGCGCTCCAGCGGCGTGCGCCCCGCGGAGGTCCGCGGCGGCGGACTTCGCTCCGGCTCCCTACCCCAGTCGCCTGCGCGAAGCCCGCCGCCGCGGACCCCCGGAGCGGCGTGCCGCGTGGCAGCGGGGGCGCGTTGGCGCCGCCTTCAGCGGGGGGCGGCGGCGCCGTGCAGCACGCCGCGCGCGAGGAAGATCGACGTGATGAGCTCGGCGGTGGCGATGAACTCCGGCGCCTTGCGACCCTCGAGGCCGCGCGGGCGCGGCAGACCCACGGGGAGCACGCGCTCGATCCGGCCCGGGCCGCGCCGACATGACGACGACGCGGTCGGCGAGCAGCACGGCCTCGTCGATGCTGTGCGTGATGAACACCACGGTCTTGCGCGTCGACAGCCACAGCGCCTCGAGGTCGACGCGCATCTGCTCGCGCGTCAGCGCGTCGAGGGCGCCGAACGGCTCGTCCATCAGCAGCAGCGGCGGGTCGTGGATGAGCGCGCGGACGATCGCCGCGCGCTGCCGCATGCCGCCGGAGAGCTCGCGCGGATAGCGGTCGGCGAATTCGCCGAGGCCCACGCTTGCCAGCAGCGTCGAGCGCGCGCTCGCGCTGCGGCCTCGGATCGACATCGCGCAGCTCGAGCTGCAAGAGAACGTTGTCGAGCATCGTCCGCCATTCGAGCAGCACCGGGCTCTGGAACACGATCCCGAGCGTGGTCTGCGGCCCGGTCACGGCTGCGCCGTGGAGCTCGACGCGGCCGGCGCTCGCCGGGATCAGGCCCGCGACCAGGCGCAGCAGCGTGCTCTTGCCGCAGCCCGACGGGCCGACGATCGCGACGAACTCGCCGGCGCCCACCGCAAGGTCGATGGGATCGAGCGCGCGCGTTTGCGTGTTGCCGCGGTGAAACGTCTTCGCGACGCCGGCGAGCACGATGGCGGCGCTCGCCGCGGGCGCGCCCGCCGCACCGGCAGCGCGGACCGGCGCGCCGGCATCGACCGTCACTTGGCGGGGATGAATTCGTTCGTGTGGAACGCCGTCCACGGCTGGTCGGTCTTGACGTCGCGATACTTCTTGAGCAGATCGAGGGTCTGGTCCCAGTCCTTCTGCGATCCCCAGCCGATGCGGCCCTTGGAGTTCGGCGAATCGAGCAGCTCGATGTCGACCATCAGCTGGTCGAGCGTCGACTGGCGGTTGAGGTCCGGCTTAGCCTTGAGCGCGGCGTCGACCGCCGCGCCGGGATTCTTCTTCGCCTCCTCCCACGACTTCACCGTCGCGCGCACGAACCGGCGCACGAGGTCGGGGTTGCTCTTGATGAGGTCGGTCTTGGTGAGGATCGTCATGCCGACGATGTTGGCGCCGTTGTCGGCGAAGCGCAGCGCGGCGGGCTGCAGCCCGCGCTACTTGATCAGGAAGTACTGGTCGTCGGCGCCGCCAAGCAGGCGCGTCGGCGCGCTTCTCGAGCACGGCGACGACCTTCGCCGCAGGGTCGACCTGCACGAATCGAGATCTTGCTCATGTCGAGCTTGTTGTGCGCCGCGAGGGCCTGGAACAGCTGGCCCAGCGGATCGCCGGGCGAAACCGCGAGCGACTTGCCCTCGAGATCCTTCGGCGTCCTGATGCCGGTCTAGGCGAGCGACACGACCGAAAAGCCGGTGGAATTCAGCAGCGACATCACCGACTTCACGTCGGCGCCCTTGGCCGCGGTGGCTGATCACGCTGCGACGAGTCGGCGAGGCCGAACGTGTCCGAGCCCGCGGCGACCACCTGCACGGTGTTCGCCGAGCCGCGCCCCTCGTTGATGGTGAGGTCGATGCCCTCGGCGGCGTAGTAGCCTTTTTCCTTGCCGTAGTAGAACGGCACGTGCAGGCCGCCGAGATACCAGTTGAGCCGGAACGACACCGCGTCCGGCGGCGAACGCGGCCGGATGCGGCGAGCGGCAAGCGACAGCAGAGATCAGCAATCTTCAGCGTGCGTCATGACTTCTCCTCCAGGGGTTGTCGGTGCAGCGGCGACCGCATCATGCCAGTGCTTCCTCGGCGGTCTGCCGGTGCGAAACGTGCCAGGGAATCGTGGAGCGCTCGATGCAGCTCCACGGCGTAATAGACGGCGAGGCCGATCAGCTGACAGCAGGATGATCGTCGCGAAGACCATCGGCGTGTCCAGGTTGCCGTTGTATTGCAGCAGCAGGTAGCCCAGCCCCTTGTCCGACGGCGACGAACTCGGCGACGACCGCTGCGGTCGCGGCGATGCGCCGCGCCGACCTTGAGGCCGGTGAAGATCTCCGGCAGTGCCTGCGGCAGCCGGATCTTCAGGAACATCTTCCAGCCGCCGGCGCCGGTCGTGCGCGCGAAGTCCATGATGTCCGGATCGACCGACTTGAAGCCGGCGATGCTCGCGACGACGATCGGGAAGAACGACAGCAGGAACACGATCAGCAGCTTCGGCGTGAAGCCGAAGCCGAACCAGATGATGAACAGCGGCGCGATGGCGATCTTCGGCACGATCTGCAGGAAGACGATCACCGGATAGACGGCGTTCTCCATGAAGCGCGAATACGCGACCGCCAGCGCCAGCGGCACGCTGACCACGACGGCGAGCAGGTAGCCGCGCGAGGATCTCCTTCGTCGTGACCCATGCGCTCGCCATCACCGTGTCGTGAGCGCTTCCAGTACTCGGTCCAGACCTGGAGGGCGGCGGCAGCAGGTATTCCTTGATGCCGATGAGCGCGGACCGCGAATTCCCAGAGCAGGAACAGCAGCAGGAACACGACGATCGCGCCGCCGCGCCTGCGCAGCCAGGCGGCGAGCGCAGCGCCGCGGCCCGACGCCGGACCCGGCCGCCGCGGCCGCCGCGCCGTTCACGCCGCGCCTCCCGGCCGGGGCGCGGCGAGGTCGAAAGTGCCGTACTGCCGCGGGCACGTTGATCTCGATGACTTCGAGGTCGTCGGAGCGCGCGACGACGTTGTGCGCTACGCCGGCCGGCTGCGACAGGCACGCCGCCGGCGCGCACCGTCGACGTCGCCTTCGACGCCCGCGAAGCGGAACGTGATCCATCCCCTGAGCACGTAGACGAAGTGGCCGGTCATGTCGTGCCAGTGCCAGCCGGTCGGATGGGGGAGCGGCATGATGGCGCGGATGTGCTTGATGCCGATGCGCCCGCCGGTCGCCGCCGCGAGTCCGAGATCGCGGTACTCGACGTCGGCGCGCGGTCCGTCGCGGGTGAATTCGGCGTTCGCGCCCGAGGCGAGCGCGAACGCCGACAGCGAACGCGCGAGTTCGAGCGGTCCGTCGTAGCGGGCGGTGGGCGGTTCGGGCATGGATTCGCTTCCGGGCAAACAAACGAGTCTCACTTGCGGCCGCGCGCGGGGTCAATGTGCGGTGCAGCAGAGCGCGGCGGCGATGCGGCCATGTCAATACTCGACCGGGATCGGATCGAGGGAGCGCCACAGGTACCACGTGGCGACGCTGCGGTAGGGCTGCCAGCGCGCCGCGTGTGCGCGAATCTGCGCGGCGAGCGGGCGGCACGCCGTCGAAATAGTGGCGCGCCATCGCGTTCTGCAGGCCGATGTCGTCGACCGGCAGGACGTCGGCGCGCAACTCGTGGAACATGAGGAACATCTCGGCCGTCCAGCGGCCGATGCCCTTGACGTCGATCAGCGCGACGATCAGCGACTCGTCGTCCAGCGCCGGCCAGGCGGCCGGGTCGAGCCGGCCGGAAACGAAATGCCGGGCGAGATCGCGCAGGTAGTCGGCCTTGCGCTCGGACAGCCCCACCTTGCGCAGCGTCGTGGCGCGGGTGCGCGCCACGCGCCCCGCGGACAGCGTCACCGGCGTCGCCGCCGCCGCCGGTCGCGATCACCAGGCGGTTCCAGATCGTCTGCGCCGCCTTTACCGAGATCTGCTGCCCCACGATCGCGCGCGCGAGGGTCGTGAAGGCGTCGCCGCGGCGCGTCATGTGGATGCCGGGATAACGGGCGATCAGCCCGCGCATGACGCGGTCGCGCTCGCCGAGCGACGCGACGGCGACATCCCAGAACGGAGGTTTCATGGCGGGTACGAGCCGGGTGTCAGGTCAGGTGGCCGGACCGCCGTTTTACCAGTGAACGGCCCGCCGCGTCCGTTGGTCAAACCCCCCGTCGGCGAGGGGCCATCTGTGGTACATTTCGCCGCTTTTATTTTTTCGGGGCCGTAATGCATCGCCGGGCGCGGGTAATCATCGGTATTTTCGGGCTTTTCTTCGCCGCCTGCGCCGTTGCCGCCGATCCGAACAAGGTCCTGCGGTTCGCATTTCCGACCCAGGAGACGGGCTTCGATCCGGTCCGCACGTCGGACCTGTATTCGGCGACGATCAACGAGGCGATCTTCGATCGCCTGCTCACCTACGACTACCTCGCCCGCCCGGCGAAGGTGGTCCCGTCGGCGGCCGAAACGATGCCCGAGGTCACCGACGGCGGGAAGACGTACGTGTTCAAGCTGCGCCGGGGCATCTATTTCACGCCCGACCCCGCCTTCAAGGGACAGAAGCGGGAGCTTACCGCGGAGGATTTCGTCTACACGTTCAAGCGGCACGCCGACCCGGCGAACCGCTCGCCGTGGTACTTCATGATCGAGGGCAAGATCGAGGGCCTCGACGAGCTGACCGAGGCCGCCAGGAAGTCGGGCAAGTTCGATTACGACGCCGTCGTCCCCGGCATGGTCGCGCTCGACAAGTACACGCTGCGCTTCAAGCTCAAGGCCCCGGACTACCTGTTCCTGTACACGGTCGCCCACGCCCACTTCCCGCGCGATGGCGCGCGAGGTCGTCGAGGCGTACCGCAACGACGTCCAGGCGCATCCGGTCGGCTCGGGCCCTTACCTGCTCAAGGAGTGGAAGCGGGGGACCAAGATCGTCCTCGAGGCCAATCCCGGCTACCGCGGCTTCACCTGGGACTTCCAGCCGACCGACAGCGCGTGGGACCGCGAGCTCGTGAAGGACATGCAGCGGCAAGCAGATGCCGCAGATCGGCCGCGTCGAGATCAGCATCATCGAGGAAGACCAGTCGCGCTGGCTCGCCTTCAACCAGAAGGAGCTGGACATGCTCGCGCTGCCGGGCGACGTTCCGCCCGCAGGTGTTCGGCCCCGACAACAAGCTGAAGCCCGAGTGGACGGCGCAAGGCGTGACGATCTATCGCGCGATCGACCCGGACATCGGCTACACGTTCTTCAACTTCCGCGATCCGCTGGTCGGCGGCTTCTCGAAGGAGAAGATCGCGCTGCGCCGCGCGATCATCATGGGCTACAACCTGGACGAGGAGATCCGCGTCATCCGCAAGAACCAGGCGGTGCAGGCGCAGATGCCGATCCCGGTGGGCGTCGTCGGCCACGATCCGCGCTATCGCAGCATCAACCAGTACGATCCCGTCCTCGCCAACAAGCTGCTCGACTATTTCGGCTACAAGAAAGGCGCCGACGGCTATCGCACGCTGCCCGACGGCAAGCCGCTGGTGCTGCGCCAGGCGACCGAGAGCCAGGCGATCAACCGCGAGTTCAACGAGCTGTGGCGAAAGTCGATGGACGCGATCGGCCTGCGCATGGAGTTCGACATCTCGGCAAGTTCGCCGACAACCTGAAGGCGGCGAAGGCGTGCCAGCTGATGATGTGGAACGCCGCCTGGATCGCCGACTACCCCGACGGCGACAACTTCATGCAGCTGCTCTACGGCCCCAACACCGGGCAGAGCAACAACGGCTGCTACGAGTCGAAGGCGTTCGACGCGATGTACGAGAAGTCGCGGGCGCTTCCCACCGACTCGCCGGAGCGCAACCTGCTGTTCCTCGACATGACGCGACAGATGGAAGTCGACGGCGCCTGGAGCCTGCACACGTCGCGCGAGCGCAACCAGATGCTCCGCCCGTGGGTGAAGGGCTACAAGAAGCACCCGATCCTGCATACCGAGTTCGTGTACATGGACCTCGAGCCGCGCAGCGGCCAGTGACGTCCCGTCCATGCCGCCTCGCCGCTTCCTCCGCCACGCCGCCGCGCTCGCGCTTTGCGGCCTGGTGTGCCTGCCGCCCGCGACGGCGGCCGACATGGGCAAGGTCGTGCGGCAGGTGTTCTCCGCCGCCGAAACGGGCTTCGATCCCGCCGCCGCGCACGATCTGTACTCGGCGACGATCGAGCAATCGATCTTCGAGACGCTGCTCACCTACGACTACCTGGCGCGCCCGGCGAAGCTCGTCCCGCTCACGGCGGAATCGATGCCGCGTGGTTACCGATGACGGCAGGACGTACACGATCAAGCTCAGGAAGGGCATCTACTTCACGCCGGACCCCGCGTTCAAGGGCAGGAAGCGCGAGCTCGTCGCCGAGGACTACGCCTACCAGATCAAGCGCCTCATCGACCCGAAGATGCACGGTCCCTGGGCGTGGCTCGTCGAGGGCAAGATCGTCGGCCTCGACGAGGCGGCCGAGGCCGCGAAGAAGACCGGCAGGTTCGACTACGACGCGAAGATCGCCGGCCTCGAGTGCGCCCGACCACTACACGCTGCGCATCCGGCTCAAGAACACCGACTACAACCTGCCCTACGTGCTGGCGCACGAGCCCACGTCGGCCGTCGCGCGCGAAGTCATCGAGGCGTACGCGGACGAGGCGGGCGGGCGATGGCCAACCCCGTGGGCACCGGGCCCTACATGCTCAAGCAGTGGGTGCGCAGCTCCAAGATCGTCCTCGAGGCGAACCCGGACTATCGCGGCTTCGTCTGGGACTTCAAGGCCGAGCGAGCCCGGCGACGCCAAGCTCATCGCCGAGATGAAGGGCAAGAAGATGCCCCAGGTCGGCCGCGTCGAGGTCAGCATCATCGAGGAGGACCAGTCGCGCCTGCTCGCGTTCGAGAACGGCGAGCTCGACCTCATGAACATGGAGGGCCCGCTGGCGCCGAACGTGCTCGACGGCGGCACGCTGCGGCCCGAGTTCGCGCAGCAAGGGCGTCAAGCTGTCGCGCTTCGTCGATCCGGAGATCTCGTATCACTTCTGGAACATGCAGGATCCCGTCGTGGGCGGCTTCTCCAAGGAGAAGATCGCGCTGCGGCGTGCGATGGCGATGTCCTACAACATCGACGAGGAGATCAAGGTCGTGCGCAACGGCCAGGCGGTCGAGGCCCAGTTCCCCGATGCCGCCCGGCGTCGTCGGCTACGATCCCGGCTACCGGAGCAGCATCAGGTACGACCCGGCGGGCGCCAACGCGCTGCTCGACCGCTTCGGCTACCGGAAGGGCGCCGGACGGCTGGCGCAACCTCCCCGACGGCAAGCCGTTCACGATCCGCTACGCGACGCGCCCCGATTCGCTCGGCCGCCAGCAGGACGAGGCGTGGAAGAAGGCGCTCGACGCGATCGGCGTGCGCATGGAGGTGCAGAAGGACAAGTTTCCCGAGCTGCTCAAGCTCGAGCGCCAGTGCAAGCTGATGATGCGCACCGCGTCCTGGATCGCCGATTACCCGGACGCCGACAACTTCATGCAGCTGCTCTACGGCAAGAACATCGGGCAGAGCAACAACGCGTGCGCGAACATTCCCGAGTACGACAGGCTCTACGAGCAATCGGTGCGCATGCCCGATTCGCCGGAGCGCAACAAGCTCTACCGCGAGATGGCGAAGCTCATCGAGGCGTACGCGCCCTGGCGGCTCGACATCTCGCGCTATCGCAACATGCTCGTGCAGCCGCGGGTGCTGGGCTTCAAGAAGCATCCGATCCTGCACAACGAATGGGCGTACATCGACGTCGCCGACAAAACCAAGTAGTGTGGGTCGGATCGGCGTCCGAGGAATAGCAGGAGGAGGTGGAGGAGGGGCAGGGCCGGCGCGTTGCGCCGGGTGGTACCGAGGAGACCCGAAGAAAGGCGGGCCGCCCGCGCAGCAGCGGGAAGGGCTTCGCCGCCGCCGGAACCGGCGCGCCGTCGTCGCTTCACGAGAGAACTGGCGAGCGCGCCTTCGGGCGAGTGATACTGCGAGGCGCCCGGGCGTGGATCGCCCGGGCGTTCCTTGCACCCTGAATCCGTTCCGCGGGCGATCCTACGCGGAGAAGGGCGAGCGCGATGGCCGGTTACATTGGAAGACGCATCTGGCAGATGATCCCGACGATGCTGGGGGTCGTGCTGCTGGTGTTCGTGCTTTTCAACACCGTCGGCGGCGACCCGGCGTACGTCCTGGCCGGCAAGATCAGCAACCAGGAGCAGATCGACAACATCCGCCGCCAGCTCGGCGTCGACCAGCCGTACTACGTGCAGCTCGGGATCTTCGTCAAGCAGATCCTCACCGCCGACTTCGGCGCGAGCTGGAGCACCAACGAGAAGGTATCGCACATCCTGGCGACGCGCCTCGGTCCCTCGCTGACCGTGCTGGTTCCGCTGCTCATCCTCGACACGCTGATCTCGATCGGCCTGGCGCTCGCGGTCGCGTACGTGCGCGGATCGCTGACCGACCGCATGGTGATGATCGTCTGCACGGTGGGCCTGTCGATCTCGATCCTCGTCTACATCATCGTCTTCCAGTATTTCTTCGCCTACAAGCTCGGCTGGTTTCCGGTCCAGGGCTGGGGAGACAGCTTCGTCGAGAACCTGTTCAGGTACGCGAGCGCTGCCGATCCTGATCGGGCTCGCCGTCAGCATCGCGCCGAGCCTGCGCCTGTACCGGACGTTCGTGCTCGACGAGATCAACCAGGACTACGTGCGCACGGCGCGCGCCAAGGGCCTGTCCGAGAACCGCATCATGTGGATCCACGTGCTGCGCAACGCGTCGATCCCGATCATCACGTACCTGATGGCGTCGCTGCCCGGATTGCTGCTCGGCTTCTTCCTGATCGAACGCTTCTTCTCGATCCCCGGCATCGGCCGCGAGGTGATCCTCGCCGTCGAGCGCTCCGATTTCCCGGTGATCAAGGCCATCACCGTCTACGTCGCCTTCGCGACCATCGCCACCAACCTGCTCGCCGACCTGACGTACAAGGCCGTCGACCCGCGGGTCCAGCTCAAGTAGGGGAAGCCATGAGCCAGCCGCGCGCAGCGCGAGACCCGCAGGGCCGACGGCTCGCGATCGGCTGCGGCCGACAACGCGCCGCTTCACTCGTCGTAACGGTGCAAGGAGGCCGCTGACGATGCCGCACGACGTTTCGCTGAAGTCGCCCGCCCGCGCGCTCGGGCCGCGCGCAATCCCCCATACCGTTTCGCCCGGCCTGTGGACGCTCGCCTGGCGCCGGCTCAAATCCGACTACGTCGGCATGGTGTCGCTGTGATCGTCGCGCTGTTCATCGTGATGATGATCCTGTCGGGCACCGGGTCTCATCGCCAAGGACTGGGCCCGGGAGGTCGGCGTCAACTACGCGCCGCCGACGTTCATCGGTCCCGACGTCGAGGCGGGCACGCCGGCCGCTCCCGGCGCCGCGCCGACGCCCGAGCCGCCGGCGAGCGAGTACAAGTCGTCGGTCGTCGACCCGATCGGCGACGTGATCGCGGAGCTGCGCAACGGCAAGCCGGCGGCGGCGGGCGCGGGGCCGGCGCCCGCCGAGGAGAAGTCGGTCGACCCGCTGGCCGACGTGATGGCGGACATCCGGGCGGGCAAGGGTGCGAAAGGCGAAGCGGCGCCGGCCGAGGCGCAAGAGCGCGACCCTCCCGTTCGGCGGCGACAAGTGGGGCCGCGACGTGCTCAAGAAGACGATCAAGGGCTCGGAGACGTCGATCTTCGTCGGCATCATGTCCGCGGTCGCTGGCGACGTTCCTCGGGACGTTCTTCGGCGCGCTCGCCGGCTACTACGGCAAGTGGGTCGACGACTTCTTCAACTGGTTCTACAGCGTCTTCAGCTCGATTCCCTACCTGCTGCTGATGCTCGCCGTGGCCGCCGTGCTGCAGCAGAAGGGGATGGTCACGATCATCCTGATCCTCGGCCTCACCGGATGGACCGGCGTGTTCCGCCTGATCCGCGCCGAGTACCTGAAGCACAAGGCGCGCGAGTACGTGCAGGCCGCCGACGCCATCGGCGCGTCCAACCTGCGGCGCATGTTCATCCACATCTTCCCCAACATCTCCCACGTCGTGCTGGTGCAGCTTTCGATCCTGACCGTCGGCTTCATCAAGGCCGAGGTGATCCTGTCGTTCCTGGGATTCGGCGTGCCGGTGGACGTGGTGTCTTGGGGCTCGATGCTCAACGAGGCGCAGAACGAGCTGATCCTCGGCAAATGGTGGCAGCTCGTCGCCGCGACGACGGCGATGGCGTTGCTGGTCACCGCGTTCTCCCTGTTCACCGATGCGATGCGCGACGCGCTCGACCCGAAGCTGAAGGGCCGCCTTGGGCACTGACATGACCGCTACCTCCGATCCTCTCCTCCGCATCCGCAACCTGCGGGTGAGCTTTCGCCTCGACCGGGAGACGACGTTCGAAGCCGTCAAGGGCATCTCGTTCGACATTCCCCACAACAGCACGATCGCGCTCGTCGGCGAATCGGGGTCCGGCAAGTCGGTCACCTCGCTCGCGATCCTGGGCCTGCTGCCGCCGGAGAATTCGATCGTCGATCCGGGCAGCGAGATCCTCTACGGCGGCCGGAACCTCGTCGGCATGCCGCTGCGCGACCTGCGCGACCTGCGCGGCGGCGACATCTCGATGATCTTCCAGGAGCCGATGACCTCGCTGAATCCGGTGTTCACCGTCGGCTTCCAGCTCGAGGAGGTGCTGCGGCTCCACATGAACATGTCGGGCCGCAAGGCGCGCGCGCGCGCGATCGAGCTGCTGAAGGAGGTCGGCCTTCCGGACCCCCGCCGCCGCGTCGATTTCTACCCGTCGCAGCTCTCGGGCGGACAGCAGCAGCGCGTGATGATCGCGATGGCGATCGCCTGCGAGCCCAAGCTTTTGATCGCCGACGAGCCGACCACGGCGCTCGACGTCACGATCCAGAAGCAGATCCTCGACCTCATCGCCGAGCTGCAGAAGAAGCACCAGATGTCGGTGCTGTTCATCACCCACGACCTCGCGGTGGTGGGGGAGATCGCCGATCACGTCGTGGTCATGCGCAACGGCGAGATCCGCGAGAAGGGTCCGGCGGCGCAGGTGTTCGAGGCGCCGCGCGACGCGTACACGAAGGCGCTGCTCAAGTGCCGCCCGCAGCTCGATCACCGGCCGATGCGCCTGCCCGTCATCGACGACTTCATGAACGGCAATCCGCGCGCCGCCGCCGACCTGCCGGACCGGCCGCGCGGGGTGCGCGCGAGCGATCCGATCGTTCTCGACGTCAAGAACCTCGGCAAGAGCTTCTACTCGCGCGAGGGCCTGTTCGGATCGCGCGAGTTCAAGGCGGTGAAGGACGTCTCGTTCGAGCTGCGCAAGGGCAAGACGCTGGGACTCGTCGGCGAGTCCGGGTCGGGCAAGACGACCGTGGGCCTGACGCTCATGCGCCTGCACGAGGCGACGACCGGCGAGGCGATCTTCGAGGGACGCGACATCCTGTCCCTGTCGCCGAAGCAGTTCATGCCCTACAAGCGACGGATCCAGATCATTTTCCAGAATCCGTACGCGTCGCTCAATCCACGCTTCACCGTCGGCCAGATCCTCACCGAGCCGATGCAGATCCACGGCATCGGCGCGAACGCCCAGGAGCGCACCGACCTCGCGTTCGAGCTGTTGAACAAGGTCGGGCTGCCGGAGGTCTCGTTCTACAAGTACCCGCACGAGTTCTCGGGCGGGCAGCGGCAGCGCATCGCCGTCGCTCGCTGCCTGACGATGAAGCCCGACATCCTGATCTGCGACGAGTCGGTGTCGGCGCTGGACGTGTCCGTGCAGGCGCAGGTGCTGAACCTGCTGCAGGACCTGCAGGACGAGTTTGGCCTTTCCTACATCTTCATCTCGCACGACCTCGCCGTGGTCAAGTACATCTCCGACCAGGTGATGGTGATGAACGAGGGCGAGATCGTCGAGATGGCGAACTCGGACGACATCTATCGCCATCCGAAGATGCCCTACACGCAGAAGCTGCTCGCGTCCATTCCCAAGGGCTTCGCCGGCTGACCGCGCCTGCCGGTCGACCGGCGCCGCCGGCCGGCCCGCGGACGGTTCGCCATCGCGGTCGACGCGCGGCCCGCCGCGCCCGTTATCATGAAGTGCGGCGACGCGGTTTCGGCAGCGTGTGCCCTGCGGCATCCGGTGCGACACCTTGGCCGGATGCGGGGAACAGGTCGCGCGGGCAGGCTGTTTGCCCCCTTTGAGCGTCACAGACGGAGGAAGCGATGAACAGGAAGTCCCTTGCGCTGGCCGCGGCGCTGTTGCCGCTGCTCGGGGTCGCGGGCTGCGCGACGTACGGTCCGACATGGAGCGAGCTGACCGGCGAGCGCTACAACGTCACCATCATGAATCGCCGCCCGGCCGGGATCCAGACAGTCGACGGGACCAGCGCCTACCCGACGTATCCGATCAAGATCGCGCCGGGGCCGCATGTGATCGTGCTCGGCGCCCCCGCGCCCGGGTGGCCGGGCGGCTCGACGCTCCATACCATGTCGTTGACGCTCGAGCCCTGCATGCGCTACTACCTCAACGCGCAGTTCGACAACCCGACCGGCCCCGACTGGCGCCCGGTCGTGGATTACGTCGAGCCCATCGCCGGCTGCAAGGTCACGACGGCCGCGAAGTAGGCGCCAGCGGGTCGGCCGCGGCGCGGCGGCCGGCCATCGCGGCGAGCGCATCGCCCGTCACCCGGGCGATGCGCCACTCCGGCAGCACGACGGCGCCCTGTCGCTCGTAGAAGTCGATCGCCGGGCGGTTCCAGTCCAGCACCGCCCATTCGAACCGCGCGCACCCGCGCGCGTGGGCGATCGCCGCGAGTTCCAGCAGCAGCGCGCGACCGAGTCCGGCGCCGCGCACCTCCGGGCGGACGAAAAGGTCCTCGAGCCACAGGCTCCGGCGCCCGCGGAACGTCGAGAAAGTATGGAAAAACAGGGCGAATCCGCACGCCGGACCGGATTCGCCGCGCTCGCGCGCAATCAGCGCTTCGGCGACGGGCGCCGGGCCGAACAGCGCGTCCGCGATGTCCGCCGGGGTGGACACGCAGAGGTCCGCGAGGCGCTCGTACTCGGCCAGGCCCCGGATCAGCGCATGCAGGTCCTCGGTATCGGCCGGGCGCGCGGCGGCGATGGCGAACCGGCCGGCGCTCATGCGGAAATGCCCGCCGACACGGGCACCCGCAGGCCCAGGATGGCGAGGTCGCGTTCGACGCCGTCGAGTTCCGCGACGCGCGGCAGCCGGCCCCACGCGGCGAAGCCGTGCGCCTCGAACAGCGCGAGGCTCGGCGCGTTGTGGCCGAACACGAAGGCCAGCAGCGTGCGCAGTCCCAGCGCCGGGGCGGCGGCGATCGCATGGCGCAGGAGCGCCCGCGCATGGCCTTTTCGCCGGGCGTCCGGTGCCGTGTAGACGGCGACTTCGGCGGTCGCGTGGTAGGCCGGCCGCCCGTAGAAGGAACGCACGGAAAGCCATGCATTCGGCAGGGTTTCTGCCGTGTCGCAGAAGACCCACAGCGGGCGCCGCGCCGGTTCGAAATCGCGAAACCACGGAACCCGCGCCTCGACGGTCACCGGCGCAACGTCCGCGGTCGCCATGCGCCCGGGAATCGACGCGTTGTAGATCGCAACGATTTCCGTCAGATCAGCCGCTTGGGCGAGGCGTATGGGCAAGTGAAGCGGATTTGCAACAAATCGACACGGGCCATTGTAACAATCGCGGCCCGCGATTGCCCCTGAAAAGTGCGGTGTTGTAACGTGACGACGTGTGCCGTAAGGGGGACGAAACCGTCCCTTTTAGTATCACTATTTTCTGGGGGTAATTCCATGATTTTCCAACGCAAGAAGGTTGCGTCGGCGCTCGCCTACCTGCTGGGCGTCGGCGGCGCGGTGTCGCTGATCGCGGCACCGTCCCAGGCGGCCGACATCAAGGTCGACGTCACCGGCTCGAACATCAAGCGGGTCGAAGGCGAGGGCTCGCTTCCGGTCCAGGTGATGACGCGCGAAGAGATCGACCAGACGGGTGCGACCACCGCGTACGACCTGCTCAACTTCATTTCCGCCAACAACAGCGGCGGCAACGTCAGCGCCGGCCTCGTCGGCCTGACGACGTTCGCCGCGCAGACCGCATCGCTGCGTGGCCTCGGCGGCCAGGCCACGTTGATCCTGATCAACGGCAAGCGCGTCCAGAACTTCGCCGGCGAGCTGCAGGGGGTCTACGGCGTCAACCTCGACACCATCCCGTTCGCGGCGATCGACCGGGTCGAGGTCCTCAAGGACGGCGCGTCCGCGGTCTACGGCTCGGACGCGGTCGGCGGCGTCATCAACTTCATCATGAAGCAGGACTACCGCGGCTACGACGTGTCCGGCGAGTACGGCTGGCCGACGCGCAGCGGCGGCGGTGACATATGGAATGTCTCGGCCACGGCGGGCTGGGGCGACCTTTCCAAGGACAAGTGGAACGTCTTCATCAACGCGCGCTACGAGGACCGCGGCTCGCTCGACCAGAATGTGCGCGACTTCTCGAAGACGAACTACATCCCCAGCGCGGGCGTCAACACGCTGTCCGGCAACACGTTCCCGGCGTACATCTCGACGATTGCCGACGCCACCGGCGTCAGCGGCAGCGGCAGCCCGTTCTATCCCGATTGCGCGTCGTCGGGAATTCCCGGCTACATCAACGCGGCCGGCCGCTGCCGCTTCGATCCCGCCGCAACGCCCGGCGTGAACCAATTGCCGGAACAGAAGATCACCAGCTTCTACGCCTCCGGGCGCTACCAGATCAATCCCGACTGGCAGGCGTACCTGAACGGCTTCTACGCCAAGACCGAGACCCACCTCGTCATCCAGCCGGTGCCGCTCTCCGACCAGTTCTTCTCCGGTCCCAACGCCGACATTTCGAACGCGATCCTGCTGCCGCCCACCAGCCCGTACTACCCGCACGAAGCGGCCGCGGCGGCTGGCGTCGACGGCGAGCCGCTCAACGTCCGCTATCGCTGCTTTGCCTGCGGCCTGCGCGACACAACCGACGAGAGCGACGCCTGGCAGGCCAACGGCGGCGTGAAGGGCAACTGGAAGAACTGGGACTTCGACTTCTCCGGCTGGTACGCCGAGGGAACGACGAAGGAAAGCCTCAATGGCGGCTTCCCGCTGATCTTTGGCGGCCAGGGGTACGGACCCGGAATCCTGCCGCTGCTCAACAGCGGCGTCGTGAACGTGTTCGGTCAGAACACGCCCGACGTGCAGGCGCAGATCGACGCTACGCTGTTCAACCAGAAGACGTTCGACTCGACGTCGAAGAATTACGGCGCCCAGGCCGTTGCGTCGAGCGACATCTGGAACCTGCCGGCCGGCCCGCTCGGAATGGCCGTCGGTGTCCAGTGGCACAAGGAAGAGTTGACGCAGAACTTCAATCCGGCACTGCAATCCGGCGACGTTTCGGGCTACGGCGGGAACTTCCTCGATGTGTCGGCGTCGCGCGACGATACCGCGGTGTTCGCCGAGTTCAACATCCCGATCGTGAAGGGACTCGAAGGGACGGCAGCGGTACGCTACGACGACTACAGCGACTTCGGCGGCACGACGAATCCGAAGTTCTCGCTGCGCTGGAATCCGGTCCAGTCGCTGCTGCTCCGTGCCTCGTGGGGTACGAGCTTCATCGCGCCGAGCCTGACGCAGCTGTTCGGTCCACAGACCAACAGCGTCAGCGCTGTCGGGCTGTCGGACCCGATCCGTTGCCCGGTGACCGGCGATTCCAACGACTGCGAAACGCAGTTCGGCACGGTCTTCGGCGGCAACCCGAACCTGCAGGCCGAAAAGTCGACGCAGTGGCAGGTCGGCGCGGTGTTCGAACCCGTCTCGAACTTCTCGGCCGGCATCGACTATTTCAATATCGAGCTGTCGAACCAGTTCTCGAACGGTCCGTCGCCGGGTACGATCCTCGATCCCACGCAGTACGACACGTTCTCGTACCTCGTCACGCGTGCGCCGCCGGATGCGTTGAACCCGAACCTGCCGGGTCGGATCCTCAACATCGACCAGCGCTACCAGAACCTTGGCAAGATCAAGATCCAGGGCTTCGACGTCGACTTGCGCGGGAAGCTGCCGGCCACGGCGTTCGGCACGTTCGGCGCGCAGCTGACGGGCACGTACTACTCGCAGTACGACGTCGAGCAGCTCGACGGCTCGTTCACGGGCTTCGTGTCGAACCAGTACCTCGCCGTCGCCACCGGCCTGACGCCACGCTGGAAGCACTACCTGGTGTTCAACTGGAACTATGGTCCGTGGGGTGCATCGCTCGGCCAGACGTTCCAGTCGGGCTACGTCGACGTGAACACCGACGAGAACGACAACCTGCGCCGCGTCGGCACGCTCAGCATCTGGGACCTCCAGGGCACGTACTCGGGCATCAAGGGGTTGACGCTGACGGCGGGGGTCAGGAACCTGTTCGACACGGATCCGCCGTTCACGAACACGAACCTCACGTTCCTCACCGGCTACGATCCGTCGTACTACGATCCTCGCGCCCGTGTCGTCTACCTGCGCGCCCAGTACGCGTTCGGAAAATAGCCGCCGGGACAACGCGTTTTCGACCATTGATTGCCTGTCTGTCGCGGGGGGTCTTCGGACCCCCCGATTTTTTTGCCCGTTTCCCGCCCGTATGCTAAAAACGGCGCGGATTCGAGCAGCCGGTGCCTCGCGCGGGCGCGAACCAACGAGAGGAAAGACCATCATGACCAAGATCATCGCCGCCCTGTGCTTGGCGATCGCGACGACGTTTGCGCATGCGCAGAGCGGCACGGCAGACGTGACCGACCTCGCTGCGCTCCGTGCCGCGGTCAAGGCGGACAAGCGTGCATTCGTGGCGAGCACGCTGGACCTCACCGACGCGCAGGCCAAGCGGTTCTGGCCCGTCTACGACGCCTACCAGCGCAACCTCGAGGCGGCGAACCGCATTCGCGCCGTGGCGATCGAAGGCCTGCTGTCGCGTGACCGGCCCATGACCGATCCGTACGCGAAGCAGCTCGCGTCCGACCTCGTGGCGGCCGACGAGGCCGAAGTGAAGGCGCGGCGGACGCTGTACGTCCGGGTGATGCGCGCGCTTCCGCCCACGAAGGCCGCACGCTATCTGCAGCTCGAATCGAAGATACGCGCGGTGCAGAGCTACGACGTCGCCGAGGCGTTCCCGCTGATCAAATAGTGATCAGCCTGGGTTGCTGCGTTTGCCGCGGGTGTCGCGCTCCTGCGCCGACGTGACCCTGGGCGCGCGGATCGCGACAACCTCCACGGGATCGATATAACGCAATTCCTCGGTGGTCACCGCCGGTGGCGCGGCGCGGGCGATGCTCTGCACGCGCTCGCTGGGGCCGTTCTGTGCGGGAAGCACCGCGAAGATACCGAGCGTGATCGCCGTCAGCGCGACGGCGATCACGCCGCATGCGGCGCGCGGCGTCGGGAATTCGTAGCTTTGCATGGCGTTCTCCTTTTCCCGATCACGTCGGGCTGTCGATTGGATGCGGTGAACCTGCGGTCCGGATTCGGCGTTCGCGATGCGTGCTGCCGTCATGCGATGCATCGTAGGCACGCGCCGGGACGGCAACAAGACGTATGCGACGAAGGCGCCGATTCGCGGCGTGAGCGTGCGAGAGGCGCGACCGGGCGCAACCGTACGCGATCGGTGCGGCCAAAAAAAACGGACCGCAGCTCGATGGCGAGCCGGCGATCCGCGTTGGGGGAACGGTAGTGCGCGGCGGCGATCAGCCTTGCCGCGCGTCGCGCGCCGTCGCGTCCGCATGCGCGGCGCGGGGCGCGGCGTTCGCGTTCGACGAAGCGACCATGCGTTCGTGGCGCGCGCCCACGTCCATGCTGGCGGGGACGACCACGGCGAGCGCGATGGTGAACGCGCTCATCGCGGCGGCGAACAGTCCGAAGGCAACGTGCGGCACATGCGGTCGATAGCGTTTCATGGGGGCTCCTGTCCGTTTGGGTCGTGGAACTCGATCGTTGGATGCGGATGGCAGGCTTACGGATTCGCGGAGCTCGTAACTTTTCCAATCGTCCGCGCGCTGCTCTCGGAATGCATCCTAGGCAGGGCCGGGGGGTGCCTCAACCGGGACGCGACGAAACGATCGATTCGCGGCGCAGGCGCGCGTCAGCTGCGACAGACGGCGCGGACGGCGGCGGGTGGCGGCGCGGCGGCCGCCGTGCGCGGCGCCGGGGTCCGCCGACCGGGGCGTCAGGACCTGCATGCGACCCCCGCGCAATGTCGGATTGTTGCAACGCGGCAACGCCGCCGGCGCCGTCCTAGCGTCTTTTGTCTAATATTGCATTGGATTTTCTCGTTATTTTGTGTAAAATCCCGCGGTTTTCCGATGAACCGGCCCCACACGACGTGGGGCCTATGTTTTGGCGTGTGCGTCAGCCGGCGGTCGGCCCCGCAAACTGCTTTCGGTACCGGCGTCGGAACGCCGGCGTCCGGATGCACGTGCCGTCCGTACCCGCATGTGGGAGTCGACGATCGGCCGCGCCGGCAGGGCGGGCGCGACCCGGATCGCCGCCACCCGCACCGCCTGAACCCGTCGGTCCGATATTTCCTACTCTGTCTGGAGACATCATGCTGAATATCACCCGTCTCGCCACGCTGGCGGCGGTCCTGCTGCTGGCCGCTCCTGCGGCGGTCGTGGCCCCGGCAGCACTGGCCCAAACGCCGCCGCCTTCGGCGTCGCCTGCCGCCGCGCCTGCGCCCGAGGCTGCGGCCGCCCCGGCGGCGCCCGCCGCGGCGCCGGCAGCCAAGGCTGCCCCGGCCCCCGAGATGGTCGACAACCCGTACGGGCTCGAGGCGCTGTGGAAGGGCGGCGACTGGGTCGCCAAGACGACGCTGCTGATCCTCGTGATCATGTCGATGGGCAGCTGGTACATCATCATCACCAAGGTCTACGAGCAATCCCGGATGGCCCGCCAGGCGAAGGCCGCCGAGAAGAAGTTCTGGAGCGCGCCGTCGGTGCGGCAGGGGGCCGAGTCGCTGAAGAGCGGCAGCCCGTTCCGCTTCATCGCCGAGTCGGGGCTCGAGGCCACGCAGAAGCACGACGGCCTGCTCGGCAACGTCGATCTCAACACGTGGGTCAGCATGTCGATCCAGCGCGCGACCGACAACGTCCACAGCCGCGCGCAGGACGGCCTGGCGTTCCTCGCCACCGTCGGCTCGACGGCGCCGTTCGTGGGACTGTTCGGTACCGTCTGGGGCATCTATCACGCGCTGACGGCGATCGGCGTCGCCGGACAGGCATCGATCGACAAGGTCGCCGGCCCCGTCGGCGAGGCGCTGATCATGACCGCCATCGGCCTCGCCGTTGCGGTGCCGGCGGTGCTGGGCTACAACTGGCTCATCCGCCGCAACAAGTCGGTGATGGAGACCGTGCGGGGTTTCGGCTCCGAGCTCCACGCCGTCCTGCTCTCGTCCGTGCCGGTGAAGGCGTAACGCCATGGCGATGAACGTCGGATCGCCGGGCGGCGACGACGAGCCGGATACGATATCGACGATCAACACGACGCCGTTGGTCGACGTCATGCTGGTGCTCCTGATCATCTTCCTGATCACGGTGCCGGTCGTCCGGAACAGCATTCCCGTCCAGCTGCCCAAGGAGCGCAACGAGATCCGCGAGACCAAGCCGGAGAACATCGTCATCTCCGTCGACGCCAAGGCCCGCATCTACTGGAACGACCTGGAGATGGGGTCCACGCAGACGCTGATCGACCGGCTCAAGAAGATCGCGGTGCTGAACCCGCAGCCGGAGGTGCAGGTGCGCGGCGACGGCAACGCGAACTACGAAGGCGTCGGCCGCGTCATCTACGCGTGCCAGCGCGCCGGTATCGCCAAGGTCGCCTTCATCACCGAGCCTCCGCCGCGAGGCGGCTGACCCCGTCCGCGGATGCGACGCGTTAGAAGGAACATGCCATGGCAATGAACGTTGGTTCCGGCGGGGGATCGGGCGATCCCGACGTCATGATGGACATCAACACCACGCCGCTCATCGACGTGATGCTGGTGCTGCTCGTCATGCTGATCATCACCATCCCCATCCAGCTCCATTCGGTCAATCTCAACATGCCGGTGGGCAATCCGCCGCCGCCGCTGGTGCTGCCGCAGGTGGTCAAGATCGACATCGATCCGCAGAGCCGCGTCTACTGGAACGGCGAATGGCTGCAGACGCGCGCCGAGCTCGAGGACAAGCTCAAGGCGGCGGCGCAGATCGAGCCGCAGCCGGAGCTCCATCTGCGTCCCGACAAGTCGGCGAAGTACGAGACCGTCGCCTTCGTGATGGCCGCGTCACAGCGGCTGGGCCTCACGAAGATCGGCATCGTCGGCAGCGAGCAGTTCGTCGAATAGCGCGCATCACGCGCTGACCTTGCCGGCGGCGATCCCGCGGGCGTCGGAGTCGAAACAGAATGGATTACGCAAAACGCCAGCGGGACCCCACGCGGCACCTGATCGGGATCGGCTTCGTCGTCCTCGTTCACGCGCTCGTGATCTGGGCGCTTCTGACCGGCCTCGCCAGCCGGGCGATCCAGGTGATCAAGAAGCCGCTCAACGCCACGATCATCGAGGAGATCAAGCTCCCGCCGCCGCCACCGCCGCCTCCGCCGCCGCCGAAGAAGATCGAGCCGCCGAAGGTGCAGGTTCCGGTGCAGCCGTACGTGCCGCCGCCGGACATCCCGCCGCCGGTCGCGCCCACCGAGCCCGTGATCGCCGCGCCCACGCCGGTGGTGCCGACCGAGCCGGTGGTGATCGCACCACCGCCGCCGCCGGTCGTCGTCGCGCCCCCCGCGCCGGCGCCGCCGGCGATCCGCAAGGGTGTCGCTTGTCCGACGCGCGAGGAGGTGTCGTATCCGCGCGAGGCGATCAGAAAGCACATCGAGAAGGGCCGCGTCGAGGCGATCGCCGCGATCGACGAGAAGGGCAACGTCGTCGACGTGCAGATCGCGGCCTCGGAGCCGCACGGCGTTTTCGATCGCGCGGTGCGCGAGGCGCTCTCGAACTGGAAATGCACGGCCGACGGAACCAAGTACAAGGCGTCGATCGAGTTCAACTTCTCGCTGAAGGACAACTAGCGCGAACGGCGCCGGGCCGCGCGTCGCGCATGTCGCGACGCCCGGCGCGGGGAATACCGCCGGCGAGACGCGTTATGCGGGGGAGCCCGGTCGTCCGGCCCGCGACGCGATCAAAGCCCGGCCGCCCGACGCTACGCGCGCCGCCAGGCGTAATAGGCGCTCGACCAGGTGCCGAGACCGGCCACGGCGAGCACCGCGGCGATTTCCGACAGCGAGAAGGGCTTGGCGGAGAACAGCCGGAACGCCTCGCGCGCCACGTCGATGGCGGCGCCGGGCAGCGCGAACGCCAGTCCGACCGCGGCCACGCCCCAGAGGGCCGCCAGCGCCGGCTTGCGCCATGCGGGGACGACGATCGGCGCCGGGAGCACGGTCATCACGCGGGCCGTGAAGCCGTCGTCGGCGAGGTAGTCGGCCGCATGTTCGCGCGCGTCGTCGGCGAGGAGGCGATCGAGCCAGTCCGCCGATTCGTTCGCGTCACCGCGCCTGCCGACGTCGCTCACGCTGCATCTCCCGCCGCACTCTGGTCCGGATTCCACGCCGCCATCGCCACCTTGAGTTTCTGCTTGGCGCGCAGCACGTGGGTCTTCACCGTGCCCACCGGAATGCCGAGGACGTGCGCGGCTTCCTCGTGGGACAGGTCGTTATGGTAGCACTGGACGATCGCCGCCCGCTCCGGCTCGGACAGCACGCGCATCGCCCGCTCGAGGTCCAGCTTGAGCGAGGACGAGCGCGCGTGGTCGCCGGCGGTTTCGGCAAGGTGCGGCATGTCGTCGTTGTCGTCGTCGGCAAGCGCGTCGTCGCGGTCACCCAGCAGCGCTTCCTTGCGCTTGCGCGCATTCATGAGCCAGCAGTTGGTCGCGATCCGGTACAGCCAGGTCGAGAACTTCGCGTCCTGGCGGAACGACTTCAGGTTGCGCCAGGCGAGCACGAATGTCTCCTGCGCGAGATCGTCCGCGAGCGCCGCATCGCCGGTGGTCAGCCTGCGCAGGCACGCGCGGACTGCCGACTGGTGCCGCCGCACGAGCTCGGCGAATGCATGGCGATCGTCTCCGACGAGGCAGCGCGCGATCAGTTGCGCGTCGCTTACCGGCGCTGCGGCCATCCGCGCTCAACCGTCATGCTCCACCGGGCGGCGGCGTCCCGTTCGCGGGCGGCACCGTCGTGCGGTCCTCCATGACCCAGAGCACGCAGTAGCCGATGCCGAGAAACAGGCAGATGAGGCCGATCCAGTTCGGCTCGCCGTCGGCGATCATCGAGTAGAAGGAGAACGCGAGTCCGACGGCGATCAGCACGACGCCCTTGCGCAGGTCGGATGCGATGGCGCGCTGGCGGAACTGCCGCGCCTGCTCGTACAGCGGGGTGGTCGTCGGTCCGCTGGCCACGCGATTGGCGTCGAGCGCGGCCATCGCTTCGGCGGGCGGCACGACGCCTCTCTCGGCGAGCTTCAGCATCGTCTCGTTCAGCATGCGGTTCTTGCGCACCTTGTACCAGATCAGCAGCACGATGATCAAAAGCGGCACGAGGAAGACCAGCAGCACGACCAGAAAGACGAGGCCGGCGAGCCACGGCGCGTCCTGCACGAAGCTTTCGAACGAGTCGTACTCCCGGTCGGCGCCGAATGCCTGCACGGTGACGCGCTTCTTGCCCTTCTCGACGCGGATGCCGTGGCGGTCGATCGTGATGTCGGTCCCGTGGTGCGCGCCCTTCGCCTCCTCCGCGTCCGCATCGTCCCCTGCCGTGTCCTGATCGGCAGCCTTGGCACCGCCTGGCGCTGCGGCCCGGTCGGAGGCGGCGGCCCCGGGCCGCTCCGCGGGTCCGCCGGCGGCGGGCGCGCCCTTCGATGCGTCCGCCTGGACGGTGACCAGCGTGGGGGGCGCGGCGCGGACGTCGCTCGGGTGCGGCGCAAGCCAGGCCAGGAGCGAAACGGCGAGCGCCGTCCCGAGCACCAGGCGCCGGGTGCCGGCGGTAATGCTGCGATTCATGGGGTCTCCCCGGGGTTTCATGCCCGTTGGATGCGCCGAAGCCTCCGCCTGGATTCGCCGCCGGGGGCCGTGGCGGCGCCGCAACACCCGGGGGGCGGCCGCGGACCCCAGCCGGCCGGCCCCGCGGCGAGCGCATGCTACCATCATCGACGACTTTTTCGACCGCGGCGAAGCCGCTGTCCGCGTCCCTCTGGAGATCGCCGTCGTTCGCGCAGACCCGCCTGCCGCCTCCTGCCATCGCTGCGTCCCCGCGGGGTCCGAAACGGGGTCCGTTTCCCGCATCCTCTGGCTCGTTCTCGCCGTGCTGAGCCTCGCCGGCGCCTGGACGCGACCGGCTCCGGCGCAAACGCGGACGCCGCCGCAGAGCCAGGCGCCGACGCCAACCCAAATGCAGGTGCCGACGCCGGGGCAGGCGCCGGCGCAGGACGCCGACACCGTCACGCTCAACTTCGTCAATGCCGACATCGACGCGGTCGTTAAGGCCGTCGCCGAGATCACCGGGCGCAATTTCGTGCTCGACCCGAAGGTCAAGGGCACGATCAACATCGTGTCGGCGCGGCCGGTGCCGAAGAGCCTCGTCTATCCGACCCTGCTGTCGGCGCTGCGGCTGCAGGGGTTCGCCGCGGTGGAGAGTGGCGGCGTCGTCAAGATCGTTCCCGAGGCGGAGGCCAAGCAGCAGGGGGGGCCGGTGGGCCGGGGCGCCGCCGGCGCGGGCGGCGACCGCCTGGTGACGCAGGTGATCACGCTGCGCAACGAGTCCGCCGCCCAGATGGTCAATGTCCTGCGCCCGCTCATCTCCCCCAACAACACGGTCGCGGCGTTTCCGGCGAGCAACGCGCTCGTCATCACCGACTACGCCGACAACCTGCGGCGACTCGAGCGGATCATCGCGTCGCTGGATGCGGCGCCCGCCGCGGAGCCGCTGCTGGTGACCCTTCGCAACGCGTCGGCGCTCGACGTCGTGGCGCTGGTGAACCGCTCGCTCAGCGAAAGCGCCGCGCCCGCGGCGGCGGGCGTTGCCGACGCCTCGCAGCGGGTCGCGCTGGTGGCCGATCCGCGCTCGAACAGCGTGCTGATCCGCTCGGACAGCCCGGCACGCGCGACGCGCATCAAGTCGCTGATCGAGCAGCTCGACACGCCGCAGCGGGTCGGCGGCAACATGTTCATCGTCTATCTCAAGAATGCCGACGCGTCGCGCGTCGCCGAGACGCTGCGCGGGCTGTTCGGCGGCGGCGGCGGCGGCGAGCGCACGCCGGCCGCGGCGACGGCCGCCGTGCCGATGACCACGGCGGGCGCGGCGGGCGGCATCACGACGACTTCGACGGCCGCGACGACGCCGCTGTCGACGACGGCATCGCAGCCGGCCGGCGCGGCGCCGATCCAGGCGGGGCTCGCGACCATCCAGGCCGACGCGGCGAACAACGCGCTGATCATCATGGCGCCCGAGCCGGTCTACAACAACCTGCGCGCCATCATCGAGAAGCTCGACGTCCGCCGGGCACAGGTGTACGTCGAGGCGCTGATCGTCGAGGTCACCGCCGACCGCGCGGCCGAATTCGGGATCCAGTGGCAGGTGCTGACCGGCGCCGACCCGCGGCGAACCGGCATCCAGGGCATCGGCGGCACCAACTTCGGCGTGCGCGGCGGCGGCAACAACATCATCGATGCGTCGGTGAACCTCGGCAGCCTCGGGCAGGGGCTGAACCTCGGCATCATCAACGGCTCGATCACCATCCCGGGGCTCGGCATCATCAGCAACCTCGGACTGCTGATCCGCGCGCTGTCGAGCGACGCCAAGGCGAACATCCTGTCGACGCCGACGCTGCTGACGCTCGACAACGAGGAGGCGCGGATCATGGTGGGACAGAACGTGCCGCTCGTCACCGGCCAGTATTCGACGACCGGCTCGTCGTCGACCGTGCAGCCGTTCCAGACGATCGAGCGCCGCGACGTCGGCATCCTGCTCCGCGTGAAGCCGCAGATCACCGAGGGCGGCACGGTCCGGATGGGCATCTACCAGGAGGTGTCGCGCGTGCAGGACACGGTGACGAGCGGCAGCGGCAGCAGCGGCCGAATTCGCTCGGGCCCACGCTGTCCAAGCGATCGCTCGAGTCGTCGGTGGTCATCGACGACCAGCAGATCATCGTGCTCGGCGGCCTGATCCAGGATACTGTTCGACCGACACGACCGAAAGCTGCCGGGGCTGGGCGACCTCCAGGCCGTCGGCGGCCTGTTCCGCTACGACACGCGCACGCGATCGAAGACCAATCTGCTCATCTTCCTCAAGCCGACGGTGGTTCGCACGTCCGCCGCGGGCCGCGAGATCACGTCCGAGCGCTACGACTACCTGCGCGGCGAGCAGCAGGTCGATCGTCCCGAGGCGCGGCCGTTCTGGCCGGACCCGACGTCGCCCGAGTTGGCGCCGACGCCGACGATGCCCGGTTCGCCCGGCGCGCCGCAGCCTGTGCCCGGACCCGTCCCGGTGCCGCAGCCGTGGCCCTGGCTGGTCCCCCCGCCGAGCCCGCCGCCCGCGCGCTAGCGCGAACGCCTCGCCCGCGTCATTCTCGTGCCGCGATGACTGCCTCTGCCGCAAATTTCGATCCCGCGCTCGCCGCGCGCATTCCCTACGGCTTCGCGCAGGCGCACGGCGTGCTCGCCTATGCGCGCGAAGGCGACGCCGTCGTCGTCCTGCTGCGCCCCGACGCGACGGTGGACGGGATCGCCGAGGTCAAGCGCGTGCTGGCGCAGCCGCTATTCACGCGCGCCGTGCCGGCGGACGCGTTCGCCGCCGAGTTGGCACGGGCGTACAACCAGGGCACCCCGGGCGCCATCGTCTGAACGACGCGCGGACGCGGCGGCGACCTCGCGCGCCTGCTGCAGGAGCTCCCGACAGGCGGACGACCTGCTCGACTCGGGCACGCAGGCGCCGGTGATCCGGATGATCAACGCGCTGCTCCTGCAGGCACTGCGCGAGCGCGCATCCGACCTGCATTTCGAGCCGTACGAGGCGCGCTCGGTCGTGCGCTTCCGCGTCGACGGCGTCCTGCGCGACGTGATCGAGCCGCCGCGCGCGCTGCACGCCGCGATCGTGTCGCGGCTCAAGATCATGGCGAGCCTCGACATCGCCGAGAAGCGCCTCCCGCAGGACGGGCGCATCGCGCTCAAGCTGGGCGACAAGCAGGTCGATGTGCGCATGTCGACGCTGCCGACCGGCGCCGGCGAGCGCGTCGTGCTGCGCCTGCTCGACAAGGATTCCGCGCGCCTCGATCTGTCGACGCTCGGCATGAGCGAAGCGACGCTGGTAAAGATCGACCGCCTGATCCGCGAGCCGCACGGCATCGTGCTCGTGACCGGGCCGACCGGTTCCGGCAAGACGACGACGCTGTACGCCGCGCTGTCCCGCCTGCCGCGCGGCACGACGAACATGATGACGGTCGAGGACCCGATCGAGTACGCGCTCGACGGCGTCGCGCAGACTCAGGTCAGCCCGCGCATCGACCTCGACTTCGCGCGTGCGCTGCGCGCGATCCTTCGCCAGGATCCGGACGTGATCATGATCGGCGAGATCCGCGACCTCGAGACGGCGCAGATCGCCGTGCAGGCGTCGCTCACCGGTCACCTCGTCCTGGCCACGCTGCACACCAACGATGCCGCGAGCGCGATCACCCGGCTCGCCGACATGGGGGTCGAACCGTATCTGCTCGCCTCGAGCCTGCTCGGCGTGCTGGCGCAGCGGCTCGTGCGAACGCTGTGCCCCGCATGCCGCGCCGCGACCGCGCCCAGTCCGACGGGGAAGCCGCGATGCTGCGCGAGCCTCGGCTTGCCGGCGGCGCAGCCGGTATGGGCGGCCGCCGGCTGCGCGACGTGCAACGGCAGCGGCTACCGCGGGCGCACCGGCGTGTACGAGCTGCTGGTCGTCGACGACGCGATGCGCAGGATGATCCACGACGGCGCCAGCGAGCCGGCCGTGCGCGACGCCGCGACGCGCGCGGGCATGCGCACGCTGCGGGCGGACGGCGGGCGCTGGATCGAGCAGGGGGCAACGTCGCTCGCCGAGCTCTTGCGGGTCACCCGCGATCAATGAGCGCGCAGCCGATGACCGCGTATCGCTGGGAGGCGGTCGACGCGCAGGGACGCGTGAGGCGGGGCCAGGTGGACGCCGCGTCGGCGCGCGCGGCCCGCGACCGCCTGCGCGCCGATGGGCTCACGCCGACCGCGGTCGACGCGACGGCCGCTCGCGGCGACCCGCTCGCGCACGTCCGGCTGCCGCCCGAGCAGGTCTCGCTGCTCACGCGACAGCTGGCGACGCTCGCGCAGTCGGGGATGCCGCTCGACCAGGCGCTCGGCGCCGTGGCCGAGCAGGCCGACGACGCGCGTGCGGTGAAGATCGTGCGGGCGCTGCGCGATCACATCGCCACCGGCGAATCGCTGCCTGCGGCGATGGCGCGCTTTCCGCGCACGTTCCCGCCGCTCTATCGCGGGCTGGTCGGGGCGGGCAGCGAGTCCGGGCGCCTGCCCGACGTGCTCGCGCGCCTGGCCGATTACCTCGAGGCGCGCGCGGTGCTGCGGCAGAAGTTCACGTCGGCGCTGATCTACCCGATGCTGGTGACGCTGATCGCCCTTGGCGTCATCGCCGTGCTGCTGACCTATGTCGTCCCGCAGGTCGTCGCCGTCTACCAGCAGAGCCGCCAGACGCTGCCCTGGCTGACGCGCGCGCTGATCGCGACCTCCGAGTTCTTCCGCGCGACCGGATGGTTCTGGCTCGGTGCGCTCGCGGCGGCGCTGGTCGCATTCATCGTCGCCGATCGGCGTCCGGGCTTTCGCGCGCGCTGGCACGCGGGCGCTGCTGCGCCTGCCCGGCATCGGACGCCTGGTGCAGAGCCTCGAGACCGCGCGCTTCGCGAGCACGCTCGCCATCCTGGTCGCCAGCGGAACGCCGCTGCTGCGTTCGCTGGAGGCGGCGAGCGACGTCGTGCGCATGATTCCGCTGGCGCGCGCGGCCGGCGCGGCGAGCGCGCTGGTCCGCGAGGGCGTATCGCTGTCCCGCGCGCTCAAGGAGCAGACGCGTCTTCCCGCCGGTGCTGATCCATCTGGTCGCCAACGGCGAGCGCAGCGGCACTCTCGCAGCCATGCTCGAGCGCGCCGCCGGCGAGCTGGAGCGGGAGTCGGAGCGCCGGCTCGCCTGGATCACCGCGCTGATCCAGCCGGTGCTCATCGTGCTGATGGGCGCGGTCGTCCTGGTGCTGGTGCTGGCCGTGATGCTGCCGATCGTGTCGATGAACCAGCTCGTGCGCTAGCGACGGCGTGTCGCCACGATCCCTGCGCTAGAGCCGCCCCATGAGCAGCAGGACGATCAGCACGATCACGACGAGGCCCGCGATGCCGCTGGGGTAATAGCCCCAGCCGCGGCTGTAGGGCCAGGAGGGCAGCGCGCCGATCAGCGCCAGGATGAGGATGATGAGCAGGATCGTGCCGATGGACATGGGTGCTCCGTGGAAGGGCGCGGGTGCCGACAGGCGGACTGTGCGGCAAGCGGCGCGCCGGGCAACAGCGGCGTAGCACCGAAACCGCTGTCGTCGTGCGTCTTACGAGGCCGCGCCGCGCTCGCCGTGCCGGCCGAGCGCCCATGCCACGTGCTCGCGCACGAGCGGCGACGGGTCGTTCGCGCGGGCGCGAAGCGCCGCGATGATCGCGGGCGTCGAAGGCGCGTTGCCGAGCCCACCGCCAGGTTGCGCAGCCAGCGCTCGTAGCCGATGCGGCGAATCGCGCTGCCGCGCATCCGCGCCTCGAACGTCTCCGCGGACCACGCGAACAGCGTCACCAGGTCCGCGTCGTCGAGCCCGTGGCGCACGGCGTCGAAATCGGCTTCGCGCGTCGCCTGCGCGAAGCGGTTCCACGGACACGCGATCTGGCAGTCGTCGCAGCCGTATACGCGGTTGCCGACGAGCGGGCGCAGCGCTTCCGGAATGCTGCCGGGCAGCTCGATCGTCAGGTAGGAGATGCAGCGGCGCGCGTCGAGCTCGTACGGCGCGACGATGGCGCCGGTCGGGCACGCGCCGATGCAGCGCGTGCACGTGCCGCAATGCGCTTCGATCGGCGCGCTTTCGGGCAGCGGCAGATCGGTGTAGATCTCGCCCAGGAAGAAGTACGAGCCGGTCTCCCGCGTCAGCAGCAGCGTGTGCTTGCCGCGCCAGCCCAGGCCGGCGCGCGCGGCGAGCGCCACCTCGAGCACCGGCGCGCTGTCGGTGAACACCCGGTGGCCGAACGGCCCGACGCACGCGGCGATGCGCGCGGCGAGACGCGCAAGCCGCGCGCGCATCACCTTGTGATAGTCGCGTCCGAGCGCGTAGCGAGCGACGTACGCCTTCGACGGATCGGCGAGCACGTCGTCCGCGCCGCGCGCCTGCGCCGGCCAGTAATCCATCCGCGCCGTGACGATGCGCACGGTGCCGGGAACGAGCTCCGCCGGCCGCGCCCGCGTGGCGCCGTGGCGCGCCATATAATCCATCTCGCCATGACGTCCCGCGGCGAGCCAGTTCAAAAGGCGCACTTCTTCCTCCGCGAGGTCCGCGCCGGCGAATCCGATCGCGTCGAAGCCGATCTCCCGTCCCCAGCGGACGATGTCGCGTGCAAGCGCCTGCCAATCGCGTTTCGCGCCCGCGCTTTCGCTCATCGCGCTCTGCATGGCCGGTAGCCTAGCGCATCCCCGGACGGCGGGAAGCGCTTCCATCAGCGTCGCGTTGCCGGACGTCGAGGCGACCGCGAGCGCGGGCGCGGCGCTCGCTCCGCTGCTCGAAGGCGGCATGGTGGTCACCCTCTCGGGCGACCTCGGCGCGGGGAAGACGACGCTGGTGCGCGCCGTGTTGCGCGCGCGCGGTGTCGACGGTGCGATCAAGAGTCCGACGTACGCGCTGGTTGAACATTATCGCGTGTCGAGCTTATACTTCTATCACATTGATTTTTATCGCTTCGCCGACCCCTCCGAATGGGAGAGCACCGGGCTTGCCGAATGCTTCCGCAACGACGCCGTGTGTCTCGTCGAATGGCCGGAGCGCATCGCATCGCTGATGCCCGCGCCGGACGTCGCGCTGACGCTCGCGCTCGCGCCGAAAGGCGCGGGCCGCGTGCTGATCGCACGGTCACGCACGGAGCGCGGTAAGCGATGCGTCGACGCGATCGCGCGCGCGTTGCCCCGGCGTCACGCGGCGCCGCGCTGACCCGCGTTTCGCTCGAGCGCCGTCGCGCGCTGTCCTGGCTCCTGGTTCCGGCACTGCCGCTGTCCGCGGGCGCGGCGCAGGCCGCGACGCTCGAGATCGCGTCGGCGCGCCTGTGGCCGGCGCTCGAGTACACCCGCCTCATCCTCGAGTCGGCGGCGCCGATCGAATATCAGCTCGTGACGCTCAAGCAGCCGGACCGTGTCGTGCTCGACCTCGCACGCGTCGATTCCGCAGCCGAGCTGGCGAAGCTCGCTGCGCGCCTGCAGCGCAGCGATCCCTACATCGCCGGCATCCGGATCGGCACGCCGTCGGGCGGCTTCCTGCGCGTCGTGCTCGACGTGAAGAGCGAGGTCAATCCGCAGGTGTTCACGCTGCGGCCCGTGGCGGAGTTCGGCTACCGGCTCGTCGTGGACCTGTATCCGCCGGTGCCGCTGGATCCGCTGATGGCGCTGCTGGAAAGCGAGGCGCGCAAGACGGCGTCGGCCATCCCGCGCGGGAGGCCGGGCGGCGACGCGAACGTGGTCGAGACCCGGGGGCCGGTCGCGGCGGACGCGGCGCCGCCGCAGCCGGAAGCGAGACCGTCGCCGCCGGCGCGCGCAACGGCGCCGCCGGCGCCTCGCAGGCCGCCGCCCGCGGAGGCGCGCCGCATCACGGTCGCCATCGATCCGGGTCACGGCGGAGAGGACCCCGGCGCGATCGGCCGACGCGGCACGTACGAGAAGAACGTCACGCTCGCGATCGCGCGCAAGCTGAAGGCGATCCTCGACGCCGAGCCCAACATGCGCGCGATGCTGACGCGCGACGACGACTATTTCGTCCCGCTCCGCGCGCGCGTGCAAAAGGCGCGGCGCGTTTCCGCGGACCTGTTCATCTCGATACATGCCGATGCCTTTCGCGAGCCGCACGCCCGCGGCTCGTCGGTGTTCGCCCTCTCCGAGCACGGCGCGACCAGCGCAGCGGCGCGCTGGCTCGCACAGAAGGAGAACGAGTCGGACCTGATCGGCGGCGTCAATCTCGACCCGAGCGACCCGATCCTCGCGCGCACGCTGCTCGACCTGTCGCAAACGGCGCAGATCAACGACAGCCTCAAGGTCGGCCGCCAGGTGCTGCAGGGGATCGCGACACAGAACACCCTGCACAAGGCGACCGTCGAACAGGCGGGCTTCGCCGTGCTCAAGGCGCCGGACATCCCGTCGATCCTGGTGGAGACCGCCTTCATCTCGAATCCCGACGAGGAGCGCATGCTGCGCAGCGACCGCTACCAGCAGCGCTTCGCCGAGGCCATCGCCGCCGGCATACGCAGCTACTTCGCGCGCAATCCGCCGCTGGCCCGGGCATGACGGCGCCCTGGGCGCGCGCATGATCCGCTTCTTCGTCGCCTTCCTCGCGCTGCTCGCGCTGCTGTTCGGCCTCGAGCTGACGCCGTGGGCGCAGCGCTGGTTCGTCGAGCCGTGGACCGCGGCGCTGGCGCAGCTCTCGACCGCGCTCGTCACCCTGTTCGATGCGGGGGTCACGACGACGGGCAAGGTCATCGCCTCGACGACCAACGGCTTCGCCGTTTCGATCGAGGCCGGCTGCAACGGCGTCGAAGCGACGATCGTCCTGGTTGCGGCGATGCTCGCCTTCCCCGCGCCATGGAAGAACAGGCTGATCGGCCTCGCCGCGGGCATCGTCGCCGTGCAGGGCCTCAACATCGTCCGCGTCATCAGCCTGTTCTACCTCGGCCAGTGGAACCGCGACGTGTTCGAGTGGGCGCACCTGTACCTGTGGCAGGCGCTGATCATGCTGGACGTGCTGATCGTCTGGCTGGTCTGGGTGCGCACGCTGCCGCCCGGCCGGCCCATCGACGGCGCCGGCCTGCCGCCGGGCAGCACGCCGGTCTCGGCGTGAAGGACGCCGGCGGACGCTCGCCGCTCCTGCGCTTCGTGCTCGCGGTGCTGGCGTGGCTTCCGGTCACGTTCGCCGTCTGGTACTTCGCCGCCCCGGTCATCCTGTGGCCCGCGACGCTGCTTGCGGAGCTGGTTGCGCGCACCGGCTTCGGGGACCTCGTGCGCGCCGTGGAGCGTCACGGCGCCGTGGTCGCGTTCGTCACGTCGCTCAGGCCGGGGCAGGCGGTCGCCGGCGGCGTGGTCGCCGTCGACGTCAACACGCTGCTCTATTCGTTCGGGCTGCCGATGTTCGCGGCACTCACGCTCGCCGCGCGCGAGCGGCACTGGGTGCGTGCACTTGCCATCGGGTATGCCGCGCTGGTCCCGGCGATCGCCTGGGGGATCGTCGCGGACTTCCTCAAGAACGTGGCGATTACGGCGCCATCCTCGGTGGTGTCGCAGTCCGGATTCACCGGACTGCAGCGGGAACTCATCGCGTTTGCGTTCCAGTTCGGCTCGCTGATCCTGCCCGCGGTCGCGCCGGCGATCGCCTGGGTGCTGACGCATCGCGCGTTCCTGGAGCGCCTGCGCACCGCAGGCGCATGATGCCGTCCATTGACCAACCCGGGCGCGTGCGGCAAAGTCGTCCGCACCCTCCCCAGCTGCGGAGCTGACGCCTTGCGCTCACCCGTGATCACCGTACTCGTCGCCGTCGCCTACATCGTGCTCGCCGAGGTGTCGGCGCTGCTCGCCAACGAAGGGACGGACGCGTGGAGCGTGTGGCTCGCGACGCCGCTCACGCTCGGCGTGCTGCTCGTCGTCGCGCGCACGCGCTGGATGCCGGTGCTCGCCGGCGCGGCGATCGGCGCCGCGCTGTTCTCCTGGGTCATCGACCCCGGCCGCATCGCATGGGCGGGCGGCTACGCGCTGATCGAGGTCGTGGCCGCGCTCGCCGCTGTCTGGACTGCGCAACAGATCGTGAAGCTGCCGCTGGCGCTCGAGCGGCCACGCGAAATCGCTGCGCTGGTCGTCGCTGCGCTGGTGCTCGGCATCGTGGGCGGCGCGATGGGGGCGGGCTGGACCGCCGTTTCGGGGAGCGACGATGCGTCCGTCACGTTCTACGTCTGGATGCTGGCGAACTTCGTCGGTGCGCTGCTGATTGCGCCGGTCGTCGTCACCTGGGCCGGCTTCCGCGCCAAGCGCTCCGGCGGCCTGACCATGACACAGTTCATCGGCGGCGCCGTCGCCTTCGTGCTGCTGCTCGTTTCACTCGAGCTGGTGTTCGGCGCCGGCACGGCGGACCGCCTGAGCGGATCGGTGCGGATGACGCTCACGTATCCGCCGATCCTGTTCATCGCCGTGGTCGCGCTGGCCTGGGGAACGCGCGGCGCGACGCTCGCCGCGCTCGCCGGCGCGCTCGTGGCGCTCGTCCACACGTCGCAGGGCAGGGGCCCGTTCGCGCTGGTCGAGGCTTTCCCCGGTGAAGCGAATCTGGAAGTCCAGGCCTATGCAGCCGTGATCGCGCTCGCGGGATTGCTGGTCGCGGGAATGGCGGCGCGCCAGCGCACGCTGTGGCGCGAGGCGCGCGACTGGCGAACGCGCTTCGAAGCGGCGATCGGCGCGCATCGGCTGGTCGCCTACGAATGGGATCCGGCGAGCGGCGCGTTCGCCGTGACGGGTGACACGGCGGCGCTGGTCGGCGTGCCGCCCGCCGGCATCGTGACGCTGGCCGATTGGCTGTCGCACGTCGCTGCCGGCGAACGCGACGCCACGGAGACCGCCTTCGCGCTGCGCGGCGACGGCGGCGCGATGGCGACGCTGCGTTACCGCGTGCAGCGCGGCGACGGCAGCGTGACTGCGCTGGAGGACGAGGCGCGCGAGATCCGCGACCACGACGGCAGCCTGCATCGCATCACCGGCATCGTGCGCGCGGCATGAGCGACGTCGAAACGAACCGCCCGCGCGGCATGAGCGACGCCGAAGCGAACCCATCGCAGCGCGGGCCAGCGGATACGAGCGACGCATCGCCGGCGAGCGCCGCCGCGACTCCCGCCGCCGCCGATGCGGTCTTCCTCATCCATGGTCTCGGCGGCACGCAGTACGACCTGGGCTCGATGCACAAGCGGCTCAAGAACGCGGGCTTCGTCACGCATTCGCTCACGCTGCCCGGCCACGGCACCACGCCCGAAGACCTGGTCGGCGTGACGGCCGAGGACTGGATCGACGCGGTGGTCGCCAAGTATCGCGAGATCAGGGACGCGCACCCGGCGCTGCACCTGATGGGAATGTGCATGGGCGCGCTGCTCGCGGCGACGCTGGCGCAACGCGAACGCCACGCGAAGGGACGGCTCGTGCTGCTGGCCCCGCCCGTGTTCATCGACGGCTGGGCGACGCCATGGTACCGCGGCCTGCGTCCGCTGCTGTATGCCGTGCCGGGGCTGCGGCAGCGGATGAAGATCGAGGAGGAGGAGCCCTACGGAATCAAGAACGAGCAGCTCCGCGCGATCGTCAAGGCCAAGTTCGAGCGCGGCGAGAACTTCCACTACCGCTGGGTGCCGCTCGAATGCCTGCGCCAGGTCGACCGCCTCCGCGCGGTCGTCATGAAGGGCGCGGCGAAGATCGCGTGCCCGACGCTCGTGGTCCATGCCCGCGAGGACGAGCTCACGAGCCTGCGCTCCGCGAATTTCCTGGTCGAGAAGATCGGCGGCGCGCGCGCGCGCATGGTGGTGCTCGAGGACAGCTATCACATGGTGTGCGTCGACAACGACAAGGAGATCGTCGCGCGCAACGTGCTGGAATTCTTCGGCGCGGCATTGCCGGGCGCGACTTCCGCGCTGGCGAACGAGCCGCGGATGACGCCGGACGAGCTCGCCAATGCGGTCGCCACGCTGGCGGCCTGCCTCGAGCGCGGCGACTTCAACGGCGTGCGCGCCCTGGGCATCCCGGACCTGACGTGGGTGCAGCCGGGAGCCAACCGCGTGGCGGGCGCGCACGCGGGCAAGGCCATGGGCGCATTCGCCGCGCGCATGGAGCATGCCGACGCCGGCAGGCCGCGCTTCGCCGCGTTGGGCACGCCGGCGTTCAATCGCGGCATCGCGCTCGTGCCTGCGACGCTGGTCGCGCAACGCGACACGGCGCTCCTGGAATCGCAGGGCGCGATCCTCTGCGCGTGGCACGGCGGCAAGCTGCTCGAGGTGCGGTGGTTCGCCGACGACGTCGAGCGCGAGGACGCGTTCTTCGGCGCGCCCGACCCCGCGACGAGCGGCCCGTCGGGACTCGAGCAGGCGTTCGAGACGGCGACGGCCGCATCGCGGACGCTCCGGTCCGCGCCGGGCAACGACGAGCTGCTCGCGCTCTACTCGCTGTTCAAGCAGGCGAGCGCCGGCGACGTCGCGGGCGAGCGCCCCGGCGCGCTGGACATGGTGGGTCGCGCGAAGTACGACGCCTGGGCGAAGCGCAAGGGCATGGCGCGCGACGAAGCCATGCGCGACTACGTCGCCCTGGTGGAGACGCTCAAGGCACGCGACGCGGCGAAGGTTTGAAGGCCGTGCCCGCCCGGTGTCGCGCAGCGAGCGGGCGCCGGCCGATTCGGCGCCGTCGGGAGAAGTCGAGACGCCGGCGCCGCCGGACGGAACTTTGGAATCGCGCGTGATGGTCTAAAAGGCATATCGAACGGCCCGCGAGGAAAATCATGATGGCGAACAAAAAGCTGCACGCGGTGGGGCAGAGCCTGTGGCTCGACAACATCACGCGGCGCCTGCTGGACAGCGGCACGCTGGCGCGCTACATCGCCGACCTGTCGGTCACCGGCCTCACGTCGAACCCGACGATCTTCGACCACGCGATCAAGGGAAGCGCCGACTACGACGCCGAGATCCGGCGGCTGCTCGACGCGGGCGAATCGGGCGAGTCCCTGTTCTTCGCGCTGGCCCTCGCGGACATCACGCAGGCCGCCGATCTGTTTCGTCCCACCTTCGATCGCACGGGCGGGGTCGACGGCTGGGTGTCGCTGGAAGTCTCGCCGCTGCTCGCCCACGACACGGCGACCACGCTGGCGGTGGCGAAGGACCTGCACGCGCGCGCCGCGCGCCCCAACGTCCTGATCAAGATTCCGGGCACCCGCGAGGGACTGCCCGCGATCGAGGAGGCGATCTTCGCCGGCGTGCCCATCAACGTCACGCTGCTGTTCTCGCGCGAGCACTATGTCGCGGCCGCGGAAGCGTACCTGCGGGGCGTCGAGCGACGGATCGCCGCGGGCCTGCCGGCTGCGGTCGGATCGGTCGCCTCCGTGTTCGTGAGCCGCTGGGATGTCGCGGTGTCCGGCGAGGTGCCGGCCGCGCTGAGCAACCGGCTGGGCGTGGCGATCGGCCAGCGCTGCTACGCGGCGTACTGCGACCTGACCGCCTCCGCCCGCTGCCGGCGGGTCATGAACGAAGGCGGACGGCCGCAGCGGCTGCTCTTCGCGAGCACCGGAACCAAGGACCCCAAGGCGTCCGACGTGCTGTACGTCGAGGCGCTGGCCGCGCCGCTGACCGTCAACACGATGCCCGAAGCGACCCTCCTCGCGCTGGCCGACCACGGCGACATCCGCGCCGCGCTGCCGGCCACCGGGTCGGATTGCGAGGCGACGCTCGCGCAGTTCAGCCGCGCCGGCGTGGACCTCGACGCGCTGGCCGCGCGCCTGCAGGACGAGGGCGCGGCGGCGTTCGTCAAGTCGTGGAACGAACTGCTCGCCGTGCTCGCATCGAAGAGCGCGACGCTCGGGAAGGCGGCATGACAGTGCCGCGCCGGGAACGGCCGTGAAAGTGCTGGTGGTCGACGTGGGCGGCACGCACGTCAAGATCCTGGCGACGGGCCAGTCCGTGCATCGCGAGTTTTCCTCCGGTCCCGCGCTGACGGCGCGCGCGATGGTCGCCGGGGTGAAGGCGCTCGCGCGCGGATGGCGATTCGATCGTCTTTCGATCGGCTACCCGGGCCCCGTGCTGAACAACCGCCCGGTCGCCGAGCCGCACAACCTCGGCGAGGGATGGGTCGGCTTCGACTACGCGAGGGCGTTCGGCCATCCGGTGCGCATGATCAACGACGCCGCGATGCAGGCACTCGGCAGCTACCGCGGCGGTAAGATGCTGTTCCTTGGCCTCGGCACCGGCCTCGGCTCGGCGCTTATCGCCGACGGCATCGTGGAGCCGATGGAGCTCGGCCACCTGCCGTACAGGAAGGCGACGTTCGAGGATTACGTGGGCGTGCGTGGCCTTGACAAGCGCGGCAAGAAGAAATGGCGCAAGGACGTCGCCGACGTCGTCCACAGGCTGGTGGCCGCGCTGCGGCCGGAGGACGTGGTGCTGGGTGGCGGCAACGCGAGATTGCTCGACGCGCTGCCGCCAAGGTGCCGGCTCGGCGACAACGCCGACGCGTTCGCGGGCGGCTTTCGCCTGTGGAACGACGCAGCATCGACCGGGCGTGCGCGCGCAAGGCCGCGGCGCCCGCGCTGAAAGCACACGACTTGGAGAAGGAGCACCGATGAGCGCAATCGATTCGACGCTCGCGGCGCGCCCGGCGTGGAAGGCCCTCGTCGCCCATCGCGCCGCCATGGACGGCGTGACGCTGGCGAGCCTGTTCGCAGCGGACCCCGCACGCGGCACGCGCTACACGGTCGACGCGGCGGGCGTGCTGCTCGACTATTCCAAGAACCGCGCCACGGACCAGACGCTGGCCCTGCTGTTGCAGCTCGCCGGGGAAGCGGGATTGCGCGCGCGCATCGACGCGATGTTCCGCGGCGACCGGATCAACGTCTCGGAACGACGCAGCGTCCTCCACGTCGCGCTGCGCGCGCCGCGCGAGGCATCGATTCTCGTCGACGGGCACGACGTCGTCCCGGACGTGCACGCGGTGCTCGACCGGATGGCGGCGTTCGCGAACCGCGTGCGCAGCGGCGAGTGGAAGGGACACACCGGCCGGCGCATCCGCAACGTGATCAACATCGGCATCGGGGGCTCGGACCTCGGGCCGGTGATGGCGTTCGAGGCGCTGAAGTTCTACAGCGATCGAACGATGACGTTCCGGTTCGTCTCCAACGTCGACGGCACCGATTTCGCCGAGGCCGTCCACGGTCTCGACGCGGCCGAGACGCTGTTCATCGTCGCGTCGAAGACCTTCACGACGCTGGAGACCATGACCAACGCGCATACGGCGCGCGAATGGGCATTGCGTTCGCTGGGCGACGCAGCGGCGGTGGCGAAGCACTTCGTCGCGGTGTCGACCAACGCTGCCGAGGTGGCGAAGTTCGGCGTCGACCGCGCGAACATGTTCGGCTTCTGGGACTGGGTCGGCGGCCGGTATTCGATGGACTCCGCGATCGGGCTGTCGACGATGATCGCCATCGGCCCCGACCATTTCGCGGCGATGCTCGGCGGCTTCCACGAGATGGACGAGCACTTCCGTACGGCGCCGTTCGAGCGCAACCTGCCGGTGCTGATGGGGCTGCTCGCGCTGTGGTACAACAATTTCTACGGTGCGCAGACGGTGGCGGTCCTGCCGTACGACCAGTACCTGAAGCGCTTCCCGGCCTATCTCCAGCAGCTGACGATGGAGAGCAACGGCAAGCACGTCACGCTCGACGGCGAGCGCGTCGCCGTCGACACCGGCCCCGTCTACTGGGGCGAGCCGGGCACCAACGGCCAGCACTCGTTCTACCAGCTGATCCACCAGGGAACGCGGCTCGTTCCGTGCGACTTCATCGCCTTCGCCCGGTCGTTGAATCCGCTGGGGCGTCATCACGATCTGCTGGTCGCCAACGTCTTCGCGCAGACCGAGGCGCTCGCGTTCGGCAAGACCGCCGCGCAGGTCGAGGCGGAGGGCACCCCCGGGTGGCTCGTGCCGCACCGCGTGTTCGAAGGCAACCGCCCTTCCAACACGCTGCTGCTCGACACGCTGACGCCGGCGGCGCTCGGCCGTCTCGTCGCGCTGTACGAGCACAGCGTGTTCACGCAGGGCGCGATCTGGCAGATCGACTCGTTCGACCAATGGGGCGTGGAGCTCGGGAAGGCGCTGGCGCAGCGGATCGTTCCGGAGCTCGAGGGCACGACCGATCCGGACCTTGCGCACGACAGCTCCACCAACGCGATGATCCGGCGCTACCGGGCGCAGAGGCACCGTTGAGCGGGCGCGCCCGTCGCGCTCGCGCAACCGCGCAATCGCAACAGCCAACGCAGGGGAAAACGACATCATGCAGCTCGGAATGATCGGATTGGGTCGCATGGGCGCCAACATGGTCCGCCGGCTTTTGCGCGGCGGACACACGTGCGTCGTGTTCGACGTATCGGCCAAGAGCGTGGCGGCGCTCGCGGCCGAGAAGGCCACGGCATCGACGTCGCTCGCCGATTTCGTCGCCAAGCTTGCGAAGCCGCGGGCGATATGGCTGATGGTTCCGGCGGCGGTGGTCGACCGGACCATCGCCGAGCTGGTGCCGCTGCTCGAGCCGGGCGACACCATCATCGACGGCGGCAATTCGTACTACGTCGACGACATCCGGCGCGCCCAGGAGCTCGCGCCGCGGGCGGATCGACTATGTCGACGTCGGCACCAGCGGCGGCGTCTGGGGGCTCGAGCGCGGCTATTGCATGATGATCGGCGGCCCGGACGCCGCGGTGCAGCGCCTCGACCCGATCTTCAGGACGCTCGCGCCCGGCGCGGGCGACCATCGCCCGCACGCCGGGACGCGACAAGGTCGGGCGGCACGGCCGAGCTGGGCTACCTGCATTGCGGGCCAAGCGGCGCCGGCCACTTCGTCAAGATGGTGCACAACGGCATCGAGTACGGCATCATGGCGGCGTACGCCGAGGGCCTGGGCATCCTGCGCAGCGCCGAACGTCGGCAAGCAGAAGCACGAGGTCGACGCCGAGACCACGCCGCTGCGCGACCCCGAGCACTACCAGTACGATCTCAACCTGCGCCGACATCGCCGAGGTCTGGCGCCGCGGCAGCGTCATCGCGTCGTGGCTGCTCGACCTGACCGCGACCGCGCTGGTCGAAGGATCCCGCGCTCGCGAAGTTCGCCGGCCGCGTCTCCGACTCCGGCGAAGGGCGCTGGACGATCAAGGCCGCGATCGACGAGGCCGTGCCGGTGCCGGTGCTCACCACCGCGCTCTACGAGCGGTTCAGCTCGCGCGGCGAGGCCGACTTCCAGAACAAGCTGCTGTCGGCGATGCGCTTCGAGTTCGGCGGCCACATCGAAAAGTCACGCCGGCAAGCCGCTAGATCCGGACAAGCGATCACGATGAACGACTCCCGCATCCGACGCCCTGGTGTTCTTCGGCGCCACCGGCGACCTCGCCTACAAGAAGATCTTCCCGTCGCTGCAGGCGATGGTGAAGCGCGGGCACCTCGACGTGCCCGTCATCGGCGTGGCGCAAGGCCGGCTGGAACCTCGACCAGCTCAAGGCGCGCGCGCGCGACAGCCGTGGAGAAGCACGGCGGCCTCGACCCGGCGGCTTCGACAAGCTGTGCCGGCCTGCTGCGCTACGTCGACGGCGACTACGCCGACGCCGGCCACGTTCCAGGCGCTGCGCAAGGCGCTCGGCGATGTCGCCGCGACCGGCGCACTACCTGGCGATTCCGCCGGCGCTGTTCGGCGCCGTCGTCGAGCAGCTCGCGCAATCGGGCTGCACGCAGGGCGCGCGCGTCATCGTCGAGAAGCCCTTCGGGCGCGACCTCGCGTCGGCGCGGGCGCTGAACCGGATCCTGCTCGGCACCTTCGACGAGGCGCACATCTTCCGGATCGACCATTACCTCGGCAAGCGGCCGGTGCACAACATGGTCTTCTTCCGCTTCGCCAACGCGTTCCTCGAGCCGTTCTGGAACCGCAAGTACGTCAAGAGCGTGCAGATCACGATGGCGGAGAATTTCGGCGTGCAGGGCCGCGGCGCGTTCTACGATCAGACCGGCGCCATCCGCGACGTGATCCAGAACCATCTCTTCCAGGTGCTCGCCAACCTCGCCATGGAGCCGCCGGCGCGAACCGACAGCGAGTCGATGCGCGACGAGAAGGTCAAGGTGCTGAAGGCCGATCCCGCCGCTCGCAGCGCGAAGGACGTGGTCCGCGGACAGTTCCGCGGCTATCGCCAGGAGCCGGGCGTCGCGCCCGACTCGCAGGTCGAGACCTTCGCCGCGCTGCGGCTCGAGATCGATTCCTGGCGCTGGGCGGGCGTGCCGTTCTACATCCGCGCCGGCAAGTGCCTGCCGGTGACGTGCACCGAGGTCGTCGTCCGCCTGCGCCGTGCAGCCGAAGATCTTTCCCGACGGTGACCGGTGCGCCGAACTACTGCCGCTTCCGGATCAGCCCCGACATCGACCATCGCGCTCGGCGCGACGGTCATGGACCCGGAGGACACGATGATCGGCCAGCAGGTCGAGCTGCTGCTGAGCCGCCGGCCCGGCGCCGGAGGAGATGGATGCCTACGAGCGGGTGCTGGGCGACGCGATGGCGGGCGACGCAGACGCTGTTCGCGCGAGAGGACTACGTCGAGGAGGCCTGGCGCATCGTCGACCCGGTGCTCGACGGAGCGACGCCGGTGTACGGCTACGAGCCGGGCACCTGGGGGCCGCAGGAAGTCGAGGGCGCCGTGGTCCCCCGCGGCGGCTGGCAGGAATCCGGTGGCTGGTCGCGCCGTGACCCCGGCGCGTCGAGGTGCTGGCCGACGCCGATGCCGTCGGCGCGCCGCGCAGCGGCGCTCATCGCCGCACGAGGCGCAGCGCCGCCATCGCGTCGCGCGGCCGCTTCACGCTCGCGGTCAGCGGCGGCAGCAGCCCTGGCCGATGCTGCGCGCACCTCGCCCGCGCGAACCTGCCGTGGCCGGCGTCCAGCTGTTCCAGGTCGACGAGCGTGTCGCGCCCGACGGCGACCCGAACCGCAATCTCACGCACCTCCGCGAATGCCTGTCCTCGCGCATCGCCGCGCTGCCGCCGAGCAGCCTTCACGCCATGCCCGTGGACGCGCCCGACCTCGAAGCGGCGGCCGCGACGCGCTACGCGCGACGAACATGACCGCGGCCGCGGGCGCGCCGCCGGTGCTCGATCTCGTGCACCTGGGCCTCGGGCCCGACGGCCACACCGCGTCGCTGGTGCCGGGGATCCGGTGCTGGCTGTCGCGGACCGCGACGTCGCGCTCACCGGCCCGTACCAGGGACACCTGCGGCATGACGCTCACCTTTCCGCTGCTCGACCGCGCGCGGCGCGTGCTGTGGCTCGTCACCGGCGCCGAAAAGGCGCCGATGCTCGCCCGGCTGCGCGCGCGCGATCGCGCGATTCCCGCGGGCCGCGTCCGCGACGCGACGCGTGCGACGATCTTCTGCGACCGCGCTGCGCCGGCAACCGGGCGCATAGCCGGCTCAACCGTGACGGAGGCGACGATGGCCGCAGCGCAGGATCTCGATCTGCTTTGCGTCAACACGATCCGCACGCTGTCGATCGACGCCGTGCAGGCGGCGAACTCCGGCCATCCCGGCACGCCGATGGCGCTCGCGCCGCTGGCGTACACGCTGTGGAACCGGGTGCTGCGCTTCGATCCGCAGGACCCGATCTGGCCCAATCGCGATCGCTTCGTGCTGTCGAACGGACACGCCTCGATGCTGCTGTGGTCGGTGCTGCATCTCACCGGCACGCGGCGGTCAATGCCGACTACGAGACGCTGGGCGAGCCCGCGGTGTCGCTCGACGACATCCGGCACTTCCGCCAGATCGGCAGCAAGGCGCCGGGCCATCCCGAATATCACCTGGGTGTCGGGCGTCGAGACCACCACGGGTCCGCTCGGCCAGGGCATCGCCACCAGCGTGGGCATGGCGATCGGCGCAGCGCTGGCTGGCGACGCCGCTACAACCGGCCGGGCTTCGACGTGTTCGACTACGACGTCTACGCGGTCTGCGGCGACGGCTGCCTGATGGAAGGCGTCGGCTCCGAGGCGGCGTCGCTCGCCGGCCATCTCGGCGCTCGACAACCTGTGCTGGATCTACGACAACAATCACATCACGATCGAAGGCAGCACGCGGCTCGCGTTCACCGAGGACGTCGCGACGCGCTTCCTGGCCTACGGCTGGAACGTCCTGCGCGTCGGCGACGCCAACGACCTCGAGCGCATCGAGCACGCGCTTGCGGTATTCCGCGCGACCCGCGGGCCGGCCGACGCTCGATCGTGCTCGACAGCCACATCGGCTACGGCTCGCCGCACAAGCAGGACACGGCGGCGGCGCACGGCGAGCCGCTCGGGCGTCGAGGAAGTGCGGCTCACCAAGCGCGCGTACGGCTGGCCGGAGGACGCGCAGTTCCTCGTTCCCGACGGCGTGCGCGCGCATTTCGACGCCGGCATCGGCGCGCGCGGCGCGGCGGCGCACGGCGCCTGGAACGCGACTCTTCGCCACGCTACGGCGCAGCTTCCCGGCGCTCGCGCGGCGATCGTGGCAGATGCAGCGGCGCGACCTGCCCGAGGGCTGGGACCGCAATCTGCCGACCGTTCCCCCCGATCGCGAAGGGCATCGCGGGCCGCGACGCCTCGGGACAGGTGCTCAACGTCCTCGCGCAAAACATCCCCTGGCTGCTGGGCGGCGTCGGCAGATCTCGGCCCTCGAACGAAGACGCTGCTCAAGCTACGACGGCGCCGGCGATCTCGAGGCGGGCAGCCCGGGCGGCAAGAACCTCCACTTCGGCATCCGCGAGCACGCGATGGCCGCGATCCTCAACGGCCTGTCGCTGTCGAAGCTGCGGCCGTTCGGCGCGACGTTCTTCATCTTCAGCGACTACGCGCGGCCGGCGATGCGGCTCTCCGCGCTGATGGAGCTGCCCGTCGATCTTCGATATTCACGCACGACGCGATGGGCGACGGCGAGGACGGCCCGACCCACCAGCCGATCGAGCAGCTCGCGTCGCTGCGCGCGGTGCCCGGGCCTCGTGCCTGCTGCGCCCCGGCGACGCCAACGAGGTGGTCGAGGCGTACCGCTACATCATGCAACTGCGAGCACCGGCCGGCGGTGCTGGTGCTGTCGCGGCAGCCGTTGCCCACGCTCGATCGCACGCAATACGCGTCGGCCGCGGGCGTCGCCCGCGGCGCCTACGTGCTGGCCGACGCGCCGGACGGCGGCGCCGGAGGTGATCCTGATCGCCACCGGCAGCGAAGTCGCGCTCGCCGTGGCCGCGCACGAGGCGCTGAAGGCGGACGGCATCGAAGTCGCGCGTCGTCTCCATGCCGTCGTGGGACATCTTCGAGCAGCAGCCGCAGGCGTATCGCGACGGCGTGCTGCCCGCCGCGGTGCAGGCGCGCGTCGCCATCGAGCAGGCGTCGACGTTCGGCTGGGAGCGCTACGTCGGGCCCGCAGGCCGCGTGATCGGCATGGATACGTTCGGCGCGTCGGCGCCGCTGAAGGCGCTGCAGCGCGAATTCGGCTTCACCGTGGCGCACGTGGTCGAGGCTGCGCGCGCGCAGCTGGCCGGGCCATGAGCGGCGTCGCCTTCGGCGCGCCCGGGATCGGGCCGACCTGGTGCTCCAGCGACAAGGACTTCGTCACCACGGCGCTCGGCACGTCGCGCCTGTGGGCGACGGTCGGGCACGGCATCGTCAACGAGGTCTACTGGCCTTCGACCGGCGCAGCCCCAGATCCGCGACGTCGGCTTCTACCTGGTCGGCGCGCGCGGATGGATCGACCTGAAGCGCGTGCAGCGCTACCGGCTGTCGACGCGCCGGGCCCTACCTGCCGTTGCTCACGGTCACGCATTACGCCGACGACTACCAGCTCGATGCTCGAGATCCTCCCCGATCCGCGCCGCGACGTGCTGCTGGTCCGCTACCGGCTCGAGCGGACCCTACCGGCTGGTCGCCATCGTCGCGCCTCACCTCGGCAGCACCGGGCGCGACAATACGGCGTGGCTCGACGAGGGCGTGGGCTTCGCGATGCGCGACGAGGTCGCGGTCGTGCGTCGCGGCCGATCCGCCGCTCCTGCAGCAAAGCTGCGGCTACGTGGGCGCCTCCGACGGCTGGCAGGACCTCAACCTGCACGGTGCGCTGACCTACGATTTCACGCGCGCCGACAATGGCACGGTGGCGCTGTCGGGACAGGCGCAGGACGGCAACGGCGTGCTGGCGCTCGGCTTCGCCGGCTCGCCGCGGGGCGCGCGCACGCTGGCGCTCACGGCGCTGGCGGACGGCTTCGATGCCCTGCGCGGCGAGTTCCTGCAGGCGTGGCAGACGTGGGGCGCGCAACTGCACCTGCCGCGTCCGGACGACGGTCTGGGGGACGCGGGGCTGCTCTCGGCCGCGGTGCTGAAGGTGCACGAGGACCGCGACCTTTCCGGGCGCGGTCGTGGCGAGCCTCAGCGTGCCCTGGGGCAACAGCACGGATACGCTCGGCGGCTACCACCTCGTATGGCCGCGCGATGCCACGCTGGCGGCCTTCGCGCTGCTCGCCGCGGACCAGGTCGACGACGCGCGCCACATCCTCGGCCACCTGATGGCGACGCAGATGACGGACGGACGGTGGCCGCAGAACTATTTCCCGAGCGGCGAGCCGATTCTGGTCCGGGACGCAGCTCGACGAGGCGGCGTTCCCCGTGCTGCTCGCAGCGAAGCTGCGGGAGCTCGGCGAGGCGGAGCTTCCCGGCACGGCCGCGCATGGTGCGCGACGCGGTCGGCTTCATCGCGCGCACCGGACCGTCGAGCGAGCAGGACCGGTGGGAGGAAAATCCGGGCGTCAGTCCGTTCTCGCTCGCCATCGCGATCAGCGCGCTCGTCGCCGGCGCGTCGTGGCTGCCGGCGGCGGAGCGCGCCTATGCCGAGTCGCTGGCGGACGACTGGAACGAACGCCTCGAGGCGTGGTGCTACGTGCAGGACACGCCGCTCGCGCGGGAGTTGGGTGTGAAGGGCTACTACGTGCGCATCGCGCGCGACGGCGAACTGGACGACATGGGCCAGCGCGTGCAGCTGCGCAACCGCGACGGGGAGATGATCGCCGCATCGGCGCTGGTCAGCATGGACTTCTCGTACCTCGTGCGCCTGGGATTGCGCGGCGCGCACGACGCGCGCGTGCAGGACACGATCAAGGTCGTCGACCGGGTGCTGCGGGTCGCGACGCCGTCGGGCCCCGTCTACCACCGCTACAACGGGGACGGCTACGGCGAGCACGACGACGGCACGCCGTTCGACGGCGGCGGCGTCGGCCGCGCGTGGCCGCTGCTGGTCGGCGAGCGCGGGCACCTGGCGCTGCAGGCCGGGGAGGAGCCGCTGCCCTATCTGCAGACGATCTGGAATTGCGCGAGCCAGGGCGGCCTGCTGCCCGAGCAGGTCTGGGACGCGGCGCCGATTCCGTCGCTCGGCCTGCTGCCGGGCCGCCCCTCGGGTAGCGCGATGCCGCTCGCTCTGGGCGCACGCGGAATTCCTGAAGCTGCTGATCGCCCGCGAAAGCGGGCGTCCGGTCGAGCTGCTGCACGCGGTGGACGAGCGCTATCGTGGACCGGTATCGCGCCGCGCGCCGTGCTGCCACTGGCGCGACGAAGTGCCGGTCCGGCACCTCGAGCAGCGTCGCGCGCTGCGCGTCGAGGATCGCCGCCCGTTCACGCTGCACTTCGGCCTTGATGGATGGCGGCAGGCGGAGGATCGCGACGCGGAGCCGGAACCGTTCGGCATGTGGTCGGTGCTGCTGTCCGCCGATGAGCTCGACGGCCACGAGCAGCTCGACTTCACGCGTCGCTACGGCACCGTGTGGGAGGGCGCGGACCATCGGGTGCAGTTGCAGCATGCGGGCGTGGTCCATGCGCTCGCCAAGATGTAGTGAGCGGAGCGATTCCCGGATGAGGCACGCCACCTGCGATCCGCCTTCGTCCGCGCCCGCATGGCCGGCGAAAAACCGCGATGCCCATTGAGCTTTACGCCTTCGACACGCCGAACGGGCGCAAGATCAGCGTCGCGCTGGAGGAGATGGCGCTTCCGTACGTCGTCAGGATCGTCGATATCCGCAAGGGAGGGCAGCGCGATCCGGAATTCCTGAAGATCAGTCCGAACGCCAAGATTCCGGCGATCGTCGATCCGGAGGGGCCCAACGGCCGGCCGGTCAGCGTGTTCGAATCGGGCGCGATCCTGATCTATCTCGGCGAAAAGACCGGCAAGTTCTGGCCGCGCGACCTGGAAGCGCGCATTCCCGTGCTGGAGTGGCTGATGTTCCAGCAGGGCGGCTTCGGGCCGATCCCGGGGCAGGTCCACCACTTCCTGACCGTCGAGAACGAGGAGGATCGCCGCTACGGGCTCGCGCGCTACTCGAAGGAAACGCGGCGGCTCTACGGAGTGATGGAGCGCCGGCTGGCCGCGCAGGAATTCTTCGCCGACGCGTTGTCGATCGCAGATTTCGCGATCCTGGGGTGGGCCTGGCGGCACCCGCGGCACAAGGTCGATCTCGCCGAGTTCCCCAGCGTGAAACGCTGGTACGAAATGCTCATGGCGCGCCCTGGCGTCCAGCGCGGATTCGCCGTCATGCTGAGTTGACGCGGAGGGCGCCCGCCACCGAACCGCTGCGCTCCCGGATTTCAGAATACCGTCAGGAGCGCGACGGCAAGGCCGAAGTAGATGACGATCACCGTCCAGAAATAGCGTGGCTGCTCGCTCCGCTCGATCGTGCGGCCCCACAGGCCCGAGCGCGCGTACACCTCGCCGCGATACGCCGCATAGGCGGTGTAGATCGCCAGCACCACGCCCAGCGCCTTGAATGCGCTCATCCGCGGCGTCCTGGTCTTCGCTCAGGCGAGGTCGCGTGCATAGAGCAGCGTGGGATCCTCGGGGTCGCTGCCGGGCGTGGATCCCTGCGGGGTCATGCCGAGCTTCCCGAGCAGCTTGAGCGAGCGTGCATTGTCGGGCGACACGATCGCGACCACGCGGCGAAGCCCGTAGCGCCCGGCGGCCAGCGCCAGGGTCGCGGTGGCGGCCTCCGTCGCGTAGCCCAGGCCGCGACAATCCGGCAGGAACGCAAAGCCGATGTCGACGTCCGGCAGCGTATCCCGCTTGATCAGCCCGCACATGCCCACCGGACGCGCGTCTTCGCGACGCGCGACGCACCACAGGCCGAAGCCGTCGCGCACGTACATCGCGAGCGGTCCGCGCTCGAGGTACGCGCGCGCGTCATCCTCGGTGCGCACGCCCCGGTCGCCGATGAAGCGGATCCAGTCCGGGTCGTTCAGCAGGCGCACGATGAACGGCGCGTCCGCCGGCGTGAACTCCACGAGCGCGAGACGCGGCGTCGTGGCGATCGTCCGTCCCGCGCCGACGCCGCGCTCGTCCGGTATAGCGCCATCGGGGCTCATCGCGTCCCGGCCTTGCGTGCGATCTCGCGATCGCGCAGCACCTTGCGCTGCACCTTGCCGGTGGTGGTCATCGGCAGCGCGTCGATGAACTCGATCTCCTTCGGATATTCGTAGGGGGCGAGAAACCTGCGCACGTGCGCCTGGATGTCGGCCTCGAGCGCGGGCGAGGGCGCGTGGCCGGCGGCGAGCACGACGAAGGCCTTGACGACGTTGCCCCGCGTCTCGTCCGGCGAGGGCACGACGGCGGCATTCGCCACTGCCGCGTGCTTGACGAGGCAGTTCTCGATCTCGGAGGGACCGATCCGGTAGCCGGCCGCCTTGAACATGTCATCGGCGCGGCCCTGGTACCAGCAGGTAGCCGTCGGCATCGACGCTCGCGACGTCGCCGGTGCGGCACCAGTCGCCCGTGTACTTGGCGCGCGTGCCGTCGGGATTGCCGAAGTATTCGATGAAGAACACCGGATCGGGCGTGCCGTCCGGCGCGATACGGTTGACGGCGATCTCCCCCGGCTCGCCCGCGGGCAGCGGGTCGCCCGCGTCGTCGATCACGGCGATGCGATGGCCGGGGTAGGGACGGCCCATCGATCCGGGCTTCGCCGGCCAGTGGCGATGCGAATTGCCGACGATGTAGTTCATTTCCGTCTGCCCGAACATCTCGTTGATCGTGACCCCGAGCGCTTCACGCGCCCATTCGAACACCGTCGTGCCCACCGCTTCGCCTGCGCTCATCATCGTGCGCAGCGAGATGTCGAACGTCTCCCGCGGGCGCGGATACGCCTTCATCATCATCTTGAGTGCGGTCGGGAAGAGGAACGTGTTGCGCACCTGGTAGCGCTCGAGCAGGCGGAAGGCGCGCTCCGGATCGAAGCGCCCGCGGTAGCCGACGATCGGCTGGCCGAAGTACAGCGCCGGCAGCAGGGCGTCCATGAGGCCGCCCGTCCACGCCCAGTCGGCCGGCGACCAGAAAAGGTCGCCCGGCTGCGGATAGTCGTCGTGCGAGAACGTGAAGCCGGGCAGGTTGCCGAGCAGGCAGGACTGCGGCATCAACGCGCCCTTGGGGGGGCCGGTCGTGCCGCTGGTGTAGACCAGCAGCGCAGGTTCGCTCGCGCGCGTTGCGACCGGCTCGAACCGGCGCGCGCTCTTTTCCAGCAGGGTCTCCCACGGCACGACCCACGATTCGCGCGCACCCGCCACGCCGATCACCTGCGCGAGTCCCGCCAACCGGTCGCGGATCGGCAGGAGGTTCGGCAGCGACTGCGGATCGACGATGGCGATCTTCGCTTCGGAATGGCCGAGCCGATACTCGAGGGCATCGGGGCCGAAAAGGAACGACAGCGGGACTGCGACGGCGCCCATCTGGTTGACCGCGATATGCGCGATCACGGTCTCCGGGCGCTGCGGAAGCACCAGCGCGACCTTGTCGCCCCGCGCGACCCCCAGCGCGGCCAGCGCGTTCGACAGGCGGTTGGCGTCCTGCTGGAGGTCGAAGAACGTCAGCGCGCGCCGCTGCCCGCCTTCGTCTTCCCAATACAGCGCGAAGCGCGAACGCTCGCCGGCGTGGCGGCCGCAGCACGCCTGCGCGATGTTGAACTGCGCCGGGACGTTCCACCGGTAGGCGGCGTGGATCTCGGCGTGACGGTCGACGGCCATCACGCGGGCCAGACCAGCGCGTCGCCGCTTCGCTGCATCGTGCGCATCGGCTTCAGCGCGCGGAGCCGCGCGTCGCCGTCGAGAGTTGCGTGCCGAGCTCCTGCGCCTCGACGGCGGTCCATACCCAATCGGGCTGCTGCTCGATGGCGCCCCCGAGCACGACCCGGAAAATGCCCTTGGACATGACGAGCGTGAGCCGCTTGCCGGACTGATATTCGCTGACCGGCAACATCAGCGACTGCGCCGCCGGCGTGCCGTCGCGCTTGCGCAGCACGAGGAACAGCGCGACGAAGCTGCGGCCGCTGATCAGGCCGCCGTCGCCGTCGACCGAATAGTCGGTCTCCGCGCTGCGGCGCTGCTCGACGAGGTCGACGCCCGCGATCTCGCTCGCGATGCGCTGCAGCCCGACCTCGGTGCGGTCGGCGGTCGGGCGCTTCAGGCGACGCACGACGCCGAGCGTCCACTCCTTCTTGCCGAGGGTGCGGATCGCGACCAGCGTGCCGATCGCGAACGTTCCGGCCGATCCGGCCGGCGCGATCAGCTTGAAGCCGGTCGACGAGACGTCGCGCGTCTCCCACGGACCGCCCGGCGCTGCGTACTGCGACAGGCGATGGCGCGCGAGCTCGACGCGGCGATCGGTCTCGTTGCGCACGCGGCCGAAGACCGCGAGCTCGAGCGCGCCGCCGAAGCTCTTGCCCGCGTAAGCCTCGAAGTTGGGATCACGGTCTTCCTCGCGCAGGAAGCCGGCGATCCTGGCGAGTCCGGCGATCGCGTCGACGGTGTCGCTCGCCGGGACACGCTCGCCGTTGCGCGGGAAAGGCTTGTAGTCCGGATCGACCTTGGCGGCGAATTTCGCCAGCATCGCGAGCTTCTGCGTCGCGCGCTTGGCCTCGTCGGAGCGGGGCTTGTCCCGCGCGGCCTGCTCGAGCGCGACCCGGCTCTGGGTCAAAAGCGCATGCAGCGGCTGCGTGTCGACGAACAGCACGCTGCCCTCCACCGCCCCCGGCGGGCGGCGCTTCAGCCCTTCGCGGCTCGCGAGGTCGACGTAGAACGCGTTGGGGACGCGCGGCCGACAGCGAAAGGCGCAGCGACGCGCACCAGCCGTCGAGCTCCTCCCACAATTGCTCGATCTGCGGCGCGGTCATGTTGCCGGAATCGATGAGCTGCAGCACCAGCGTCATCAGGTACCGGTGTTCGATCGATGTCGCCGGGCGCTCCGGCGTCAGCGCGATCGCCTGTCGCTCGATCTGCATGGAGGTCGCCCGCGCGACGAGCGCGTGCAGCTCGGCCCACTTGCCGGGAATCCACGTCTCGTAGCGGTACAGGCGCGCCTTGGCGTCGCGGCCGAGGTGGACGACGTGGCGGCAGATCAGCTCCGGAATCATGCTGCGCCATTTCGCGTTCGACTCGTTCTCGAACGCGATGCGCTCGAATGCCTGGCAGGCAGTCTGGAATGCCTGCGAGAGATCGAAGATCGCCGACCAGATCTGGCGCTCGATCTTCACGCTGCGCCCCGCATGGCCGATGTACTGGACCGTCAGCGCCCTGAACAGGGAGAGCGCGTGCGCGTCGATGACGAACAGCGCGGCGAGACGCTTCGGCGTGAGCACGACACCCGGTGCGTTGACCTCGGCCAGCACGCCGCGGATGCGCTCGTGCATGGTCAGCGCGTCGCTCGTCACCCCGGCGGCCACCCAGCGCTCCGCAGTCCTGGCATCGGCCAGGGGATCGTTGCGCGAGGTGCCGAATCCGAACATGCGCCGTCCTCCAATCCGGCGCGATTCGACGAGAACCGGGCCGGAGTCGTCGTGCAGGACGCGGCGCCAGCAGACGCGGCTCGGCAGCCCGCCACCCGAATGCCGGAAGGGTTGGTTCCGTTGTGTTGCGTTGCCATGATGGCCCAAACGCCGACGCCTTGGCAAGACAGCGCCCGGGCGCTTGGCATGCATCGTGCATTACACGAGTCGTGGAGAACAGCCTGAAACAGGCGGTCGATTCCACGGGATCAACGGTCGGCGAACCCCATGCCGCCGGGGGGCCCGTATCGCCTGCCCTCAACGTGCCACCTGACGAAAGACGCCTGAGGACGACGGAAATGGGCATTCTGATCAAGACACCAGCGCGCCGCGACGGGCCGGGGGGATCCGTCGCGCCACCCGACGACACCGGCGAGCCCGCCGATGCCCTGCACATTCGCGAAGTCGTCCGCATCACGGGCCTGCGCCGCGAACAGCTCTACATGTGGCAGCGCCGCTACGGATTTCCCGCGCCGCTGCGCGACCCGTTCGGCGATCGGGTCTATCCGCCGGATCAGGTCGCGCGCCTGCGCCTCATCAAGCAGTTGCTGTCGGAAGGCTGGCGCGCCGGCGCCGTCGTGCCGCTGGCCGACACGGCGCTGCAGTCGATGCTCGGCCTCACCGTCGAGGAGCCGATCGCCGCTGCCGGTCGAGATCGAGACCGCCGTGCGGCTGCTGGCGACGCATCGCACGGCGGAGTTGTCGAATCACCTGTCCAAGCTCCTGTCGAGCCAGGGCCTGCGCCGGTTCCTCGAGCAGACGCTGATTCCCCTCAACGAGGCCGTGCACGAGCAGCGTGGTGCGCGGCGAGATGCAGACCTTCCAGGAACTGCGCTTCGCCGATCTTGCGCAGCGGCTGCTGCGCGATGCGCGCAGCCATGCGCGTCCGGCGCGCGATCGCGCGGCAGATCCTGCTGGCGACGCCGCCGAACGATCCGAACCAGCTGGGCCTCGCGATTCTCGAGCTGCTGCTCCTCACCGAGGGCGTCAGCTGCTGACGCTCGGCGCCGGCGTTCCGGCGCAGGAGATCGCGGGCGCGGCCAGGGCTTACGAGCGCGGCGCTGGTCGTGCTGCTGTTCGATCGCGGCATCTCGGGCAAGATCGCCGGCCAGGAGATCCGCGGCCTGCGCTACGCGCTTGCCGGCGGACCTGCCGCTGGTCGTCAGCGGCCGCGCCGTCAACCTGCTCGCGAAGCCGATCGACGACGTGCAGGCCGCGGCGGACTTCAATTCCGTGATGGGCAAGATGCGTGCGCTCGGCGTGCTGCCGACGGCCGGCCGGTCCCGCGCGCGGAATCGCCCTCCGAAGCGGCTGCGTCGATCTAGCCGCGCGTCGAGCGGCGCGGCACGCGTACAATCGGCGCCACTGGCATCGCTGATCCGCCGTCCGCTGGCGCGCCGCATCGTCGGGCACACGCTCGGCCTGATCGCGGCCGCCCTCATCGCGTGGCTCGTTATGCGCGCCTATCGGCAGCCGGAGCTTCTGCTCGATCTCGCCAACATGCGGCTGTGCTGACGCGCGCCGGCGCGCGCACGGCTCACGGCTCGTTCAGGAAGTCCTCCAGCTTGCGCCGGTCGCGCTTGGTGGGGCGCCCCGGAAAGCGCGCCTGCGCGCCCGGGCCGCGCGGCGCTCCGCAAGCGCTCGTTCGCGCGCCTTGACGCTTGCGTCGGTCTCGCGATAGAGCAGCGCCGCCTCGGCCGCCGAGCCCCGGCGGTCGGAGAGCGCGAGCGACGTCGACCTCCGACGACGAGGCCCTGCGCGCCGCACGGTGACGCACGTCGCCGGCGCGCAGCGCGTGCGCCGGCTTGACGCGCTCGTCGCCGACGCGCGCCTGGCCGGCCTCGATCGCCTGCGCGGCGAGCGTGCGCGTCTTGTAGAAGCGCGCGGCCCACAGCCACTTGTCGAAGCGGACCCGCGCCGGGGAATCGCTCATCGTCAGTGGCCCGGCCCACCGTCGTTCGCGGCGCGAACACCGCACGCGCCTCGCTCGGGTCGAGCGTGTAGCGGCGGTTGCAGAATTCGCACGTGACCTCGACGCCGCCGTGCTCGGCCAGGATCGACTCGACCTCGTCGCGGCCGGCGATGCGCAGCGCGTTCTCCACCCGCTCGCGCGAGCACGAGCAGCGCGAAGGACGGGCCGCGCGGCGAACACGCGCACGTCGTCCTCCGGGAACGCGCGCGCGAGCGCCGCGAGCGGCGGCGGTCGGCAGCAGTCGCGCCGGGCAAGCGCCGTCGAACGCGCGCGTGACCGCGCCCAGCGCGCTCGTCATCGCGCTCGCTGCCGGGCAGCCGCTGCAGCAGCAGCCCGGCCGCGCGCCCGTCGTGCTCCGCGAGCAGCAGGCGGCTCGCCAGCTGCTCGGAGGTGGCGAGATAGTGCTCGACCAGGCCCTGCGACCGTGTCCGCCTCGAGCGCCACGATGCCCTGGTACATCGTGCCCGCGCCCTTGGGATCGAGGGTCAGCACAGGCGGCCGGCTGCGCGCCGCCGGCGAGGTCGGCGAGCGACGCCGCGTCGCCGAGCGCGCGGCGTGCGCTCGTCGTCCCATTGCGCGGTCGCGCGCAGGCCGAGCGCCGCCCGTGCATTCCACCACCAGCAGGCGCACGGGCCCGTCGCCCGCCGATCTGCAGCAGCAGGCTGCCGCTGAACTTGAGCGTCGACGCGAGCAGGACCGCTGCGGCCGCGAGCTCGCGCGAGCACGCGGCGCGAGTGCCGGCGGATACGGATGGCACGTCGAGCAGCGCCGCGGCCGCCGTGGGCAGCGTCACGAGCGCGCCGCGCACGGCCGCGTGCTCGAACACGAACGGAACGAGCGCGTCGGCGGGACGGTTGGGCGCGCTCAGGCCGAGTGGCAGCGTGTAGAGCGTGAGCGGCAGCGCCGAATTCTTGTCGAACAGGGCGCCGGCCTCGATGCCGGCGCGCGCCACGGCCTCGGCCGTGCGCAGCCGCGCGTAGAGCGCGTGCATCGCGCCGAGCGCGAACTCGCGTCCCGTTCCCGCCGCCCAGAACGCGTGTACTCGAACACCTCGCGCATCGAGTACACGCCGAAGATGCCGTGCGCGTTGGCGATCAGCGCCGTGATCTGCGTCGACTCGTACGGATCGTCCTCCTCCTCCTTCGGGTTGAGGAAGTGCTGCTCCTTGAGGATCGGATGCAGCTTGCGGAACGTCTCGAAGATCGCGAGCCTGTTGGAGAAGTCGAGGTCGGCGTGCCTGCGCGCAGCAGGCTCTCGAACACGAGCTGGTGCGCGGCCGACCCGCACAGCCCGATGTAGGTGTCCCTGTAGCGGACGATCTTGTCGTACGTGCGGTCGTGTCCGCAGCGAGCCGGGTGTCGCCGAAGGTGGTGAGGGAGTCGGCGGCGATGGCGACGTCGTCGCCCTTGCGGACGACGACGAGCGTGGTCATCGGGAGGTCTTCCGCCGCGAAGCGCGGGCCGGAAGCGTGCGCGGAAAGCGCCTGCATTATACGCCGGGCGGCGTGCGGGGAGCATCGGCACCGGCGGCAGGCGCGACGGCGTCCACGCGCGCGCGGCGAACGCCCAGAACTCCGCGACGCTGCGCGGCGGCGCCGCCGGCATCGGCTGGTCGAGGAAGCGCCACGCGGCGACAAGCGCGGGCAGCGGGTCGTCGCGGCAACGGCGCGGCGCGCGTCTGCTTCGACAGCTTCTCGCCGCGCGCGTCGAGCGCGACCGGAACGTGCAGGTACGCCGGCGTGGCGAAGCCGAGCGCGCGCTGCAGGTAGATCTGGCGCGGCGTGGAGGCGAGCAGGTCGGCGCCGCGCACGACGGTCGGTCATGCCCTGCGGCGCATCGTCGACGACCACGGCGAGCTGGTAGGCGAACAGGCCGTCGGCGCGCCGCACGACGAAGTCGCCGACCTCGCGCGCGAGGTCCTGCGCGTTGCGGTCCCTGCAGCGCGGTCGGCGAACGCGATCGTCGGCGTCGCCCGACGCGCACGCGCCATGCGCGCGCACGGCGCGTGGCGCGCGTCGCATCGCATGCCGTTGCGGCAGGTGCCGGGATAGACGCGCTCGCCGCTGCTGCCGAGCGGCGTCGCCTGCAGGTCGCGCCGCGAGCAGGCGCACGCGATAGGCGAGACCGCGCGCGCGAGCTGCGCCAGCGCGTCGCGTAGCGCGTCGTGCGCTCGCGACTGGCGCACGACCGGCGCCGTCCCACGCGAAGCCGCAGCGCGCGAGCGTCGCGAGGATCGCGCGCCTCGGCTGTCCGGGCGTGCTGCGCGGCGCGTCGACGTCCTCGATGCGCACGAGCCAGCTGCCGCCGCGGGCGCGCGCATCGCATAGCTCGCGAGCGCGGCGACCAGCGAGCCGAAATGCAGCGGACCGGTCGGCGAGGGCGCGAAGCGGCCGCGGTACACGGCGTCAGCGGCGCCGCGCGCCGCCGCTGGTCGTGATGACCGATCGCGCGGCGCGTCCGCCGCGGGCGCGTCGATCCGAGTAGCCGGTCCACGCCGCGCCGAGCACCGCGTTCGGATATTCGGCGCGGCCGAGGCTGCCGTTGTAGCGGCCGAGCGCGCGGTAGTAGTCGCCGTTCTCGATGTCGAGATAGTGGCGCAGGATCACGCAGCCGTAGCGCAGGTTCGTGCGCAGGTTGAAGAGGTTCTGGTCGGCGCTGCCGATGAGCCGCAGCCAGAACGGCATCACCTGCATGTAGCCGCGCGCGCTCGCGACCGACACCGCGTATTTCTTGAAGCCGCTCTCGTGGTGGATCACGCCGAGCGACGAGCTGTCGGGTCGAGGCCGGCGCGTGTCGCCTCGTAGTGGACCGTGGCCAGGAACTCGCGCCGGTACAGCGGGTCCTCGATGCGGCTTGGCGCGAGGCGGCGCGACATCTCGGCGACCCACGCGCGACGTCCGCTGCGACGGGCGTAGTCGGCCGGGACCGGATGGTCGGCGATCGCCTGCTGCAGCCCCGCCACGACGGACGGCGCGAGGCCGCTCCTCGACCTGCGCCCCCGCGCCGTGCAGCGGTCGCAACCGAGCGCGAGCAAGGCGAGCGCCGCGGTGGCCAGGGCGAATGCGTCGAACCGTGCGTGGCGAAGCCATCGTGTCCCTGTTCGTCAGTGGTGCGACGCTGTGCGCGAGCCGCCGGCGCACGTAATCCGCGGCATCGGCGGCCGGCGACCGGGGTGGCGCGCCGTCGTCGCGCCGCCCTGGTACTCGACGCTGCCGTCCTCGAGCCCCCGGTCGCCCATGGTGATCCGATGCGGAATCCCGATCAGCTCGAGATCAGCAAACATCACGCCAGGGCGCTCGCCGCGGTCGTCCAGCAGCACGTCGACGCCTGCGGCGGCGAGCTCGTCGTGCAGCCTGTCGGCGAACGCCGCGGACGGCGTCGCTGCGGTCGTAGCCGACCGGCGGCGATCGCGACGGTGAAGGGGGCCAGCGGCTCGGGCCAGATGATGCCGCGCTCGTCGTGGTTCTGCTCGATGGCGGCGGCCACGACGCGGGTGACCCCGATGCCATAGCACCCCATCTCCATGACCTGCGAATGACCGCTGGCGTCGAGATAAGTTGCACCGATCGCCGCCGAATAGACGTTGCCGAGCGCGAACACGTGGCCGACCTCGATGCCGCGCAGGATGTCGAGAGTGCCGTTGCCGTCAGGCGACGGGATCGCCCTTGACGACGTTGCGGATGTCCGCGACGACGTCCGGTTCGCGGCAGTCGCGGCCGAAGTTGACGCCGCGCAGGTGGAAGTCGGGCTCGTTCGCGCCGCAGACGAAGTCCGCCATGACGGCGACGCTGCGGTCGACGATCAGCGGCATGCCGGCGGGAATGCCGACCGGGCCGAGATAGCCGGGCCTGCAGCCGGCCGCGGCGACGATCTCGGCCTCGCTCGCCCAGCGCCACGCGCCCAGGTCCGGCAGCTTGCCGATCTTCACTTCGTTGCCGCTGTGGTCGCCGCGCACCAGCAGCATCTGACGCCTGGTCCCGCGCGTGGATCATCAGGCACTTGACCGTGCGGGCGAGCGGCAGCCCGAGCAACGCGGCGACGTCCTCGCACGTCGACTTGCCCGGCGTCGGCACCTTCCGCATCGGCTCGGCAGGGGCAGGGCGCGGCGCCGCCGGCGCGAGCGCCTCGGCGAGCTCGACGTTGGCCGCGTAGTCGCCGGCGGGATCGTAGGCGATCGCGTCCTCGCCCGAGTCGGCCAGCACCTGGAACTCGTGCGACGCGAAGCCGCCGATGTCGCCGGTGTCCGCCTGCACGGCGCGAAACGCGAGGCCCATGCGCGAGAAGATGCGCGCATACGCGTCGTACATGATCTGGTACGAGCGGCGCAGGGAGTCCTTGTCGGCGTCGAACGAGTAGGCGTCCTTCATGATGAACTCGCGCGAGCGCATCACGCCGAAGCGCGGGCGCACCTCGTCGCGGAACTTGGTCTGGATGTGATAGAAGTTGACCGGCAGCTGCTTGTAGCTCTGGATCTCCTTGCGCGCGATGTCGGTGACGACCTCCTCGGACGTCGGCCGCACGACGAAGTCGCGCTCGTGGCGGTCCTTGAGGCGCAGCAGCTCGGGACCGTACTTGCCCCAGCGCCCCGATTCCTGCCACAGCTCGGCCGGCTGGATCACCGGCATCAGGAGCTCGATGGCGCCGCTGGCGTCCATCTCTTCGCGGATGATTCGCTCTACCTTGTGGAGCACGCGGACGCCGAGCGGCATCCACGTGTAGCTCCCTGCGGCGAGGCGCTTGATCAGCCCCGCGCGCAGCATCAGCCGGTGACTGACGGTCTCGGCCTCCGCCGGCGCTTCCTTCAGTGTCGAAATGAAATAGTGCGATGCGCGCATCGTGCTGATTTTCCTGGAAAACCTGTCATTCTACCGCGTCGCCGAAAGACCGGGCCCAAGGGCGCCAGGCGAAAATCGCATTCTATGGGTCCCCGCCGCTGGAACTTTACGTCCCTGTTTCCGTGGGTCGTGCTTTGGCTTGGCCTGGGCACGATCATTTACGTCGGCATCCATCACGTCATTTCGCCCAAGGTAGCGCAACCGAGCGGCCAGGGGGAAGTGCAGATCCAACGCTCGTATGATCAGCACTTCTATATCGAAGGCACGATCAACGGCCGCCCGGTGACTTTCATGGTGGATACCGGCGCAACGATTGTTTCGGTCAACGCGCAGACCGCCGCGGAAATTGGCTTGCCCCGGGGTCTGTCGGCCACCTTCGATACTGCGGGTGGGCGCGTTGCGGGTCGCATTGTTCCCGACGCGACCGTGCAAATCGGAGATCTGCGGGTCTCGGGCATACGGGTAGGCGTAAATCCAGGCGGTCCCGTGGCGCTGCTCGGCCAGAACTTTCTGAACAAGTTCGACTACGCGCAGCAGGGTGACTTGCTCATTTTGCGTCCCCGTTCTTCGCGGTCCAACTAGGCAACGGCCGCCGCGGTAGCGCGGCAGGGAGAAGACATGCATCGGATCGACACCGACGTCGCGATCATCGGCGCGGGCTCCGCGGGTCTCGCCGCCTATCGTGCGACCAAGATGCAGGGCAAGCGCGCGCTTTTGATCGAGCGCGGCGATCACGGCACGACGTGCGCGCGTGTCGGCTGCATGCCGAGCAAGCTGCTGATCGCCGCCGCCGAGGCGGCGCATGCGGTGGAGCGCTTCCCGGCGCTGGGTCTCGCGCTCGACGGCCCGGTGCGCGTGGACGGCCGCGCCGTGATGGCGCGCGTGATGCGCGAGCGCGACCGCTTCGTCGGCTTCGTGACCGGCGGCGTCGACATGATTCCCGCGGAGGAGAAGCTCGCCGGCCACGCGCGCTTCGTCGACGCCAATACGCTGGCGATCGGCGACGACGTCACGGTCCGCGCGCGCGCCACCGTCATCGCCACCGGCTCGTCGCCGGCATTTCCGGCGATGTGGCGCGCGCTCGGCGATCGCCTCGTCATCAACGACGACGTGTTCGCATGGGACGATCTGCCGCAGAGCGTCGCCGTGTTCGGGCCCGGCATCATCGGGCTCGAGCTCGGCCAGGCGCTGCACCGGCTCGGCGTGCGGGTCAAGCTCTTCGGGCGCGGCGGCGGTGTGGGCCCGTTGCGCGATCCGGTGCTGATCGCCGAGGCGCGGCGCGTGTTCGGCGCCGAGTTTCCCCTCGATACGGATGCGCGCGCCGACGTCGCGCGCGAGGGCGATGCCGTCGCTGTCACGTTGCGCCGCGCCGACGGCAGCGTGGACGTCGAGCGGTACGCCTGCGTGCTGGCGGCGACGGGGCGACGGCCGAACGTCGCGGGCCTCGACCTGGAAGCCGCGGGGCTCGCGCTCGACGCGGCCGGCGTGCCGGTGTTCGATCGCACGACGCTACGCTGCGGCGACGCGCCGATCTTCATCGCCGGCGACGTGGCCGACGACGTGCCGCTGCTCCACGAAGCCGCCGACGAAGGACGCATCGCCGGCGAGAACGCGGCGCGGCTGCCCGCCGCGGTCCGTCCGGGCGCGCGTCGCGCCGGGCTGGCGATCGTCTTCTGCGATCCGGGGATCGCGATCGTCGGCGGCGGCCATGCCGCGGTCGCGGGCGGCCCGCACGTGATCGGCGAGGTCTCGTTCGAGAACCAGGGCAGGGCGCGGATCATGCTTCAGAATCGCGGGCGGCTGCACGTCTACGCCGAGCCGGGCACGGGGCGCTTTCTCGGCGCCGAAATGCTGGGGCCGGCGGCCGAGCACATCGGCCACCTGCTCGCGTGGGCGCGGCAGCTCGACCTCACGGTGCCGCAGATGCTCGCGATGCCCTTCTATCACCCCGTCGTCGAGGAGGGCCTGCGCACCGCGCTGCGCGACGCGCGCGCGAAGCTCGACGCGGGCGACGTCGCGCCGCCCGGCACTGCCCGGCTGGAAGCGCTGATGGCCTGATGCGCGCAGTACCCGGCGCACGCGCCGGGCGCGCCACCCTGCAGCACGCTCAGCGCACGACGATGACGGGCACCTTCGAGTGCGTCAGGACCTTCTGCGTCTCGCTGCCGAGGAGGACGGCGGTGAGGCCGCGGCGCCCGTGCGAGGCCATGACGATCACGTCGCATTTCGCCTTCTTCGCCGCCGCCAGGATCGCCTCCCACGGCGCCGGCGCGATGGCGTGCATCGTCGCGCACTCGACGCCCCCCGCCTCGGCCTTCGTCTTCACGGTCGCGAGGATCTTGTCCGCCTCCTTCCCTGCCATCGCCGCGTAGTCCTTGCGGGAGACCGGGTCGTAGATGACGCCCTCGGAGAACGACGGCATCGGGTAGTCGGGCGAGGCGTAGAACGCGGTGAGCCTGGCCGACAGCGCCTGCGCGAGCGCGATCGCATGGGCCACCGCCTTGCCCGACAGCTTAGACCCGTCGGTCGCGACCAGCATGTGCTTGTACATGAAAGGCTTCCTCCGCGTCGTTGTACCCCCGCCATCATAATCGCACCGGCAGGCGGCGGGTTGACGCACGTCAACGCGGGCGCGCCACTCCCCCCGTAGATTCCGGCGATGGCTGTCGCCGCGCTTTCGCTGGCCGAATGCTTTCACTGCGGGTCGTCGTGTCCGCCGTACACGCGATGGCGCGCGCGCCTCGACGGCGAAGAGCGCGCGTTCTGCTGCGCCGGCTGCCTGGCCATCGCGCACACGATCGCCGGCGCCGGGCTCGACGCGTATTACCGCAACCGTACCGCGGCCGCCGCGACGGCCGCGGCGGCCGCGGCGCCGGGGGGCGCCGACAGCATCGAGGCGGCGTGCCAGGCCGCCGAGATCGCGGGGCTCGCGCGCACGCGCGCCGCGGGCGGCCGCGAGATCGCGCTGCTGATCGAAGGCATGACCTGCGGCGCATGCGTCGTGCTCCTCGAGCGCTGGCTGGCGCGCCAGCCGGGCGTCCTCGACGTCGCCGTCAACTATGCGACGCGCCGCGCGCGGGTCGCGTTCGATCCGCTGCGCACGCGCCTCGCGAACATCGCCGCCGCGGCGGAGGCGATCGGGTATCGCGCGTATCCGTACGATCCCGCGCAGCGGGAGGCGCTGGCACGGCGCGAGTCGCGCGACCTTTTGGCCCGCATGTCCATCGCATGGCTGGCGATGATGCAGGTGATGATGCTCGCGGTTCCGGCGTACCTCGCGGCCGACGGCATCGCGCCGGAGCAGCAGGCGCTGCTTGGCTGGGCGAGCCTGGTGCTCACGCTGCCGGTGATGCTCTACAGCGCGCTGCCGTTCCTGCGCGGCGCATGGCGCGATCTCGCCGCGCATCGCGCCGGCATGGACGTGCCCGTCGCGCTCGCGCTCCTGGCGGCCTTCGGCGCGAGCGCCATCGCCACCTTCCGCGGCGCCGGCGCCGTCTACTACGACTCGGTGACGATGTTCGTCGCGCTGCTGCTGACGGCGCGCTACCTGGAACTGCGGGCGCGGCAGCGCGGTGCCGAGGCGATCGAGGCGCTCGCCCGGGCGATGCCCGCCCTCGCGGAGCGGCTGCGCGGCTGGCCGGCGTCGGTCGAGGCCGAGACCGTCGCCGGCGCCACGCTGGCGCGAGGCGATCTCGTGCGCGTGCGGCCGGGTGCGACGCTGCCCTGCGACGGCATCGTGGTGGACGGGCGCTCGGACGTCGAGGAGGCGATCCTCACCGGCGAATCGCGCCCGCACCGGCGCGGCGTGGGCGATGCGGTGCTGGCGGGTTGCGTCAATCGCCAGGGCGTGCTGATCGTGCGCGTCGACGCCGCCGGCGACGCGACGCGCCTCGCGGCGGTCGCCCGCATGGCCGAGGCGGCCGCGAGCGCGCGGCCGCGCATCGCGACCCTCGCCGACCGGACGGCCGCCGTGTTCGTCGCGGCGCTGCTCGCGCTCACCGTGGTGGTTGCGCTGGCGTGGCTCGCCGTGGAGCCGGAACGCGCGCTCGCCGTGACCTTCGCAGTGCTGGTCGTGTCGTGTCCCTGCGCGTTCTCGCTCGCCACACCGGCGGCGCTGACGGCAGCGGCAGGGACGCTCGCGCGCCGCGGCGTCGTGCTCGCGCGGCCCGACGCGATCGAGGCGCTGTCGCAGGTCACGCACGTCGTCCTCGACAAGACGGGCACGCTGACCGATGGTGCGTTCCGCGTCATCGACACGATCGTCGCGAAGGGCGTGGACCGCGACCGCGCGCTCGCGCTCGCCGCCGCGCTCGAGGCAGGCTCGGAGCACCCGGTGGCGCGGGCGATCCACGCCGCGGCGAACGCGGCGTCGCCGCTCGTCGCGCACGACGTCGTCGCGGTGCCGGGCGAAGGCATCGAGGGGACGATCGACGGCGTGCGGTGGCGCGTCGGCCGGCCCGCGTTCGCGGCGGCTGCGTCCGCCGGCGCGACGGCGCATGGCGCCGAAGCGCTGGCCGACGCGACGGTTGCGGCGCTCGGCAGCGGCGGGCGCCTCGTCGCGTCGTTCGCGTGCGCCGACGCGCCGCGCGCCGACGCCGCGGCGCTGATCGCCCGCCTTCGCGCCGCGGGGCTCGTCCCGATCGTGCTCTCCGGGGACCGCGCGGCGGTGGTGCGCGCGCTGGCAGAGCGGCTCGGCATCGCCGACGCTCGCGGCGACATGGCGCCCGCGGACAAGCAGGCGGCCATCGCGGCGCTGCAGGCGCAGGGCGCGGTCGTCGCGATGATCGGCGACGGCGTCAACGATGCGCCCGCGCTCGCGCAGGCGCAGGTCTCGCTCAGCCTCGCCTGTGCAGCGCCGCTCGCGCAATGGTCGGCCGACGTCGTCGTCCTGGCGCCACGGCTCACCGCGGTCGCGGACGCGTTCGTGCACGCGCGGCGCACGCTCGCCGTGATCCGGCGCAACCTGCGCTGGGCGCTCGCCTACAACGCGGTGGCCATTCCCGCGGCGGCGTTCGGGCTCGTCACGCCGCTGGTCGCGGCGGCCGGCATGTCGCTGTCGTCGCTCGCCGTCGTCGCGAGCGCGCTCACGCTCGCCCGATGGACATCCTCCTCCTCCTGATCCCGCTGTCGGTCGTGCTCGCGCTCGCGATCGGCGCCGCGTTCTGGTGGAGCGTTTCGCGCGGGCAGTTCGACGATCTGGACGGACCCGCGCATCGCGTGCTCGCCGACGACGATTCGCCGCCGCCGGAAGCCGCGGCGCCGGCGCCGGAGGGCGCAGCCGGATTGACTTCGGTCAACCTGCGCGCGGCCAAGCGCACCTAATATCGGCCGGTCCCGTCAGGCGGACAGGGGAGTGATTCATGGCGCAAGTCGCAACGGCAGCCGAGACGTTCAATTACAAGGTCGTCCGGCAATTCGCGGTGATGACGGTGGTGTGGGGCATCGTGGGGATGCTGGTCGGCGTCATTATCGCCGCGCAGCTCCTGTGGCCCGACCTCACCTACGGCATTCCCTGGCTGTCCTACGGCCGCCTGCGCCCGCTGCACACCAACGCGGTGATCTTCGCCTTCGGCGGCAGCGCGCTGTTCGCCACGTCCTACTACGTCGTCCAGCGCACGTGTCAGGTGCGGCTGTTCGGCGACAGGGCTGGCCGCGTTCACGTTCTGGGGCTGGACACGCCGTGATCGTGCTGGCGGCGGTCACGCTGCCGCTCGGCTATCACGACGGCGAAGGAGTACGCCGAGCTCGAGTGGCCGATCGACATCCTGATCACGCTCGTCTGGGTCTCGTACGCCGTCGTGTTCTTCGGCACGATCGTCAAGCGCAAGACGCCGCACATCTACGTGGCGAACTGGTTCTTCGGCGCGTTCATCCTCACGGTGGCGCTGCTGCATGTCGTCAACAGCGCCGAGATCCCCGTCACGATGTGGAAGTCGTACTCGGCGTACGCCGGCGTGCAGGACGCGATGGTGCAGTGGTGGTACGGGCACAACGCGGTCGGCTTCTTCCTGACCGCGGGCTTCCTCGGGATGATGTATTACTTCGTGCCCAAGCAGGCGGGCCGGCCGATCTATTCCTACCGGCTGTCCGTCGTCCACTTCTGGGCGCTGATCTTCACGTACATGTGGGCGGGCCCGCACCACCTGCACTACACGGCGCTGCCCGACTGGACGCAGTCGCTCGGCATGCTGTTCTCGCTGATCCTGCTGGCGCCGTCGTGGGGCGGGATGATCAACGGGATCATGACGCTGTCGGGCGCCTGGTACAAGCTGCGCGACGACCCGATCCTGAAGTTCCTGATCGTCTCGCTGTCGTTCTACGGCATGTCGACCTTCGAAGGTCCGATGATGTCGATCAAGACGGTGAACGCGCTGTCGCACTACACCGACTGGACGATCGGCCACGTGCACTCCGGCGCGCTGGGCTGGGTGGCGTTCATCTCGATCGGCTGCATCTACTACCTGATCCCGAGGATGTTCGGCAAGAGCGAGATGTGGTCGGTGCGCCTCATCACGCTGCATTTCTGGATCGCGACCATCGGCGTCGTGCTCTACATCGCGGCGATGTGGATCGCCGGCGTCATGCAGGGCCTGATGTGGCGCGCGACCAATCCCGACGGCACGCTGACTTACGCGTTCGTGGAGAGCGTAAAGGCGACCTACCCGTTCTACGCGATCCGCCTCGTCGGCGGACTGCATGTTCCTGACTGGAATGCTGATCATGGCGTGGAACGTCGTCAAGACGATGGCCGGCAGCCGTGCGTACGACGCGCCGATCCCGCTCGACGACGCGCGGCTGGCGCACGCGTGACGCGGCCGCGGACCCCGGAGAATGCCCGTCATGAAACTGAATCAGGACCTCGTCGAGCGCAACACCGGCTGGCTCATCGTCCTCGTCATCCTCGTCGTGAGCGTCGGGGGGCTGGCCGAGATCGTGCCGCTGTACTTCCAGAAGTCCACGACCGAGCCGGTCAAGGGGCTCAAGCCGTACACGGCGCTCCAGCTCACCGGGCGCGACGTCTACATCCGCGAAGGCTGCTACAACTGCCACTCGCAGATGGTGCGCCCGTTCCGCGCGGAGACGGAGCGCTACGGTCCGCTACTCGGTCGCCGGCGAATTCGTCTACGACCACCCGTTCCAGTGGGGCAGCAAGCGCACCGGGCCGGATCTCGCCCGCGTCGGCGGACGCTACTCCGACGACTGGCATCGCACGCATCTCAACAATCCGCGCGACGTCGTGCCGGAATCGAACATGCCCGGCGTATCCGTGGCTGGCGAAATCGCCGGCGAATGCCGAGGACATCGCCGCCAAGTTCCGCGCGCTGCGGCGGGTCGGCGTCCCGTACACCGACGACGACATCGCGAAGGCTGCGGCGGAGCTGAAGGACAAGACCGAGGAGGACGCGCTGGTCGCGTACCTGCAGAACCTCGGCCTGTTGATGAAGAACGCGAGGTAGCGCGCCATGCCACTGTATCCCATCATCGGCAGCATCACGACGGTCGTGGCGTTCGTCACTTTCGTCGGCATCCTCGTCTGGGCGCTGGGACCGCGGCGGCGCGGACGGTTCGCCGAGGCTGCGCAGGCGCCGTTCGCGCTGCCCGACGAGATTCCTGCCGCCGGCACGCCGCCCGTGGAGCGCACGCCATGAGCGATTTCACCTCGGGCTTCTGGAATATCTACATCATCGTGATCACCGCGGCGTCGCTCGTCGGCTGCGCGCTCCTGCTGGTCTCGATGTCCAAGGCGCGCGGCCCCGCCGCCCCAGCGAAGGGCGGCAAGGAAACCACCGGCCATGTGTGGGACGGCGACCTCGCCGAGTACAACAACCCGCTGCCGAAGTGGTGGCTCAATCTCTTCTGGATCACGCTGGCGTTCGCCGTGCTCTACCTGATCCTCTACCCGGGGTTCGGCAGCTTTCCCGGGGTGCTCGGCTGGTCGTCGAGCGGCGCGTACGCGAACGAGCGCAGGAGCATGGACGCCGCAGTGGAGCCCCTGTTCGCCAAGTACCAGGCGATGGACGTGCGCCAGCTCGCCGCCGATCCCGAGGCGCGCGCGATGGGCGAGCGCCTGTTCCTCAATTACTGCGCGCAGTGTCACGGCTCGTCGGCGCAGGGCGGAATCGGCTTTCCCAACCTGACCGACAAGGACTGGCTCTACGGCGGCGAGCCGGAGAACATCGTCACGACGATCACCGGCGGGCGGCTCGGCGTCATGCCGGCGCTCGGTCCGGGGCTCGGGCCCGAAGGCGTGAAGAACGTGGTCGCCTACGTCCGCTCGCTGTCGGGGCTGCCGCACGACAAGCTCTCGGCGCAGCTCGGCAAGCCGTTGTTCGCCCAGAACTGCGCCGCATGTCACGGCGCCGACGGCAAGGGCAACACCGCGGTGGGCGCGCCGAATCTCACCGACGACACGTGGCTGTACGGCAGCTCCGAGGCCACGATCACCGAAGGCGTGATGCGCGGACGCCACGTCAGCGTGTCCGAGGGCACGCTCGCGATGCCTTCGTTCAAGGACGTCCTCGGCGAAGCCAAGGTCCATCTGCTCGCCGCGTATGTCTGGGGCCTGTCGAATCGGACCGCCGGCGGCGGCGCAGGCGCCAGATAGTGCCGCGCAGCGCGCCGACCTCCCGAGCGTGAGCGCGGTGAGCAAGGTCATCCGGATCGAGCCCGCGGCACCGCCGGCGGCGGCGCCGCAGGAGGAGATCGAGCTCTACGAGATCCGGCGCAAGATCTATCCGCGCGCGGTGCACGGCGTGTTCGCGCGCTGGCGCGTCGCGATGGTCGTCCTCACGCAGCTCGTCTTCTACGGGCTGCCGTGGCTGTCGTGGAACGGCCGGCAGGCCGTGCTGTTCGACCTCGGCGCACGCAAGTTCTACATCTTCGGCCTGGTGTTCTGGCCGCAGGACGTCATCTACCTCACGCTCCTCCTCATTCTCGGCGCCCTTACGCTGTTCCTGTTCACCGCGGTCGCCGGGCGGCTGTGGTGCGGCTACGCCTGCCCGCAGACCGTCTACACCGAGATCTTCCTCTGGATCGAGCGCAAGATCGAGGGCGACCGGCTCGCGCGCATCCGCCTGGATGCCGCGCCGATGTCGCTGGAGAAGTTCGTCGTCAAGGGACTCAAGCACTCGGCCTGGTTCGCCGTGGCGCTGTGGACCGGGTTCACCTTCGTCGGCTATTTCACGCCGATCCGCGACTTCGGCGTGCGCGCGATCACCTGGCAGCTCGGCGGCTGGGAAGCGTTCTGGATGCTGTTCTACGGCTTCGCGACCTACGGCAATGCGGGCTGGATGCGCGAGCAGGTGTGCAAGTACATGTGCCCGTATGCGCGCTTCCAGTCGGTGATGTTCGACAAGGACACGCTGGTGATCGCCTACGACGAGAAGCGCGGCGAGCCGCGCGGCGCGCGCAGCAGGAAGGCGGATCCGCGCGCGAGGGGACTCGGCGACTGCATCGACTGCCAGATCTGCGTGCAGGTGTGCCCGACCGGCATCGACATCCGCAAGGGCCTGCAGTACGAGTGCATCGGCTGCGCGGCGTGCATCGACGGCTGCGACCAGGTGATGGACCGGATGGGCTATCCCCGCGGCCTGATCCGCTACGCCTCCCAGAACGCGATGGCCGCGGGCTCGAGCCGTGCTTTCGACTGGCGCCACGTGCTGCGCTTCCGCACGATCGTCTACGGCGTGCTCCTTGCCGCGATCGCGTCCGGCGCGGCGGTGGGCATCGCGCTCAAGAATCCGCTCAAGGTCGACGTCATCCGCGACCGCGGCGCGCTGGCGCGCGAGGCCGCGCCGGGCGTCATCGAGAACTCGTACCGGCTGCACGTGATGAACACGGATGAGCGCGCGCGCGCGTTCCGCATCGAGGCCACTGGCCTGCGCGGCCTGGAGGTCGTCGGCGTCGAGCAGCCGGTCGCGCTGGATGCCGCGGGGTCGCGGCTTTTGCCGCTGCGGCTGCACGCGCCCGCCGACGCGGCGGCGCCCGGCCCTCATCCGATCGAGATCACGATCCGCGCACAGGACGACCCCGCGATCGCGCGCAGGGAAAAATCGACGTTCATCCTGCCACGGTGAGGAGACCCAGATGACCCATTCCACTGCCGTGCGCCGCGCCGCCGCGACGCCCTGGTATCGCTGCGGCTGGCCGTGGGCGCTGATGGCCGGGCCGGCCTTCGTGATCGTCGGCGGCGCGTATGCGACGTGGCTCGCCGCCTCCACGTCCGACGGGCTGGTCGCCGACGACTACTACAAGCGCGGCCTCGCGATCAACCGCACGCTGGCGCGCACCGAGTACGGCATGCGCATCGGCCTCGCTGCCGACGTGCGCGTCGACGCTGCAGGGGACGTGCGTGTGACGCTGTCGCGCGCCGTCGTCGACGGCCAGTGGCCGGCCGAGATCCGCCTGCTGCTCGCGCATCCGACGCATGCAGGCGAGGATCGCAGCGCGGTGCTCGTGCGCACGGGCGAAGGCGCGTACGCGGGCCACGTCGAGCCCCCCGGCGCCGGCCGGCGCCACGTAATCCTGGAGGCCGCGCAATGGCGACTGTCCGACGTCGCGACGCTCGCGGGAACGGCCACGGCGCTGCACCTCGCGGCCCCGCGCGGCTGAGCCTGCCGTCACCGAACCCCGCGCCATGATCCGTCGCGTGTTCTCCGGCGTGCCCATGCTCCGCATCGTGTGGGCCGCGTTCCTGACGGCGGCCGTCGCGGAGCTCGTCTTCTTCGCCCTGTTCGATCCGTTCGACCTGCATTTCTTCGGCGCGCCGCTCGACCTGTCGCGCGAAGCGATCTACACGATGGGCTTCTTCGGCTTCTGGGGGCTGGGCATCGCGGCCGCGGTGCTTGCCGCGGCGCTGGATACGGCTCCGGAGGTCGACGAGGATGCGGCCTAGCGAAGCGAGCGGCCGTCCGGACGCCACCGCGCGTCCGCGAGCGCGATGGCACACAGCGCGCTGATCGCGGCGTTCGTCGCCGGCCTGCTGGGCGGTCTCCACTGCGCCGCGATGTGCGGCGGCTGGCTGGCGGCGACGGCTTCGTCCGCCGTCGCGGGCGGCCGCGCCGTCCTGCTGCCGCGACGCACGCTGATCCTGCAGCGGCTCGCCGCCCACGCCGGACGCCTGCTGACGTACGCCGCACTGGGCGCCGCGCTCGGGGCCGGCGGCGGGGCGGCGTTCGCGCTCGCGATGGCGCCGGCGCAGCGCGTTCTCTACCTCATCGCGAACGTGGCGCTGATCGGGCTCGCCCTTTCGATGACGCGCCGCGAGGCGCGCGCCCCGGCGATGGCCGAACGCATCGGACTCCGCGTCTTCGCGCACGCTGCGCCGCTCGCCGGCCGCATGAAGATCCCCGGACTGCGCGCCGTCGCAATGGGCGTGCTGTGGGGACTGACGCCCTGCGCACTCGTCTACGGACTGTTGCCGGTCGCGCTGCTGTCGGGCAGCGCCGCGAACGGCGCGGCGATCATGCTCGCGTTCGGCCTCGGCACGCTGCCCAATCTCCTTGCGGCGCAGGCGCTGCTCGCGCGGGCGCGGCGAGGGATCGCGACACGCTGGCGGTTCGCTGCCGCGGTGATGATCGCCGCGTTCGGCGTCACCGGCATCTATCGGGCCGTGTTCATCCCCGAGGCGCTGGCCGGTGGCGCGTACTGCCTGATCCCGCTCGACGGTCACGGTACACTCGCCGCCACCTCACCCTGAGCAGCGCGTCCTCCGATGCAGGACCTCGACGATCCGCGAAGCTGGGCGGCGACAGCGCCTGTCGCCGCCGCGCGCCTGCATGCGCTCGCGCGCGCGAGCCTGGACGCGCAGACGCGCCAGGCGGGTGACGCCGCCGACGCCGCATTGCGCGACGCGCTCACCGCGCTTTTGCACGACGGCGACGGAAGCGGCCTCGCGGCGGCGTTCGCCACGGCGCCCGGCGCGGATGTCCATCGCCAGTTGTGGCGCATGCTCGCCGCTGCCGAGGCGCGCGGCGGCGACGGTGATTTGCGCACGACGGTCTTCGCGCTGCCGCTGGTGGTCGTCGCGGGCCTGACCGATGGCGCCGCAGCGCCGGTTGCGCTGCCCGGCGTGTTCGCCGACCCGGATGCGCTGGCCGCGCCGCTGCGCGAGCACGGCGCGCTCGCCGGCAATCGCACGTTTGCGCTCGCGCCTTCCCTCGCCGCAGCCGACGCGCTCGATTTCGCCCGCTTGCCGGCCTTGCTCGGCGCGCGTGCCGCGGGCGCGGACGCGGAGCCCGTCGACGTCAAGCCGGCGCCCATCCGTGTCGCCGGCGCACGCGAGGGCGTGCACCTGCGCTTCCTCGCCGGCGTCGCGCTGGCGGCGCCCGGCATCGATCTCACGGCCGTTGGCGAAGCCGGGAAGTGGGCGATCCCGCTCGCCCGCGCGATCGGCGCTCAGCTCGCCGTCCCCGGCGTCTCGGTCCTGGCGCTGCCGCACGCGCCGCGGCGACTCGTTCCGGCGCTGCAGGCCGGGCGCGCGCTGCAGCGCGAAGTGTCCGCGCAGGTCTTCCTGAGCGACGCGCTGCGACGCATGCGCGGCGCCACCGGCGAGCCGTCGGCGGTGATCAGCGCGCACCGCGCGCCCGAGGCGCCTTCCGGCGGCGAGTTGCGACTGTCGCTGTCGTCGCCGTTCGCGCCGCGCGATGCCGAGGGCTTCCGCTGCCCGCTCTATGCGGAGGATCGCGTCGGGGAGGTCGTGCAGATGCTGACGACGCTGCTCGCCGACTGCCGCGTCGCCGACGTGCGCGTGCTGCCGGGCGTCCACGCCGACCGCGACGCGGCGACGGGCATTCCGCTGCTGTTTCGCGCCGACGCGCTCCACTGAGGCCGGGTGCGGCCGGCGCCGGCGCGCAGGCCGCTGCCGTGCGCGCTCTCGATGCGGCGGACCCGGCCGACGCCGCTCACCTGCTGTTTCACTTCGGGGTCGCCGTAGTACTCGACGCTGCCCGCCCCCGAGATCGAGGCGCGCAGCGTCTTCTCGACCCGCAGCACGAGGCTGCCCGCGCCGCTGACCGACACCCGTGCGTTCTCGCTCGCGAGGTCGGCGGCGTTGACCTCGCCGGCGCCGGAGATCGACACGTCCTGGTCGACGACCTTGCCCGCCAGCGTGGCCTTGAGCGCGCCGGCGCCCGAAAGCTTGAGCGCTTGCGCCCGCAGATCGTCGATGCGCAGCGTGCTCCCGCCGGCGGCGGCGATGCGCAGCGTATCCGCGTCGAGGCGGGCCGCGGCGAGCTTCACGTGGCCCGCCATCGCGATCGCGTCGAGCGCCTTGAAACGGATGATCAGCCGCGGCGTGGGCGCCGCGCGGCTGCCGCCGATGAAAAAGCCCCACCAGCGGTGCGTGTCGCCGCCCACGATGCGCAGCGTCTGGTCGTCGACCCGCACCCGCAGGCGCGACTGCACGCCGGGAACCGCTTCCACGACGACTTCCTCGCGGCCCGACGGCTCCAGCGTGACGTCGAAATTGCCGCTCACGTCGAGCTTGCGAAACGGTTCGACCGGGCGCGTTTCGGTGACCGCCACGCCGCCGGCGGCGCCACCGCCGCGGTTTAGCGTCCACCACGCGAGCGCCGCGGCGACGACGATGCAGCCGAGGATCAGGAGGGGCAGGGTGGCGCGGTGCATGGCGGGGGACCTCGCGGGAAGCGTCATCCTCGTTGGATGCGGCGAAGCGGCGCGCCGGATTCGCAACGCGCCCACCGGGGCTGGCGAGGCGACCCGCCGGAGGCGCCGCATCCGCACGGTAGTATGCACCGATGCTTTTGCCCTACCTCGACTATCGTCCCGCCCTGGCGTCCCCGTACGACCTCGCCCCGTCCGCCGCGGTCGCCGGCCGCGTCACGGCCGGGCCGGGGCTCGTGCTGCGCGCCTGTGCCACGCTGCGTGCCGACGGCGAGGCCATACGCATCGGCGCCGACGTGTTCTTCGCCGAGCGCGCCACCGCGCACATCGTCGACGGCCGGCTCCCGGCGGTGGTCGGCGACCGCGTCACCGTCGGGCGCTACGCGCTCGTCCATGCCTGCGTGCTGGGGGACGGCGTCGTCGTCGGCGACGCCGCCGTGGTGATGGATGGCGCCGAGGTCGGCGCGCAGGCGCTGATCGCTCCTGGCGCGCTCGTCGCGCCCCGCAAGCGTCTCCCGGGCGGCGCCGTCTACGCCGGCAATCCCGCAGTCCGCGTGCGCGACGTTGCGCCGGAAGAGCTGGCGGCGGCGGCGCGGGACATCCGCGCCGGGACGCCGTCGTCGCTGGTTCGCGAGGACGACCTGCCCCCTCGCGAGATGATCTGCCGTCGCTGGTTCGCGAGGACGGCCTGCCGCCACCGCTGGTTTACGCGGACGATCTGCCGCCGCCGGGCAACGCCGTCCATGGCGCGCCGGGGGCGGGCGCTGCGTCGCTCGGACGCCCCGCGCATGCCTTCGTGGCAGCCACGGCAACGCTGCGCGGCGAGGTCGCGCTCGCCGCCGACGCCGGCGTCTATTTCGCATGCGCGGTGATCGCCGGCGGCGCCGTGGTGACGATCGGCGAAGGCACCAACGTGCAGGACAACGCGATCCTCTCGACCGACGCCGCGCGCGGCGACTTGGCGATCGGTCGCGCGGTGACCATCGGGCACAACGTGCGGATGGGATCCGGCGCGATCGGCGACGACGCGCTGATCGGCATGGGCGCGCAGCTCGGCGACGGCGTGACCGTCGAGGCGGGCGCCTGCGTGGGCGGCCGGGCGCTCGTGCTGCCCGGTACCGTGGTCAGGTCGGGCTGGATCTGGGCGGGTCGGCCGGCGAAGGCGTTTCGCGCGATCCGTCCGGACGATCGGGCCGGCTTCGCGCGCGCCGCCGAAGTCTACGTTCGCTACACGCGCAACTACCGCTCGGCGTAGCGTTGCCCGCGCGGCCCTGCAGGGCCGGGGCCCACGCGCGCGTCACTTCGGATGCAACGCGATGTCGCCGTACCACGCCTCGACGTTCTCGCCCGTGTTGTCGGTGTCGGTGAGCACGGCCACGCCGGTCAGCTTGCCGGGCTCTTCCTTGAAGGCCTTCCTGAAATCGTCGACCACGTTGCGAGACAGCGTCTGCCAGGTGCCAACGCCCGCGGATCCGCTCGAGGCGACGATCATCTGCACGCGGCCGCTGCGCGGGTTGGTCACGACGCCGCCGACCGGCTCCTTGTTGGACCAGATGTACATCAACGTGGCGTAGGGAAGCTCACGGCCGGACAGCACCTTGCCCGTCGCTATCGTGGCGCGGTCGGCGAAGGAGAGCTTGGACTTGTCGCCGTCGAACTCGAGCACGATGCGCACCGGCGAATCCTCCCGGCTGGCCACGCTGTTGTCGGCGTTGTCGATCAGCCGGCTGATCTTCCAGCGCCAGTCCATCACCGGCGCGGCGGTGATGTCGAACGACGTCTTGTAGCCCAGCAGGCTCGCCGCGCCGTCGGCGACGGCGTGCAGCACGACCTTGCCCTGGTCGTCGACGAAGTCGTACTGTGTCGGCTTCTTCTGGTCGTTGATCTTGACCGGCAGCCAGCCCTGCGGAAGCGCCGTGCCGACCTTGGCCGAGGAGAACGGCGTGACCGGCGGGGCGGCAGTCATCGACTGCCCGGTCGCGGGGCCTGCGGTCGACGTGACCAGCGCGGCAAGGAGCGCGACGTTACGGAACGCACGTGGACGCATGGCGGCGGCTCGCGTAGGGCCCGGCGTCGCGTCATGCCGGCGGCATGGCCTCCCGGCGGCGGGCGTGCGGCATGATAACGTACCCTTTTTGCCCGAGTCATCGTCATGAGCTTCGAGCGCGTTCCAGCCGGAAAGGACCTTCCCAACGACTGCAACGTCATCATCGAGATCCCGATGCGCGCGGATCCGATCAAGTACGAGGTCGACAAGGAGACCGGCGCGGTCTTCGTCGACCGCTTCATGTCGACGGCGATGCACTATCCGTGCAACTACGGGTACATACCGCGCACGCTGTCCGACGACGGCGACCCCTGTGACGTGCTCGTGCTCTCGCCGGTGCCGCTCATCACCGGGGTGGTCGTCCGCTGCCGGCCGATCGGCATGCTGAAGATGGAGGACGAGGCGGGCGGCGACGAGAAGATCCTCGCCGTGCCGATCGACAAGCTCTCCTCGCTCTACCGGGCGATCGAGACGCACCGCGACCTGCCGGAGATCCAGCTGTCGCAGATCGCGCACTTCTTCCAGCACTACAAGGATCTCGAGCCGCGCAAGTGGGTGCGCCTCGCCGATTGGGTGGGACCCGAGGAGGCCAAGCGGGAGATCCTCGACAGCGCGACGCGATTCGAGAAGGCGGCGCGCAGCCGCGCGGGTTGACGCGCGCCCGGCACGCGCGGGGCGAACGGGCGGGCCCCGCCCGACCCGCGTCGGCGGCAGCGTCCGTGGCCCCCGCGCCCAGGGGCGCACGGGCGGTGTTCCCGGCGCTCTTCGTCGTGCTGTGGAGCACTGGCTTCATTGCGGCGAAATACGGCCTTCCCTATGCGCCGCCCTACAAGTTCCTGCTGATCCGCTTCGCGTGCGTCGCCACGCTGATGACCGCAGTCGCGCTCGGCACGCGCGCGGCATGGCCGCGCACGCCGGTGCAGGTGCTGCACGTGGCGCTCGCCGCCTGGCTGGTCCATGCGTGCTACCTCGGCGGCGTGTTCGTCGCGATCTCGCACGGAATGCCCGCGGGAACGAGCGCCATGCTCGTCGGGCTGCAGCCGCTTTTCACCGTCGTGATCGCGCGGCTGTGGCTCGACGAGCGGGTCGTCGCCTGGCAATGGCTCGGCCTGCTGCTCGGCCTGTGCGGCGTCTATTTCGTCGTGCGCCACAAGGTGGACTTCAACGGCGACCTCGCGGGACTCCTGCCGATCGCGATCGCGCTCGTCGCGATCAGCGTCGGCACGCTCTACCAGAAGCGGTTCTGCGCCCGGGTCGACCTGCGAAGCGGCGCGGCGATCCAGTATGCCGCCTGCGCGCTCGTCTATCTCGTGCTCGTCGCGCTCGCCGACGAGCCTGCCGTCCGCTGGACGCCGCAATTCGTCTTCGCGCTGACCTGGTCGGTCCTCGTGCTCTCCGTCGGCGCGATCACGCTGCTCTACTGGCTGTTGCGCCACGGGGCGGCCGCGGACGTCGCGCGGCTGTTCTACCTCGTGCCGCCGGTGACCGCGGCGATGGCCTTCGCGCTGTTCGGCGAGGTGCTCGACACGCTCGCGCTGGCGGGAATGGTGCTGATTGCGGTCGGCGTGGCGATGGCGCGCAGGCGCTGACCGGCTCCGTCCGGCGCCGAGGCGCGCGGCGGCGAGCGGCGAACACCGCACCGCGCATTGGCCGGCTTCACTCCGGGCTGCGACGCGGCGTCCGTTCGTCACCGCCATTCACCCCCGCCAGGCACGGATTGAAACCGACCGTATACGCGAGATCCGCCGGCCGCTCGATGTCGTAGAGCGCGAAATCGGCAGCCTTGCCGACCGCCAGGCTGCCGACATCGTCGGCGACGCCAAGCGCGCGCGCCGCGTTGATCGTCGCGCCGCGAATGGCTTCGAGCGGCGTCAGCCGGAACAGCGTGCACGCCATGTTCATCGTGGTGAGCAGCGACGTGATCGGCGACGTGCCGGGATTGCAGTCGGTCGACACGGCGATCGGCACGCCGGCATCGCGCAGCGCCTGCACCGGCGGCAGCCGCGTCTCGCGCAGGAAGTAGAACGCGCCGGGCAGCAGCACCGCGACCGTGCCGGCTTGCCGCCATCGCCGCGATGCCATCGGCGCCGAGCCATTCGAGATGATCGGCCGACAACGCGCCATGGCGCGCCGCGAGCGCCGCGCCGTGCTGGTCGGACAACTGCTCCGCGTGCAGCTTCACCGGCAGGCCGAGCGCGCGGGCGGCGCGGAACACGCGCTCGGTCTGCGCCGGCGTGAAGCCGATCGTGTCGCAGAACGCGTCGACGGCGTCGATCAGTCCTTCGTCGGCGAGCGCAGGCAGCATGTCGTTGCACACGGCGTCGATGTAGTCGTCGGGCCGGCCGGCAAATTCCGGCGGCAGCGCATGCGCGCCGAGGAAAGTCGTGCGCACGCGCACCGGGAGCATCCGGCCGATCGTCCGCGCGACGCGCAGCATCTTCGCCTCGGCGTCGCGCTCGAGCCCGTAGCCCGACTTGATCTCCAGCGTCGTCACGCCCTCGGCCAGGAGGCGCTCGACGCGCGGCGCGCTCGCCGCCAGCAGATCGGTCTCGGTCGCGGCGCGCGTCGCCCGTACGGTCGAGGCGATGCCGCCGCCGCGCCGCGCGATCTCCTCGTACGTCGCGCCGTTCTGCCGCTCCTCGAACTCGTCGCTGCGATTGCCGGCGTAGACGATGTGCGTGTGGCAGTCGATCAGCCCCGGCAGCAGCCAGCAGCCGCGGCCGTCGTGCGTGATCGTCGCCGTCGAGCCGGACGGGATGTCGCCGCGCCGGCCCAGCCACGCAATGCGGCCGTCCCGGACGCCGATCGCGCCATCGCGGATCTCGCCGTAGCCCGGCGCATCGGGCGCGAGCGTCGCCAGGTGGACGTCGATCCACAGCGCGTCGAAGTCGTGCGCGTCACCCGGCATCGACCGCGCCTCTCCCAACGAGGCACCGTGCGCGCTCGCCGGCGTCATCCGATCATCGGCAGTCGCAGGTTCTGCTCGCGCGCGGTGCGGATCGCCGCGTCGTACCCGGCGTCGGCGTGACGCATGACGCCCGACGCCGGATCGTTGAACAGTACGCGCTCGAGTCGCCGCGCCGCGGCGTCGGTGCCGTCGGCGACGATCACCACGCCCGCATGCTGCGAGTAGCCCATGCCGACGCCACCGCCGTGGTGGAACGACACCCACGTCGCGCCGCCGGCGGTATTCAGCAGTGCGTTCAGCAGCGGCCAGTCGGACACGGCATCGGTGCCGTCGCGCATGCTTTCCGTTTCGCGATTCGGGCTTGCGACCGAGCCGGTGTCGAGGTGATCGCGGCCGATGACGATCGGCGCCTTGAGCTCGCCCGACTTCACCATCTCGTTGAACGCGAGGCCGGCGCGATGACGCTCGCCCAATCCCAGCCAGCAGATGCGCGCGGGCAGGCCCTGGAAGGCGATGCGCTCGCGCGCCATGTCGAGCCAGCGATGGACGTGCGCATTGTCGGGGAAGAGCGCCTTGACCTTCGCGTCGGTCCTGTAGATGTCCTCCGGATCGCCCGACAGCGCGACCCAGCGGAACGGGCCCTTGCCCTCGCAGAACAGTGGCCGGATGTACGCCGGCACGAAGCCGGGGAAGTCGAACGCGTCCGCAACACCCTGGTCGAACGCGACCTGGCGGATGTTGTTGCCGTAGTCGACGACGGGAACGCCCATGCGGCGGAACTCGAGCATCGCGCGAACGTGGGCCGCGCACGAGCGCGCCGCTGCGGCGGCCAACGAATCGTGCATCGCGTGATCGCGCTGCGCGGACTTCCAGCGCTCGACGGTCCAGCCGATCGGCAAGTAGCCGTTGACGAGGTCGTGCGCGGACGTCTGGTCGGTGACGAGATCGGGCTTCATGCCGCCCGCCTGCGCGCGTTTCACCAGCGCCGGGAGCACTTCGGCCGCGTTGCCGAGGACGCCGATCGACACGGCTTCCCGGCGTTCGCAGTGCCGCCGCACGAGCGCAAGCGCATCGTCGAGTGTGGCGGCGACTTTGTCGACGTAGCGCGTGCGCAGCCGGAAGTCGAGACGCGATTGCTGGCACTCGACGGTCAGCGACGTGGCGCCTGCGAACGTCGCCGCCAATGGCTGCGCGCCGCCCATGCCGCCCAGGCCCGCGGTCAGGATCCAGCGACCCGCCCACGATCCTCCGTAGTGCTGGCGGCCTGCTTCCGCGAAGGTCTCGTACGTTCCCTGGACGATGCCCTGGCTGCCGATGTAGATCCAGCTGCCCGCCGTCATCTGGCCGTACATGAACAGGCCCTTGCGGTCGAGCTCGTTGAAATGCTCCCATGTCGCCCAGCGCGGCACGAGGTTGGAGTTGGCGAGCAGCACTCGCGGGGCGTCGGGGTGCGTCCTGAACACGCCGACGGGCTTGCCCGACTGGATCAGCAGCGACTCGTCGTCACGGAGGTCGCGCAGCACGTCGAGGATGCGGTCGAAGCACGCCCAGTCGCGCGCCGCCCGTCCGATGCCGCCGTAGACGACGAGGTGCTGCGGGTCCTCCGCGACGTCGGGATCCAGGTTGTTCTGGATCATCCGGTACGCGGCTTCGGTGAGCCAGCTCCTGCACGTGAGCGCGCCGCCGCGCGGCGCGCGGATCACGCGCGAGGCGTCGAGGCGGGGATCGTGGGCAAGCTCGCTCAGGTTCGTCATCGGGGCCTCCGGCGGCGCCGTTTTGCGCAGGGCGGCGCGTGCTGCATCCTAACCCCCGGCCATCGCCGCGGGCAACGCGGCCACTTCCGCTGGCGGATCCTGCATCGGCACCGGTCGCACGACGAGCGCGTCGACGAGGCGCGCCACCGTGCCTTCGTGCGGCAGCGACACGCCGAAATGCAGCGGCGTCGCGCCGAGGAAGACGGCGAGGGTCGGGAAGTTTTCGACGTCGATGTCGCCGCACACGGCGCTGTCGTCTTCGATGTCGAGCCAGACGAACGTGGTGCCGGGGCGCGCCAGGGCGATGCGCTCGAACGCGACGCGGAACTGCGCGCAGGTGTCGCACCACGCCGCGCAAAGCGACACGACGACGACGCGCCGCGGGTCGGCCACCGCGGCTGCGAGGGCATCGCGGTCACGCGCCGCGAGCGAAAGGACGGCCACGGCGGAGGGTGCGCGCGCCGGCCCGCGCTCAGCGCGCGGGCGGGCCGCGCTCGACGAAAAGCCGCGAGCCGGCGATGCGGTCGTGGAGGAATTGGCGCTCCGGGTCGACGAGCGCGGCGAGGTAGTTGAGCGCCAGCAAAACGAGCGCGATCGCGCCGAGCCCGAACGGCCGCGCCACGACATACGTGGCGAGCGCCAGCGCGGGGCCGATCCAGCCGCCGAGGTAGCGCACGAAGGCGCGCCGGTAGTCGAGCGCGCGGCCGTCGCGATCGGCGAGTCGCAGCCGCCACGTCTTTTGCGGCAGCGTGCGCCGCCCGCCCGTCCAGGACCACACGAAGTAGGCGGACGCGACGGCGAACAGCGCGCAGAACAGGAAGGCACGCGACGGCAGGTCGGGCAGCGCAAGCGCGGCGCCGGCGTCCGCGCGACCGCGCGTGACCAGGGGGAGCAGCGCGAAGCTCGCGACGAACAGCAGTGCCGTCAGCAGCAGCGCTTCGTAGAGCAAGGCCGTGAGTCTCCGAGCGAGGCCGGCGACGGCGAGCGTCACCGCGCTCCGGCGCTCGCCGGCGTGGGGCCCTGCCGCTGCAATTGCGGCGGCGGCGTCATCGGCGGCGCGGGCGTGCGTACCGGCGCCGCGCCGCGGCCGCCCGCCGGATTCGAGGGCTTGGCGGCCAGCTCGCGCCGGGTCTCGGGCGGCAGCTGCTGGTATTCCATCCACTTCTGCCGCACCTCCTCTTTCTTGTCCGGCGGCAGCTTCTTCATCGTCTTGTACTGCTCGCGCGCCGCGGCGCGCTGCTCGGGCGTGAGCGATGCCCAGGAGTGCATCTGCCGCTGGATGCGCTGCTGCTCGTCCGGGTGCAGTTGCGGATACCGCTGCGCGAGGCCGCGCCACTTGGTCTTGCGCGAGGCGTCGAGCCGGTCCCAGTCCGACGCCAGCGGCGCGAGGATCTGCTTCTCCTGCGGCGAAAGCTCCGCCCACTGGGGCGACTTCAGCGCGATCTGCGCGTGGGTGACCGTGGTCGCCGCCAGCATTGCGCCGGCGACGAGCGCGGTCATCAGTGCTCGAACGAGACCTTGAGCCAATTCTGGAATCCCCGGTCCAGGTAGGCATCGATCGGAAGGTCGGAAGAAAGGATCTGGGCGTCGAGTTCCTCGTACTCGCGGACCTGCTGGACGGCTTTCCATTGCTGCCAGCCGAATCCGGCCAGCGCCACGAAGGCCGCGACGCCGAGCCAGAGCGGCAGCTTGCGGACCATGGCGCCGCCGTCCCGGCATGCCGCCGGCGAGCGCCTGCGCCATCGCGACGTCGCGCACCTCGACCTGCTCTCCCAGGCGCTCCAGCGCCGCCGCCCGCGCCTGCTGCAGGCGATAGGCGGTGCCGGCCTTGAGCTCGCGCCGCGCCAGCGTCGAGGTAAGTCGTTATCTTCTTGGCGATTTCTGATTCGCGGGTGTCTTGCGGCTTCATGGCTTCACCCCTTTGACCTTCAGCATTTCGGACAGCGCGTGGACGGCGCGCGAGCAATGGGTCTTGACGCTGCCCTCCGAGCAGCCCATCGCGGCGCGGTCTCCGCAACGTCCAACTCTTCCCAGTAACGCAGCAGGAATGCCTCGCGTTGACGCGCCGGTAGGCGCGTGAGCGCCTGTTCGATGATCGCCACGATTTGCGCTTGCTCGGCCTGGGCGGCCGGATCGGCCGCGTTGTTGGCATCCGATTTCGCGTGCAATGTCTCGAGCGGATCGAATTCCTCGTCTTTCTCGCCCTTGTCACCGAAGGCCGAGAGCAGGATCGTCCACGTGGAACGCACCTTCTGGCGCCGAAAATGGTCGTGGATCGTGTTCTGCAGGATGCGCTGGAACAGCATCGGCAGCTCTTCCGGCGGCTTGTGCGCATATTTCTCGGTCAGCTTGAGCATCGCGTCCTGGACGATGTCGAGCGCCGCGTCCTCGTCGCGGACGGCGAACATCGCCTGCTTGAACGCGCGTCGCTCGACGTCCGCCAGAAACGTCGCAATTTCTTGTGGGGAGGCCAGGAGATTGCCGGTTCGAAGGATTGCCGGCCGATTATAGGCGGGGTCGTCCGGTCCTCCGTGCAAGCCGGCATCGCACGGTCATGGTGCGGCGAAGCATCGGCACGCTTGACCGGGCGGCCCCTTTGCCGCTAGTGTCTTGTTTCCGGGCCGCGAGGCTCGGTTGCTGTACTGCAAAAACGGCCGTTTGCGTGCCCTCCGGCGGTGCCACGAGCGTTTCCGGAGCTTCCCTCGGCGTGCGGCGGAACCGGCTTTCTACCCGATCAAGCCTTGGTGGGACGCGCAACAAAGCTGACGCGTCCCTTGAGTTTGCAGCCCCCGGCTTCGCGCGACGCGACCGGGCAAACTTTCATCGTCACGAGGCGATCATGCAACTTACGGGTGCGGAAATCACGATCCGCTGTCTGCAGGAAGAAGGCGTCGAGTACGTCTTCGGCTATCCCGGCGGCGCGGTCCTCAACATCTACGACGAGCTGTTCAAGCAGGACAAGGTCAAGCACGTCCTGGTCCGCCACGAGCAGGGCGCGGTGCACGCCGCCGACGGCTATTCGCGCTCGTCGCACAAGGTCGGCGTCGCGCTGGTGACGTCCGGCCCCGGCGTGACCAATGCGGTCACCGGCATCGCCACCGCCTACATGGATTCGATCCCGATGGTCGTGATCACCGGCCAGGTGCCCGACGCACGCCATCGGCCAGGACGCGTTCCAGGAGTGCGACACGGTCGGCATCACGCGCCCTTGCGTGAAGCACAACTTCCTCGTGAAGGACGTGAACGACCTCGCCGTCACGATCAAGAAGGCCTTCTACCTCGCCGCGACCGGCCGTCCGGGCCCGGTGCTCGTCGACATCCCCAAGGACGTCACCCAGGCGACGGCCGAGTACGCCTATCCGAAGTCGGTGTCGCTGCGCTCCTACAACCCGGTGACCAAGGGTCACGCCGGCCAGATCAAGAAGGCGGTGCAGCTCCTGCTCGACGCCAAGCGGCCGATGATCTACACCGGCGGCGGCGTCATCCTGAGCAACGCGTCGTCGCAGCTGACGCGCCTGGTGCGCCTGCTGGGCTTCCCGTGCACCAACACGCTGATGGGCCTGGGCGGGTTTCCCGGCACCGACCCGCAGTTCACCGGCATGCCGGGCATGCACGGCACCTACGAGTCGAACATGGCGATGCAGAACTGCGACGTGCTGTTCGCCGTCGGCGCGCGCTTCGACGACCGCGTCATCGGCAACCCGAAGCATTTCTTCCGTGCCGACCGCAAGATCATCCACATCGACATCGATCCGTCGTCGATCTCCAAGCGGGTGAAGGTCGACGTGCCCATCGTCGGGCTACGTCGCCGACGTGCTGGAGGAGATGCTGAAGCTCCTCGAGTCGCTCGCCGCAGCGCCCCGATCCGGCCGCGCTCAAGGCGTGGTGGGCGCAGATCAAGGAGTGGCAGCGCCGGGACTGCCTGCGCTACGACCGCGCGAGCAAGCTGATCAAGCCGCAGTACGTGATCGAGAAGCTCTACGAGCTCACCGGGGGCGACGCGTTCATCACCTCCGACGTCGGCCAGCACCAGATGTGGGCCGCGCAGTACTACAAGTTCGACAAGCCGCGGCGCTGGATCAACTCGGGCGGCCTCGGCACGATGGGCTTCGGCCTGCCCGCGGCGATGGGCGTGCAGCTCGTCAATCCGGGCGCGACGGTCGCCTGCGTCACCGGCGAGGCGTCGATCCAGATGTGCATCCAGGAGCTGTCGACCTGCAAGCAGTACCACCTGCCGATCAAGATCGTGAACCTCAACAACCGCTACATGGGCATGGTGCGGCAGTGGCAGGAGTTCTTCTACGGCAACCGCTACGCCGAGTCGTACATGGATGCGCTGCCGGATTTCGTGAAGCTCGCCGAGGCCTACGGCCACGTCGGGATGAAGATCGAGAAGCCTGGCGACGTCGAGGGCGCGCTGCGGGAGGCGCTCGCGCAGAAGGAGCGGCTGGTGTTCCTCGACTTCATCACCGACCAGAAGGAGAACGTGTTCCCGATGGTGCCCGGCGGCAAGGGGCTCACGGAGATGATCCTGGCGGAGGAGCTGTGAGCGGCGGCGGAGGGTCCGGGGCCGCTCGCCGGCCGGCGGCGACGCGGCGCGCGGCGCTGCACGAAGCGCTGCACGAAGCGCTGCACGAGGCGCTGCAGCGGACAGCGCCGCACGAAGCGCTGCGCGGGGGAGGCTGATCCCATGCGCCATATCCTGTCGATCCTGGTGGAGAACGAGGCGGGCGCGCTGTCGCGGATTTCCGGCCTCTTCTCGGCGCGCGGCTACAACATCGAATCGCTGACCGTGGCGCCGACCGAGGACGCCGACGATGTCGCGGATGACGATCGTCACCATCGGCTCCGACGATGTCATCGAGCAGATCACCAAGCAGCTCAACAAGCTCGTCGAGGTGGTCAAGGTCGTCGACCTGACCGAAGGCAATCACATCGAGCGCGAGCTGATGCTCGTCAAGGTGCGCGCCGCGGGCAAGGATCGCGACGAGATGAAGCGGCTCGCGGACATCTTCCGCGGCCGCATCCTCGACGTGACCGACAAGAGCTACACGATCGAGCTGACCGGCACCGGGCGAGAAGCTCGACGCATTCATCGGCGCGATCGAGCCGGGCGTCATCCTGGAAACGGTGCGCACCGGCGCGTCGGGCATCGGCCGCGGCGAGCGGATCCTGCGCATCTAGATCAACGTCGGCGTCGGAAGGTGGCGAATCGCGCAAGCGTCTCCGCCACCTCGCCGGCGCCGGCATCGGGGAGAGCAAGCACATGAAGGTGTACTACGAGAAGGACGCCGACCTGTCGCTGATCAAGGGCAAGAAGGTGACGATCGTCGGCTACGGCTCGCAGGGGCACGCGCACGCGCAGAACCTCAACGACTCGGGCGTGAAGGTGACGGTCGGGCTGCGCAAGGGCGGCGCGTCGTGGGACAAGGCGAAGAAGGCGGGGCTCAAGGTGGCGGAGGTGGGCGAGGCGGTGAAGGGCGCGGACGTCGTGATGATGCTGATGCCCGACGAGAACATCGCCGCCACGTACGTGAGCGACGTCGAGCCCAACATCAGGAAGGGCGCGGCGCTGGCGTTCGCGCATGGCTTCAACATCCACTACGGCGCAGGTCGTGCCGCGCGCCGATCTCGACGTCGTGATGATCGCGCCGAAGGCCCCGGGCCACACGGTGCGCTCGACCTACGCGGCGGGCGGCGGCGTGCCGATGCTCATCGCCGTGCACCAGGACGCCTCGAAGAAGGCGCGCGACATCGCGTTGTCGTACGCGGCGGCGATCGGCGGCGCGCGTGCCGGCGTCATCGAGACCAACTTCCGCGAGGAGACCGAGACCGACCTCTTCGGCGAGCAGACCGTGCTGTGCGGCGGGCTGGTCGAGCTGATCAAGGCGGGATACGAGACGCTGATCGAGGCAGGGTATGCGCCGGAGATGGCGTACTTCGAGTGCCTGCACGAGGTGAAGCTGATCGTCGACCTGATCTACGAGGGCGGCATCGCGAACATGAACTACTCGATCTCCAACAACGCCGAGTACGGCGAGTACGTGACGGGACCCAAGATCGTCACCGCCGAGACGAAGCAGGCGATGCGCGAGGTGCTGAAGCGCATCCAGACCGGCGAGTACGCCAAGGACTTCATCCTCGAGAACCGCGCCGGCGCGCCGACGCTGAAATCGCGCCGCCGTCTCACCGCCGAACATTCGATCGAGCTGGTCGGCGAGAAGCTCCGGTCGATGATGCCGTGGATCAGGAAGAACCGGCTCGTCGACCAGGCACGCAACTAGGTTTCGGTGGCGCATCGAAAGGCCGCTGCATTCCGACCGGGGAGGCGCGATGACACGACCACAGGCAGGCAGGGTTGCGGGGCGCGAGAGCGGATGGGTGGGGCTGATCGTCCTCGTCATCGCGCTCGTGATCGTCGGGCTGCTGGCGAAGACCCTGCTGCAGACGTATGGGCTGACGGGAGGCGCGGCGACCGCGTCGCAGGCGACGCCGGTCGGACAGGCGTCGCACGAGGTCACGGCGACGACGCCGACGCCCGGCAACGCGATCGAGCGGGCGCGCGGCCTCGAGACCCAGGTCCAGCAGCAGGCGAAGGACCTGTCGAAACGCATCGACGAGGCGAGCAAGGTGAAGTAGCCGTTGCGCTACACTGCGCCGTCTTCGCCTTGTCGCCTCACCCCTGCGTGAACCCGTATCCTCACCCGATCCTGGCGCGTGAAGGCTGGCCGTTCCTGGCCGTCGCGCTTCTCGTCGCCGTCGCGCTCTCGTTCACGTCGTGGTGGTTGCTGGCGCTCGTCGCGTGGCTCCTAGTCGTGTTCATCGCCCAGTTCTTCCGCGACCCGCCGCGGGAGGTGCCGATGGACGCCAATGCCGCGCTTTCGCCCGCCGACGGCAAGGTCGTCCTCGTCGCCGGTGCGCACGATCCCTACCTCGATCGCGAGGCGCTCAAGATCAGCGTGTTCATGAACGTGTTCAACGTGCACTCGAACCGCAGCCCGGTCGACGGCGAGGTGGAGAATGCCTGGTACCACCGGGGAAGCTTCCTCAACGCCGCGCTGGACAAGGCGTCGTTCGAGAACGAGCGCAACGCGCTGCACCTGCGCACGGGCGAGGGCATCGACGTCACCTGCGTGCAGGTGGCCGGACTGATCGCCCGCCGCATCCTCTGCTACGTCAAGCCGGGCGATCGGCTCAATCGCGGGCAGCGTTACGGGTTCATCCGCTTCGGTTCGCGCGTCGACGTCTACCTGCCGCCGCATGCGAAGCCGCGGGTCGCCATCGGCGACAAGGTCTACGCGACGAAGACGATCCTCGCCGAGCTGTCCCGGTAGCCCACCATCGTCGTTGTCCGGCCCCGGGGTTCTTGCTACGCTTGGCCGCCCATGGACGATGACTATCAGGCCCGCCGCGTCGCGCTGAAGAACCGCGTCCGCCGCCGCGGCATCTTCCTGCTGCCGAACCTGTTCACGACTGCCGCGCTGTTCGCGGGTTTCTACGCGATCGTGCAGGCGATGAACGTCAACTTCGACTACGCCTCGATCGCGATCTTCGTCGCGATGGTGCTCGACGGGCTCGACGGGCGCGTCGCGCGCATGACGCACACGCAAAGCGCGTTCGGTGCCGAGTACGACAGCCTGTCCGACATGGTGTGCTTCGGCGCCGCGCCCGCGCTGATCATGTACGAGTGGGTCCTGCGCGACCTCGGCAAGCTCGGCTGGATCGCCGCGTTCGTCTATGTCGCCGGCGCCGCGCTGCGTCTCGCGCGCTTCAACACGCTGCTGGAGGTCGCCGACAAGCGCTGGTTCACCGGACTGCCGAGCCCGTCCGCCGCGGCTGTCGTCACCGGCCTCGTCTGGGTGGTCGACGACCTCGGCTACGACCCCGAGCCGCTGCGCTGGTTCGCCTGGGCCATCACGGTCTTCGCAGGGCTGACGATGGTCAGCAATCTCAAGTACTGGAGCTTCAAGTCGTTCAACCTGAAGAAGAGCGTTCCTTTCGTGATGATCTTCCTGGTCGTCATGGCCGTCGCGCTGGTGTCGTGGCAGCCGCCGCTGGTGCTGTTCGCCGGCTTCGTTCTCTACGCGTTGTCCGGCTACGTGGTGTCGGGATGGCTCACGCTGCGGCGGCGGCGCGCCGTCGCGGCCATCGCGCGCGAAAAGCGCGACCACTGAGGTGACTGCCGAGGTGAGCGCCGAGACGGCCGCCCTCGCTGCGGCGCGCGCCGACGCAACGGCGGCGCGTTGCGCGGGCGCGATCGCCGTGCTGATCCCCTGCCGCAACGAGGCGCCGACGGTCGGGCGTGTCGTCGCCGGCTTCCGCGCCGCGCTGCCGGCGAGCCGCATCTTGGTGTACGACAATGCTTCGAGCGATGGCACGGCCGATGTCGCGCGCGCTGCCGGCGCGGTCGTCCGCCGCGAACCGCGCCCCGGCAAGGGCGGCGTGGTGCGGCGGATGTTCGCCGACGTCGACGCGGACGTCTACGTGCTGGTCGACGGCGACGCGACGTACGATGCCGCGCGCGCACCCGAGCTCGTCGCGATGCTGGTCGACGAGGATCTCGACATGGTCACGGCGGTGCGCGACCACGCCGGAAACGCGGCGGCGTACCGGCGCGGGCACCAGCTCGGCAACCGGGCCTTCAACCATCTTCTCGGTCTGCTCTTCGGCGCGCGGCCGGCGGACATGCTCTCCGGCTACCGCGTGTTCTCGCGGCGCTTCGTTAAATCGTTTCCGGGGACGTCGCGCGGATTCGAGATCGAGACCGAGCTCACGGTCCACGCGCTCGAGCAGCGCCTGCCGACCGGCGAGATACGCACGGCGTATGTCGAGCGGCCCGGCGGCTCGACGAGCAAGCTGTCGACATGGCGTGACGGGATGCGGATCCTGTGGAAGACCGCGATGCTGTTCCGCGACGAGCGTCCGCTGGTGTTCTTCGGCGTTTTCTCCGGCCTGTTCGCCGCCGCGGGCCTGATTCTCGGCGGCGGCGTCGTCGTCGAGTTCATGGAGACGCGGCTCGTGCCGCGACTGCCGACGGCGATCCTCGCCACCGGGCTGATGCTGCTCGCCTTCCTTGCGCTCGGATGCGGCCTGATCCTCAACCACGTCGTGCGCGGGCGCCGGGAGGCGAAGCGGCTTGCCTACCTCGCGGCGAGCGCGCGGAACGCGACCGCCCGGCGCGACTGACCGAAGATCATTGCTGCTGCTGCGCCTGTGTCCGCTCGAGCTGGCACAGCTGGAGCGGACTCGTGCGCATCCGGGTCGTCACCGATTCGCAGGGAGCGCCGCCGCGCCGCAATCCGTACGCGGCGAGATCGCCGTCGCCCTTGCCCGGAACCATGCTGAGCGCGTACAGCGGTCCGCGATGGTTGCGGATCGCCTCCCGCGCGCTGCGCTCGAGCAGCGTCTTGCGGCGCGGATCGTTGACGTTGTTGGTCAGGCCGACATGTCTGGCGCCCGCGGGAAAGAACGGCAGCACGTATGCCATCGGCGCGTCTTCCACGAGCAGGATCATCGCCCCCGGCTCGACCTGGGGAACACGGACATCGAACCACCGCGCGCCGTGGTCGACACGCCACCAGTCCGCCCATTGTGTCGTGCCGATCAGCATCGCGGCGACGGCGGCGATGACGGCATTCGCGTGTGCGGGGCGCAGCATCCATCGCAGCATGCCGACGATCAAAAGCCCGCTGGTCACGTCGAGCACCACGATGTAGCGGGCGATGGAATGCTGGGCGGTCCACAGCACGAAGGACACCACCCAGAAGATGCTCACCAGCACGCGCGCCTCCACGACGTCCGGGGGCTCCGCCCGGCCCTCGCTCGCAGGCGCCCGCGTCAACCGCTGTGCGGCGATGCCGATCCCCGCGACGATCGCCAATGCGTAGGTCAGCGGGATGCGCGCATCGGAATACGGCACTTCGGCGACGAACCCCGGCCTGGGCGAGTAGAGATCCAGCGGGAAGCGCAGCCATTCGCGCAGGTTGTGCGGGCCGTAGATCCGACTCAGCGCCGGAGCGTGCTCCCACCAGTCCGATCCGAACCACCGGTTCGCGAACGGGAAGAACGGATTGCCGTAGTGGCTCCACAGCTGCCAGGCCCAGTGACCGTAGGTCGCGAGGAAGCCCGCGAACATTGCCGTTCCCAGAACCATCGTCTCGCGCAGGCGCGCACGCGCGTGCGGAGGTCGCAGGAGCACGCCCGCCGCGATCCCGGCGGCGAACGTCGCCGCCGTGAGCTTCAATCCGCTGGCGGCGCCGGCAAGAAGTCCCGCGGCCACGAGCGCCGACGCCGGCAGGCCCGCGGCGCCCTTCTCGCCGATGCGCCGCACCAGAAGCCAGAGCGCGGCGAGCGTGAGCGCGGCGCCCGGCCAGTCGTTCATCGTCGTGCCCAGCGTGCCCACGCCCATCGCGGACGTCACGCCGATCGCGACCGACGCAATCGTTGCGACGAGCCGGGAGGTGGCGTCGAGTCCGCCGAACAGCCGCCAGCCGAGCTTGACGATCAGCCAGGCGCTGACGCCCGCGGGCAGGGCGAGGACGGCGGAGATGGCGCGAGCATCCCAGCCGGCCGCCACCATGGCGAAGAACGGCAAGTCGAGCAGGGGGTTGAAGAACGTCTGCAACTGGGCCGCCGCGATGTCCCATCCCAGCGTCCGGCCGTGCACGAAAGCCCACGGGTCGTAGAAGTGATAGTTCTGAAGGTCCCAGTTGGCGTCCTGCCCGAGGCAAATCGACACGATCGCGGCGACGACGATGCACGCACCGAGAAGCGCGCAATCCAGCCACCGCCGGGCGGCCCGCGCGGGCGGTGACGTGCCGGACGGATGGGTCTGCATGATTGCGGCGCAGGCTAGCGCCGCTCGAGCCGGCACAACTCGAACGTCTGCCGGGTGAGGTTCGACACCACCGGAGCGCAGTCGCGCTCGACCGGGCGCAGGCGGTGCGCGGCAAGTGCCGCCTGCGCGCCGGCGATCGAGGGCGTCAGTGCGTACAGCGGGCCCGCATGCTCGCGCACGACGCGCGCGACCTCGGCGGCGAGGGCGTTGGTCATCGCCGGGTCGATGAAGTTGCTCTGGATGCCGACGAAACGCGCGTCCGCAGGAAAGAAGGGCAGCACGTGCGACATCGGCGCATCGCCGGCGAGCAGCACGAGCGCGTGCGGCGAAACCGGAGGAACCTCGACGCGGAGGTAGGCCGGGCCGTAGTCGACTCGCTCGAAATAGGGGTAGCGCGTGAACGCGATCAGCACGATCGTGACGGCGACGATGGCGGGCTTGAGCGACCGGCCGGGGAATACCCAGCGCATGCAGTACAGCAGCAGCGCGCCCGACAAAAGCTCGAGCGGAATGAGGTAGCGGTAGATCGCGTAGACGCCGAGCCAGACGACGTACGAGACGAGCCAGAATACCGCGACGAACCGCCATGCCGCGACGGGCCCCGGCGGCGCGGGCCGGGCGGTCGTGTCGCGGCGGACGAGCCACGCGATCAGCGCGGCGACGGCCATCACGTAGAGCACGGGCAAGCGCCAATCGCGAAATCCGCTCGTGGCGACGAGCCCCGCGGTGCCGCGGAACAGCAGCACGGGAAAGTACAGCCATTCGAGCGGCGACTGCGGTCCGAAGCGGCTGTCGAGGACGGCGCGCGCATCCCACCACGGCGAGCGGAAGATCGCGTTGTAGTAGGGAAAGACGGGGCTGCCGAAGCGCTCGTACAACGCGTACACCCAGAAACCGCCGGTGATCGCCATGCCGGCCAGGACGGCCAGCCCGAACACGAAGGCGTCGTGCAGTCCGCGGCGAAGCACCGGCGGGCGGAGCAGCAGCGCCGCGCACGTTCCGACGGCGAACGGCGCGGCCGTGAACTTGAGGCCGCCGGCCAGCCCCGATGCGAGGCCGGCGAGCACGAGCGTGCCGACGCCGATCCGGGGCAGCGCGAGGTGCCGCACCAGCAGCCACAAGGCGAGGATCGCCAGCGCGCCGCCCGGCCATTCGTTCATCGTCGACGCGAGCAGCGCGGCGGGGTCGGCGGCGAGAAGGCCGAGCGCCGCGGCGAAGATGACGTAGTTGCGACGCTCCACCGGCGGCAGATCGGCGAACAGGAGCGCCAGCAGCCTGATCAGGAAATACGCGCCGGCGCCCGCGACCGTCCCCAGCGCGAACGCGATCGCGCGCGGCGGCCAGCCGGCCGCGACCATCGCGTAGAAGGGAACGTCGAGCAGTGGATTGAGGTAGGTCTGCAGCTGCGCGGGGGCGATGTCGACGGCCAGGCGTCCGTGCACGAAGGCCCACGCGTTGTAGAAGTGGTAGTTCTTGAGGTCCCAGTTGGCGTCCTGGCGCAGGAGCGCGGCCAGCGTGCCGGCAACGAGCATTGCCGCGGCGAGCAACGCGACCTCGCGGGCCGCCCGCCGGCGCCGCGCGAACGCGCGCGCTAGGGCAGGGTGTGGCGTGGTGCGCATCGCCGCGCGATTATCCCATCGCAGGCGCGCCCCTCGACTTGTCCTTCGCTTGCAACTGCCTGAAAAATGGGCTAGTGTTTACCCATGAGCAGCTTTCTCTACGCCGCCACGAGCTTCCGGACGTCCCCGTCCGCGACCGCGCTCGCCCTGGGCGGCCTGCTGCTGCTGCGCCCCGCGCGCAGATAATCCATCCCCTCCCTGTAGAGCAGTGCACGCGCCCCCCGGAAAACGGGAGGCGATCCCGCGCCGAGGCCGTCCCTGATTCGAGGTTCACGATGAGATCCGATCCATCGCAGAAATACCGACCGTTCCCCCCGATCGACCTTCCCGCCCGCACGTGGCCGGGCAAGGCCATCACCAGGCCGCCGATCTGGCTGTCGACGGACCTGCGCGACGGCAACCAGGCGCTGATCGAGCCGATGGATGCCGAGCGCAAGCTGCGGATGTTCGCGCATCTCGTGAAGATCGGCTTCAAGGAAATCGAGGTCGGGTTTCCGTCGGCGTCGCAGACCGATTTCGATTTCGTGCGCAAGCTGATCGAGGACGGACTGGTGCCCGATGACGTCACGATCCAGGTGCTCACGCAAGCGCGCGAGGAGCTCATCCGGCGCACGTTCGAATCGCTGCGGGGAGCGAAGCGCGCGATCGTGCACCTGTACAACCCGACGTCGCCGCTATTCCGCCGCGTGGTCTACGGCAAGGACCGGCCGGGCATCGTCGAGATCGCCGTGCAGGGCGCCAAATGGTTCACCGCGTGCGCGGCCGAGCAGCCGGACACGGACTTCCGCTACGAGTACTCGCCCGAGACGTTCACGATGACCGAGCTCGACTTCGCGAAGGAGATCTGCGAGGCGGTCATGGACGTCTGGCAGCCGACGCCCGCGCGGCCGGTGATCCTCAACCTGCCCGCGACGGTCGAGGTGGCGACGCCGAACGTCTATGCCGACCAGATCGAGTGGATGCACACGCGCCTCGCCCGCCGCGACAGCGTCGTCCTTTCGCTCCACCCGCACAACGACCGCGGCACGGGAATCGCCGCGGCGGAGCTCGCGATGATGGCGGGCGCAGATCGCGTCGAAGGCTGCCTGTTCGGAAACGGCGAACGCACGGGCAACGTGTGCCTGGTCACGCTCGCGATGAACCTGTATTCGCAGGGAATCCATCCGAACCTCGACTTTTCCAACATGGGCGAAGTCATCCGGACGGCGGAGTATTGCACCGACCTTCCGGTGCATCCACGCCACCCGTATGCGGGCGAGCTCGTGTTCACCGCCTTCTCGGGCTCGCACCAGGACGCGATCAAGAAGGGCTTCGCCGCGCAGCGCGAAGCGGAGGCGGGCGGACGCGAGCTGTGGGAGGTGCCGTACCTGCCGATCGACCCCGCGGACGTCGGCCGCACGTACGAAGCGGTGATCCGCGTCAACAGCCAGTCCGGCAAGGGCGGCATCGCATTCTTGCTCGAGCGCGACTACGGGCTGGCGCTGCCGCGTCTTCTGCAGATCGAATTCAGCCAGGTGATCCAGCGGATCACCGACGCGACCGGCAAGGAGCTGTCCTCTGCCGAGATCCGCGCTGCATTCGATCGCGAATACGTGATGACGTCGCTGCCGGTCGCCTACGTCGATCACCGGGCGCAGCATGCGCCGCACGGCACCATCGAGCAGCTCGCGGCGCGACTCACGGTCGACGGGCGCGAAATGCGCATCGAAGGCCGCGGCAACGGACCGGTCGACGCGTTCGTGCAGGCGGTGCGCGACGGGATGAACGTCGACATCCATGTCCACAACTATCACGAGCACAGCATGGGGGGCGGCGAGGATGCGACGGCCGTCGCGTACGTCCAGCTGCGCATCGGCGGCGACTGCACCGTCTACGGCGTCGGGCTCGACCCGAACATCGTCACGGCGACGCTGAAGGCGGTGATCAGCGGCGTGAACCGCGGGCTTGCGCACGGGCTTCTCTCGCTGCAGCCGACACGGCAGGCTGCCAACGCCTGACGCGGCGCGCAAGCGCCCCTGGTGTGTAGCGGGCGCGCAGGAGCGGCTGCGGGTGCGCCCGCACGGACTCCAACCCCAGTCGCCCGCGCAAGCGCGCCCTCGCAGTGTAGCGGGCGCGCAGGAGCGGCTGCGGGTGCGCCCGCACGGGCTCCAGTACCCCAGTCGCCCGCGCGAGCGCCCCCGCAGCCGCTCCTGCTTTCGGTGAGGCCGGAACGCGGTGGCTTCGGCGACTGCCGTCAACGCAAGCCCGGTCTCCGGGCGCGCGGCGCGCTCTGACGCACTGCACCATCCTCCGGTATCATTCGGGTGGACGGCTTGACCGTCTCGTCGTCGCGGGCCCCGCTCCCGCGTCGCCCCACCAAGCGCTGTGAGGATTCCCATGAGCGACCTGTCCTTTGGCCCCGGCATCGCCGTCACGGGCCGGATCACCCCCGAGTACGGGCAGATCCTCACGCCCGATTCGATGGCGTTCGCCGCCCGGCTGCAGCGGGCGTTCGGCGGCCGCCGCAACGAGCTGCTCGGCCTGCGGGCGGCGCGGCAGGCCGAGCTCGACCGGGGGAAGCTGCCGGATTTCCTGCCCGAGACGCGCCAGCTGCGCGAGAGCGCGTGGACGTGCGCGCCGTATCCGGCCGACATCGCCGACCGGCGCGTCGAGATCACCGGCCCGGTCGATCGCAAGATGATCATCAACGCGCTCAATTCGGGCGCCAGCGTGTTCATGGCCGACTTCGAGGACGCCAACACGCCGAAGTGGGACAACAACCTGCAGGGCCACCTCAACCTGCGCGACGCGATCCGCCGCCGCATCGACTACGTGTCTCCCGAGGGCAAGGCCTACAAGCTCGACGACAGGACCGCCGTGCTGTTCGTCCGGCCGCGCGGCTGGCACCTTGGCGAGAAGCACGTGCAGATCGACGGCGCGCCGATCTCCGGCGGCATCTTCGATTTCGCGATGTACTTCTTCCACAACGCGAAGGAGCTCACCGCGCGCGGCTCCGGCCCCTACTTCTACCTGCCCAAGCTCGAGAGCCACCTCGAGGCCCGGCTGTGGAACGACATCTTCGTCATGGCGCAGGACGAGCTCGGCGTTCCCCGCGGCACCATCAAGGCGACGGTGCTCATCGAGACGATCCTCGCGGCGTTCGAGATGGACGAAATCCTCTTCGAGCTGCGCGAGCATTCCGCCGGCCTCAACTGCGGTCGCTGGGACTACATCTTCTCGTGCATCAAGAAATTCCGGACCAACCGCGACTTCTGCCTCGCCGATCGCGCGCTCGTCACGATGACGACGCATTTCATGAAGAGCTATGCCGAGCTGCTGGTGAAGACCTGTCATCGCCGCAACATCCATGCGATGGGCGGCATGGCGGCGCAGATCCCGGTGAAGAACGACAAGGTCGCCAACGACGAGGCCTTCGCCAAGGTCAAGGCCGACAAGGAGCGCGAGGCGACGATCGGGCACGACGGCACGTGGGTCGCGCATCCCGGCCTCGTGCCGGTGGCGAAGGAGGTCTTCGATCGCCTGATGCCGGCGCACAACCAGATCGCCGGCAGGAAGCGCGAGGATGTGGTCGCCGGCGCGGCCGACCTCCTTCGCTTCGAGCCCGAGCAGCCGATCACGGAGAAGGGGGTCCGCCTCAACATCAACGTCGCCATCCAGTACGTGGGCGCGTGGCTGGCGGGGCAGGGCGCGGTGCCGATCTTCAACCTGATGGAGGACGCCGCGACCGCCGAGATCTCGCGCTCGCAGGTGTGGCAGTGGATACGCTCGCCGAAGGGCGTGCTCGACGACGGCCGGAAGGTGACCAAGGAAATGGTCGCCGCGATGATCCCGGAGGAAATGGCGAGGATCCGGGAGTACCTGGGGACCGCCTACGCCGACGGCAGGTACGAGGACGCCGCGAGGATCTTCGCCGACCTCGTCAACGACGACACGTTCGTCGAGTTCCTCACGCTGCCCGCGTACGAGCAGATCGACTGATCGCTCGCTGCGCCTGCGGCGCCGGCACGTCGCGCGTGACGATAGCGCGGGACTATAGGCAGGATTGGCACAATCAATTGGACGCATGACCGCGCGGCGCGCAAGATCGTTGCGTCGCGCCTGGCGTCGAACGCATGCGCGCGGTCATTGAAGCCGCTTCCCTGGCCCGGAAGCGGTCAACCTCGAGAGGAGAAGCACGATGAAAGCGCTGAAAGGAACGAAGACGCACGACAACCTGAAGGCAGCGTTCGCCGGCGAATCGCAGGCGAACCGCCGCTACCTGTATTTCGCGAGCAAGGCGGACGTCGAAGGACAGAACGACGTCGCCGCGCTGTTCCGCTCCACCGCCGAAGGCGAAACGGGGCACGCGCACGGCCACCTCGATTATCTCGCCGCGGTGGGCGATCCCGCGACGGACCTTCCGATCGGCTCGAGCCGCGACAACCTCAAGGCCGCCGTGGCGGGCGAAACGCACGAGTACACGGACATGTACCCCGGAATGGCGAAGTCGGCGCGCGGCGAAGGCTTCGAGGAGATCGCCGACTGGTTCGAGACGCTCGCCAAGGCCGAGCGGTCGCACGCCAACCGCTTCCAGAAGGCGCTGGACTCGCTGAGCGACTGAACGCCAAGCATTCGCCCGGGCCGGGCGTCGCATGGCGCGGCGCCCGGCCGCGGCCCCGCGCGGCGTGCCAGCCGGCGCGGCGCCGCCTTGCGGCCGCCGGATCGCCCCCTGACGATTCCCACCCATGACCCAGCGCGAAGGCAACCTCGACGCACCCACGCGGCATCCGATCGACTGGCGCAATCCCGGGTTCTACGACGAGGGCGCGCTGTTCAAGGAGATGGAGCGCGTCTTCGACATCTGCCACGGCTGCCGTCGCTGCGTTTCGCTGTGCGGCGCATTTCCGACGCTGTTCGACCTCGTCGACAACGGCAAGACGATGGAAGTCGACGGCGTCGCGAAGGCCGACTACTGGAAAGTCGTCGACCAGTGCTATCTGTGCGACGTCTGCTACATGACGAAGTGCCCGTACGTGCCGCCGCATCCGTGGAACGTCGACTTCCCGCATCTGATGCTGCGCGGAAAGGCGCAGAAATTCGTCGCCGGCAGGACGACGTTCCGCGACCGGCTGCTTACGAGCACCGACCGGCTCGGCAAGCTCGCAACCATCCCGGTGGTCGTCGAGATGGTCAACAAGGCGAACAATTCCCCGGGAACGCGCAGGATGATGGACCGCACGCTGGGCATCGCGGCGGAGGCTGCGCTGCCGCCTTATGCGAGGAAGACGTTCCTGAAGGACGCGCCGGCGTCGGCGCAGTGGCCGGTGCGCGCCGGCGCGCGGACGCCGGGGAAGGTGGTCGTCTTCGCGACCTGCTACGTCAACTACAACGAGCCGGGCATCGGGCTCGATCTGGTCAAGCTCCTGGCGCACAACGAGATTCCGTTCGCGCTGGTGCAGAAAGAGGCATGCTGCGGCATGCCCAAGCTCGAGCTCGGCGACCTCGCCGCAGTGGAAAAGCTGAAGGACATCAACATCCCGCTCCTCGCGCCGCTGGCGCGCGCCGGCAACGCGATCCTGTCGCCGGTCCCGTCCTGCACGCTGATGTTCAAGCAGGAGCTGCCGCTGCTGTTCCCGGACGACGATGACGTCAAGGCGGTGGCGGAGGCGATGTTCGATCCGTTCGAGTACTTCGTGCTGCGCGACAAGGACGGCCTGCTGAAGAAGAGCTTCTCGCAGCCGCTCGGCAAGGTCAGCTACCACATCCCCTGCCATTCGCGCGTGCAGAACGTGGGACAGAAGACGCGGGAAGTGCTGGAGTGGGTGCCCGACACGTCGGTCAACACGGTCGAGCGCTGCGCGGGCCACGACGGCACCTGGGGGGTCAAGACGGAGTTCTTCGCGGAGTCGATGAAGATCGGCCGGCCGGTGTTCAGCCGCATGGCGGAGCCGGAACCCGACTACGTCAGCTCCGATTGCCCGATCGCCGGCCGGCGCATCCAGCAGGGAATCGCGGCGAAAGGGCCGTCGAACGCGCGCAAGGCGCACCCGCTGACGCTGCTGCGCATCGCGTACGGGCTCGATTGAAGGACGGGTGAGCGTTATGCCGCACATCGACCGCCAAACGCTGATGTCGCTCGAGGCCTATGCCAGGGGGCGCAAGGAATTTCGCGCCCGGGTGATCGCGCACAAGAAGGCGCGGACTGTCCATCTCGGCGAGCACGTCACGCTGATCTTCGAGGACGAGCTCACCATCCGCTACCAGGTGCAGGAGATGCTGCGGATCGAGAAGATCTTCGAGGAGGACGGCATCGAGGACGAGCTCGCGGCCTACAACCCGCTGATTCCCGACGGCAGCAACTTCAAGGCGACGATGCTTATCGAGTACGAGGATCCGGGCGAGCGGCACCGCGCGCTCGCGAAGCTCCGCGGCATCGAGGATCGCGTGTGGGTGCAGGTCGAGAGCTGCGCCAAGGTGTTCGCGATCGCCGACGAGGACCTCGAGCGCGAGAACGCCGAGAAGACGTCGTCGGTGCACTTCCTGCGCTTCGAGCTGACCGCGGAGATGGTCTCCGCGCTGAAGTACGGCGTCGGGCTCGGCATCGGCGTCGACCACCCGCAGTACCAGGCCGAGATCCCGGCGGTCGGCGAGGATGCGCGCAAGGCGTTGCTCGCGGACCTCGCCTGACGCGGGTCAGAGCTTGAGCCGATAGCGATAATCCTCGCTCGGCTCCCCGCGCAGCGTGCAGGGCTGGGTGCCGGGGTCGCGCGTGAAGCCCAGCGCTTCGACGAGGCGCCACGATGCCACGTTGCGCGTGTCGATCGTCGCGACCGCCTCCCGCGCGCCGAAGTCGCTGCGCAGCGCGCCCAGGACCGCCGCGCAGCCCTCGTGCGCCACGCCCCGCCGCGTGAAGCGCGCGAACGTGAAGTACGCGAGGCTGGCGACGCCGCCCGGATCCAGCGTGACCTCGACGTGCCCCGCGTAGTCGCCCGTGGCGCGCAGCCGCATCGCCCAGTTGAGCCAGCGGTCCGGCGCGCCGGCGCCCGGCGCCGAGACACGCGCATAGCGCGCCTCCAGCGCCGCGACGGTCGGCGGGGGCGCATCGTCGATCCAGCGGAACAGCGCCGGATCGGCCATGCCCGCGAACATCGGCGCCGCATGGTGTGCGGCGAGCGGCTCCAGCGCGAGCCTCGACGTGACGATCAATCGCGGAAGTTCTGGTATTGCAGCGGAAAATCCGTGATCGACTTCTTCATCAGGGTGATCACGCTCTGCAGGTCGTCGCGCTTCGCGCCGGACACGCGCACCGTGTCGCCCTGGATCGACGCCTGCACCTTGAGCTTGCTGTCCTTGACCAGGCGCTGGATCTTCTTGGCGAGCTCCTGCCCGACCCCCGTGCGCACGGTCACGGCCTGCTTGACCTTGTTGCCGGAGATCTTCTCGGGGTCGGCGTACTCGAGCGAGCGCACGTCGACCTGCCGCTTGGCGAGCTTGCCGGTGAGGATGTCCGTCACCTGCTTCAGCTTGAACTCGTCGTCGGCGTAGAGCGTCAGCACCTTGTCCTTGTACTCGACGCGGGCGTCGGAGCCCTTGAAGTCGAAGCGCGTGGAGAGCTCCTTGTTCGACTGGTCGAGGGCATTCCTGACCTCCACCTCGTTGACTTCCGAGACGATGTCAAAGCTGGGCATGGCGGACCTCCGTCGGTCGCCGAAGCTAGCACGCCGCGCCGCGATGGCGCAAACCGGTGCGGCGGCGGTCCGCGGCGGTGCAGCCGACGGCCCCCGGGGCGCGTTGCGGCGGCAAGACGGCGGCGTGCGTAAGCGTTCGCCCGTCCTGCGCGACCACTTGGCAGCACGGTCCGAATTTGGCATGGTCTATGCCTTTGCAACGGCACGGAGGTGCGAAGTCGCCATGGAAACCGTCATTCCCATCGCCGATTTGCAATCCATCTACTCGGTGGCCGAGGTCGACCGGGCGCTCGAGGACGGCGCCGCACGCCGCAACGACGGACTGAAAAGCTGGTACGACCGCATGCGCGAGCTCGGCGGGTCCCGCTACATCATCAAGCCCTCCACCGCGGCCGCTGTCGACGATCTCGTCGAGACGTCGCCCAACTTCGGGGGGGTGATCGACGACCTCCGCAAGTTCCTCGCGCTGGCGCTGTCGGGCAACGAGGCCGTCCAGTTCACTCCGATGCTGCTCCTGGGCGAGCCGGGCCTCGGCAAGACCTACTTCGCCAAGAAGCTTGCTCAGGCGCTCGGCACCGGCTTCGAGTTCGTGTCGATGAGCTCGCTGACGGCCGGCTGGGTGCTCACCGGCGCGTCGGCGCAGTGGCACAACGCGCGGCCGGGCAAGGTCGCGCAGACGCTGATCGAGGGCGAGTATGCGAACCCCGTCGTGGTGCTCGACGAGGTCGACAAGGCCGGCGGCGACGCCCGCTACGACCCGATGGGCGCGCTCTATTCGCTGCTCGAGCGCGATACGGCGAGCCACTTCAAGGACGAGTTCATCGACGTCGACATGGACGCGTCGCACATCCTGTGGATCGCCACGGCGAACGACGAGAGCGTCATTCCGGAGCCGATCCTCAACCGGATGAACGTCTACGAGATCGAGCGCCCGGATGCCGGCGGGTCCCGGCGCATCGCGCTCGCCGTCTATCGCGACATCCTCGACGCGCATCGCTGGCCCTTTCCGCCGGAGCCGGCCGACGGCGTGATCGAGCGCCTGGCGGCCATTCCCCCGAGGGACATGCGCAAGTTGTTGCTGGACGCCTTCGGCACGGCGCGCTTGGCCGGTCGTGACCATCTCGTCCCCGAGGACATCGATCCCCGCAAGCTCTGCGGCCGTCGCGCCCGCATGGGATTCTGACGCACCGCGTGCGCCGCCAATGACAGGCCTGTAGGCCCGACGCCGACGCGGCTTGCCGCCCGGCGCCGATGGCGGCGGTCGGTCGCCGCGCGTAGCCTCCCGACGCATCCTGACACGCACGGGAGTCGACGTCATGGAGCGCAACATCGACAAGCAGGGCATCGCCGCGATCGTGCTGATCGTGCTCGCCGGCATCCTCTCCACGTGGGCGCCTGATGCACCGGGTGCTGCCGGCGACGCGCCGGCGGTGGTCGTGAGCGGGGGCGTCGGCAAGGAGGAGGCCGACCGGATGCGCATGCTGGCCGCCGAGTATCCGCTCGAGCTCGTATTCGTGCGGCGCGTCGACGACCGCGAGCAGTTCATCGCCGACGTGCGCCTGTCGATCGCCGATGCCGCCGGCCGCGTCCTGGTGGATCGCGAGTCGGGTCCCATGGTGCTGGTCCGCGTCCCCGCCGGCGTCTACACGATCTCCGCGGAGTTCGGCGGCGAGTCGAAGACGCGCCGCGTCGCCGTCGGCGACGGCGCCCACCAGAAAATCGCGCTGGTCTGGTCCTGACCGGCCGCGGTCGCTAGTCGTCGAGCGAGCGCGGAAACGACTTGTGCAGCAGCCGCGACAGCGCGCGGTCGGCGAGCACGACGCCGCCGGTCTGGCAGCGCGCGCAGTAGTTCGCCTCGTTCTCCGCGTACACGATCCGCTGCACCGGCGCCCCGCAGGCGGGGCAGGGCTGGCCGAAGCGTCCATGCACCGCCATCTCCGGCCGGAACGCCGTCACGCTCTTCGGGAAGTCGCCGCGCGCCTCGTCGCGCAGTCGCGCCGTCCACTCCGTCGTCACCGCCATCGCGGCCGCGTGCAGTCGCGCAACCGCCGCGTCGTCGAGCTTCTGCGTGAGCGCGAGCGGCGAGAGCCGCGCACGGTGGAGGATTTCGTCGGAGTACGCGTTGCCGATGCCGCTGAACAGCCGGGGATCGGTCAGCGCGCGCTTCAGCGTGTGATTCTCGCGCGTCAATCGCGCCGCGAACTCCCGCGCGTCGCTGCCGGCGATCTCCAGTCCGCCCATGTCGAATTGGGTCAGCGCGACGCGTCCGCGCACGAGGTGAAGCGACGCGCGCCGCTTGGTTCCGGCCTCGGTGAAGGCGAGGCGTCCGCTGCCGAACTCGAGCAGGGCGAGGGTGATCCGCCCGGGCGGCGCGGCGCCGGGGGCAAGCCAGCGCAGCCGCCCGGCGATCATCAGGTGGATGACGAGAAACAGCTCCCCCTCGAGCGCCAGGACGATGCGCTTTCCCAGGCGCAGGACGTCGAGCACACGCTTGCCTTCCGCGGCGCCGATCGGCGGGTCGGCCGTGCGCAGGACGAACGGGCTCGGCAGCCGGACGCGCTGCAGCACTTCGCCGCGCACGCGTGCGGCGAGCGCCTCGCAATAGACGACGACGTCGGGGAGCTCCGGCATGGCCGATCACGCCCCGCGCCGGGCGCCGGCGCTAGCCGGCGCGGCGCCGCTTCGCCGCGATGCGCATCCGCAGGGCGTTCAGCTTGATGAAGCCGGCGGCGTCCTTCTGGTCGTACGCGCCGGCGTCGTCGTCGAACGTCGCGATCGTCTGGTCGAACAGCGAGTCGCTCTTCGACGCGCGTCCGACGCACATGATAGTGCCCTTGTAGAGCTTCAGGCGCACGGTGCCGTTGACGTGCGCCTGCGACGCGTCGATCAGTCCCTGCAGCAGCGTGCGCTCCGGGCTGAACCAGTACCCGTTGTAGATGAGGCGCGCGTAGCGCGGCATCAGGTCGTCCTTGAGCGCGAGCACTTCGCGGTCGAGTGTGATCGACTCCATGGCGCGATGACCCTTCAGCATAATCGTGCCGCCGGGCGTCTCGTAGCAGCCGCGCGATTTCATGCCGACGTAGCGGTTCTCGACCATGTCGAGGCGGCCGATGCCGTGGCGCCCGCCGATCTCGTTCAGCCGCGCCAGCACCCGCGCCGGCGTCATCCGCCTGCCGTCGATCGCAACGATGTCGCCGTGCCGGTACGTGAGCTCGACGACCTGCGGCTTGTCCGGCGCCTTCTCCGGCGACACCGTCAGCCGCCACATCGACTCTTCCGGCGCGAAGTCGGGATCCTCGAGGATGCCGCCTTCGTAGCTGATGTGCAGCAGGTTGGCGTCCATCGAGTACGGCGCACCGCCGGCGTTGGCAGCCGTGCGCTTCTTGAAGTCGACGGGAATCCCATGCTTGTCGGCGTAGGCGAGCAGCTTCTCGCGCGACAGCAGGTCCCATTCGCGCCACGGCGCGATGATGTGCACGTTCGGCATCAGCGCGTAGGCGGTGAGCTCGAAGCGTACCTGGTCGTTGCCCTTGCCAGTGGCGCCGTGCGCGATCGCGTCCGCGCCGGTCGCGCGGGCGATCTCTACCAGGCGCTTGCCGATCAGCGGACGCGCGATCGACGTGCCGAGCAGGTATTCGCCCTCGTAGACGGCGTTGGCGCGGAACATAGGGAACACGAAGTCGCGAACGAACTCCTCGCGCAGGTCCTCGATGAAGATGTTCTTCTTCTTGATCCCCATCCTGATCGCCTTGGCGCGCGCGGGCTCGACCTCCTCCCCCTGGCCGATGTCGGCCGTGAACGTGACGACTTCGCAGCCGTAGACGTCCTGCAGCCATTTCAGGATCACGGAGGTATCGAGGCCGCCGGAGTAGGCGAGGACGACTTTCTTGATTTCGGGCATCGGGGTGGACTTCGGTGGAGAGAAGGAACGCCGGGACGGCGCCGCGGCCGCGGATGCGGCGAGCGGTGGTTCAGTCGACCTTGAGCCCGACTTTCCTGATCACGGGCGTCCAGCGCTCGACCTCGCCCTTCATCAGCGCGCCGAACTGCTCCGGCGTGCCGCCGACGAGATCGAATCCTTGCGACTGCATCTTCTGCACGACGTCGGGCAGCTTGAGCACGGCGTTGATCTCGGCATTGAGCTTGTCGATGACGGCCCTGGGCGTGCCGGCCGGCACCACGATGCCGTTCCAGGCGTCGGAGACCACGCTCGGGTAGCCCGATTCCGCGATCGACGGCAAGTCGGGCAGCAGCGGAAAGCGCCGGGCCGTCGTCACGGCGATCGCGCGGAGCTTTCCCGCCTCGATCTGCGCCTTGAGCGGCTGCATGACCGCGAACAGCATCTGCGTCTCGTTCTGGATCGTGGCGGTCACCGCCGGCGGCGAGCCGTTGAACGGCACGTGCACGGCGTCGAAGCCGGCGGCGGACTTCAGCAGCTCCATCGTGAGATGCGACGAGCTGCCGTTGCCCACCGACGCGTAGTTGAGCTTGCCCGGGTTCGCCTTCGCGTAGGCGACGAGCTCGGCGACGCTCTTGACGGGCAGCGACGCGTTCACCGCCAGCACCGACGGCTGGTTGGACGTGGTGATCACCGGCGCCAGGTCCTTCTGCACGTCGTACGGCAGCTTCTGCAGCAGCGGCGAGAACGCGAGCGGCCCCGGATACCCGAGCAGCATCGTGTAGCCGTCCGGCGCCGCGCGCGCGACCTCCGCGGTGGCCACGGTGCCCCCCGCGGCAGGCTTGTTCTCGACCACCACCGGCTGGCCGAGGCGCGGCGACAGCTTCTCGGCGATCGTGCGGCCGAGCGTGTCGATCGAGCTGCCGGCCGGCGCGGTCATGATGAACTTGATCGGCTTGTCGGGATAGCCTTGTGCGTTCGCCCACGAGGCGATCGCGACCAGCGTTGCCGCGATGGCGGCACGGCGAAGCGATGTCTTCATCACGTTGCGTTTCCTCCTCGAAATTACGCCGGCGCGTGGCACACGGCCTCGACGTTGTGGCCGTCCGGGTCGAGCACGAACGCGCCGTAGTAATTCGCATGATAGTGCGGCCGCAGGCCCGGCGCGCCGTTGTCGCGGCCGCCGGCGGCCAGCGCCGCGCGGTGGAACTCGTCGACCTCCGCCCGCGTCGACGCGCGGAAGGCCACGTGCATCGGCGGGACATTCGGCGCGCCTTCGCCGATCCAGAAGTCCGGCTTGGGCGCGATGCCGAAACCGGCGAACGCCTCGAACTCCATCAGCAGCGTGTAGCCGAGCGGGGCGAGCGCCGCGCCGTAGAAGCGCTTCGATTTCACGACGTCGCGCACGGTGATGCCGAGATGGTCGATCATCGCAATCCCTCCTGCCCGCTGCGCGTCAGGCGGCGACGCGTCCGCAGACGACGTACTCGAGCAGCGCCTTCTGCGCGTGCAGCCGGTTCTCCGCCTCGTCCCAGACTACGCTGTTGGGGCCGTCGATGACGTCGGCGGACACCTCCTCGCCCCGGTGCGCGGGAAGGCAGTGCATGAACAGCGCGTCCGGCTTCGCCTCCCGCATCATCTCGGCGTCCACCTGCCAGTCCTCGAATGCCCGCCGGCGCGCCTCGTTCTCCGCCTCGAAGCCCATGCTCGTCCAGACGTCGGTCGTGACGAGGTCGGCGCCGCGGCACGCTTCGTTGGGATCGTTGAAAGCGCGGAACTCGCCGGCGCCCTGCACGGTCGCCGCATCGACTTCGTACCCGGGAGGCGTCGAGACGTGGACGGTGAAGCCGAGGATCGCCGCCGCCTGCAGCCAGGTGTTGCAGACGTTGTTCGAGTCGCCGATCCACGCCACGGTGCGCCCTTCGATCGATCCGCGGTGCTCCACGTAGGTGAAGATGTCGGCAAGAATCTGACAGGGATGGTATTCGTTGGTGAGGCCGTTGATGACGGGCACCCGCGAGTGCGCGGCGAAACGCTCGATGATCGATTGCTCGAACGTGCGGATCATCACGACGTCGACCATCCGCGAGATCACCCGCGCGACGTCCTCGATCGGCTCGCCGCGCGACAGCTGCGTGTCGCCGCGGTTCAGGTTGATGGCGATCCCGCCAAGCTGGTTCATCCCGGCCTCGAACGAGACGCGCGTCCGGGTCGACGCCTTCTCGAAGACCATCGCGAGCGTGCGGTCGCGCAGCGGCTGGTACAGCTCGTAGCGCTTGAACCGGTCCTTGATCCAGCGCGTGCGCGCGAACAGCCACGCGAACTCGTCGCGCGTGAAGTCACGGAACTGCAGAAAGTGCTTGGGTGGCGGCGCCGGCATGAGGCGGCTCGCCGCGCGAGGGCGGCGAAAGGTGCGTCGAATCAGGATACTAGCACGCGCTTGGCGCGTGCCGGCCGGTCACGCGGCGAGATCGAGACCGGCGGCGGGCCGCGGCGCGCCCGTCACCGGTCGCGGACCGTTGATGAGCACGCGCAGGTCGACGACGCCGTTCTGCGCCGCCGTCTCGAGATCGGCAATCGCGGCGTCGAGCGCGGCGGCTTCGCGCGAGTACAGGGCGGCGACGCCATAGGCGCGGTTGCGGCCGTTGACCTTGGCCATGTAGAGCGCCTTGTCGACCAGCGCCAGCGCGCGCTCCCACGACAGCGGGAAATCGTGCGGGGGCAGCGGCATCGGTGCATAGCCGATCGACGCCGTCACGCGCAGCGCGGCGCCCACGTGCATCACCGGCTCCGACGAGACCGTGTCCATGATCCGCTGGGCGACGTCGTCGAGCCGGCCGATCGAGACGCTGGGCACGAACACGAGGAACTCCTCGCCGCCCCAGCGGACGATCATGTCCTCCTCGCGCAGCGCCAGGCGGAGGCGTTCGGACAGGGCGACGAGCACCGCGTCGCCGGCGGCGTGGCCGTAGCGGTCGTTGATCGTCTTGAAATGATCGAGATCGATCAGCAGCACGCCCTGGACCTCGCCGCCCATTCCCTGGCGGCGCCGGTCGCCCGCCAGCGGCTCCGCGGCGATGAAGTCCTGGAAGTGGCGGCGATTGAACAGCGACGTCAGCGGATCGATTCCCGACAGCGACTGCAGCGCCCGGTTCTTGCCGGCCAGCAGGCGGTTGGTGACGTGCAGCTTGCGATAGAGCACGACGACGACGGTGAACATCAGGCCGAGCGCCGACGCGAGCAGCCACAGGATGCGCTCGGTGCGCTGGCGCTGCCTGAGCTCCTCCGACTTCATCGTGTTCTCGTGGTTGAGGCGCTCGATCTCCAGGCGGCGCCGCTCCGCCTCGTAGCGGTTCTGCAGCTCGACGACGGCGCGGTTGTGCGCGGTCGACGAAATGACCTCGTTGAGCGTGCGCTCGCGATGCGCGAGCACCAGCGCCGACCGGTAGTCGCCGGCGCCCTCGAGGTACTGGGCATATTCTCCGAGCAGTCCGGCCGTCTCGGCCGCCGCGCCGGCGCGCTCGTAATCGGCGACCGCCTCGTCGGCGAGCCGCTTGCCGGCGTCGATCCTGCCCGAGCCCAGCAGCGCGAACCCCATGTTGGCTTTCGCCGTCGCCATCAGCGTGATGTCGTCGAACGGTCGCGCTTTCTCCAGCGCCGCGCGCGCGAGATCGTACGCGGCCTTGAAATCCCGGCGCCGCAGGTAGATGTCCGCCAGGTTGACGAGCGCGAGCGCCTCCGCCGTCGCCGAGCGATTCGTGCGCGCGATCGAGAGCGCATCCTCCAGCGCCGCGAGCTCCTCGACGGGCTTCTCGAGCGCCTCCATCGTGGCCGACTCCGCCATCTTGGCTTTCGCCATCAGGTAGGCGTTGTGCGCCAGGCTCGCCTGCCGGAACGCCTCGCGACTCTCGTCGAGCGCGCGCGCCGGCTGCTTGAGGGCGAGCGTCAGGACCGACATCTGGTAATGGTCGGCGGCGCGGCGATTGGCGTTCTCCGCCAGATCGGCTGCCGACAGGGCGGCGTGCAGGCTCGACAGTGCCTGTTCGAACTGCCCGCGGGCCCGCGAGGCGGTCGCCGCCGCAAGCGCGGCCCAGTGCTCGAGGAACAGGTCACCCGAGCCCGCGAGCGCTTCGCGCGCGGACAGCGCCAGGTCCTGCGCCGTCGCGGCATCGCCGGCGCGCCACTGTGTGCCGCTCTGGAGCAGCATCGCGAGCGCGGCCATTTGCGGGTCCTTGCCGGCATGCGCCCGCGCCTCGAGGTCGCGCGCGAGCGACTGCGCCTCGGCCACCCGCCCGGCCTGGATGAGCGCCTGTCCCTCCAGCCCGAGGCGAAAGCGCGCTAGCTGCGGCGACGTGGCGTCGCCGTGCGGATGGTATCGACGCAGCGTGTCGAGGGCGCCCACGGGGTCCGCGGCGACCGACGCCTCGATGTCACGAAGCGACGGCGGCGACGCGTCGGCCAGGACAGGCGAAATCGGTCCCATCCCGAACGCGCACACGGCGACGAGCGCACGGCCGAAACTGGCGAATGCCTGCCGCACCTGGGCAGGCGCGGCTTGGTGCGGACCACGCCGTACCGGGGCAGGCGCGGCTTGGTGCGGACACACAGCGGGTCGCGGCATCGAGTATTCGCAGCGCCGCGGGGCCGCGCGGGCCACGTTGGACCGGGCAGCCGCGCCTCAACTCCGCGTGCGATCAGAGGTTTGCAGCAAATGCCATGCCGGCGGCTCGGAGATTGCTGCGCCGCGGAACCCGCCGGTCTTGGCGTCGTCTCGGGTCGCGCGTCTTCGCGCCGGCCGGCGGCGCGGCCAGGCGACAAAAAAGCGCCCCCCGGGGCGCTTTTTTCGGCGCGGGCCCGCGCGACGCTGTTGCGGCGCGGGCTTCGGACGGCTTTTTCAGGCCAAGGCCTTGATCGCCTGCGAGAGGCGGGACTTGGTCCGCGATGCGGTGTTCTTGTGGACGATCTTCTTGTCGGCGATGCGGTCGATCACGGCCTGCGATTCCTGCAGGGTCTTGGCCGCCGCGGCCTTGTCGCCGGCGCCGATGGCCTTCTTGACCTTCTTCACCGCGGTGCGGATTTCCGACCGCAGCGCCGCGTTGCGCTTGCGCGTCGCTTCCGCCTGCCGGGCCCGCTTGCGGGCTTGAGCCGAATTGGCCATGGAGTGCGTTCCTGATGGTTGCTCGGGTTGCGTTGCCCGGTCGTTGCCGTCCGGGGATTTCCTGCGCGGCGCGCTGCGTGCCTCAGGCCTGCATTGCCTGCACCGCGAAAAGCCCAGCATAATAACGGATTTTGCGTGCGCAGGCAACGCTTTAGGCTCGAACCCGCCCGACCGGACGGCGCCCTCTCCGCGTGAACCTCCTCAAAGCCCTGACGACGGTCAGCGGGATGACGTTACTGTCCCGGGTGACCGGCCTCGTCCGCGAAAGCCTCAAGGCGACCGCCTTCGGCGCGGGGCTGCAGATGGACGCGTTCGAAGCGGCGTTCCGGCTGCCGAACCTGCTGCGGCGCCTGTTCGCCGAGGGGGCGTTCTCGCAGGCGTTCGTCCCGATCCTCGCCGAATATCACCGGCAGAAGGGCGCCGACGCGTCGCGGGCGCTGGTGGGCAAGGTCGGCACGCTGCTGACGCTGATCCTCCTCGGCGTGACCGCTGTCGGCGTCCTCGCGGCGCCGTGGCTCGTGTACGTGCTGGCGGGCGGATTTGCGCGCACGCCGGGCAAGGTCGAGCTCACGGCACAAATGATCCGCATCGTGTTCCCGTACCTCCTGTTCGTGTCGCTGGTGTCGCTCGCCGGCGGCGTGCTCAACGTCTACCGGCGCTTCGCCATCCCGGCGTTCACGCCGGTGCTGCTCAATGTCGCGATCATCGGCGCCGCGCTGTTCCTGGCGCCGCACGTGGACCCGCCGATCGTCGCGCTCGCATGGGGGGTGCTGATCGGCGGCGTGGCGCAGCTCGCGTTCCAGGTCCGGCCGCTGCTTCGGCTCGGGATGCTCCCGCGGCCAAGGCTCGATCTCGCCGACCCCGGCGTGCGTCGCGTGCTGATGGCGATGGGGCCGGCCGTCGTCGGCGTGTCGGCGGCGCAGATCTCCGCGCTGATCAACACGCAGCTTGCCGCGCTGCTCGGCAACGGCGCGATCTCGTGGATCACCTACGCCGACCGGCTGATGGAATTCCCCAGCGCGCTGCTCGGCGTCGCGCTCGGCACCGTGCTGCTGCCGTCGCTGGCGAAGCATCACAGCGACGCCAATCACCCGGAGTATTCGGCGCTGCTCGACTGGGGACTGCGCCTCGCGTTCCTGCTCGCGCTGCCGGCGGCGCTGGCGCTATGGCTCCTCGCGCTGCCGCTCGTCACCACGCTCTACCAGTACGGCAGGTTCACTGTCTTCGACGCGATGCAGACGCGCGCCGCGCTGCTGGGCTACAGCCTCGGCCTCACGGCGCTCATCCTCGTGAAGATCCTCGCGCCGGGCTTCTACGCGCGCCAGGTGATCAAGACGCCGGTGCGCATCGCGTTCGTCACCGTCGTCGTCACGCAGGTGCTCGCGGTGCTCCTCGCCTGGCCGCTCGGCTTGGGCCACGCCGGACTCACGCTGGCCACCAGTCTGGGCGCGTGCGTGAACGCGTCGCTGCTGTTCTACCTGCTGCGCAAGCGCGGCTTCTATACGCCGCGCGACGGCTGGCCCCGGTTCCTCGGCAGGGTGATCGTCGCGCTGGCGGTGCTCGGCGCCGTGCTCGCCTGGCTGGCGGGCCCGCCGGCGTTCTGGCTCGCGGCGAGCCTGTGGCAGAAAGTGGGGCGCTTAGCCGGCGTGATCGCCGCCGGCGGGGTCGCCTATTTCGCCGCGCTGTATCTGCTGGGCTTCCGACTGGCCGACTTCAACCGCCGCGAGGCGGCCGATCCTGCCCTGGACCTCGGCGGCGGCGAATAGCCAGGCGGCGCAGCGGGTGGGGATCCGCCACGCGCAGAACGCGGACTACGACGTTGCTGTGCTCTTCCGGTACGGGCAGCGAGCCTTCGTGCATTCCGCGTACAGGTACAGCGCATGCTCGCGGATCTCGAAGCCGCGCTCGCGCGCGATCTTGTGCTGGCGCTTCTCGATTTCGGCGTCGTAGAACTCCTCGACACGGCCGCATTCCATGCAGACGAGGTGATCGTGATGCTTGCCCTCGTTGAGCTCGAACACGGCCTTGCCGGACTCGAAGTGATGGCGGATCAGCAGTCCCGCCTGCTCGAACTGCGTGAGGACCCGGTAGACGGTCGCAAGACCGACGTCGAGGCCCTCGGCCAGCAGCAGCTTGTAGACGTCCTCGGCCGTGAGGTGGCGCACTTTCGACGTCTCGAACAGGTTGATGATCTTGAGGCGCGGCAGCGTCGCCTTGAGCCCGGCGCTCTTCAGGTCGTGGGGGGTGTTCATCGCGAGGCCGTCCATGGGGGCCGGGTCGAGGGTCCGGCGGTGGCTATAATAACCATTTGCACCGTGCAATCCCACCGCGAAGCCCCACCGCGCAACCCATCGCCACCGCGAAACCCATCTTGACTCCGGCTGTGACCCGCTTCTCGCGCGCGCTCCGCGGCGCGGCGCTCGTGCTCGCCGCCGCGCTCGTCGCGGCGTGCCAGACGATCGAGACGTACATGCCGGTCGTGCAGCAGCTCGGCGTCTACAAGATCGACATCAACCAGGGCAACTACCTGTCGCAGGACATGGTCGACCGCCTGCAGGTGGGAATGACGCGGCAGCAGGTTCGCGCCACGCTCGGCACGCCGCTCGTCACCAGCGCGTTCCGCGACTCGCGCTGGGACTACGTCTATGAATTCACGCGCCAGGGCAAGCTGCGCGAGCACCGCCAGTTCACCGTCTATTTCGACGACGAAAAGCTGGCGCGCTGGGAAGGCGACGAGATGCCGCAATCCATCGTCGAGCTCAACCGGGCGGCGAGCGAAAAGGCGCTGAAGAAGCTGCCCGACGCCGACGACCAGGGATTCTTCGGCAAGATCTTCGACTGGCTCAAGAAGAACTGAGCGAGATGCCCATCCGGCTGGCGATCGCGGGGGCGGGCGGCCGCATGGGCCAGGCGCTGGTCGAGGCGTCGTTGGCGGCGCCGGAGTTTGCGCTCGTCGCCGCGCTCGACGTCGCCGCGAGCCCCGCGCTCGGACGCGACGCGGGCGAGCGCTTCGGTCGCGCGACCGGCGTCATCGTCGGCGCGGATGTCGACGCGGCGGTGCGCGCGGCCGACGTCGTCATCGATTTCACGCGCCCCGCGGGAACGCTCGCCCACGTGGCGGCGTGTGCGCGGCACGGCGTCGCGGCGGTCGTCGGGACGACCGGCCTCGACGCCGGTCAGAAGGATGCGCTGGCGGCGGACGCGCGCCGCGTGCCGATCGTCTTCGCCCCCAACATGAGCATCGGCGTCGTCGTGCTGGCCGACCTGGTCGAGCGCGCCGCGCGCGCGCTCGGCCCGGCGTTCGACATCGAGGTCCTCGAGATGCACCACCGGATGAAGGTCGACGCGCCATCCGGCACGGCGCTTAAGCTCGGACAGGCGGCGGCGACCGGCGCCGGCGTCGATCTCGACGGCAGCGCCGTCCTTGCGCGCCAGGGCCACACCGGCGAGCGTCGGCCGGGGACGATCGGCTTTGCGACACTGCGCGGCGGCGACGTGGTCGGCGAGCACACCGTCGTGTTCGCCGGGACCGGCGAGCGCGTGGAGCTCACGCATCGGGCGACGTCGCGGCAGAATTTCGCTGCCGGCGCGCTGCGTGCCGCGCGCTACGTCGCAGCGAAGCGCGACGCGCGCGAGCCGGGCCTGTACGACATGCGCGACGTGCTCGGCCTGCGCTAGCGTGGAGCCGGCGGCGAGGAGCTCCAGGAGGCGCACGTGATGGGGACACCGTTCGATCTCGCGGGCAAGGTCGCGCTGGTCACCGGGGGCGGGTCGGGACTGGGTCTCGCGATCGCGCGCGGCCTGGCCGACGCCGGCGCGCGCGTCGCGATCAACGGCCGCAACCAGGCCAAGCTCGAGGCGGCCGCCGCAGCCCTCGCCGACGACGGCATCAACGTGCGGGTACTGCCGTTCGACGTCGCCGACGAGGCGGCCGTCGCTCAGGGCGTGGCGGCGCTTGCGCGCGAGCTCGGTCCGGCGGACATCCTGGTCAACAACGCGGCGGTGAATCAGCGCCAGGCGCTCGAGGCCTTCTCTCTGCCGGAGTGGCGGGCGCTGCAGGCGGCCAACGTCGAGGGTCCGTTCCTCGTCACGCGCGCGCTCTTGCCCGGCATGAAGGCCCGGCGGCGCGGCAAGATCGTCAATATCTGCTCGATCGCCTCGGATCTCGGCCGGCCCAACATCGTCGCCTACGCCACCAGCAAGGGCGCGCTCAAGATGCTGACCCGCGCCCTGGCCGTGGAGCTGGCGCCGTTCAACATCCAGGTCAATGGCATCGCGCCGGGATTCTTCAAGACCGAGATGAACGGGCCGCTGATCACGAACGCGGAGTTCTCCGCCTGGGTCGAGCGGCGCACGCCCGCGGGGCGGTGGGGCGAGCCGCCGGAGATCGCCGGCGCGGCCGTCTTCCTCTGCTCGCCTGCCGCGGATTACGTCACCGGCGACATCCTTCACGTCGACGGCGGTTTCACCGCGGCGTACTAGCCCCGGAGGCCGGCGAAGCGCGTCGCGCGGCGTTTGATGGCGCGTCGCCGCTGCGGTACAATTGGGTGCTTCACAGCGGGGAAGGCGTGGCCTTCCCCGTTTGCACGTCCGGCGCCGTCGATCGCGCCTCCGCTTTTCGACGGTCCGCACGATCGACCGTCCGCCATGAACGCTCCGGAAACCTCGGCCGCCACGACGCCCGCGCTGTTCGCAGCGACCACGCCCGCCGTGCTCGCGCTGGCGGACGGGACCGTATTGCGCGGGCGCGCGATCGGGGCGTGCGGCCACGCCGTCGGCGAGGTCGTCTTCAACACGGCGATGACCGGCTACCAGGAAATCCTCACCGACCCGTCGTACGCGGGACAGATCGTCACGCTGACGTATCCGCACATCGGCAACACCGGCGTCAATGCCGAAGACGTCGAATCGCGGCGCGTTTTCGCGGCCGGCCTCGTGATCCGCGACCTGCCCGCGCACGCGTCGAGCTGGCGCAGCACCGGCGACCTTTCCTCGTATCTGGCGGCGGCCGGCGTCGTGGGCATCGCGGACCTCGACACGCGGCGGCTCACCCGCATCCTGCGGGAGAACGGCGCGCAGAATGGCTGCATCGCGGCGGCGAACGTGATCGGCGACGCCGCGGTCGCCGACGCCGTCGCGCGCGCGCGCGCCGCGCCGTCGATGGCGGGCCTCGACCTCGCGAAGGTCGTCTCCTGCACCGAGCCCTACGAATGGACGTCGAGCACGTGGGCGCTGGGGGAAGGCTATCGGCCGATGGGGCCGGCACGCTTCGACATCGTCGCGTACGACTTCGGCGTCAAGCGCAACATCCTGCGCATGCTCGCCGAGCGAGGCTGCCGGATCACCGTCGTCCCCGCACAGACGCCGGCGCGCGACGTGCTCGCGCGGTCCCCCGCGGGCGTATTCCTCGCGAACGGGCCCGGCGATCCGGAGCCCTGCGACTACGCGATCGCCGCGATCCGCGCCATCGTCGAGACCGGCACGCCGACCTTCGGCATCTGCCTCGGCCACCAGCTCCTCGGCCTCGCATCCGGCGGGCGCACGATGAAGATGAAGTTCGGGCACCACGGCGCGAACCATCCGGTGCTCGACAAGGATACGGGGCAGGTGCTGATCACCAGCCAGAACCACGGCTTCGCCGTCGATCCGGCCTCGCTGCCCGACACCGTGCGCGTCACCCACGTCTCGCTGTTCGACGGCAGCCTGCAGGGCATCGCGCGCACCGACCGTCCCGCCTTCAGCTTCCAGGGCCATCCCGAGGCGAGCCCCGGGCCGCACGACATGGCGTACCTGTTCGACCGCTTCATCCGGCTGATGGAGAAGAAGGCATGAACGACCCCCGCGCTCGCGCTGTTCGCTGTCCCCTGGGGGCGCGCGATCGATCTCTGGGGTTCTCCCGCTCCGACTGACATGCCGCGACGCACCGACCTTCAGAGCATCCTCATCATCGGCGCCGGCCCGATCATCATCGGGCAGGCGTGCGAGTTCGATTATTCGGGCGCGCAGGCGTGCAAGGCGCTGAAGGAGGAGGGCTACCGGGTCATCCTCGTCAACAGCAATCCGGCGACGATCATGACGGACCCGGAGATGGCCGACGTCACCTACATCGAGCCCATCACCTGGCCGATGGTGGCGGCGATCATCGAGCGCGAGCGTCCCGACGCCATCCTGCCGACGATGGGCGGGCAGACGGCGCTCAACTGCGCGCTCGACCTGGCGCGCGAGGGCGTGCTGACCAAGTTCGACGTCGAGCTGATCGGCGCGTCGAAGAAGGCGATCGACAAGGCCGAGGACCGCGAGAAGTTCAAGGCGGCGATGACGCGCATCGGCCTGGGCTCGGCGCGCTCGGGCATCGCGCACGACCTCGAGCAGGCGCTCGAAGTCCAGGCGCAGATCGGCTTCCCGGCCGTGATCCGGCCGTCGTTCACGCTCGGCGGGACCGGCGGCGGCATCGCCTACAACAAGGACGAGTTCGTCGAAATCTGCAAGCGCGGGCTCGACATGTCGCCGACGCACGAGCTCCTGATCGAGGAGTCGCTCCTCGGCTGGAAAGAGTTCGAGATGGAGGTCGTCCGCGATCGCAAGGACAACTGCATCATCGTCTGCTCGATCGAGAATCTCGACCCCATGGGCGTGCATACGGGCGACTCGATCACCGTTGCGCCGGCGCAGACGCTGACGGACAAGGAATACCAGATCATGCGCGACGCGTCGATCGCGGTGCTGCGCGAGGTCGGCGTCGACACCGGCGGGTCGAACGTCCAGTTCGCGATCAATCCCGCCGACGGGCGGATGATCGTCATCGAGATGAACCCGCGCGTGTCGCGCAGCTCCGCGCTCGCGTCGAAGGCCACCGGCTTCCCGATCGCCAAGATCGCCGCCAAGCTCGCCGTCGGGTACACGCTCGACGAGCTCTCGAACGACATCACCGGCGGCAAGACGCCGGCGTCGTTCGAGCCGACGATCGACTACGTCGTCACCAAGGTGCCGCGCTTCGCGTTCGAGAAGTTCAGGCAGGCCGACGACCGGCTCACCACGCAGATGAAGTCCGTCGGGGAAGTGATGGCGATCGGCCGCACGTTCCAGGAATCGCTGCAGAAGGCGCTGCGCGGCCTCGAGACCGGCGTCGACGGCTTCAATCTCAAGACCGTCGACCCGGACACGATCGCCGACGAGCTCGCGTATCCGCGCGCCGAGCGGCTGTGGTATGTCGCCGACGCGATCGCCATCGGCATGACGCTCGAGGAAGCGCATGCGCACACGAAGATCGATCCGTGGTTCCTCGCGCAGATCAAGCAGATCGTCGATCTCGAGCTCGCGGTGGAGAAGCGCACGCTCGAATCGCTCGCGCGCGAGGAGCTGCGCGAGCTGAAGCGCAAGGGCTTCTCCGACCGCCGCCTCGCGTATCTGCTGAAGGCGACCGAGGCCGACGTGCGGGCGCGCCGCCACGCGCTCGGCCTGCGCCCGGTATACAAGCGCGTCGACACCTGCGCGGCGGAGTTCGCGACGAAGACCGCCTACATGTACTCGACGTACGAGGAGGAGTGCGAGGCCTCGCCCACCGATCGCAGGAAGGTGATCGTGCTGGGCGGCGGACCGAACCGGATCGGGCAGGGGATCGAGTTCGATTACTGCTGCGTGCATGCCGCGATGGCGCTGCGCGACGACGGCTTCGAGACGATCATGATCAACTGCAATCCGGAGACGGTGTCGACCGACTACGACACGTCCGACCGCTTGTACTTTGAGCCGCTGACGCTCGAGGACGTGCTCGAGATCGTGCATGTCGAGAAGCCCTGGGGCGTCATCGTCCAGTACGGCGGGCAGACGCCGCTCAAGCTCGCGCGCGACCTCGAGCTCAACGGCGTGCCGATCATCGGCACGTCGCCGGACATGATCGACATGGCCGAGGATCGCGAGCGGTTCCAGCAGATGCTGCACCGGCTCAACCTCAAGCAGCCGCCGAACCGCACGGCGCGCACCGAGGAGGCCGCGATCAAGGCGGCCGCGGAGATCGGCTATCCGCTGGTCGTGCGGCCTTCGTACGTGCTGGGCGGGCGCGCGATGGAAATCGTCCACGAGGAGCGCGACCTCGAGCGGTACATGCGCGAAGCGGTGAAGGTGTCGAACGACAGCCCGGTTTTGCTCGATCGCTTCCTCAACGACGCGATCGAAGTCGACGTCGATGCGGTATGCGACGGCACGGACGTGGTGATCGGCGGCATCATGGAGCACATCGAGCAGGCAGGCGTCCACTCCGGCGACTCGGCCTGCTCGCTGCCGCCGTTCTCGCTGTCCGCCGAGCTGCAGGACGAGCTGCGCCGCCAGACCGAGGCGATGGCGCGCGGCCTTGACGTCGTCGGGCTGATGAACGTGCAGTTCGCGATCCAGTTCGACGACGGCAAGGGCACCGTGTACGTCCTCGAGGTCAATCCGCGCGCGTCGCGCACGGTGCCGTACGTGTCGAAGGCCACCGGCCGGCCGCTCGCCAAGATCGCGGCGCGCTGCATGGTCGGCCAGTCGCTGGCCTCGCAGCGGGTGACGCGCGAGATCGTTCCGCCGTACTACTCGGTGAAGGAGGCGGTGTTCCCCTTCATCAAGTTCCCCGGCGTCGACACGATCCTCGGCCCCGAGATGAAGTCGACCGGCGAAGTGATGGGCGTCGGCGACACGTTCGGGGAGGCCTTCGTGAAGAGCCAGCTCGCGGCGGGCGTCAGGCTGCCCGAGACCGGCCGCGTGTTCATCAGCCTGAAGAACAGCGACAAGCCGAAGGCGATCGAGATCGCCAGGCAGCTGGTCGCGCTGGGCTACGAGCTCGTGGCGACCAAGGGCACCGCCGCGGCGCTGGCGGCGGCCGGGGTGCCGGTGACGGCGGTCAACAAGGTCGCCGAAGGCCGCCCCCACATCGTCGACATGATGAAGAACGACGAGATCGCGCTGGTCGTCAACACGGTGGAGGAGAAGCGCTCGGCGATCCAGGACAGCTACGTGATCCGCCGCGCTGCGCTCAACGACCAGATCCCCACGTACACGACGCTGGCCGGCGCGCGTGCCGCCGCCGTCGGCCTGTCCGGGATGCACACGATGGCGCCGAACGCCATCCAGGCGCTGCACGCGCTGCTCTGATCGCGCCGTCCCGCGACGGCCACCGTCGGGCTCTCGCATTCGCCTGACGCATCCAAGGGATGCGCAAAGATCTTTTGCGCGCCATTCCGTTACCCAGGATCATCTCGTCATGCCGGTGCGCAAGGGCGCACTAGCATGCGCGCCGCTCATGGGTTAACGGCGACGAAAGGGGCCGGCGCAGGGCGCGCTGTTCGTCAATGTGGTACCGATCACGGCCTTCGCCATCGCCATCGTGCACGGACGGCGGCTGGGCGCCGCCGAGGCGGTGGGCGTCCTGCTCACGCTCGGCGCGCTCGTCGTGAACAATCTCGCGTCCCGGCCCGCCCTCGCCGCGGCCCCGGCGGCCGGGGCCCGGCCCGCACGCGCCGCCCCTGCGCTTTCGCCCTGCTTGCGCTAGCACCCGCGGCGGTCCGAATACCGCCGCGGCCGGGCGACGCGCCCCAGGTCGACCCGCCCGGCCGATGCTGGCTCCTCGGGGCCGGCGTGCGTATAATTCAAGCTCGGCCGGAGGCGGACCCCCTTCCGGTCGTTCTCTTTTTGGGGGGCGCGCCGCGGCGCGTCGGTTGCAGGGCCTTCCGTGATGCGCAGCTCGAAAGCCGGAAAAAAGTGAGCAAGGTACCGATGACGATCGAGGGCGCCGAGCGCCTCAAGGCCGAGTTGCAGCGGCTCAAGACCGTCGACCGACCCGAGATCATCCGCGCCATCGCGGAGGCGCGCTCGCACGGCGACATCTCCGAGAACGCCGACTACGAGGCCGCGAAGGAGCGGCAGGGCTTCATCGAGGGCCGCATCGCGACGGTGGAGGAGAAGCTCGCCAACGCGCAGGTCATCGATCCGACGTCGATCGACGCGGACGGTCGCGTGGTATTCGGCTCGACGGTGGAAATCGCGCAAGCGGACACCGACGAGCGCGCGGTGTACCAGATCGTCGGCGACGACGAGGCCGACATCAAGGACGGCAAGATCTCGGTCAGCTCGCCGATCGCACGGGCGCTGATCGGCAAGTCCGAGGGGGACACGGCCGAAGTGCAGACGCCGGGCGGCACCCGCAGCTACGAGATCCTCGGCGTTCGCTACGCCTGAGCGTCCGGCCGAGCAGGCCGCCGCCGGGCGGACGAGCCTCCAGGCCGGCGGTTGTCATGCCTCGCCGGCGGCGCGACAATGATCCCGAACGCGACATTGACAAAGAGCAAGCGCCCGAAGATCGCGGAACCGTAGAGTGGTGCACGCGCACCACCGCAGGGAGGCGGTCTTGACCATACCTGTCGCGAGAAAGCCGGAATTGCCGCGGCCGCCACCGTCGCCGGCGGCGGCCGTCCTCGCCTTTCCCGATATCCGGCCCCACTGTGCGTCGTGCGGCGTGCGTGTCGCCTGCCTGCCCGACGGGCTCGAGCCCGATGATCTGCGCGCGCTCGACGCCATTGCCGACGTGCGGCTGCGCGTGCGCAAGCGCAGCGCGCTGTTCCGCCACGGCGATCCGTTCCGGTCGCTGTACGCCATCCGGGTCGGCACGTTCAAGACGGTCGTCCTCGTCGAGGACGGTCGGGAGCAGGTCACCGGCTACCATATCGGGGGCGAGATCGTCGGCCTCGACGGCGTGGGCGAAGGCACGCATGTGTGCGAGGCGGTCGCGCTCGAGGACAGCGAGGTCTGCGTGCTCCCCTACGAGCGCCTCGACGAGCTCGCAGGCCACGTGGCGGCCCTGCGGCACAACGTCTATCGTGCGCTCGCGCGCGACGGCTGTCGTGCGCACGCGGCGATGTTCATGCTCGGCAGCATGCGTGCCGAGGAGCGCGTCGCGACGTTTCTGCTCGACCTCGCGGCGCGTTACCACGCACGCGGGTACTCACCCAACGAGTTCGTGCTCCGGATGACCCGCGACGAGACGGCGAGCTACCTCGGCCTTACGCTGGAGACCGTGAGCCGGCTGTTCTCGCGGCTGCAGGGCGAAGGTCTGATGCAGGTGCAGGGCCGGTCGATCAAGCTCCTCGATTCGCACGCGCTGCGCCACATCGCCGAGCGATCGGCCTGAACCGCGGCAGACCCGCCGACGCCGGGCACGGCGCGCCCCATTCCGGGCCGCGTGGCGGTGCTCGCGGGCGCGTTGTTGATTTGCATCAACAGTGCGCGTTGCCGGCTGCCGTAACGTGGCGTCGCTCGCTCCGCGCCTGCCGCGGCGCGGCGCATCGCAACCGCACGAGGAGCCGGCATGGCAGCGGATGAGACCGATCGGGGCGTGTGGGCGCGAATCTGGCGGCGCCTGACGAGCCCCAGCGCCCGCTGGTCCGTGCTCTCCCTCGTTGTCGTCGGCCTGCTGATCGGCGCCGGCGGCGTGATCGCGACGCAGGTGATGGTAACGGCCACCGGCACCAACGCGTTCTGCGGCGGGGCGTGCCACTCGATGCAATGGGTGGCGAACGAGTACCGCGAGAGTGCCCACGGCGCCAACCGAACGGGCGTTCGCGCGGGCTGCCACGACTGCCACATCCCGCACGCCTATCCCGAAGTCCTCTGGTACAAGGCCAAGGCCGGCATCAAGGACGCGATCGGCGAGATGCGCGGCGTGATCTCGACCGAGGAGAAGTTCAAGCAGGAACGCGCCCGGATGGCGAAGGAAGTCTGGGCGGAGTTCAAGGCGAACGATTCCGCGAACTGCCAGCACTGCCACGCCTTTACGCCGGCGATACTCGCCAAGCAGCAGGAGTTCGTCCGGCCGATGCATCAACAGGTGCTGGACAAGGCGGCCACGTGCATCGATTGCCACAAGGGCGTGGGACACGCAGCACCGGACGAGTGAAGGCGTGCCAGGCCGGCGCGCGCGGCACGCGGGCGTCGGGCCTTGACCGACATCGCCCTGCGCTCGTGCACCAGGCTATGCGGGTGCCGGGTGCCGTGGCGTCATGCAGCGCGAACGGCGGGGCGCCCGGCGCAACCGGCTGGATCGCGCCCGCCGCGTGGCGCCGCATCGCCAGCACCCACTTCACCAGCGGGCGCGTGGCGCTACATCGCCAGCACCCACTTCACCAGCGACTTGATGTCGTCCGGGCTGGCCTTGACCGCGGGATGGCCAGCATGCTTCGTCAGCTTGTCCACGAGCATCGCCTCGGCGTCCGCCTTGCCCTTGTATTTCGCGGCGATGTCCTTGAATGCCGGGCCCGTCTTCTTCGTATCCACCGCATGGCAGTTGAGGCAGCCCGAGCTCTTCGCCAGCGCTTCCTGGGCGTTGGCCGCGCCCGCGCCAGCGAGCGCGATCGATGCGATCGCAGCCAGAACGATTCCCTTCATGGTCCCCTCCGTTGGATGCTTCCGGAACACTCGCCGCGCGGTCCCGCGAGAGCGGGACAACATCGCCTCGATCGCTGGCGGAACCGTACGCGTGAGCGGTGAAACTGCCGGTTCAGTATACTCAAAGTTCGGGCGCCATGCCGTCCGCCGGACCGTCGGCGCCGACGCAAAGGTCACGTCGATGGAAGTGCGCAGGTCCGCGCTGATCGGTCATCCGGCGACGCGCACGTTCGACGTGATCGAGGCGGCGGAACACTATCCGGCGTTTCTTCCCTGGTGCGCCGACGCGGTCATTCTGGCGCGCGACGACGATGTGGTCGCTGCGCGCATCACCGTCGACTGGCACGGCGTCCGCTTCTCGTTCACGACGCGCAACCCCAAGGCGCGTCCCCGCTGGCTCGCCGTGCGGCTGGCTGACGGCCCGTTCAGGCGCTTCGAGGGCGAGTGGCGCCTGACCGAGCTCGCGCCCGGCGCGTGCAAGATCGAGTTCGATCTTCGCTACGAATTCGAGGCCGCGCTCGTCGGCCGCCTCGCCGGACCGGTTTTCGACCGGATCACCGACACGCTCGTCGACGCGTTCGTCCGCCGCGTCGAGCAGATGCCCCTCGACGCGAAGCCCGCCGGCCCGCCGCCGGCAACTCAAGGAGAATCCCGATGACCGAAACCAGCGCGCGCGACGCGCTCGGGGCCTCGCGGCTCGCCGCGGAGCTTTCGGAGGCGCAGATCGACACCCTTGCGAAACACGTCGTCTTCCGCGACCTTGCGCCGGGTGACGTGCTCGTGGCCGAGGGGACGTCCGACAACCACCTGTACCACGTGGTCAGCGGCACGCTTGCCGTGGTCAAGAACGCGGGCACGCCGGAGGCTGCGACGCTGTTCACGATGGCGCGGGGCGATCTGGTCGGCGAGCTGAGCTTCCTGGACGAGACGCGCCACTATGCGGCGCTCGTCGCGTCTTCGCCGACCCGGGTGCTGGGGCTCGAGCGCGAGAAGCTCGAGGCGCTGCTCCCCGATGATCCGCAGCTCGTATACCGGGTGATGCGTGCGATCGTCCGCACCGTCCACGAGATCCAGCGCCGGATCTCGACGCAGGCGGTGGAACTCGCCAACTACATCTACAAGCAGCACGGGCGCTACTGAATCCAGGAGCACGGCGCTTCTGAATCCGGCGGGCGCATGCGTCGCCTGCGCGGGCAGCACGGACGCTACTGAAACCCCCGCGGGCGCGCGTGCGCTGCGCCGCGGATGTCCCGCGCCTGCCTTGACACCTGCTATTTCGACGCCGTGCCCTTCGCCTGGACTTCGACGCGGCGGTTGGGCTGCAGGCACTCGATCAGCGCCTTCAGCGCCTTCTGCTCGCATTGCACGACCGGCTGCTTCTCGCCGACGCCGATGGCCTCGATCCGGTCGCGCGGCACGCCCTTGCTGACCAGGTAGTCGCGCACGGCGTCGGCGCGCCGCTCCGACAGCTTCTGGTTGTACGCCTCGGTGCCGAGGCGGTCGGTATGGCCGGTCACCAGCACGACCTCGAGGCGCTGGATCTGCGCCAGGCGACCCACGACCGCGGTGTCGATCGCGGCCTTGCCTTCCGGCCTGAGCACGGCCTTGTCGAAGTCGAACAGTACCTTCGAGTCGAGCGCGATCGTCTGCAGCTGCGCCGCCGGCGCAGGCGGCGGCGGTGGCGGCGGCGGAGCGGCGGCGGTCCGCGTCGGCGCGGCCGCGCGGGGCGGCTCAGGCAGGCTCGCCGGCGGCAGAGGCGGGGCCTCGAACGCGTAGCGCGCCTGCAGGTAGAAGATGTTCTGGTTGCCGTTGGTGAAGGCGTCGTAGCCGTTCAGGTAGGCCACGCTCGTGCTGGTCGCCGACGGCGGGTAGGGGGCGTTGTACTGGTAGCCGTCGGTGCCGATGTCGTTGTGGCTGTACTTCTCGTACGCGTAGCCGCCGATGAACGACCAGTTCTTGTTGTACTGCCAGACGGCCTTGAGGTTGAAGTACTGCTGCGTCGAGTCGTCGAAATTGCCGATGTTGAGCGGGTTGCCGAAGCCTGCCGGGCCGCCGACCATCGCGCCGCTCGCATCCTGCGACGAGAACGTGGCCGAGCCGTTGTTCTTGATGTACAGGTACGACGCCTTGAGCAGCAGCGACGACATCGCCGGCCAGTCGGCGCCCACGCCGACCATCCAGGTCTGGTCCTTGGTGGCCGAGCTCCAGTTGTAGGAGCCCGAATTGGCCGGCGCGCTCGGCGAGTAGCAATTCGGATTCGCGGTCGTGCAGAAGCCGGGCGGCGGAGTCGGGCCACCCGCGACCGTCCCGATGTAGCGGTGGTCGGACGGGTACTTGATCTCTTCCCAGCTGCCGAACGCCGACAGCAGCAGCTTGCTGGCGTCGCCCCAGTTCGCGCTCGCGAAGTAGCCCTGGCGGTCGTCGTTCGCGCGGCCATACGTATGGTCGTCGAAATCCTGCTTGGCCCATTTCCCCTCGAACGACAGCCCGAGCAGCGGCATCGGCGTCCAGTCGAGGTTCAGCTTGACCTCGTTGGTCGTGCTCGGCTGCAGGTCGAACGCCGACGTGTACGGCAGCAGGTAGTTCGGATCGTTGGGGTTGACACCCTCGTTGTTGAAGTTGTGCGTCGAATCGCGCTTGATGTACTGGTACTTCAGGCGTCCTGTCAGGGTGTCGAGGACCGAGTTCTTGTATTCCACCCAGAGCTTGTTCGTGTGCGACTTGTCGTAGTCGATCCGCTGCTGGTCGAGGTCGAGGTAGTCGTAGCCGAAGCCGAGGCGCTGGTTGCGCGCGAAGCGCCACCACACGTCGAAGCCGACGTTGTTCTTGCGGTACGAGTACAGCTCGTTCTCGCAGTTGCCGACCTGGTAGGGCGGTGTGGGCAGCGTGCCGCAGCCGATGCCGCTTGCGAGCGGCTGGCTCGGCGCGTTGCCGTATTCGACCTGGTCGGAATGGTTGGCGAGCTTCGTCCAGTAGTAGTAGACACGCGTGTCGACGTTGGTCACCGGCATCGCGGTCCAGCCGAGCGCGAACGACTGGTTGACGTGCTCGCCGTTGAAGCTGCTCTCGCTCGGCATCGTGAAGGGATACGTGCCGCCGCTCGAAAGCGTGTTTTGTCCGAGCTCCGCGTTGCTGGTCGTGCGCGCCCACGTGTAGCGCGCGGAGATCACCGACCGCCAGGGAAGGTCGCGGTAGTTGCCGGTCAGCGTGACCTTGTTGAACGTGTTGTCGGGCGGGAGGTACGTCGCATCGAGCAGGTTGCTGCCGAAAAACGGGTTCGTCCAGTTGAGGGTCGAATTCGCGTTGTCGAAGCGGCTGTAGTCCCACCGCAGCGACACGGTCGCCTTGCTCGTCTGGTAGCCGCCCTCGACGCCGACGTTGCTCGTCTTGTATTCGACCGGGATCGCCAGGTCGACGAAGCCGTTGCCCGGGCTCGTTCCCGAGGCGCCGGAGCCCACCTTCGTCCCGCTGAACTTGACCTCGTTGCCGTCGACGCGGAAATACCAGGGGCTGTTGCGCTGCCATTCGAAGTAGCCGCCGGCGTCGCGGCGTTCGTAGCCCAGGTTGAACCCGTTCCAGGTCGCCGCGTCGAGGTTCGGGAACGTCGTGACCAGCACGCTGCTGCCGATCCCGCTGTACGGCGTGCGCGCGGAGGACGAAAAGACGTGCGGGATGTCGTTGAGGTAGCCGCCGGCCTTGAAGACGTCGTACATCCCGCCGCGCAGGAACATGTACTGGTCGTCGCGGCCGAAGTTCTCGCCGTAGCCGTCGAACCACGTCGAGCTGTTGCGCCCGCGCAGGCGGATGTTCGACAGGACGCCGTTGCCGAGGTCCTGATACTCGTTCAGCTTGGCGCTGTCCTGCACGCTCTGGTTGTTGTAGATACCGCCGACGGTCGCCGAGCCCTCGACGCGCATCGGATCGTCGCTGCTCTGGCCGAACGCCGGGGCGGCGGCGTAGAGGCCGGCGATCAGCGTGGCAATCAGCTTCTTGTCCATGGCGCTCTCCCGTCCTCAGCGCGTGAAGAACTGGCCGCGATTGCCCGGCGCGTTGGAGCCGTGGATCGCGCTGTGGCAGTTCACGCAGCCGCGGGCGATGAGGCGCGTGTTCACAGCCGGGTTGGGCTGCCCGGGCTTGCCGGCGCACGCCGGATTGGGATCGCCGGGCACGCACAGCCAGCCGCCGGCGGCGCCGTAGACCGTGCCGGGATGGCGGGAGGCGTCGTGGCAGTCCTGGCAGAGGTTCGGCGCCTGCTCGTTGAGCAGCTTGCCGTGGACCGAGCCGTGCGGGTTGTGGCAGGTGGCGCAGTTCTCCTCGACCGGGGGATGGTTGAACACGTACGGACCGCGCTTGTCGGCGTGGCACGAATAGCACTGGTCGTTGATCGTCGCCTGCTTGACCATCGCGGGCGACAGCGCGCCGTGCGGGTTGTGGCAGTCGGTGCACTTGACCTTGCCTTCGATGATCGGGTGGTGCGACGGCTTGAAGTTCGCCGCCCGGATCTGCTGGTGGCACGACCAGCAGATCTCCGCCTGGTTGGGCAGGGCGGTGGTGGTGAACTTGTTGATCTCCGGCAGCGGCGACTTGCCGTGGATGCTGTGGCAGTTCGTGCAGGCGACGTCGTTCAGCGCATGCTTGCCGGACGTCCAGAACGCGAGGTTGCGGTTGCTGCTGTGGCAGGTGAGACACACCGCCGCCTGCTTGGCGGCCGGCTCACCGTGCTTGAACGGGTTTTCGGGCTTGGCCTTCGACGGATCCTTGAGATGCTCGGACGCGTCGCCGTGGCACGCCTGGCACATGCTGCCCGACGCGTCGTTCTTGGCGCCGTGCGGGGACAGGTCGATCGCGTTCCACTTGTCCTCGTGGCAGTTCGCGCAGACCGGCGCGACGTTCTTCTGCGCCGGGGCCGGAGATTGCGCCGAAGCGGCCGAGGACCATGCGCACACGGCGATCCCCAGTGCACCCAGCAACGTTGCGATGCGCATCGGCAGCCTCCCCTGTCGTCCTCGCGTCACGCCGGCAGACTGCGACAAAACGTCGCAGGCCCCTGCGCGACCTTGCCTTCCCTGATCGCACGCCCCCACAGCACGCGGCGCGGCCGACGACCCAGCCTACGCGGCGAGATGAAGGAAACCTTGACGCAAATCAACTTCGCGGAACTTCACCGGTGTCGGCGCGCCGTGCGTTCGATCGGCGCAACAGCGGTGAGGGTGCGCGCGCTGCCCGCCGGCGCGAGGTCAGCGCGGCGGGCGGGGTGTGCGCGCTGCCCGCCGGCGCGCGAGGTCAGCGCGCCGGGCCCAGGACGATGGTCAGCGTGCGCATGCCCTGCGCGCCGTGGATCAGCACGCCTTCGATGTCCGCCGTCGCCGACGGCCCGGTCATGACAGCACGCCGTAGCGCGCGTCGAACGCGTCCCGCCGCGCATAGGCGTCGTGCAGGGTGCGCGACGATGCCGGCGGGATCGAGCAGCACGACGAGGTGCTGCGGCAGAAAGCCGAGCGCGCCGACGCGAAAGGTCGGTGTCGGTCAGCCACAGCGAGCCGGTCTCCGCGACGCCGAGCACGGCACGGACGACGCCGACGTCCACGTCCTCGAGCTCGGTCGGGTGCCGCAGCGTGCCGAGGTCGCGCGTGCCGGCGACCTCCGGCGTGGCCGAGCACACGACCTTGGCGTCCGGGTGGAGGCGGGTCAGCAGCGCGGCCAGGTTGCCGTCCGCGCGGCGCGGCCGACGACCTTGCCGCCCATCCGGGTCGCGGCCGCCTTGAAGCGCGCGAGCAGCGTCGCCTCGCCGTCGACGGCGAATGCCGGAATGTCCGGCAGCGGCCGCGGCGCCGGCTGGTTGCGCCGCACGCGGGCGAGGATGTCGTCGCGGGCATGCTCATCGCTTCGTTGCGCGGTTGGCCAGGTACCACTGGCGGAACGTCTGGGCCGGCGCGGCCGGCACTTCGCGCTGCCGGCCCCACGCGTTGAGCCGGTTGTACATCATGAAGCGCGGCAGGTGCTCGATGCCGGCGCCCGCCGCCTCGACCGCGGCGCGGTAGAGCTTCGGGCTCCCCAGCACCTTGCCGGCGACCTGCATCGCCTCCTGCTTGACGAACGGCAGCTGGCGGCGCTCGGCGATGACCTGCGCGCCACTTGTAGATCTGCTCGTGGATGTTGATCCTGACCGGGCAAACGTGGGTGCAGCTGCCGTTGAGCGTCGACGCGAACGGCAGCGCGCTGTACTTGCGCAGGTTGAACGTCGGATCGATGATGACGCCGATCGGTCCGGAATACGTCGCGCCGTAGCGACAGGCCGCCGCTGCGCCGGTAGACGGGGCACGTGTTCATGCATGCGCCGCAGCGGATGCACTTCAGCGAATACCAGAAGTCCGCCATGCCGAGGCGCTCGGCGCGGCCGTTGTCGACGAGCACGATGTGCATCTCGGTGCCTTCGCGCGGCGCGCGGAAGTGCGACGTGAGCTGCGTGATCGGCGAGCCGAGCGCGCTGCGCGAGAGCATGCGGATGAACACGCCGAGGTGCTCGACGCGCGGGATCAGCTTCTCGATGCCGACCGACGCGATGTAGAGCTTCGGCAGGTGCACGGACAGGTCGGCGTTGCCCTCGTTGGTGCAGACGACGATCGTGCCCGTCTCGGCGACGGCGAAGTTCGCACCGGTCATGCCGGCGTCGGCCCGCAGGAAGTAGGGGCGCGTGTGCCGCCGCTGGCTCTCGGCCAGGTAGTGGACGTCGCTGTTGTTCGCGGTCGGTGCCGATCGTGTCGGCGAACACGCGCGCGACGTCGCCGCGCAGCTTGTGGACGGCGGGCACGACGATGTGGCTGGGCGGCTCGTCGTCGAGCTGCTGGATGCGCTCGCCGAGGTCGGTCTCCATCACCTCGATGCCGCGGTTTTCGAGGATACGGGCGCATCTCGCACTCGTCGGTCAGCATCGACTTCGCCTTGACCAGCGTGCGCGCGCCGCGCGAGCGCAGGATCTCGTGGACGATCTCGTTGTGCTCGGCGGCGTCCTTCGCCCAGTGCACGTTGGCGCCGTTCGCTCGTGGCGTTGCGCTCGAACTCCTCGAGATAGTCGGCCAGGTGCGTCAGCGTGTGCTCCTTGATGCCGGACGCGAGCGTGCGCAGCGCCTGCCATTCGGGCATCGCGCCGCTCTCGCGGTCGCGCTTGCCGCGCAGGTCCCACAGGCGCTTGTCGTGGAACTCGAGGTGGTCCTTCGCCTTGATGAACGTGGACGACGCCTCGGCGTGGTCGATGCGCTTCATCCGCTCACCGTCACTCCCGCGCGCCGTTCAGGATCTGCGCGATGTGGATGAACTTGATCGGCAGGCCGAGGCGCTCGGCGCAACCCTTCTGGTGCATCAGGCACGACATGTCGGCCGAGACGATGTACTCGGCGCCGGCCGCGTGATGGTCGTTCACCTTGTCGTAGCCCATCCGCGCGGACACCGGCTCCTCGAAGACGGAGAACGTGCCGCCGAAGCCGCAGCATTCGTCGGGCCGCGCGGGCGCCACGAAGCGGATGCCCTCGACCGCCGAGCAGCAGGTCGAGCGGCTTGGAGAAGGACGGCTCGCCCATCTCGGACATGCTCGCCGTGCGCAGCGCGCGCAGCGACGAGCAGCCGTTGTGCAGCCCGACCGCGTGGCGGAAACTCGGCCCACGGAAAGGCGCGGACCGCGAGCACGTCGTGGAGGAACTCGACCAGCTCGTACGTGTGCGAGCGCACGCGCGCCACCTCCGCGGTCTGCGGGATCGCCGTCAGGTGCTCGCGGATGTGATGCACGCAGCTCCCCGACGGCGCCGACGATGTAGTCGTAGCCGGCGAAGTTGCGCACGAACAGCGCCTCCGCCGCCGCTGCGTCGCCGCGGCAGCCGCTGTTGGCCATCGGCTGGCCGCAGCAGGTCTGGTCGAGCGGGTAGTCGACCTCGACGCCGAGGCGCTCGAGCAGCTCGAGCGTCGCGATCCCCACCTCGGGAAAGAACGCGTCGACGTAGCAGGGAATGAACAGGCCGACCTTCATCGCGCGGCGCTCTGCGCCGGGGCACCGGCGCGGGCCTGCGGCGACGCGCAGGCGTCGACCAGGCAGGCGATCGACCGATAGGGGAACCCGGCCTGCTCCGACAGGCCGATCTCGCAGGTGCGCGACGATGCGTAGCCCTGCGTGCAGCCGGCGGGCAGCGCCGCTTTCAGGTGGCGCAGCGCGTACTCGTTGAGCTCCGGCTGGTTGAAACCCTTGTCGCCCGCGAAGCCGCAGCACAGCACGTCGTCGACCTGCACGACCGTCTCGCTGCAGCGCGCGGCGATCGCCGCGAGCTTGTCGACCGTCCCCATCTTGCGCACGCTGCAGACCGGATGGATCGCCGCCGGCGCCGGCCGGCGCTCGATCGCGACGCGGTCGAGCAGTGTGTCGTGGATGAATTCGATGCCGTCCTGGATGGGCAGGCGTCCGGCGAGATAGCGCTTCATCCGGTAGGCGCAGGGACTGGTGTCGAAGACGATCGGCCGCGCGCCGTCGTCCGAAGCGTGTCGCAGCGCGGCCTCCAGCTCGGCGGACTTGCGGTCGGCCGCCTCCGCCAAGCCCTTGCTCTCGAACGGCTGTCCGCAGCACAGCTGCGCAACGCCGTCCGGGTGGCGGTCACGCGAAGCGCGGCCTTGCGAAGCAGGCGCGCCATCGTCTGCGGCAGCGGCTCGCCGTCGGCGTCGCCGCGCTGCGGCCCCATCGTGCGCGCCGCGCAACTCGGGAAATAGACGACGGCGTCGCCCGTGCCGGCCGGCGGCGCGGGATCCGCGGTGACGCGCGCGGCCGCGGGCATCGCGGGCGACCACTTGGGCAGCCGGCCCCCGGAGGCGCGCCGCAGCCCGTCGAGCGTCCCCTGCATCGCGCGCGTGCCGACGAGGCCGTGCAGGGCATCGGCGGCGGCAAGCCCTGCGCGCACGCCGGCGGTCACTGCGCCGAAATGGCCGGCGACGTCGTCGGCGAGGCGATGCGCGAGCGCCCCGGCGCGCGCGCCCGCGCAGCGACTTGATGAGCAGGCCGGTCTCGATGCCGACCGGGCACGCGGTCGCGCACAGGCCGCAGGCGGCGCAGGTGTCGATGCCGTGGTAGTCGTAGAGCTTGGCGAGCGTCGCCGTGCGCTTAGCGTCGGCGCCCGACGCGGCCAGCCGCGCGATCTCCCGCTAGCCGACGATGCGCTGGCGCGGCGAAAGCGTCAGGCCGCGGGACGGGCACTTCGGCTCGCAGAAGCCGCACTCGATGCAGCTGGTCGACCAGAGGGTCGGCGCGCGGGCAGCGGCTTCAGGTTGCGCAGGTGCGCCTCCGCGATCGTCGTTGAGGACCACGCCGGGATTGAGCAGCGCGCCGGGGTCGAACAGGTCCTTGATCGCGCGCATCAGCCGGTACGCCTCGGCGCCCCATTCGAGCTCGACGAACGGGGCGATGTTGCGTCCGGTGCCGTGCTCGGCCTTGAGCGAGCCGTCGTAGCGCTGACGACCATCCGGCACAGCGCGTCCATGAATCCGCGGTAGCGCGCGACCTCGGCACGCGTCGTTGAAGTCCTGCGTGAAGACGAAGTGCAGGTTGCCTTCGAGCGCGTGGCCGAAGATGATCGCGTCCTCGTAGCCGTGCTCGACGAGCAGGCGCTGCAGTTCGCGCGTGGCCTCGGCGAGGCGCTCCACGGGGAAGGCGACGTCCTCGATGATCACCGTCGTGCCCGACCTCGCGCATGGCGCCGACCGACGGGAACATCCCCTTGCGGACGTTCCAGAGTCGCGCGCATTCGGCGGCGTCGGACGAGAAGCGCACCGGCTCGATGGTCGGGATCGCCGACAGCGTCGCCGCGACGGCATGCATCTGCGCGTCCAGCACGTCCGCGCTCGGCGCGCGCGTCTCGACCAGCAGCGCCGCGCCGTGCGGCGGCAACCGCGCGAGGGAATCGGGCAGCCCGGGCTTGCCCTCGACCGAGCGGAGCGGCGGCACGGTCGGCGAGCTCGACGGCGGCCACCGGGGCGCCCGCCAGCGCCGTCACCGCGCGGCACGCCGTGTCGAGCTCGTCGAACAGGATCAGCGCGCTGGCCTTGTGCGCATGGTCGGGAACGGTGTCGTAGGTGATCGCGCTGATGAAGCCGAGCGTGCCCTCCGAGCCGATCATGAGGTGCGCGAGGATGTCGACCGGATCGGTCGAAGTCGACGAGCGCATTCAGGCTGTAGCCGGTCGTGTTCTTCATCCGGAACTTGCGCCGGATGCGCGCGGCGAGCGCCGGGTCCGCGCGCGACGGTCGCGCGCGAGCGCGGCGAGGCCCCGCACCAGGTCGGGCCGGCGCTGCGGCGAACGCGGCGCGGCTGTGCGGATCGCCGGTGTCGAGCACGGTGCCGTCCGCCAGCACGACGCGCAGGCTTGCCAGCGTGTGGTAGCTGTTCTGCGCGGTGCCGCAGCACATCCCGCTCGCGTTGTTGGCGGCGATGCCGCCGATCATCGCGGTGTCGATCGACGCGGGGTCGGGCCCGATCTTGCGGCGCAAGCGCGGCGAGCCGCCGGTTGGCGGAAGCGCCGATCACGCCCGGCCCGCAGGGTGATGGTCGCGCCGTCCGCAGCGACGTCGCAGCGGCGCCACCCGTCGCCGAGGACCACCAGCACCGAGTCGCTGATCGCCTGCCCCGAGAGGCTCGTCCCCGCCGCGCGGAACGTGACGGGCGTGCGAAGCGCGCGGCAGTCGCCGAGCAGCCGCACGACCTCCGCCTCGCTCTCCACGACGACGACGATCTGCGGCACCAGCCGGTAGAAGCTCGCGTCGGTGCCCCAGGCGAGGCGGCGCAGCGGGTCGGTGACGAGGCGCGCGGCGGGAAGGTACGCGCGCAGGCGCGCGAGCAGCTCGGCGTACGCCGCCGGCGTGCGCGGCGACGGCGCCGTGGCCGGGGTGGGTTCCCGCGGGATCGCCGCCGCATCCACGTCAGTGCACGACCAGCGTCGTGAATGGCCAGACGTACGCCTGCGCCATCACCAAAACGCCCATCAGCGCCGCGAGCGCGAGGCTGTGGAAGAAGACGTAGCGGAGGATCTCGCCCTCGTGGCCGTACCACTGCGTCGCGGTCGACGCGACGACGATGCTCTGCGCGTCGATCATCTTGCCCATGACGCCTCCCGAGCTGTTGCTCGCCGCCATCAGCACCGGTGACAGGCCGAGCTGCTCGGCAGACACCCGCTGCAGGCCGCCGAACAGCACGTTCGAGGACGTGTCCGATCCGGTCAGCGCAACGCCCAGCCATCCGAGCATCGTGCCGAAGAACGGGATACAACCACCCGGCGTGCGCGAACGCAAGACCCAGCGTGGAGTCGAGTCCCGCGCCTTTCGTCGTGTAGCCGAGCGCCAGCATCGCGGCGATCGTCAGCAGCGAGTAGCGGACGCGGTGCAGCGTCTTGCCGTAGGTCGCGATCATCTGCGGCACGCCGAGTGCCCATGACGACTGCCGAAACGATCGCCGCGATGAGGATGCCGGTACCGGTCGCCGACAGCCAGTTCAGCGTGTAGACCGCCGCCTCGGGCGTCGGCTTTGCGACGACCGGCGGCATCCGCACGACCATGTTGTGGAGGCCGTCGATCGGGAACCTGGGCGCCGAGAGCGCATTGAGCCCGTCCTTGACCTGCGGCAGTCCCCAGATGAACACCAGCACGCTCAGGATGAGCCACGGCATCCACGCGCTGACGACCTGGCGACGCGTGAAGCCATGCCGTACCGCGCTTGCCGCGGCCTCCTCGCGCGACACCGTCTCGCCTTCGCGGCTCGCGCTGACCCAGATCCGTTTCGGCTGCCATACCTGCAGGAACAGCGCGAGCGCCGCCATCGAGCACATCGACGCGATCGACGTCGACGAGCCAGGGCCCGTGGAAGTTCGACACCAGGAACTGGGGTATCGCGAACGCGACGCCGGCCACCAGGATCGCGGGCCAGATCTCCAGCATCCGCCGGAAGCCGACGAACGCCCAGATCAGCCAGAACGGCACCAGCAGCGAGAAGAAGGGCAGTTGGCGTCCGACCATCGCGGACAGCGCCTGGAGATCGAGGCCCGTCACTGCCGAGAGAACGACGATCGGCGTGCCCAGCGCCCCGAAGGCGACCGGCGCCGTGTTGGCGATCAGCGACAGGCCGGCCGCCGACAGGGGCGTGAACCCCAGACCCATCAGGATCGCCGCGGTCACCGCGACCGGCGTCCCGAAGCCTGCGGCGCCCTCGAAGAACGCACCGAAGCAGAATGCGACGAGCAGAAGCTGCAACCGCCGGTCGTCGGTGATGCCCGTGATGCTCTTCTGCAGCACGTCGAACAGCCCGGTCTCGTTGGTGAGGTTGTACATGAAGATCACGTTGAGCACGATCCAGCCGATCGGGAGCAGGCCGAACAGCGCACCGAGGACCGCCGTCCGGCCCGCGATGCCAGGCGGCATGCCGAAGGCGAACACCGCGACGGCGAGCGCCACCAGCAGGCCGAGGATCGCGGCCCAGTGCGCCTTGACGTGGAAGAACGCGAGGCTGCCGAGCAGCACCACGATCGGCAACGCCGCCATGAGCGTCGAGAGAAGGGGATTGCCGAGCGGATCGTAGACCTGGGACCAGACCATGCCTGCCTCCGTGTCGTCGCCGACGGTGCGTGCGGGCAGGGGCGAAGCTCGGCCCCTCTCGCGATGCAGCGGCGCGGCGACATCGATCGGCAGGTCCGTCGTTGCGACGGGGTCGAGGGCCGCGGCCGGAACGACGCACGTTACGCCCGCGCCGCTCGCCGACCTTGATCTACGTCAGCAACACGGATCGAGACGCGTTTGCATCGCGGCGACGCCGGCGACCGCCCGGCGGCGCATCGGGCGCACCGTTGATCCAAATCAACCCGCCCGCCGGCCGCGCGCCTACCGTAACGCACGGACGCGGCCGGATGCGCCGTGATCATGCGTGGCGCAACGATCATCGGGATGAATCCTTACGTCGTCTTCCTGCTGTACCTGCTCGCGATACTGGGCTTCGTGTTCGTCACGCTGCTCATGAATCGCATGCTGGGTCCCAAGCCCGTGGCGTCGCCGCTGAAGCTCGAGCCGTTCGAGTGCGGAGCGGTGGCCGTCGACACGCACAACGTGCGCGGCGTGCCGGTGCAGCTACTACGCGATCGCGATCGCGTTCGTGCTCTTCGACCTCGAGACGGTCTTCCTCTTTCTGTGGGCGCTCGGCGCGCAGCCGCTCACCGGGTTCATGCTGTTCACCTTCTTCCTGTTCCTGTTCCTGCTCGTCGCTCGTCCTGCTCTACGTCTATCGGGCGCGGCTGCTCGAAGAGGTCACCGAATAGCGATGGGGGCGAAGACCATTCCCATCCAGCGCACGGGCGCGCCTTCGCAGGCGTTCGAGTACCTGTGCACGAAGAAGGACGAGCTCGTCGGCTGGGTGCGCAAGTTCTCGCTGTTCCCGTATCCGTTCGTCACGGCATGCTGCGCCATGGAATTCATGGCGGTGAGCTCGACGCCGTACGACACCGACCGCTTCGGCGCGGCGCTGCCGCGCTTCTCGCCGCGGCAATCGGACCTGCTGATGGTCGTCGGCACCGTCACCCACAAGCAGGCGCCGGTCCTGCTCAGGGTGTACGAGCAGATGTGCGAGCCGAAGTGGGTGATGGCGTTCGGTGCCTGCGCGACCAGCGGCGGCTTCTACCAGAACTACGCGGCCGTCGCGGGCATCGACCGGATCATCCCCGTCGACATCTACGTGCCCGGCTGTCCGCCGCGGCCCGAGACCGTCATCGACGGCATCATGCGGCTGCAGGACCGCATCGCTGCCGCGCACCATCCGATCCTGACGAAGGATTTCTGAGCGTGCCCGCGCTGACGCTCGAAGCGCTCGCGAAGCGGACGACGGCCGACGGCGGCAGCGCGCAGGCTGCGCGCGAGATGCTTGTCGCGACCATCCCGCCGGCCGCGCTGCTGCCGCTGGTGGCCTGGCTCAAGTCGGAGTGCGCGTTCGACCTGCTGGTCGACATCACCGCCGTCGACTGGCCGCGGGAAGCGCTGCGCCTCGAAGTCGTCTATCACCTGTACTCGACGCTCCACCGGACGCGGCTGCGGGTGAAGACGCGCGTGCCCGCCGACCTTCCCATGGTCGACACGCTGGTGCGGCTCTACGGCGCGGCGCGGTTCGCCGAGCGGGAATGCCACGACATGTACGGCATCGTGTTCCGCGGCAACGACGACCTCCGGCCGATCCTGCTCTACGAGGGCTTCGTCGGCCACCCGCTGCGCAAGGACTATCCGAAGGACCGCGAGCAGCCGCTCGTGCCGTACCGCCAATGACGACCGCGCCGCCGCCGACCCTCCCCAATCCGGTGCGGCCGGCCTTCGGCCCCGAGGACTGCGACGGCGCGGTCGTCGTCAACATCGGGCCTTCGCATCCGGCGACGCACGGCACGATCCAGGTCATCGCGGCGCTCGACGGCGAGCGGGTCGCGCGCGTCGACGTGCACTGCGGCTACCTGCACCGCGGCTTCGAGAAGGAGTGCGAGTCGCACACCTGGCACAACCTGATTCCGTACGTCGACCGGCTGAACTACTGCTCCGGCCTGATCAACAACTTCGCCTACTGCGACGCGGTCGAGACGCTGATGGGCGTCGAGATCACGCCGCGCTGCCGCTACCTGCGCACGCTGCTGTCCGAGTATTCGCGCATCGCCGACCACCTGACGTGCATCGCCGCGTCGCTGATGGAGCTCGGCGCGATGACGGCGTTCCTGTACCTGGTGATGATGCGCGACTACATCTACGAGCATCTCGCCGCGCTGACCGGCGCGCGCGTCACCTACACGTACGGGCGGATCGGCGGGCTCGCGCGCGACCTGCCGGACGGCTGGCTGGCGCGCCTCGACGAGATCCTCGTCAGGTACGAGGAATTCGTCGGCCGCATTCACGGGCTGATGGACCGCAATCGCATCTTCATCGACCGCACGCGCGACGTGGGCACGCTCTCGACGGCCGACGCGATCGACCTGGGCTTCACCGGGCCGATCCTGCGCTCGACCGGCGCGCCGCGCGACCTGCGCAGGGACACGCCGTACCTCGCGTACGCCGAGCTCGACTTCGACGTTCCGGTCGGAATCAACGGCGACAACTACGACCGTTACTACGTCCGGATGCGCGAGATGGACGAGTCGGTGCACATGATCCGCCAGCTCGTCGCGAAGCTGCCCGACGGGCCGATCAACGTCGACGACCGGCGCTGCACGCTGCCCGACAAGCGGCTCGTCTACACCGAGATCGAGTCGCTGATCAACCACTTCAAGCTGATCATGGACGGGCCGTCCGTTCCCGCCGGCGATGTCTACGTCGCCCACGAGGCGCCCAACGGCGAGCTCGGCTTCTACCTCGTCAGCGATGGCACGGGCACGCCGTACAAGGCACACGTGCGCTCGCCGAGCTTCGTCCACATGGGCGGGCTCGCGCGGCTCCTGGAGGGCTACCAGCTCGCCGACATCATCCCGACGTTCGGCTCGGTCAACATGATCGGCGGCGAGTGCGACCGGTGAAGGCGCTGCTCGCCGAGTTCGACGCGCTGCGCGCCCGCTACCCCGCGGGGTTCGAGTCGTCGCTCGTGCTTCCCTGCCTGCGGCGCATCCAGGAGGTGCACGGGTTCGTCGCCGACGCCGACATCGAAGCGCTGGCCGCCTATCTCGGCGTGCCCCGGATCCAGATCGTGGAAGTGCTGAGCTTCTACGGCCAGTTCCGGCGCGCGCCGGTCGGGCGCTGGCACCTGGAGGTGTGCCGCAACGTCTCGTGCTCGCTCAACGGCGCCGAGCGGATCCTCGACCACCTCTGCCGCCGCCTCGGCGTGGCGCCGGGCGAGACCACCCCCGATGGACGCTTCACGCTGTCGACCGTCGAGTGCCTGGCGTCGTGCGGCACCGCGCCGGTCGTGATGGTGAACGGCGCGTACCACGAGAGCGTCAGCCCCGCGTCGCTCGACGCGCTGATCGCGACGCTGGAATGAACGGAACACGACTTCTGATGACGTTCCCCGTCACGGCGACGTCGCACACGCTCGCCGATTACCGCGCGCGCGGCGGCTATGCGGCGCTCGCGAAGGCGCTGAACACGATGACGCCGAAGGAGGTCACGGCGGAAGTCGATGAGTCGGGCATCCAGGGGCGCGGCGGCGCGGCGTTCCCGATGGGCCGCAAGTGGGGCGTCGTGCACCTGAACGACGGCCAGCCGCATTACCTCTGCGCCAACGCGGACGAAGGGGAGCCGGGCACGTTCAAGGACCGCTGGATCCTCGAGAACGCGCCGCATCTGCTCGTCGAGTCGATGCTGATCGCGGCCTACGCGCTGCAGGTGCGCCACGCCTTCGTGTACATCCGCGGCGAGTTCGACCTGCCGTACCGGCGGCTCGCGTCCGCGTGCGACGAGGCGTACGCCGCCGGCTGCCTCGGCGAGCGCATCCTCGGCACCGACTTCGCCTGCCACCTCGTCGTCCATCGTGGCGCGGGCTCGTACGTCTGCGGCGAGGCGTCGGGCCTGCTGACGTCGATCGAGGGCAAGCGCGGCTACCCGCGCAACCGGCCGCCGCGCCTTACGGTGCGCGGCCTCTACCAGCGCCCGACCGTGGTCAACAACGTCGAGACGCTGTCGAACATCGCGTGGATCGTCAACCACGGCGGCAAGGCGTTCCGCGCCATCGGTGCGCCGAAATGTCCGGGAACGCGCCTGATCTCGATTTCGGGCCACGTGAACCGGCCGGGCGTCTACGAAATCGAGACCGGATACCCGTGGGCGCAGTTCATCCACCAGGATTGCGGCGGCATCGTCGGCGGGCGGGCGCTCAAGGCCGTCGTTCCGGGCGGCATCTCGACCAAGGTGCTGACCGGGGCGGAGATCGAGCCGCTGCATCTCGACAGCCAGGAGGTCGAGGCCGCCGGATCGTCGCTCGGCTCCGGCGGCATGATCGCCATCGCCGATGGCACGTGCATGGTGCGCCTGCTCCAGGTGATGCTGCGCTTCTACCACCACGAATCGTGCGGCCAGTGCACGCCGTGCCGCGAGGGCATGGGCTGGATGCACCGGATCATCGACCGCATCGTCGCCGGCGACGGGCGGCCCGAGGATATCGGGCGGCTGTACGACATCGCGCGCTGGAACGATGGCAATACGATCTGCGGCATGGGCGACGCGGCAGGGTACGCGGCGTCGGGCATCCTCAACAAGTTCCGCGACGAGTTCGAGTTCTGGATCGAGCACAAGCGTTCGCGCTGCGACGGCGTCCTCGAATGCCCACGATCTACATAGACGGCCGGCCGGTCGAAGCCGAGCGCGAGCAGACGGTGATCGAGGCCGCGCTGGCGGCGGGCGTCGAGATCCCGTACTTCTGCTGGCATCCCGACCTGTCGATCGCCGGCAACTGCCGCGTGTGCGCGGTGCAGGTCGAGGGTCGAAGCTGGGTCGAGATCGCGTGCAACATGCCGGTCACCGAAGGCCTTCGCGTGCAGACCGACACCGAGGTCGTGCGCGAATACCGCAAGTCGATCCTGCAGCTGCTGACGCTCAACCATCCGGTCGACTGCGGCGTCTGCGACAAGGCTGGCGAGTGCACGCTGCAGGACTACCACTACCGCTACAACGGCGCGCCGTCGATCTCGCGCGAGCCCAAGGTCCGCGCGACCAAGTTCCATCCGCTCTCCGAGCGGATCGTGCTCGACGACGAACGTTGCATCCTGTGCTCGCGCTGCGTGCGCTTCACGCGGGAGATCTCGCAATCGAACGCGCTCGGCATCGTGGCTCGCGGCGATACGTCGCTGGTGCGCGCGGCCGCGGACGGCGCGCTGGACGCCGATCCCTATTCGGACAACATCGTCGATCTGTGCCCCGTCGGCGCGCTGCTGTCACGCTCCTTCTTCTACCAGTCGCGCGTCTGGTACCTCGAGCCGACGCCTTCCGTATGCCCGGGATGTTCCCGCGGTTGCACGGTCGACGTCTGGCATCGCAAGGCCGAATGGAAGTTGCATGCGCTGGACGCGCGCAGGAATACGCGCATCGAGCGCGTGACGCCGCGTGAGAATCCTGCGGTCAACGGGCGCTGGATCTGCAACAAGGGCCGCGACCTCGCGGCGCTGCTCGAGCGGCCGCGCGCGGCGCAGCCCATGCGCAACGGCACGCCGGTCGAGCTCGCCCGTGCGCTCGACACGGCGCGCCGAGCTGCTCGCGACCGCGCAGGCGCCGGTGGCGCTGGTGTCGTCGTGGGGGTCGAACGAGGAGCTGGCGGCGTTCGACGGTGCGCTCGCGCACCGCGTCACGGCGTATGCCAAGGAGGACGAAGCCGCGCGGCCGGGCGAGCCGGTCGAGGATCGCTTCCTGATCCGGCGCGACAAGAATCCGAACGGGACCGCGGCGCGCGCGCTGTATCCGGCGTTCGACGCGACGGCGCGGCTGCCCGAGGGCTGTGACCTCGTGCTCGTCTGGGGCGAGGGCGCCGACCCGGACCGGCTGCCGCCCGGGGCGCGCCTGATCGTCCTCAATGCGTGGTCGGCACCGCTCAACGCGCGCGCCGACGCGTTCATTCCGATCAGCGTGCAGACCGAGCGCCGCGGCCACTACACGAACTTCGAGGGCATCGTCAGCGGCTTCGAGCCGTGCTTCCCGAAGCCGGCGCAGGTCGCCGACGCCGCCGACGTCTTCGCCGCGCTCGCCGCGCCCTAGGCCGTCATGCTCCAGGACCTCGTCATCCACGTCCTCTACATCGGCTATGCCCTGACGGTGCTGCTGCTGTTCGGCACCGTGCTGACGTGGGTCGAGCGCAAGCAGGCGGCGATCATGTCGGATCGGATCGGGGCGAACCGCGCATATGTGCGCATCCCGTTCACGCAGGTGAAGCTGGTGTGGTGGGGCCTGTTCCACGGCATCGCCGACGGCCTCAAGATGATGCTGAAGGAGGATTTCAAGCCGGACGCGTATGACCGCTTCGCGTACGCGCTCGCGCCGTGGGTCGTGTTCACGCCGGTGCTGCTGGTGTTCGCCGTCATCCCTTTCGGCGGCACGCTCGAACCGGGGAAGATCGTACCGGCGCTCGCCGGCTGGTTCGGCGATCGCACGTATCCGCTGCAGATCGCGCAGCTCGACGCGGGGCTGCTCGTCGTGTTCGCGTTCGGCGGCATCTCGATCATCGGCGCGATGCTCGCGGGATGGTCGTCGAACAACAAGTTCTCGCTGCTCGGCGCGCTGCGGGCGGGCTCGCAGATGATTTCCTACGAGCTCGTTATGGGCCTCACCGTGCTCGGGCTGGTCCTTATCCACGGCACCGTCGACCTGACGGCGATCGTGCGCGACCAGTCCGGCATCGTGCTCGGCGTGCTGCCGGCGTGGGGAATCGTCGTGCAGCCGTTCGCGGCGCTGCTCTTCCTGACCGCGGCCATCGCCGAGAACAAGCGGATCCCGTTCGACCTGCCGGAAGCGGAGAGCGAGCTCATCGCGGGCTACTTCACCGAATACAGCGCGATGAAGATGGGCCTGTTCATGTTCGCCGAGTTCATCGAGATCGCGATCATCGGCGCGCTGTTCACGACGCTGTTCCTGGGCGGCTACAACCTGCCGTACATGAGCGACGCCGGCTTCGTGCTGCCGGGCGGGCACGCCATCGCCCTCGGGCACACGGCCGCCGTCGTGCTGCAGCTCGTCGTGTTCCTCGTCAAGGTGCTGGCGGTATGCAGCTTCCAGATCCTCGTCCGCTGGTCGCTGCCGCGCTTCCGCTGGGACCAACTGCTGCGCTTCGCGTGGAAGTTCATGCTCCCGCTCGCGCTCGTCAACCTCGCGGTCACCGCGGTCGCGGTCTACGCGCTGCACGCCGGGTGAAGGATTCACCATGATGCAGCGCCCCGGCCGCCGCAGCTACTGGAACGCGCCCGCGATGTCGTGGTGGGAACGTGTCTATCTGTTCGAGATCATGCGCGGGCTTGCCATCACCGGCGGCGTCTTCCTGCGCAACATGGGCCGCTGGGTCACCGGACGCAAGGGCGCGCTGACGACCTATTATCCGGAGGAGCGGCGCGCCGACTACGCCGAGAACAATCGCGGCAAGCACGTGCTGACGCAGCGACCCGACGGCCGGCCGCAGTGCATCGCCTGCAACATGTGCGCGACCGTCTGCCCCGCGAAGGTGATCGAGATCGAGGCGGCGTTCGATCCCGGCGACCCCGCCCACCCGAAGTACCCGGCGCGCTTCGAAATCGACTACTCGCGCTGCATCTTCTGCGGCTTGTGCGTCGAGGCGTGCCCCGAGGATGCGATCAGGATGGTGAAGGACGTGCCGAACCTGCCCTCGTTCGACCGCCGCGACATGTGGCTCGGGCTCGACGAGCTGTTGACGTGGAACCCGCAGCGCGATGTGGCGAAGCCCTATCCGCCGGCGCCCCCGGGCGCCCGGAGGTACCCATGACGATCGAGACGGTTCTTACGTACGTCTTCGGCGCCGTCGCGCTGGTCGCGGCGCTCGCGATGCTGGTGCTGCGCGCACCGATGCGGGTCGCGGTCGCGCTGGTCACGACGATGCTGTCGCTCGCCGGGGTCTACGCGATGCTCGGCGTGCACGCGATCGCCGTGTTCCAGGTGCTGATCTACGTCGGCGCGGTGATGGTGTTCATGGTCTACGCGATCATGCTCCTCGACGTGCGTGACCCCGGCTATGCCGAGCGCTATTCCCGGCTGCTCCTGCCGGGCGTCGCCGCACTGGTGCTGCTGGGGGCGATCCTGGTGCATGCGATGTGGGGCGAACTGCCGGCGGTCGGCGCCGCGACCGGCGCGGCGACCGCCTCGTTCGGCCTGCAGGCGTTCTCCGTGCTGTTCCTGCGCGATTACTGGCTGCACTTCGAGCTCGTTTCGCTGCTGCTGGTCGCCGCCGTCGTGGCGGCGCTGGCCGTGGTCGATGTCGGACGTCGGCGCCGTGGCTGAGCTCCAGCCCCTCGTCTTCCTGGCCATCGCGCTGTTCTGCGTCGGTCTCGCCGGCGTGATCATCCGGCGCCACGTGCTGGTGATGCTGATGTGCATGGAGCTGATGCTGAACGGCGTCAACCTGGCGCTGGTCGCGTTCGCGCGCCAGGCGGGGACGGCCGGCGCGGTGCTCGTGTTCCTGGTGTTCGTCGTCGCGGCGGCGGAGATCGCGATCGCCATCCCGATCGTGCTGCTGCTCGTGCGCCGCAAGCGCACGCTCGATCTTAGCGCCTACCGCGACCTGCACGGCTAGCGATCGAGGAGCCCCGCCCGTTGAACGCACCCCTGCCGCTGATCGCGCTCCTCCCGCTGGCGGGCTTCGTGGTGAACGGGCTCGCCGGCGCTCGCGCCGGCCGGCGCTTCGTGTCGATCGTCGGATGCGGCCTGCCGCTGCTGGCATTCGCAGTGACCGTGCAGTCGTTCCTGACCCTCGGCGCGCATCCGGGCGTGCCGCTCGAGGAGACGCTGTACCGCTGGGCGACGATCGGTGACCGCTCGTTCGACGTCGCGTTCCACTTCGATCGCCTCACGGCGGTGATGGCGCTGATCGTCACGGGCGTCGGATCGCTGATCCACGTCTACTCGATCGGCTACATGAAGGACGACCCGGGCTACGCGCGCTACTTCGCGTACCTCAACCTCTTCCTGTTCTTCATGCTGCTGCTCGTGCTCGGCCGGACGCTGCTCGTGCTGTTCGTCGGCTGGGAAGGCGTCGGACTCGCATCGTATCTGCTGATCGGCTTCTGGTTCGACGATCCGGACAAGGCGCGCGCGGGCAAGAAGGCCTTCATCACCAACCGCATCGGCGACGCCGGCTTCCTGCTCGGCATGTTCGTGCTCTACCAGGCCTTCGGCACGCTCGACATGGTGCGCATCAACGCCGCCTTTGCCGGCGGGGCGCCGGCGGGGGTGTCCGCGAACCTCGTCGGCATACTGCTGTTCCTCGGCGCAGACGGGCAAGTCGGCGCAGATTCCGCTGTACGTCTGGCTGCCCGACGCGATGGCAGGCCCGACGCCGGTGTCGGCGCTGATCCACGCGGCGACGATGGTCACCGCCGGCGTGTACCTCTTCGCCAGGATGTCAGGCGTCTACACGCACGCCCCGGAAGCGAGCGCGCTGATCGCCGCGATCGGCGCGCGCGACGGCATTCTTCGCGGCGACGATCGCGGTCGTGCAGACCGACATCAAGAAAGTGCTCGCCTACTCGACCATCTCCCAGCTCGGCTTCATGTTCGCCGCCGCGGGTGTCGGCGCCTTCGGCGTGGCGCTCTTCCATCTCGTCACGCACGCCTTCTTCAAGGCCTGCCTGTTCCTCGGCGCCGGCAGCGTCATCCACGCGCTCGGCGGAGAGCAGGACATCCGGAAGATGGGCGGTCTCGCCCGGCGGATCCCGGTGACGTTCGCGACGTTCGCGATCGCAACCGGCGCGATCGCCGGTCTGCCGCCGCTGGCCGGCTTCTTCTCGAAGGACGAGATCCTCTGGTACGCGCTCGCCGGCGAGCGCGGCGCCTTCGTGCTGTTCGCGCTCGTCGCGCTCACCGCGCTGCTGACGTCGTTCTACATGTTCCGGCTGCTGTGGCTCACTTTCTTCGGCGCCCCGCGGATGACGGCGGACGTCGAGCATCACGTCCACGAGTCGCCGCCGGCGATGACGGGCGTCCTCGTCGTCCTCGCCGTCCTCTCCGCGATCGGCGGCTTCCTGCCGCTGCCGCATTGGCTGGAGCCGGTACTGCCGCTGCCGGCGGTGCGGCCGGAATTCGAGCACGGCGAGTTCGCCGTCGTCGCCTCGTCGGTCGCACTCGCGCTGCTCGGGTTGGCGCTGGCCGCGTATTTCTTCGGCGGCCGCGGCGAGCGCGCCACCCGCATCGCCGACCGCTTCCCGCGCCTGCACCGGCTGCTCGCCGGCAAGTACTTCGTCGACGAGGCCTACGACCGCGCGATCGCCCGGCCGCTGCTCTGGACGTCCGATCGCGTGTTCCTGCGCCTGTCGGTACCGCACGCTGATCGACGGCACGCTGCATCTTCTGGCGGCGCTCGGGCGGCGGACCGCGGGCGTGCTGTCGCGCATCGAGACCGGCAGCCTGCAGCTTTACGCGTTCCTGCTCGTCGCGGGCGTCGTGCTGACGCTCGCGTGGAGCTGGCACCATGGCTGAAGCCGGGCTGCTCGACGTCGTGCTGTTCCTGCCGGCGATCGGCATTGCCGCGCTGTGCTTCGTCGACGCGGCGCGCGGCGACCGCGTGCGCGCGATCGCGCTCGCCACGATGCTCGCGCAATTCGTGCTGACGTGCGTGCTGTACGCCCGTTTCGACCCGTCGCTGCCGGGGCTGCAGTTCGAGACCACGCTGCCGTGGATCCCGGCCTGGGGCGTCCACTACCAGATCGGCCTCGACGGCTACAACGTCCTGCTCGTGCTCCTGACGGCCTTCCTCGGTCCGCTGGTCGTCGCCGGGGCGTTCACCGCCATCGAGCGCGACGTGAAGCTGTTCTACGCCATGGTGCTCCTGATCCAGTTCACGATGGTCGGAACGTTCGTCGCGCAGGACCTGTTCCTGTTCTACCTGTTCTGGGAGGCGATGCTGATCCCGATGTTCCTGATCATCGGGATCTGGGGCGGCGAGCGGCGGATCTACGCCACGCTCAAGTTCGTCCTCTACACGGCGTTCGGCAGCATCCTGATGCTGGCGGCGGTGATCTACCTCGTGTATTCGCTGGACGCGACGACGGGCATCGTGTCGTTCAGCTTCGCCGATCTCTACCGGGCCAGCCTGCCCGGGGACGTCCAGGCGGTGCTGTTCGCGGCGTTCGCGCTGTCGTTCGCGATCAAGGTCCCGATCGTGCCGCTGCATACGTGGCTGCCCGACGCCCACGTCGAGGCGCCGACCGCCGGGTCGGTGATCCTCGCCGGCGTGCTGCTGAAGATGGGGACCTACGGCTTCATGAAGCTCGGCTTCCCGCTGTTTCCCGACGCCGCGCGGCTGTTCGCACCCGCGATCGCCACGCTGGCGGTCATCAGCATCGTCTACGGCGCGTGCCTTGCGCTCGTGCAGACCGACATCAAGAAGATCATCGCGTACTCGTCGATCAGTCATCTGGGCTACGTGATGCTCGGTCTCGCGAGCTTCGAGCTCGTCGGCATCCAGGGCGCGGTCGTCCAGATGGTGAGCCACGGTCTCGTCGCCGGCGGGCTGTTCATGATGGTCGGGATGATCTACGAGCGCTGCCACACGCGCGACATCGCCGCGTACGGCGGGCTCGCCCGGCTGCTGCCCGCCTATGCGGTGTTCTTCGCGCTGCTCACGCTGGCGTCGATCGGGCTGCCGACGACCAGCGGCTTCACGGGCGAGTTCCTGGCGCTGCTCGGCTACTTCAACGCCGCGTGGCCGCAGTACGTCGCCGGCGTCACCTGGCCCCTCGTGCTCTCCGTGACGTCGGTGACCGGCGTCGTCCTCGGCGCGCTGTACATGCTGTGGTTCGCGCAGCGGTTCCTGTTCGGCGCGGCGCGCGCGCCCCACCTGCCGTTGCGCGCGCTCGACCTGCGCGAGCGTTCGATCCTGGTGGCCTTCGTCGCGGCGGTGTTCGCGCTGGGGCTGTTCCCCGACGAGCCGCTGCGCAAGACCGAGCTTGCCGCGCGTCAGTTCCAGGCGCGCGTGGCCATGCGCCCGCCCGCGGCGAAAGTGGCGCTCGATGCGCCCGTGCCGCCCGTCGCCGAAGGACGCGCGGCCCGGCGCGCCGCCGCCGGCACCACGCGCGCGGAGCCGGCGCGATGAGCGCGGCGACGATCCTGCTGGGGATGTTCCCGGAGCACCTGCTGCTTCTCGGCATCCTCCTGCTCGCCGGCCTTTCGATTGCCGGGACGCGCCGCGGCGCGCCGGCTGTGGCGCTGTGCGCGGTCGTCGCCGGGGCCGTCGCCGCCGCATGGCTGGCCGTCTCCGGACATGCCGCTGCGCCGTTCCCCGGCCAGCTGTCGGTCACGCCCGCCGCCTACGCGGCGAAGGCGATCCTGCTCGCGCTCGCCGCGCCCGCGCTGCTCATGTCGCGCGACGAGTTTCCCCGCGGCCCGTTCCACATTCTGCTGCTGTCGTCGTTGTACGGCGCGTGCCTGCTGCCGTCGTCGGACACGTTCCTGACGCTGTTCCTCGGCCTCGAGCTCATGTCGCTGCCGGTGTACGCGCTCGTGCTGCTCGGACCGCGCCGCGCGGAGAGCCCCGAGGCCGCGCTCAAGTACCTCGTGCTGGGCGGCGCAGCGACGGCGACGCTGCTGATGGGCGCCGCGCTGCTGTACGGCTGGCACGGCACGCTGGACGTCGCGGCCTTCGCGGCGGCGTTGAGCGGCGCCGACGCGCTCGGCACCGCCGGCATGGTGCTGGTCCTCGCGGCGTTCTACGTCAAGGCGGCGATCGTGCCGTTCCACACCTGGGCGCCGGACGCGTACGAGGCGGCGTCGGTGCCGGTCACCGCGTACATGTCGACGGTCGTGAAGGCGGGCGCGCTGTTCGCCGTCGTGCGGCTGTTCGGCGCCGCGCCGATCCCCGCTGCGCTGGTCGGGCTGGTGGCGCTGCTGCCGCTGGCGTCGATCGTGTGGGGCAACCTGGCGGCGATGCGGCAGCAAAGCTTCCGGCGGATGATCGCGTACTCGTCGATCGCGCACGCGGGCTACCTGTTCTACGCACTGCTCGGCGCCGGCGAAGGGCGGTTCCAGGCGGTCGCGTTCTACGTGATCGCCTACGGTGTGATGAACCTGCTCGCGTTCGCCTCGCTCCCCGCGGCCGACGACGACGCGACGCGCGACCGGCTCGACCGGCTGGACGGGCTGTTCACGCGACGGCCGTTCGCCGCCGTGGCGATCGGCCTGGCGATGCTGTCGCTCGCCGGCATTCCGCCGCTGCCGGGCTTCGTCGCGAAGTTCCTGATCTTCCGCAACGTCATGGCGGCCGGCCACACGCTGTACGCCGTGCTCGGGCTGATCGGCAGCTACCTCGGACTCTATTTCTACCTGCGCGTCATCCAGCACATGTTCATGGATCGCGGCGCGGCGCAGGCGCGCGGCGGCGCGATCGCGCTGTCGGCCGGCGTGCTGTGCCTCGCCGTCGCCGTCCTCATCGGCGTGTTCCCCGGCTGGCTCATCGGCCGTCTGTGAGCCGGGGCGAGGCCGCCGGGGCCGTGTCCGTGTCGACCAGCGCCGCGGCGACCAGCTCCGCGACGTCGCGCACTTCGGCGTCCTCGCCGAGTGTCTTGAGGCCGTCGCTCATCATCGTCGCGCAGTAGGGGCACGCCGTCGCGATGATCCGCGGCGCGAACGGCTTCGCCTGCGCGACGCGCGTGACGTTGATCCGCTGCCCGATCCGCTCGTCCATCCACATCCTCGCCCCGCCGGCGCCGCAGCACATCGAGCGCTCGCGCGACAGCGGGAACTCGAGCGGCGCGTCGCGGGTGATCCGGGCGATCGCCGCGCGCGGCGCGTCGTACTCGCCGTTGTGCCGGCCGAGGTAGCACGGCTCGTGGTAGATGACGCGCTCGAACGCGGGCGACACGCGCAGGCGGCCCGCGGCGAGGAGACGCGCGATCAGCTGCGTGTGGTGGACGACCTCGTAGCGGCCGCCGAACTCGGGATACTCGTTGGCGAGCGTGTTGAACGCGTGCGGATCGCAGGTGACGATGCGGGTGACGCCGAGCCCGTCGAGCGTGGCGATCAGCGCGCGGGCGAGCTGCTGGAACAGCATCTCGTTGCCGGCACGGCGCACGCATTCGCCGGTCGACGTCTCGCGCGGGCCGAGGATGCCGAAGCGCACCCCGGCATGATTCATGATCCGCGCGAACGCCGCGGCGATCCGCTGCCCGTGCGGGTCGTACGATTCCGCCGAGCCGACGTAGAACAGGTAATCGATTGCACGCACGTCGTCGGGCGTCGCGACGACGCGAACGGGCAGGCCGCGCGCCCAGTCGCCGCGCGCGTCGGCGGGCAGGCCCCAGGGATTGCTCTGCACGTCGTAGGCGTCGAAGACCGCCTTCAGCTCGTGCGGGAACGCGCCCTCCATCAACACCTGGTGCTGGCGCATCCGGAAGAAGCGCGGCAGGTGCTCGAGCTCGATCGGGCAGGCGGCCTCGCAATAGCCGCACGTCGTGCACGCCCACAGCGACTCGGCGGCGATGACACCGCCGACCAGCGGGGGCAGCGCGGCGTCGTCGCCGGCGAGGATCGCGTCGCGCTTCGCGACCAGATGATGCTTGATCACGTCGTGAACCCATTTCTGCGCGAGGGGCTTGCCTGTCAGGAACGTCGGGCACGCGTCCTTGCAGCGGCCACATTCGGTGCAGGTGAACGCGTCGAGGCCCTCCTTCCAGGTGAGGTCGAGCGCGCTGCGCACGCCGATCTTCATCTCGGCGTCGCCGCCGTCGGCCTCGCCCATGATCCGCGTGAGGTCGAGCGTGGGCACGCGCCGCGCCGGCGCGCCGCGGCGAAAGTACAGCGTCGGCAGCGCGGTCACGATGTGGAAGTGCTCGCCGACCGGCAGGATCACGAGGAACGCCAGCACCGTGGCCATCTGGACCCAATAGGCGATGCGATAGCCCGCTTCGAGCGCGGCGGGTGTAGCACCGGATACCAGCGTCGAGAGCGCACGGCCCGCGAACGCATGATCACGCTCGTGCGCGATGCCCGGGTCGGCGGCGGCGTGGAGCGCGAAGCGGAAAGCGTCGAACGCGAGGTCGGTGACCATGATCGTCGCGATCAGCGCGAGGATCACCAGCGCCTCCCGGTTGCGCTCCAGCCGCGCCGGCTTGCGCACGAGCCGGCGCCAGAGCGCGTAGCCGACGGCAACGAGCACCGCAATTTCGACGCCGTCCTTGATCGCCGCGAAGGCGCCGCCGGCGATACCGCCATACGTGAAGGACTCGTCGTAGCCGACCACCAGCAGCTGGATCTTGCGCACCAGCAGCGTCATGAATCCGGCGAAGATGACGGCGTGCATCAGCCCCGGCCGCCATTCGCCGCGGATCATCCGGCCCTGGAGGATGCCGTTGCGAAGCACCGAACCGAGCCGCTGCGCCGGGTGGTCGAAGCGCGGCGCCGGCGCAAGCCGGATGACGATGGCGAGCTTGCGCCACGCGAGGACCGCGAATGCGGCCACCGCCGCCGCGAGCATCAGCGAGAGCGCCAGCGGTCCCATGCCTGCGTCGCCGCCGTCCTACGCGGCGCGGCTGCGCCGGGCGCGACTGCGGGCCCGGGCCGCGGGCGCGCCGCGCCCCGCGCTCATGCGCCGGCCCGCTTCGCCTTGGGAGAGTACATGTCGTGGACCTGCAGCCGGGTGGCCTGCAAGCGTCCTGCGACCACCGACAGCAGCCGGTGCATGAGCGCGAAGCCGAAGCCCGTGTCGTCCTTGCAGGCGGCGAGCAGCTCGCCGCCGTCGAACGCCAGCGCGTCGACGCGCTCCAGCGCGCGCGCCTGGAAGTGCTTGCCGCGACCCATCAGGAGCGCCGACCAGCCGAGCTCGTCGCCGGCGCCGAGCGTCTGCACGCGCAGCGTGTGTTCGGGCTCGGCGATCTCGAGCGCGACCAGTCCCGACGCGAGCAGGTAGAACTCGCCGCATTCGTCGCCCTCGCGAAAGATCAGCTGGCCCTGCTCGAAGCGCACGCGCGTCGCCAAGTGGCGCAGCCTCTCGACGTGCTGCGGCGGGAAGTCCTCGACGAACGGATGCCGCTGGAGCATCGACTGGATGGAGTCGGTCATGGTCGCATTGCGCCTGCGCGGCCTTCACGGAAACCGGGCGCGGCGGCCCGGCGCGGTTCGATCGTCACGTCGTCTCCTTTGGCTGCCGGGGTGTCCGGCACGTTCCTCGCCGCCGCCCGTCAGTCGGGCTCGGGCTCCATCCTGATCGCGCCGCACGGGCACTCCGACACGCACAGGCCGCAGCCCTTGCAATAGTCGTAATTGAACAGGAAGCGCTTGCCCGGGCCGAGCTTGATCACGGCGTTGTCCGGACACACGCCGTAGCAGTTGTCGCATTCGAAGCAGTTGCCGCACGACAGGCAGCGGCGCGCCTCGAACAGCGCGTTCGTCTCGTCCAGTCCGCGCACGACCTCGTCGAACGTCGACGTGCGCCGGGCGATGTCGAGCAGCGGCCGCACGGTCTTCGGCGCGTCGGCGTAGTACCAGGGGTTCAGCGTGTCGAAGGTCGCGATCTCGTGCCTGGGCGGCGGCGCGTAGACGCTCCCGCGCAGCCACGCGTCGATGTGCCGCGCGGCCTTCTTCCCGTGTCCGACGGCGACGGTGACCGTGCGCTCGGAGGGCACCATGTCGCCGCCGGCGAAGACACCCGCGTAGCCGGTCATCATGTTCGGCGCGACCTCGACCACGCCGTCCCTGATCGCCAGACCCGGGACGCCGTCGAGGAGGGACAGGTCGACGTCCTGCCCGAGCGCCAGCACCAGCGAATCCGCCTCCAGCGTCTCGAACTCGCCGGTCGGCTGCGGAAAGCCCTTATCGTCGAGCGCCATCTTTTCGACGGTGAGCGCCCCGCCGTCCGACATGCCCTTGATCGTCGACAGCCACTTGACCAGGACCCCTTCCTGCAGCGCCTCCTCGAGCTCGAAGTCGTGCGCAGGCATCTTCTCGCGCGTGCGGCGGTAGACGATGATCGCCTCGGCGGCGCCCATCCGCTTCGCGGTGCGCGCGACGTCGAGCGCCGTGTTCCCGCCGCCGTAGACGACGACGCGCCGCCCGAGCATCGGCTTGTCGTCGCCTTCCATGCTGCGCAGGACCGCGACCGCGTCGAGCATCCGCGCCGCCGACCCGGCCGGAATGTAGGCGCGCCTGGCGATGTGCGCGCCGACGGCGAGGAACGCCGCGTCGAAGCGGCCGGCCTGCATCGTGTCGAGGATGTTCGTGACCTTGGTGTCGAGCGCGAGCTCGACCCCCAGCGCGCAGATTCGGGCCACCTCGGCGTCGAGCACGTCGCGCGGCAGCCGGTACTTGGGGATGCCGAAGCGCATCATGCCGCCCGCCAGCGGCCCCGCCTCGACGATGCGCACGCGGTGGCCGCGGCGCCGAAGGTGATAGGCTGCCGACAGGCCCGACGGCCCGGCGCCGACCACCAGCACGCGCTTGCCGGTGTCGGCGACCGGGGGAGTGAACGCCCAGCCGCGCTTCAGCGCCTCGTCGCCGAGAAAGCGCTCGACCGAATTGATGCCGACCGCCTCGTCGACCTTCGCGCGATTGCAGGCGTCCTCGCACGGGTGATAGCAGACGCGGCCCATGACCGCCGGCAGCGGATTGTCATCGGTGAGCGCGCGCCACGCCGCCTCGTAGTCGCCGGATTCGGCGTGGAACAGCCATGCCTGGATGTTCTCGCCTGCCGGACACGCGTGGTTGCATGGCGGCAGCCGGTCGATATAGACGGGCCGGCTGGTGCGCCACGAGCCGGTCTTGTTGGCAAGGCTCGACCCGACGTCGAGCGTGATCGCAAAGGGCTTGTCCACGGGGAGGCGTCCCGGCCGGTCAGTGCAAAAGGTCGAACTCGGCGATGTTGCGCTCGGCGGTCTGCTGGATGAGGTCGATCCGTGCCTGGTCGGGCGGATGGCCGAACAGGTGGGCGAAGCGCCGCTGCAGCTTCAGGTATTCGGTCACCGGCACCTGGCGCCGGATGGTCGTGTGCGCCGTCACGTGCCCGTGCTCGCCTTCGAACAACGGGAACAGGCCGGACTCGACGGCGAGGCGCGCGACCTTGATCGTGTCCTCCGGCGCCGAGCCCCAGCCGAGCGGGCAGGGCACGTGGATGTGGATGTAGCGGGCGCCGCCGAGGCTCATCGCGTGCGCGACCTTGCGCTCGAGATCGCGCAGGTTGGCGACGCTCGCCGTCGCCACGTAGGGTATGCGGTGCGCCAGCGCGATCAGCGGCACGTTCTTGCCGGTGCCGAAGACGTTGCCGGGCAGGGCGCCGACCGCCGCGGTGGTCGCGGTGCGCGCCGCCGGCGGCGTGGCGCTCGACCGCTGCACGCCGGTGTTCATGTACGCCTCGTTGTCGTAGCAGATGTACAGGACGTCGTCGTTGCGCTCGAACATCCCGGACAGGCAGCCGAAGCCGATGTCGGTCGTACCGCCGTCGCCGCCCTGCGCGATGACGCGCACGTCCGGCCGGCCGAGGGCGCGCTGCGCAGCCGCGACGCCGGACGCGACCGCGGCCGCGTTGCCGAACAGCGAGTGGATCCAGGGAATCTGCCACGAGGTTTCCGGGTAGGGCGTCGAGAACACCTCGAGGCAGCCGGTCGCGTTCACCGCGATCAGCCGGTTGTCCGTCGCCCGCATCGCGGCGTCGATCGCGTAGCGCGCGCCGAGCGCCTCGCCGCAGCCCTGGCACGCGCGATGCCCCGAGTTGAGCGAGTTGGTCCGCTCGACGTCCGCCTGGATGGCGCGCTGCTCGGGCGCGAGCAGGCGGTTGCCGACGGTGAACGTGCCGGTCTGGTAGAACTTGACGATCTGCGCTTCCACGATGGCCTCCTCGCGCGTCATCCGATCCGCGACGCGACCGTGCCCAGCCGCCGCAGGATCGCCTCCGCCGTCGGACCCGTGCGGCGCGCGGCGCGCTCGCGCTCGAGCTCGTGGCTCACGACGTCCGCGTTGAGGTCGAGGAACGTCACCTGCTCGAGCTCGTCGCGCTGCGCGTCCTCGAACAGCCGCGTCAGCGACACGCGGGTGATCGCGCGCCCCCCCAGGCCGGCGATCACCGTGTAGCCCTTGAGCTGGATGCCCGACAGCGACTTGCGCACGCCGTCGGAAACGATGCCGCCGAGGCCCACCGCCAGGCACTTCTCCAGCACGACGACGCGCTTCGCGCGCTGCAGCGTCTCGCGCAGCACGTCGAGCGGGAACGGCCGGAACGAGCAGATCGACACCGAGCCGATCGCCACCCCGCGCTCGCGCATCTCGTCGACGACCTCCTGGACGGTGCCGTTGACCGATCCCAGCGACACGACGATCGTCTCGGCGCCGTCGGTCCGGTAGGCGCGGACCAGTCCGCCCGACGCGCGGCCGAAGCGGCTCTCGAAATCGGCCGCGAGCCGCGGGATCAGCGTCAGCGCGCGCAGCTGCTTGTGGTGCTGCAGATAGCGCACCTCGGTGAAGGCCTCCGGACCGACCATCGCCCCGATGGAAACCGGGTCCGCGGGATCGAGCACCTGGCGCGGCTCGTAGCGCGGCAGGAAGGCGTCGACCTCGGCCTGCGCCGGCATGTCGACCCGGTCGTAGGCGTGAGTCAGGATGAAGCCGTCCATGCACACCATCACCGGGCACGACAGCTCCTCGGCCAGGCGGAACGCCTGGATGTGGAGGTCGAGCGCCTCCTGGTTGGTCTCCGCGTAGAGCTGGATCCACCCGGCGTCACGCATCGACATGCTGTCGGAATGGTCGTTCCAGATGTTGATCGGCGCGCCGATCGCGCGGTTGCCGATCGTCATCACGATCGGCAGGCCGAGGCCCGCGGCGTTGTACACGGCCTCGGCCATGAACAGCAGTCCCTGGCTGCTCGTCGCCGTGTAAGTGCGCACGCCGGCGGCGGCCGAGCCGATTGCCACGGACAGCGCGGCGAACTCGGACTCGACGTTGATGAATTCGCAGTGGGTGAGCGCGCCGGACTTCACCATCTCGCCGAGCCCTTCGACAATGTGCGTCTGCGGCGTGATCGGATATGCGCAGATCACCTGCGGGCGGCACAGCGCGACCGCCTCGGCGACGGCGCGCGACCCCTCGGTTTGCTTAAGCATGGATCGCCTCCCCGGCCCTGGACGCCAGGTCGAAGGCCTCGCGTGCCGCGGCGACGTTGCGCTCGGCCACGTTGCCGGCGAACTTGTCGCCGATCGCGGTCTCGAGCGACGCCAGCTTCACGACGCCGGTCAGCGCGGCGAATCCGGCGAGCAGCGGGACGTTCGGCACCGCGCGGCCGACGTGCGTCAGCGCGATCTCCGTCCCCGGAAGCGTGAATATCCGGTAGCGCTGGACACCGTGGGCGAAGCCGGCGAGCCCCAACTCGTCGAAGGAGTGCCGAGTATTGATGAGGATGAAGCCGCCGGGCGGCAGGCCGCTGAACAGGTCGACCTGGTGCAGCAGCGTCGCGTCCTGGATGATCAGCGCATCGGGGTTGAGCACCGGCTCGCGCAGCCGGATCGCACGGTCGTCGATGCGGCAGAACGCCATGACCGGGGCGCCCATCCGCTCCGATCCGAAGCTGGGGAACGCCTGGGCGTATCGACCCTCGAGGAACGCCGCGATCGACAGCATTTCGGCTGCGGTCACGACCCCCTGCCCGCCGCGACCATGGATTCGCACCTGGAACATTGCCGACCTTTCGTGTGCCGCCCGGCGTGCGGCCCGAAAGCGGAAAGGCCAACCGGCGGTTCCCCGGCCGTGCACGCTGCGATCGATTCTGGCGACGGGTGTCGCGAGCCATGTTGACGCAGGTCAACAACACCGCGGGCGCGCCGGCGCCCGGCAGGGACACGAGAGGCTTTGACGCACATCAACAAAACAGGGGGTGGGCACGTCTACATTGCACCAGGCCGCGATCCGGAGGATCAGCGTGGACCCGTCGCATTCGATCATCGCGGGCGTCGGTCTTGCCGGCGCACCGCGCAAGAGCCGTTGGCCCGCGCGCCTCGACCTGCTGCAAAGCGGCAGCGGCCTGCTGCTCGCGCTGTTCATGTGGGGCCACATGTTCTTCGTGTCGTCGATCCTGGTGAGCCGCGACGCGATGTGGACCGTCACCAGGTTCTTCGAGGGCTACTTCGTCTTCGGGCGCTCGTACCCGGCGATCGTGTCCGGTGTCGTCGCCTGCGTGATCGCGCTGCTCGTCCTGCACGCGTTTCTCGCCGTGCGCAAGTTCCCGATCAACTACCGGCAGTTCGCCACCTTCCGCGGCCACATGAGGATGATGCGCCATGGCGACACGACGCTGTGGGCGTGGCAGGCGTTCACCGGCTTCGCGCTGTTCTTCCTCGCCGCGCCGCACCTGTACGTCGTGCTCACGCATCCGGAGCTGATCGGACCGTTCGAGTCCGCCGATCGCGTCTGGACCGGCAAGTACTGGCCGCTGTACATCGTGCTGCTGCTCGCGGTCGAGCTCCATGGCGGCATCGGCCTTTACCGCCTCGCCGTCAAATGGGGCTGGCTCGAAGGTCGCGACGCAAACGTGACGCGCAAGCGCCTGAAGACGCTCAAGTGGGCGCTGACGGCGTTCTTCCTTGCGCTGGGGCTCGCCACGCTCGCCGCCTACATCAGGATCGGCATCGAGCACGCGCCGCACTATGGCGAGCACTACGTGCCGGCATCGCTCGCCGCTCCGGCCGAGGGGCCGCGGCGTTGAAGATCGTCTACACCGACGTCCTGGTCATCGGCGGCGGACTGGCCGGACTGCGGCTGGCGATCGGCGCCCGGCGCCGCGGACACGAGGTCCTCATCCTGTCGCTGGTGCCGCCGAAACGCTCGCATTCGAAGGCCGCGCAGGGCGGAATGCAGGCGTCGCTCGGCAACGTGATCAAGGGCCAGGGCGACAACGAGGACGTTCATTTCGAGGACACGGTCCGCGGCAGCGACTGGGGCGCCGACCAGGATGTCGTGCGCATGTTCGTCAACACGGCGCCGAAGGCAGTGCGGGAACTGGCGGCGTGGGGCGTGCCCTGGAGCCGCGTGCGCAAGGGCGACCGCCAGGTCGTCATCAACGGCCAGCAGGTCACCATCACCGAGCGCGCCGAGGCGCACGGGCTCGTCGCGCAGCGCGATTTCGGCGGCACGAAGAAGTGGCGGACGTGCTACGTCGCCGACGGCACCGGCCACGCCATGCTGCAGGCGGTCGGCGACCGGGCGATCGCGGAGGCGATTCCCGTGCACGAGCGCGCCGAGGCGCTGGCGCTGATCCACGACGGCGGCCGCTGCTACGGCGCGGTCGTCCGCGACCTGATCACCGGCGCGCTGTCCGCGTACGTCGCCAAGGCGACGGCGATCGCGACCGGCGGCGCCGGGCGGCTGTATCGGGTGACGACCAACGCGGTGATCAACGAGGGCATCGGACACGCGCTCGCGCTCGAGACCGGCGTCGCGACGCTCGGCAACATGGAAGCGGTCCAGTTCCACCCGACCGGCATCTTTCCCGCCGGCATCCTCGTCACCGAGGGCTGCCGCGGCGACGGCGGGCTGCTGAAGGACGTGGACGGACACCGCTTCATGCCCGACTACGAGCCCGAGAAGAAGGAGCTCGCCTCGCGCGACGTCGTGTCGCGGCGGATGGAGGAGCACATCGCGCAGGGCAAGGGCGTCAAGAGCCGCTTCGGCGAGCACCTCTGGCTAGACATCACGCTGCTGGGCGAGGCGCACATCAAGCGCAACCTGCGCGAGGTGTTCGAGATCTGCCGCTACTTCCTCGGCGTGGATCCGACCAAGGACCTGATTCCGGTGCGCCCGGCCCAGCATTACACGATGGGCGGCGTGCGCACGAAGCCCACCGGCGAGAGCGCGACGCTCAAGGGGCTGTTCGCCGCCGGCGAGGCCGCGTGCTGGGACATGCACGGCTTCAACCGCCTCGGCGGAAACTCGGTCGCCGAGACGGTCGTCGCCGGGATGATCGTCGGCGAGTTCGTCGCCGATTTCTGCGACGACCCGGGCAACGACGCCGACATACCGACCGGCGTCGTGCGCGAGTTCGTCGCGCGCGAGAGCGCGAAGCTCGACGGCATCCTGAGCGGCGGCGGCGCCGAGGACGCGAGCGCCATCAAGGCCGCGATGCAGCAGATCATGACCGCCAGGGTCGGCATCTTCCGCACCGGCGCGGACCTGGAGCAGGCGGTCGACGAGCTGCAGAAGCTGTACGCCCGAAGTCAGCGGATCGGGTTGAAGTCGAGCGCGCCGGGGGTCAACCCGGAGCTCGTCACCGCCTATCGCGTGCAGCGAATGCTCAAGCTCGCGCTGTGTGTCGCCCATGGCGCGCTCACGCGCACGGAGAGCCGCGGCGCGCATTACCGTCAGGACTTCCCGCGCCGCGACGACGCCAGGTGGCTGAAGCGCACGCTCGCGACCTGGAAGGAGGGCGCGACGCTCCCGACGCTCGACTACGAGGCGCTCGACGTCGTGCGCATGGAGCTGCCCCCCGGCTGGCGCGGATATGGCGCGAAGGACTACACGGACCACCCGGCCACCGCCGCCCGGCAAGCGGAAGTGGACGCGTTGCGGGAGCGCGTCGCCGACCGCTTCGAGCGGCAGCGCCTGCTGATGCCCTACGAGCATCTGCTGCCGCCGTCGCTGCGCGGGCACAACGAGCGGATCGACGAGCCGTTCGCCGCGCCGCAAGAAGCGCCGGATGCAGCGGCGGATTCGAGTTTTGCCTGGGAATCCGAGTGAGGCAGGCACTGGTGCGCACCGACTCGACTCCCCCATCCGCGTCGGCGGCGAAGGTCCGTATCAACGTCCTGCGCTACAACCCGGCCGACGCGACCAGCGTTCCGCACCTGCAGACCTACGAGCTCGAGCAGTCGGAAGGCATGACGCTGTTCATCGCGCTCTCCGAGATCCGCGAGAAGCTCGATCCGTCGCTGATGTTCGATTTCGTCTGCCGCGCCGGCATCTGCGGGAGTTGCGCGATGGTTGTCAACGGGCGGCCCACGCTCGCCTGCCGGACGCTCACCCGGGACGCCGGACCCGAGATCACGCTGGCGCCGCTGCCGTTCTTCCAGCTGATCGGCGACCTGTCGGTCGACACCGGCAAGTGGATGCGCGCGATGAGCGAGCGCGTCCGCGGCTGGCTCCACATGAAGAATCCGCAGCCCGATCTCACCCGCATCGAGGAGCGGATGGATCCGGACCTCGCCGAGAAGATCTACGAGCTCGACCGCTGCATCGAATGCGGCTGCTGCGTCGCCGGCTGCGGAACGGCGCGGATGCGGAAGGATTTCGTCGGCGCGGTGGGGCTCAACCGGATCGCGCGGTTTCGCCTCGATCCGCGCGAGGCGCGCAGCGACGCGGACTACTACGAGGTGATTGGCGACGACGACGGCATTTTCGGCTGCATGTCGCTGCTCGCCTGCCACGACGTCTGCCCCAAGGAGCTGCCGCTGGCCACGCAGATCGCGTTCGTCCGCCGCAAGATGGTCGGGATCGGGTGGAAATAGCGCCGGCGCGCCGGCGCTGTCGCTGGGCGCCCGCGATTGCGGATAGAATTCGCCCCACCCACGAGGCTTTCATGCGACTCGCCAAATTCGTCAAGTTCCGCGAGGAGAAGTTCGGCGGCGTGCTGTTCGAGACGCGCAGCGAGAAGGTGTTCACGCTCAATCCCACCGGCACGTCCATCGCGCGCGAGATCGCCGGCGGGTGCCCCGAGCACGAGATCGCGGCGCGCCTCGCTGCGGCATTCGACGCTCCCGACGGCGCGATCGACCGGGAGGTGGCGGCCTTCGTCGCGGACCTGCGCCGGCGCGGCCTGGTCGAGGACTAGCGCGTGACGAAGCTGCCCGGCGACTCGCCCGTCGGCGAGGCGGTCCCGGCGACGACCCCGGCAGCCACCGGGTCGGGCGACCTCGGCGCGCCGCTCTACGTCGCCTGGCAGATCACCAACGAGTGCAACCTCGCATGCCTGCACTGCATCGAGGAGAGCGGCCCCGGCAAGGCCTTTCCCGACGAGCTCGGGCGCGACCAGGCCTTCGGCGTGCTCGACCAGCTGATGGACGGCGAGGTGCCCTATCTCTCGTTCTCCGGCGGCGAGCCGATGCTCCACCCGCATTTCTTCGACATGGTCGAGCGCGTGACCGCCCGCGGTGGCCAGCTCAAGGTCGAGACCAACGGGCATTACCTTTCAGCCGCCAACTGTGCGCGTTTGAAGGAACTCGGCGTCAAGGCCGTGCAGGTGAGCCTCGACGGCGCGTCGCCGGCCACGTTCGGTCGGATGCGGGTGAGGGGGGAGTTCGACCGCACGCTCGACGGGCTGCGCAACCTCCGCGACGCCGGCGTGCCGATCGAGGTGAACTTCTCTCCGGCGAAGTTCAACGTGCATGAAGTGGACGCGATCGTCGACCTGGCCTACGAGCTCGGCGCCTACAGCTTCTACACCGGGCGCACGATGTACACCGGCAACGCCGTCAAGGCGTGGCGCCACCTTGCGCTCGACGACGGCGAATATGCGGCGTTCTTCGACCGGCTGCGCGCCAAGGCCGACGCGTACCGCGGGCGGATGCGCGTCCATTTCCACGAGGCGGGACTGCTGGAGGAGCTGCGCTACCGCCTCCATCATCCGGCGGCGCTGCTGATCATCCTGCCCAACGGCCTCGTCAAGCTCATCAACGCACTGCCGTTCGTCTGCGGCGATTTCCGCCGCCAGACGCTCGCCGACATCTGGGGCAACTTCCAGCGGGCGTGGCAGGACCCGCGCATTGCCCAGTTCGTCGACGACCTGTCGCGCGACCCGGGGCGCACGCGCGCGCTGCACGAATGGGTGTACGTGTGACGCCCTCGGACGGGATCCCCCTGCCGTCGCCCGCGCTCGGGACGCGGCTGTTGCGCGTCGCGAGCCTGGTCCGCTACCGGTTCTTCCTCTACGCCGGTCTGCTGCCCTATCTGCTCGGCGCCGCGTGGGCCTACGCCGTCGACGGCCGTTTCGACGCCGCGCTGTTCTGGACCGGCCTTCTCGGCGTCGTGTTCGCCGTCGTGGGCGTCGAGGCGTTCAACGAATACTTCGATTCGCGCATGGGCACCGATCGCGTCTTCAACCCCGACGACGCGCCGCCGATGTCGGACGTCGTGCTGTGGCTCGGCGTCGCGGCCTTCGCGGCCGCGCTGGCGATGGGCGTGTATCTCGCGTCGCGGGGCGGGTGGCCGATCCTCCTGTTCGCGCTGCTGGGCGGCGCGGCGGCGATCTTCTATGTCGCCCCGCCGATCCGCTGGGCGTATCGCGGACTCGGCGAGACGGTCATCGCGCTGTCGTACGGGCCGTGGATGGTGGAGGGCAGCGTCTACCTGCATACGCGCGCCCTCTCGTGGCCCGCGCTGGCGGCGTCGCTGGTCCCGGGTCTGCTGATCATGGCGCTCGCGGTCGTCAACGCGATTCCCGACTATCACCAGGACCGCCTGGTGGGCAAGCGCAACCTCGTGGTGCGGCTGGGGCGCCGCCGCGCCGTCGTGCTCTACACGGGCCTGGCCGCCGCCGCGCTGGCGGTGGTCGCGCTCGGCGTCGCCGCACGGCTGTTCGCGCCGGCGTGCCTCGCCGCGCTGGCGTCGCTGCCGCTGCTCTGGAAGAGCGCGCGACAGGCGGCGGGCACGTACGAGTCGCCACGCCGCTTCGTGCCGGCGATCCGCAGCATCGTGCGCTGCTACGTCGTCGCCGTGCTGTTGTTCACTGGCGGCGTCCTCGCTTCGTCGCTGTCCGCGCCCGGATGACGCGCGCGATCGACCGGCTGGGTGCGCCGCTGTTCGTGTCGTGGCAGATCACGCGCGACTGCGACCTCGCCTGCCTGCATTGCTGTACGGAGTCGGCTCCCGGCAAGCGGCTGCCCGACGAGCTCGATGCTGCCGCGGCAATGCGCGTCGCGGAGGACATCGTGGCAAGCGAGGTCCCGTACGTGATGCTGTGCGGCGGCGAGCCGCTGGTATCGCCGCACTTCTTCGCGCTCGCCGAGGCGCTGGGCGAGGCCGGCGTGATGCTCAAGATCGAGACCAACGGCCAGCAGTTCGACGCGGCCGTCGCGCGTCGGCTCGCCCGCCTGCCGGTGCGCTCGATCCAGGTCAGCCTGGACGGCGACACGCAGGCGGTCTATGGCGGCCAGCGCCCGGGAGCGTCGCTGGCCCGCGCCCACGCCGCCTGCCTTGCCGCGCGCGAGGCCAGGCTCCCGCTCGAGATCACTTTCGCGCCGACGCGCCTCAACCTGCACGAGGCGAGGGCCGTGATCGAGCGTGCCCGGGCGTTCGGGGCGTTCCGGTTCAACACGGGCCGGCTGATGCGGATCGGCACGGCGGCGCGCCACTGGCAGCGGCTCGTCCCGTCGACCGAAGACTATGCCGGGTTTCGTGCGCTGCTGGAAAACCTGTCCGCCCGCCTTGAGGGCGAAATCGAATTTTGCTATGTTCCGTTCGGTATCGACGATGCACTGCGAGCGTGTCTGGCCGAGCCTCCGGCGACGCTCCTCGTGCTGCCGAACGGCAAGGTGAAGGTCGCGGCGGCGTTGCCCCATCTATGCGCCGATCTTCGCCGCATGTCGCTCGCGCAGGCGTGGGACGCCTACCGCGACGCCTGGAAGGACCCGAGGATTCTGGCGGCGGCCAGGCAAGCGATCGACGACGAGTCGGTGCTTGCCCAGGCCAATGCCTGGAAGGTGCTGTCCCCCGCCCACGCCTGACCCCTGGAGGGAGCATGAGTGAAGTTCACGTGAAACCGGAATCACCGAAGCACGACGCGGATGTCGCCCAGCCCAAGCGCAAGCCCGCCGACAAGCCGGCCTGGGTCACGCCCAGGCTGGAGGACGTCTCCGAGCAGGTCATGGCGCAGCCGTATATCCGCTTCACCTGATCGCGACATCGGCCTTCGCAATGCCGGGGCGCTCGGTCGATGACTACCGGGCGCCCCTTTTTCTTGCCTGGCAGCTGACCAACCGCTGCAGCGCGCGCTGCCTCGCGTGCTGCGAGGAATCGGGCCCCGACAAGGCGTGGCGCGACGAGCTGTCGCGCGACGAGGCGCTCGATCTCGCCCACCGTATCGTCGCCTGCGGCGTGCCCTACGTTGCGTTCGGCGGCGGCGAGCCGCTTGGCGTGGCGCACGCGTTCGACGTGTTCGACGTTCTCGCGGCGGGCGGCGTCTCGATCAAGCTCGAGACCGACGGCAGCCGGATCGACGACGCGGCCGCCGACCGCATCGCCGAGCTCGCGCTCGATTGCGTCCAGATCTCCGTCGATGGAGCGACCCCTGCGACGCATGCGCGCGTGCGGCCGGGATCGAGCTTCGCCGCCGCCACGGCGGCGATCCGCCGGCTGGTGGCGCGGGGCCTGCCGCCGCAGCTCGTGTTCGTCCCGGTGCGGCAGAACCTGCACGAGATCGAAGCCGCGTACGACCTCGCCGCGGACCTGGGCTGCGCGGCGTTCGTCACCGGTCCGCTGATGCGCCTCGGCCGCGCCGCGGCCGCCTACGGCGAGCTCGCCTGCAGCGACGACGACTGGGCGCGCGCCGTCGAGGCGCTGCAGGAGCGCGCGGCGCGGCACACGCGCGGCCCGGCGTTGTCGATCTATCCGTGGGACATCGTCACCGAGATCGAGCGGCGGCTCGCACAGCCGCAGGCGATGCTGCTGGTCGTGCCCGACGGCAAGGTCAAGCTGCTCAACGCGCTGCCGTTCGCTCCCGCGGACCTTCGGCGCGACTCGCTCGCCGACGCGTGGGACGCCTACCGCCGCGCCTGGCGCGACGCGCGCGTGCGCGAGTTCGCCGCCGGCTGCCGCGCCGATCCGGACCGGTTGCGACACGCGAACGAGACGTGGGCCGTCGTGGTCCCGCCTTGACGCGCTCCAGGGGCGACGCGGGAGCGCAGCTACACGCCGATGTGCGCGCGCAGCGCAGCGTAGCGTCCCTCGGCATTGGCGTACAGCGGGTCGTCGAGGTGCGCGATCGCGCTGTCGATCGCCGCCCAGTCCTGGCCGGTGAGCACGCGCCGGGCCAGCGGCAGGATCTGCGCTTCCTCGCGATTCATGTGCCGGCGGAACATCGCCACGTAGGCGCGTGCCGGCGCCTCGACATGCTCGCGCGTCTCGATCGAGCCGTCGACGATCGCGTCGAGCGCACGCGTGAGCTCGTCTCCGGCCTGCCTTAGCTGCGCGTGCTCGGCGGACAGCTCGTCGACGATCGCCGTGACGCCGGGCTCGCGCTCGCGGAGCCGCGCAAACGCGAGGTCCTCCTTCGGGTGATGTTGCAGATCGGGGTAGTGCGTCATGTAGTACATGACGTCCAGCATCAGCTCGTAGTCGACTGAATCTCCGCGATGGAATGCTTCGAGTTGCCGGTCGAGCAGGTCGATCAGGCGGGCGAAATTCGCGTGCTCGGCATGCCAGAGGGCGATCGGGTCGGGCATCAAAATCCTTGCGGTCACGATTTCGAGCGGCGCTGCCATTCGAGCAATTCGCCGCGCTGCCGATGGGAACCCGCCTTGCAGCAGCGCCATCCCATCCTAGTGGGGCGCGCGGCTCACGATCTTGATTCACGTCAACGAGTGACCGGGCGATTGGCGCTCGAATGCCTGCAGCGTGTCGTCACGGGTTTGCGGCGCACGCCGCAAACATGACTGCCGCGCCCGGGTATCTACCGAACCGAGGAGCGCAACATGAAGGCGCATCGTCCGGATACGCATCGTCGCGGCCGCCGTGTCCGCGCTGCCGCCCCGCTGCGGGCGCTGGTAGGCGTCGCCGCGGTCGTCGCTGCGGTGATTTCCGCCGCGCAGGGCGCGGAGCGCAGCGGCAAGGAGGTTGTCGACGCGTCCTGCGTTGCCTGTCACGGCAGCGGCAAGAACGGTGCGCCTGAGATCGGCGATGCAAAGGCGTGGGCGCCGCTGGAATCACGCGGCCTGACCGCGCTTGGCAAGAGCGCGCTCGCCGGAATCCGCAACATGCCCTCGCACGGGGGCAACCCCGGCTTCACCGACACCGAGATCGAGCGGGCGGTCACCTATATGGTCAATCACTCGGGGGGGCACTGGAACGAGCCGGTGAGCCGCCTGACGCCCACGCGTGCGCGCACCGGCGAGCAAGTCGTGACGGGTACCTGCGCCGAATGCCATGCGACCGGGAAAGGTGGCGCGCCGAAGATCGGCGATCGGACGGCCTGGATCGCGCGCGTCTCGCCGGGCCTCGACGTCGCGGTCGCGTCGGCGATCAGGGGCCACGGTGGCATGCCGGCGCGCGGCGGCAAGGCCGACTTGACCGACACCGAGGTGCGGGCAGCGATCGTCTACATGATGAACGCGGCGCCGAAGTAACGCGCTTCCGCGCCCGCCGGAAGAGCGGGGCAGATCGGCGCCTCGAATCACGTCGATCGGCGGAAACGATTGGCGTCGCCGCGGTGATTTCCGTAGGGTCGGATGCGAGCCTTCCATCCACGATCCTGCGGAGCAATGCCATGAACAGCCCTACACGCGGACACGCCGAGCCCACGCTGGCGCGCCTTTGCAGACGCCTCGACGACATCGGCATGAGTGCGGCGGAGCGCGAGCGCGCACGCGCCCATCTCCTGCGGACCGAGGCCGTCGTCGACGCCCTGGCCGTCGCCTGGCGCCACGCCGCATCGCTTTTCGCGCGGTTGCTGCCGCCCCGACCCGCGGCATCGCGCGGCGCGTAAGTCATCCCGCGCGCCGCGCGGCAGGGTGCCCGCGCGGCGCGCCGGCGCCGGCATCGCGATCAGGTCTTGACGGCGCGGCGTCGGCGGCGCGATTGCGGCGCGCGCGGAGCTTCGGGCAACGCAGCGCGGACGCGCTTGCGCGACTGGTCGCCGCGAGGGGGCGTGGCCGGGACGGCGTCGGCCTCGCGCTGACGCCGCGTCGCGCGCGCACTCCCGCTCGTGGCGCCGCGGCCCAATCGCGGCGCGGCACCGCTCGCCGCAGGCGCACCGCCCGCGCGGCGACCCGTCGCCTTCCTCGCCCTGGCCGCGGTTGCCGTCGCCGCGGCGGAAGCCGCCTTGTGCTTGTCCGGATGGGGGCGCCACACGACCAGCAGCTTGCCGATGTGCTGCACCGGCGCGCACAGCAATTCGGCGCAGACGCGCGACAGCATCCGCTCGCGCGCGTCGCGATCGTCGCTGAAGACGCGGATCTTGATCAGCTCGTGCGCGAGCAGCGCGACGTCGATTTCGTGAAGCACGGCCGGCGTGAGGCCGTGGTGGCCGATCGCGACGACCGGGTGCAGGCTGTGGGCGGCGGCGCGCTTGGCGCGGCGCTCGGCGGGCGAGAGCGTCGTCATGGCGAAAGTGTAACCGCTGCGCCTGCTAGAGTTCGAACCGCCATGCCCGGGCCGCTCAACCCCGCCAGGAAGAAGCATCGCTTCGACAAGGCGTGGATGCACGAGCACGTCAACGATCACTACGTGCAGGAGGCGAAGCGGCGCGGCTACCGATCGCGGGCCGCGTTCAAGCTGATCGAGCTCGGCGAGAAGGATCACCTGCTCGCACGGGGCCGCAGCGCCGTCGACCTCGGCGCGGCGCCGGGAAGCTGGACGCAGGTGCTGCGCGAGCGGCTCGGTCCGGGGGCCACCATCGTCGCGGTCGACCTCCTGCCGATGGACGGTGTCGCCGGCGTCAAATTCGTCCAGGCGGACTTCTCGAGCGACGAAGGCCTGGCGAAGGTCGAAGCGGCGCTCGGCAATGCCAGGGTCGAGCTTGTGGTCTCCGACATGGCCCCCAACTTGTCCGGTATCGACACCGTCGACCAGGCGCGTAGCGTCCATCTTGCCGAACTGGCGTTCGAATTTGCGTGTCAATGCCTGCAGCCCGGCGGGGATTTTGCCGTGAAGGTGTTCCAGGGTTCGGGGCTCGACGCGTTCACGCGGAGCGTCGCGGGGCGCTTCGCCAAGGTGTATGTCCGCAAGCCCAAGGCATCGCGCGACCGCAGCCGCGAGGTGTTTCTCGTCGGCAAGACGTTTCTTCGCCCGTAATTCGTTGTTTTGAATGTTGTTTGGGGTTGGTGCGGCGGGCATTGCCTGGCACGGAAGATGCCTGTTTTCGCTGGCGGGCGAGGGTGCCGGGGCGGTAGAATGACCGCAGGGGGAATGGGCTTTTGCGGCCGGCGCGTGCCCGGCCTTACAGGTGTAGGCGGGCTGACGTCCCGAGGAGCATCGGTTGAACAATCTGTTGAAGAACATCGGCATCTGGCTCGTGATCGGCCTCGTCGTCCTGACGGTGGTCAAGCAGTTCGACGCGCGCCAGGGCAGCAAGGAGTCCGTGTCCTACTCCGAGTTCATGGACTCGGCAAAGGCCGGCAAGGTCGAATCGGCCACGGTCGAGGGCCGCACGATCAAGTGGCTGTCGACGGACAAGAAACGCTTCGTCACCTACAGCCCCGGCGACATCTGGATGGTCGGCGACCTCGTCAAGTACGGCGTCAAGGTCGAGGCCAAGCCCGAGGAGGAGCAGAGCTTCCTCGCGCAGATCTTCATCTCCTGGTTCCCGATGCTGCTGTTGATCGGCGTGTGGATTTTCTTCATGCGCCAGATGCAGGGCGGCGGCAGGGGCGGCGCGTTCTCCTTCGGCAAGAGCAAGGCGCGCATGCTGGACGAGTCCAACAACACGGTCACCTTTGCCGACGTCGCCGGCTGCGACGAGGCCAAGGAAGAGGTGGCCGAGCTGGTCGAGTTCCTGCGCGACCCCTCCAAGTTCCAGAAGCTCGGCGGCCGCATTCCGCGTGGCGTGCTGATGGTCGGCAGCCCGGGCACCGGCAAGACGCTGCTCGCGAAGGCGATCGCCGGCGAGGCGAAGGTGCCGTTCTTCTCGATCTCCGGCTCCGATTTCGTCGAGATGTTCGTCGGCGTGGGCGCGGCGCGCGTGCGCGACATGTTCGAGCAGGCGAAGAAGAACGCGCCGTGCATCGTGTTCATCGACGAGATCGACGCGGTCGGCCGCCAGCGCGGCGCGGGCCTGGGCGGCGGCAACGACGAGCGCGAGCAGACGCTCAACCAGCTGCTGGTCGAGATGGACGGCTTCGAAGGCAGCGCCGGCGTGATCGTCATCGCGGCGACCAACCGGCCCGACGTGCTCGACCCGGCGCTGCTGCGCCCGGGCCGCTTCGACCGCCAGGTGGTCGTGCCGCTGCCGGACATCCGCGGCCGCGAGCAGATCCTGCTCGTCCACATGCGCAAGGTGCCGATGGCGCCGGACGTCAAGGCCGACATCATCGCGCGCGGCACGCCGGGTTTCTCCGGCGCCGACCTCGCGAACCTCGTCAACGAGGCGGCGCTGTTCGCCGCGCGCGCGAGCAAGCGGCTGGTCGACATGATCGACTTCGAGCGCGCCAAGGACAAGATCATCATGGGCGCGGAGCGACGCTCGATCGTCATGCCGGAGGAGGAGCGCCGGAACACCGCGTACCACGAGTCCGGCCACGCGATCGTCGCGATCCTGCTGCCGAAGACGGACCCGGTGCACAAGGTGACGATCATTCCGCGCGGCCGCGCGCTCGGCGTCACCATGCAGCTGCCGGAGCAGGACCGCTACAGCATGGATCGCAACCACATGCTGAACATGATCGCCGTGCTGTTCGGCGGGCGCATCGCCGAAGAGCTGTTCATGAACCAGATGACCACCGGCGCGTCGAACGACTTCGAGCGGGCCACGCAGCTCGCGCGCGACATGGTCACGCGCTACGGCATGTCGGATGCGCTGGGCCCGATGGTCTACGGCGAGAACGAGGGCGAGGTGTTCCTCGGCCGCTCCATCACGACGCAGAAGAACGTCTCCGAAGCGACGATGCAGAAGGTCGACGGCGAGATCCGCAAGATCATCGACCAGCAATACGCGGTCGCGCGCAAGCTGCTCGAGGACAACCGCGACAAGGTCGAGGCGATGGCGAAGGCGCTGCTCGAGTTCGAGACGATCGACAGCGACCAGATCGCCGACATCATGGCCGGCCGGCCGCCGCGCCCGCCGAAGCCGACGTCCGCGCCGACGTCCGGCCCGTCCTCGGGCGGCACGACGATCGCGCCGGAGACGTCGCCGACGACGCAGTCCGCCTAGCGTTGAGATGCGCGAGGAACGGGGCACGCGACGTGCCCCGTTTTCTTTGGGTGCGCGGCTGACGCGACCGGCATGATCCTGCGCTGCGGCCGCCACGCGCTCGACCTCGCGACGCCGCTGGTCATGGGCATCGTGAACGTCACGCCGGATTCGTTCTTTGACGGCGGCCAGTTCGCGCACGCGCAGGCGGCGATCGCACATGCGCGGCGCCTGCGGGACGAGGGCGCCGCGGTCATCGACGTCGGCGGCGAATCGACGCGCCCTGGCGCGGCGCCGGTGGCGGAGGACGTCGAGACCGCTCGCGTGCTTCCGGTGATCGAGGCGCTCGCCAGCGACGGGGCGATCGTGTCGGTCGACACGATGAAGCCCGCCGTCATGCGCGCGGCGCTCGCGGCCGGCGCATCGATGGTCAACGACGTTTTTGCGTTGCAGGCGCCCGGCGCGCTCGAAGCCGTAGCGCCGACCGCCGCCGCCGTATGCCTGATGCACATGCAGGGCGAGCCCCGCAGCATGCAGGCCGCGCCACGCTACGACGACGTCGTGGCCGATGTCGCGGCGTTCCTCCGCGCCCGCGCCGGCGCGTGCGAGGCAGCGGGAATGCGTCGCGATCGCATTGCCATCGACCCCGGCTTTGGCTTCGGCAAGACCGTCGCGCATAATCTCCGGTTGCTGCGCGAACTGGGGACGCTCGCCGCCACCGGCTATCCGGTGCTGGCAGGCCTGTCGCGCAAGTCGACGCTCGGCGCGATGACCGGACGTGACGCCGCCGATCGCCTGCCGGCGAGCGTCGCCGCGGCACTGGCCGCGGTGGCGCATGGCGCGTCCATCGTGCGCGTCCACGACGTGCGTGCGACGGTCGATGCGCTCGCCGTGTGGTCGGCGATCCACGCCGCGTAGAGAATCGCGTAGTCCAACGACGGAATTTGCGATCCAATCATCATCATGGCGGAACGACACTATTTCGGCACCGACGGCGTGCGCGGCAAAGTCGGCGAAGAACCGATCACGCCGGAGCTCATCCTGAAGCTCGGCTGGGCCGCGGGGCGGACGCTGGCTGCCGCCGACAGCGGCAAGCGCGGCGAGCGTCCCGGCGTGCTCATCGGCAAGGACACCCGCATCTCCGGCTACCTGCTCGAAGCCGCGCTGGAATCCGGCCTGGCAGCTGCCGGCGTCGACGTCTATCTCTGCGGACCGCTGCCCACGCCCGGGATCGCCTACCTGACGCGGGCGCTCCGGCTGTCGGCGGGCATCGTCGTCAGCGCCTCGCACAATCCGTTCGAGGACAACGGCATCAAGTTCTTTTCGGCGGCGGGCGCCAAGCTGCCGGACGCCGTCGAGCTGGCGATCGAAGCGATGATGGCGCAGCCGCTGACCTGCGCCGCCTCCGCGGACCTCGGCAAGGCGAAGCGCATCGACGACGCGGCGGGTCGCTACATCGAGTTCTGCAAGAGCACGTTTCCCACCGAGCTCGACCTGCACGGCCTGCGCATCGTCGTCGACTGCGCCCACGGCGCGGGGTATCACGTCGCGCCGCCGGTGTTCCACGAGCTCGGCGCGGACGTGATCGCGGTCGGCGCCGAGCCCAACGGCACGAACATCAACGCCGGCGTCGGCGCCACGCACCCGAACGCGCTGGCGGCGCGGGTGAAGGAAGCGCAGGCGCGACTACGGCATCGCGCTCGATGGCGACGGCGACCGCCTGGTGATGGTCGACGGCGACGGCGTCATTTACGACGGCGACCAGCTGCTGTACGTGATCGCGCGCGATTACCAGCGCCGCGGCGCGCTCGCCGGCGGCGTCGTCGGCACGCTGATGAGCAACCTGGGATTCGAGCAGGCGCTCGGTGCCGCCGGCATCGCGCTCGACCGGGCGAAGGTCGGCGACCGCTACGTGCTCGAGCAGCTCGTGACGCGCCGCTGGCATCTGGGCGGCGAGAATTCCGGGCACATCATCTGCCTCGACAAGCACACGACCGGCGACGCGATCGTGGCCGCCCTGGCGGTGCTGCGCGCCCTCATCGAGCAGCGCACGACGCTCGCGGAGGCGGCGAGACCGGTGGCGCTGTTCCCGCAGCGGCTCATCAACGTCCCGGTGCGGCGCGGCTTCGACTGGCAGTCCGATGCCGCGGTCCGCGATGCGGCGCGCGCCGCCACCGTCGCGCTCGGCGACGCCGGCCGCGTGCTGCTGCGGCCGTCGGGCACCGAGCCGGTGCTGCGCGTGATGGTGGAGGCGCGCGACGCCGTGCTCGCCGACACGCATGCCCGTGCGATTGCGGCGTCGGTGGCGACGGCGACCGCCTGAGGCGCTGCGCGGGATGCGGCGGCGCTACAACACGCCCGTGTTCTTCGCGATCGCAGAGCGACTCGGCGTCACGGCGAGCATGGCGGCAGACTAGCCCGAATTGACGCGTCCGCCGGTCGCAACGAGAATGGCGTTTCCCTTCCCGTGCGCGGACGGCGACATGCATGACGGCAGGCTCGCTCCACCGGAGCGAGCGACGACGCGGCGCGAACTGCTGCAGGCGCTCGCCGCGCTCGCCGCCGCAGGTGTCGTTCCCCCGGCGCTGGCACAGGCGGCGCCGTCGCCGGCGCAATTCGCGTCGCTGTCGAAATCGCTCGCCGGATACGCATTCGGCGACCGCCGCGTAGCGGCGGCGATGCTCGGTGCACTGAGCGGGGCGGTCGGATCGGCCACGCTCGCGCACCTCGCGCAACTCGCCGCGTCGGTGCCCGCGCCGGCGCTGGGACCGGTGCTCGACTCGGCGAATCTCCGCGCAGCGGCCGAAACCGTCGTCGCCGCGCTCTACACCGGGACAGTGCAAACGTCGCGCGGGCCGCAGGTGATCTCGTACGATCAGGCGCTGGTCTGGCAGGCGCTCGCGTGGACGAAACCCAACGCGTTCTGCGGCGGCGAGACGAACTACTGGGCGAGCGCGCCGAACGTGACGACGTGAGCGATCCGCTCGACGCCGACGTCGTCGTCGTGGGCTCCGGCATCGCCGGCGCGCTGACGGCCTACACGCTCGCGCGAAGCGGCGTGAGCGTGCTGATCCTCGAAGCCGGGCCGCGCGTCGAGCGCCAGCGGGCCGTCGCGCATTTCCGCGCGTCGGCGACCAAGGGGCCGAACTCCCCCTATCCCGCGCATCCGAAAGTCCCGCAGCCGGACAGCGACGACATCGGCGCGTACTACGTGCAGAACGGCCCGGAGACGTTCAACACGCTGCAGGCGCGCGTCGTCGGGGGCACCACGTGGCACTGGGGCGGCCTGGCGCTGCGCTACCACCCGAGCGATTTCGGCCTGAAGTCGAAATACGGCGTCGGCGTCGACTGGCCGCTCGCGTACACCGACGTCGAGCCGTGGTACGTCGAGGCCGAGAACGCGATCGGCGTCGCCGGGCCGGCGGACGAGGACTGGGACGCGCCGCGCTCGCAACCCTACCCGATGCCGATGGTGGCGCCGACCTACCTCGACCAGGTCGTGGCCGCGGCGTGCAAGTCGATCGGACTCACGATGGCGCCGTTTCCGCAGGCGCGCAACACGATCGGTCGCGACGGGCGACCGCCGTGCTGCGGCAATGCGTCGTGCGTTCCCATCTGTCCGATCGGCGCCAAGTACGACGGCGGCGTGCACGTCGCCAAGGCGGAGGCGGCGGGTGCGCGGGTGCTCCCGCTCGCCGTGGCGCACCGCGTCATCGTGGGCGTCGACGGCCGCATCGCGGCGATCCGCTTCCTGCGCCCCGACGGCACCGAGCAGGAGGCGCGCGGCAAGGTCTTCGTCATCGCCGCGCACACGATCGAGACGGCGAAGCTGCTGCTGATGTCGCGCGATCCGCGCCACCCGTCGGGCGTCGCCAATTCGAGCGACCAGGTCGGGCGCAACCTGATGACGCAGCTCGATGCCGGCATGATCGGACTCACCCGGGACCCGATCTATCCCTATCGCGGGCCGGTGTCGACGTCGGGCATCAAGGACCTTCGCGACGGGCCGTTCCGCGGCCGGTTCGGTGCGAGCGGGATGTCGCCGTCGAACGAGGGCTGGTGGCGCGCGGTGGGGCCGCTCAAGGTCGCGCAGTCGCTTGCCGCGAAGGGGCTCACGGGCATCGCGCTGGGGAAGGCCGTCAGCGACCACGCGTCGCGCGAGCTCGGCATGGGACCGTCGGTCGAGGTGCTGCCCGATCCCGACAATCGCGTGACGCTGGCGCTCGGCCAGCTCGATCCGCTGGGCCTGCCGCGGCCGCGGATCAGCTTCCGCTTCGCCGCCTACGAGCGGGAAGGCGCCAGGGTCGCGATGGACCACGTGCAGGCGCTCATGCTTGCGCTCGGCGCCACGAATACCAGCACGCAGGGTCCGGTGACCGACGCCGCGGTGATGGGCGGCACGTGCCGGATGGGGAGCGATCCGAGGACGTCGGTCGTCGATCGCAACCTGCGCGCGCACGATCACCCGAATCTCTACGTCGTCGGCTCGGCGGTGTTCCCGACGATCACCTCGTCGCCGCCGACGCTGACCATCGCCGCGTTCGCGCTGCGCGCCGGCACGCAGATCCTCACCGACCTCAAGAGCGCGTAGCGGGGCCGCCGACGCGCGCCGCGCGTAGGATCCGGGCGCGAGCCTCCGATCGATTGCTCGGGCGACGCGGCGCCGGGCCTTCTATAATCCGGCCATGGTTGCCGTGCTGCACGCCGCGCCGCGCGCCGCCGCGCCGGAGGCCGTCGCGACGTGGCTGGATTCGCTCGCGCCGCTGTTCTCGCCGGCGGAGCGCCAGTCGCTCCAGGACGCGTTCGAGCTCGCTCATGCGCGCGCCGGGGATGCGCGCATGCCGGAAGGCGATCCCGCGCTCGACCGCGCCGTCGGCGCCGCGACGATCCTTGCCGCGCTCGAGCTCGACGCGCGATTCCGTGCTGCGCGGCGCTGCTGTTGCCGCTGACGGTTGCCGACGCCTTCGATGCGGAGGCGATCGCCGGGCAGTTCGGCGCCGACGTCGCGACGCTGGTCGCCGGCGTCGCGCGGATGGGCTCGATCCGCACCAGCGCGACGGTCGCCGGGCGCCGATCACGGCGTGCAGGCCGAGAACCTGCGCAAGATGCTGCTCGCGATGGTCGAGGACATCCGCGTCGTGCTGGTCAAGCTGGCCGAGCGCACGCAGGCGCTGCGCTACCTGATGGCGGCCGACGCGACGCAGCGCCGGCAGACCGCGCACGAGGTGCTCGAGCTGTTCGCGCCGCTCGCCAACCGCCTGGGCGTCTGGCAATTGAAGTGGGAGCTCGAGGACCTGTCGCTGCGAGCGCTGGAGCCCGACGACTACAAGCGCGATCGCGCAGCTCCTCGACGAGCGGCGCCTCGACCGCGCAGCGCTACATCGAAAGCGTCATCGCGCGCCTCACGCCGCGAGCTCGCGGCGGCGGGCGTCAAGGCCGAGGTCACGCGGGCGCCCGAAGCACATCTACAGCATCTGGAACAAGATGCAGCGCAAGCAGGCGGGCATCGAGGCGATCTACGACATCCGCGCCGTGCGCATCCTCGTCGACTCGATCAAGGACTGCTACACGGCGCTCGGGCTCGTGCACCACCTGTGGACGCCGCTCGCCCAGGAGTTCGACGACTACATCGCCAAGCCGAAGGCCAACGACTACCGCTCGCTGCACACCGCGGTGATCGGGCCCGAGGGCAAGCCGCTGGAAGTGCAGATCCGCACGTGCGAGATGCACCAGCACTCCGAGTACGGCGTCGCGGCGCACTGGCGCTACAAGGAGGGCGCGCAACCGGCACGCGCCACGACCCCGGCTTCGACGAGCAGATCGCCTGGCTGCGCCAGATCCTCGACTGGAAGGACGCGGTCGGCCGACGCGAGTGCGCTGCTGACGGCGTTCAAGAGCACGCTGTTCACCGACTCGATCTACGTGCTGACGCCGCAGGGCAAGGTGATCGACCTGCCGCGCGGCGCGACGCCGGTCGATTTCGCCTATGCGGTGCACACGAACCTCGGCCATCGCTGCCGCGGCGCGAGGGTCGACGGGCAGATGGTGCCGCTCAACTACGCGCTGAAGAACGGGCAGCGGGTCGAGATCGTCACGGCCAAGCAGGGCGGCCCGTCGCGCGACTGGCTCAATCCCGGACCTGGGCTACGTGCACAGCCACCGCGCGCGCACCAAGGTGCGGCAGTGGTTCAAGGCGCAGCAGCACGACGCGACGGTCGCGCAGGGCCGCGCGACTGGTCGAGCGCGAGCTCGCGCGGCTCGGGCAGACCGCGCTGAAGCTCGACGCGGTCGCGGCGAAGGCCGGCTTCGCGCAAGGTCGACGAGTTCTTCGCCGCCTTCGCGCGCGACGACATCAACACGCGGCAGGTCCAGGCGGCGATCCAGGCGGTGGCGCAGCCCGCGGCGGCGCCGAAGCGGCCGCCGCCGGAGCCGGAGGTCGTCGCGCGCAAGAGCAAGGCGCGCGGCACGGGCGGCGGCATCCTGGTCGTCGGCGTCGACCGCCTGATGACCGGCCTCGCGCGCTGCTGCAAGCCCGCGCCGCCCGATCCGATCGTCGGCTTCGTCACGCGCGGCAAGGGCGTGACGATCCACCGCGCCGGGTGCCGCGAACGTCGACGCGGATCCGCGCGCGCGAGCCCGAGCGGCTGATCGAGGCCAACTGGGGCGAGCCGCGCGAGGAGGTCTTCCCGGTCGACATCGTCGTCGAGGCGATGGACCGGCAGGGCCTGCTGCGCGACATCTCGGAGATCATGTCGCGCGAGCGGATCAACGTGACGGCGGTGAACACGCTGTCGCGGAACCTTCAGGCGAAGATGAGCTTCACGCTCGAGGTGCAGAGCGTCGGCCAGCTCAAGCGCGCGCTCCAGCTCGTGAGCGACGTGCGCGGCGTGCTGGGGGCGACGCGGCGATAGGGTCGCAACTTCGGTTCCGCCACCGGCGCCTCGCGTATGCTGGGGCGCAGGACGGCGCGAGGGCGCGCGTCCTGCGCGCAAGGAGGACATTGATGGAAGCGAAGGAAACCGTCGCGATGGAGCCGGCGCCCGCGGCAGGCGCCCCGCAGCCGCTGGCCGGACTGCGCGTGGTCGAGTTCACGCACATGGTGATGGGGCCGACCTGCGGCATGGTGCTCGCCGATCTCGGCGCCGAGGTGATCAAGGTCGAGCCGATCCAGGGCGACAGCACGCGGCGCCTGCTCGGCGCCGGCGCGGGCTTCTTTCCCATGTTCAACCGCAACAAGAAGAGCATCGCGATCGACCTGCGCAGCGCGGAAGGCCTCGACGTGGCGCGCCGGCTGTGCGGCAGCGCGGACGTGGTCACCGAGAACTTCCGGCCGGGCACGATGAACAAGTACGGCCTCGACTACGCGACGTTGTCGAAGGCCGATCCGAAGGTCATCTACGTCAGCCACAAGGGTTTCCTGCCGGGTCCCTACGAGAACCGGACGGCGCTCGACGAGGTCGTGCAGATGATGGGCGGCCTCGCGTACATGACCGGCCGGCCCGGCGATCCGCTGCGCGTCGGCTCCAGCATCAACGACATCATGGGCGGCATGTTCGGCGCGATCGGCACGCTCGCGGCGCTGATCCAGCGCGGCATCACCGGCCGCGGCATGGAGGTGCAGTCGGCGCTGTTCGAGAACAACGTGTTTCTCGTCGGCCAGCACATGCTCCAGTACGCGATGACCGGCAAGCCTCCGGCGCCGATGCCCGCGCGCGACAATCCCTGGGCCATCTACGACGTGTTCACCGTGAAGGACGGCGAGCAGATCTTCCTCGCCGCGGTCAGCGATTCGCAATGGCAGACCTTCTGCGACGTGCTCGGCCTTCCCGAGCTCAAGGCCGACGCATCGCTCGCGACCAACAACGATCGCGTCCGCGTGCGGCCGGCGCTGCTGGCGACGCTGCGCGAGCGGCTCGCCTCGCGCAGCGCGGCCGAGCTCGCCGCGATCTTCGAGCGGGCGGGACTGCCGTTCGCGCCGATACGAAGGCCGGAAGACCTGTACGACGACGCGCACCTGAACGCGACGGGCGGGCTCGCCGACGTGCGCCTGCCCGACGGCGAGCGCGCGGGCGAGACCGTGCGCACCACGCTGTTTCCGATCACGCTGGCGGGCCAGCGCCTCGGGGTGCGCCTGCAGCCGCCGCGGATGGGCGAGCACACGCGCTCGCTGCTTGCGGGACTGGGGCTCGACGCTGCGACGATCGACGGGCTGTACGCACGTCACGCGGTCGCCTGATCCGGCGTGCACCGCGCGGCACGTGCGTGGGAACCGTCGCCGCATTGCGCGCACGGCCGCCGGCCGGCGGCGACTACAGGCGCAGCGGTTCGCCGTAGCCGGTGAGCTCGAGATAGCCGCGCCCGATCGTGCGGCCGTCGCGCTGCGCCGTCACCGCGCCTTCCCAGTAGACCGTTCCGACGCTCGCGCGCGCGTCGAGCTCCTGGTCGTCGAACAGCGGCTCGAGCGTGACGTCGAGGGAGCGCGCCTGCACGCGGACGGCAACCGGATACGCGATGCCGGTGCGCGGCGAGCGCCACGTGCGCAGCGGCGTGAACCGCACGTCCTCCGGCGCGAACGACGTGACGCGACCGTCCGCATTGCGCAGCGCGCCGCCCGCCCAATAGGTCGCGCCGCCGCGATCGCGGATGCGAAAGGCCATCAGCGCGCTGCCGTCGTCGAGGTTGACGCCGGTCCAGTCCCAGCCGCGCGCGTCGGCGGCGAGGTACGCGCTGGACCATTCGTGGTCGAGCCATGCGATGCCCTGCACGGCCTGCGACCGCCCGGCGATCTCGAGCGTTCCCTGCGTGGGGAGCTGCGGCAGGCTGTAGTAGTAACTCGCCTGCGCCGGCGCCGGACCCTTGCGGCTGACGCCGGCGTCGCCCTGCAGCAGCGGCACGGAGGTCGGCCGGAACGTCAGCGCGAGCGCGAAGTCGCGCGCCGCGATGCGCGCCGCATAGACGCCGTCGTGCAGGACCAGCGACCAGTCGCCGATGTGAACGTCGGTGGTTTCCGGCGACGCCTCGGCGAGCCCGAATCCGGTGCGCGCGGCGCGCTGGTCGACGAGAAGATGTCCGCGCGCCGGCAAGGCGAGGGCCGCGTGCGCGAACAGCAGCTGCCGCGGCGCAAAGCGGCTGCGGCTTGCCTCCGCCACGCCCGGCCGGCTGCGGAAGAAGGTCACCTGCGCGCCGAAGCTGCCGCCTGCCGCGTCGTTCAGCGACGCGGTGACGTACCACCATTCGGTGCGGAATCCGGGATGGCTGCCGTGATCGCGCGGGAAGCGGAGCGGCGTGTCGCGCGTGACGGGCGGGTAGCGAACCGCCGCCTTCGCGCGCGCCGCGGCGAGCGCCAGCGCGGCTGTCATGAAGGCACGTCGCTGCATCGTCATCCCGTTCGCCTCGCCAGCTCCGGCCCGCTACCAGTCGTCCTTGACGGCGCGCACCGCGTCGTCGCCGGTGGCCTGGCGGCCGGCGACGCGCGTGGCGATCAGCGCGAGGGCCAGCAGCGCCACGGCGAACGCGACCAGCCCGCCCCACGGCACGGCGACATCCATGCTCCAGTGGAACGACTGGCGGTTGACGACATGGATGAGCACGAGGCTGATCACTCCACCGAGCGCCATCCCCGTCAGCACGCCGACTCCGCTCACCGCGAGGCCTTCGATCGCGAGCATCGTTCCGATCTGCCGGCGCGTCATGCCGAGGTGGCGCAGCATGCCGAACTCCCGCCGGCGCGCCAGCACCAGCGCACCGAACGACGCGGTCAGGCCCGCGAGCCCGATGGCCACCGCCGCCGCCTCGAGCGCGTAGGTGACCGCGAACGTGCGGTCGAATACCTTCAGCGACAGCGTGCGGATGGCGCCGGCGGTCATCACGGAAAAGCGCCCCGCGTCGGGAAGCCCCGCCGCGAGCGTGCGCCGGAAATCGTCGGGCGAGACGTGCGGCGCGAGCCACACGGCGGCGTCGTTCGCGTCGCGATCGCCGGTGAGCGCGACGTAGCGATCACGATCGATGACCAGCGCGCCCTGCTGCCTCGCGTAGTCGCGCCAGACGCCGGCGACGGTGAAATCCGCGTCCCGGCCCGCCAGCGGAATCGTCATGCGCTGGCCGGGGGCGTAGCCATAGAGATCGTGCACCGCCTCGGAGATCCACACCGGCGGCGGCTCGCCGGGCGCGGGCATCCGCGCCTCGCCCTCGAGCGGAAGCCGCGCGCGCGGATCGTCGAGCGTGCGCGCGAGCACCGCCACGCGCGGCAGCGTGGGATCGAGCACCACGTTCTCTACGCGCAGGAACTCGATGCGCTGCACGCCCGCGAGGCCGGCGACGCGCTGCTGTTCCTCCGGCGAGAGGCGCGCCGCGTCGCCGCCGCCGGAACGCACGTAGACGTCGGCCGGAAGGACCCGCCCGAGCCAGTCGTCCAGCGAATGGCGAAACGACGCCACCATGATCGCCATCGACGCCAGCAGCGCGACGCTGGCGACGATCGCCGCCAGCCCGACGCTCGCCTGGCCGGGTGTTCCGCGCAGCTGCGCGACCGCGAGGTCCGCGGGGACGAGCTGCAGCGGCGGCACGCGGGCAAGCAGCGCGCGCACGATGCGGGGCAGCAGCAGCAGCGTGCCGCCGATCATCGCGGCGATTGCGAAGTAGCCGGGCAGCGGCAGGTCGGCGACCGGCGGCCATTGCGTCGCGACGGCGCCGATGGCCAGCAGCGAAACGCCGGGCCACGGCGAGCGCGGCGGGCGCTGTGCATCGCCGGCGCCGCCGGCCTTCAGCGCCTGCGCCGGCGCGGCGCGCGCCGCCTCGCGCGCCGGCACGAGGCTGCCGGCGACGGCGGCCGCGACACCCAGCGCGGCGAACAGCAGCGCGCCGGCGGCGTCGAGGCTCGCGTGCGGCGCGACGCCGCGGAAGAAGCCGGCGCCGAGATCCGCGCCGAAATGGGCGAGTGCGAACGCCGCGAGCGCGAAGCCCAGCGGAAGCCCGATCGACGCTCCGGCAGCGCCGATCGCCACGGCCTCGCCGAGCACCAGCACGAGCAGGCGGGCGCGGCCGAGGCCGAGTGTTCGCAGGAGCGCGAACTGCCCGCGCCGTCGCGCGACGGAAAGCGCCTGCATCGAGTAGACGAGCAGCGAGCCGGTGAACAGCGCCACGAGCGCGAGCACGTTGAGGTTCACCCGGTACGCGCGCGACAGGCGCGCCGTCGTGCGTGCGCCCTCGGCCGGCGGTGCGACGACCACACCCGGCGGCAGTCGCGCGACGATGCGCGCGCGCACGACGGCGGCGTCCGCGCCGGGCGCCATGCGGATGTCGATGCGGGTTAGCGTGCCGTCGCGGCGGAACAGGTCCTGCGCGGCGGCGATGTCGACGACGGCGAGCGCCTGCCCGGCGACGTCGGGCGTGAAGCCCGCGATGTCGAGCCGGACATCGCCCTGCGCCGCGCGAAGGTCGAGCGTGCCGCCGTCGCGAAGCGAGAACGCGCGCGCGGCCGCCGGACTGACGAAGACCTTGTCCGGCGCCAGCAGGTCCAGCGCGCGCCCGGCGCGGCCGACCAGTGCCGGCGTGATCGCCGCGGCGCGCAGCGCGTCGATGCCGACCACGCGCAGCGTCGTGTCGCTGCCGGCCACGGCCGCCTCGATCTCCACCACCGGCGAGGCGAGGGCCACCCCTTCGAGGCGCGCGATCTGCCCGAACAGCGCCTCGTCGAACCCGCCACGCGGTCCGCGCACCTCGAGGTCGGCATCGCCGGCGAGCGTCGCCATGCCCGCAGCGAACTCGTCGATCGCCGCGCGGTTGACGAGGCCGATCGCGTAGCCGAGCGCCACGCCGAGCGCGATCGCGAGCACGGCGAGCGCCAGGCGGCCGCGCTCGCGCGCGAACGTGCCGCCCAGCGTGGCGTGCGCGACCGCGGCGGCCGCGCTCATGGCGCTGCCCTTGGCGCGCAGGATGCCGGTGCACCCTCGCCTGGGTCCGGCGCGCTCATGCTCGCGGCGCCTCGCGCGCCGGCGCGGGGTCGGCGTCGAGTCCGGCGTGCACGCCGGAGGCCGTCAGCGTGAGCACGCGGTCGGCGCCCGCCGCCGCGGTGCGCGAGTGCGTCGCGACCAGCGCCGTGGCGCCGTTCGCCTTCACGCACGCGTGAAACAGCGCCATCACCTGCGCCGCGCTGGCGGGATCGAGGTTGCCGGTGGGCTCGTCGGCCAGGACGAGCCGGGGCGCGTGGACGAGCGCCCGCGCGATCGCGACGCGCTGGAGCTCGCCGCCGGAGAGCTCGCGCGGCATGCTCGCGTGCCGCTCGGCGAGCCGGACGGCGGCCAGCATCGCGCGGGTGCGCGCGTCGCTGGCGGCGTCGTTCCGGCCGTTGAGCGCCAGCGGCAGCGCCACGTTCTGTCCGACGCTCAAGTAGGGAAGGATGTGGAAAGACTGGAAGACGAAGCCGATGCGCTCGCGGCGAAAGCGCGTCAGCGCATCGTCGTCGAGCCTTGACAGGTCGACGCCGTCGACGACGAGGGTGCCGCTGTCCGCGCGCTCCAGGCCGGCGATGACGTTGAGCAGCGTCGACTTGCCGACGCCCGATTCGCCCACCAGCGCGACCAGCTCGCCGCGCGGGACGTCGAACGACACGTCGTCGAGCACGCGGCGCGGACGCGCGCCCGCGAAGGACTTGGTCAGGTGCGAGGCGGCGATCACCATCATCGAGACTACTAAAGCGGCGCCACCGCGCGCAACCTCGGGCGAGGGCGCGGCGGCGAAGGACGCGGTGAACCGGTGCGGTATCGCGTCGTCGCGTCAGCCCGGCCTTCGGCCGGGCGCCTTCGCGTCAGGCGGTGGCCGCGCCCGCTTCGAGCATGCCGGCGGCGCGGCGGACGATGCCGCGGTCGGGCGTCCAGACCTGATGCACCACGTCGGTCAGCGCGCGCACGACGGGATCGTCGCCGCGCTCCCGCAGGTGAACGAACGACAGCGTCGTCGTCGCGCTGACGTCGCGCCACAGGCAAACGCTGCCGTCGGCGGCGGCCTCGCGCGCGAGATCCTCGCGCATCAGGGCGACGCCCAGCCCGGCGATCACCAGCGAGCTGATGACCCGCTCGTTGTCGGCCTCGATCAGCTTCGCGGGCGCGACGCCGTGCCTCTGGAACAGCTCGCTGGGCGAGCGCGCTGTGCGTGCTGATCGCGGGGGTCACGATCCACGGCAGCGCGGTGATCGCGTCCCAGTCCGCGGCGTCGACCCGCTCGCGCCAGGCGCTCGGCGCCACGACCCGGTAGGCGATGTCGCGCAGCGCGACGGCGGTCACCTGCGGATGCGACAGGCTGCCGTAGTAGAAGGACGCATCGAGCTCGCCATCGCGGACCTTGCCGAACGCGGCGCCGGAGACTTCGTGGTGAAGCTCGATCTCGACTAGCGGATAGCGCTCGATGGCGAGCGCCAGGAAGTCCGACAGGCGCAGGAACTCGGGGTCGGAGAGCGTGCCGACGCGGGCGCGGCCGGCGGCCTCGCCATGGTAGGTCTGCGCCTGCCTGCGCAGCGAAGCCGCCGCTGCCACGACCTTGGCGGCCTCGGGCAACAGGCGCTGGCCGGCCGGGGTCAGGACCATGCCGGAGGGGGTGCGCTCGAACAGCGGGACTCCGAGCTCGTCCTCCAGGGCCTTGATCTGCGCGGACAGCGCAGGCTGGCTGATATGCAGCTTGTCCGCCGCCCGGGTCAGGTGACCGAGCTCGGCAACGGCGGCGAAGCTGCGCAACTGATAAAGCTCCAATGCGGCTCCATTAGCAACGCCTCCTCCCTAATTATAGCCGACATTGCTGCAATGCAATATGACAGCAGCGATCAATCCGGTGGACTTATCCCATTAATCCAAATACGTGATTTGAATTGGGGCGCGATCGGGCTTAAGTTTGGATGGTGCGGCGCATCAACGCCGATTCCGCACCCAAAAGGTGCAAAGAGGACGGAAGATGAAGGCTACAAACGTTCTGTTGAACGATGATCACAGCATTTTCGGCACCATGATCCACCTCGCCCATGCGGCGCTCGTACCGTCCGCCCAGGAGGCCTGGGACCGCCCGGTCGCGGGCGGCCCGCGCTGGCTGGCGCGCCTCGACCGCTGGGCCGCCGCGGCGCGGCAGCGGGATCGCGAACGCTTCCTTGCCGAATCCGCCGACGTCTTCGACCTCGAGCGGCGACTCCAGGCGCTCGACCGCCGCCCTTACTTCTGATCGCCAGAGACCGCGCCGCCCGGCCGAATGCCGCTTCCCGCGTCAGGCGGGAAGGAAGCGCAGCGCGACGCCGTTGTTGCACCAGCGCTGGTGCGTCGGCGGGGGGCCGTCGTCGAAGACGTGGCCCTGGTGCCCGCCGCAGCGGACGCAGTGATACTCGTCGCGCTCGACGATGATCTTGAAGTCCTTCTTCATGGCCAGGTGCCCGGGAATGCTCGTGAAGAAGCTCGGCCACCCGGTGCCGCTGTCGAACTTCATCCGCGAGGTGAACAGCGGCAGCGCGCATCCCGCGCAGACGAAGACCCCCGCGCGCTTCTCGTGGTCGAGCGGGCTCGATCCGGGATATTCGGTGCCTTCCTCGCGCAGCACGACGTATTGCTGCGGTCCGAGGATCTTCTTCCATTCCTCGTTGCTGCGCTCGAGCGGCTCGGTGGACGTGGCGATGTCGGCGCCCTTGGGCACCAGTGTGCGCCACGAATTGCGGATCTCCTCGACCGCGCCGCTCATCGGCGGCGCTGCGCGCACGTCCCGGCGCAGGGCCACGGCGCCGGCGACCACGAGCGGGAGCGCGGCGAGGGAGGACACGAAAAGACGGCGTTTCATCGGCAGGCCCTCGGCAAGGCTTCAAGGATAGACCGGTCGGGGGCGGACGAGTTGCGCCCGCGCCATCGACACGCTGGTCAACAGTCGGCCCGCGCCGCGATTCCTTACGCCCGGACCAGGCTTGCCAGAAGCCCGAGCGCCCCGCTGCCGAGGATGACGCGCGCAGCTGCTGGCGGCAAGCGTCGGCGGCGACCCGCGCGGGGCGGCACGGCGGACCGGCGATGCGCCATTTGCGGCGGTGGCAAAATCGATTCAAATTTTTATGACAATGGTCTAGACTGTCTCTGCGCACGGCAGGCGGCACGCACAAGGGAGGCACCTGCCGGCGACGCGTGAGGGGCCGCGATCCCGGCGTGGAATGCGGCGGATCGAGACCCCGCGCGCCTTCCAGCAACCCGTCGCTGTAGGAGGAAGATCCATGCGTGCCTCACCCTTCGTCTATGCAGGAACTGTGCTGCTCGCGTCGGCGATCGCCGTCGCCTTCATCGGGCAGACGCAGGCGGACACCAAGAAATCTCCCAAGGTTCCCAAATACCAGGTCGACAGCACGTGGCCCAAACCCTTTCCCTCGACGCCCGACCCGGTCACCGGCCGTCCGCGGACGTGGATCCCGGGCGAGGTGGCGGGGACGTGCGCCGACAGCCGGGACAATATCTTCATCGTCACGCGCGGCAACCTGATCGCGCCGGAGGACGTCAAGGGCATCGCGGCGCCCCCGGTGATGCAATTCGATCCGGAGGGCAACACCGTCGCGGCGTGGGGCGATCGCAACGTGCTGCCGAACGGCATCCACGGATGCTTCGTCGACTACCAGGACAACGTGTGGATCGCGGGCAACGGCGACGGCATCGTCCAGAAGTACTCGCATGCCGGGCAGTTGCTGCTCCAGATCGGCACGCGGGGCGTCTGTGACAATCCGCCGGCGAACACCTGCGGCAACTCCGGCAGCAATCCGGACGCCAACCAGAGCCACACGCTGCTCAACCAGCCGGCGGACATGTGGGTGGACCCGGGTCCCGATCCGGTCACCGGGCAGCACGGCAGCGTGTATATCGCCGACGGCTACGGCAATCATCGCGTCGTCGTCTTCGATGCAGCCGGGAACTACCTGCGGCAGTGGGGCGGCGTGGCCGGTACGGTGAACAACCCGGTCACCGATTTTCCCGCGCTCTTCGGCGCAGGGGATGGCGGCCATCCGCATTGCGTCGTCGGCGGCAACGACGGACTGATGTACGTCTGCGACCGGCAGGACGACCGCATCCAGGTCTTCAGCAAGACCGGCGTGCTCCAGCGCGTGATGGCGGTGGTCCCCGGTACCGGCGCCACCCTCTCGCCGACGGGCTTCCCGGGACTGGGGACGGCCGGTTCGGCGTGGGACCTAGACTTCTCCAACGACCTTCCGCAGACGTTCATGTTCGAGGCCGACGGCGGCAACGAGCAGGTCCTGATCATGGACCGGCTCGCGGGCGCGATCCTCGACAAGTTCGGGCAGCCCGGCCGCCAGGGGGCGCAGTTCACGTTCCTGCACACGATCAACAAGGACTCGAAGGGCAACCTCTACACCGGCGAGACGATCAACGGCCGGCGCATCCAGAAGTTCGTCCGCATCGAGTGCAACAACGGCAACGGCAAGGGCAACGGTAACGGCAACTGCAGCTGAGCGCGCGAGCGCCGGCATCGGCGGCGCGGGGCGCGGCGGGATTCGGCCCGCCGCGCCTCGCGCCGTGTCCGGCGCCTTGTCGACGATGACGACCACGACACGATTGCCCCGGCGCGCGCTGGCCTGGCTTTTCGTCTTCGTCGTCGCTGGCGTGATGGCGCCGCGCGCGCTCGCGCACGAGTTCAAGCTCGACGCGGTGATCAACGCGTTCGTCGACGTCGAGCCCACGCAGGCGCGGCTGCTCGTCCGTGCGCCGCTTTTCGTCTTCAAGGCCGTCAAGTTCCCCGTCAGGAACGCGGAGATCGACGTCAATGCCGCGGGCCCAGCGCTCGAGCGCGCGCTGGCCGCGCTGGAGGAGGACGTCCAGCTCTTCGAGAACGGCCAGCCGCTGAAGGCCGTCGCGGGTCGCGCGCGCCTCAGCCTGCCGTCCGATCGCTCGTTCGAAACCTTCGAGCGCGCGGCGGAGCACGTCCGCGGCACGCTCGAGCCGGGCGTCGGACTGGTCGTCGACCAGGGTTACGTCGACGCCGAGATCACCTATTCGCTTACCTCGCCGAGCGCGGTGTTCGCGATCCGCACCAAGGCCGCGCCGGAACTCGGCGACTACCTCCGCCTGGCCGTTCGCTATGCGCTGCCGGGGGGCGAGTCGGGCGCGATGCTGCTGACCGCGCGGTCGGGTGCCGTCGCGCTCAATCCCACGTGGTGGCAAGCCGCCGCGGGATTCGTCGGCGCCGGCATCGCCCACATCATCAGCGGCTACGACCACCTGCTGTTCCTGCTGTGCCTGGTCATTCCGCTGCGGCTGCGCCAGATCGTCGCCGTCGTCACCGGCTTCACGCTCGCGCATTCGTTCACGCTGATCGGCTCGGCGTTCGGCCTCGCGCCCACGGGCGCGTGGTTTCCGCCGTTCGTGGAGACGGCGATCGCGCTGTCGATCGTCTACATGGCGATCGAGGACATCATCGGCGTGGACTTCCGCCGCCGCCTGCTGCTGACGATGCTATTCGGCCTCGTGCACGGGTTCGGCTTCTCGTACGGCCTCAAGGAGGAACTGCAGTTCGCCGGCTCGCACCTCGTCGTGTCGCTGTTCGCGTTCAACCTCGGCATCGAGATCGGACAGCTCGCCGTCCTGCTCGTCATGCTGCCCGCGCTGGCGCTCGTCAGGCGCTACCTGCTGCCCGGCCGTGTGGGCACGATCGTCCTCGCGGCGATCGTCGCGCATCTGGCGTGGCACTGGATGGAGGAGCGCTGGACCGACCTGGTGAACGCACGGTGGCCGACGCCCGATTTCGCCGACGCGACGCACCTGCTGCTCTGGCTCGCCGGGCTGTTCTTCCTCGGGGCGGCGATCGTCCGGGTCGTCGCGCGGCTCAAGCTCGACGGCGACGCGCCGTCCGGCCTGCCTGCGCCCTCGCGCGCAGACTGACGCCGCCGAACTCTTGCGGACCGGGGCCGCCGAACCCTCGCGGACCGACGCTGCCGAACGCTCGGGGACCGACGCCGCCGAACGCTCGCGGACTGACCCGCCGAACCCTCGCGGAGTGGCCTCAGATCAGCCCTTCGAGGAGCTGGACGTCGACGGCCTCGCCCGCCGCGACGTTGCCGGTCGCCGTATCCAGCACGATGAAGCAGTTCGCCTGCGACATCGACGACAGGATGCCGGAGCCCTGGTCGCCGGTCGTGCGCACTTCCCACCCGCCGCCCGCGGCCGGCGACAGGACGCCGCGCTGAAATTCGGTGCGTCCGGGCGCCTTCTTGATCGGCGCGGCGAGCGTCGCCCTGAACATCGGCATCGGCGCGACGTTGGCGCGGCCCTGCAGGACGAGCAGCGCGTCGCGGACGAACTCGTAGAAAGTCACCATCACGCTGACCGGATTGCCGGGAAGCCCGAAGAAATGGGCGCCGCCGATCCTTCCGTACGCGAGGGGGCGGCCGGGCTTCATCGCGATCTTCCAGAACAGCACCTCGCCCAGCTTGTCGAGCAGCTGCTTGACGAAGTCCGCCTCGCCGACCGACACGCCGCCCGAGGTGATCACGACGTCGGCGTTCGCCGCAGCCGTGGCGAATGCACGCTCCAGCCCCTCGGGCACGTCGGGCACGACGCCCATGTCGACGATGTCGCAGTCGAGCCGCGTCAGCATCCCGTAGAGTGTGTAGCGGTTGCTGTCGTAGATCTGCCCTGCGGCGAGCGGCTGGCCGATCGAGCGCAGCTCGTCGCCGGTGGAGAAGAAGGCGACGCGCAGCCTGCGAAACACGCCGATCTCGTTGATGCCGAGCGAGGCCAGCATGCCGAGCTCGGCCGGGCGCAGCGGCTGGCCTTTGCGGAACACGACGCCGCCGCGCTTCAGGTCCTCGCCCGCGAAGCGGCGGTTCGTGCCCGCCTTGGCGACGGCGCCGGCGGGGATCGTGACGGCGCCGTCGGCTTCGCTCGCGCGCTCCTGCATCACCACGGTGTCGGCACCGCCCGGCATCACCCCGCCGGTGAAGATGCGCACGGTCTCGCCGGGGCCGATTGCGACGTCGCACGGCTTGCCGGCGAACGACTCGCCGACGCGGCGCAGCGTCGTTTCGCCTGCGACGGCCAGGTCGGCGAAGCGCACGGCCCAGCCGTCCATCGCCGAGTTGTCGTGGCCGGGGACGTCGAACGGCGAGACCACGTCCTCGGCGAGCACGCGGCCGAGCGCCGCCGGATGTGGACGCGCTCGACGGCGGTGACGGGCTCCAGGAACTGCCGGATCAGCGCCCGCGCGGTTCGACCGGCATCGAGTTCGGGTCGTAGTCGTCGGCGCAGGAAATTTCCCGCAGGGTCCTCTTGGCGTTCATCGCGGCGGTGGTTCTTCGTTGGATCGAACCGCGATTCTAAGCCGCCCGCCGCGTGTTCGACCGGCCGCGCGCGACGCGACGTCGGCCTGCGCGCGCCGTCACGGCGGGATGCGCGCGCTCGCGGCCAGCTCGGCGGCGGTGTTGATGTTGCGAAACGCGTCGGCTTCGTCGTCGAACGGCACCTCGACGGCCGCCAGCGTCGCGTACCAGGCGTCGATCTTGCGCCCGCCCGCCGCGAGGAACGCCGCGAGATGCGCGAGCACGTCCCGGCGGACGAGCGCGAACACCGGATGCGGCTGGTCGAACGTCTTCGCCACGGCGAGCTGCCCGCGCTGCGAGGCGAGCGCGCGCGCCGAGCCGCGCCACGAGATCGTCCGGCAGGAACGGCGAATCGCAGGGCACGGTGACGACGTAGGGCGTCGCCGCGGCGGTCAGGCCGGCGTGCAACCCGGCGAGCGGTCCGGCAAACCCACCGACCGCGTCGGCGACCACCGGATGGCCGAAGGCAGCGTAGCGCGCCGCATTCTGGTTCGCGTTGATGACGACCGCGCCGACCTGCGGCGCGAGCCGCGCCGAGCACGTGCGCGACCAGCGGCCGGCCGTCGAGCTCGACGAGTCCCTTGTCGACGCCGCCCATCCGCCGTCCCTGGCCCGCCGGCGAGCACGATGCCGGTGACGTCGCTGCGGGGGATCGCGGTGGCCGTCCCGCCGGCGGCGTTCACGCGCGAAACCGCTCGGCGCCGGTGAACAGCAGGTAGTGCCGGTTGGTCGCGCGGCCGATCATCGTCATGCCGACCTTGCTGCGCGATCTCGTGGCCCATCTGCGTCAGGCCCGAGCGCGACACCAGGAACGGGATGCCCATCTGCGCGGCCTTGATGACCATTTCGGAAGTCAGGCGTCCGGTCGTGTAGAAGATCTTGTCGCCGCCCTCGAGGCGATCGAGCCACATCCGGCCGGCGATGGCGTCGACGGCGTTGTGCCGGCCGACGTCCTCGACGAACATGAGGATGCGCGAGTGCATCGCCGTCGTTGGTCGCCAGCGCGCAGCCGTGCACGGCGCCCGCCTGCTTGTAGATCGTCTCGTGCAGGCGCACGCGTTCGAGCAGGTCGTACAGCGCGGCCTTCGTCAGCGTCGCGCCCGCGGGCAGGCGCACGCTGTCGATCTCGTCCATCAGGTCGCCGAACACCGTGCCCTGGCCGCAGCCCGATCGTCTTCGTGCGCTTCGCCGTCTTCGCCTCGAGATCGGCAAGCCCGTTGCGGGTGCTTGATGGCGACCGAATCGGTCTCCCAGTCGACCTGCACGGCGACGATGTCCTCGATGCGCTCGACGAGGCGCTGGTTGCGCAGGTACCCGATCGCCAGCGCTTCCGGCGCGGCCCCCAGCGTCATCAGCGTGAGCAGCTCCTGCTTGTCGACGTACAGCGTCAGCGGATGCTCGCCGGCGATCGGCACGGAATCGCGCGGCGCCGTGCTCGTCGACCGCCTCGACGTCGAACGTGGCGGGACGGGCGGCGTCGGTGAGCAGCGGCCGGTACGGCGAATTCGGCGCGTTCATGCGTGGGCCGGCCCGCTATCCCCCGATGTAGGACATTTCGACGCGCGCCGCGCGCGGCGTGCGCGCGCTGCGCACTTCCGAATAGCGGTCGGCGCGCGCGCGCCAGATCGCCGCGATCGCCGCGGCGATCTGCGCGTCGTCGAAGCCGCCGCGCAACAGCGTGCGCAGGTCGAATCCCTCGGTCGCGAACAGGCACGTGTAGACCTTGCCGTCGGTCGACAGCCGCGCGCGCGTGCAGTCGCGGCAGAAGGCCTGCGTGACCGACGCGATGACACCGATCTCGCCGCCGCCGTCCGCGTAGCGCCACCGCTCCGCCACTTCGCCGGTGTAATTCGGATCGGCCGGCACGAGCGGGAAGTCGCGGTCGATGGCGCGCACGATCTCGTCCGCCGGCACGACGTCGTCCATGCGCCAGCCGTTCGTGTGCCCGACGTCCATGTACTCGATGAAGCGAACGATGTGCCCGGACCCCTTGAAATGACGCGCCAGCGGCACGATCGCGTGCTCGTTGACGCCGCGCTTGACGACGGCGTTGATCTTGATCGGCGACGAGGCCGGCGGCCGCGGCGGCGTCGATGCCCTCGAGCACGCTTCGCCACCGGAAAATCGACATCGTTCATCGCGCGGAACGTTGGGTCGTCGAGGGCGTCGAGGCTGACGGTGACGCGCGCGAGCCCCGCGTCGCGCAACGCCCGTGCGCCTTGCGCGCCAGCAATGCGCCGTTGGTCGTCAGCGTGAGATCGACGTCGGGAATCGTCGCCAGCATCGCGACCAGGCGCTCGAGGTTGCGCCGCAGCAGCGGCTCGCCGCCGGTCAGCCGGATCTTGCGCACGCCCAGGCCGACGAAGGCGCGCGCGACGCGCCCGATCTCTTCGAACGACAGGAGCTCGGCTTGCGCCAGGAACGGGTAGTCGCGGCCGAACACGTCCTTCGGCATGCAGTAGACGCAGCGGAAATTGCAGCGGTCGGTGCACGGAGATCCGCAGGTCGGCGAGCGCGCGTCCGCGCGCGTCGCGCGGTTGCGCGGGCATGGCGGCGCTGCCGGACGCGGCGTCGCGTACCAGCGCATCGTTGCGCGTCCGCAGCGCGGTGCGGGCGTCGACGAGCGGAATCGTTTTCATCGCCGGTCCATGGTAGCAGAGCGCCGCGGCAGGCGGACCCTGCGGTGTATGATCGATCGAGCGCCTACGCGGTTCGGCGCGCGGAAAATAAATCCATGCAAGCCTTGCGGATAAACGTCGATATCGTGATGGAGCGCGTGCCGCTTGCGAGCCGCTGGGTGAGCGAGGCCTGGCGGCCCCTCGCGGTGCTGCCGGCGGATGCGTCCGCGGAATCGTCCGGGCCGTCGCGTCGTGCAGACGGGCCAGGACCGCTGGCGCTTTCCCGCCTATCCGCTCGAGCTGCATCCGTGCGAGGCCGAGGGTTACTTCCTCAACCTCACCGCGCCTTCTCCGTGCGTGTTCGTCATCTGGCGTTCGCACGACGGCGACGACGGCCCGCCGGTTCGTCCGGTGATGGCCACGCTGAGCTACAACGAGGCGGGCCGGCTGATGGACGGCGGCGAACAGGTCGACTCGGTGGCGTTGCCCGCGGCGATCGCCGACTGGATGCGACCGTTCATCGCCGTTCACTACAAGCCCGAGCCGCGGCGGAAGGTGAAGCGCAACGATCCGCTCGCCGACGATGCGCAGGCGCGCGAACGGCGCGGGGGCAGCTCCGGCCGATGAGCGGCGCTGGCGGGAAACCGGACGGGTTCTCGCTGCGGCGCTGGTCGTCGCGCAAGCACGCCGCGCGAAAGGCGGGCGATCCGGCGGACGCAAACGGGGTCGCGCCAAAGGCCGCTGCGCCGCCATCGGCGCATGCGCCGCCCGCCGCGCAAGCCCTTGCGACGACGCTCGCCGGCGACGCGCCCGCGAGCGTCGCGCCGCTGTCGCTCGCGCCCGGGCAGGTCGTCGGCGACGACGCGCGCGAGGGCGCACGACAGGACGCACGCGAGGACCCGCAGCCCGTATCCCCCCGGTCCACGACGCAGGCGGGGAACCGCAACGCGCATTGCCCCCGGTCGACACGCTGACGCCGCAGTCGGATTTCGCGCCTTTCCTGCGTCCCGGCGTCGCGCCCGACGTGCGCAGCGCCGCGCTGCGCAAGCTCTTTTCCGATCCGCATTTCAACGTGATGGACGGGCTGGACGTCTATATCGACGACTACTCGAAACCCGATCCGATCGCGCCGGAGATCGTGCGCACGCTGCTGCACGCGCGTCACATCTTCGCGCCGCCGCCCACGCATGTGGGCGAAGCGGGAATCGTGGAGGAGGTCGCGGGAATCGTGGAGGCAGGTTCCGGCCGATGTGGCAGCTGCGCCCTCCGGGGCCGCGGCCGAGGTCGCGCCGCCGCCCGACGCCGACGCGGCGCCCGAGCAAGGCGAGCTGCCGCTCCCCCGCCGCCGGTCGGACGGCGCGATGACGCTCGCCGACAAGCGGCTGCTGCTGTGCTCGTGCAACGGCACGATGCCGCTCGACGCGAACGCGCTCGCCCGGGCGCTCGATCTCGCACCGGCGCCCGCGGTTCGTTCGATGATGTGCCAGAAGGAGCTCGGCGCATTCGCGGCCGACGCCGCCGGGGACCTTGTCGTCGCCTGCACGCAGGAGGCGCGGCTGTTCGGCGACGTCGCCGAGGAGGGCGGCAAGGCGCAGGCGATTCGCTTCGTCAACATTCGCGAGACCGGCGGCTGGTCGAGCGAAGCGTCGCACGCCACGCCCAAGATCGCCGCGCTGCTGGCCGCGGCGGCGATGCCCGAGCCGGAGCCCGTGCCGCGCGTCGCCTATCAGTCGTCGGGGCAGCTTGTTGATCGCCGGGCCGCTGCGCGAGGCGCTGCGGTGGGCGCAGGCGCTGGACGAAGCGCTCGCCGTCACCGTGCTCGTGACCGATGCAGCCGACCCGGCCGAGCTGCCGGTGCAGCGCGACTTTCCCGTGCACTCCGGCACGCTGACGGCGATCGACGGCTGGCTCGGCGCGTTCGAGGTCGCGTGGACGCAGGACAATCCGATCGATCTCGATCTTTGCACCCGCTGCAACGCGTGCATCGCCGCGTGTCCCGAGCACGCGATCGACTTCCGCTACCAGGTCGACCTCGACCGCTGCCGCGACCATCGCGAGTGCGTCGCCGCCTGCGGCGCGGTCGGTGCGATCGACTTCGGCCGCACCGATCGCGCCCGGCGCGAGCGCTTCGACATCGTGCTCGACCTGCGCGGCGGCGCGCCGTGGTTCGCGCAGCACCAGCCGCCGCAGGGCTACTTCGCGCCCGGAGCCGACCCGCTCGAGCAGGCGAAGGTCATGGCGGAGCTCGCGACGCTGCGCGGCGAGTTCGAGAAGCCGAAGTTCTTCGCGCTACAAGGCGTCGATCTGCGCGCACAGCCGGTCGCGCAAGACCGGCTGCACGCAGTGCATCGACGTCTGCTCGACCCGCGCGATACGCGCCGACGGCGATCACGTGACGGTCGAGCCGCACCTGTGCATGGGATGCGGCGCATGCGCGACCGTCTGCCCGTCGGGGGCGATGAGCTACGCGTATCCGGCGCCCCGACGACTTCGGCGCGCGCCTTCGCACGCTGCTCGCGACCTACGCCGGGGCCGGGCGGGCGCGACGCCTGCCTGCTGCTGCACGCTGCGGACGGCCGCGACGCGATCGCGAACGCTCGCGCGGCGCGGCCGCGGGCTGCCGGCGCGCGTGATCCCGGTCGAGGTCCACCATGTCGCGTCGGCGGGGCTCGACACGTGGCTTTGCGGCGCTCGCCTGGGGCGCGTCGGCCGTCGCGGTGCTGGCGACCGGCACGCGAGGCGCCCCAGTACCGCGACGCGCTGCGCTTCCAGATGACGATCGGCGAGACGATCGCCAACGCGCTCGGCTACCAGGGCGAGCATTTCCGCCTGGTCGACGGCGCCGGCGCCGGCGCGCTGGAGCGCGGCGCTGTGGTCGTGGCCGCGTCGCGCTCGCGCCGCGCATCGCGGCGACGTTCGCGCCCGCCGCCGACAAGCGCACGGCGCTCGGTCTCGCGCTCGACCATCTCGCGGCGCACGCGCCGGTGCCGCAGACGAGGTCATTGCGCTGCCCGCGGGTGCGCCGTTCGGCGCGCATCGCGGTCGACCGCGACGCGCTGCACGATGTGCCTCGCCTGCGTCGGCGCCTGCCCGGAAGGCGGCGATCCTCGACAATCCCGAGACGCCGCAGCTGCGCTTCATCGAGACGAAGTGCGTCCAGTGCGGCATCTGCGCGACGACCTGCCCGGAGCAGCGCGATCGCGCTCGTCCCGCGACTCGACACGACGCCGGCGGCGAAGGCGCCGCGGGTGCTCAACGAGGCGAGATCGCCGCGTGCGCGCGCTGCGGCAAGCCGATGGGCACGCGCAAGGTCGTCGACGCCATGCTGGCGCGCCTGGCCGGCCACTCGATGTTCGCGGCGGCCGGCGCGCTGGATCGCCTGCGCATGTGCGCCGACTGCCGCGTCGTCGACCTGATGCAGTCCGAGAACAGCGTCGACATCCGCAAGCTCTGACGGATGACGCAGGCTCCCATCGGCGTCTCGCGCGCCGTCAGTCCGGAGGACCAGGCGCGCGCCGACTTCTACGCGCTGCTGGCGCGCCTGTACGCCGACGCGCCCGGATCGCGCCTTCCTGGACGCGCTCGCGGCGGCGCCCCGCCTGCCCGCCGATGGCGACATGGCGCTGGTCGCCGCCTGGAACCGGTTGCTGGATGCCAGCGGCGCAATGGACGCTTCCGCTGCACGGCAGGAGTACGACGACCTGTTCGTCGGCGTGGGCAAGTGCGAGGTCAACCTGCACGGCTCGCACTGGCGCACGGGCTTCATGATGGAAAAGCCGCTGGCCGAGCTGCGCACCGATCTCGCGGGCCTCGGGCTGGCGCGTAAGGGTCGATGCGACGATGCTCGAGGACCATCTCGCCGCGCTTGTGCGAGACGATGCGCCTGCTGATCGCCGGCGACGCCCAGCGGCGCGGCGCCGCGCTCGGCGTGCAGCGGAATTTTTTCGAAAAGCACCTGTCTCCGTGGACAATCGCATGCTGCGCCGCAATAGAGCAAACTTCTCTTGCCAATTACTACCGTCGGGTTGCAGAATTCACGCGCTTGTTCATGGCGGTGGAACGTGACTCCCTCGCCATGGAATGACCGATCCCGACCATAAAGACGTCACGAGATTTTTTTGGAGGCACGCATGCGTAAGCATTCGCCGCGCATTTCCCGCAGCATTTCCTCGCCTGCGCCCGCAGCTTCGCCGCTATCCGCGCCGTCGCTTCCTGTTCGCGCTTTCTGCCGGAGGCGCGGGCGCCGTCGCGGCGGCCGCCGGTCCCGCGCTCGCCGCCCAGGCGGCGCGCGGCCGCTGCGCCGGCCGGCGCGGCAGCCGCGGGCTACCGGGAAACCGAGCACGTGCGCGACTACTACGCGTCGACGCGGCTTTGAGCACCGTGAGGAGACGATCATGCTGCTGACGCGCAAGACCGACGCTGCCGCTTCCCCCGCAACGCGCCTGTCCCGGGGTCCGGCGCCCGCATCGCGACGATGGACCGCCGCACGTTCCTGCGAGCGCTCGGGCGCTCGCGGCCGGCGTGGGCGCGTTCGCGACCCAGCTGCCGTACGGAACGATGGGCAAGGCGCGAGGCGGCGAGCGACAGCGCCGACGCCAAGCACGAGGTCCACCGGACGGTGTGCACGCACTGCTCGGTCGGCTGCGCGATCGACGCCGTGACGAAAACGGCGTCTGGGTCCGGCAGGAGCCGGTGTTCGATTCGCCGCTCAACCTCGGCGCGCACTGCGCGAAGGGCGCGTCGGTGCGCGAGCACGGCCACGGCGAGCATCGGCTGAAGAGCGCCGATGAAGCTCGTCAACGGCAAGTACCAGAAGATCTAGCTGGCAGCAGGCGATCGACGAGGTCGGCGACAAGCTGCTCGCGATCCGCAAGGAATCCTCGCCCGACGCCGTGTTCTGGGTCGGCTCGTCGAAGCACAACAACGAGCAGTCGTACCTGCTGCGCAAGTTCGTGTCGTTCTTCGGCACCAACAACTGCGATCACCAGGCGCGCATCTGCCATTCGACGACGGTCGCCGGCGTAGCCAACACCTGGGGCTACGGCGCGATGACCAACTCGTACAACGACATGCAGAACACCAAGTGCGCGCTGTACATCGGCAGCAACGCCGCCGAGGCGCATCCGGTGTCGATGCTGCACATGCTGCACGCGAAGGAAACCGGCGCGAAGATGATCGTCGTCGATCCGCGCTTCACGCGCACCGCGGCCAAGGCCGACGAGTACGTGCGCATCCGCTCGGGCACCGACATCCCGTTCCTGTTCGGCATCCTCTACCACGTGTTCAAGAACGGCTGGGAGGACAAGCAGTACATCCACGACCGCGTCTACGGCATGGACAAGGTCAAGGAAGAGGTGATGGCGAAGTGGACGCCGGACAAGGTGGAGGAGGTCTGCGGCGTGCCCGAGGCGCAGATGGCGAAGGTCGCCGAGATGTTCGCCAGGAACCGGCCCTCGACCATCGTCTGGTGCATGGGACAGACGCAGCACACGATCGGCAACGCGATGGTCCGCGCGTCGTGCATCCTCCAGCTGGCGCTCGGCAACATCGGCGCGTCGGGCGGCGGCGCCAACATCTTCCGCGGCCACGACAACGTGCAGGGCGCCACCGACATCGGCCCCAACCCCGACTCGCTGCCCGGCTATTACGGTCTCGCCGCCGGCTCGTGGAAGCACTTCGCGGCGCGTATGGGGCGTCGACTACGAGTGGATCAAGAAGCAGTACGCCGACGGCGATGATGGAGAAGCCCGGCATGACGGTGTCGCGCTGGATCGACGGCGTGCATGGAAAAGAACGACCTGATCGACCAGGGGCCGAACCTGCGCGCGCTGGTGTTCTGGGGCCACGCGCCCAACAGCCAGACGCGCGGCAAGGAGATGGTCGAGGCGATGAAGAAGCTCGACCTGCTCGTCGTCATCGACCCGTATCCGTCGGCGACCGCGGCGATGGCCGCGATGGTGCGCAAGGACGGCGTCTACCTGCTGCCCGCGGCGACGCAGTTCGAGACGTCGGGCTCGGTCACCGCGTCGAACCGCTCGATCCAGTGGCGCGAGCGGGTGATCAGCCCGCTGTTCGAATCGCAGACCGACCACGCGATCATGTACGCGTTCGCGAAGAAGTTCGGCTTCGACAAGGAGCTCTGCAAGAACTACAAGACGGTCAAGCCGGACGGCGACGCGAAGATGGAGGAGCCGCAGATCGAGGACATCCTGCGCGAGGTGAACCAGTCGATCTGGACGATCGGCTACACCGGACAGTCGCCGGAGCGCCTGAAGCTGCACATGAAGAACATGGCGACGTTCGACGTGAAGTCGCTGCGCGCCAAGGGCGGCCCGTGCGACGGCGATTACTTCGGCCTGCCCTGGCCGTCGTTCGGCACCGCCGAGATCAAGCATCCTGGTTCGCCGAACCTGTACGACCCGTCGAAGCACGTGATGGACGGGGGCGGCTGCTTCCGCGCGAACTTCGGTGTCGAGCGCGACGGCGTTTCGCTGCTCGCGGAGGACGGCTCGTATCCCGAAGGGCGGCGACCTCACGACCGGCTATCCCGAGTTCGACCACGTGCTGCTGAAGAAGCTCGGCTGGTGGGACGAGCTCACCGACGCCGAGAAGAAGGCGGCGGAGGGCAAGAACTGGAAGACCGACGTGTCCGGCGGCATCCAGCGCGTCGCGATGAAGCACGGCTGCCATCCGTTCGGCAACGCCAAGGCGCGCGCCGTGGTCTGGAACTTCCCCGACGCGATTCCGCAGCACCGCGAGCCGCTGTACTCGTCGCGTCCCGACCTCGTCGCCAAGTATCCGACGCACGACGACAAGAAGACCTTCTGGCGCCTGCCCACGCTGTACAAGTCGGTCCAGGAAGCGAACGTCAAGGACAAGGTGGCCGAGAAGTTCCCGCTCATCCTCACCAGCGGCCGCCTGGTCGAGTACGAGGGTGGCGGCGAGGAAACGCGTTCCAACCCGTGGCTCGCCGAGCTCCAGCAGGAGAACTTCGTCGAGATCAACCCCAAGGACGCGAACGACCGCGGCATCCGGGACGGCGAATACGTCTGGGTGAAGTCGCCCACCCAGGCGCAGATCAAGGTGAAGGCCCTGGTCACCGATCGCGTCAGCGCCGGGCACCACGTTCATCCCGTTCCACTTCTCGGGCTGGTGGATGGGCAAGGACATGCTGGAGTTCTACCCGGAAGGTGCGGCGCCGATCGTCCGCGGCGAAGCCGTCAATACCGCCACGACGTACGGCTACGACTCGGTGACGATGATGCAGGAATCGAAGACGACCCTTTGCCAGGTGGCGAAGGCGTAAGGAGGACGACATGGCCCGAATGAAATTCCTCTGCGACGCCGAGCGCTGCATCGAGTGCAACGGCTGTGTGACCGCGTGCAAGCAGGAGCACGACATTCCCTGGGGCGTGAACCGCCGCCGCGTGGTGACGATCAACGACGGCGTGCCGGGCGAGCGCTCGATCTCCGTCGCCTGCATGCACTGCTCCGACGCCCCCTGCATGGCGGTCTGCCCGGTCGATTGCTTCTACAAGACCGAGGAGGGCATCGTCCTGCACGACAAGGACCTGTGCATCGGTTGCGGCTACTGCTTCTATGCCTGCCCGTTCGGCGCGCCGCAGTTTCCGCAGGCCGGCGCGTTCGGCGTGCGCGGCAAGATGGACAAGTGCACGTTCTGCGCCGGCGGTCCGGAAAAGGACATGTCGGCGGAAGAGTTCAAGAAATACGGCCGCAACCGCCTCGCCGAAGGCAAGCTGCCCGCCTGCGCCGAGATGTGCTCGACCAAGGCGCTGATCGCCGGCGACGGCGACGTCCTCGCCGACATCTATCGCCAGCGCGTCGTGATGCGCGGGAAGGGCGGCGAGGTGTGGGGCTGGGCGACGGCGTACGGGCGGCCGGAAGCGCCGAAGCCGGGCGGGGCGCCCGTCGCGCCGGCGCCGGGCAATGCGCCGCAACCGGGAGGCAAGACATGATGCGCACGATCCGCCTTGCGGCGCTGGCCGCCGTCTCGGTTGCGCTGCTCGCCGCCTGCGGCGAGCGTCCGCAGGTGCTGGAGTACAAGCAGGGCAAGTACCAGGGCAAGCCCGATACGCCTCCGTACTCGAACGCGCCGTTCAACGGCAACAAGACGGCGTGGGAGCAGGCGATCGCCCAACGCAACCAGGCGCAGAACGAGTACAAGCGGATTCGCTAGGAGGCGCGGCATGCTCGATCGTTTCAACCCGGCGCTGCGTGCGCTCTGTCTGGCGGCGACGCTGAGCGCAACGCTGGCGTGCGCGCAATCGCCGGCCGTGAACGCGCGGGAGGCCGACGCCGCGGCGCGGCAGGCGCAGCAGCAGAGCGCGCAGCCGCTCAACAACCAGCCGGTGTGGAGCGAAATACGCTCCGGCACGCCGCAGTACACGAGCCTCCCCGGGCGCGAGACCAACGTGCTGATCCAGCCGCAGGGACAGACGTGGCGGGCGATCCGCACGCCGATCCTGGGCGTGGGCGGGTGGCTCATCGTTCTCGCCGTCGCCGGGCTCGCGGTCTTCTATCTCGTCCGCGGCAGGCTCGACTACGAGCGCAAGCCCAACGACCGCGTCATCCGGCGCTTCTCGCCGCTGGACCGCTACGCGCACTGGCTGCTGGCGATCTCCTGGGTGTTGCTGGCGATCACCGGGCTCATCCTGTCGCTGGGCAAGACGCTGCTGCTGCCGCTTTTCGGCTATACGCTATTCTCGCTGCTCGCGTCGGTGTCCAAGAGCGTGCACAACTTCGTCGGGCCGATCCTGATCGTCGCCGTTCCGCTGATGTTCGTCCGCTTCGTCCGCGACAACGGCGTCGGCGCCGACGACGTGCGGTGGTTCACGCACATCGTCGGGTATTTCAAGGGCCACGAGTATCCGTCGGGCAAGTTCAACGCCGGCGAGAAGGTCGTGTTCTGGCTGCTGCTCGTCGTGCTGACGACCGTCCTCACGGTGACCGGCCTCGTGCTGTTGTTCCCCAATTTCGACCAGACGCGCTCGACGATGCAGGCGGCCAACGTCATCCACATGATCGCCGCGTACTGCGCGATGGCGCTCGCCTGCGTCCACATCTACCTCGGCACGATCGGGATGACCGACGCCTATCGCGCGATGCGCTATGGCAACGTGGACGCGAGCTGGGCGAAGCATCATCACCTGCGCTGGTACGAGGATGTCGTGGCTGGCCGCGCGCGCGAGAAGTTCGTGCAGCCGGGCGAGGCGACGGGACAGGGACAGGACGACGCGGACGCCGCGCTCGGGCGGCGCCCGGTCTAGTCCGGGCAACAGGAGGAGGAAGGAAGATGACGACCCTACGCGCGCTTGCGGGCGCAGTGATGGTGCTTTCGGCCTTTGGTGTTGCCATGGCGAAGCTGCCGCCGCCGCCGCCCATGACCGACGCGCAGAAGGCCGCCGCCGAGGAGAAGAAGGCGAAGGACGCCGCAGCGGCGCAAGTCGCCAAGCAGCAATACGCGCGGGCGGAAGATCGTGTCGTCGCGCGCTATGTCGCCGAGCAGAAGGCCAAGGGTGTGACCGTGACGCCTCAGATGGGATCCACCGCCGCCGATGCATCGGTGGCGGTAGCCCCTGTCGCGGCGCCGGGCAAGGCGGGCGCAACACCTGCCAAGGCGCCGAAAGCGGCAGCGCCGGCGAAATAACAAAGCGATCGTTCGCGGCCGCGCGGGCCGCGCCATGGAAGCGGGGACCGTCGCGTCCCCGTTTTTTTTGGCTGGCTCCCGCTACAGGAGATCGTCCAGCGGCAGCAGCGACAGGAGGTCCGCCTTCAGGTCGCGCAGGCGGTCCTTCCCCGGTTCGGTCGACGAGACGGTCTCGCGACCCTTTTCCTCCGACGTCCAGGTGAGCCGGTGCAGCGGGTCGTCGGGGTCCGCGAGTGCGACCACATAGCTGTTCGCCGGCTGGGCGATCGTGTCGAAGCGTTCGACGACCTGACGCGCCAGGATTGGACTGTCGATCAGCAGGCCGATCTCCGTGTTGACGTGCAGCGAGCGACGGTCGAAGTTGGCCGAGCCGACGAAGATCCGCTGGCGATCGAACACGAACACCTTCGCGTGCAGCGCGAACTGGCCCGCGCTGGGGCTCTTGAGCTCGCCGCCGCGCGGTTGCGGCTTGCCCGGCAACGGCTTCACCTCGTACAGCTCGCAGCCTTCCTCGAGCAGCGGCACGCGGTAATGCTGGTAGCCCGCGTGAACGATTGGCTCGTCGGTCGAGGCGAGCGAATTGGTGAGGATGCGGACGCTCACGCCGCGCTCGCGCAGCTCCTTCAGCATCCGCTCGCCCGGCTTGCCCGGGACGAAGTACGGCGACACGATGACGAGCTCCTTGTGCACCGCCTTCGCCGCCCGGATCAGGCGGCGCCGCAGCAGCACCCCGGGCGCGTCGCCATTCTCGACCTCCGCCTTGTCGGGGCTGTCGTAGATCACCTCGGCGCTTGCCCAGGTAAGGCCGTCGGGCGCCATGAGGGCCGCCAGCGGCTGTCCGGTCTTCGCGCGCTTGACCAGATCGCTCGTGCGCATCGCATCGCGGTGCGCTGCGAGATCGGCCTCGAACGTTGCGACGTCCGCTGCCGGCGGCGTCGCGCCGAACAGCGCCTGCACCGGGATCGACAGGTCGCAGTTCCAGTATTCGTCGAAGGTCTGCGACAGCTTCTGTACGACCGGACCCAGCGCGAACACGTCGTAGTCGCCGAACTGGAGATCCTTGCCGCTTTCGAAGTAGCCGTCGCCGACGTTGCGTCCGCCGGCCAGCGCCACCGCGTTGTCGACGACGAAGAGCTTGTTGTGCATGCGGTGGTTGAGGCGCTGCGCCGACAACGCGATCTCCATCCAGCGCAGCGCCGGAAGCTGGCCCCGATAGAAGAGCGGGTTGTAGAGCCGCACCGCGATGTTGGGTTGCGCGGCGAGGGCGGCGATCTGCGCTTCCTGTCCCCGGGCCTGCGGATCGTCCACCAGCAGGCGGACGCGCACGCCGCGCTTCGCCGCCCGCAACAGGGCATCCATCAGCAGATAGCCGCTGTCGTCGTTCTGGATTACGAAGTACTGGAGATCGAGCGTGCGCTCCGCCCGATCGGCCATCTGGGCGCGCAGCGCGTAGCCGTCGGTGCCGCGCGGCAGCAGCTTGAACCCCGAGATGCCGGGATGCGCGCCGGCGCGCGCCGCCGCGGTCCGGCCCAGCGTCGTTTGCGCCGGTCGGGCCAGCGCGACCGACTCGGTGCGCGGATAGTCCGCGCCGGGAACGGTGGCGCAGGCGCCGACCAGCAAGGCAACGGCAAGACTGGCCAGCGCGGGACCCGCGCGGTGGCGCTGCATCGGATTCCTTCAAGGCTGTGACGCTGATCGACGCACGATAGCCGGGCGCCGCGTCGCCAGGCATCGGCGACCCGCGTCTCCCGTTGTAGGACCGCAGCCGACGCGCGCGACGGCCTAATCGCGCAGAACGAAGAGCAGTGCGGTCAGCGCCGTCCCGATCGCGTACACCGGCCATGCGCGCGACAGGAAGTAGGGAAAGGCCATGAGCGCCACGCCGATCACCATCGGCTTCCACAGCACGAGCTTCTTCCCGTAGACGAAGGCCGCGAGGCCGACCGCGCCAAACAGGAACGAGCCGAACAGATAGGCCGGGTCACCCAGCAAGGCAGAGGGTCCCGGACCGCTTCGCGGCGTGCGGTGACGCCGGAATATTCACGCTTGCCGACATGGAATTGACGATAGGGAAAGCGGTCGCCTCGGCATGAGCATTGTAGCGAACAACTTCGCATGTCGTCTCACACGCGCTAGGACAGTCACCGATCCCCGGTCGGGCGCCGTCCGACCCCTTTCTCCGGACAGTACCGACAGTCGCCCGATCCCCCGCCGACGAAACTGCGCTCACTTACGTTGCTCGAGAGCGCGACCTGATGGATATCGCCGTGGCACCCGAAAAGACCTGTCGATCGATTCGAGGTTCTTTCTGCGCGGCAGCGCTCATGACGCTGGCATTGTGGGCGCCGCAGGCGGCGGCGCAAGTGCAAATCGCGGTCGAATATCACCACCAGGCGTGGGATCACTACTTCGTGACGACGTCGCCCTCCGAGATCGCCGCGCTCGACCAGGGCGCGTTCGACGGTGCGTGGACGCGCACCGGCCAGACCTTCGCCGTATGGGATCGCGCGGTGGAAGCGGCGCAGCCGACGTGCCGCTTCTTCAGCACCGCGTTCGATCCGAAGAGCTCGCATTTCTACACGCCTTTCCCGGACGAATGCGCGAAGGTCGCCGCCAGCGGGGATTGGCAATCCGAGGGCATCGCCTTCTATCTCAGCCCCACGGGCGCCGATGGCTCGTGCCCGGCGGGCATGGTGGCACTCTACCGCCTGTACAACAACGGCGGCGGCGGCGCGCCGAATCACCGCTACACGACAAGCGATGCCATCAGGCGGCAGATGCAGTCGGCGGGCTGGACGCCGGAAGGCGACCGCACCACCGGGGCGTTCGCCTGCGTGCCGCAGGCGAAACCTTCGGACGACGGCGACCGCGTGGTCGTCTACGTCCAGAACGGCACCGCGCCGACGGTGCCGGCCGGGCGGGACTGGGTGATCCATTATTCGTATCGCGTGCCGCCGCTGCCGGTCAAGACCTGGGATCCCAACCAGCAGACGTTCTACATCTGGGGCGACGTGGACTTCGATGCCTACGGCGAGTCGGGCCCGTACGCAATGTCCGGCTATCGGTTCAACCAGATCACGCCGCAGCTCAGCATCGGCCGCTCGCTGGTCGCGAACGACGCGAACTACCAGCCGATCTGGCAGACGCTGACGTCCTGGGTCGTACAGGCGCAGTACTTCTGGCAAAAGGGCGACACGCCGTACGCGCTCGCGGGCGAGGTCGTCCCCGTCTCGCCCGGCGACGTGGTCGACACGCAGATCGCGTTCAGCGCCGCGACCGGCCACATCGTCGCCACGATCGTCGCGCCGTCGGGACGCAGCTCGATCGACATCGCGCGCCCGTTCCCGAACGAGCCCGCGCTGTTTGCCGACTGGTCGGACTTCTTCCGGCGCGCGGCGCAGAAAAGCGGCGGGCCGGTCTACGCCAACCCGGCGATGCAGGTCGAGCCGTACGACGTCGACGTGCAGACCGAGTGCTCGATCCTGCCCTTCCATGTCGACCTGATCTCGTTGCCGGGCGTGCCCGTCAAGACCTCGGCATTCACGTATCACTCCCGGGGACGCGTGACCTGCGCGACGGATCTCGCGCGGCTCGCGTTCTGATGCGGGACCCGGGGCGGGCGGAAGCCGTTCACGCACGCACGCCGTCCGTTCAAGCACGCGCGCCGTCCGTTCAAGCACGCGCGCCGGTCACCCAAGCACGCGTCCCCGCGAGGCGATGACTTCCGCGTAGAAGCGGGCGCTGTCCTTCAGCGTGCGCTCCTGGGTCGCGAAATCGACGTGCACGATGCCGAAGCGCTTCGAATAGCCGAGCGACCATTCGAAATTGTCGAGGAGCGACCACACGAAGTAGCCGCGCAGGTCGACGCCTGCTTCGAGCGCGGCGTAGAGCGCGCGGACATGGTCGCGCAGATAGGCGACGCGCAGCGGGTCCTGGACCCGGCCGCCTTCCGCGGTGGGCGGATCGAAGAACGCGGCGCCGTTCTCGGTGACGTAGATCGGCGGATTGCCGTAGCGCTCCTTCACCCATACGAGCACTTCGGTCAGCGCCGGCGCAAAGACTTCCCAGCCGGTCTCGGTATAGGTCGCGCGCGGCTGCCGGACCGGACTCGCACGAAGCGGCCACTGCGCGGAATCGAAGCGCGTCACGTTGCGCGTGTAGTAGTTGACGCCGACGAAATCCACGCGCTCGCGGATCTGCGCGAGCTGCTCCGCCGGCCACGCTGGCCAGGCCTCGCCGAAAATCTCCTCGAGTTCCCTCGGGTAGCGGCCGAGAAGCGCGGGATCGAGATACTGCCGGTTCATGTACGCCTCGGCGCGCAAGGTCGCGGCGGTATCCTCGGCGCTGCCGGAGGCCGGATACTTGGGCTCGAGATTGACGACGATGCCGATCTTGTGCGCGCCGAGGTCGCGATACGCGCGCACCGCGGCGCCATGCGCCCGCAGCAGATGATGCGCGGCGATCGGCGCCTCGAAGCGGTTGCGATGGCCCGGCGCAAGTGCGCCGTGCAGGTAGCCGCCGTCGGTGACCACCCAGGGCTCGTTCAGCGTCGCCCACAGCTTCACCCGATCGTCGAGCTCGCGGAACACGACCGCGGCGTAGTCCGCGAACCAGTTCGCGATGTCCGGGTTGAGCCACCCGCCGAGATCGTCCAGCGCAGCCGGCAGGTCCCAGTGGAACAGCGTCGCCATCGGCGCGATGCCTTGCGCGAGCAGCGTGTCGACGAGGCGATCGTAGAATGCGAGGCCCGCGGCGTTGACGCGACCCCGCCCCTGCGGCAGCACCCGGCTCCAGGCGATGCTGAAGCGGTAGGCGTTGGTGCCGATCTCGCGCATCAGCGCGACGTCGCCGGCGTAGCGGCGGTAGTGGTCGCAGGCGACGTCGCCGGTATCGCCGTTGCGGACCAGATCGGGCGTGTGGACGAAGCGCTGCCAGATGCTCGGTCCCGCGCCGTCGGCGAGCGGCGAGCCCTCGATCTGGTAGGCCGAGGTTGCCGTCCCCCACAGGAAATCGGCGGGAAACTCGATGGTTCTGGACGTGTCGGTCATGGTGGGGAAACGTGCGATCGGTGGCGGGCGATGACGACTTCCACGGGCGCGTTGCGAAGGCGCAGCTCGTTGCCGGTCCAGTCTACCGGCTTGCCGTCGACCCGTGCGGGTCCGGGTGGTTGCCTGCCGGGCCACGCGAACACGAATCCGCCCGGCGGCACGCGCGCAATGCCGGCGATCGCAAGCACGATGCGATCGCCTTCGCCGCGCAGCGAATACGACAGCGAGCCGTAAGGCGTCGCGAGGCCCTTCACCGTGACGCCCGTTGCGTCGAGCCAATCCTCCGGCACGCCGGCGGCGAGCACGATCGCGCGGTCGCGCTCCCGCTCGTAAGCCAGCATGTCGAGCACGGCGCGAATGAAATCGGAGGCGACCCAGCCGTGCGGAACGTCGCCGACGAAGCGCGGCTTGCGCGTTTCGCGGGCGACGACCTCGGGCCATTGGTTCCAGGCCGGAGGACGGCGACCGGCGAGGAAGAACGCGAGGGCCTCCTGCGCGCGCTCGCGCCACCCGAGGCGCACGAACACGCTCACGTTACGCAGCTCGTAGGGGGTGTAGTCGCGCCACGCGGCGCGCGCGTCGCGGCGGGCGACGAATTCCCGCCAGTAGCGCTCGTAGGTCTGGGCAAGCGCGGTCGCCGGCAGGACACCGGGGTCGCCGTCGGGCGAGAGTGCGATGGCGCTCGACGTGGGATCGAAATCCCCGAGCTCGGCCGATCCCGGCAGGTACGCGAGCGCGTGCGCGGCGATGGTGGCGTGAAGCGATGCCGCGAGGTCGCCGCGGAACTCGTCGCGCTGTCGCGCGAATGCCTGCGCCGCCTCGGTACGATCGAGGGCGAGGGCGATCTCGAGCGCCGCCTCGTAGCCCTTGAGCGCCCAGAAGTCGTCCCAGTACGAGTGCATCGGCTTGTCCGAATAGCCTTCGTGGCTGATCGACGCGGGAAGGATGCCGTAGAACGCTCGCCGCTCGGGCGCGAGGTTCGCCGGCGTCCGCTCCGTCTGGCGCAGGGACTCGAGATAAGCGGCAGCGGCCTCGATCCTCGGCCACAGCGCGGCCAGCAAGGCGCGATCGCCGGTATGGCGATAGACGGTCGCCGCGAGGAACAGGAACTCGCCGGCGCTGTCGTTTTCCGGCACCGGATCGGCGCCGCGCCCATCGACGCAGCACGGCACCTTGCCGTCCGCGAACAGATGTTCCGCATACCAGCGCAGATAAGCGCTCGCCGCGTCCACGTGGCCGAGCTTCGCCAGCGATTCCGCCATCATCGCGCCGTCGCGGATCCACGAGCGCGCATACGATCGCGTTCCGGGTCGAAGCACGACGCCGTCGCGGGTGATCAGGATGTGCGCGAGCGCGGTGCGCAGCGTATCGACGATCGCCTGGTCTTGCGCCGGGACCCCGATCTCGACGCGATCGAGCTTCTCGCGCCACTGCGCGGCGTTCGCGTCCTGCGCACGCGTAAGCCAGCGCACCGCCGCCGATCCGCGAAGGCTCGGTCGGACGGGCGCACCGGAGAGCGGGACGAGGAGGCCGAGGGTCGACGTCGCATGCGGCGCGAGCTTCAGCCGATAGACGAGAAGCCCCGAGGCGTAACCCGTCGGATCGCGCAGCGTGCGCGCCAGGCTGCGCCGATCGAGCGTCGCGAGCGAGAGTGGCGGCGGGCCGGCTGCGTGAGGCAGCGCGCCCGCTAAGCTGGGCGCGGTCAACGGATAGACGCGCCGTTCGCGATTGACGGTCAGCGCCGTGCCGTTCCAGGCGAGTTCGCGGATCGCGCTCACGCCGCCCGGTGCGTTCAGGAACTGTTGCGGCGGATTCACCTGGAACGGGCGCAGCGCCAGCACGAGCGTCAGCGCGAGCGGCTTCGCGGTCAGGTTGCGAACATCGTAGCGCGCGATCAGCTGCGATTTGTCCGGCGTGCCGGACGCGAAAGCGGTTACCTGCAATTCCCACTTCGGTCGCCGCCAGGCGACGCTGGGGATCGGCAGGTAGCCCTCCATCAGCGACTGCTGCGGCTCGACTTCGGCCCAGGTCACGACCTTCGCATCCGCCACGACGAAGGGTTCGATCGAAAAGCCGCCGCGCGCGACTTCGAGCGCGCCGTCTTCCGACAACAGCGCGGATTCGTGTCCGCCGTCGATTCCGACCAGCGTCCACCACGGCTGCTCGCCGGAAAAGCCGCGCGGAAACGTCCCGCGCGGGTATTCCGGAGCGATCGCCTGAAAGAAGGCGTTGCCGGATTCGCCGAACGAAGGCGGCTCGATCTCGATCTCGGCCAGTCCGTACCGCGGTGCGGCGCCGGCGTGCAATGCCAGGCGCAGGAAACGCGCTTCGCCGCCCGGCAGCGGCTGCGGGTCGAAGCCGCCGCGGCCCGCGGCCACTCGCAGCACCGTCGTGAAGTCGCGTCCATCGTCCGAGACCTGGACGTCGTAGCGGGTCGCATGCGCGTTCGGAAGCCATCGCAGCACGAGCCCTCCGAACTCGCGCATGGCGCCGAAGTCGAGCGTCAATTGCTGCTCGCTGCCGCCCGCCGGGCCGCTCCGCCATGCGGTCTGGCGATCGCCGTCGACGACGAGCGCCGGGTCTGCGCCTTCGCGCGACGACGATGCACGCACGCTCGGCGGCGGCCAGACTGCGGGCTCGGGCGGCAGCGGCCGGAGCTCGAGGCGACTCAGGTAGACGGCCCCCTTGCCACCGCCCGCTCCGGCCGCAACCGCGAATTCCAGCGTCGCGATTTCGCTCAGGCGGTGATCCGGCGCCGGTCCCCAGGCGAATTCGATCTCGCGCTTGCGGATGCGCACGCGCCGCCATTCGCGGGGGAAGGCGAAGTCGCGTCGATGGAACCACCAGACGTTGTCGCCGCTCGCATCGATGAGCTTGAGTTGCAGGTCGTTGACGGGCGCTTCCGCGCGCACATAGAACGAAAGCTCGTAGTTGTCGGGGAGCACGAGCGGGAGGGCGCGCTGCACGAGCGCGTAGCCGGCGGTTCCGCCGAGATCGAAATCCAGCCGCAGCGCACGGCCCTGCGGACCCGTCGCGGGAGACGTCGAAGCGGTCACGCCATCGGAGGCGATCGGCTTCCATGCGGCGAGATCCGTGAAATCGTCGAGCACTCGCGTGGCGGTCGATTCGGCCGCGCCGGAACCGTGAAGCGAGAGGAGGACCCATGCGACGATGGCCAGCGTCGCGCGGAGCGGGCCTGCGCCGCCGCGCGCAAAGCCCCCGGGGCACGCGTGGGTCATCCCTTGACGCCTCCGAGCGTCAGGCCCTCGATGTAGTAGCGCTGCAAGGCGATGAACACGACGAGCACCGGCAAGGTGGTCAGCACCGCCCCGGCCATCATCAGCTCGTTGTCCTGCACGTGCTCGCGCGCGAGGCTCGCAAGCGCGACCGGCAGCGTGTAGAGCGACTGGTCGGACAGCACGATCAGCGGCCACATGAAGTCGTTCCACGTGCCGAGCAGCGTGAACGCCGCCAGCGTCACGACGATCGGCTTCAAAAGCGGCAGCACCACGACGCGGAAGATCGTGAACTCGCTTGCGCCATCGATGCGCGCCGCCTCGATCAGCTCGTTCGGGATGGATAGCGCGTACTGCCGCACGAGGAAGATGCCGAAGATGCTGGCCATCGCGGGGACGATGACGCCGGCGTACGAGTTGACGAGTCCCAGGTGCTTCAACAGCAGGAACAGCGGCACCATGGCCACCTGCGATGGAATGACCAGTGCGCCGAGCAGAAGCCTGAACCAGCGTTCGCGCCCCGCGAACGCCAGCTTGGCGAACGCGTAGCCGGCGGCGACGTTGAACGCGAGCGAGACGAGCGTCACCGCAATGGAGAGTCCCACGCTGTTCGCGAGGTAGCGGCCCATGCCGGCACGCGCGAACAGCTCGCGATAGTTCGCGAACGTCGGGTCCCTCGGGATGAGCGGTGGCGGGAACGCGCTCGCCTCGCCCGGGTTCATCAGCGAAACCGCGATCATCCAGGCGAGCGGCGCCAGGGTGATCCCGGCCATCGCGGCGAGGGCGCCATTGACCAGCGGCACGGCGTAGCGAGGCTTCATGCCGGATGGGGCCGCCGCGCGAGTCTGAGCTGGAGCGCGGTGACCGCCAGAATGAACAGGAACAGCACGAATGCGACCGCGGAAGCGCGGCCGAGGTTCCACCACTTGAAGCCTTCCTCGTACATCAGGTAGAGCACGCTCGTCGTGCTTTGCAAGGGTCCGCCCTGCGTCATCACGTAGGGCTCGGCGAACAGCTGGAAGTAGCCGGCGATCGTGAGGATGGACACGAGCGCGAGCACCGGCGCGATCATCGGCAGCGTGATGTGGCGGAGCTGCCTCAGGTACGTCGCGCCGTCGATCCGCGCCGCCTCGTAGAGCTCGTCGGGGATGGTCTGCAGCGCGGCGAACAGGATCACCATGTTGTAGCCGAAGTTCTTCCACACCGCGAAGAGGATGATCGCGGGCATCGCGAAGCGAGGATCGCCGAGCCAGTCGATCGGGTGGATGCCGACCGGGCCCAACGCGTAGTTCAGCAGACCGTAGCGTGTGTTGTAGAGGTAGCGCCAGATCACGGCGACCGCGACCAGCGTCGTCACCACGGGCGCGAACAGCGCGGTGCGGAAGAACCCGCGCCACCGCGCCGCGCGCGCGTTGAGCAGTAGCGCCGTCCCGAGCGAGACGCCAAGCGACAGCGGCACGCCGACGACGACGAAGTAGAGCGTGTTGCCAAGCGCCTTCCAGAACAGCGGCGTCGTGACCAGATCGAAATAGTTGCGCAGCCCGACGAAGCGCAGATTGCCCGGATCGGCGAGCGCGTAGATGTCGAAATCGGTCAGGCTCAACGCCAGCGCAGCCGCGACGGGCAGGAAGAAGAAGACGCAGATGACCGCGAGCGCCGGCGCGACGAACCACAGCGCCTGGCGTCGCCTCAACGCGTCGCTCCGCGCGCGATCAGGTAGCGGCGCTTTTCGAGGATGCCATCGGCGCGCGCGTCGAGCTCGGCCGCCGCCCGCTCGATCGAGCCGTCACCGCGGACCGCGCGCTCGGCGGCCAGACGCATTTCGGTCGCGATGCGCTCCCATTCCGGGACCTTCGGCGTCGGCTTCACGCGCTCGAGCTGGTCGCGGAACGCCCGGGCGTAGCGATCGTCGGCGAGCCCGGCGTCACGCCAGACGCTGCGACGCGGCGGCAGATCCCCGGTCGCCGCGTGCAATCGGCGTTGCATTTCCGGTTGCGACAGGTACTCGATCAAGCGCCACGCGAGCGCCTTGTGTCGCGATGCGCGCGACATGACGAGGCTCGACCCGCCGGCGATCGATGCGCCCGGACCCTCGGGACCGGGCAGCGGGGCGGTCATCCATGCGTCCTGCACGGCCTGCGGCAGCCGACGCCTGAACTCCCCGATGTTCCACGGCCCGGAGACGTAGAACGAGAAGTAACCGCGGCCGAATTCGTCCCATACGTTAGAGATGTCGGCGTTGGTGAGCGGCGGCGCCAATCCGCGGCGAAACATCTCCACGTAGAACGACAGCGTCCGGCGGAAGTCGGCGCTCTCGAAGTTGCCGAAGCGATCGCCGTCGCGCAAAAGCGGAGCCGGCTGCTGCAGCGCGAGGGCGAGCAGCGGCTCGACCTCGTTGAGCGGCAGAAGGATCGCGTAGCGATTCGCGCCGACGGTCCTCTTCACCGCCATCAGCACGTCCATCCACTCGGCCCACGAGCGCGGCGGCGCCGCGAAGCCTGCCTGGGCCACCAGATCCCGGCGATAGAACAACAGCCGCGTGTCGACGTACCACGGCACGCCGTAGAGCGTTGCGCCGATGCGGTTGGTCTCGAGGATGCCGCCGAAGAAATCCGCCAAATCGACGCCCGTCGACGATCCGATGTGCGCGTCGAGCGGCTCGAGCGCACCGAGGGCGACGAATTCCGGAATCCACGTGTTGCCGAGCTGGAAGACATCCGGGAGGGACTCCCCGGCGAATCCGGTCAGGAGCTTCTCGTGCGCTGCCGTCCAGGGCAGCTGCTGCACGACGACGCGGATGCCGGGATTGGCGCGCTCGAAACCGGGCAACAGGCCGGCGACGACCTCGCCCTCGCGGCCCATCGCCCACAGCCGGAGCAGGGAATCGGAGCCGCGCGACGTGCAGCCCGCGGCCAGCGGGGCCAGGAGCAATCCGAGGAACTGTCGCCGGCGAAGGGGCGCGCCCCCGGCGGTGGCGTCATCGCGACGCGGTCAGCCATCCGCCGGAGAACCCGGCGTGCTCGAGGCCGCTCCGCACGTACGGGTTGTCGTGCATCACCTGCCAGATCATCCCGCTGCGATAGTTCTCGATCATCGCGAAGATGGCGCCCTGATCGATGCCGAGGTAATCGCTGTCGACCCAGCCGAAGCCGGCAAAGCGGCGCCCGTGCTGGAGCGGGACGTCGAAGTCGAACGTGGGATTGAATGCGTCGAGAAAGCCGTACGTGGAGTAGATATGCTGGCCAAAGCGCTTGTGCATGTCGAGCACCGTGGCGATCGCGAGCTCCGGCGCGAACGGGATCGACGCCACCACGGCGGTGGGCGCGAGCGTGCAATCGTCGTGCGCGCCTGCGCCGCCGATGCCGCGCGCGCTGTACGCGCGATACACGCGCTTGCCGTCGGCCCCCTCCATCTCGATCTCCGCCGGCCCGTCGCTCGCGGTGATGCCCCAGATCGTCGCGCCGTAATCCTTGCACTTCAGCGGATTGGCGATCGCATACGCCTGCTGCGCGTAGATCGCGCGCCGGCTGTTCTCGAAATAGTCGATGCCGCGGCGCTGCATGTACGGATCCTGGATATGGCGAAAATCCAGCCAGACGTGCGTGTACTGGTGCCCGAACAGCGGCGAGAACGTCAGGTATTGCTGGCCGAACTGCGTGTGCCAGTTCGCGTCGTAGGTGCTGGTCCACTCGGTCCACGCGTCGCTGCCGACCGGATGGGTGGGCGAGCCGAGCGCGAGGAGGTAGACGAGCATCGCTTCGTTGTAGCCGCGCCAGTCGTATTCGAGATAGCCGTCTTCCGGCGTCCAGCCATGGCTGATCGCCGGCGCGCGCGGCTGCGCCCAGCGCCAGTCGACGCGCCGGTAGATTTCGTCGGCGAGGCGGCGGATCTCGGCCTCGTCCTTGTTCCTGCCGTCGAAGTACGATTGGCAGAACAGCACGCCGGCGACGAGGATCGCGGTGTCGACCGTGGAGAGCTCGGAGTCGTCGAAGCGCACGCCGGTCTTCATGTCGAGGAAGTGGTAGAAGAAGCCCTTGTACCCGCTCATGCCCGTCCCGTGCGGACCCTGCGGGGCTCTGCGCAGGAAGCGCAGCGTCGTCAGGACGCGGTTGCGGGCCTGCTGGCGCGTCACGTAGCCGCGCTCGACGCCGACGGGATACGCGGTGAGTGCGAAGCCGACCGCCGCGATGCTCGCGAACGACGGCGTGGGGTAGCGATCCGGGATGAGGCCGTTCTTCGGGTTCGCCGTATCCCAGAAGAAGCGGAACGTGCGCTCCTCGAGGTCGATGAGGAAGGGATCGACGATGGGGCTGGTCGCCCGCGTTGGCGGCGGACCGAAGACCATGACGCGCAGCGCATCGACGGGGCGGCTGGGCGCAAGGACGAGCACGAGCGCCACGATGCTCGTGCACACTGCAAACAACACGCCGGAACGCTGCCGCGTCATCTCTCCTTCCCTGCCACGCTGCGCTCGCGCCCGGGGAGCAGGCGCTGGCGCCAAGCATAAAGCATGCTCGCCCGCGCGGGCGAAAAGCCTCCGGGGTCGCGCGGGGCGAGGGAGAACCAGCGCTCGATGGCGAGGCGCCAACTCGCGGTGATTGGCGGAGAGAGAGGGATTCGAACCCCCGAACGGTTGCCCGTTACCTGATTTCGAGTCAGGCGCCTTCGACCACTCGGCCATCTCTCCGGAGCCGCGAATTATAGCTCAATCAAGACGTTGCCCGAGACCGTTCCACGTGCATTGCACCAGTTGCTAGAGGTCGCGCGAATATCTTTTCACCGCAGCCTCGTCCCACGAGAGCCCGGTGCCGGGAGTATCGGGGATGTGCAGATGGCCGCCTTCGATCCGGAACGGTTGCTCGAGGATCGGATCGGCCCAGTCCTGCCACTCCAGCCAATGCGCCGATTCGGTGACCCGCATGACATGCGCCGCCACTTCGGGATAGAGGTGCGTCGACACCGGCACGCCCGCGGTGCCGGCGATCGCCGCGGCGCGCAGCCAGCCGGTGACGCCGCCGATCCTCATGAAGTCCGGCATCACATAATCGCAGGCCTTGCAGCGCAGCGCGCGCAGCAGGTCGCCCGGGCCGTAGAAGTTCTCGCCGATCTGGATCGGCGTCGCGAGCTCGGCGGCGAGCTGCGCGTAGCCGTCGAAGTTCTCGTAGACGATCGGCTCCTCGATCCATGCGAGTCCGAGATCGTCGATCGCGTGGCAGCGTTCGAGCGCCTCGCCCATGTGCAGCCCCTGGTTGAAGTCGACCATCAGGTGCATGTCGTCCCCCACCGCCGCGCGGACGGCTGCGATCGTCGCGAGGTCGTCGCGCAGCTGCGGCCGGCCGAGCCGCAGCTTGAGACCGGAAAAGCCGCCTTCGTCGCGCAGCTCGATCGCCTCCGCGGCGACGGCGGCCGGCTCCTTCAGCCACAATCCGTTGCTGTTGTATGCGTTCACCGGGCCGACCGAGCCGCCCAGCAGTTCGCATAGCGGCAGGCCGGCGCCCTTCGCGAGCGCATCCCACGCGGCCATGTCGAGACCCGACACGGCAATCGCCGCCATCCCGCCGTAGCCGACGAAGTGCAGCGACTTCCGCGCGAGCGCGTGCAGCTCGAGGGGCGCCACGCGATGGCCGCGGAGCATCGCGCCGAAATCGGCGAGCGCCGGCACGAGGTATCGCATTGTTTTGGTCGTGTACGGTTCGAGATAGCTCCGTCCGACGATGCCCTCTTCGGTCGCCAGATCGATCAGAATGAGGGGCCATTCGGTGATCGTGGCGATGCGCGCGACAACCGGCCGCGCGAGGGGGAGCACGACGGCTCGCGCGCGCACGTCGCGAATTGTCAACGGCGCAACGCGCGGCACGGTTGCCGCACTGGCGGTGGACATGCGAGCCTCCGGCGGGAAGTGGCGTATTCTATATAGACCGGTCTACTGGAGAAGTCAACATGAGCACACCGGCACGCGCGGCTTCGGCGACGCGCGAGCGGATGGTCGACGCGACAATCACCCTGCTGCGCCGTGCCGGCCTTTCCGGCGCCGGCATCAACGAAATCGTCCGCGAAAGCGGCGCTCCGAAGGGATCGGTCTATCACTTCTTTCCCGACGGCAAGCAGCAGATCGTGACGGAGGCGCTCAACGTGTATTCGCAGCGCGTCGTCGAGTTCATCGACACCGCGCTCTGCGGCGCGCGCACGCCGGAGGCGAAGGTCATGGCGCTGTTCAAGGCGTTCGCGAGGCGTGTCGAGCAGGGCGATTTCCTGCACAGCTGCCCGGCAGCCACGGTATGCCTCGACCTCGACGCGGGGCTCGAGCCCCTTCGGGTCGTCGTCGCCAGTGCGCTGGACGACTACCTGAACGTGATCGAGAAGCACTTTCCGCTGGCCGACCGGCGGCGGGCGCGATCGTTCGCCGGTCTTCTGCTCACTGCCGTCGAGGGCGCATACATCCGCAGTCGCGCCGAGCGATCGGGAAAGCCGTTTCGCGAAGCCGGCGCGTGGCTGGCGGAGCTGGCAGGACGGAAATCGCCCTGAGACCGCGGTACCATTCCGCACCGCCACCTACGTGGATCCTCGACCGAGCGTCGGGGCGTCGTATTGCTCATGCCCAAAACGCCGACGAAGATACCGACACGCGTCGACCAGATGCTGACGCTCGCCGGCCTCGGCGTGCTGATCGTCGGCTGCTTCCTCGTGCTGCGCCCGTTTCTCACCGCCGTGATCTGGGCGGCGATCCTCTGCGCGACGTCGTGGCCCCTCTACCTGCGCTTGCGCAAGCGCTTTGCGCGCCACCTGTGGCTCGCGCCGTCGATCATGCTGCTGATCATCACGATCGTGCTGTTCGCGCCGTTCGTCATCGTCGGCGCGACGATCGCCGACAACGCGGCCGCGGTCGAGCAGTGGACGCGCGGCGTCATCGCCTCCGGCCCGCCGGAGCCGCCGACGTGGGTGGCCGAGCTCCCGCTGATCGGTCCTGGCGCCGCCAGCTACTGGTCGGGCATGGCGCACGACACGGCGGCGGTGATGGCGGAGCTGCGCAAGTACATCGAGCCGGTGCGCAAGTTCGCGCTCGCCTCGGGCGTCACCGTCGCCGGCGCGCTTTTGCAGCTCGGCCTTTCGATCATCGTCGCCTTTTTCATCTTCCGCGACGCGGAGGAGATTACCGGACGGCTGCGCGGCGGCATCATGCGGCTCGCCGGCCCGCGCGGTTCCGAGCTCGGCCGCGTCGCCATCGCGACGGTGCGCGGGGTCGTGCTCGGCATCCTCGGCACCGCGATCGTGCAGGGCGTGGTCGCCGGCTTCGGCTTCTGGCTCGCCGGCATCAAGGCGGCGCCGCTGCTCGGCTTCGTGACGTTCCTGCTGTCGCCGGTTCCGGTCGGACCCCCGCTGGTCTGGGTGCCCGCCGGCCTGTGGCTCATCAACAGCGGGGAGACCGGCTGGGGCATCTTCGTGCTGCTCTGGGGCGGCGTGGTCGTGTCGACGATCGACAACGTCATCCGCCCGCTGATCATCAGCGCGCGGCAGCGACCTCCCGTTCGTGCTCGTGCTGCTGGGCGTTCTCGGCGGCGTCGTCGCGTTCGGCTTCATCGGCGTGTTCCTCGGGCCGGTGCTGCTCGCGCTCGGCTACGCGCTGCTCAACGAATGGGCGACGCATCCCCCGTCGCAGGAGGAAGACGGCGGCGCCGCGGAGTCGGAGTGACGCTGCGACGCATCCCCCGGCGCAGGAGGAAGACGCCGGCGCAGCGGAGTCGGAGTGACGCCGGATGCCCGGCGGCGCGACGGTGCTAGCGCGGCGCGGCGGCCGCTGCGCGATCGCGATCCAGCGCGGTGCGGAAGGGCGCCAGCGTCTGCACCATCTGCGAGAAGATCTTCGGATTGGCGGCGATCACCTGCCCGCCGTGCAGGTAGTCGCCCTCGCCGGCGAGATCGCCGATGAGCCCGCCGGCTTCCAGCACCAGCAGGCTGCCCGCAGCCACGTCCCAGGGATTGAGGCCCACCTCGAAAAAGCCGTCATAGGACCCGGCCGCGACGTAGGCGAGATCGAGCGCGGCGGCGCCGGGCCGACGCAGCCCTGCAGTGTGCGTGATCATCGTCTTCATCATCTGCAGGTACGTGTCGAGGAAGCTGCCGTCGCGAAACGGGAATCCGGTGCCGATCAGGCAGTCGCGCAGATGCTGGCGCCGCGAGACGCGGATGCGGCGGTCGTTGAGGAACGCGCCACGGCCGCGCGTGGCGGTGAACAGGTCGTTGCGCACCGGGTCGTAGATGGCGCCCTGCGTGACGAGGCCGCGGTGCGCCATCGCGATCGACACGCAATACTGCGGAAAGCCATGCAGGAAGTTCGTCGTGCCGTCGAGCGGGTCGATGATCCAGACGTGCTCGGCATCGAGGTTCTTGTCGCGGCTGGTGCCTTCCTCGGCGAGGATGGCGTGGTCGGGATACGCGGCATGGATCGTCTCGACGATCGCGCGCTCCGCCTCGCGGTCGACCTCGCTCACGAAGTCCTTCGGGCCCTTCGCCGTGACGGTGAGAAGGTCGAGATCGCGCGCGCCGCGATTGATGATGTTGCCGGCGCGGCGGGCGGCCTTCACCGCCGTCGTGAGCATCGGGTGCATGGCGTGTAAAAAGAGCGGACGGTGGGTATTCTACCCGCTGCCCGCATGACGCACTCCATGCCCGAACCCGCCTTCGACGCCGATGCGCGTACCGCGGCCGCGCTGTCGCGCGTGCGCATCGTCCTCGTGCGGACCAGTCATCCGGGCAATATCGGCGCAGCAGCACGGGCAATGCTCACGATGGGCCTCACCAGGCTCGTGCTCGTCGCTCCGAAGCGCTTTCCCGACGCGGAGGCGACCGCGCGCGCCTCGGGCGCGACTGCGGTGCTCGCTGCCGTGCGCGTCGTCGACACGCTCGACGAAGCGCTCGCCGGCGCGGCGCTCACCGTCGGCCTCTCTGCGCGTCCACGCGAGTTCGCGGGCCGCGTGCTGCCGGTGCGCGCGGCGATGCGCGAAGCCGCCGTGCAGGCCGGGCGCGACCCGGTCGCCCTGGTGTTCGGCACGGAGATGTCCGGCCTCACGAACGAGGAAATTGCGCGCTGCGCTCTCGTCGCCACCATTCCCGCCAATCCGGCCTACGGTTCGCTCAATCTCGCCGCGGCCGTGCAGGTCGCGGCGTACGAGCTGCGCGTCGCGGCGGGCGCGGACGCGGTGTGGTCTGCGCCGGCGTTCGAGCGCGCTTCGCAGGACGACATCGAAGGGCTCTATGAGCACGCGCAGCGAACGCTCACCGAGCTGCGCTTCCTCAATCCCGCGATGCCCAGGCGCCTGATGCCACGGCTGCGCCGGCTCTTCGCACGGGCAGCGCTCGAGCGCGAGGAGGTGAACATCCTGCGCGGCATCCTGGCACGCGTGGACACGCTGCTCGGAAGCGGCGATCCGACGCGCAAGACGCGCCGCCGATGAAGGGGAGCGCTGGGCCGGATCCGCACTGCCGCAACTGCGGTGCGCTCGCGACGGGCGCCTATTGCGCCGCCTGCGGCCAGGAGACGAGCGTTTCGCTGCCTACGGCGCGCCAGTTCATGCGCGAAGCGACCGGCCGCCTGCTGTCGTGGGACGGCCGGTTGTGGCGAACGCTCTACGCGCTCGCCTTCCGGCCGGGGCAACTCACGAAGGCTTACCTCGCGGGCCGACGGCGCTACTACGTCCGTCCGGCGCGCCTGTTCCTCGGAATGTCGCTGATCCTGTTCGCCGTGATCCGCTTCGAGATCGGGGCGAACGATGCCGGGGGATTGCTGATCGTCGACGACAGCGACAAGGCGGCAGCGACCCCGGCGAAGCCCAATGGGGCAGCGGAACGCGCTACCAGGACCTATACGGGCGTCGACTGGTTCTCGCTGTCGATCGACGAGGACATGAACCTGCTCGTGAACGGCGCCGATTCGGCCGTCCTGCGCGAGCTGCGCGCTCGCCTCGCACGCTTCAACCGGCTGTCGACGGCGGGCAAATCGGAGCAACTGGTCGACGGCGCGCTGCGCTACGGCTCGTACCTGCTGTTCCTCCTGCTCCCCGTGTTCGCCGCGCTCCAGTACCTCGCCTACGCCGGCCGGGGCGGGCGTTATCCGGGCCGGCCGCGCCTTTACGCCGAGCACCTCGTCTACGGCGCGCACCTGCACGCGTTCGCGTTCCTGATCCTGATCGTGGCGATCCTGCTCCCGTGGTCGCCGGCGCGCTGGCTGCTCCTGGGGTGGATGGTGTTCTACGTCGCGCGGGCGTGTCGCAACGTCTACGGCGGCAGTCGCTGGGCCGGGGGCGCGCGGGCGGCGCTGGTCGGCGCCGTCTACCTGGTCGCGCAGGCGGTCGGGATCGTCGGCCTGATGATCGCGTCGATCCTGTTGAAGTAGCTACTGCGCGGCGCCCGCTGCCCGCAGGGGGCGAATACTTGAGCGTTTCTATCGGGTATGCCAGAATGACCGCATGTTCGATCGCCTGCGAGAAGACATCGCGCGTCGTGTTCGACCGCGATCCGGCCGCGCGCTCGTCCTGGGAGGTTCTTACCTGCTATCCGGGACTGCACGCGCTGGTCTGGCATCGCGCGGTCGTCCACCGCCTGTGGCGGGCGAACTTCCGCTGGCTGGCGCGCTGGCTGGCGCACTGGAGCCGCTGGCTGACGGGAATCGAGATCCACCCCGGCGCGACGATCGGCCGGCGCGTTTTCATCGACCACGGCATGGGAATCGTGATCGGCGAGACGGCGGAGATCGGCGACGATTCGACGCTCTATCACGGCGTTACGCTGGGCGGCACGTCCTGGAACAAGGGCAAGCGCCACCCGACGCTCGGGCGCAGCGTCGTCATCGGCGCCGGCGCCAAGATCCTGGGACCCGTCCTGGTCGGCGACGGCGCCAAGGTCGGCTCCAACGCCGTCGTCGTGCGCGACGTGCCGCCGGGATCGACGGCCGTCGGGCATCCCGGCGCGCATCGCCACCCCGGCGACCAGGCGCGCGCGCGAGGCGCAGGCGGTCCAGATCGGCTTTTCGCAGTACGCGATCTCGGCCGACATGAACGACCCCGATGGCCCAGGCGATCCACAAGCTCCTCGATCATGCCGCGGAGACCGACGATCGGCTCAACAAGCTGGTGACGCAGCTGCAGCGCGACGGCGTCGAATGCGGCGACGCGAAGGCGGTGGCGGAGGCCTTCGATCCCCGTCAAATCAACAAGATGCTCGAATGAACTTCCGTCGGCTTTTAGTTGACTAAATTGTTCGGGTATAGGTAAAATACTGATGTTCTGATCATTTTTCCGGCGGTTTCGCCAAGAGCGGCGCCGCCGGCACTCGGGAACGCCCATGCGCCTCACGACCAAAGGACGATTTGCCGTCACGGCGATGATCGACGTGGCGATGCACGGCGGCGACGGCCCCGTCACGCTGGCGGCCGTCTCGGAGCGGCAACGGATCTCGCTGTCGTACCTCGAGCAGCTGTTCGGCAAGCTGCGCCGGCACGGCCTCGTCGACAGCGTGCGCGGGCCCGGGCGGCGGCTACAACCTCGGCCGCGGCGCCGACGCGGTCTCGGTGGCCGACGTGATCCTCGCCGTCGACGAGCCCATCGACCAGACGCAATGCGGCGGACGCGAGAACTGCCTCGACGACCGCCGCTGCATGACGCACGAGTTGTGGGCGGCGCTGAACGCACACATCTTCTCGTTCCTGCGGTCGGTCACGCTCGCCGAGCTCGTGCGCCAGCAACAGCAGCCGAAGAACGGCGACGTCGCCGTGCTGCAGGATCACCGGCAGCCGGCGGGAACGCGCTCGCCCGAGCCGGTCGACGCCGTCTGAGGACAACAGGAGCGACCTTACGACCATGAAGCTTCCGATCTACCTCGATTATTCGGCGACGACGCCCGTCGATCCGCGCGTCGCGCAGAAGATGATTCCGTTCCTGACGGACCATTTCGGCAATCCCGCGTCGCGCTCGCATTCGTTCGGCTGGACGACCGAGGCCGCGGTGGAAGAGGCACGCGGTCACGTCGCGGCGCTGGTCAACTGCGATCCGAAGGAAATCGTCTGGACGTCCGGCGCGACCGAGGCGATCAATCTCGCGCTGAAGGGCGCCGCGCATTTCTACCGGGACAAGGGCAAGCACCTCGTGACGGTGAAGACCGAGCACAAGGCGACGCTGGACACCGTGCGCGAGCTGGAGCGCGATGGCTTCGAGGCCACGTACCTCGACGTCATGGAGAACGGGCTGCTCGACCTCGACGCGTTCGTCGCCGCGCTCCGCCCGGACACGATCGTCGTTTCCGTGATGCTCGTCAACAACGAGATCGGCGTGATCCAGGACGTCGCCGCGATCGGCGAGATCTGTCGCGCGCGCGGCATCATCTTTCACGTCGACGGCGCGCAGGCCACCGGCAAGGTGCCGATCGACCTCGCGAAGCTCAAGGTCGACCTGATGTCGTTCTCGGCGCACAAGACCTACGGTCCCAAGGGCATCGGCGCCCTGTTCGTGCGCCGCAAGCCGCGCGTGCGCATCGAGGCGCAGATGCACGGCGGCGGGCACGAGCGCGGCATGCGCTCCGGCACGCTGCCGACGCACCAGATCGTCGGCATGGGCGAGGCATTCCGGCTCGCGAAGGCCGAGATGGCGACCGAGAACGAGCGCATCCGCATGCTGCGCGACCGTCTCTGGAAGGGCCTGTCGCAGATCGAGGAGGTCTACGTCAACGGCGACCTCGAGCAGCGCGTTCCCCACAACCTCAACGTCAGCTTCAACTTCGTCGAGGGCGAGAGCCTGATCATGGCGATCAAGGACGTCGCCGTGTCGTCGGGCTCGGCGTGCACGTCGGCGTCGCTCGAGCCCTCCTACGTGCTGCGTGCGCTCGGCCGCAGCGACGAGCTCGCCCACAGCTCGATCCGCTTCACCGTGGGCCGCTTCACGACGGCAGAGGAGATCGACTACACGGTCGATCTTTTGCAGCGCAAGATCGCCAAGCTGCGCGAACTGTCGCCGCTTTGGGAAATGTACAAGGAAGGCGTGGACCTGGACACCGTCCAGTGGGCCGCGCATTGAGCTTGGCAGGAGACTTTCATGGCCTATAGCGACAAAGTCATCGATCACTACGAGAATCCCCGCAACGTCGGCTCGTTCGGGAAGGACGCCGAGGGCGTGGGCACCGGCATGGTCGGCGCGCCCGCATGCGGCGACGTCATGAAGCTGCAGATCAAGGTCGGCAAGGACGGCCGCATCGAGGATGCCAGGTTCAAGACGTACGGCTGCGGGTCCGCCATAGCGTCGTCGTCGCTCGTCACCGAGTGGGTGAAGGGCAAGTCGCTCGACGAGGCGGCATCGATCCGCAACACCGCGATCGCCGAGGAGCTCGCGCTGCCGCCGGTGAAGATCCACTGCTCGATCCTCGCCGAGGACGCGATCAAGGCGGCGGTCGCCGACTACCGCAAGCGGCACGGCGCTGCCGAGGCGCCGGAAGCGGCGCCGCAGGAAGCGGCGGCGGACTGACATGGACGGCGTGACGCTCACCCCGAACGCGGCGAAGCACGTCGCGGCGCAGCTCGCCCGGCGCGGCAAGGGCGTCGGGCTGCGTCTGGGTGTGCGCACCTCCGGCTGCTCGGGCCTTGCCTACAAGCTCGAGTTCGCCGACGAAGTGCGACCCGAGGACCTCCGGTTCGACAGTCACGGCGTCGCCGTGATCGTCGACCCGAAGAGCCTGCCGTACCTTGCAGGGACGGAGCTCGACTTCACCCGCGAAGGGCTGAACGAGGGCCTCAAGTTCAACAACCCGAACGTGAAGGATGCCTGCGGCTGTGGCGAGTCCTTCAACGTGTGACGGGACAGGATGATCGGCCGATGAAGATCAGCGCGCGCAACCAGCTGCCGGGAACGGTCAGGAAGATCGTACCCGGCGCAGTCAACGCCGAGGTGACGATCGACTGCGCCGGCACCGAGATCGTCGCGATCATCACCAGCGATTCCGTGCAGCGTCTCGGCCTGGTCGCGGGCAAGCGCGCCTACGCCGTGGTGAAGGCCAGCGACGTGCTGGTCGCGACAGACTGACGACGCCCGCGGCGCTCGCGAAGGGCGGCGCTGCCGCCCTTTTTGCTGAACGACCATGATCGACTTCGCGCGCAACCACTTCGATCTCTTCGGCCTGCCGTTGCGGTATCGCTTCGATCCGGCGGCGCTCGAGCGCGCGTACCGCGCGCTGCAGTCCGAGGTCCATCCCGACCGCTTCGCCGGCGGCACCGATGCGCAAAAGCGCTCGGCGCTGCAATCGTCGGCGCGCGTGAACGAGGCGTACCGCGCGCTGCGCGACCCGGTCGAGCGCGCGCGGTACGTGCTGGAGCTGCACGGCATCGACGCGCTCGACGAGACCGACACTGCGCTGCCGCTCGACTTTCTCGAGCGGCAGCTGGCGCGCCGCGAGGCGGCGGGCGAGGCCGTGCCGGCCGGCGATGCGCGCGCGCTCGCGACGCTCCTCGCTGAAGTTCGCGGCGACGCGGCCGAGTACGAAGCGCGCCTCGCCCGGACGCTGGACGACGAGCACGCGTACGCAAAGGCGAGGATGAGCGTGCGCGAGCTCAAGTTCCTGCAAAAGCTCGCCGCCGATCTCGACGCGATGCTCGACGGCCTCGACGACTGATGGCGCTGTTCCAGATCTCGGAGCCCGGCGAGGCGCCGCTGCCGCACGTGCGCCGGCGGGCGATCGGTATCGACCTCGGCACGACGAATTCGCTCGTCGCGACGGTGCGCAACGGCCTGGCCGTCGTGCTGCCGGACGACGAGGGACGCCCGCTGGTGCCGTCGATCGTCCGCTATCGCGAGGACGGCGGGGTCGACGTGGGCTACCCGGCCATGGCGTGCCAGGCCGCCGATCCGCAGAACACGATCGTCTCGGTGAAGCGCATGATGGGACGCGGTCTCGCCGACCTCGGCGACGACCGGCGTTTTCCCTACCGCTTCCACGATGCGCCAGGGATGGTCCGTCTGACCACGCGGGCGGGCATCAAGAGCCCGGTCGAGATCTCCGCGGAGATCCTGCGCGCCTTGCGCGCGCGCGGCGAGGCGTCGCTCGGCGGACCGATCGACGGCGCGGTGGTCACGGTCCCGGCGTACTTCGACGACGCGCAGCGGCAGGCGACGAAGGACGCGGCCCGTCTCGCCGGCCTGCCGGTGCTGCGGCTCCTGAACGAGCCGACGGCCGCGGCGATCGCCTACGGGCTCGACAACGCCGCCGAGGGCACCTACGCCGTCTACGACCTCGGCGGCGGGACGTTCGACATCTCGGTCCTGCGGCTCACGCGGGGCGTGTTCGAGGTGCTGGCGACCAACGGTGATTCCGCGCTCGGCGGCGACGACTTCGATCACCGCGTCTTCTGCTGGATCATCGAGGCGGCGAAGCTGCCGCCGCTGTCGCCCTCCGATGCGCGCCTGCTCCTCATGAAGTCGCGCGAGGCGAAGGAGATGCTCACCGGCCACGATGCGGCGCCGCTGCTCGCCACGCTCGCCGACGGGACCCGGGTCGACCTGACGCTGACCAAGGCGATCTTCACCGACATCACGCGCAACCTCGTCTCGAAGACGCTGCCCCCGGTCCGGCGCGCGCTGCGCGACGCGGGCATCACGCCGGCGGACGTCAAGGGCGTCGTGCTCGTGGGGGGCGCGACCCGCATGCCGCAGGTCCGCCGCGCGGTCGCCGAATGCTTCGGCCAGCCTCCGCTCACCAACCTCAACCCGGATGAAGTGGTGGCGCTCGGCGCCGCGATCCAGGCGAACAAGCTCGCCGGCAACCGCGAACGCGACGACGACTGGCTGCTGCTCGACGTCATTCCGCTGTCGCTGGGGCTCGAGACGATGGGCGGGCTCGCCGAGCGCGTCGTGCCGCGGAACTCGACGATCCCCGTGGCGCGCTCGCAGGACTTCACGACGTTCAAGGACGGCCAGACCGCGATGGCGATTCACGTCGTGCAGGGTGAGCGGGAGAAAGTCGCCGATTGCCGTTCGCTCGCGCGCTTCGAATTGCGCGGCATTCCGCCGATGAGCGCCGGCGCGGCGCGCATCCGCGTCACGTTCGAGGTCGACGCCGACGGACTGCTCTCCGTCGCCGCCCGCGAGCAGACGACGGGCGTGGAAGCCGCGATCACCGTCAAGCCGTCGTACGGTCTGACCGACGACGAGATCGCGCGCATGCTCGAGGACTCGTTCGCCCACGCCGAGGACGACATGAAGGCGCGGTCGCTGGCCGAGGCGCAGGTCGAGGCGGACCAGATGATCGTGGCGACGCGGACGGCGCTCGCGGCGGACGGCGATCTCCTGTCGCAGCGCGAGCGCGCCGAGATCGACGCCGCCGTGGCCGCGGCCGCCGCGCGGCGCGACGCCGCCGATCCGGTCGCCCTGCGGGCCGCGGTCGAGAAGCTCAACCGGGCGACGCTCGAGTTCGCCGCGCGCCGCATGGACCGCAACGTCAGCGCTGCGCTCGCGGGCAAGCGCATCGACACGGTCATCTGACCATGCCCGAGATCGTCGTCCTGCCGCATCCGGAGATCTGTCCCGAGGGCAGGACCTTCGAGGGGGCGAAGGACGTGTCGGTCCTCGACAACCTCCTCGAGCAGGGCATCGAGGTCGAGCACGCCTGCGAGAAGTCCTGCGCCTGCACGACGTGCCACGTGATCGTCCGCGAGGGCTTCGATTCGCTGACGCCGTCGACCGAGGACGAGGACGACCTCTTGGATCGCGCCTGGGGATTGACGCCTGTGTCGCGCCTGTCCTGCCAGGCGAAGGTCGGCGATGCGAAGCTCGTGGTCGAGATTCCGAAGTACACGATCAACTACGCCAAGGAAGGCAAGTGACGCGCTGCCCGCGCGCCCGCCTGCCCGAAGGGAGCCGCCGATGAAATGGACCGATTCGCTGGAGATCGCGATCGCGCTCGCGGACGAGCGTCCGGACGTCGATCCGGCACGGGTGCGCTTCACCGAGCTGCGCGAGTGGGTGCTCGCGCTGCCGGGCTTCGCCGACGACCCGGCGCATTGCGGCGAGAAGATCCTCGAGGCGATCCAGATGGCATGGATCGACGAGGCCGGCTGATGGGCGCCGCGCGATGAACCCTGCGCCGATGCCGGTGGTTGCCGCGCTCTACGGCGGCATCATCGGCCTGCTGCTGATCGCGCTCGCGCTTCCGGTATCGAAGCTCCGCGGCGAGCTCCGGACCGGGCTGGGCGATGGCGGCGACAAGAGGCTGGCGCGTGCGATACGCGTCCACGCCAACGCCGTGGAATGGGCGCTGCCGGCGATCCTGCTGCTGCTCATCGCCGAGCTCAACCGGGCGCCGGGGCTCCTGCTGCATGGCTGCGGCATTGCGCTCGTCGCCGGCCGCGTGCTCCACGCAGTCGGTCTGTCGCGCAGCGGCGGTACCTCGTTCGGCCGCTTCGCGGGAACCGCGCTCACGTGGGCCGCGCTGGCCGTGCTGGCGCTGTTCGACCTCTGGGCGTTCGCCCGCCTCGGCCTGCGCTGACGCGCCGGCGGCGGTGGCAGCCCGACGGTGGCGGCAGCCCGGCGGTGGCGGCAGCCCGGCGGTGGCGGCAGCCCGGCGGTGGCGGCAGCCCGGCGGTGGCGACAGCCCCGCGGTGCTGGCAGCCCGGCGCCGGCTAGACGAACAGGTTGAGCACGGCGTCCAGGCCGCAATGATCGATCGCGTGCGTGGCCCGCGCGCGCACGGCTGGCTTCGCGTGGTATGCCACCGAGATGTCGGCCTCGCCGAGCATCGGCAGGTCGTTGGCGCCGTCGCCGATGGCCACGGTGATGCCGTCGCTGCCGCGCAACGCATCGGCGTGGCGGCGAAACGCGGCGGCCTTGGCGGCGGCGTCGACGATGTCGCCGCGCACCCGACCGCTCAGGCAGCCGTCGACGACCTCGAGCGTGTTCGACAGCGTGTCGTCGAAACCCAGCCGCGCTTTGAGCCGTTCGGTGAAGAACGTGAAGCCTCCCGAAACGAGCAACAGCTTCGCGCCGATGGCCTTGCAGGCGGCGATCGTCGCCTCCGCGCCGGGCGAAAGACGAAGCCGCTCGTCGTAGATGCGCTCGAGCGCGCCGACCGGCAGCCCCGCGAGCAGCGCGACACGCTCGGTCAGGCTGGTGCAAAAGTCGATCTCGCCGCGCATCGCGCGCGCGGTGATCGCCGCGACCTGCGGCTTGATTCCCATCAGGTCGGCGATCTCGTCGATGCATTCGATCGTGATCAGCGTCGAATCCATGTCCATCGCGACGAGGCGCACACGCTCGAGCGTGCGCGTGCGCGGCAGCAGCGCGCAGTCGTACCCGGCGCCTTCGCAGGCTTCGGCGACGCCGGCATGGCTCGCGACGTCGCGCAGCGCGTAGGCGTCGTTGGCCGCGCGGGTGACCGGCTCGATGGCGTCCGTGTCGGTGAGGAGCGCGAGGATGTCGAGGTCCTCGCGCAGGATGACGGGCGCCTGCACCACGAGGTCGAGCGGCCCGCCGGGCAACGCGTCGCGCGGCGGGGACATCGCGGCCACGCCGGTTCCGCCTAGGCCGCGCGCGGGACCACGCGCGACGCGCACAGCTTCGCCCGGTCCCGCGCCTGGCCGACGTCGCGGCCGGTGGCCAGCGCCACGCCCATCCGCCGCTTCTTGTATGCCTCGGGCTTCCCGAACAGGCGCAGGTCCGATTGCGGCACGGCGAGGGCTTCGGCTACGTTGTCGAAGCGGATGCCGCGGGCGTCGACCCGCCCGTAGATGACCGCCGACGCGCCCGGCGCCACCAGGCGCGTGTCGACCGGCAGGCCGAGGATCGCGCGCGCGTGAAGCTCGAATTCGCTCTGTGCCTGCGTGCACATCGTGACCATCCCGGTGTCGTGCGGCCGCGGGCTCACCTCCGAGAACCACACCTGGTCGCCCTTGACGAAGAGCTCGACCCCGAAGATGCCGCGACCGCCCAGCTCGCTCGTGATCCTGACCGCGATGTCGCGCGACTTGGCGAGCGCGACGTCCGACATCGGCTGGGGCTGCCACGATTCGACGTAGTCGCCGAGGACCTGCACGTGGCCGATGGGCTCGCAGAAGCGCGTGTCCACGCCACCCTCCGCGTCCAGCGTGCGGACGGTGAGCAGCGTGACCTCGTAGTCGAACTCGACCAGGCCCTCGACGATCACGCGGCTGCCGCGCACGCGGCCGGCGCTTTCCGCGAACTGCCACGCCGCCGCGACCTCGTCCTTGCTGCGCACCAGCGACTGTCCCTTGCCGGACGACGACATCGCCGGCTTGACCACGCACGGGTAGCCGATGCCCTTGCCGCCGCCGATCGCCGCCCGCAACCCCTCGAGGCTGTCGGCGAAGGCGTAAGTCGACGTCGGCAGCTTGAGCGTCTCCGCCGCGAGTCGGCGGATGCCTTCGCGATTCATCGTCAGCTGCGCCGCGCGTGCCGTGGGGATGACCTCGGCGAGTCCGGCCGCCTCGATCTCGACGAGCACCTCGGTGGCGATCGCTTCGATCTCGGGAACGACCAGGTGTGGCCTTTCCTGCTCGATCAGACGCTTCAGCGCAGGCCCGTCGCTCATCGTGACGACGTGCGCGCGGTGCGCGACCTGGTGGCCGGGGGCGTTGGCGTAGCGGTCGACCGCGACCGTCTCGCAGCCCAGCCGCTGCAACGCGATGATCACCTCCTTGCCGAGCTCGCCGCTGCCGAGCAGCATGACGCGCGTGGCGGTGGGCGAGAGCGGAGTTCCCAGCGAGGTCATCGGCAAGGCGGCAGGACGCGGCAGGAGAGGCGAGCCGGTGATTCTAGTGGATTTTGTGCATAGCAGCAAAACCATCGGATACGCGTGGGCATCGTCGCCCGCTGCGAACGATCCGCTTCGATCCGCTCGCCGGATTCTTTATCATTACGGGTTCCTGTCTACGAGGTGGACAAACGAGGAGAACGGCATGGCAATCCGTCTTGGAGACGTCGCACCCGATTTCGAGCAGGACACGAGCGAAGGCCGGATCGGCTTTCACGACTGGCTCGGTGACAGCTGGGGCGTGCTGTTCTCTCATCCGGCCGATTTCACGCCGGTCTGCACGACCGAGCTCGGCATGACCGCCAAGCTCAAGGACGAGTTCGCGAAGCGCAACGTGAAGATCATCGCGCTGTCGGTCGACCCGGTCGATTCGCACAAGAAATGGATCGAGGATATCAACGACACGCAGAAGACGCGCGTCAACTTCCCGATCATCGCGGACGCCGACCGCAAGGTCTCGCTCCTCTACGACATGATCCACCCCAATGCGAGCGCCACGCAGACCGTGCGCTCGGTGTTCATCATCGACCCGGCGAAGAAGGTGCGGCTGATGCTGACGTACCCGGCGTCGACGGGCCGCAACTTCGACGAGATCCTGCGCGTGATCGACTCGATCCAGCTCACCGAGTACAACCAGTGCGCGACGCCGGTGAACTGGAAGGAGGGCGACGACGTGGTCATCGTGCCGTCGCTGACCGACCCGGAGCAGATCAAGCAGAAGTTCCCGAAGGGCTATACGGCGCTGCGGCCGTACCTGCGCATGACGCCGCAGCCGGAGCGCAAGCGCTAGCTCTAGCGCCGCTTCTTGGGGCGCGGTGCCGGCGGGCTGTCGCGCGACAGCGGCTCCGCGAATCGCGGGCGCGGGGGCTCGCTCGCGGGGTCCTCCGCGAGCGTGAAGTCGATCTTGGCGGTTTCGAGATCGACCCGCACGACCTTGACGCGCAGGCGACCGGCGAGCTGGAACGTGCGCCCGGTCTTTTCACCGATGAGCGCATGCCGCGGCTGCTGGAAGTGGAAGTAGTCGCGTCCAAGCTCGGTGACGTGCACGAGCCCGTCGATGTTGAGCCCGTCGAGCGTCACGAAGATGCCGAAGCTCGCCACGCCCGTGATGGTGCCGGCGAACTCCTCGCCGATCCTGTCCTGCATGTAATAGCACTTCAGCCACTGCGTGACGTCGCGCGAGGCGTCGTCGGCCCGCCGCTCGGTCATCGACGTATGAACACCGAGCGCATCCCAAGACTCGCCCGACGGCGTGTAGCGCTTGCCGGCGAGGATGGCCTTGATCGCGCGGTGAACGAGCAGGTCCGGGTAGCGCCGGATGGGCGAGGTGAAATGGGCGTAGCCTCCGTACGCGAGCCCGAAGTGGCCGACGTTCTCCGGACGGTACTGCGCCTGCGAGAGCGAACGCAGCAGCACCGTCTGCAACAGCGCGAAGTCGGGCCGGTCGCGGATCTGCTCGAGCAGCCTCGCGTAGTCGGAGGACTCGGGCTCGTCGCCGCCGCCCAGCGAGAGTGCGGATCCCGCGAGGAATTCGCGCAGGGCGGCGAGCTTGTCCGGCGGCGGGCCTTCGTGGACGCGATAGAGGATCGGCTGGTGGTGCTTGGCGGCAAGGTCCGCGGCACAGACGTTCGCCGCGAGCATGCATTCCTCGATCAGGCGGTGGGCGTCGTTGCGCGGCGCCGGCACGATCTGCGCGATGCGCCCCTGGTCGTCGAACTCGATGGCGAGCTCCACGGTGTCGAAATCGATCGCGCCACGCGCTGCGCGCGTGGCGTGCAGCACCTTGAACACGCGGTGCAGGTTGGCAAGCTGCGGCAGCAGTGAATGCGCCGGCGCGCCTTTCGCCGCCTTCGGCGCCGACAGCCATTGCCATACCTCGGTGTACGTGAGGCGCGCGCGCGAATGCATCACGGCCGGATAGAACGCGTATCCCGCGATTTCGCCCGAGGCCGAGATCTCCATGTCGCATGCCATGCACAGGCGGTCGACGTCCGGCTTGAGCGAGCACAGCTCGTTGGACAGCGCCTCGGGCAGCATCGGGATCACGCGCCGCGGAAAGTAGACGGACGTGCCGCGCTCGCGCGCATCGGCGTCGAGTGCGTCGCCGTCGCGGACGTAATGCGCGACGTCGGCGATGGCGACGATCAGGCGGAATCCCTTGCCCTTGCGCTCGCAGTAGACGGCATCGTCGAAATCCTTGGCGGTTTCCCCGTCGATCGTGACGAGCGGCAACGGCGTGAGATCGACGCGGCCCTTGCTGTCGGCCGGTCGCACTTCGGCGGGGAGGCGCTTCGCCTGGCGCAGCGCGGCGGCGGAGAACTCGAACGGAAGGTCGTGCTTGCGCAGCGCGATCTCGATCTCGATGCCGGCGTCGGTGGCGCTGCCGAGGATCTCCTTGACGCGGGCAACCGCTTCGCGGTGCTCTGAGGGCTGCTCGAGGATCTCGACGACCACCACCTGGCCGGGCTTGGCGCCGCTGCGCTGGTCCGCGGGAATCATCAGGTCCTGGTTGATCCGGCGGTTCTCCGCTTCGACGAACCACACGCCGCGCTCCTCGTGCAGCCGTCCGACGACCTCGTGATTCGCGCGCACGAGCACGTCGACGATCGCGCCTTCCGGCCGCCCGCGACGATCGACGCCGATCCGCTTCGCCGTCACGCGGTCGCCGTGCAGCACCTTGTGCATCTCCTTCGGATTGAGGAAGAGATCGTCGGCGCCGTCGTCGGGCACGAGGAATCCGTAGCCGTCGGGGTGGCCGAGCACCTTTCCCGTCACGATGTCGAGCTTCGCGACGATGCACACTTCGCCCTTGCGATTGACCAGCACGCGGCCGTCGCGCTCGATCTCGGCCAGGCGCGCCGCGAATTCGCCGGCGTGCTTGCGCGACACGCCGAGGCGCTTCGCGAGCTCGTCGGGCGCGAGCGGAACGCCGGCGTCGTTCAGCGCGCCGACGACGGCGGCGGCGTCCGGCAGCAGCGCTGCATTCGGCGCCGGCGAGGAATTGGAGTGGCCGCGCTTTGACAAGGTTTGGGCTATCTCATAAAATAATCGGTTGCCGTTGCCCAGATGGCGGAATTGGTAGACGCACTAGGTTCAGGTCCTAGCGGTCGCAAGACTGTGGAGGTTCGAGTCCTCTTCTGGGCACCACGATCCTGCCGGTGGCGCCGAGTATAGCGGCGCATCCGGCCTTCACCCAAGGCCCGGCGGTGCTTCGGCCGAGCTTCCGGCAACGCTCGGTGTTCGCGGCTCGCCGCGCGCGGCCGCGGCGACTCACTGATACTCGACCTTGACCGCGCGGCCGTTGATCCGCAACTCGCCGGTGGTCATGTTGATCTGCAGCACCGGCGTATCGCCGTTGTACAGTCCCCACATGCCGGAATCGGGATCGAACTTGCTCGCGATCTTCGCGGATTCCTCCCACGCGAGCTTGTTGCCGGCACGCATCGCGAAGCAGGCGTAGCGGCACTGCGCGGATACCATGACGCCGAAGTTGACGTCGGCGTTGGCGTCGGACAGCCCGTCGGGAAGGACCCACACGCCGTAGTCGATCGTCGCCTTCGGCTCGGTGCCGCGTGCACGTCCCAGCACGATGCCGAGTCCGATCCGGTCGCCGCCGCCGATTTCGTCGAAGCGCGAAGGTCCGCGGGTGAACGCGTCGATCTCCAGTCCCCACAGCGCGCCGGTGCCGCTGGTGTCCTGCGCCTCGAAGACGCCGGCCCACGTCGGTCCTGCGCCGCGCTTGTTCGCCTGTCCGTAGACGGCGACGTTCGACCCGTAGTTGCTGTTGTTGTTCAGGATGGTGAGGTTCGCCCATTCGAGCGAGCGGGCGTTGGCGTTGGTCGTGACGTGCGTGTACAGCGCCGGATTGAGCGTGCCGGCGCCGCCCGCCGGGGCAAAGCGGCTGGCGCTCAGGCTGGCGTCGAAGGCGTACATGTCGGGCGGCCGCGGCGTGATGCCCTGGAAATAATTGCCCTGCGCAGCAGCGCCGGCGGCGAGTGAACAACCCAGTGCGATGACGACGATCGTTTTCATGGCGGAGCCTCCGTGTCTCCGGAGGGATTATCGCCGGGAAGCGCGGATTCTCGAGGCGTGGCCGTTCGGCGCCTTGAATTTCATACGTGATCTGCGCGCGCACCGCGCCCGGAAGGTGGGGGTGCCGCCGCGGAAAGGGCCGGCGAGGCGCCCGCGAGGCGCCAGCTACAGCGGCTGCGGCGCGCCCGACAGCCTGCCGACGAGCTGGTCCGGACGCAGCGTGTCGTAGACTTCGAACGGCTGGTGGATCCAGGGGTTCTCGGGCAGGTACTCGACGTAATAATCGGGCTTGAACACCGAGCAGGCCTTCCACCACAGCACGGCGGTACGCAGCTCGGTCATGTGCGCGAAGCGGCGCGGCAGCTCGGCGTGCACCGCCTGCAGCGTGTGGCCCGAATCGACCATGTCGTCGACCAGCAGCACCTTGTCGCCGAGCCGCGGCTTGGTCATCGTCATGTGCTCGGCGATCACGAGTTCGCCGCGCAGCGTCCCGCCTTCCGAGCTGTACGAGTGCGTGGACAGGATGGCGAGCGGCTGCTCGTAGATGCGGGAGAGCACGTCCCCGACGCGCATGCCCCCGCGCGCGATGCAGATGATCTGGTTGAAGCGAAACCCGGATTCGTACACCGTGAGCGCGAGCCGCTCGACCAGCGTGTTGTATTGGTCCCACGTGACGTGCAGGCTCATAGGCTTTTGCTTTTGTCCGGCGAGTCGAACGGGTGCGTGCGCAGGATCGTCTCGGTGCGATCCGGACCGGTCGACACCATGGCGATCGGGACGCCGGTGAGCGTTTCGATGCGCGCCAGGTACGCCCGCGCGTTGGCGGGCAGGGCGTCGAAGGATTTCGCGCCGACGGTGCTTTCGCTCCAGCCCGGCAGCGTCTCGTAGACCGGCGTGCAGCGCGCGACGGCGTCGGCGCCGGTCGGGATCAGGTCGAGCGGCTGGCCGTCGACCGTGTAGCCGACGCAGATCCGAAGCTCCGGCATGCCGTCCAGCACGTCGAGCTTGGTGATGCACGTGCCGTCGACGCCGTTCAGCTCGAACGAGCGCTTGAGCAGCGGAATGTCGAGCCAGCCGCAGCGCCGCGGCCGGCCGGTGACCGAGCCGAACTCGTTGCCGCGCTTCGCGAGTCCCGCACCGACCTCGTCGGTCAGCTCGGTCGGAAACGGTCCCGTGCCGACGCGCGTCGTGTACGCCTTGACGATGCCGAGCACGTAATCGAGCAGCTGCGGCCCGATGCCTGCGCCGGGCGCGGCGGCGCCCGCGATGCAGTTCGAGCTCGTCACGTACGGATAGGTGCCGTGGTCGATGTCGAGCAGCGCGCCCTGCGCACCTTCGAACAGCAGCGAGTCGCCGCGTCCGCGCGCCGCGTGGATCAGTCCGGCGACGTCGCCGACCATCGGGCACAGCTCGGCCGCCAGCGCGATCGTTTCGTCCCGCGTGGTCGCGAAGTCGACCGGCGGCCGCTTGTAGTAGTTGACCAGCGAGAAATTGTGGAACTCGAGCAGCGCTTCCAGCTTGGTCGCGAAGCGCGCGGGATCGAGCAGGTCCTGCACGCGCAGCGCGCGGCGCGCGATCTTGTCCTCGTACGCCGGCCCGATGCCGAGGCCGGTGGTGCCGATCCGGGTGTCGCCCATGCCGGCCTCGCGCGCCTGGTCGAGCGCGACGTGCACGGGCAGGACCAGCGGGCAGGCCGGCGAGACGACCAGGCGCGAGCGGATGTCGACGCCCGCGGCCTCGAGCTCGCGAATCTCGGTCATCAGCGCCGAGGGGGACAGCACCACGCCGTTGCCGATGTAGATGCCCACGCCGGGATGCAGCGCGCCCGACGGGATCAGGCGCAGGACCGTCTTCTTGCCGCCGATCACCAGCGTGTGGCCGGCGTTGTGGCCGCCCTGGAAGCGCACGACGCCCTGCGCGCTCTCGGCGAGCCAGTCGACGATCTTGCCCTTGCCCTCGTCCCCCCACTGGCTGCCGATGACGACGACGTTCTTTCCCATGCCCATCCTTCTAGCCGACGACGCCGGCGAGCTGGCGCAGGTCGAGCGTGAATCCCGTGGCGGGACGCGCGCGGCCGAACGCCTTGCCGATGCCGTCGTAGCGGCCGCCGTTGCCGACGGCCGTCGCCACGCCCGTGGTGAACACCGAGAAGATCGCGCCGTTGTGGTAATGATAGCCGCGCAGGTCCGCGAGATCGATGTGCAGCGCCTCGACGCTCGTCACGGAGGCCTCGGCCAGCGTCGCGAGCGCCGCCAGCGCGTTGGCGATGGCCGGCGTATCGGGCAGCTCGGCGCGCGCGCGCGCCAGCACCTCCTGCGCGGGCCCGTAGAGCGTCGGCAACGTGGACAGCGCGCTGCGCCATGCGGAGGGCAGCTTCGCCACCAGTTCGCGGACGGCGGGAACGTCCTTGGCGGACAGTGCGGCGAACAGCTCGGTATCCTCGCCGTTGCCCGCCACGCCGGCGCCGTTCACGAGCGCGCGATAGACGCCGACGTGGCCCAGGTCGAGATGGAGTCCGCGCACCCCGACGTGCGCGAGGGACGACAGCAGCAGCGCCACCACCTCGCGGTCGCCGTCGATGCGCGGCTCGCCGAACAGCTCGGCGCCCACCTGGAAGACCTCGCGCGATTCGCCGGGGAAGGAGGGCGCCGTGCGCAGGACGCTGCCGGCGTAGCAGAGCCGCGTGACGCCCGCCTCGTTCAGCACGTGCGCGTCGATGCGCGCGACCTGCGGCGTGATGTCGGCGCGCACGCCCACGAGGCGGCCGGACGCCGGATCCACGACCTTGAACGTCTGCAATTCGAGGTCGCGGCCGCTGCCGGTCAACAGCGAGTCGAGATGCTCGATAAGCGGCGGCTGCACGAGGCGATAGCCGCGGGTGGCGAAATGATCGAGCAGGGCACGGCGCAGCGTCTCGAGGCGCATCGCCTCGCCGGGCAGGACGTCCTCGATCGCCTCGGGCAGGAGCCACTTACGCATGGAGCAACGCCAGCGAGATGAGGCCGAAGCCGATGGAGACGAGGCCGATGAAGCGCAGCTGTCCGTCGGAGAGCGCGATCAGCCGCTGGAACGTTTCGCGCCACAGCCGCGGCGCGGCGAAAGGCAGCAGCCCCTCGAGGATCAGGATCAGCGCAAGCGCGATCCAGAGCGAGTTGGCCATCGCGTCGTTCCCCGGGGCGCGCCGTCGCGCCGGCTACTTGGCCGGCGGCTTGGGCGCGCGCCCTGAACCGTACTGCCTGAAATACTGGAAGAACTCGGTGCTCGGGTCCAGGATGAGGACGTCGCTCTTGTTGCGGAACGTCGCCTTGTAGGCCTCGAGGCTGCGATAGAAGGTGTAGAACTCGGGATTCTGGCTGTACGCGCCGGCGTACACGGCGGACGCACGCGCGTCCCCCTCGCCCTTGATCTTCTGCGCGGCGCGGTAGGCGTCGGCGAGGATCACCTGGCGCTGGCGGTCGGCGTCGGCCTGGATCTTCTCGCGTTCGGCAGCGCCGAGCGAGCGCAGCTCGTTCGCGACGCGACGGCGCTCCGATTCCATCCGCTGGTAGACGGGACCGGTCACGTCCGGCGGCAGCTCGACGCGGCGCAGCCGCACGTCGATGACCTCGACGCCGATCGACGCCGCGTCGGCGTTGGCCTTGATCCGTGTCTCGGTGGTGATCTTGTCGCGCTCGGCCGAGATGGCATCGTGCACGGTACGCTTGTTGAACTCCTCGGCGAGGTTCGCGCGCACCGTCTGCGAGAGCCGCCGGCGCGCAGCCTCCTCGTCGCCCTGCACCGAGACGTAGTACTGCTTCACGTCGAGGATGCGCCACAGCACGATGAAGTCGACCAGCAGCGGCTTCTTCTCCGACGTCGTCATCCGGTCGGGCTCCGGATTGTCGAGGATCAGGTTCACCTTGTCGTAGAAGCGGACGTTCTGCACGAGCGGCATCTTGAAGTACAGGCCGGCGTTCGACTGCGTCTCGACGATCTCGCCCAGCTGGAACTTGATCGCGTACTTCCGCTGGTCGACCGTGTACACCGACTGCGATGCGACGAGCAGCAGCGCAACGACGATCGCCAGGATGGGCATCGTGAACTTCATCGCCGGCCTCCCGCAGCGAACGAAGTGAGCAGCGGAGCGGTCATCATCATCGCCCCTCGCGATTGCGCAGCGCGTCGCGTCGCGACGTCTCCGGCTCCGGCACCGAGGCGCGCGGCGGCGGCGGCGTGACGCTCTCCGCAGGACCGGCGGCCGCCGCTGCACCGCCCTGCTGCAGCAGCTGGCCGAGCGGCAGGTTCAGCAGGCTCGCGCCGCTCTTCTGGTCGATGAGCAGCTTGCTCGAGTTGACGAGCACCGACTGCATCATGTCGAGGTAGAGGCGGTCGCGCGTCACCCCGGGTGCCTTCTGGTATTCGGTCAGGACGTCGCGGAAGCGCGAAGCGTCGCCTTCGGCGCGCTGCACGACCTCGGTCTTGTAGCCGTTGGCCTCCTCCAGCAGGCGTGACGCCATGCCGCGCGCGCGAGGCACGACGTCGTTCGCATACGCCTGGCCTTCGTTCTTGAGGCGCTCGCGGTCCTGGCCGGCCTTGACGGCGTCGTCGAAGGCCGCCTGCACCTTGTCCGGGGGCTGCACCTGCTGCAGCGTGACCTTCTGCACGAAGATGCCGGTGCGGTAGAGGTCGAGCATCTGCTGCATCAGCATCTCGGTCTGCTTGGCGATCTGCTCGCGCCCTTCGTACAGCGCGAAGTCCATCTTGCTCTTGCCGACGACCTCGCGGATCGCCGACTCGGCCACGAAGGCGGCGATGGTATCCGGCTTGCGATTGTTGAAGACGTACGCCTCGGCGCTCTTCAGGTTGTATTGGACCGCGAACTGGATGTCGATGATGTTCTCGTCATCCGTGAGCATCACCGCTTCCTTGTCAACCTTGTTCTTGGGCGTGTTGCGGTAACCGATCTCGATCGTCTTGACCTGCGAGAAGTCGACCAGCTCGACGGCTTCGACCGGGAAGGGCAGATGCCAGCGCGGACCGGGCTGCGTCGTCTCGACGTATTTGCCGAAGCGCGTCACCACGCCGCGCCGGCCTTCGTCGACGATGTAGAAGCCGCTCGCGAGCCACACGGCCAGGACGAGAAGGACCAGCAGCACGACGCCTCCGGCCGGCAGGCCGCGCGGCGGCGTCCGGCCGCCGTCGCCGCCCTGCTCGTCGACCGGGCCCTTGCGCCCGAACAGCTCGCTCATCCGGCGATTGACGTTGCGCCAGATTTCGTCGAGGTCGGGGGGACCGCCGCCGCCGCTGCCGCCGCGCTTGCCCCACTGAGGATCGTTCAAGGACATCGGAGATCGTGTGACGCGCGCGGTATGCGCACGTCGCTCAATTTGCGTCCGCCCCCCCTGGTTTCAACCGGGGAGCGCCGGCGCCTGATCGTGTATCGGAGTTGAAAAGGGGCGGTCGTCGCGCGGAAAACGCTCGGCGAGCGCGGCGCGCAAATCGGTGCAGCCCGCACCGGTCAACGCACTCACCCGAACCGTCGAAATGGTACCACAGCCGTCGCGCTCGACCCCCGGCGCCAGCCCGGCGAGATCGCACTTGTTGAGGACGCGGATCTGGGGGATGTCGGCAGCGCCGATCTCGCGCAGGACGGCGTCGACGGCGTCGATCTGCGCGTCGCGCTCGGCCGCCGAGGCGTCGATCACGTGCAGCAGCAGATCGGCTTCGGTCGCCTCGGCGAGCGTCGCGCGGAATGCCACGACGAGGTCGTGCGGAAGGTCGCGGATGAAGCCGACGGTGTCGGAGAGCACGAGGGATTCGGCGCCGTCGACATGCCAGCGTCGCAGCGTCGTGTCGAGCGTCGCGAACAGCTGGTCGGCGGAGCGGACGTGCGCCTTCGTGAGGCGATTGAACAGCGTGGACTTGCCGGCGTTCGTGTAGCCGACCAGGGCGATGGTGCGCACGGCAGCGCGCTTGCGCGTGCGGCTTTGCGTGCGGCGCGTCATCGCGACGCGCGCGATGCGATCGTTCAGCACCTTCACGCGCCGGCCGATCAGGCGCCGGTCGGTTTCGAGCTGCGTTTCGCCGGGCCCGCGCATGCCGATGCCGCCCTTCTGCCGCTCGAGGTGCGTCCATCCGCCGGCAAGCCGCGTGGCCATGTGGTTGAGCTGCGCAAGCTCGACCTGCAGCTTGCCTTCCGCGCTGCGCGCACGCTGCGCGAAGATGTCGAGGATCAGGCTCGTGCGGTCGATGACGCGGCAGCCGAAGGCCTGCTCGAGGTTGCGCTGCTGCACGCCGGACAGCGCGTGATCGAAGATGACGAGATCCGCGCCGGACGCCTTGCGCAGTTCGGCGATCTCCTCGACCTTGCCGCTGCCGGCGAACGTCGCAGGGTCGGGACGTGCCCGACGCCCGCCCACCCGGCCGGCGATCGTCGCGCCCGCCGATTCGACGAGCGCGGCGATCTCCGCCGCGCCGCCATCGCGCGGCGCGCGGCCGAGCGCGAGCGCAACGACAAGCGCGCGGTCGCCGCCGACGGGACGTTCGAACATGCGCGGGCCGGCGTCAGCCGGCCCCGGGCCGACGGCTCAGCTCTCGGCCTCGGCGGCGTGGTTGTGATGCGGCATCGCGACCGAGCGCGAAGGCACGACCGTCGAGATGGCGTGCTTGTACACCATCTGCGTGACGGTGTTCTTGAGCAGCACGACGTACTGGTCGAAGGACTCGATCTGCCCCTGCAGCTTGATGCCGTTCACGAGGTAAATGGACACCTGCACGTGTTCCTTGCGCAGGGTGTTCAGGAAGGGGTCTTGTAGCATTTGCCCTTTGTTGCTCATCGGGGAGCTCCGCTGTTCTTGATGACACGCACCTTTGCCCAGGGGGCCGCGGCCAATCCGGATTGCCGCGGGGCCTAGCGGCGTGCGCTGGTGTCCGCATAGGGGTTGACACCCGTCTTGAATTGTATCCTAAGCGGCGTTCCCCGCAGTTGGAAAGCCTCGGCGAAAAAACGTTCCAGATAACGCCGGTACGAGGCAGGCACGTGGCCCAGCGCGGACCCGTGGATCACCACGAGCGGCGGATTGACGCCCCCCTGGTGGGCATAGCGCAGCTTCGGCCGCACCATTCCGGCTCGGGGCGGCTCCTGGCGCGCGACCGCCTGCTGCAGCGCGCGGGTGAGGCGCGGCGTCGGCAGCCGCGCCATGGCCGCGGCGTACGCCTTGTCGACCGACGCGAACAGCGCGTCGACGCCGCGCGCCTCGCGCGCCGAGATGAAGTGCTGCTGCGCGAACGCGAGGAACGCGAGCTTGCGCTCGAGATCGCGCTTCACCGCCTCGCGGCCCTGGGGGGTCACCGCGTCCCACTTGTTGACCGCGACGACGACCGCGCGTCCGGCTTCGAGCACGTGGCCCGCGAGATGCGCATCCTGCTCGGTGATGCCGCCATGCGCGTCGAGGACCAGCACGACCACGTTGGCGTCCTCGATCGCCTGCAGCGTCTTGATGACGGAGAACTTCTCGACTGCCTCGAACACCTTGCCGCGGCGGCGGATCCCCGCGGTGTCGATCAGCGTGTACGGGCGCCCGCCGCGCTCGAAGTCGAGGTAGATCGCGTCGCGCGTCGTGCCCGGCTCGTCGAACGCGATGACGCGCTCCTCGCCGAGGACCGCGTTGACGAGGGTCGACTTGCCCACGTTGGGACGGCCGACGATCGCGACCTTCACCGGCCTGGCAGCATCGGCATCCGGGTCCCGGGCGTCCGCTTCCGTGCGCGGCGCGAGGTCGAGCGCGATGTCGATCATGTCGCGCACGTTCTCGCCGTGCGCCGACGATATCGGCAGCGGCGTTCCCAGCGCCAGCTCGTGGAATTCCGCGGTGACGCGTGCCGGATCGAGGCCCTCGGCCTTGTTGACCGCGAGCACGACCGGCCGGCCGGACTTGCGCAGCAGCGCGGCGATCGTCGCGTCCTGCGGAGTCACGCCGGCGCGGCCGTCGACGATGAACACCACCACGTCCGATTCGGCGATCGCCGTGCGCGCCTGCTTCGCCATCTCCTGGAGGACGCCTTCGCTCGCCGCGGGCTCGAATCCGCCGGTATCGACGACCAGGTAGGCACGCTCGCCGGCGCGCGCGCGGCCGTAGTGGCGGTCGCGGGTGAGCCCGGGGAAGTCGGCGACGAGCGCGTTGCGCGTCTTCGTCAGCCGATTGAACAGCGTCGATTTGCCGACGTTGGGCCGGCCGACGAGGGCGAGCGTGGGAAGCAAGTCAGCGCGCGGTGATCGAGTACAGGGTGCCGCTGTCGGAAAGCCACAGCGCGCTTCCGGCCAGGGGCGACGGCTGCGTCGTCGGCGGACGGCCGTCGGTGGCGATGCGGCCGACATACGCGCCGTCGCCGGCGGCGAGCAGGTGCAGATAGCCCTCGACGTCGACGACCCCGACGTACGCGCCGACCATCTGAGGCCCGCCGACCCGGCGCTCGGTGAGGACGTCCTGTTTCCAGATCGAGGCGCCGCTCGCCCGGTCGAGCGCGTGGACATTGCCCTTGTCGTCGGTCACGTAGATGCTGCGGCCGTCGCCCGCCAGGCCGGTCAGGCTCGACAGGTCGCGCGACCAGTTGAGCGTGCCGCGCTCGATGTCGAAGCACGCGACGCGACCCTGGTACGCCACCGCGCACACCTGCCTGCCGTCGACGTACGGGAGGCTCGTAACGTCGGCGATGCGCTCCAGCTCCGTGGCCCCCTTCGGTATCGCGACCGTCGCGTCCCAGCCGATCGCGCCGGTCAACGCATCGAGCGCCAGCAGGTGTCCGCCGGGGGTGCCGGCGAAGATCGCGCCGCGCGACGTGACGCCGCCCGCGACGTTGCGAATGACGAGCGCCGGCGGCGTGCGCGCCGTCACCCATCGCGTCCGGCCATCGCCGGCATTGAGCCCATAGATGTGGCCGTCGCCCGAGAACACGACGACGACGCCCTCGACGACGCTGGGCGGCGCGAGCACTTCGCTCGACACGTAGGCGGTCCATGCGGCCTTGCCGTCGGTGTCGAAGGCGAGCACCTCGCCCTTGTCGGTGCCGACGACGACACGGCGGTCGTCCGCACCCGGCCCCGCCGAGATTCGCGTCCCGGCGCTCGCGCGCCAGACCACGCGGCCGCTGGCGGGGTCGACGCGCACGAGCGTCCCATCCGAGGCGGCGGCATAGATCGCCGAGCTCGTGATCGCCGGCGCGAGCCCCGGCGCGGCCTTGCCCACGTTCACCTGCCAGTTGACCTGCGGCGTGGTCTTCGCGTTGAGCGTCGGCAGCGGTCCGGGCTTGTTGCTCTTGCCGAACAGCCAGCCGAAGGACGGCGCCGGAATCGACGGGATGGACGGTATCCACGACTGGATCGTCGCGCAACCCGCACCCGCCAGCGCAGCGGCGCAGAGCGCGAGCGTGCGAAGGCGGCGCATCGACAGGCTCGAGCCCGGCATCATTTCGCCGCGGGCGCGGCGGGTGCCGCGGGCGCGGCGGGTGCCCCGGACGTGGCGGGTGCCCCGGACGTGGCGGGTGCCCCGGACGTGGCGGGTGCCCCGGACGTGGCGGGTGCCCCGGACGTGGCGGGTGCCCCGGACGTGGCAGGACTCCCGGGCGCGGCGGGTGCCCCGGGCGCCCCGGGCGCGGCGGGTGCCCCGGGCACCGCGGCCATCTTCGCGGCAGGCGCGGCAGCGGAACCGGCGGCCGGCGCCGCTGCCGCGCCGCCGACCGTGTCGAGCTTGACCTCGACATAGCCGCGGTACGGCGACTTGGGGTCGAGCGCCGCGAAGGCTTCCTGGTACGCGGTACGCGCCTCCGCAGGGCGGCCGGCCGCGAGCAGCGCGTCGCCGCGCAGGTCCGCGTACAGTCCCTTGAACGCGTCGGGCACCTTGGCGTCGAGCGTCTTCAGCGCCTCGTCGTACTGCTTGTCGTCGAGCTGGATCTCGGCGAGGCGAAAGCGCGCGATCGCCTTGATCTCGTCCTCCGACGCGTTGGCGATCGCCCATTCGAGCTTGGCCCGCGCGCCCGCCTTGTCGCCCGCGTCGAACAGCTGCCGCGCGTTGACCAGCGCAGCGCGCGCCGCATACGCGGTGCCGCTGAACTTGTCGGCCAGCTCGGCCATCGCGTCCTTGCCCTTGGCGGGGTCGCCCTTGCGCGCGGCTTCGCTCACCGCGCCGTAGAGCACCGCGGCATCGGCGGCCTTGCTGCCGAGCCACCAGCGGTACCCCTGCACCCCGGCGATGACGAGGCAGGCGAGGGCCACGGCAAACGTGATCGTGTTGCCCCATTGTTTCCACCAGGCCTTGAGATCGTCGAGCTGTTCCTGTTCCTGCAGATCGTAAGCTGCCATTCGTTTCCTCGTTGATGCTCCAGTCAGGCGCCGGCGGGCGCCGCGGCGTTCGCCGGCGCCGCGAGCGCTTCGAAATGGTTCGCCAGCAGGTCGGCTGGCACGGCGCGCTGCTCGCCGGGCTCGCGCAGCGGTTTCACGGCGACGGCGTTCGCCGCCGCCTCGTCGTCGCCGATCAAAAGGGCATAGCGCGCGCCGCTCGCGTCGGCGCGCTTCATCTGCGACTTGAAGCTGCCGCCCCCCGCGTTGACGACGACCGCGTGACCGGCGTCGCGCAGCGCCTCGGCGGCGCGATACGCCAGTGCGGCCGCGGCCTCGCCGACATGGACGACATAGGCGAGCGGCGTGGACGGCGCGGCACGCTGCGCGTCCTGCAGCAGCAGGATCATCCGCTCGATGCCCATGCCGAAGCCGCACGCCGGCGTCGGCCTGCCGCCGAGCTGCTCGAACAGGCCGTCGTAACGGCCGCCGCCGGCGACCGTGCCCTGCGCGCCCAGACGGTCGGTCACGAATTCGAACACCGTGCGGTTGTAGTAGTCGAGACCGCGCACCAGGCGCGGATTGATCGTATAGGCGAGGCCGGCGCCGGCGAGCAGCGCGCGGAGCGCCTCGAAGTGCGCGCGCGAGGCGTCGCCGAGCCGGTCGATGAGCCTGGGGGCACCGGCGACGATCGCCTGCAGCGCCGGACTCTTGCTGTCGAGGATGCGCAGGGGATTCGTGTGCAGGCGGCGCTTCGCATCGTCGTCGAGCGCCTCGCCGTGCTGCGAGAAATAGTCGACGAGCGCGGCGCGATGCGCATGGCGCTCGGCCGCGTCGCCGATGGAGTTGATCTCGAGCCGGATGCCGTCGGCGAGACCGAGCTCGCGCCACAGGCGGGCGAGCATGACCATCTGCTCGGCGTCGACGTCGGGCCCGGGGAAGCCCAGCGCCTCGACGTCGAACTGGTGGAACTGGCGATAGCGCCCCTTCTGCGGCCGCTCGTGGCGGAACATCGGTCCGGCGAGCCACACGCGCTGCGGGCGCTCGTAGGTGAGGTTGTGCTCGATCGCCGCGCGCACGATGCCGGCGGTCGCCTCCGGCCGCAGCGTCAGGCTCTCGCCGTTCAGGCGGTCGTCGAACGTGTACATCTCCTTCTCGACGACGTCGGTGACCTCGCCGATCGCGCGCACGAACAGCGGCGTGGCCTCGACGATGGGCACGCGCAGGTTACGGTAGCCGTAGCGGCGGAACACAGCGCGCGTCGCGTCCTCGAAATGCTCCCAGAGGGCGGCCTCGTCGGGCAGGACGTCGTTCATCCCGCGAACGGCCTGCAGCCTGCCGCCGGCCGTGGCCGCCGCCCGGCCCCGGGTATCCGCCGCAGCGCCGGTCACGCGACCGCCTTGACCGCGATGGTCTTCCTGCCGGGGTCGAGCGAGGGGGCGCGCGGCTCGCCGCCATAGGTCGCGCGGACATAGTCCTCGACGATCTGCTGGAACTCCTCGGCGATGCGCTCGCCCTTGAGCGTGACGGTCTTGTGGCCATCGACGTACACCGGCGCGACGGGCGCCTCGCCGGTCCCCGGCAGCGAGATGCCGACGTTGGCGAGCTTCGACTCGCCCGGACCGTTGACGACGCAGCCCATGACCGCGACCTGCAGTTCGGCGACGCCGGGATAGCGGGCGCGCCAGGCCGGCATCGACGTGCGCAGGAACTGCTGGATGCGCGCGGCGAGCTCCTGGAAGTACGTGCTCGTCGTGCGGCCGCAGCCGGGGCACGCGGCGACCATTGGCGTGAACGAGCGCAGCCCCATCGTCTGCAGGATCTCCTGCGCGACCACCACCTCCTTCGTGCGATCGCCGTCGGGCTCCGGCGTGAGCGACACGCGGATCGTGTCGCCGATGCCTTCCTGGAGCAGGACGGCCATCGCCGCCGTCGACGCGACGATGCCCTTGCTGCCCATGCCGGCCTCGGTGAGCCCGAGATGCAGCGGATAGTCACAGCGCCGCGCGAGCTCGCGGTAGACGACGACGAGGTCCTGGACGTTCGACACCTTGCACGACAGCACGATGCGATCGCCGGCCAGGCCGAGCGCTTCGGCCTGGCGCGCGCTGTCGAGCGCGGACGTGACGAGCGCCTCGCGCATCACGGCGTCGGCGTCGCGCGGCGTCGCGCTCGCGGCGTTCTCGTCCATCAGCCGCGCGAGCAGCGCCGCGTCGAGGCTGCCCCAGTTGACGCCGATGCGCACCGGCTTCGCATGGCGGATCGCGTGCTCGATCATCAGCGCGAACTGCGGATCGCGCCGGCTGCCCTTGCCGACGTTGCCCGGATTGATCCGGTACTTCGCCAGCGCGGCCGCGCAGGCGGGAAACTCGGCGAGCAGCTTGTGGCCGTTGAAATGGAAGTCGCCGACCAAAGGCACCGCGCAGCCCTGCGCGTCGAGTCGCGCGCGGATTTCGCCCACCGCCGCGGCGGCCTCGGCGGTGTTGACCGTGATGCGGACGATCTGCGAGCCGGCGTCGGCGAGCGCGCTGACCTGCGCGACCGTCGCTGCGACGTCGGCGGTGTCGGTGTTGGTCATCGACTGCACGACGATCGGCGCGCCGCCGCCGATCGGCACGGCGCCGATCATCACCTGGCGCGTGGTTCGGCGCGTGATCGTCTGCCGGTCCATGTCACTTGAGCGTCAGGCGCGCGACGTTGGAGCGCGTGTACGGCGCGAGATCGACCGGCTTGCCGCGGAACTCGGCGCGGACGTGATCGGCATTGCCGATCACCAGGTCGAACGGCGGACGGCCGGCGACGGGAAGCTTCACGCCGGGCGTCGCGGTCTGCGACGCCACCACGGTTCCGGTGGCGTCCTTGACCTGCACCCAGGACGCGCCGGTGAACGAGAGTACGAGAGCAGGCTCGGCGGCCGCGGTCGTCGCGCCGGCGGGCGCCACCGTCGAGTCGTTGCCGGGCGGCGCGGCGGCCGATGCGACCGGTGCGGCCGGCTCGGTCGCGGCAGGGCTCGCCGGCGGCGGGGCCGCGCCGGCGGCTGCGTTGCCCGCAACGCCGGGCGCCGCCGCTTCGCCTTTCGCGGCGTCGAGGGGATTGGGCAGCGTCGTCACGGCGGGGCCAGCGGCGGGCGCCGCAGGCATGGGCGGCGGCGGGGGCATGACGCCGTCCGACACCGCGGGGCGCGACAGCCGCGCCCGCGTGAACTCGTAATACCCTGCGACGCCGACGATGGCGAGCAAAAGCAGCGGGATCAGCCAGCGCGCCACCCCGCCGCCACGCCGTGGCGACTCGATCGGGATCTCACCCATGGGCCGCGACGACGGCGAGTAGGTGAGGCGCTCCAAGGGTGAGGTGGGCTCCCCGACCGGAAGCGCCGCGACCAGCGCCTCCGCGTCGAGATGGACGAGGCGCGCGTAGTTGCGCACGAAGCCGCGCACGAACGTACGTCCCGGCAGCAGCCCGAAGTCGTCCTCCTCGAGGGCGCGGACCTGGCGCGGATGCAGCTTGAGTTGCTGGGCGACGCCGTCTTGCGTGAGCCCCGCCGATTCGCGCGCGGCGCGCAGCCACGCGCCGACGGTCGCCCCGGCCGCCGCGTCGCGGCCGTAGGCGTCTTCTTCCCGGATCCCGTCGGGATGCCGGGCGCCGGGCGACGGGTCGGCAGTCATCGTAGGGTCCTGCTGCGTCACCCGCAGTCCGCGGCGTCGATCTGCCGCGTCTCGGGCGCCTCGGGATACCGGTTCTTGAGCTGCGATGCGTACGAGAGTTCCGCCTGGCGGTCGCCGAGCTTGCGCTCGATGCAGATGCCGAGGAGCAGCGCGTCGGGCCGCGGCTGCGCCGCCTGCACCGCCGGCCGCAGCCAGGCGCGCGCATCCTGCAGGCGCGCGTCCTTGTAGGCGAGGCGGGCGAGCTGATAGCTCGCGGTCGGGTTGCCCGGCGAGGCGACCAGCGCGCGCCGGAAATATTCGTCGGCCTTCTTCGCGTCGCCCATCGCCAGCGTGCACTTGCCCGCGTTGATGTACGCGATCTCCGGCGTCTTGTAGAGGGGATCGCGCACCGCGGCCTCGAACTCGGGGATCGATTCGCGCTCGCGGCCCGACGCGCACAGGAACGCGCCCCAGTTGGCGCGGATCTCCGGATCGTTGGGGGCGATCGACAGCGCGCGGCGGAAGCTCGCATCGGCTTTCTGCGTTTCCGCCAGCATCGTGTAGACGAGGCCGTAGATGTCGAAGATGCGCGCGTTGTTCGGGTCGAGCTCCTCGGCCTCCTTCAGCACGTCGAGGGCGACGCCGAACTGGCCGCGCTCGTAGTAGCCGGCGGCGAGATCGGTCTTGATGGCGGCGCGCTGCTGCGGCGTCGCCTCCTGCACCTTGACCGGCTCGAGCTTCGGCGTCGGCACCGGCGGCGCCGCCTTTTCGGAAGGCTCCTTCGACGCGCAGCCGGCGAAAAGTGCGGCGGCGACGGCGAGCGTGATGGCGATACGACGCATGGAACCTCCTGCAGCGGCGCTAGCGCGCGGCGACAACCGGGATGCGCGCCGCGAGGCGGCGCTTGGTGCGATCGCGCACCTGGCCCGCGAGCTGCCCGCACGCGGCATCGATGTCGTCACCACGCGTCTTGCGCACCGTCGTCACGATGCCGCCGTCGGACAGGATGCGCTGGAAAGCCGCGATGCGCTCGCGCGGGCTCACGCGGAATTCGGTGCCGGGGAACGGATTGAACGGAATCAGGTTCAGCTTGCACGGCACGTCGCGCACCCGCGCGAGCAGCGCATGGGCGTGCGTGTCCGCGTCGTTCACCCCGGCGAGCATCACGTACTCGAAGGTGACGAAATCGCGCGGCGCCTTCCGCACGTAGCGGATGCAGGCGGCCATCAGCTCGGACAGCGGGTGGACGCGGTTGATCGGGACGAGGCGATTGCGCAACTCGTCGTCGGGCGCGTGGAGCGACACGGCGAGCGCGACCGGACATTCGTCGCCAAGGCGATCGATCTGCGGCACGAGGCCCGACGTCGACAGCGTTACGCGACGCCGCGACAGCCCGTAGGCGTTGTCGTCGAGCATGAGCTTCAGCGCCCGCACCACGTGGTCGAAATTGGCGAGCGGCTCCCCCATGCCCATCATCACCACGTTGGTGATCGGCGCGCGTCCCGCGTCGACCCACGGCGCCGCGATGCCATCCGCGAGGAGCGCGCGATTCGCGTGCCAGAGCTGCCCGACGATCTCGCCGGTCGACAGGTTGCGGTTGAAGCCCTGCTTGCCGGTCGAGCAGAACGCACAGTCGAGCGCGCAGCCCGCCTGCGACGAGATGCAGAGCGTGCCGCGGTCGTCCTCGGGAATGTAGACGGTCTCGATCGCGTTGGCGCTGCCGACGTCGATCAGCCACTTGCGCGTGCCGTCGGCCGCCGTGGTGTCGCGCACGATCTCGGGCGCGCGAATTTCCGCCTCCGCCGCGAGCTTGTCGCGCAGCGGCCGCGCGAGGTCGCTCATCGCCGCCACGTCCGCGGTGAAGCGCTGGTGCAGCCAGCGCGACACCTGCCGGGCGCGAAAAGGCTTCTCGCCGCGCGCCGCGAAGAACGCCGCCAGCGCTGCGGGATCGAGGTCGAGCAGGTTCGTCATCGCGCGTGGGGTCGTTGCGGTCAGCGGGCGTAGACGTTGTGCGCCGGAAAGAAGTACGCCACTTCGACCCGGGCGGTCTCCGGACCGTCCGAGCCATGCACGGCGTTGGCGTCGATCGACTGCGCAAAATCGGCGCGGATCGTGCCCGGCTCGGCCTTGCGCGGATCGGTCGCGCCCATCAGCTCGCGGTTCTTCGCAATGGCGTTTTCCCCTTCCAGCACCTGCACCATCACCGGCCCGGACGTCATGAAATCGACCAGATCCCGGAAGAAGGGCCGTTCGCGGTGGACGGCGTAGAAACCTTCGGCGTCCGTGCGCGAGAGGTGCATCATCCGGGCCGCGACGATCTTGAGGCCGGCCTTCTCGAAGCGTGCGTAGATCTCGCCGATCACGTTCTTCGCCACGGCGTCGGGCTTGATGATGGAAAGCGTGCGTTCTGCTGCCATTTCAGGTTGCTCCAGCAAGGGTAACCGGGACAAAAGCGAACAAAATCAGAATTATAACATTTTGACCCGTCCGCCTTGAGGACGCGGAAGGGTGCGCGAGGCCGCGGCAGCCGCCAGGCCGCGCGAGGACGCGCCAGTCCGCGCGAGGACGCGCGAGAGGACGCAGGAGGACGCGGGAGGCCTGCCGGCCGCGGCGCGCTGCCTCAGAACAGCAGGTTCGGCAGGTACAGCGACAGCACGGGGACGTACGTCGCGATGATGAGGAAGATGAAGAGGACCGACAGCCAGGGCAGCGCGGCGCGGACGACTTCGACGATCGACATGCCGGTGATGCCCGAAGTGACGAACAGGTTCAGTCCCACCGGCGGCGTCACCATGCCGATCTCGAGGTTCACGACCATGATGATGCCGAGGTGGACAGGATCGATGCCCATCTGCGAGGCGATCGGGAACAGGATCGGCGCGAGGATCAGGATGATCCCCGTCGGCTCCATGAAGTTGCCGGCGACGAGCAGCAGGACGTTGACGACGACGAGGAACTGCCACGGCGCCATGCCCATGCCGACGATCTGCTCGGTGATCGCCTGCGGAATCCGTTCGGTGGTCAGCACGTGAGCGAACAGCAGCGCGTTGGCCACGATGAACATCAGCATCACCGTCACCCGCGCGGCGTCGACGAGCACCTCCGGCACCTTGCGCATGCCGATGTCGCGGTAGACGAACACCGCGATGAAGAAGGCGTACACGGCGGCCACGCCGGCCGCCTCGGTGGGCGTGAAGACGCCGCCGTAGATGCCGCCGAGGATGATCACCAGCAGCAGCAGGCCCCAGATCGAATCGCGCCCCGCGCGCAGCACCTGACGCAGCGATGCCTTCGGCTGTCGCGGGATGTCGAGCACCCGCGCGCGGAAGTAGATCGCGACCATCAGCATCAGACCGAGGACGATCCCCGGAATCACGCCGGCCATGAACAGCTTGCCGACCGACGTCTCGGTGGCCGCGGCGTACACGACCATCACGATCGACGGCGGAATCAGGATGCCCAGCGTGCCGGCGTTGCAGATCACGCCCGCGGCGAACTCCTTCGTGTATCCCGCCTTGACCATGCCGGCGATGACGATGGAGCCGACCGCGACCACCGTCGCCGGCGACGAGCCCGAAACCGCGGCGAACAGCATGCACGCCAGCACCGATGCCATGGCGAGGCCGCCGCGCAGGTGCCCGATGGCGGCGTTGGCGAACGCGACCATGCGCTTGGCGACGCCGCCGGTGGTCATGAATGCGCCCGACAGGATGAAGAAGGGGATCGCCAGCAGCGTGAAGTGCTCGGAGGTCTCGAACAGCTTCAGCGCCAGCGAGGCCAGCGAGTCGTGCCCGAAGAACAGGATGGTCAAAAGCGACGACAGGCCGAGGGAGACGGCGATCGGCATGCCGAGCAGCATGAAGGCGAACAGCAGCACGAACAGGCAGGCGATGGTCACGGCTTGTCGCCTTCCGTCGGCGCGGATTCGCCGGGCTGGTTCATCTTGAGCGCATCCGCGGCCTCGTCGGCGAGCCGCAGTCCCTTGTCGCGACCGGTGACGATGCGGAAGAAGACCTGCGCGAAGCGCAGGAGGAGCAGCAGGAACCCGAGCGGCAGGACCAGCCGCGGAATCCACTGCTCGACCGGCAGGTCCTGCGCCATGATGCCGATCGAGCGCATCTTCTCGACGTACTGCACGCTGCCGACGAGGACGATGCCCGAGTAGACGATGCACAGCGCCGCGGCGAACGCGCCGGCAACCCGCGCGCCGCGTGGCCCCAGCGATTTCACCAGGAGATCGATGCCGATGTGCGCGCCGACGCGCACGCCGTACGCCATGCCGAGGAAGATCAGGGCCGCGAACAGGTACGTGACCAGCTCGAGCGCCCAGACGAAGCTGTAGTTGAATACGTAGCGAGCGACGACCTGCACGAAGACGATGATCGTCATGACCGCGAGGAGGAAGGCGATCAGGCCTTCCTCGGCGCGCTCGAACCCGTTGCTCTTCACGCTTCCCCCTCAGCGCAAGGAGCGCGGCTCAGTTGTTCGACTTCAGTGCGGCGTCGATCAGGTCCTTGCCGATTTCACCCTCGAATTTCTTCCATACGGGCTCCATCGCCTTCTGCCACGGCACCAGCTCGGCCTTGGTCAGCGGCTGGATTTTCGCCTTGCCGGCGGCGGCGATCTTCTTGCGCGCATCCTCGTTGAGATCGTCGGCGAGCTTGTTGCCGTAGGCGGTCGCTTCCGCCATCGCCTCGGACAGGCCCTTGCGCACGTCCGGCGGCAGGCCGTCCCACCATTTGGCGTTGGTGACCACCATGTAGTCGATCACGCCGTGGTTGGTGACCGCGATCGTCTTCTGGACCTCGTAGAACTTCTGCGAATAGATGTTCGACCAGGTGTTCTCCTGGCCGTCGACGACGCCGGTCTGCAATGCCTGGTACACCTCGGAGAACGCCATCTTCTGGGGGTTGGCGCCGAGCGCGCGGAACTGCGCCTCGAGCACGTCGGAGGCCTGGATGCGGAACTTGAGTCCCTTGACGTCCGCCGGCACCTTGAGCTGGTCCTTGTCGCTCGACAGCTCCTTCATGCCGTTGTGCCAGTAGGCGAGCCCCAGCAGCCCCTTCGACTTCATCGCCGTGAGCAGTCCCTGGCCCTTCGGGCTTTGCTGGAAGCGGTCCACGGCGTCGATGTCCTGGAACAGGAACGGCAGGTCGTACACCTGGATCGCCTTGGTATAGCGGTCGAACTTGGACAGCGACGGGGCGATGAACTGCACGTCACCGAGGAGCAGCGCCTCGAGCTCCTTCGCGTCGCCGAACAGCTGCGAGCTCGGGAACACCTGGACCTGGACCTTCCCCGGCAGCTTCTTCTCGGCAAGCTCCTTGAACTTGAGCGCGGCCTGTCCCTTCGGCGTGTTCTCGGCGACGACGTGCGAGAACTTGATGACGATCGGCTGCTGCGCCGAGGTCGGGCCGGCCACGAGTGCGATGGCGAGCGTGGCCACGATGGCGAATGGTATGCGCGACAATCTCATGAATACCTCCGAGGTGGGCAAATTCGGCGCGGATCCGTCGGTATGTTCCGGGCTCTTCGGCCCGTTGTCGTTTCATTTAGCCTGCGGAGGTCCATCGTTGTCAATCGCGGCGCACCGACTGTCCACGGCGCCGGCGGTCCGATGCGGACGCCAGTCGACGGACACGCCGGGGGTTCCCGGCGTCGCCCGGAACGCCGGATCGATCCCCACGCCCGCGACGGCGGCGAGCGCCATGCCGCAGAAGACCAGCGGGAGCGCGTCACGCTCCCATTCGGGAATGCCGTGTGCGCGCAGGATCTCGCTCAGCGCGCGCCGGGGCCGGTTGGCGGCGAGCTGGAAGCGCTCGCCGCCGCGGCGTCCGCGCACCTGCACAGGATCCTGTGCCAGCCGCCGCGCGTCGAGCCCCGCTCCCGGCGTCGAAGCGAAGGCGAGTACCCCGTGGGGAAGCTCGAGCTCCGCCTCGCCCGCCCAGGGGACGGCGAACTCGCGGGCAGGGGGCCCGTGGATGCGGATCCGGCCCTGGTGCACGCCGATCTGCGCGCCCGCATGCGCGAGGCGGACCCTGGCCTCGTCGCGGGCACCGCACAACTGCGCGATCATCTGCGCGAGGGCGGCCGTTGACGGCGGGGGCAGGCCCCGCGTGCGCAGGAACCAGCGCAGGACGTTGCGCGCGCGATGGCGGGGAAGCGCGGCGAGGCCGGTGCGGTCGAGCGCGGCGCCGCCGTCGGCCAGGGGGGCGTCATGCGCGGCCAGGTCATCGGCGAGCTGCGCCGCCTCGGCCTGATGGATCGCGGCGCGCGCGAGCGTCGCCGAGACGTTCCCGCCCAGTGCAGCGAGCGCCGGCATGACCGTTCGACGTACGGCGTTGCGCCGATGCTGCGGGCGCACATTGCTTTCGTCGTCGATCCACCGCAGGCCCCGTGCGGCGGCGTACGCGTCGATCGCCGACCGCGGCACGTCGAGCAGCGGCCGAAACCAGGCGAGCCCGCGCTGATCGCGGCGCAGCGCGGGCATCGCCGCGAGGCCGCGCGGCCCTGCGCCGCGCAGCAATTGCAGCAGGAGCGTCTCCGCCTGGTCGTCGCGGTGATGTGCGAGGGCCACGACGGCCCCGTGCAGCGCGGCCGCGGCGTCCGCGAGCGCCGTGTAGCGAACCCGCCGGGCCTCGGCCTCGAGGCTGCTGCGCGGCGTCCGGGGTACAGTCACCGCGCGCGATGCCAGCGGCACCCCGCGCTCGGCGCAGAGCTCGACGCAGAACCGCTGCCACGCGTCGGCGTTGGGGGACAGGCCGTGATGGACGTGCGCGGCCGACACCGCGTGGCCGCCGGCCGGGCCGGCACGGCAGAGCGCGTCGAGGAGGACGCTCGAATCGCGCCCGCCGGACAGCGCGACCACGATGTGCGCACCGCGCGGCGCGTGCATCGCCAGCGCCGCCGCAACCGCGCGCGGAACCGCGTTGGCCGGGTCGTCGCGGGGGCGCATTCGAGTCGGCCGGCGCCGCCGCCGCGTCAGCCCGCGACGATCTCCTTGAACTTGCCGTAGCCCAGGATCTTGTCCTCGCGCGCTTCGAGCAGCGTATCGAGCGGCTGTTCCTGGCACTGGCGCAGGGCCTCGGTCAGCGCCCGCTTGAGCGTCACCGTGATCGCCGCGTGGTCGCGATGCGCGCCGCCGAGCGGCTCGTTGACGATCTTGTCGATGAGGCCCAGCTGCTTCAGGCGCGACGCCGTGATGCCGAGCGTCTCGGCGGCCTCCGGCGCGTGGTCGGCGGACTTCCACAGGATCGATGCGCAGCCTTCCGGCGAGATCACCGAGTACGTCGCGTACTGCAGCATCAGCGTCACGTCGCCGACGGCGATCGCCAGTGCGCCGCCGGAGCCGCCTTCGCCGATCACCGTCACGACGATCGGCGTGCGCAGCCCGGCCATTTCATACAGATTGCGGCCGATCGCCTCCGACTGCCCGCGTTCCTCCGCGCCGATGCCGGGATAGGCGCCCGGCGTGTCGACGAACGTGAACAGCGGCAACTCGAACTTTTCCGCCAGCTTCATGAGCCGCAGCGCCTTGCGGTAGCCCTCGGGGCGCGGCATGCCGAAGTTGCGGTAGATCTTCTCCTTGGTGTCGCGACCCTTCTGGTGGCCGATGACCATGCATGGCTTGCCGTTGAAGCGCGCGATGCCGCCGACGATGGCGGGATCGTCCGCGTACGCGCGGTCGCCGTGCAGCTCGCGGAAGTCCGAGAACATGGCGCCGACGTAGTCGAGCGTGTACGGCCGCTGGGGATGGCGGGCGACCTGCGCGATCTGCCACGCCGACAGCTTGCCGTAGATCTCCTTGGCGAGCTGCTGGCTCTTCTTGGTGAGTCGCGCGATCTCGTCGGAGATGTCGACCGCCGAGTCCTCGTGGACGAAGCGAAGCTCGTCGATCTTCTGCTGCAGCTCGGCGATCGGTTGCTCGAAGTCGAGGAACGTCTGCTTCATGGCGGCGGTTGCGCGTGCGCTGGGGCGACATGATAGCGCAGCCCGTGCGAGGCGGTCAGAGGGGTTCGCCCGGTACCGCCGGTGCGGGGAAGTCGGCGTGGAAATCGCGTCCCATGGCGGCTGCGATGCGCGCGAAATCCTGCTCGGGCTGCCGGGCGCGCCGGCCATCGGCCGAACGGAGGAGGCTACAATCGCCGGTCCACGGAGGAAGACCCCATGCCACAACATCGCATCGCTGTCATGCCTGGCGACGGCATCGGCAAGGAGACGGTGCCCGAGGGCCTGCGCGTGCTCGAGACGGCCGCGCGCAAGTTCGAGATCGACCTCGCGTTCACGCACTTCGACTGGAGCTGCGACTACTACGCCAAGCACGGCCGGATGATGCCCGAGGACTGGTTCGCACAGCTCGCGGGTTTCGAGGCGATCTTCTACGGCGCGGTCGGCTGGCCCGCGACGGTCCCGGATCACGTGTCGCTGTGGGGATCGCTGATCCCGTTTCGGCGGCAGTTCGACCAGTACGTCAACATGCGGCCGTGCAAGCTGATGCCCGGCATCGCGGCGCCGCTCGCCGGCCGCAAGCCCGGGGACATCGACTTCGTCGTCGTGCGCGAGAACACGGAAGGCGAGTACTCGTCGGTCGGCGGGCGCATGTGGGAAGGCACGGAGCGCGAGGTCGTGTTCCAGGAGTCGGTGTTCTCGCGCAAGGGCACCGACCGCGTCATGCAGTTCGCGTTCGAGCTCGCGCGTGCGCGGCCGGCGAAGCACGTGACGTCGGCGACCAAGTCGAACGGCATCTCGATCACGATGCCGTACTGGGACGAGCGCTTCAAGGCGATGTCGGCGCGCTATCCGGACGTCAAGGCGGACCAGTATCACATCGACATCCTCTGCGCGCACTTCGTCGGGCGGCCGCAGGTGCTTCGACGTCGTCGTCGCGTCGAACCTGTTCGGCGACATCCTCTCCGACCTCGGCCCCGCGGTGTGCGGCACGATCGGCATCGCGCCGTCGGCGAACATCAACCCGGAGCGCACGTTTCCGTCGCTGTTCGAGCCCGTCCACGGTTCGGCGCCGGACATCGCGGGCAAGGGAATCTGCAATCCGATCGGCCAGATCTGGTCCGCTGCGCTGCTGCTCGACTTCCTCGGCCACGCCGACGCGGGCGCAGCGATCGTGGCGGCGATCGAGCGCGCGCTCGCCGACCCGAAGGCGCCGCGCACCGCCGACATCGGCGGCCGCGCGACGACCGTCGAGACCGGCAAGGCGGTCGCCGCGCTGCTATGATCGGCGCGTCGACGACGAAGGCCGCGCGGCTGCGCTGATCGCGCCGCCGACGCGACACCTGCAGGCTGATTCCGGGGAGGGGCAATGTCATTGCTGATCGGAGTGCCGCGCGAGGTCTTCCCGGGCGAGAAGCGCGTCGCCACGGTTCCCGAGGTCGTCGAGAAGCTGATCAAGCTGGGCTTCCGCGTCGCCGTCGAGGCGGGCGCGGGCGACGCGGCGCAGATCAGCGACGACGCCTATCGCGCCGCGGGCGCGGCAGATCGTCGCCGACCGCGGCGCAGCTTTGGGCCACGGCGGACCTCGTGTTCAAGGTGCGCGCGCCCGACGCCCGAGGAAGTGGCGCTGCTGCGCGAGGGCGGCGATGCTCGTCAGCTTCATCTGGCCGGCGCAGAACCCCGACCTGCTGCAGGCGCTCGCGGCGAGGAAGGCCACCGTGCTCGCGATGGACAGCGTGCCGCGCATCTCGCGCGCGCAGAAGCTCGACGCGCTCTCCTCGATGGCCAACATCGGCGGCTACCGCGCGGTCATCGAGGCCGCGCACGCGTTCGGCCGCTTCTTCACCGGCTCGATCACCGCGGCGGGCAAGGTCCCGCCGGCGAAGGTGTTCGTCATCGGCGCCGGCGTCGCGGGCCTCGCGGCCATCGGCACGGCGTCGGGCCTGGGCGCGATCGTGCGCGCCAACGACACGCGGCCGGAGGTCGCCGACCAGATCAAGTCGCTCGGCGGCGAGTTCGTCGCCGGTCGACTACGAGGAGGAAGGCAGCGGCGTCGGCGGCTACGCCAAGGTGATGAGCGAGGGCTTCCAGAAGGCGCAGCGCGAGGTGTTCGCGAAGCAGGCGAAGGACGTCGACATCATCATCACCACGGCGCTGATTCCCGGCAAGCCGGCGCCGAAGCTCATCACCGAGGACATGGTCAAGTCGATGAAGCAGGGCAGCGTCATCGTCGACATGGCGGCCGAGCAGGGCGGCAACTGCGAGCTGACGGTGCCGGGCGAGGTCGTGGTGCGCCACGGCGTCACGATCATCGGCTACAAGGACCTGCCGAGCCGCCTCGCCGAAGCAGGCGTCGACGCTCTACGCGACGAACCTGCTGCGCCTCACCGAGGACATGGTCAAGACGAAGAGCATCGACGGCGACGTCGATCAAATCGACATGCAGGACGAGGTGCTGCGCGGCACCACCGTGATCAACAAGGGCGAGGTCACGTGGCCGCCGCCGCCGCCGAAGCTCTCGGCCGCCCCGGCCGCAGCGGCGGCGAAGCCCGCGGCCGCGATGCCGCCCAAGCCGAAGGGCTCACGGCGAGGCGAGCGGGCCGATGTCCGGCACCAAGACCGCGGTGCTGTTCGGCGTCGGCGCGCTGCTGTTCCTGCTGATCGGCCGGTACGCGCCGGCGAGCGTTCCTCGGCCACTTCACCGTGTTCGTGCTCGCGTGCTTCGTCGGCTACATGGTGGTGTGGAACGTGAAGCCCGCGCTGCACACGCCGCTGATGAGCGTCACCAACGCGGTGTCCAGCATCATCGCCATCGGCGCGCTGGTGCAGATCGCGCCCGACCTGACGCAAGATCTCGGCCGACCTGTCGCGGCCGAACGAGTGGATACGCTGGCTGTCGGTGCTCGCCATCGGGCTCGCGACGATCAACATGTTCGGCGGCTTCGCCGTCACCCAGCGCATGCTGGAGATGTTCCGCAAGTAAGGAACAAGAGACCATGACCTCCAGCCTCTCGACGGTCGCCTACCTCGGCGCCACGATCCTGTTCATCCTGTGCCTGGGCGGCCTCTCCAACCAGGAGACGTCGCGGCGCGGCAACCTGTACGGCATGATCGGCATGGCGATCGCCGTGCTCGCCACGGTGTTCGGCACGCAGGTGACGCCGGCGGGGCTGCCGTACATCCTCGCCGCGATGGTCGTCGGCGCGGCGATCGGCCTCTACGCGGCGCGCATCGTGCAGATGACGCAGATGCCCGAGCTCGTCGCGCTGATGCACAGCCTCGTCGGCCTCGCGGCGATGCTCGTCGGCTACGCCAACTTCATCGATCCCGCCGTGTCGGTCGGCCTCACGCCCGCCGAGAACACGATCCACGAGATCGAGATGTACCTGGGCGTGCTGATCGGCGCGGTGACGTTCTCCGGCTCGGTGATCGCGTTCGGCAAGCTCTCCGCGCAGGATCAGCGGCAAGCCGGTGCTGCTGCCGGGGCGGCACCTGATCAACCTCGCGGGCCTTCTGCTCGTGATCTACTTCGGCTACGCATTCGTCAACGCGCACGGCGTGGCGGCGGCGATGCTGCCGATGATCGTGATGACCGTCGTCGCGCTGCTGTTCGGCGTGCACATGGTGATGGCGATCGGCGGCGCCGACATGCCGGTCGTGGTGTCGATGCTGAACAGCTACTCCGGGCTGGGCGGCGGCGGCGACCGGCTTCATGCTGTCCAACGATCTGCTGATCGTCATCGGCGCGCTGGTCGGCAGCAGCGGCGCGATCCTGTCGTACATCATGTGCACGCGCGATGAACCGCAACTTCCTCAGCGGTCATCGCCGGCGGCTTCGGCACCGACAGCGGCGCGCCGGCGGCGCCGGCGGCGGGGCCGCGCAGCCGGCGGGCGAGGTGCACCCGATCACCGCGGCGGAGACGGCCGAGCTGCTGCGGGAGGCGAAGAACGTCATCATCGTGCCGGGCTACGGCATGGCGGTCGCGCAGGCGCAGCACACGGTCTACGAGATCACCAAGGCGCTGCGCGAGCGCGGCGTCAACGTGCGCTTCGGCATCCATCCGGTGGCCGGCCGCATGCCCGGCCACATGAACGTGCTGCTCGCCGAGGCGAAGGTGCCTTACGACATCGTGTTCGAGATGGACGAGCTGAACGAGGACTTCCCGGACACCGACGTCGCGATGGTGATCGGCGCCAACGACATCGTGAATCCGGCGGCGCAGGAGGATCCGACGAGCCCGATCGCCGGCATGCCGGTGCTCGAGGTCTGGAAGGCGAAGAACTCGGTCGTGATGAAGCGCAGCATGGCCTCCGGCTACGCCGGCGTCGACAATCCGCTGTTCTACAAGGACAACAACCGCATGCTGTTCGGCGACGCGAAGAAGATGCTCGACGAAGTGCTGACGGCGCTGAAGGCCTGAATCGCGCGGGAAATTGGTCGCCGTGTTGTGCCACGTCGACCGCTTCGATCGCCTGGTCATGAAGGCCAGGTCGGGGGTGTTGCGTGACGATCGACGCCGAAGCGTAGCGCCGCTCCGGGTCACGCCGCATGCGTACGCTAGAGTTCCGTATATTTCTTGGCGGTCCCGCGCGCCTTTTCTACGGGGTACTTTTTGGAATTGTTTTCGATCTTCCTGTTGGCGCTCTGAATCAAGTCAACATCCAGCAGGTCGGCGAGACGGATCAGGTACAGAAGGACGTCGGCCATTTCCTCGCTTATCTTCGCGAGTCTTTCGCGTGACAATCGCGTGGAGTCCTGGTCCGACATCCATTGAAAATGCTCGAGCAACTCGCCGGCCTCGACGCTAAGCGCAATCGCGAGGTTCTTCGGTGTATGAAACTGCTTCCAATCTCGCACCGTGGCGAATTCTCGCAATCGATCCCGAAGGCGCGATAGCGCGATCTGATCTCGATCGTTCGGAGACGCATTCAACCCTTGAATGTGTTTTCGTTGTGCCATTGCAAGAATTGTCTATCCGGGATGTGGCCGCCGTCCGCGGGAAGGTTTCTCAACACCTTGCCGTGGTATGCGTAGTATTCGCGTCCATTCTCCCACTCCGCCTTGAGTCGGGAGCTTACCTCTAGAGTAAGCGTGGGCGTGACCGTCACATATCCCAGATCAAAAAGCTTGTGGAGGTCCGATCTAAGAAGGATTCCGTTCTTGATGGCGTGCGGGCCCGCCGACGAATAGGGCTTGATATGTGCGGCCTCGAGTACTGGCAGCGTCTTTTCTCCTGTCACGGCGCATCTGCGAAGGTAGGCGTCGGTGACCAACACCCTGAAGGCACCTTGACCAAGACGCCCTCGCGCCAGGTACTCGGCACCAAATCGGCGCTCACCCGATATCGCTGGATCCTCCGCCGCGGGGTCTCGAATACATTGGCCGACGCCAAGGAATTGCTGAACAGCATTCCAGAGACTCTGGCCTTCCGCGGAGTCAGTGTCGTAGCTCTTCCCTTGAACAATGCTTGTCGCCCAACTGGGAGGGATTGCTATCCATTGGCTGGGGGGTAGGAAAAATGGTTCGGCCAAGACATTGCAGCCGATCACTGGGTCAACCGAACCATCGTCGGTGCGATATTTCCGAACTCTCGCTATTAGGTCGGCGAGCGACGTTACGCCGTTTTTCTCCTCGAAGGCTTCCCAGGCCAAGGACGCGGGGAGCGCCGAGTAGCGAACAAAGAATCCTCCGCCGACGATGAAGTTATGCGGACTGTGCAACTTGAAGAGGAATGGCTCGCCGGGTTGCAGGACGCGAAAGTTGGCCGATCCACTCGGTTTCCAAAAGTTGACCTCTTCGGGAGCCAACCGAGCAAGATGCTCATACCAGTTCTTGTCTGTGACGCCGATCCAAATCTTCATTCGCCGTTGCGATGACCTTCAGTGGGCGTGATGGTCATAGTAGCTTTCGACCCTGAGGTGCGGCCAACAAAACGGGCATTGGTTGACGGGGATGCTTCAGGGCCCTTGCTACGGACGGGCGGTTGGGAGTCGCCCCAAGTGAGCACTGACTCGCTGTAGGTCGACCGGTCGTCGTATTTGATCTATATATAGGACTGTATGTAGGTTTAAGCATTATTTATACTTCAATAATGCTTGACCTTTAGTATTTAATGAGTCCAGAATACAGAGCGTTAACGAGGATTGAGACCTAAATATGAAGCGCGCTGACCCGGTACCGTTCGAGGTCGCCGAGCAAATTCGTCTGCTGGGCTCCCGCGTTCGCCTTGCCCGGATACGTCGCGGTTTGGACCAAGTCGAACTCGCGAGGGCATGCCATATGGCAAGGACCACGCTGCAGCGCATCGAGGCAGGTTCGCCCGGGAGCGCAATCGGCGCCATCTACACCGTGCTGTGGACGTTAGGACTCCTTGCCACGACATCAGGCGTGGCCGACTCCGATGCCGACGAGCACGGCAGAACTCTCGAAACCGCGCGTCAACCGAAGCGGGTGCGCCGCGCGCGTACTCAGTCCGACAGCAACGATTTCTAGCGCACCCGGTGGCTTCAACCCGTCAGTCCTGCTATGTCTACATCCAGTTGCCGGGTGCCTTCGGATGGGTACCCTGCGCGTCCCTGAAAGTCCGTGAGGTCGGGGCGGGCCTTTTCGAGGGTACGTTCACATACGGCAGGAGGTACCTGCAACGGCCGAACGTCGTCGCCCTCGATCCTTTTCACCTGCCACTCACCGAGCGGCCGCAGAAGTTCACCAGGCTCAAAGGCATCCCAGGCGCCGTTCGCGATGCCAGTCCCGATGCTTGGGGTCGTCGCGTCATTCAGGCCAAGCTGCAGCGACCCGAAGCCGATATTGCGGAGATGGAGTACCTGCTCAACGGGCCCGATGACGGTGCCGGCAATCTTCGCTTCGGCTTGTCGGTAACGCCGCCACAATCGAGCCGAGGATTCAATCGAACGCATCAGTTGCAGGCGTTGATCGACGCGGCGCAGGCACTGGAAGCGGATGGCCGGCTTCCCCACGAGGTATTGGAAAAGCTGGAGCCAGGCACGAGCATGGGAGGCGCCCGTCCGAAGGTCACAATCGAAGACGACCAGAAAATCTGGCTTGCCAAGCTCCCCGAGAAGGGTGACCGCCACAGCATGCAGCGCATCGAGTTCGCCACGCTCGCGCTTGCCCGCGAGGCGGGATTGAATGTGTGCGGCACGCGGCTGGTGCGCGTCGGCGAGGCCGATGTGTTGATGCTGGAACGCTTCGACCGCGAGTGGAACCCGGAGGCCAAGGCGTACGCCCGCTACGGACTGGTTTCGGGGCTCACCGTGGTTGATGCGGAAGACGGCTACCTCGGTCGTGAACGCTGGTCGTACCTGCTCCTTGCCGACGAGTTGCGCCGCTGGTCCGCCAACGCCGACGAGGATCGTCGCGAGCTGTTCCGGCGCATGGTGTTCAACGCGATGGTCACCAACAACGACGACCATCCGCGCAACCATGCGCTTTTGCGCACGCCGGACGGATGGCGTCTTTCGCCGGCGTACGACATCGTGCCCGTGGCGCTGGTTTCGCAGGAGCGCCGCGACCTGGCGCTCAATGCCGGTACGCACGGCCGGGCCGCGAGTCTGTATAACCTGCTCTCTCGATGTGACGTATTCGGACTGTCGCGTGGTGATGCGCAGGGACAGGTTGACGCCATGCTGCGGATCGTCGAGGGGTGGCGGCAACGCTTTGCCGCTCATGGCATCGATGCGCGGACGCTCGAGATGCTGGACGGCGCGATCCTGCCCGCGTCGTTTCAGCGAACCGTTCCGCCTGAACCGATCTAGCTCATGCCCGCGCCAAGATCGTTGATACTCAATTCACCGTGTGAGTGGCCGACGCGGCTTTGGGAGCAGCGCGCGACGCGAGGACTCGACACAGAATCGCGCCCAGCGGTCCGCGATCGAAGCCTGGTTCGGTGCCGTCAATGCGAAGCGTGGCTTACGCATTTGGCGCAGCGACGTGGCGTATGAGCCCGCAAAACTTCGTGATGCCCTTGCGCGACACGGTTGAGGAATGCCCGGCCCGCTATCGCACCTGACGGTGCTCGACCTCTCCCGCGTGCTCGCCGGCCCCTGGTGCACGCAGCTCCTCGCCGATCTCGGCGCGATGGTGCTCAAGATCGAGCGGCCCGGCAGCGGCGACGACACGCGCGCGTGGGGGCCGCCGTACCTCAAGGACGCCGAAGGACGCGATACGACGGAGGCTGCGTATTACCTCGCGTGCAACCGCGGCAAGCTGTCGGTCGCCGTCGATTTCACCAAGCCGGAAGGACGCGACATCGTCGTCGGACTGGCGAAGCAATCCGACGTGCTGGTCGAGAACTACAAGGTCGGCGGCCTCGCCAGGTACGGCCTCGACTACGCGAGCATCGCGCCGCTCAATCCGCGGCTCGTCTATTGCTCGATCACCGGCTTCGGCCAGGACGGGCCGTACGCCGGGCGCGCCGGCTACGACTTCATCATCCAGGGGATGGCCGGCTTCATGAGCGTCACCGGCGAGCGCGACGATCAGCCCGGCGGCGGGCCGCAGAAGGCCGGCATCGCGATCACCGACCTCATGACCGGCATGTACGCGACGGTGGCGATCCAGGCGGCGCTCGCGCATCGCGACCGCACCGGCGAGGGCCAGTGGATCGACGCGTGCCTGCTCGATTCCGCGATCGCGATGATGGCGACGCTGAACCTCAACTACCTCGTCACCGGCGTCGCGCCGAAGCGCGCCGGCAACGCGCACCAGAACATCGTGCCGTACCAGACGTTCGCGGTGGCCGACGGCCACGTGATCCTCGCTGTCGGCAACGACGCCCAGTTCGCGAAGTTCTGCGAAGTCGCGGGCCGGCCGGATTGGGCGCGCGATCCGCGCTACGCGCGCAATGCCGAGCGCGTACGCCGGCGCGCCGAGCTCGTGCCGCAGATCGCCGCGGTTATGCGCATGCGCGCGCAGCGCGACTGGCTCGATGCCCTCGAATCGGTCGGCGTTCCGTGCGGACCGATCAACACGCTGGAACAGGTCTTCGCGGACCCGCAGGCGCAGGCGCGGCGGCTGCGCTTCGACCTGCCGCATGCGCTCGCCGGAAGCGTGCCGCAGGTGCGCACGCCGCTGGTGTTCGGCGCAACGCCGCTTGGCTATTCGCAGCCGCCGCCGCTGCTCGGCGAGCACACGGCGGGCGTGCTCGCGACGCGACTCGGGCTGCCCGCGCAACGGATCGACGCGCTCGCCGCCGCGGGCGTCATCGGCGTGCGCTAGTCACTTTTCCGCGTCGTCGACGAACTCGAAGGTCGTCCACACGAACTCGGCCTGCTGCTCGAGCGGCGCCTTGAGGCGCACGCGAAGATCGCGCGTCGACGCCATGATCATTTCGCGCCCGCTGACGAACTCGCTCGCCGGCACGACGAGCGTCTTGATCGGGATGCGCGGGCATGCCGCGCTTTCCGGCAGGTAGAACGCGATCGCGCGGGCGGGCTTGCGCCGTGCGTCGTCGCCGGGCGCGTGCGGGTCGATCAGCACGATGCGCTGCGGCCCCACCGCAAGGCGCTCGACGCCGAGCTCGACGTTGGTGCCGAGGATCTTGCGCAGGCGGCGCACGACCGCGAGCCGCCAGGGCGCTTCGTCATCCTCGCGGAACGCCATCAGCGAGCCAGGCAGCATATGGCGCAGCTCCGCTGCGCGGCCACGCAGCCGGCAGCCCGAATCGCTGCTGTCGCGCACGTGCCACGCCGGCCCGCCCGCCATCGCCGTGAACGTGTTCGTCATGCCGTCGTCGGGGCCGGCGCCGGGGAGGCGGTTGGCCGGGACGGTCGCGCCGACCTCCCCGATGACGATCTCGTCGACTTCCGGCACCGGCGCGCTCGCCCGTCCGGAACGATGGCGCGCCTCGTCGCGCAGCATCCGGTAGATGCCGGCAAGACCCCCGAAGGCGACCTGCACCGACATCAGCGCCACTTCGCTGCGCTCGCCGCGGCGCTTGACCGTGAGCGACTGCGGCGCGTAGAGCGGCGCCAGCCGCGACAACAGCAGCTCGCGCCGCGCCGCCGTGGGGTCGGCCGACAGGTGCAATGACTCGATCTCCGCCGCGATGGCCTTCGACAGCGGTGCCGTGTCGAGCCACAGCAGTCCCGGCGCGGCGGCGGACACGCTGCGGGCGAGGCCACCCATGCCGTCCAGGTCGAGCCAGAACCCCGCGCGGTCGATCGGCGCGCCGTCGGCCGACACGTCGAGTGCTTCGATGGCGAGCCCCTCCACCCAGTGCGCGAGGCTGCGGCGCGCCGCGGCGAGCTCGCTCGGCAGCAGCTGGCCGCCGCCGGCGATGTCGAGCAGGAGCACCCGCAGGTAGATCTCTTCGGGCGTGACGGTGACCTCCTGGCCGTTGCTGCGCTGGCCCACGGAAACCTTGGCTTTCGCGATGCCGTGCTCGCGGGCGAGGCGATACAGGTCGTGAAGGGTCTTCCACTTCGCGCGTTGCCACGAGTCGTACTGGCACAGCGTCAGCGCCATCTCGGTTTCGCGATAGCGCATCAGCCGCACGACGACATCCGGCGTCCGCGTCACGGAGGTCTTCGACGCCTTCGGGTCGCGCAGGAGCTTCAACACATGCTCGAACGCCAGCGCGAACGCGGCGCACAGATCGAATGCGGGCTTGGCGAGGCGTCGATCCTGCGACTGCACGTGCGGACCGAGTGCGGCGTATTCGGCGAGTATCGACTCGAGCATGCGCACGCCGTGCACGTCGAGCACGCGCAGCGCGTGCAGGCGGTCCGGGTCGAGCCGGCGCCAGTCGGCGACGTCGGCCAGGACTTCGGTCAGCCGCGCGGGCGCGCGAACCGGGTCCGACTCGGCGAGACCGCGCGCGAACACGCCCGCCGTATCGTGGGTCTCGAGCGGGTCGAACTGCGTTCCCGCGGATGTCGTCCGGGGTTGGTCGAGCATCGCCTATCTCCTTGCGAATGCGGGGCGGCGACAGGGCGTGGCGCCGCTTGGCGCCGCCGGCTTGTAGGACACGCAATATCTGCGCCAGCATTTTTGGCGCGCTGCGCGCCCGCGGGCGGCGGGGGTGTCACGTAGAATCGCCGCCCATGAAAGCGCCGACGCGCACGCCGCTGTTCTGGATCGCCTATGCGGCGCTGTCGCTCGGCGCGCTGGCGGTCGCTTTCCAGCTGTTCCCGCGGGCGATTCCGATCGTCAACCTCGACGTCAAGATGAATCGGACCGAGGCACTCGCCGCGGGCGAAGCGCTCGCTGTGCGCTACAAGCTGGCGCCGGCCGGCGCTCGCAGCGCCGCGCGCTTCGACCACGACGGGACCGCACAGAACTACATCGAGCTCGAGGGGGGCGGTCGCGCGGCTTTCGCGCAACTGACGCGCGGCGACGTGTATGCGCCGTATTGGTGGGACGTGCGCCTGTTCACGCCGGGCACCATCGAGGAAGCGCTGATCCGCTTCAAGCCGGATGGCACGCCCGAAGGCTTCGGCCGCAAGGTCGCCGAGGCCTACGTCCGCGATCCCGATACCAGGGCGCTCGGCACGGCGGAGGCGCGCGCGCTGGCGGAGTCGCGTGCGCAGGCCGACTGGGGCGTCGATTTCAGCCATTACACGCTGCTCGAGCAGTCGCAGTCGACGCGCCCGAGCGGCCGCGTCGATCACACGTTCGTCTACGAGCGCCCGGAACGCTTCAACGAGGCGCGGATCCGCCTGCGCATCTCGGTCGCGGGCGACGAGCTCGTCGGCATCGCGCCGTTCGTGTTCGTCCCGGAGTCGTTCGGCCGCCGCTTCACCGAGCTGCGCAGCGCGAACAACCTGATCGCGCGCGCCGCGAGCGTCGCCGCCGGGCTCCTCTACGGTGTCGTCGGTTGCATTCTCGGCTCGCTGTGGCTGATGCGCCGGCACTGGCTGCTGTGGCGTCCCGCGTTCGTCGCCGGACTCGTGGTCGCCGGCATCCTCGCGCTGTCGCAGCTCGCCGCGGCGCCGGCCGGGTGGTTCGGCGCCGATACGACGGAAACGCCGACGACGTTCTGGCTCAAGCAGGGCGGCGCGTTCCTCTTCCTGCTGTGCGGCGGTGCGCTGTTCTTCACCCTCGCGTTCATGGCGGCGGAGTCGCTCGCCCGGCGCGCTTTCCCCGAGCACCCGCAGCTGTGGCGCGTGTGGTCGCGCGACGCCGCGCCGACCGTGCAGATCGCCGGGCGCACCGCCGGGGGCTACCTGTTCGTGCCGCTCGAGCTTGCGCTCGTGGCGCTGTTCTACTTCGCCACGAACACCTGGCTGGGGTGGTGGCAGCCGTCGGAATACCTGTCGGACCCCAATATCCTGAGCTCTTCCGTGCCGGCGCTGTCACCAATCGCGCTGTCGCTGCAGGCGGGCTTCTGGGAGGAGTGCGTCTTTCGCGCGATTCCGCTGTCGCTCGGCGCACTGATCGGCGCGCACTACGGTCGCCGGCGGCTCGGGCTGGCAATCGCGTTCGTGCTGCAGGCCGTCGTGTTCGGCGCCGCCCACGCGAACTACCCGGGGCTGCCGTCGTACTCGCGGCTGGTCGAGCTGATCGTTCCGTCGCTGCTGTGGGCGGCGATCTTCCTGCGCTTCGGCCTCGTGCCGACGATCATCCTGCACGCGACGTTCGATCTCGTCCTCTTCTCGATCCCGGTGTTCCTCGTTGACGCGCCGGGCGCGCGCGTTCAGCAGGCGCTGATCGTCGCGGCCGGTCTCGTCCCGCTCGTCATGGTGCTGGCGCGCCGTTTGCGCGCGGGTGCCTGGTCGGAACTGCCGGCGCGGCTGCGCAACGGAGGGTGGCAACCCGCGGTGCTGCCGCCGGCCGTGGAAACGCCGGCGGCGCAGGTGCCGGAGGTCGTCCTCGCGCACGCCGGCGCGGCGTTCCAGCGCGCGCTGCCGATGCTCGGCCTCGCGGGCCTCGCGGCGTGGATCGCGTTCACGCCGTTTCGCACCGATGCGCCGCCGATCACGCTCGGTCGCGACGAGGCGATCCGCGTCGCCGACCGGGCGCTCGCGGAGCGCGGCGTCACGCTCGGGGAAAACTGGCGGCGCTTCGCGGCGGTCCGCCTCGCCAACGACGACGGCGCACAGTGGAACTGGCACAAGTTCGTCTGGCGCGAGAAGGGCCGCGACGCATACCGCCGGCTCGTCGGAACGGTGCTGCCGCCGCCCGTCTGGGAGGTGCGCTACGCCATGTTCGACGGCGATGTCGCGGAGCGCGCGGAAGAATGGCGGATTACCGTCGCCGGGGACGGTTCGGTCCGCACGATACGCCACCAGCTTCCGCAGGCGCGCCCGGGCGCGCGGCTGTCGCGCGACGCCGCGCAGGCGCTGGCGCAGGCCGAGGTCAAGCGGCGCTTCGGACGCGACGCCGCCGCGGTCCGGCTGGTGGGCGCCGACGAGGAGCAACGGCAGAACCGCACCGACTGGAGCTTCATGTTCGCCGATCCGGCGGTCGACGTGGGCAATGGCGGCGAGCTTCGCTACGTCGTGCTGCTCGCCGGCGACGAGATCGCCGGCGCAGGTCGCATCGTCCACATCCCGGAGACGTGGCTGCGCGCCGAGCAGGAGCGCGCCAAGTGGCGCCAGGTGGTGCGGATGAGCGCGGGCGTGGTGTTCATGATCGGCGGCTTCGTCGCACTGGTCCTCGGCATCATCGCCTGGAGCCGCGGCCGCAGCGACACGCGCGCGGTGTGGTGGGCCGGCGGCATCTCGTTCGCCGTCGCCGTGGCGACGTACGCCAACGGCTGGCCGTCGACGGCGATGAACCTCGGCACCGCCGAGCCCCTCGGTTCGCAGTACGCGACCCTCGCGCTGGGCGGGCTGGCCGGCGCCGTGGTCACGGCGCTTCTGATCGGCGTGGTGGCCGGCATCGGCGCGTGGCATGCGCGCAGCGCGCGCCGTGCCGCCATCGCCGGCGCGTTGCCTCCCTGGGCTGCCGCGGTCGCGGCGAGCCTCTTCGTCTCGGGCGTGGAGAGCGTCGCAGGCAATCTCGGGCCGCAATCGGCGCCGGTCTGGCCCGCCGCCTGGGGCATGGGCCTCGCGTCGCCCTACGCCGGCGCCGTGCTTGCGGGCATCGGCTTCCTGTCGACGGTGAGCATCGGGCTGTTCATCCTTTACGTGGTTGCGCGGCTGACGCACGACTGGACGCGCCGCACCGGGCTCGGCATCGCGCTCGTCGTGGTCCTGCAGGTCGCGGCGGCGCTCGCGCAGGGCGGCGGCAACCTCGGCCCGGCGCTTTCGGCAGGTCTCGCCGCGGGGCTGGTGCTCTCGGCGGTGCTCTGGCTGCTGCTTCGCTACGATCCGCGCGTCGTGGCGCCGTATATGGCGACCGGCATCGTGCTGACGATCGCGGCGCGCGCCATCGAGGAGGGCACGGCACAGGCCTACGCCGCGGCGTCGCTCGCCGCCGCGACGCTCGTCGGCGTCGCGTGGCTCGTGATGCGCTACCTCGCGACGCCGCTCCCGGCGCCCGCGGCCGCGCCCGTCGCCGCTACTGGACCTTCACCCAGTACGGCGTGACGAAGTTGTCGGCGCGGTGCGTCACCGTGACGTTGCTGCGCGACGCCCACGGGATGACCTGGCGATGCAGCGGCAGGTGGTTGATCTCCGCGTTGTGCGCGGCGAGGGCTTCCCGGATGAACGCGAGCCGCACCTCGGGATTCATCTCGGTGCGCGCCTTCAGCGCCAGCGCGTCGAGCTTCGGATTGGTGTAGCGGCCGTAGTTGTAGTCGCCGTCGCCCTTGCCGTTGTTGGTCGACAGCACCGGCTGCAGCGTGAAGATCGCGTCGGTGGACGCGCCGCCCCAGCCCAGCATGTACAGGCTCGTGTCGAGCTTCTCGAGCTTGGGGAAGTAGTTGGCGCGGGGCATCGCGTTGACCCGGGTCATCACGCCGATCTGGCTCCACATCGCGGCCAGCGCCTGGCAGATCTTCTCGTCGTTGACGTAGCGGTTGTTCGGGCAGTCGAGCGTCACCTCGAAGCCGTTGGGGTAGCCGGCGTCGGCGAGCAGCTGCTTCGCCTTCGCCTTGTCGTACGGCAGCCGCTTTTCGAGGTCGGGATCGGACATCTTCGGCGCCGGCAGCAGCGCGCCGGTCGGCTTCGAAAGGTTGCGCATCGTCGTGCGGTGGATGGCCTCGATGTCGATCGCCTCGTACAGGGCCTGCCGCACCCGCCTGTCCTTGAACGGGTTCCTGCCCTTGACGTTCGAATAGAGGAGCTCGTCGCGGTGCTGGTCCATCCCGATGAACACGATCCGGTTCTCGACCCCTTCGATGACCTTGATGTTCGGCGTCTGCGACAGGCGCGGCACGTCCTGCGGCGGCGGGTCGTTGATGAGGTCGATCTCGCCGGAGATCAGCGCGGCGAGCCGCGTCGCGTCGGAGTTGATCGGCGTGAACACGACCTCGTCGACGTTGCCTTCGAACAGTCCCGCCTTGATGCCCCACCAGTTCGGGTTCCTGGCGAGCACCGTCTTCACGTCCGGCTGGCGCGCCTTCAGCATGTAGGGGCCGGTGCCGTTGGCTTCCCGCGCCGTGATCATGTCCTCCTTCGCCGTGTAGTTCTGGGGCTTCGTCGCGCGGTTCTTCTCGCACCACGCCTTCGACATGATGTTGATCGTGGCCCAGTCCTCGAGCTCGGTGGGGTTGGGCAGCGGCGTGACGAATTCCACGGTGAGATCGTCGATCTTCCGCGGCACGCCGGCGCGCTTGGCGTAGACGCGCAGCTGCGACGTGTCGGCGCTTGCGCGCTCGTAGCTGAAGACGACGTCGTCGGCGGTGAACGGCGTGCCGTCGTGGAACTTGACGCCGGCGCGCAGCTTGACGCGCCACGTCGTGTCGTTGACCTTCTGCCACGACTCGGCGAGCGACGGCCGGATGTCGAGCTTCTTGTCGCGATCGACCAGGAACTCGTAGATCAGGCTGTTGATGTTGTTCGTGAGCCCTTCGTTCTGCGAGTGGGGATCGGTCGTCTGCATGTCGCCGCGATTCGCCCAGCGCAGCGTGGCCGCGTCGGCGCCGCCCCCCAAGCGAAGGCGAGGCCTGCTGCGAGCGCCGCGCACAGCACGCGCAGCGCGGGCGTCGCGTGCGGCGGCGAGCCGGTTCGCCGCCGCTGCGGCGCCGGCCGAAGGAGGGGATCGCACGGCAGTGGCAGCGCTCGCATGGCGACTCCTGACGAAGGTTACCGACGGCGGCGATCATAACGGAGGCGTGCGCCAAGCGGTAGAATCCGCGCCGCCGTCCGCTCGCCGCCTCCCCAAGCAATGCAAAATCCCGCCTCGCTGCTCACGGCACGCCTTCCCCAGGCGATGGCCGTCGATGCCCAGAAGCTCGCGCGGCGCATCGAAGCGGCGCACAAGCGCCGCGATCCCGGCGCGTGGACGGCGATTGCGGCGGACCTCGCGCGCTCGGTCGAGCGGCGGCAGGCGCGGGCGGCGAACAAGCCGGCGATCACGCTGCCCCCCGAGCTGCCGGTCGCGCAGCGCGCGGAGGAGATCGCGGCCGCCATACGCGCGCATCCGGTGGTGATCGTCAGCGGCGAGACCGGCTCGGGCAAGACGACGCAGCTGCCGAAGATCTGCCTGATGGCCGGCCGCGGCGAGCGCGGCCTCATCGGGCATACGCAGCCGCGGCGCATCGCCGCGCGCGCCGTCGCCAGCCGCATCGCCGAGGAGCTCCATACGCCGCTGGGCGAGGCCGTCGGCTTCAAGGTGCGCTTCACCGACCAGACGCGGCCCGATGCGTACGTGAAGCTGATGACCGACGGCATCCTGCTCGCGGAGACGCAGCGCGACCGCCAGCTCGCCGCGTACGACACGATCATCGTCGACGAGGCGCACGAGCGCAGCCTCAACATCGACTTCCTGCTCGGCTACCTCAAGACGCTGCTCGGCCGGCGGCCCGATCTCAAGGTGATCATCACGTCGGCCACGCTCGACGCCGAACGCTTCGCCGCGCATTTCGGGAGCGCCGGACGACCGGCACCGGTCATCGAGGTGTCAGGGCGCGTCTATCCGGTCGAGGTGCGCTACCGCCCGCTCGGCGGCGGCGACGAGGAAGCCGACGACGAGGAGGCGCTCGAGGAGGCGATCGTCGGCGCCGCCGAGGACCTCTGGCGCGAGGCGCCCGGCGATATCCTGGTCTTCCTTCCGGGCGAGCGCGAAATTCGCGAGACCGGCGAGCTGCTGCAGCGCGCACTCGCGCGCCGCCCGTACGCGCACGCCGTCGAGATCCTGCCGCTCTACGCGCGGCTGTCGGTCGGCGAGCAGCAGCGCGTGTTCGCGCCGTCGCAGGGTCGCCGCGTCGTCCTCGCGACCAACGTGGCCGAGACCTCGCTCACCGTGCCGGGTGTCCGGTACGTGATCGACACCGGGCTCGCCCGCATCAAGCGCTACAGCCTGCGCAACAAGACGACGCTGCTGCAGATCGAGAAGATCTCGCAGGCGGCGGCGAACCAGCGCGCGGGGCGTTGCGGGCGCGTCGCCGACGGCGTCTGCGTGCGCCTCTACGACGAAGCCGATTTCGCCGCGCGGCCGCGCTTCACCGACCCGGAGATCCTGCGCAGCTCGCTCGCCTCGGTGATCCTGCGGATGGCCGCGCTCGATCTCGCGGAGCCCGAGCGATTTCCGTTCGTCGAGCCGCCGGGGGCGCGCGCGATCGCCGACGGCTATCAGCTGCTGCAGGAGCTCGACGCCGTCGACGAAGGGCGACGCCTGACCGAGCGCGGGCGCGAGCTCGCCCGGCTGCCGCTCGATCCGCGGATCGGCCGCATCGTGCAGGCGGCGCGCGAGCGCGGCTGCCTCGCCGAAGCGCTCGTCATCGCCAGCGCTCTCGCCGTGCCCGACCCGCGCGAGCGTCCGCTGGCGCACGCGCAGGCCGCCGACCAGGCGCATCGGAAATTCCGCGACGAGCGGTCCGATTTCCTGTCGCTAATCGCGCTGTGGGAGTTCTTCGACGAAGCGCTCGCGCAGAAGCTCTCGCATCGCAGGCTCGTCGACCGCTGCCGCGCCGAGTTCGTGTCGTACCTGCGGCTGCGCGAATGGCGCGACGTGCGCGCGCAGCTCGCCAGCGAGCTGGCCGAAGCGGGCTTCGCCGTACCCGACGCGCTGCCCGAATCCATCGACGCGGCGCGCTACGCGGCGATCCACAAGGCGCTGCTGTCGGGGCTGTCCGGCAACATCGGCACGCGGACCGAGGACGGCGAGCCCTACCAGGGGGCGCGCGGCGTTCGCTTCCTCCTCCATCCGGGGTCCGGCCTGGCGAAGAAGCCGCCGAAATGGGTGCTGGCGGCCGAGCTCACCGAAACGTCACGGCTCTACGCGCGCTGCGCGGCGAAGATCGAGCCGGAATGGATCGAGGAGGTCGCGGGAGCGCGCGTGACGCGCGACTATTTCGAGCCGCACTGGGATGCGAAGCGCGGCGAGGTCGTCGCGAGCGAGCGCGTCTCGCTGTACGGCCTCACGCTCGTCCCGCGCCGTCCGGTGTCGTTCGGCGCGATCGATCCCGCGGCGGCGCGCGACGTGTTCATCCGCGAGGCCCTCGTGACCGGTGCGCTGGCGACGCGCGGGGCGTTCCTCGCCCACAACCAGGCGCTGATCGCCGGGGTCGCCGAGCTCGAGCACAAGGCGCGGCGCCAGGACGTCCTCGTCGACGACGACGCGCTGGCGGCGTTCTACGCGGAGCGGGTGCCGGCCGGCGTGCATTCGCTGGCCACGTTCGAGCGCTGGCGCGCGGATGCCGAGAAGCAGCAGCCCGCGCTGCTCCACATGTCGCGCGAGGCGCTGATGCGCCACGCGGCCGCGCAGGTCACCGAGACGCTGTTTCCGGAGACGCTGGCGATGGCGGGTGCGACGCTGCCGCTCAAGTACCGGTTCTCGCCGGGACACCCGCTCGACGGACTCACGCTGACGGTGCCGCTGGCGCTGCTCAACCAGCTCGACGACGCCCGGCTCTCGTGGCTCGTGCCGGGAATGGTGCGGGAAAAGGTCACCGTCTGCCTGAAGGCGCTGCCGAAGGCGTGGCGGGAGCGGCTCGTCCCGGTCGCGGACGCCGTGACCGATTTCCTCGACCGCTGCGTCGCCGAATGACGGCGATCTTGGCCGACGCGCTGCGCAGCCATCTCGAGCAGCGCCTCGGCGAGCGGATCGCGCCTTCGCTGTTCGACGCGACGCCGATGCCGCCGCATCTGCTCGTCAACGTGCGCGTCGTCGACGCGGCCGGCGCAGAGCTCGCGAGCGGCCGCGACCTTGCCGCGCTGCGCGCGCGCCTCGGCGAGGCCGCGCAGCTGTCGTTCGCGGCGACCGGCCCTTCGATCGAGCGCAAGGGCCTGCGCACATGGGACTTCGGCGACCTTCCCGAGACGCTGGCGCTCGTGCGGCACGGCGCCCGCCTCACCGGCTACCCGGCGCTCGTCGACGATGCGTCCAGCGTGTCGATCGCGCTCCTCGATACCCGCGCCGCGGCGGACGCGGCGACGCGCGCCGGCGTCCTGCGCCTTTTGCGCCTCGCCCTCAAGGGCGCGCTGACGCACTACGAGAAGGGGGCCGCGGGCTTCCCGCAGGCCGCATTGCAGCTGCGGGCTGCGATGGCGACCGACCGCCTTCTCGACGACGTCCTGGCGGCCGTCGCCGATCGCGCGTTCCTCGGCGACGACCCGCTGCCGCGAAACGACCGGGCGTTCGCCGACCAGCTGAAGCGGGCGCGTACGCGGCTGCCCGCCGTGGCGGAAGGCGCGTTCCGCCTGCTCGGCGGCGATCGCGGGCGAGTACCACGCGCTCTCGCAGCGGCTCGCCGCCGCGCCGCCTGCGCACGCGCGTTTCGTCGCCGGCCTCGCCGCCGAGCGCGACGCGCTCGTCCATCCGGGCTTCTTCGCCGCGACGCCGTGGGCTCAGCTCGTCCACCTGCCGCGTTACCTGAAGGCGCTCGAGCGCCGGTACGCGCGGCACCTCGAGCGGCCCGACCGCGACGCGCGGCATGCCGGCGAACTCGCGGACTATGCCCGGCGCTACAGGGAGCGCGCCGAGCGCGACCGCGCGGCCGGCCTAACCACACCCGGGCTCGAGGCCTTCCGCTGGTTGCTGGAGGAGCTCAAGGTGTCGCTGTTCGCGCAGGAGCTCCGGACCCCCTTCCCGGTGTCGTGGAAACGTGTCCAAAAAGCATGGAATGAGCTCGCGCGGTAGGAAAACCGGGGTTTCGGGTTTGGCAGCCCATTTTCGCGCGTGATACAGTAGGTTAGACCAATGTCATGACCTCGGGCGGGGGGGCCGGAAGTCGGCGCGCCGCGCCCGCGGATGCCTTGAACACGACCTCGACCGCCCACCCCGCCGCCCCCGCCGCGCGCCGTCCGCTGTCGCCGGAGAAAGTGAAGATTCTCCAGGGGTGCCGCGACATGGCGGTCGAGCGCCTCGTCGCGGCCTTCTCGGCGATGGTCGAGAAGCTCATCGACATGCTGATCGAGCGCAGCGGCAAGACCGATGCGCGCGAGGAGCAGCAGGTGCTGCTCGATGCCCGCGTGGCGCTGTCGCGCGACCGCGCGTCGCTGATGGCGGAGTTCGAGAAGCGCCTGCGCGGGCTCATCGACCGCCGCATCGAAGGCAGGGACGTCAAGCTCGACTTCTCCAAGCTCGACGGCAGCGCGCTGTCGCTGGTCGATCACCTCTCGATGGAAGAGACGGTGATCACGAGCAACATCGTGCGCGTCGTCGAGAACAGCGCGCACGAGGAGCTGATCGCCTTCAACCGCGGCATGGGGAGCCTGCTCGACACGCCCGACCTCGAGACCGAGGCGAACCCGCTGGCCCCGGCGACGGTCGTCGAGGCGTTCGCCGAGGCGCTGACCGGCGTCCGGGCGGAGGACCCGGTCAAGTTCCAGATCCTCAAGGAGCTGAACCAGGCGTCGCTGACCGACGTCGCCGCGATCTATGCGGAGCTCAATCGCCACCTGACGCACCTCGGCGTGATGCCGGCTGCCGGCGGTCGCGCCGGACGGCGCGGCGCCGAGCGTCCGCGCACCCCCTCGAAGGCCGCGGGCGACAAGGGCGGCCCCGGCGGTCCCGCGGAAGTCGACGTGATGTCGCTGTTCCGCAAGATGGCGTCGCAGGGCAGCTTCCCGATGTCCGGGGCGCCGTCGCTGCCGATGGTCGACGTCCCCGGCGCCGGGCCGGGAGGCCCGTTCGGCGGCGGGATGCCGCCCGGAGAGTCGTCGTTCGCGCCGCTCCGCGCGACGCCGTCCGGCTACATCCCCGGCGCGCCGATCATCTCCACCGTCGACCTGCACGAGGGGCTGACGCGCCTCCAGGCCGGCCAGACGGACTTCGACGTCGGCGGTGCGCAGGTGTCGTTCTCGGGCGTGCCGCAGGGAACGCACAACGTCCTGCGCGACCTGCAGGAGTCGCCGCTCGGCCGCAAGGCGAACCAGCTCGAGTCGATGACCATCGAGATGGTCGCGATGCTCTTCGACTTCATCTTCGAGACGCGCGACCTTCCCGACGGCATCAAGGCGCAGCTCGCGCGCCTGCAGATTCCCGTGCTGAAGGCGGCGATGCTCGACGGCGCGTTCTTCGCGAAGAAGTCGCATCCGTCGCGCCTGCTCGTCAATGCGCTGGCCGCAGGCGGGCCTCGGCTGGTCGCCGGAGATGGGCAACGGCGACGCGCTGTATCGCAAGATCGAGCACATCGTCCGCCGCATCCTCGACGAGTTCTCCGACAACCTCGCGCTGTTCGACGAGCTGCGCGAGGAGCTCGAGGCGTTCCTCGCCGAGGAGGAGAAGGCGGCCGAGGACAACATCGCCACGTCGGCCGACGAGATCAACCAGCAGCGACAAGCTGCAGATCGCCACGGTCATCGGCGCGCGCCGAGATCGAGCGGCGGATCGAGAACTACCCGGTGCCGCAGTTCCTCGCCTCGTTCCTGCGCGAGCACTGGCAGGGCATGCTCGAGCACGTCTACCTCAAGGACGGCGACGAGAGCGAGTCCTGGACGTCCGCGCTGACGACGCTCGAGGACCTCGTGTGGAGCGTGCAGCCCAAGCGCAGCCCCGAGGATCGCAAGCACCTGGTCGCGCTGCTGCCGTCGCTCCTGAAGCGGCTCTCGGCCGGCGTGCACAACCAGCGCTGGACGCAGGAGCAGCGCGAGCAGTTCATGCAGAACCTGGTCGAGGCGCACGCGGCGGCGGTCAAGCCGTCGTTCGCCGCCGGCGACGTCGCCGACGGCGGCGGTCGCCGAGGCGGCCAAGGCGCAGGCGGAGGTGGCGAAGGCGTCGGGCGACACGGCGGCGGCGGCGAAGGCCGAGGCGCTCGCCGAGGCGATGGCGCCGGCCGTCGCCCGCGCCGCCGGAAGCCGATCGCGGACATCGTCGACGACGAGTACCTCGAGATTGCGCGCAACCTGGAGCGCGGCATGTGGGTCGAGTTCGAGAGCGAGGACGGCCAGCTCGCCTTCGCGAAGCTCGCGTGGGTGAGCCCGCTGCGCGGCACCTACCTGTTCACCAACCGGCAGGGCCAGAAGGCGCTGTCGATGACCGCCGAGGAGCTCGCCGAGCGCTTCCGCGCCGACCGCGCGCGCCTGGTCGAAGCCGAGCCGCTCGTCGACCGCGCGATGACGCGCGTCATCACCGACCTGACCGAGAAGATGACGGAGACGGCGGACGCGATGTGAGCGTCGCGACCCGGCTCGCCCGCGAGGGCCGCGCTGCTGGCGGCCCTTTTTGTTGCCGCGACCGGGCGCGCCGCGGATGCGTCACAATGCACGCGAGGAGGAGGCACGGATGGGCATCGGCGTACTGGTGATCGGCGACGAGATCCTCACGGGCAAGCGCGCCGACAAGCATCTCGCGCATGCGATCGAGACGCTCGGCAGGCGCGGCCTGGACATCGATTTCGCGCACTATCTCGGCGACGACCGCACGCGGCTGACCGCGGTGCTGAAGGACACGTTCGCGCGCAACGAGCTGGTGTTCAGCTTCGGCGGCATCGGCGCGACGCCGGACGACTGCACGCGCCAGGCGGCGGCGGCCGCGCTTTGCGTCGACCTCGTGCCGCATCCGGAGGCGCTGCGCGAGATCGAGGCGAAATTCGGCGCCGACGCGTATCCGCACCGCGTGCTGATGGCGGAATTTCCGGCGGGCAGCCGCATCATCCCCAACCCGGTCAACCGCGTGGCCGCGTTCGCGATCCGCGACCACCACTTCTTTCCCGGCTTTCCGCAGATGGCCTGGCCGATGCTCGATTGGGTGCTCGCGTCGTGGTACCCGGAGCTCGTGCGCATGCCCGCGGTGGAGCGCGCGATCGTCGTCTATGACGCGGGTGAGAGCCAGCTGCTGCCGCTGATGAACGCGTGCGTCGAACGTCATCCGCGCCTGAAGCTCTTCAGCCTGCCTTCGTTCCGCACGGACGGCAGCCGCCGCCTCGAGCTCGGCGTGCGCGGCGAGGCGGCCGACGCGGACGCGGCGCTCGCGTTCCTGCGCGACGGGGTCGCGCGCGCGGGATTTCGCCACGAACCGCTGGTCGCGGCCGGCTGACGCCGTGTGGTCGGCGCTGACGCGCGCGCTCCCGGTGTTCGCGAGCGCGCGCATCCTGGCGGTCGTGTTCCTGCCGCTGCTCGGCGCGGGCGTGGCGTTCGTCGCCGCCGCGTGGTGGGCGTGGACGCCGCTCGTCGCCTGGGCCGCGTCCGCGCTGTTCGGCGCGTCGCCGGACGCGCTCGGCATGCCGACGGGCTGGGGCGGCGTCGCGGCAAGGATCGTCGTGTTCGTCGCGTTCGTCGCTGTCGCGCTGGTCGCGGTGCTGACGGCCATCGCCGTGCTGGCGATGCCCGTGATCGTGCGCACCGTCGCCGCGCGCGACTTCGCCGCGCTCGAGCGCCGCCGCGGCGGCACGTTCGCCGGCAGCGTGTGGAATGCGGCGGTCACGCTCGCGGCGTTCGTGCCGCTGTGGATCGCGTCGTTCCTCCTGCTCGCCATTCCGCCGCTGTTCGTCGCCGGCTCGCTCGTGCTGTCCGCGTGGCTCAACCAGCGGCTGTTGCGCTACGACGCGCTGGCGGAGCACGCCGACGCCGGTGAGCTGAAGGCGGTGGTGCGCGGGTCGCGCGGCAAGCTGTTCGGGCTGGGGCTGCTGCTGGCGCCGCTTTCGTACATGCCGGTGGTCAACTTCGTCGCGCCGCTCTTCGCCGGCGTCGCATTCACTTACCTGTGCCTCGACGAGCTGGCGGCGCGGCGGGCGGGGGGCGCATCGGGCGGAGCATCGGGCGGAGCGCAATGATGGACGGCAGCGGCCAGTGGTTCGACGAGGTGAACGTCGGCGCGACGTTCGCCAGCACGATGACGATCACCGAAACGCATCTCGTGCTCGGGGCGGGCCTGATCGGCGACTTCAATCCGCACCATACGAACGAGGTCTATGCGGAGAAGTCGCGCTTCGGCACGCGGATCCTGCATGGCATGCTGACGAGCGCGGTGATGGGTGCCGCGGTCGGCATGCACTTCCACGGCACGGCGATCGCCTACCTGGAGCACAACGCGCGCTTCCTGGCGCCGGTGCGCGCCGGCGACACGTTGACGTCGATGTGGACCGTCGTCGAATGCCTGCCCAAGCCCAAGCACGACGGCGGCGTGGTCGTGCTGAAGGGCCTGGCCGTCAACCAGGACGGCGTGACGGTCGCCGAAGCGGACGGCAGGATCCTGGTCCACGTCCGTCCGCGCTCGCCGCAGACGACCGCGGCTTGACCCGGCCGCGCGTCCGGGGTAGCGTCGCCGGGGCTGTCGCGCACGCCACTCGCGCCGTGCGCATGTTCCCGCGGGAGGACGGGTGCAGCAGCGTACGCGCTCTGCCAGAGCGAAGGCCACCGGCTCGCGTTCGAGCGCGGTGAGCGCGCCTGCGCCATCGGATGCAGCCGCTTGCACGCCGGGGGCCGACGCCGAGGACGCGCACCCGAAGAACGTGCTGCGCCCGGTGGTGAGCCGGCTGAAGGTCATGGGTGGCTGCGACATCTCCAACGGCCGGACGCCCCAGGACGGACGCTTCTCGGTGCACGGTCGGGACCGCCACGTCGACGTGCGCCTCACCACCCTGCCGACCTCCACCGGCGAGGCGGTGTATTGCGGCTCCTCGACAAGACGCACGGCATCTTCGACCTCGGGGCGCTCGGCTTCGAGCCCGACGAGCTAGCGCGGTACCGCAGTCGGTCCGCGCCTCGCAGGGCGCGGTCGTCTCCGCCGGGCCGACCGGCTCCGGGAAGACATCGACGCTCTACGCGACGTTGCGCGAGCTGAACGACCCGGGCCGGGCGATCGTCGAGCGTCGAGGACCCGATCGAGTACCACCTCGACGGGATCAAGCAGGTCCAGGTGGGCCGGCGCGGTGGGGTCGGCTTCGCCAGCGCACTGCGCACGATCCTGCACGCCGACCCGGACGTGATCCTCATCGGCGAGGTCCGCGACCGCGAGACCGCACTGATCGCGGCGGAGGCCGCGCTCACCGGGCACCTCGTGCTCAGCACGATCCACACGCTGCGCGCGGCGACGGTCCCGGTGCGGCTCGTCGAGATGGGCATCGAGCCGTACCTGGTGACGTCGTCCTTGCGCTGCGTGGTCGGCCAGCGACTCGCCCGTCGGCTCTGTGAGCACTGCCGTACGGCGAGCCCGCCGCACCCGGACGAGCTCGAGGTCCTCACCGATCCCCGGTGAGGACCCGATCACCGAGGTGGGCCGCCCGGTGGGGTGCTCCGCGTGCGGGAAGACCGGGTACCACGGCCGCCTCGCGATCTACGAAGTGATGATCCTCGAGGACGAGATCCGTGCGCTGATCGCCCGCCGTGCGTCGGGGCCCGAGATCCAGCGGGCCGCCGTCGAGGCCGGGATGCGCACGCTGCAGGTCGCCGGCGCCCGCCGGGTACACGACGGCCTGTTCGGGCCGGACGAGCTCATCCGGGTCCTCAGCTGATTTTCATTTCTTCTCACGACGTCATCGAGCGTCGACGCGACGTGCATAGCCGCGCCGAAGGTCGGCTCGCTGGGGAGGACGCCGCCCGTGAACCTCAAGCAGGCCGCGTCTCGTCTCGGCGTGCATTATCACGACCGCGTACCGGTGGGTGCGTTCGGGAGACCTCGCGGCCGTCCGCGTCGGTGCGCGCTACGAGGTGTCCGACGCCGCGATCCACCGCTTCCTGGCGACGCGCCAGTCGGTCCTGCGCCAGGCCGTGCCTCGGCGCGACCGCCCACGCCGGCGACCGACGATCCCGACGAGCTCCTGCTGGACCTCGAGGCGATGGCCGGGGAGCCCCTGCTCAGCGTGCCCGCGCTCGCCCAGTACACCGCCCGCAGAGGGCGTGAGGTGCTCGGTGACCTGTGCCTCGTCGTGGTCACCCACCCGGACGGCACGATCGACCGGGCCGCGATCGACCACCTGCACGCCGACCGCGCCACGTTCGTGGCGTCGGCGCTCAGCGTGACCGGTCCCCAGCCGCCGCGCGTCGGCGCGCTGCTGGCACCGGTGATGCTCGCGGCGAGGTGGTCCGGATCCCGCACGTCCCGCAGGACCGGTTACGGGCCGGCATCCGCCCGGAGCTGCGCCAGTACCTCGACGACCATCCCATCGTCGGCGTCGTGGCCGCACCGGTCCGTGTCCGCGGTGCCCTGCGAGGCATGGTGATGTTCACCCGCGACACACCCGCACGTCCCTACACCGAGGGGGACGAGCGGTTCGTCGTCGGCTTCGCCGAACGCGTCAGCACCCTGATCCTCGCCGCCGAGGAGATCGAGCGCACGTGGACCACACGTGAACGGCTCGCGCATCGCTTTCGGACGTGGCTCGCCAGCCAGCCCCTGAATGCCGAGTTCGACCCCGCAACGGTGGCCGAGCTGCTCGACGCCGACGAGGACCACTAGGCGTCCGTGGCGGTCTACGACGTCGACGGCCGCATCATCGGCGCGAGCAAGTCCGTGGAGAAGACCGCCGGCTACGACACCGGCACGCTCGCGGGCCGGACGTTCGCGGACGTGGTCGACCCGAGCGACGTCACGACCGAGCAGGAGAACTTCGCCCGGCTCGCGAGCGGTGAGCTCGACTACCACGACTTCCACGCCAACCGCCGCCGGTCCGACGGCACGATGCTCGACTTCGCGATGCACCGCGTCGCGGTCCGCCGCCTCGACTCGACGCTGGCGTGCATCATCTCCGTCGGGCGCCCGGTCCGGGTGACGAGCCGCATCAAGGACCTCATCGGTGCCGGCTGACCGTCACCGAGCCCGAGCCGTCCGGGCCCGCTAGCGTCGGCGGGATCGAAACACAACGCCGTCGGCCCGGACCCCGTCGATGAACCTCAAGGAAGCCGCGCGACGCCTCGGCGTCCACTACCAGACCGCGTACCGGTGGGTGCGCAGCGGCGACCTGGTCGCGGTCCGGATCGGCTCGCGCTACGAGGTCTCGGACGCGGCGATCGAGCGATTCCGGGCGCAACGACGGGCGCTCGGCACCCCGAACTTCGACGCGCGCCCCCACTGCGGCGGCGACCTGGAGTCGGAGCTGACGAAGATGGCCGACGGGCCGATGCTCGACGTCGGTCAGGCGGTCGTGCACCTCAGCCGCCGCATCGCCGAGACCACCGGCGACCTGTGCGTGGTCGCGGTGCTCGACGAGGCACGTGACCGCGTCGACGCCGCGTCGTGCTTCGAGCCGGACTCCCAGCGCCTCCCGATCCTCGCCGGCGCCATCGCCGCGACGATGCGCATGCGGGAGCCGGACGAAGGGCCCGTCATGCGGACGGTGTTCGAGGGCAACCAGCTCTTCGTCCCGCACGTGCCCCAGGAGCTGTTCCGCGAGTGGCTCCCCCGCGAGTTCCACCAGCAGTTCGACGACGTGTGCATCTTCGGGATGATCGTGGCGCCGATGCTCCACGAAGGGGTCGCGATCGGCGGCATCGCCATCATCCGCGAGCGTCCGGAGCAGCCGTTCACCGCCGAGGACGCCGACGCGGCGTACCGCCTGGCCTCGCTGGCGAGCGACGTCATCGTCGGCGCGCGCCACGACCAGCTCGCGCGTGGCACGCTCGCACGTGTCGTCGCCGAGCTGCAGTCCGAGGTCGACGGCACCGGCGCGGTCGACGCGGCCCATGCCGTCGCCGTATCGAGCGAGTCGCTGGCGGTCCACGACGGCGACGACCACCTGCTCGCGATGACGCCCGGCTACGCGGCGCTCGCCGACGCGGTGCAGTCCCGGTCGACCGCCCGTCTGCGGTCGGGCGAGCTCGACTACAGCAGCGACGTCTGCCGCGACGAGACCAGCGCGTACGTGGCCCACCACGCGGCGATCCGGTATCCGGACGCCACGCTGACCGCCATCGTGACCGTGGCGCGTCGGATCGAACGGGGGCCGTCAGCGCCGAGGCCGCCACGGGTCGCGTCCACCCGCTGAGCCCGGCGGCGCCGGCCCTGCCGGTCAGGCGGCGCTGCGGTCCATGAGGAGCGAGAGGTCGTGGGGACGCGTGGCGGCGGAGAGCGCGACCTGCCGGCTGATGATCCCCGCCCGGTACAGCTCGAGCGCGTGCTGGTCGAACAGCTGCATGCCGTAGAAGCTGCCCTCGCGGATCACGTCCTCGAGCTCGTGGGTGCGCTCCGGGTCGATGATCCGGTCGAACACCCGGCCGGTCGCGACGAGCGTCTCCACGATCGGGACCCGACCGACGAGATCGGCGCGGGTCACCAGGCGCTGGGCGATCACGCCACGCAGCGAGCCGGCGAGCGAGCTCCGGACCTGCCCGTGTTGACTCGCCGGGAAGAAGTCGAGGATCCGGTTGACGGCCTCGGTCGCGGTCGTCGTGTGCAGCGACGCGAACACCAGATGGCCCGGTCTCGGCCGCGCTGATCGCGGCCCACACCGTCTCCGCGTCACGCATCTCGCCGATGAGGATGACGTCGGGATCCTGACGCAGCACCATCTTGAGCGCGGTGCGGAAGCTCTCGGTGTCCTGGCCGATCTCGCGCTGACTGATCAGGCACCGCTCCTCGATGTGCCGGTACTCGACCGGGTCCTCGATCGTCACCACGTGCGCATCACGCGTCTGGTTGATGTGCGAGATCATCGACGCCAGGGTCGTGCTCTTGCCCGATCCGGTGGAGCCGGTGACGAGCACGAGGCCGTCGTGCTCGTCGGCGAGGCGGGTCACGATCGGCGGGAGACCGAGCTCCCCGACGCTGGGCACCTGCGGCAGGACGTACCGGATCGCGAGCGCGACGTTCCCCTGCTCGCGGTAGACGTTCACGCGGAAGCGCCCGATGTCGGCGATCTCGATCGCGAAGTCGAGCTCACCGCGGCGTCGAGAACGCCTCCCGGCACCAGTCCGGCATCAGCTCGTCCGCGATCGCCTCCGCGTCCGCGGCCGACAGCGCCGGCTCGGGCAGCGCCTCGAGCGTGCCGTCGACGCGCACGGTGGGCGGGCGGCCCGCCTTCAGATGGAGGTCGGACGACCCCATCTCGACGGTCCGTCGCAACAGTTCCTGGATCTTCACTTCACTGCTCCTCCTGCACCTACGCCACCACCCGGAAGACCTCTTCCAGGCTCGTCAATCCCGCGGCCACCTTCCGGAACCCGTCGCCTCGCAACGGGACCATGCCCTGCATGACCGCCATCTTCTTCACGTCTTCGGTCGATTTGCGCTCGATGATGAGCCGTTCGATGTCCTCGGTGACCGAGAGCACCTCGTGCAGGGCGAATCTCCCCTTGTAACCGGTACGTGCGCATTGGGGGCAACCGACCGCCCGGTGCAGCGTCGGCCACTCCGGGGTGGAGTCCATGGGCCACCCCGCCTCGACGAGCTCGGCCTCCGACGGCTGATAGGGCTCCGCGCACTGCGAGCACAGCCGGCGGGCGAGCCGCTGGGCGAGCACGCAATCGAGGGCGCTCGTGACGAGGAAGGGCTCGACGCCCATCTCGACGAGCCGCAGCGGGGTCGACGCGGCGTCGTTCGTGTGCAGCGTGGTGAGCACGAGGTGACCGGTGAGGGCGGCCTCGATCGCGATCGTCGCGGTCTCCTTGTCCCGGATCTCACCGACGAGCACGATGTCGGGGTCGGCGCGGAGGATCGAGCGCAGCGCCGCGGCGAAGCTCAGCCCGGCCTTCCCGTTGATCTGCATCTGGTTGATCCCCGGCAGCCGGTACTCGACCGGGTCCTCGACGGTGATGATGTTGCGGTCGACGTTGTTCAGGAGATTGAGGGTGGCGTAGAGCGTCGTGGACTTCCCCGACCCCGTCGGGCCGGTGACCATGATCGTTCCGTAGGGCTTGCGGTAGGACGCCTCGTACCGCGACTGCACGTCGGGCAGGAAGCCCTGGTCGTCGAGGGTCAGCAGCGCCTGGCCCTTGTCCAGGATCCGCATCACGACCTTCTCGCCGTACACCGTGGGCAGGGTCGCGACCCGGAGGTCGACCGACTTGCCGTTGACCTTCACCGAGATGCGGCCGTCCTGGGGACGCGTCGCTCGGCGATGTTGATCTCGGCCATGACCTTCAGACGGGAGATGACACCGGCCTGGATCTGCTTCGGCGCGTGCATCACCTCGTGGAGCACACCGTCGACGCGGTAGCGGATGCGCATGTCGTGCTCGGTCGGCTCGACGTGGATGTCGGAGGCGCGGTCGGTGACCGCCTGGCTGATCGTCAGGTTGACGAACTTGACGATCGGCGCATCCTCGATGAGCTCGTCGATCCGCGTCGTGTCGTCGAGCTCGCCGAACTCGGTCGCGGCCTCCTGGGCCATCGAGTCCACCTCGCCGTCGAGGCGGTGGACCCGCTCGATCAGCGCCTGTACCTGGCTCGGCGGGGAGACGACGGTGACCACCTCGGCGCCGGTCATGGCGCGGATGTCGTCGGCGGCGAAGATGTTCGACGGGTCGGCCATCGTCACGACGAGACGACCCTGCTCGTCGTAGTGGATCGGGATCGCCTGGTAGCGCCGGACCAGCGACTCCGGCACCAGCATCGTCACCGCGGTGTCGATGAGGATGTCGTCGAGGTCGACGAAGCCGAGCCCGACCTGGTTGGCGAGCGTGCGTACCAGGTCGCGCTCGGAGATGCGGCCCTGCTCGATCAGGATCCGACCGAGCGGCTTGCCGTTGGCGCCCTGGATCCCCAGGGCCGCGTCGAGGTCGGCCTGGGTGATCAGGCCCTCGTTCAAGAGCAATGTGCCGAGCTGGGCACCGTGTGACACTCCGCCTCCTCCGCCGTACGGGCACGTGCCCCGCACCCGATTCTCTGTGGCTATCGACCCGGCCGAATCACCGCTCCATAGGTCACTCGTCCTTCAAACTGGCGAACATTCGGAGCAATTCCCCCCGATCCACGACGATCTGCGCACGCTCGGGCTCGACCGCCGCCGGATCGGGGGCGACGGCGTGCTCCGGGACCGGGCCGGGCCCGCTCAGCCCGGCCTTGGCCGCCAGCGATGCGCGGCTCGCGTGCGAGGTCGTCGGGATCGGCGGCCGGCGCCATCCGCTCGAGCTCGACCTCGGCGACCGGCATCGCCAGGACCTCGGCCGGGCGGCACGGTGACGGGCGGCACGGTGACGTCGAGCGCGGCCTCCAGAGGCCTCCGATCGCGCTCCGCGTCGGCGCGGGCGGTGGCTAGCGCACGCTCGGGGCCGACGACGACCCGGACCGCACCCGCGAGGACGAGGGCCCGCACCTCCGGTGCGACCGCCACGAGGCTCGCTCCGGCTCGCCGAGCCAGCTCACGGATCGACGCCCGACCGTCGACCTGCTCGAGGACGCGGAAGCCGAGCCGGGTGAGGGTGATCGAATCGGTCGTGATCTCGCCGGTGCGCTCCAGGATCGATTCGAAGCTCTCGATCATGGTCATGATCGCCGACCACTCACGCGCGTCGCTGCGAGGGCTCGAACACGGTGGCGAGCGGGACCGACAGCGGTGCCGGCCAGGGCGGGTTCACATCGGCGCGGAACCGAAATCGGCGCCGCGCGTCCGCAGCAGCGGAACGATCACCTCGAGCAGCCGGATCTCCAGCGCCGAGCGGCCCTCCACCGGTCCGGAGAGGTCGCCGATCTCACCGGCGCACGGCGCTCCGTCGACGAAGTAGAGCGTGCCGTGGATCTTGCGCCCACGCACGACCAGCGCGCCGCTTGCCGCGGCGCGCTCGATCAGGCCGAGGACCTCGGCGAGCGGGAAGAGCTCGAAAGTGCCCGACAGCAACGAATCGGCCTCCAGGACGGTCCTCCATCTGTCGGCTTCCCCCGGCCGCCGGTTGAGGGGAATCCGCCGAGTTCGTCCCGGAAGACGCACAACCACGTCCGTCCTGGACTGTGGCATTTCGACCGCTGAGCGGTCGTTCGGCGACGGACGGCGCCGAGTCGGCCGGGCCGCTCAGAGATCGGAGGCGGCCGCCCTCATCGCGTCGAGGGGGGCGGGCACGCCGGTCCACTGCTCGAATGCGAGGGCGGCCTGGTCGACGAGTCCCCAGCCCGTCCACCGACGGTGCACCCACGGCGCGGGCACGACGGAGCAGCGGCGTCTCGAGCGGGTGGTACACGAGGTCGACGATCCACTGGTCGGACAGCGGGCTCGACCGGCACTCGGGGGTCCTCCCCCATCCCGATGGGCGTCACGTTCACCAGCACGTCGGCCACGACCGGGTCGAGGGCCCCGGCCGGTCCGCAGCCGTCACACCCGGGTCCGCGGCGGCGAGCGCCTCGCTCGCATCCCGACGCCGGGCCGCGACCTGCACAGCGCGCGCCACGGTGGGCAAGAGCGGCCGCGACCGCTCGGGCGGCGCCGCCGGCGACGAGGACGACGACGGCGCGACCCGCGGGGTCGAGCCCGGCATCGGCGAGCGAGCGGAGGAAGCCCTCGCCGTCGGTCGAGTCACCGAGGAGAGGTGCCGTCGGCACGCGGGATGACCGTGTTCACCGACGCCAGCACGGCCACGGCCGGGGTCAGCTCGTCGCAGGCGCGCGCCGCGTCGGTCTTGTGCGGCATCGTGACGCTGCGGCCGCCGAGGCCGAGGATCGAGGACCGCGTGCACCGCGTCGGCTCCCGAGCCGGGCGCGACCTCGAGTGCGACGTACACCCAGTCGAGCCCGGTCGCCGCGAAGGCCGCGTTGTGGATCGCCGGCGATCGCGAGTGGCGCACGGGCGAGCCGATGACCGCCGCCAGCCGCGTCCCACCCGCAGATCGCGGGTCACCCCCAGACACCACACGTCGACGACGTTCACCCTGGTGCTCGGCGTACGTGACTGCGAACGCGTGCTTCCCGTTCGTGTCGGTGAGCACGTAGTAGAGGTAGGGCACCGAAGGCGGGTGCGGCAGGCGGCCTGCAGCCGACGCGGTCGAGACGGTGGCGATCGGCGTGGGCGGCAGGCCCCGCACGCGATACGTGTTGTACGGGGACTGGCGGGCGAAGTCGGCGTCGGTGATCGACGCGGTGCCCCCACCACACCGCGTAGACCGCCGTCGCGTCGATCTGCAGGGGCATGTCGGCCCGCAGCCGGTTCTCGATCACCGCCGCGATCAGCGAGAGGTCCTCGTCGACGCCGGCCTCGCGCTGGATGGGCGCCGCGACGATCACCACGCGGTACGGGTCGGGCGAGGCGGCGAGACCGATCTCCGTCGCGTGGCGGTCGAAGGCAGGCGGACGATCGTCCGCAGGATGTCGATCTCGGACTCGTGGTCCTCCAC
>CAWBZT010000001.1:0-405683 GCA_963793355.1 uncultured beta proteobacterium | reverse complement strand
TGGCGGAGCGGGGATCGCAGGATGGCGCAGCGGCGGGATCGCGGGATCGGGGCATGGTGGTCCACGGGGCGCGGACCGTCAACCCGCGCGCGAAGCGCATCGACCTGTCGGGTCTGTCGGCGAAAAGCGGACACCATTTCAGGTGGCTTCCCGATGGGATCCCCCGGCTGCGCGGCGCTAGCATGGCCCCAGAACGTTCAGAGCGCCGCCTGACCCGCGGGCGCGACCCGCGCCCGTTGGCGCACCGGACGTTGCCGATCATCGGGGCGGCGCAGCCGCCGGCGGCGTCCGCTCGGAGCCGCGCCGTCGGTAGCCGCGCCGCCCCGGTGTCCTCACGCCGGTGGAGTACCATCGTCGCCTCGTCGGCGCGCGATCGCGTGCCGCGGCCTCGACCTCCCTCCGACGCCGGTGACATCGAACAACCTCGACGCGCTTCGCGGCTGGATCGGCCGGACCGAGTCGGCGTCCGACGTCGTCGGCGCGACCCCGGCCCGGGCACTCGCGGCGACGCTCGGCCACGCGCGCCCCTTCGATACCGGCGACCCGATTCCGCCGCCGTGGCACTGGCAATACTTCCTGACGATGGGTCCCATCGACGACGTCGGGCCGGACGGGCATCCGCGGCGCGGCGCTTTCCTGCCGCCGGTGCCGTTGCCGCGTCGCATGTGGGCGGGCAGCCGGATGGAGTTCGAGCGGCCGCTTTGCATCGGCGACGCCGTGACGCGGACATCGCGCATCGCCGACGTGACGTTGAAGGAGGGACGCAGCGGAACGCTGGTGTTCGTGAAGGTGAGGCACGAGATCGCCGGACCGCGGGGACGGGCGCTCGTCGAAGAGCACGACATCGTGTATCGCGACCTGCCGAAGGCGGGTGAAGCCGCGCCGGCGCCCCGCAATGCGCCGACGGGCGCCGCGTGGCGGCGGGAAATCCACCCGGACCCGGTGCTGCTGTTCCGCTACTCCGCGCTCACCTACAACAGTCACCGGATCCACTACGACCAGCCCTATGTGACGAAGGTCGAAGGCTATCCCGGCCTGATCGTCCATGGCCCGCTGCTCGCCACGCTGCTCCTCGACCTCCTGCTGCGCGAGCGGCCCGGCGCGAACGTCCGCCGGTTCGAATTCCGGGCGCTGCGGCCGGTGTTCGACACCGCGCCGTTCCTCGTGTGCGGCGCGCCGCCGGCGCAGGACGCGGCGGCGCGGCTGTGGATCGCGGACAGCGACGGCTTCCTCTGCATGGATTCCACCGCACACGTGGACGCGGACACTCGAAAATGAAAAGCGCCGAAGACGGCTACCAGGACATCCGCGAGGGCGTGCGCGCGCTCTGCGCCGAATTTCCGGACGAGTACTTCCGCAAGATCGACGAGGCGCGCGGCTATCCCGAAGCCTTCGTCGACGCGCTGACCAAGGCGGGCTGGCTCGCCGCGCTCATCCCTGCCGAGTACGGCGGCTCGGGACTCGGGCTGGCGGAAGCCTCGGTGATCATGGAAGAGATCAACCGTTGCGGCGGCAATTCCGGCGCGTGCCACGGCCAGATGTACAACATGGGCACGCTGGTCCGCCACGGCTCCGAGGCGCAGAAGGAGAAATACCTGCCGCCGATCGCCTCCGGCGAGCTGCGGCTGCAGTCGATGGGCGTCACCGAGCCGACGACCGGCACGGACACCACCAAGCTCAAGACCACCGCGGTGAAAAAGGGCGACCGCTACGTCGTCAACGGCCAGAAGGTGTGGATCTCGCGCATCCAGCACTCGGACCTGATGATCCTGCTCGCGCGCACGACGCCGCTCGCCGACGTGAAGCGCAAGTCCGACGGCATGTCGATATTCATCGTCGACCTGCACGACGCGATCGGCAAGGGGATGACCGTGCGGCCGATCCTCAACATGGTCAATCACGAGACCAACGAGCTGTTCTTCGACGACCTCGAGATTCCCGCGGAGAACCTGATCGGCGAGGAGGGCAGGGGCTTCAAGTACATCCTCGACGGGCTCAATGCCGAGCGCACGCTGATCGCCGCCGAATGCATCGGCGACGGCTACTGGTTCATCGAGCGCGCGGCGAAGTATGCGAACGAGCGCGTCGTGTTCGACCGGCCGATCGGCAAGAACCAGGGCGTGCAGTTCCCGATCGCCGACGCCTACATCGAAGTCGAGGCGGCGAACCTGATGCGCTTTCGCGCCTGCGCGCTGTTCGATGCACACAAGCCCTGCGGTGCGGAAGCGAACATGGCGAAGTATCTGGCCGCGAAGGCATCGTGGGAGGCGGCGAACGTCTGCCTGCAGACGCACGGCGGCTTCGGCTTCGCCGCGGAATACGACATCGAGCGCAAGTTCCGCGAGACGCGGCTCTACCAGGTCGCGCCGATCTCGACCAACCTGATCTATTCGTACATCGCCGAGCACGTGCTCGGCCTGCCGCGGTCGTTCTGATGAGCGCCGGCGAAGCAAAGCCGCTCCGCCCGCTCGACGACATCACCGTCGTCACCCTGGAGCACGCGGTGGCGGGCCCGTTCTGCACGCGCCAGCTCGCGGACCTCGGCGCGCGGGTCATCAAGATCGAGCGGCCGGGCGTGGGCGACTTCGCGCGGGGCTACGACGAGCGCGTCAACGGCCTCGCGTCGCACTTCGTCTGGACCAACCGCTCGAAGGAGAGCCTGACGCTCGACGTCAAGCGTCCCGAGGCAAAGGACATCCTCGCCCGGCTCATCGCCGGCGCCGACGTCCTCGTGCAGAACCTGGCTCCCGGCGCGGCGGCGCGGCTCGGGCTGTCGTACGAGGCGCTGGCGCCGACGCACCCGCGGCTCATCGTCTGCGACATCTCCGGCTACGGCGACGCCGGACCGTATCGCGACAAGAAGGCCTACGATCTGCTGATCCAGAGCGAGTCGGGCTTCCTGTCGATCACCGGAACGCCGGACGAGCCCGCCAAGGCCGGCTGCTCGATCGCCGACATCTCCGCCGGCATGTACGCGTACAGCAGCGTGCTGGCGGCGCTCATCGCGCGGGGCAGGACGGGACGCGGCGCGCGCATCGACGTGTCGCTGCTCGAAACGATGGTGGAGTGGATGAGCTACCCGTTCTACTACGCCTACGATGGCGCGCCGCCGCCGCCGCGCAGCGGGGCCGCGCATGCGACGATCTATCCGTACGGCCCCTTCGCCGCGGGCGACGGCAAGATCGTCATGCTGGGCCTGCAGAACGAGCGGGAATGGGCGGTGTTCTGCAGCGAGGTGCTGCGCGACCCGGCGCTCGCGACCGACCTGCGCTTCGCATCGAACTCGAAGCGCACGGCCGCGCGCGACGAGCTGCGGGACATCATCGTCGACGCGTTCGCGTCGCTGACCGCGGCGGAGGTCGTCGCGCGCCTCGACGACGTGGGCATCGCCAACGCGCGGATGAACGACATGCACGAGCTGTGGGACCACGCGCAGCTCGCCGCGCGCAAGCGGTGGACCACGGTGGACTCCCCGGCCGGACCGATCCCCGCGCTCATTCCGCCGGCGCTGATGCACGACGTCGCGCCGCGGATGGATCCGATCCCCGCGCTCGGCGAGCATTCGGAGGCGATCCTGCGCGAGCTCGGCTACGACGCCGCCGCGATCGCACGGCTGCGTTCCGAAGGCGTCGTCTGATGGCGGCCGCGTCGCTGGCCGGCAAGACGCTCTTCATCACCGGCGCGAGCCGGGGCATCGGCCTGGCGATCGCGCTGCGCGCCGCGCGCGACGGCGCCAACGTCGCGATCGCCGCCAAGACCACGGACCCGCATCCCAGGCTCCCCGGGACGATCCACTCCGCAGCGAAGGAAATCGAGGCCGCGGGCGGGTGCGCGCTGCCGCTGGCGGTCGACATCCGCGACGAGGCGCAGGTAGAGGCCGCGGTGGCGCAAGCCGCGGCGAGGTTCGGCGGCATCGACATCCTCGTCAACAACGCGAGCGCGATCAGCCTGACCGGCACGCTCGAAACGCCGATGAAGCGCTATGACCTCATGCACCAGGTCAACGCGCGCGGCACGTTCGTCTGCACGCAGAAGTGCCTCCCGCACCTGAAGCGCGCGGCCAACCCGCACGTCCTCATGATCTCGCCGCCGCTCAACCTGGACGAGCGCTGGTTCGCGCCGCATGTCGCGTACACGATGGCGAAGTACGGGATGAGCCTGTGCGTGCTCGGCATGGCGGGCGAGTTCCGCGCCGACGGCATCGCCGTCAACGCGCTATGGCCGCGGACGATCATCGGCACCGCGGCGCTGCAGGCGATTCCGGCGATCGGCGTCGAGGAGCGGATGCGCACGCGCACGCCCGAGATCGTCGCCGACGCCGCGCACGTGATCCTGAGCCGCGACGCGCGCGCCCACACCGGCCGCTTCTTCCTCGACGACGAGGTGCTGCGCTCGGCGGGCGTATCCGATCTGTCGAAGTACCGTCACGCCGGCGTCGCCGACGCCGATCTTCTGCCCGATCTGTTCCTGTAGAAAGGGCGCGAAGTAACCGCTAGAAAATGTCGACCAGCATCCCGATGCCGCCGCCGATCGCGGCGCCCGCGCCGGCGTTGCCGGACATCGAGCCGATGCCGGCGCCGATGGCGGTGCCCGCCACCGTCGCGCAGCCCGCGACCACTGCGATGGCAAGTGCCGCGATCACCACATTGAGTCTGCGTTGCATGGAGAATCTCCCCGTCTTCGATTGAGGTGTTCAGCCTTTTTGCGCGAGCTTCGGCTTGACCATGTCGACCCAGATCACGCCGACGACCGGCATGTTCATCCTGCCGGGGTTGGCGCGGTACCACGCGGTGATGCGGTTGCTGACTTCGGCGATCGACACGTTGGCCAGCGCCTTCGTTGCGCGGTCGCCGGCCGAGGCGTCGGCCTTGCCGGATTTCACCGCGTAGGCGAGGTCAAGCGCGAGCGCGTTGGCCACGCCGATGACGAAGGCCGTCTTTTCGGCGTCGCTCGACGCCATCCAGTGCGTGCCGTCGGCGATCGGCATCCCCTGCGCGGCGGCGTGGGGGATCGCAAAGCACAGCGACGCGGCTACGCACGCCGCGGACAACCACTTCCACCCTCGTCTCATGCAACACCTCCGGGAGGTTGCCCGACGCAATCGCATCGGGGATTTTTACAATGCGGGAACCGCACGCGCGGGTTGCAGGCGAGTTACGCCGATGCAGGCATCCTGCCGGTCGACGAGCGCCGAATGCGCACGGTACGGAGTTTCGGCGGCAGCGAAAATTATGCGCTTTCCGGCGCGTGGGTCAACCGGACGGCGCCGCAAGGACTACCGATCTAGCGATAGCCTGCGGCCTGCAGTTCGAACAGCTCTGCGTAGCGGCCGCCGGTCGCGAGCAGCGCGTCGTGGGTGCCGATCGCCTCCACCGTGCCGTCGGCCAGCACGACGATGCGGTCGGCCATACGCACGCTGGAGAAGCGATGTGAAATGAGCACCGCCGTCTTGCCGCGGGAAAGCTCCTTGAAGCGCTGGAAGACTTCGAATTCGGAGCGCGCGTCGAGCGCGGCCGTCGGCTCGTCGAGGATCAGCACCTGCGCGTCGCGCATGTAGGCGCGCGCGATGGCGATCTTCTGCCATTCGCCGCCCGACAGGTCGATGCCGGTGCGAAAGCGCTTGCCGATGACCTGGTCGTAGCGGTTGGGCAGCCGGTCGATCACTTCGTCGGCGAGGCTTTGCCGCGCCGCCTCGACGATGCGCGCCCGATCGTCGCGCGCCTCGATGCGTCCTACCGCGATGTTCTCCGCCGCGGTCAGGTGATACCGGACGAAGTCCTGGAAGATGACGCCGATGTTGGCGCGCAGCGCGAAAAGGTCGTAGTCGCGCAGATCGTGGCCGTCGAGCAGGATGCGGCCCTCGTCGGGATCGTAGAGACGTGCGAGCAGCTTCACCAGCGTGGTCTTGCCGGCGCCATTCTCGCCGACGAGCGCGAGCACTTCGCCGGCGCGCAGCGTGAAGTCGAGATGGCGCACGGCCCAGTGCGTGGCGCCCGGATAGCGGAAGCCGACGTCCTGGAACACGAATCCTTCGCGGATCGACGCCGGGAACGGCCGCGGATCGGGCGGCGACACGATCTCGGGCTGTATGTCGAAGAACGAGAACAGGTCGTCGAGGTACAGCGCCTGGCCGGCGACCGACGAGAACCCCATCAGCAGGTTCTCGAGCAGCGTGCGCAGGCGCCGGAAGGCGCCGGCGAGGAACGTGAGGTCGCCGATGGTGAACTCGCCGTGCAGCGTGCGCCAGACGATGTAAGCGTAGGCGACGTAGTATGCGATCGTGCCGACCGCCGTCAGGGCGCTGCCGACGCCCGCCCGGCGCACCGCGATGCTCCGGTTCGCCGCGAAGAAGCTCGCCGCGAGCGCGCGGTAGCGATCGATCAGGTAGCCATTCAGGCCGAAGATCTTCACTTCCTTCGCCGTGTCGGCGCTCGCCGCGGTCTGGCGCACGTAGTCGAGCTCGCGGCGCTCCGGAGTGCGCGCGTAGTTGAGCGTGTAGCTCTGCGCGTTGAAGTGCGCCTCGCCCAGGAACGCGGGCACGAGCGCGATCGCGAGCAGCAGGATCAGCCAGGGCGCGTAGACGATGAGGCCGGCGGCGAAGCTCGCGATGGTCACGACGTCCTGCGCCTGCGCGAAGAGCTGCCCGATCAGCGTCATGCGCCCGGCGGCCTGCCGGCGCGCTCGTTCGAGCCGGTCCTGCAGCTCGCTGTCCTCGAAGTCCTCCAGGTCGAGCGTCGCGGCGTGCTCCATGAGCCGCAGGCTGGTGGCGTTGGAAAATTGCTCCGACTGCAGCGAGTCCAGGAGGGAAACCACGCGACCCAGCACGTCCGACAGGACCGCCAGCGCGAATTCGAGCGCCATCAGCCAGCCCACGCGGTCGACGAGACCCAGATCCAGCCAGACGCGCAGGCCGCCTTCCGGATGAGGCATCCGCGTGAGGGTGACGACCTCGTCGATGATCAGCTTGCCGACGTAGAGCGCCGCCACCGGCAGCAGCGCGCGCACGAGCCGCAGTCCGCCCTGCGCCAGCGTAAGCCACGGGTTCGTCTGCCAGACGAGCTTCAGGAACGGCGGCAGGTTGCGCAGTGCGCCGAAGCGCTCGCGCAGCGATTGCGGCGACGGCGCGGGCGCCGTGCGACCCGCGCCCGGTGCGCTCGTCCGGCCCCCCATGGCGTAATGCTTGGGCATGGCGTCATTGTGCCGGTTTGCCGATGGCGGCCGCCGGCGCCAGTTATGCAGGGTCGTGCGAAATGCACGCCACGCCTGCCGCTGGACTTGACGTGGAACACTTGTAATATCGCATCAGCCAATGTAACGTTTGTTAAATGAGCGCCGTCGTCCGTTCCCTCGCGCGTGCTCGCGCGCCGCACGGCGCCGCCGACGTTCTGCGGCGCATCGGCGAAACCTTCGACACGCTGCCGACCGAATTGCGGCGCGCCGCCCGCTGGCTGGCGGACCATCCCGGCGAGGTCGCGCTGCTCTCGATGCGCCAGCAGGCGCGCCATGCCGGCGTGTCCGCGCCGACGATGGTCCGTCTCGCGCGGGCGCTGGGATTCGCCGACTACGCGTCGCTGCGCCAACCCTTCCAGCAGCGCTTCGCAGGCGGCGGCGGCGTCGATTTCGGCCGCCGCGCCTCGCTGTTGCAGGCCGCCCCCGCTGCGGCACGCCCGGACAAGCTTGCCGGCGAGATCGTCGACGCGCAGGTCGCCGACGTCCAGTCGGTACAGATCCTCAACGCACCGGACGCGATCGAGGGAGCGGTGAAGGCGATCGCGTCGGCGCGGCGCGTCGGTGTGCTGGGCGTTCGCTCCAGCTTCACGATCGCCTACCATTTCCGCTACGCCTACAACCTCATCGCGGCGAACAGCTTCCTCCTCGACGGCCTGGGCGGCATCCTGCTCGACCAGGCGGAATCGCTCGAGCGCGGCGATACGCTGGTGGCGATCAGCCAGACACCCTATTCGTCGCCGACCGTTCTTGCGCTCGACGTCGCGAAGCGCCGCAATGCCACGATCGTCGCGCTGACCGACAGCGCCGTGTCGCCGCTGGCGCGTCGCGCGACGCATACGCTGCTGTTCCGTACCGAGTCGCCGTCCTTCTTTCCGTCGATGATCGCGCCGCTTGCGCTGGCCGAGCTGCTGCTGGCGCGGCTCGCGGCGCGCGGCGGGCGCAAGGTCCTCGACCGCCTGGCCGAGGTCGAGCGGCGGCTCTCGGCGTCGCATGCCTACTGGCCCGAGCGCGCCCGCGGAGCGCACGCATGACGCACGTGCTGCATCGCCGGCTCGGGGTGACGCCGCCGGTGGCGGTCTCCGGCCGCGGCATCACGCTGGTCGACGCCAGCGGCCGCGAATACCTCGACGCGTCCGGCGGCGCCGCCGTGTCGTGCCTCGGACACGGGCACCCGGACGTGATCCGGGCGATGCACGCGCAGATCGACCGCCTCGCCTACGCGCACACGAGCTTCTTCACGACCGAGGTGGCCGAGGCACTCGCCGATCACCTGCTCGCGCATGCGCCGCAGGGCATGTCGCACGTCTACCTCGTCTCGGGCGGGTCGGAAGCGATGGAGGCCGCGCTCAAGCTCGCGCGGCAGTATTTCGTCGAGATCGGGCAGCCGCAGCGACGGCATTTCATCGCGCGGCGCCAGAGCTATCACGGCAACACGCTGGGTGCGCTCGCGGTCGGGGGTAACGCATGGCGGCGGCGGCAGTTCGCGCCGCTGCTGATGGATGTCGCGCACGTCGCGCCGTGCTACGAATATCGCGACCGCCGCGCAGGCGAGACGAGCGCCGCCTACGGCGAGCGCCTCGCGCGGGAGCTCGAGGAGACCGTGCAGCGCCTCGGCCCGGAAAGTGTCATCGCCTTCTGCGCCGAGACCGTCGGCGGCGCGACGTCGGGCGCGTTGCCACCGGTCCCCGGCTATTTCGGCCGCGTGCGCGAGATCTGCGACCGCCACGGCATCCTGTTCATCGCCGACGAGGTGATGTGCGGCATGGGGCGCACGGGAACGCTCTACGCCATCGAGCAGGAGCGGGTGGTGCCGGATCTCATCGCGATCGCCAAGGGACTCGGCGGCGGCTACCAGCCTGTCGGCGGGGTGCTGATCCACGGCAGGATCGTCGATGCGCTGGCGCGGGGGAGCGGGCTGTTCCAGCATGGCCACACCTACATCGGCCACCCGGTCGCCTGCGCGGCGGCGCTCGCCGTGCAGCAGGTGATCGTGCGCGACCGGCTGCTCGACGCCGTCCGGACGCTCGGCGAGCGCCTCGCCGGCGCGCTGCATGCGCGCTTCGGCGACCATCCTTGCGTCGGCGACATCCGCGGGCGCGGCCTCTTCCAGGCGCTGGAGATCGTCGCCGACCGCGCGACCAAGCGGCCGTTCGATCCTGCGCTGTCGGTACATGCGCGGATCAAGGCGGCGGCGATGGCGCGCGGGCTCCTGGTCTATCCGATGGGCGGAACGATCGACGGCAACGCCGGCGACCACGTCCTGCTTGCCCCGCCGTTCATCAGCACGCCGGCGGAAATCGACGAGATCGTGCACCGGCTGGGCGAGGCGGTCGACGCCGCGCTGGCGGACGCGCCGCGCCGCGCGGATGGAGCCGCCGCATGAGCGCACCAGGCCGCGCAGCGGTCTCCATCGCCGTCGCGCCGAACGGCGCGCGCAAGCAGCGCGGCGACCATCCGCGGCTTCCGCTGTCGCCGGACGAGCTGGCGCAATGCGCCGTCGATTGCCTCGCGGCAGGAGCGTCGATGCTGCACGTCCATGTGCGCGACGCCGCCGGTCGCCACAGCCTCGAGCCCGACGACTATCGTGCCGCGTTCGCCGCGATCCGCGACCGCGTCGGCGATGCGCTGCTGCTGCAGGCCACGACCGAGGGCGGCGGGCGCTATTCGCCGGCGGAGCAGATCGCGCGGGTGCGGGCATTGGCGCCCGAGGCGCTGTCGCTCGCCGTCCGCGAGCTGTGGAGCGACCCCGCGGTCGAGCGCGATGCCGCGGCGTTCGTCGCCGAGTTGTCCACGCGCGGCGCGCTCGTCCAGTACATCGTCTACGACGCCGGCGATCTCGCGCGTTTCGTGCGGCTGCACGCGCAAGGCGTGATCCCGCAGCGCACGCCGCACGTGCTCTTCGTTCTCGGCGCCTACGCCGAGAAGCGCGCCGGCGGCCCCGCCGAGCTGCCGGCGCTCGTGGCCGCGTTGCCTGCGCCATGGCCCTGGTCGGTATGCGCGTTCGGCGCCGTGGAGCTGCGCTGCGTCACCTGCGCGGCGCTGCTGGGCGGCCACGTCCGCGTCGGGTTCGAGAACAACCTGCTGCTCGCTTCCGGCGCCATCGCCCCCGACAACGCCGCGCTGGTCCGTGCCTGTCGCGACGTCCTGGAGCATCTCGCCCTGCCCGTTGCCACCTGTGCCGAAACGCGCCGCCTCTACGGTGACGTGACCGAAGCGGCGCACGCTCGTTGAAGCATTTACCGAGGAGAAGCATCATGAAGCGATCGATTGCAGCCTTCCTTGCCCCCCGGGGCGGCATCACGTTAGCCACCATCGCGCTCGCGTTCGCGCTGACCTTGCCGCAATCCGCCGCGGCGCAGCAGAAATTCGTCACCATCGGCACCGGCGGCGTCACCGGCGTCTACTACGCGGTCGGCGGCGCCATCTGCCGCCTGGTGAACAAGGACCGCGCCAAGACCGGCATCCGCTGCTCGGTCGAGTCGACCGGCGGCTCGGTGTACAACGTCAACACGATCAAGGCCGGCGAACTCGACTTCGGCATGGCGCAATCCGATGTCCAGTACCAGGCGTACAACGGCACCGGATCCTTCAAGGAGCCGGACAAGGACCTGCGCGCGGTATTCTCGGTGCATCCGGAGCCGTTCACGCTGGTCGCGCGCAAGGAAGCCAACGTCCAGTCGTTCAAGGACCTCAAGGGCAAGCGCGTCAACGTCGGCAACCCGGGCTCGGGAACGCGCTCGGCGATGGACGAGCTCCTGGCCGCCGAGAACATGAAGGTGTCGGATTTCGCGCTGGCCTCCGAGCTCAAGGCCGACGAGCACGGCCCGGCGCTGTGCGACAACAAGATCGACGCGTTCTTCTACGGTGTCGGCCACCCGTCGGCCAATATCCAGGACCCGACGACGACCTGCGGCGCCAAGCTCGTGCCGCTCGTCGACCCCGCGGTCGACGCGCTGGTCAAGAAGCATCCCTACTACGCCAAGGTCGCGATCCCCGGCGGAATCTACGCCAACAATCCGCAGCCGACACCGACCTACGGCGTGCTCGCGACGCTGGTGACGTCGAGCAAGGTCTCGCCCGACGTCGTCTACACGATCACCAAGGCGGTGTTCGAGAACATCGACGAGTTCAAGAAGCTGCATCCGGCCTTCGCGCATCTGGACCCGATGCACATGATCAAGGACGGCCTGTCGGCGCCGCTGCATGAGGGCGCGGTGCGCTACTACAAGGAGAAAGGCTGGATGAAGTGAGCACCGCCGGGCCGCCCCAAGGTGCTCGCCCCCCCGGGGGAGGGCGGCGCGCAGCGCCGATCGGGGGGGATCCTGCGGCGCGCCGCGACGGCGAAACGGCCGCCGCGGCGCTGGTCCAGGAGGCCGACCTCGGCGGGCGCACGCCCTCCGGGGCCGCCGCACGCGTCATCGCGTGGACGTGCCTCGCGTGGTCGCTGCTGCAGCTGTGGTACGCGTCGCCGCTGCCGTTCACCTTCAACGTCTTCGTCCTGAATTCGACCGAGATGCGCTCGCTGCATCTCGGCTTCGGGCTGTTCCTCGCCTATCTCGCGTTCCCGTTCGCCAAGCGCTCGCCGCGCAACCGCATTCCGCTGCAGGACTGGCTGCTCGCCGCCGTCGCGGCGTTCTGCGGCGCGTACCTGTTCCTGTTCTACCGCGAGATCTCGACCCGGCCGGGCGAGCCGACGATGCTCGACATCGCCTCGGCGGTCGTCGGCATGCTGCTGCTGCTCGAGGCGACGCGCCGCGTCGTCGGACCGCCGCTCGCGATCATCGCCATCCTGATGCTGGGATACGCGTTCGCGGGTCCGCACATGCCGGACGTGATCGCGCACAAGGGCATCTCGCTCAGCAAGGCGGTGTCCCACTACTGGCTCACCACCGAGGGTGTGTTCGGCGTCGCGCTGGGAGTGTCGGCGAGCTACATCTTCCTGTTCGTGCTGTTCGGGTCGCTGCTAGAGAAGGCCGGCGCCGGCAACTATTTCATCAAGGTCGCGTTCGCCCTGCTCGGGCACATGCGCGGCGGACCGGCCAAGGCCGCCGTCGTGTCGTCGGGCCTGATGGGCATGATCTCCGGCTCGTCGGTCGCCAACGTCGTCACCTGCGGAACGTTCACGATCCCGCTGATGAAGCGCGTCGGCTACTCGGCGGAAAAGGCCGGCGCGATCGAGGTCGCCGCAGGCGTCGACGGCCAGATCATGCCGCCGGTCATGGGCGCCGCGGCGTTCCTGATGGCGGAGTACGTCGGCGTCCCCTATTCGGAGATCGTCAAGAACGCGTTCCTGCCGGCGATCATCTCGTACATCGCGCTCTTCTACATCGTCCATCTCGAGGCCTGCAAGGCGGGCATCTCCGGCATCCCGACCCACGTGAGCTATTCGCCGTGGCGTCGGCTGGTCGGCGTCCTGATGACGATCGCGGGCGTCGTCATCGTCGCGAACGTCGTCTACTACGCGCTGGCATGGCTCAAGCCGCTGCTCGGCAGCGCGGCGACGTGGGTCGTGCTCGCGCTGCTCGCCGTCGCCTACGTGCTGATCGTGCGCAAGGTGGCGGCCGAGCCCGACCTGACCGTCGACGATCCCAATGCGCCGGTGCTCACGCTGCCGCCGCTCAAGGAAACGCTGCTCGCGGGCCTGCATTTCCTGCTGCCCGTGGTCGTGCTCGTCTGGGCGCTGCTGGTGGAAGAGCTGTCGCCGGGGCTGTCGGCGTTCTACGCGACCGTGCTGCTGATCGTGATCCTGCTTACGCAGCGGCCGCTGATCGCGTTCTTCCGCCGGCAGCCGGCGTCGTCCGCCGTGTTCCGCGCGGGCTTCGACGACCTGGTCGAGCGGTCTCGAGCGCGGCGCGCGCAACATGATCGGCATCGCGCTCGCCACCGCCGCCGCGGGCATCGTCGTCGGGACGGTGACCGTCACCGGGCTGGGCCTCGTCATGACCGACTTCGTCGAGACGGTGTCCGCCGGCAACATCATCGCGATGCTGCTGCTGGTCGCGTTCATCTGCCTCGTGCTCGGCATGGGCATGCCGACGACGGCGAGCTACATCGTCGTGTCGACGCTGATGGCGCCGGTGGTGGTCGAGCTCGGCGCGCAGTCGGGCCTGGTCGTGCCGCTGGTCGCCGTGCACATGTTCGTGTTCTATTTCGGCCTGATGGCCGACGTCACGCCGCCGGTGGGCCTGGCGTCGTTCGCCGCCGCGGCCATCTCGCGCGCCGATCCCATACGCACCGGCGCGACCGCGTTCTGGTACAGCAGCCGCACGGCGATCCTGCCGTTCATGTTCATCTTCAATCCGCAGCTGCTGATGATCGGCATCGGCAACGTGTGGCAGTTCCTGATCGTCGTGGTGGCGGCGATCGTCGCGATGCTCACGTTCGCCGCCGGCACGCAGGGATGGTTCCTCACGCGCAACCGGCTGTACGAGTCGGTGCTGCTGCTGCTGGTGACTTTCACGCTGCTGCGTCCGGGCTTCTGGCTCGACCTCGCGCTGCCGCGCTACGACGTCGTCCCGGCGCAGTCGCTCGCCGCGCTGGCCGCGGCGGCGCCGCCGGGCGCCGGATTGCGCGTGCGCATCGAGGGCACGACGCTCGAAGGCAAGGACGTGAAGAAGACCGTGCTGCTGCCGCTCGCGCCGGAGGGCAGTGCCGCCGAGCGCATCGCAGGCGCGGGCCTGCGCGTCATGGCGCTCCCCGACCGGCACGCAGATCATGTCGGTCGCGCTCAACAGCCGTGCCGACAAGGCCGGGTTCGAGCAGGGGTTCATGGTGACCGGCATCGAGACCGAACGCGAGCGGCCCGCCAAGGAATGGCTGTTCCTGCCGGCGGCGGCGCTGCTCGCGGTCATCCTCGCGCTGCAGCGGCGGCGCGCAGCGAAGACCGGGCAAGCGCGAGGCGCCGCGAGCCCCGCGTAGCGCCGGCGCGCAAACGGCTCGGCGCGCCAACGGCTCGGCGCGCCAACGGCTCAGCGCGCCAACGGCTCGGCGCGCCAACGGCTCGGCGTGCAAACGGCTCGGCGTGCAAACGGCTCGGCGTGCAAACGGCTCAGCGCGGGCCGATGGCCCTCGCACGCTCGATCGCACGGTGGTAGAGCTCGGCGTATGCCCCCGCGCTCGCCGGCCAGCCGAACTCGCGCGCCATGCCGGCGCGCTGGATCGTCCGCCACGTCGCCGGCTTGCGATAGGCGTCGAGCGCGCGCTCGATCGCGGCGTGAAAATCGTCCTGCGTCGGCGCCCGGAACAGGAAGCCGCTGCCCTTTCCTTCGGCGAGCGATTGCGGCGTGACGTCGACGATGGAGTCCGCCAGGCCGCCGGTCGCGCACGCGACCGGCGGCGTGCCGTAGCGCTGACTGTACATCTGGTTGAGCCCGCAGGGCTCGAAACGCGACGGCATCAGGAATGCGTCGGCGCCCGCCTCGATGCGGTGTGCCAGCGCCTCGTCGAAGCGAATCGCGACGCCGGCGCGCCCCGGATGCGCGCGGCCGAGCGCGGCGAGCGCGATTTCGTCGTCGTGATCGCCACGACCGGCGATCGCGAATTGCACGCCGCGCGCCAGGAAGCGCGGCGCGACGCGCGCGACCAGATCCGAGCCCTTCTGCCAGGTCAGGCGGCTCACCATCCCGAGCAGCGGCGCCTCCGGGTCCGCGTCGAGACCCAGCGCGCGCTGCAGCGCTGCCTTGTTGCGCGCCTTGCGCGCCAGCGAGTCGGTGTCGTAAGGCGTGTCGAGCGTCGCATCGGCCGCCGGATCCCACGCGGCCGTGTCGATGCCGTTCAGGATGCCGACGAGCGCGTCGGCGCGCGCCGCCAGCAGCCCTTCGAGGCCGAATCCCAGCGGCGCGGTCTGGATCTCGCGCGCATAGGTCGGGCTCACCGTCGAGACCGCATCCGCGTAGAAAATGCCCGCCTTGAGAAACGACGTCTGGCCATAGAACTCGACTCCGTCGATCGCGAAGGCCTCCGCCGGCAGCCCGAGCGCGGCGCACAGGTTCCCCGGGAACGTGCCCTGGAACGCCAGGTTGTGGAGCGTCATGACCGCGGCAGCGCACGGCTTGCCGCCGAAGCGCAGGAACGCGGCGGCGAGGCCCGTCTGCCAGTCGTTGCAATGCAGGACGTCGGGACGCCAGGCGAGCGGGCTGTCCGGTCCCGCCAATTGCGCCGCGACCGCCGCGACGAATCCGAAGCGCTGCGCGTTGTCCGGATAGTCATGTGCCTGCGCGTCCTGATACGGCCCGCCGTCGCGCGCGAAGTACGGCGGGCAGTCGAGGAGCAGCGCCGGCACGCCCGACGGCAGCGTGGCGGCGCGCAGTTCAGCCGCGGGCCGCCCGGGACCGGCCGCGAGCGCCGCGACGCGCGGCGCTGCCTGCACCTCACGCGCGAGCTCGCGGTAGCCCGGCAGCAGCACGCGCACGTCCACGCCGAGATTCCGCAGCGCTGCGGGCAGCGCCGCCGCGACGTCGCCGAGCCCGCCGGTCTTGATCCAGGGCGCGCATTCGGGCGTGGCGTACAGCACGCGCAGCATGGGGATGGCTCGAACCGGGTTGCGCGAAGGGCCGCGGCGACGCGCGGCGAGGCATCATAGCGCAGTGGCGTCGTCGTGCGCCGCATGGTTACATGAGCGCGGTCGTTCTTGGAGACGGGCATGCCGGCAACGCAGCCGCTCTATCTGGCCGGGGACCTGGGCGCGACGCATGCGCGCTTGGGCCTCGCTTCGGTAAGCGACGGCAAGGTCGTCGTGCACCGCGCCGTGCGCTGGCCGGCAGCGGATTTCCGGCAGTTCGGTGACGCGGTGGAGCGTTTCCTGGCCGAGCGCCCGCTTGCCGACACGCGCATCCGGCGCGCCTGCTTCGGCGTCGCGGGCCCGATCGAGCGCGGCCGTGCGCACCTCACGAACCGGGATTGGGACATCGACGCGGCAGGGATCGAAGCGGAACACGTGCATGCGCCGGTGATGCTGGTCAACGATCTCGCCGCCGCCGCGGCCGGCATCGACGCGCTCGATCCGCGCGATCTGGTCGCGCTACAGGACGGGCGCGCCGAACCGCAGGGCACGCGGCTCATCATCGGCGCAGGCACCGGTCTCGGGATCGCGCACGCCGTCTGGCACGACACCGGACACCGGGTCCTGCCCAGCGAAGGCGGACACGCCGGCTTCGCGCCGCAGACCCCGCGCCAGTGGCTTCTTGCCGAAGCGCTGCGCGCGTCGCTGGGCCGGGTCGAGGCCGAGCATGTCGTCTCGGGCGCCGGCCTCGAGCGCATCTACGACGCGCTGCGCAGTGCCGGCACGCACGCGGAGACGCCGGCGCTCCGGGATGCGCTTGCGCGGGGCGCGGGCGCCGGCGCGATCGGGACGGCCGGATTGGAAGGCGGCGACTCCCTCGCCGCCGCGGCGCTCGACCTGTTCGTCGAATGCTACGGGAGCGTGGCGGGCGATCATGCGCTCACGTCGCTCGCCCGCGGTGGCGTCTTTGTCGTCGGCGGCATCGCCACGCGGATCCTGCCCAAGCTCGTCGCGGGCACGTTCCTGCGCGCATTCAACGACAAGGGCGCCTTTGGTGCGTTGACCGAAACGTTTCCCGTCGCCGTGGTGAACAACGACCGGCTGGGCCTGCTCGGCGCCGCCCGGCTGGCGGCGGGCGCTGCGTCGTGACCCGGCCGTTCCGGCGGCACGTCGTCCGGTTTGCGGTTCGGGCGCGTTGGCGCTACATTCGACCGGGGCCGGCCGCGCGCGACGGACCGCCTCCCTGAGCATGGACGATACCGATCGAAGGAGGCACGGGGTCGCGGACACCGCGGCGATGCCCGCGACCCAGCCCCTGAGCGTGCACCAGCTGACGCGGGCCACGGTGGCGCTCGTGCTCGCCGGCGGGCGCGGCACGCGTCTGGGTCCGCTCACCGACTGGCGCGCCAAACCGGCGGTGCCCTTCGGTGGCAAGTTCCGCATCATCGACTTCGCGCTGTCGAACTGCGTCAACTCCGGCATCCGGCGCATCGGCATCTGCACGCAGTACAAGGCGCAGAGCCTCATTCGCCACGTCCAGCGCGGCTGGTCGTTCCTCGATGGGCGCCTGAACGAATTCGTCGAGCTCCTGCCCGCGCAGCAGCAACTCGACCCGGTGTGGTACCGCGGCACGGCCGACGCCGTCTGGCAGAACCTCGCCGTGCTGCGCCGCCATGCCCCCAGGTACGTGCTGGTTCTCGCCGGGGACCATGTCTACAAGATGGACTACGGGAAGATGATCGCGGAGCATGTCGCGGGCCAGTCCGACCTCACGATCGGCTGCGTCGCGGTGCCGCTCGCCGACGCCCGCTCGTTCGGCGTGATGTCCATCGACGCCGGGCAACGGGTGGTCGACTTCGCCGAGAAGCCCGCGTCGCCGCAGCCGATGCCCGGCGCCGCCGACCGGGCGCTGGGAAGCATGGGCATCTACGTGTTCGGCGCGCAATACCTGTACGACCTGCTGCGCGAGGATGCCGAGGACGAATCGTCGGCGCACGATTTCGGCCGCGACGTGATTCCGCTCGCGATTGCCCGTGGCGATCGCGTGATCGCCCACGACCTGCGCACCAGCGCCGTGTACGGCGACGCGCCCGGCGCGTACTGGCGCGACGTCGGCACCATCGACGCGTACTGGGAAGCGAACATGGAGCTCACGAAGGTGACCCCGGAGCTCAACCTGTACGACGAGGAATGGCCGATCTGGACGGCACAGGAGCAGTTGCCGCCGGCGAAGTTCGTGTTCGACGAGGAGCATCGGCGCGGCGCCGCGCTCGATTCGCTCGTTTCCGGCGGCTGCATCGTCAGCGGGTCCACGATCCGCCGCTCGCTGCTGTTCTCCAGCGTGCACGTCCACAGTTTCTGCACGGTCGAGGACTCGGTCGTGCTGTCCAACGTGGACATTGCGCGCGGCGCGGTGCTGCGCCGCGCGGTGATCGACCGGGGCTGCCAGATTCCCGCGGAGACCCGGATCGGCGTCGATGCCGCGGAGGATCGCCGCCGGTTTCACGTCACCGAGCGCGGCATCACGCTGGTGACGCCCGAGATGCTCGGCCAGCGGGTGCACGCGCCGCGCTAGGCCGGGTTCTCCGCCGGCGATCCGCCCGGCCAGCGCCAGTCGCGGATCTCGGGCATGTCCTCGCCGTGCTCGACGATGTAGCGCCGGTGCTCGCTGCGCTTGTCGCTCATCAGCTGCTTGAGATGCGCGGCGCGATAGCCGAGCGAGGGCACGCGGTCGATGACGTCGCTGACGAGATGAAAGCGGTCGAGGTCGTTTCGCACCGTCATGTCGAACGGCGTCGTCGTCGTGCCCTCTTCCTTGTAGCCGCGCACGTGCAGGTTGTCGTGGTTGGTGCGACGGTAGGTCAGGCGATGGATCAGCCACGGATAGCCGTGATACGCGAAGACCACCGGGCGGTCGGTCGTGAAGAGCGCGTCGAAGTCGGGGTCCGGCAGCCCGTGCGGATGCTCGTCGTGCGTCTGCAGCGTCATCAGGTCGACGACGTTGACCACGCGGACCTTGAGCGCGGGCAGGTGCTCGCGCAAAAGGGCCGCGGCCGCGAGCGTCTCGATCGTCGGCACGTCGCCGGCGCACGCGAGGACGACGTCGGGCGCGCCGCCTTCGTCGGTCGACGCCCAGGTCCAGATGCCGATTCCGGCGCTGCAGTGATTGATCGCGGCGTCCATGTCCAGCCATTGCGGCGACGGCTGCTTGCCGGCCACGATCACGTTGACGAAATCGCGGCTGCGCAGGCAGGTGTCGGCGACGCAGAGCAGGGTGTTCGCGTCGGGTGGAAGGTAGACGCGGATGACGTCGGCCTTCTTGTTGACGACGTGGTCGATGAAGCCGGGGTCCTGGTGCGAGAAGCCGTTGTGGTCCTGGCGCCACACGTGCGAGGTGAGCAGGTAGTTGAGCGAGGCGATCGGCCGCCGCCAGGGGATCTCGCGCGTGACCTTGAGCCACTTGGCGTGCTGGTTGAACATCGAGTCGACGATGTGGATGAACGCCTCGTAGCAGGAGAACCAGCCGTGCCGGCCGGTGAGCAGGTAGCCCTCGAGCCAGCCCTGGCACGTGTGCTCGGACAGAATCTCCATCACGCGGCCGTCCGGCGCGAGATGTTCGTCGTTCGGCAGCCGCTCGGCGAGCCAGGTGCGGTCGGTCGCTTCGAACAGCGCGTCGAGACGGTTCGACGCCGTTTCGTCGGGCCCGACGACGCGGAAATTGCGCGCGTCCGCATTGAGCCTCATCACGTCGCGCAGGAAGGCGCCCAGCACGCGCGTCGCCTCCGCGACGGCGCCGCCCGGTCGCGGCACCGCGACCGCGTAGTCCTGGAACTCCGGCAGCTTCAGCGCCTTGAGCAGCAATCCTCCATTGGCGACCGGGTTCGCGCCCATCCGACGCGGACCTTCGGGCGCGAGGGCGCGCAACTACTCCGATCAAGCCGCCCGTCGCGATCGAACAGCTCGTCGGGCCGGTAGCTCTGCATCCACTGCTCGAGCAAGGCGATGTGCCCCGGCGTGGTCGCCATGCCGGACAGCGGCACCTGGTGGCTGCGCCAGGAGCCTTCGGTCTTCTTGCCGTCGACCTCCTTCGGTCCGGTCCAGCCCTTCGGCGTGGCCAGCACGATCATCGGCCAGCGCGGGCGCGCCACGACCGCCGGATTCCTGCGCGCCTGCTGCTGGATGGCCGCGATCTCGTCGAAGATGCGGTCGAGCGTCTCGGCCATCCTGCACGTGCATCACGTCGGGCTCCGACCCTTCGACGAAATGCGGCGCGTAGCCGTAGCCGATCAGCAGCGATCGCAGCTCGTCGCGCGGAATGCGCGCGAGCATGGTCGGATTGGCGATCTTGTAGCCGTTCAGATGCAGGATCGGCAGCACCGCGCCGTCGCCGACCGGATTGAGGAACTTGTTCGAATGCCACGCCGTGGCGAGCGGCCCGGTCTCCGCCTCGCCGTCGCCCACGACGCAGGCGACGATCAGGTCCGGATGGTCGAACGCCGCGCCGTACGCGTGCGCGATCGAATAGCCGAGCTCGCCGCCTTCGTGGATCGACCCCGGCGTCTCGGGCGCGACGTGGCTCGGGATCCCGCCGGGGAAGGAGAACTGCCGGAACAGCTTGCGCATCCCTTCGGCATCCTGCGAAACACCCGGGTAGATCTCGCTGTAGGTGCCTTCGAGGTACACGTTCGCCACCAGGGCGGGACCGCCGTGACCCGGGCCGGTGACGTAGATCATGTCGAGGTCGCGCGCCTTGATGATGCGGTTGAGATGCGCGTAGATGAAATTGAGGCCCGGCGTCGTGCCCCAGTGGCCGAGCAGCCGCGGCTTGATGTGCGCGAGGGTCAGCGGCTCGCGCAGCAGCGGATTGTCGAGCAGGTAGATCTGCCCGACCGCGAGGTAGTTGGCCGCGCGCCAGTAGGCGTCGATCCTGCGCAGTTCTTCGCCGGCCAGCGCGGGAGCCGTCGGCACGCTCAATAGCTCTTGCGGAACCTTGTCCCGCGACAGCGCGGACAAGGCGGGACGTGGCCGGTCTGGCGGAGCTGGACTTTCTGCGCGCAGGCAACGCAGGTGAGGGTTCCCGCCGCCGTGACCTCGCCGGTCTGGTAGGCGAGCGTGTCCTCGGCCTTGCGCGACAGTGAGTCGAGGGTTTTGCCGGTGGCGTGCAGCAGGCGTGAAAGCGACGACAGTGCACCGGCGCCGAGGCGCGACGGATTCAGGCGCTCCTCGGCTTCCTTGCCAAGCACGCGCATGTCCTCCGCCGTCTGGTCGAGGTCGCGCTTCAGGTATTTCTTGAATGCCTCGCCCTGTTCCGCCGTGAACTCGCCGGCGGCGGTCAGTTGCTCGCGGGCCCGGTCCATCGACTTTTCGAAGGCCTGCCGTCCCCTCTCGTGGCCGGCTTCGAACAGCTCGCGCGATCTCTCCGCGAAGCGATCGTAGAGCGCCTGCTGCCGGGACCTGGACGGTTCGTCGTTCCCGCCCGGCGGCGGGGAAGACGGGCCGCCGCCAGGGCCTGCATCGTTGTCGTTCATCGGACCCCTCCAGGACGCGTCGTAGGATTTGCCGTCGGTACTGCACGCAGCCGTGTCACAGCATGACCGCCAGAGCGCCGGGATGTTCCCCTTGAAACCAGCCTCGCCCGCCGGAACATGCGCGACATGCCGCCGCTCGATTTCCCTCGTGCGGATCCGCCCGCCGACGGCGCGACGGACCCGGACGCCGCGGCGTCGTTGCGGCAGGATCCTGCCGACGCCGAGCTTCTCGACGCCTATTCCCGTGCCGTCACCACTGCGGTGGCGCGGGTCGCGCCCGCGGTCGCGCACGTGCGCGTCGAGCGCGCTGCGCGATCCGGCCGTGGCGCGCGCAGCGCGCGGGAAGGCGCCGGTTCCGGCTTCCTGATCACCCCGGACGGCTATCTCGTCACCAACAGCCACGTGGCGGGCGGCGCGTCCGCGCTCGAAGTGACGCTGCCGGACGGGCGCACCGCCGCGGCCGATATCGTCGGCGACGATCCGGATTCCGACCTCGCGGTGCTCAAGGTCGGCGCCGGCGATCTCGCGTGGTCCCGGTTCGGCGACGCGTCCGCCGTGCGCGTCGGACAGATAGCCATCGCCATCGGCAGCCCCTACGGATTCCAGCACACGGTCACCGCGGGCATCGTCAGCGCGCTCGGCCGTTCGATGCGCGCCCGCACCGGCCGCATGCTCGACAACATACTGCAGACCGACGCGTCGCTCAACCCGGGCAATTCCGGCGGGCCACTGGTCGACGCGCGCGGCGAGGTGATCGGCGTCAACACGGCGGTGATCCTGCCGGCGCAGGGCATCTGCTTCGCCATCGCCGCGTCGACCGTCGAGCGGGTCGCGAGCCTGCTGATCCGCGAGGGCCGCGTGCGCCGCGCCTATCTCGGCATCGGCGGCCAGACGCTTGCGCTGCCGCGCCGCATCGTGCGTCACTTCGCGCTTCCGCGCGAGTCAGGCGTGCGCATCGAGACGATCGAAAGCGGTTCGCCGGCCGGGGCCAGCGATCTCGCGCGCGGCGACGTCATCGTCGCGCTCGACGACGTCGCCGTCGCGAGCGTGGACGACCTGCAGCGAATGCTCGTCGGCGACGCGATCGGGCGCCGCGTCGACGTGCGCGTCGTGCGCCGCGACCGCGTGCTGGCGATCCCGGTGACACCGAAGGAATCGGCGCCGCGGTAGCGACGCCCCGCACGCCGACTCCGCGGCGTCGCAAGTCCTTGCCCGCATCGCGCAGCGGGCGTACGCCCCGCCGGTCGTGCATGCGCGGCGGACGGGCGGACGGTGTCGCCGCTAGGCAACAAGCTCCCCTTTATGCAACAATGAGTGCAACTAATTTGCAACGGGGTGAGCGCGATGCTCGACCGTGACGGCTACCGCCCGAACGTCGCCATCGTCATCGTCAACGGCAAGAACCAGGTATTCTGGGGCAAACGGATCCGCGAGCACTCGTGGCAATTTCCGCAAGGTGGCATCAATCCCGGTGAAGCGCCCGAGCAGGCGATGTACCGGGAATTGCGCGAGGAAGTCGGACTCCTGCCGCGTCATGTCAGGATACTGGGCCGTACGCGCGAATGGCTGAGATACGAGGTTCCGCAGCACTGGATCAAGCGCGAATGGCGCGGCAGCTACCGCGGGCAGAAGCAGATCTGGTACCTGCTGCGGCTCATGGGGCGGGACAACGACGTCTCGCTGCGCGCCACCGACCGCCCGGAGTTCGATGCGTGGCGGTGGCACGATTACTGGATTCCACTCGAGACGGTGATCGACTTCAAGCGTGAAGTGTACCGGCGCGCGCTGCTCGAACTCGAGCGCTACATGCATGCGAAACCCCACACCCGGCGCGAGCGCCTGTTCGGCTTCGCGCATCCGATCACGCCGCCGTCGTACAGCGATCCGGTGAACACCGGCGACTAGCGTTGCACGGACCGCAGGGCGGTCAGGGCGGCATCGAAGCGCCCTGGCTCAGGCCCGCGAACACCAGGCGCACGAGGTACGACAGCACGATCGCGCAAAGCAGCACGACGATCGTGAACGGCACGGCTTTCTCCGCCGCGCACTTCTTCAGCACCGGCGCGCCGAGGAAGAACAGATAGAACGCGTAGATCGCTGCGGCGAGCATCACGATCAGGCCGAGAAACGGCAGCACCATCAGGATCTGCGCGATCCAGGCCGGCGTGGCGCTGTAGGCGACGAGCTTCAGCGACGCGGTGTAGTCCTTGGCGCCGCCGAACGACGTGGTGAGCGCATCGACGATCAGCGCCAGGACGGCCGTGCTGACGAGCGCGTTGATGTAGGCCGCGATGGCGACCCGCACGCCGAAGCCGAGCGCGCCCAGCGCGACGAGCAGCACGAGGGGGCCGATGGCGGCGAGGATCATCACCCAGCCGGTGTAGATCGACTGGACGGTCGCGGGCTCGGCGGCGATCCGCGGCCATTCGTTCTTCGGGTCGAACAGGATCCCCTTCAGGCGATCGGTGAGCGCCATAGTCTCCTCCCCAGGTGAGCGCGTCCCGAGTGTAGTGGACGCGCCGCGGCGTGTCGATTCAGCCGAGCAGCACCAGACTGGCGCGCACGCCGCTCGCTCCCGCTCGCTTAACCTTCGGCTTCGCCTCAGGTTAGCGCACGCCGCAATCTGGCGCTGCTCGGCATTCAGCCGAGCAGCACCAGATTGTCGCGGTGGATGAGTTCGGGCTCGACGACGTAGCCGAGGATCGACTCGATCTCCGCCGACGGCCGGCGCAGGATCTTCGCCGTCTCGGCCGCGGCATAGTTGACGAGGCCGCGCGCGACCTCGCGCCCGTCCGGCGCGAAGCAGCCGACGATTTCGCCGCGGCCGAAATCGCCTTCGACGGCGACGACGCCGATGGCGAGCAGGCTCTTGCCTTCGCGGGCGAGCGCGCGTACGGCGCCCGCGTCGAGCTGCAGCTTTCCGGCGAGGCGCACGTGATCGGCGAGCCACTGCTTGCGCGCGGCGAGCGACGCCGTCGCGGCGATCAGCATCGTCCCCACCGCTTCACCCGACGCGAGCCGCGTCAGCACGTCGATCTCGCGGCCGCTGGCGATGATGGTCGACGCGCCCGACCGCGCGGCGCGCTTCGCGGCGAGCACCTTGGTCAGCATTCCGCCGCGCCCGAGCGCGCTGCCCGCGCCGCCGGCCATCGCTTCGAGCGCGGCATCGCCGGCGGTCGCGGTGCGCACCAGCGTCGCGACGGGATCGCGGCGCGGATCCGCCGTGTAGAGACCCGGCTGGTCGGTGAGCAGGACGAGGACGTCGGCCTCGATCAGGTTGGTGACGAGCGCGCCGAGCGTGTCGTTGTCGCCGAAGCGGATCTCGTCCGTGGTGACCGTGTCGTTCTCGTTGATGATCGGCAGCACGCCGAGCGCGAGCAGCGTCGTGAGCGTCGTGCGGGCATTGAGATAGCGGCGGCGATCGGCGAGATCCTCGTGCGTCAGCAGCACCTGCGCCGTGTGCAGGCCGTATTGCGCGAACGCGGCCTCGTAGGCCTGGATGAGGCCCATCTGGCCGACGGCGGCGGCGGCCTGCAGCTCGTGGATCGCGCGCGGCCGCTTGTGCCAGCCCAGCCGCAGCATGCCCTCGGCGATCGCGCCGGACGAGACGAGCACGACCTCGCGCCCGCCGCGCTTCAGCGCGACGATCTCGCCGGCCCAGCGCGCGACGGCCGCATGATCGAGGCCGCGCCCGTCGTTGGTGACGAGGCTCGACCCGACCTTGACGACGACGCGCTTCGCGGCGACGACGGGTCCGGCGTTCGCGCCGGCAGGCGTCCCCTCGCTCACGCGGGGTCCTTCTTCGCCGCGCGCCGGCGACGCGGCGGCACCGGGGCAGGGTTCAGGACGACCGGCCCGGCCTGCAGCGGCAGCAGCCCGGCGCTCGCGCTCGCTCGTTCGGCGGCGCTCGCGCGTGGCGCTGCGCCGTCGGTCGCGTCCGCCGGATGCGCGTCAAGCCAGTCCTGCACCGCGAAGGTCAGCGCACGACAGCCGTCACCACTGATCGCCGCAACGGGAAATACCGGGCCCTTCCAGCGATAGGCCCGCACGAACGCCTTGACCCGCGCCTCGCGCTCGTCCTCGGGCACGAGGTCGAGCTTGTTGAGCACGAGCCAGCGCGGCTTGTCATACAGCGCCTGGTCGTATTTGCGCAGCTCCTTCACGATCGCGCGCGCGTCGCGCACCGGGTCGGAGGCGGGATCGAGCGGCGCGAGATCGACCAGGTGCAGCAGCAGCCGCGTGCGCTGCAGATGGCGCAGGAACCGGTGGCCGAGGCCCGCGCCTTCCGCGGCGCCCTCGATCAGTCCGGGAATGTCGGCGACGACGAACGAACGGCTGGTGTCGGTGCGCACCACGCCGAGCTGCGGCGCCAGCGTCGTGAACGGATAGTCGGCGACCTTCGGCCGCGCGGCGGAGATGGCGCGGATCAGCGTCGACTTGCCCGCGTTCGGCAGGCCGAGCAGGCCGACGTCGGCCAGCACCCTGAGCTCGAGGCGCAGCCGGCGCCTCTCGCCCTGCTCGCCGGGCGTGCATTGCCGCGGCGCGCGGTTGACGCTCGACTTGAAATGGATGTTGCCGAGCCCGCCCTTGCCGCCGCGCGCGACGAGCACGCACCGGCCATCGACAGCGAGGTCGGCGATGAACTCGCCGGTTTCGGCGTCGGTGATCACCGTGCCGACGGGCATGCGCAGCGTCACGTCCTCGGCGCCGCGCCCGTACTGATCCGCGCCGCGGCCATTCTCGCCGCGCTTCGCGCGATGGATTCGGGCGTAGCGGTAGTCGATCAGCGTGTTGATGTTGCGATCGGCGAGGGCGTAGATGCTGCCGCCGTGCCCGCCGTCGCCGCCGTCCGGGCCGCCGCGCGGGACGTACTTCTCGCGCCGGAACGACGCGATGCCGTTGCCGCCGTCGCCGGCGATGACGTCGATTTGCGCTTCGTCGAAGAATTTCACGAGGACGACCGTTGGTAGAGGACGTAGCGTTCGGTTTCATCGCCGCGCCGGCGGCCGTCCCAGATCACGTCGAAGCCGTCGATCGCGGGCGGGGACCGGGCTGGTGCCCGTACTGGACGAGCAGCAGCGGACACTCTGCTCGTCGGGCATGCGTCTCCTCGCGCTCCGTCACGAGGCCGGCGAAGTAATGGAACAGCGCGCGCTGGGGCTCGCCCAGGTTGCGGCTGGCCACGCAACCGGGCGCGAGGAGGCTGGGCGCCACGTTCTCGATCATCGCCCTGTACGAGCGCCGGGAGTCGAGGTAGGGCAGCCAGATCGTCGAATACAGCCCCCACAGCAGCGTCACGCCCGCGGCCCAGTTGAGCAGGCGCGGCGGTTGCTGCGCCGTGCGGGGCGCACCAGCGCGACCCACAGCGCGGTGAGGAAAATGGCGAGCAGGATCGTCCCGAGGTGGAATGTCGGCTGGAAGCCGATTTCCGTGTCCCTGAACAGCACCGCGATGCGCGACGACATGCCGTTCAAGCGCGCATCGATCCACAGCAGCCAGACGACGACGGCGAGCAGGCCGAACGTCAGGATCCCGAACCAGTCCAGGAAGGCCGAGAAGCCCCGCTTGAGCGAGTCGACCTCGAGCGTGCCGAGCAGTGCGAGCGGCACCAGCAGCGGCATGGCGTGGATGAGCGCGGCCCCGGCGCGACCAGCAGATTGGCGAAGATCACCAGCGCGAGGATGCCGGGCATCTGGATGCCGGGCTCGGCGAGGCCGCCGTTGAAGCCGCGACCGCGTGTCCACAGCGTCCAGATGACCAGCGGAAGCGCCGGCCACGCGAACCACGGCAGGTTCCGGACCTGGTAGAGCGGATCGGCCGGGTCGCTCCCCGGCAGCCAGCCGATGTAGTCCGCAGCTGCTCGTTCGACCACCACTCTGCGAACAGCAGCGGATCGCGCGCGTCAGCGCGACATCCACGGCAGCGACAACGCGGCCGCCACGACGATTGCGACGCCGGCGGTGAGCACGTAGGCGCGTGAACGCCATGCGTTGCCGGCGAGGGGCAGCAGCGCGGCGGTCAGCGCGATCCACGCCGGCCCCGCAGGCCGCGGCTGCCGAACGCGACGGCGATCGCGACGCCGAGCCACACGCCGCCGCGAAGGGACGCCGGAGGGCGAGCGCGAAGCCATACAGGCCGATCGCGATCGCGAGCGTCACGCCGAGCTCGCCGGACATCGCGTGCGAACGATCCCAGAAGCCCAGCGAGCCGATCGAGTATCAGCACCGGCAGCCAGCGGAACGCGCGACCCGACGAGCTCGCGGCTCGCCAGCGCCGAGAACAGAAGCATCAGCGCCAGCACGAGGCCGACGACGACCCGCGCCGCATTGTGCGGCTCGAGCGGCGGCGACAGCGTCACGATCGACAGCGCGGAGAGCGCCGGCAGCAGCGGCGGACGCAGCAGGTACGGCTTCGCCCGCGAGATAGCGGGACGACGCACGTCGCCCCGGCTGCGACCATCTCCTGCGCGAGGCCGAGCGAGGTGGCGTCGTCGAACTTCCACGGTCCGTGGCCGACCAGGCCGAGCAGAACCCATGCGCCGGCGCAGCAGGATCAGTCCGGCGGTCTTGTAGGCGCGATAGGGCCCGGACGGACTGACCTCCGTCGGATCGACCGGTTCGGGGACGTACGGACGCGGCGCGCGCATGGCGTGAGGATGGCGGCAAGCGGCAGGCGCCGCAACGAAAAAGGCAGCCGAAGCTGCCTTTCTCCCCGCGGTCGCGTCAACGGATGCGTCAGGACGCGGTGGTCGTCGTCGCCTTCTGGCCGTAGCGCTGGCGGAACTTCTCGACGCGCCCGGCGGTATCCATGATCTTCTGCTTGCCGGTATAGAACGGATGGCAGGACGAGCAGACTTCCACGTGCAGCGGCTTGTTGATCGTCGAACGCGTCTTGAAGCTGGTGCCGCAGCTGCACGTCACCTGGATTTCGCTGTACTTCGGATGGATGTCGGCTTTCATGTCGTGCCTCGCTCGGTTGCTGCCTTGGTTGCCACCTGGATTGTTGCTGTTGTGTCCGGAACCGCATGAAGCATGCGCCGGAAAAAACGTCGCCGCGATCGGCCAACCGGCGGATCCCGCCCGGGCCTCGCGGCGCATGACTAGACGGTGATTATGCGGGATTTTGCACTGCAAGGCAAGATTGGGACGCACCGGCGCCGTTGCAAGTGGAAAAAAATAAGATATGAATCAATGGCTTGAATTGACATTCGGCCGCCGCCTGGGCGTGCCGGCGCGTTTTTTCCGGTACCGCCCGGCCCGGTCCGGAATGCGGGGGGGCCCGCCCGTGCGGGTTGACCAGGGTTCCGATGCCCGGCCGGAGCCGAAGCGGCATCCCGCACGGCAGCCCGGGGCGAGCTTTCGCCGCGTCCCGGACTCAGCCGCGGCGCATGCTGTCGAAGAACTCCGCGTTGCTCTTGGTGCCCTTGACCTTGTCGATCAGGAATTCCATCGCCTCGAGCTCGTCCATCGGGTAGAGCAGCTTGCGCAGGACCCAGACCTTCTGCAGGATGTCCGGCTTGAGCAGCAGCTCTTCCTTGCGGGTGCCGGAGCGGTTGACGTTGATCGCCGGGTAGATGCGCTTCTCGGCCATGCGCCGGTCGAGGTGGATTTCCATGTTGCCGGTGCCCTTGAATTCCTCGTAGATCACGTCGTCCATCCGGGAGCCGGTGTCGATCAGCGCGGTGGCGATGATCGTCAGCGAGCCGCCTTCCTCGATGTTGCGCGCCGCGCCGAAGAAGCGCTTCGGCCGCTGCAGCGCGTTGGCGTCGACGCCGCCGGTCAGCACCTTGCCCGACGCCGGCACGACGGTGTTGTAGGCGCGCGCCAGCCGGGTGATCGAGTCGAGCAGGATGACGACGTCCTTCTTGTGCTCGACCAGGCGCTTGGCCTTCTCGATCACCATTTCGGCGACCTGCACGTGGCGGGTGGCCGGTTCGTCGAACGTCGAGGACACGACTTCGCCGCGCACCGAGCGCTGCATTTCGGTCACTTCCTCCGGACGCTCGTCGATCAGCAGCACGATCAGGACGACGTCGGGATGGTTCGCGGTGATCGCGTGCGCGATGTGCTGCAGCATCACCGTCTTGCCGGACTTCGGCGACGACACGAGCAGGCCGCGCTGGCCCTTGCCGATCGGCGCGATGATGTCGATGATCGCGGCCGGTGATGTTCTCCTCGGCCTTGATGTCGCGCTCGAGGACCATCGGCTCGTCGGGAAAGAGCGGCGTCAGGTTCTCGAACAGGATCTTGTTCTTGGCGTTCTCGGGCGGCTCGCCGTTGACCTTGTCGACCTTGACCAGCGCGAAGTAGCGCTCGCCGTCCTTGGGCGTGCGGATCTCGCCTTCGATCGTGTCGCCGGTGTGCAGGTTGAAGCGGCGGATCTGCGACGGCGAGATGTAGATGTCGTCGGTGCCCGGCGAGGTAGGTGGTGTCGGGCGAGCGCAGGAAGCCGAAGCCGTCGGGCAGCACTTCGAGGACGCCCTCGCCGAAGATCGTTTCGCCCTTCTTCGCCTGCGTCTTCAGCAGCGCGAAGATGAGGTCGTGCTTGCGCATCCGGTTGGCGCCCTCGATCTCCATCGAGTTGGCGATGTCGAGCAGCTCGGAGACGTGCTTGGCTTTGAGTTCGGACAGATGCATGAGGGGAGACGAGGGTTTGCGTCGGATACGGCGGTGGACGGCCGCTCGGCAGGCCGGGTGGACGAAGCGAGATGATGTTTGGCGGCCTGGCGGGCCGGAGGTCGTATCGGGGAGTCGGCGGCCGGCCTGGAAGGTCGAGGCGCCCGTGGTCTGCTTGCCGGCCGCCGTGCCGCCCGACCTGCGGGACGGCCGTCGTTTCGGCCAGCGAGCCGCGCAAGGCAAGATTACATACGCCCGCGGGCCCGGTCGAAATTGAGCGTAACGGGCTTGCCGCCCGCTGTCAAGGAAGCCGGATCAGAGGTTGCTGTCGAGGAACGCCGTCAGTTGCGATTTCGTCAGCGCGCCGACCTTCTGGGCGTGCACCTGCCCGCCCTTGTACAGGATCACGGTCGGAATGCCCCGGATGCCGTACTTGCCGGGCGTCGCCGGATTGGCGTCGATGTCGAGCTTGGCGACGGTGAGCTTTCCTTCGTAGGTCTTCGCCACCTCGTCCAGCACCGGCGCGAACATCTTGCAGGGGCCGCACCATTCGGCCCAGAAGTCGACGAGGACCGGGGTCCGACTGCAGGACGTCCTGGTCGAAGGTGTTGTCGGAGACGTGCTTGATGATTTCGTTCATTGGCTTTCCCTGGCGCGCGGGCGCATTCGGCCCCCTGGCGGCAATTCTACCCTCACTCGGACCCGCCCCGGCGCGACTCGCCCCTCCGGGTGGCCGTGGGCGACGGACCGGGGGCCCGTGCGCACCGGCCGCTGCTGCGTCGGAGATGCGGCGCGATCTGCTAAAATTCAAGGCTTCGCCTCGAATCGTCGCGCGCGCCTTCGCATGACTTACGTCGTCACCGAAACCTGCATCCGCTGCAAATATACCGATTGCGTCGATGTCTGCCCGGTCGACTGCTTTCGCGAAGGCCCGAACTTCCTGGTCATCGATCCCGACGAGTGCATCGACTGCACGCTTTGCGTCGCCGAGTGTCCGGTCGAGGCGATCTTCGCCGAGGACGACGTCCCGCCGGACCAGGAGCGGTTCAAGGCGCTGAACGCCGAGCTGGCCAAGCTGTGGAAGCCCATCATCGAGCGCAAGCCCGCGCCGCCCGATGCCGACGAGTGGAAGGACGTGAAGGACAAGAAGCAGTATCTCGAGCGCTGATCGCCCCGTTTCCCGCGGTTTGACCGCCTGCGCAGCCACCCCTAGAATCGACGGCTTTTTGCAACGGCGCCTCGTGCGTCCGATCGACTACCTCGACGCAACTTCCGCATGATCCGAACTGCACGCTTACGCCGCCCTTGGCGCTGGCTGATGGTCGCGCAGGTCGCGGCGGCACAGACGCCCGCCGCGCGCCGGCGACCCGGCAAAGGGCAGCGCAGAAGGTGCGCGATGTGCCAGGGCTGCCACGGCATTCCGGGCTGGCGCACCGCGTATCCCGAGGTCTACCAGGTGCCGAAACTCGCCGGTCAGCACGCCGGCGTACCTCGTCGCGGCGCTCAAGGAATACAAGAACGGCGATCGCACGCATCCGTCGATGACGCGCGATCGCCGCGTCGCTGTCCGACGAGGACATGGCGAATCTCGCCGCGTACTACGCGCGGCAGTCCGGACGGCCAACAAGCCAATGAGCACCCTTCGAACCCTGACCACGCCGGCGCGCTCGCCATCACGCTGTGCTCGGCGGGCGCCGCTCGCCGCCGACTGGAAAAGCCAAGAAGAAGGCGAACGAAGTCTGCCAGGCCTGCCACGGCATGGACGGCAACAGCCAGGTCCCCGAGCTATCCGAAGCTCGGCGGGCAGTACCCGGACTACCTCGCGAAGGCCTTGCGCGACTACAAGTCGGGCGCGCGCAAGAATCCGATCATGGCGGGCGATGGCGAAGACCCTCACGCGCCAAGGACATCGAGATCTGGCCGCGTATTTCACAGCGCAGCCCGCGGTGCTGGTGTCGCGCTACTGACCCGGGACCGGATGCGGCGCTCGGGTCTAGCGGAGCCCGCGCGCAGGCAGTCGAGGTAGAGCGCGCCGTCGGGCGGCGTCTGCGTCCGCTGCGCCTGCCAGATCACCTCGCCCAGGCATTCGAGCGACGCGTGCAGCGCCGCGTGCTCGTCGCCCGCGCCGTCGCGCAGCCGCTCGAAGTGCGCGCGGATGCCCGGGCGGCTGGTCGATCGCGAGCTGCTCGGCGACGGCGAGATGCAGCGACAGATGCAGGAACGGATTGATCGTCGCCGCTCTCGGGCGCGTAGTCGCGCTCGAGGTGGCGCTCCGGCGCCTCGAGCAGCGCGTGATATTCCGGGTGCAGCGCGATCAGGCTCGCCGCCTGCCGTTCGAGCGCCGACAGCGGCTCGCCCGCGCGGTACTTCCCCCACGCGTCGATCAGGAAGCGGCGCGCCTGCGTCCCGGCTCGGGGTGAACACGCTGTCAGCGCGTCCCTTGCGGCTGCGTCGGGGCGGCGGGCGTCTTGTGCGCGGTAGTCGCACAGGTCGCGGATCACGCATTCGGGGCACTTCGGCGCGCGCGCCACGCACACGTAGCGGCCGTGCAGGATCAGCCAGTGATGCGCGTTCTGCCGAAACTCGTCCGGCACGAACTTCATCAGCGCCGCCTCGACTGCCTCCGGCGTCCTTGCCCGGCGCGAGCCCGGTGCGGTTGGCGACGCGAAAGATGTGCGTGTCGACGGCGATCGTCGGCTCGCCGAACGCGACGTTGAGCACGACGTTGGCCGTCTTGCGCCCGACGCCGGGCAGCGCCTCCAGCGCTTCCCGCGTGCGCGGGACCTCGCCGCCGTGCTCGCGCAGGAGCATCTGCGACAGCGCGACGACGTTCTTCGCCTTGGTGCGGAACAGTCCGATCGAGCTGATGTAGGGAATCAATCCGTCGACGCCGAGCGCGACGATCGCCGCCGGCGTGTTCGCCACCGGAAACAGCCTGGCGGTCGCCTTGTTGACGCCCTTGTCGGTCGCCTGCGCCGACAGCACGACCGCGACCAGCAGCTCGAACGGCGTGCGTGAAGGCGAGCTCGCTCTGCGGATGCGGATCGAGCGGCGCGCAGGCGCTCGAACAGAAGTCGGCGTTTCGCGGGGCTCACTGCGCCGCCACGCTGCCGATCTTCGCGAGGCGGGCGAGCCTCTCCGGCTCGCGCGCCTGCAGATCGGCGTCGGCCTTGAGCAGCGCGTACGCCTTCGCCGCCAGGGGCTGCGCTGCGCCGGCATCGTGGCGGGCCAGCGCGATCTCGGCGAGCTCCTCGTACACGTAGCCATCGTCGGCGGCGCCGTCAGCGGCAAGCGCCTGCTGGATCGCCTGCGCCTCGTCGAGTCGACCGAGCGCGCGCAGCCCGCGGCCCATGGTCCATTTCGCGATCCGGATCTGCGCGGCGGTCCCCGACGCTTCGCGCGCGGCGAGTGCCTTTTCCCACGCGTCCAGCGCCGCTACGTCGTCGCCGCGCTCGTGGCAGGTCCAGCCGACGTTGTTGAGGAGCGAGGCGCGCCAGCCGCGCGTGCGGGGATCCGCCGATGCTTCGGCGGCGGCTAGCGCCCGCAGGTTCCAGTCGAGCCGCTGCTGCGCCGGCGCTGCGATGCCGAGCATGTGCAGCGCGTCGACGCGATAGAAATCGGCACCGGGCAGCGTGTCCTGGTTGGATGCCGCGAGCGCGTCCTCGAACAGCGGGACCGCCTGCGCCGGCGCGCCGCTGGCATTGCGCAGGCGCCCGCGCTCGAGCAGATAGCGCACCCGCACGCGCACGGGCAGCGCGTGCTGCAGCGCACGGACATCGTCGAGCACGGCGTCGGCGGCGGCGAAGTTGCGCTGCAATCCGAGCGCGCGGGCAAGCTGCGTCATCGCCTCGGCGGCCTCGCGCGAGCGCGGCGCCACGGCGGCGATCTCGGCGCGAAAGCGCGCTTCGGAGGCGGCCGGGGCGTCGAAGTCCCACCGCGCGTCCAGTCGCGCGGAGAGATCGCCACCGGTGGCGAGCGCGGGGGCCGGCAGGGCAAGCAGCGCCGCCAGCGCGGCCGCGCCCGCGCGCGCCCGCGCAGGCGTCGGTCCTTCCTCGCCACCCGTCGCGCCGTCGCGTGCCGCGTTCATGTCTTCGCCGGGGCCCGTCGCAACCGCGCGCGCGCCAATGCGGCAGCCACCGCGGCCCGGCGTGCCGCGGCCGCGTCGTCGCTCCGCGGCGCGGCCACGCGCTCGGCGAGCGGCGCGGCGCGCGCGAGGCGGCGCACGCGGGCCGCGTGGCGATCGCGTGCCGCAAACGCGTCGTCGCGCGTCCATTCGCGCGCGCGCGGCAGCATCGCGATGCAGTCGACCGGACAGGGCGGCACGCAGAGCCCGCAGCCGGTGCAATGCGACGCGAGCACCGTGTGCATGCGCTTCGGCGCGCCCATGATCGCATCCACGGGGCAGGCGGCGATGCACAGCGTGCACCCGATGCACGCGGCCTCGTCGACGACGGCGCGCGCGGGCGGCGCCTCCACGCCGCAGGAAGGATCGAGGCGTCGTGCGTCGCGACCGGTGAGGGCGGCGAGTGCGGTGAGGGTGGCCATGCCGCCCGGCGGACAGCGGTCGATGGCGGCCGCGCCCGCGGCGATGGCGTCGGCGTACGGCCGGCACGCGGGGTACCCGCAGCGCGTGCACTGCGTCTGCGGCAGGAGCGCGTCGATGCGCTCGGCGAGCGAAGGTGGCGTCACGCCGCCATCTTACCGTCGCTCGCCGCGTGTCCTGTAGTCGGCCGGCACCTTGAAAAGATCGGCGGGCGGCTCGGCGCGCCGGAAGTTCGCGAGGCGGTAGATCGTGTCGCCGGTGCGCGGATCGCTCTGCTTCGCGTAGACGACGATGTTGTAGCTCGGGCGAGAACCAGCGCTGGCTCGTGATCACGATCGGCTTCTCGTTGCCGATCTCGCCGGCGGGAATCGTGTGCGTCGTCTGCGTGCCTTCGGCCGCGACGCCGTCGAAATCGCGCGTGCCGAGCTGCTTCGTTTCGCCGCCGCCGCGCGGCAGCGTCGGGAGCATCAGCGGCGGCAGCGGCGCGACCGGCGCGATCCCTGCGGGCGCGTCGCCGCCGATCCGGATGACCTCGATGCGCACGTCCTCGTCGCCGCCGCCGCCCTTGCGGACGACGACGCGTCCGGGCCCGACCTCGACCCGTCGTGTAGCAACCGCCGCGGGCGCGGACCCCGGCGATGCAGGCGCCGTGCCCGTCGTGCCGGAGTCGCGCGGGGCGCCCTTGCCGGCGGGTCGGCGGAAGCGGCGGGGCGGGCGGAGGCGGCGGCGCGACGGCATCGGGCGAGGGCGGGGCGGGCGGCGCGGGGACGCGCGGGATGCGCACGGCGACCTTGCGCTCGCTGCTGAGCGCGAGCTGCGGCCGTCGATCGGATCGAAGATGTAGACCGACGAGCCATGTTCGCCCTTGCGCTCCTGGCGGGTGCGGCCGAAGCGTGTCGCGCGCGAGGAGCGTGGTGCGCCGCTTCACGATGCGATTGCCGTCCGGGAGCACCTGGATCGACTCGTTGATCGCCTCGGCGGAGTAGGGCGCGTTCTTGACGATCTCGCGCGTGCCGCCGAACTCGCCGGCGACGAAGGCCAGCGAGGGCTCGACAGCAGCGCGTCGACGTCCGCCTCCGCGTAGACGCGCGCCATCTCGGCGGCGGCGCGGGCGTGCTCGCGCGCTGCCGCGGCGAACTCACCCGCCTGCTCGCGCGCGGACCCGGCGACTTCGCGCGCCGCCTCGGCCGCGCGGACGACGGCGTCGATGTCGTGACGCAGGGAGGGCGGCGCGGCCGCGGCGGCGGCCCGGGCGGAGGCGGCGGGTCGCTTGCCGGTCCACGGCCAGCGCGGCCAGGGCTGCGAGGACGGCACGGCGAAGCAGCGGATACGCCGGTCATGGCGGCCTTCTTGGGGCGGGCGTCAGTGACGAAGCGAAGGGCGAGCACGGCGCCGTCGCGGCGCACGAGCAGTTCGGTATCGATCGCGTCCGCGGCGCGCGCCGGGTTCACGGGCAGGCCGAGCTGGGCCAGCGTCATCCGCGACATCCGCGCCGGCACGACGAGCGCGTCGCCGGCGCGCTCGATGTCGGCCAGGGGCACGACCGGCATGAACGACGCCGTGGCCGGGCGGTCCTGGCGCGGCGTGCGCGCGCGCGGGCGATCGGCCAGCGCTTCCGGCGGCACCGAGCGCATGACCAACGACAGCAGCGCGATCGACGCCGCCAGCGCGAGCGGCCACGCGAGCCAGGCGTCGAAGCGCCGCACGGCGCGCGCACCGTCGGTCGCGCGCGCGCGCGCGTGCGATCGCCGCGTCGATCGCGCGGTCGACCGCAGGCGGCGGCGCGCCTCGCGACCGTCGCGTCGCTTCAGCGCCGCGAAGTCGCGGTCGAGTCGGAGATGCGGGGACGTCATGGGCGGCCTTTCGCCTTGGCGGCGCGCCCAGCGGGCGCGGCGACATCGAGCTCGAGCGCGCGGAGCAGCCCGCGGGCGCGGGACAGGCGCGAGCGCACGGTGTTGAGCTCGCAGCCGCAGATCGCCGCGGTTTCGGCGTACGAGCGTTCGGCGAGCTCCACGAGCACGAGCACGTCGCGGTAGTGCGGCGGCAGCGCAGCGATGGCCGCGCGCAACCGGGCGAGGTCGCGGCGGGCGGCCAGCGCGTCTCGGGCGTGGCGTCGAGCTCCGGCGCCGAGCGCCGTGGCCTCCGTCGTCGTTCCACGTAGCGCGCGTCCGCTGCCGGTGCGCCGGTGCACGAAGTTGCGGGCGATGCCGAGCAGCCACGGTTGCAGCGGCCCGCGCGCCGGGTCGAACTCGCCGGCATGGTGAGGAGGTGGACGAACACGTCCTGGGTGACGTCGGCGGCGGTGGCGGCGATGCCCGACCAGAGCAAGGCGAAGCGGTAGACCGGTCCCCGGTGGCGCCGGTACAGAGGGTCAGCGCCGCCGCGTCCCCGCAGGCCAGGCGCGCGGCGAGCGCGGCGTCGGACACCTGAGGCTGTCGGTGAGGGCGGTGGGCATGGGGTCGGGGCGTCGGGCATTCTGCGGGACCGCTATCCTTCCGGCGAAGCCGCGTCGGAAGCCAGCCCCGGCGGGCGGCACACCCGGAAAGCGGCGGGCACCCGTTGCATATTCACGCGAGCGGGGCCGAAAGTTCCCGCCGCCCGATTCCCCGGCGAAGCGCAGCGTGCAGCCCGCGCCGGGATTCGACGGCCCACGCCCCCGGCCGACCGATCGTCGCATTCCGCTGCGGAACCGCGTGCCAAAGGCGCAGAATCCGCGTCCACTCTGCCATCCTCCGTCGCCTGCCCCATGCCATGACGTCATCCCGCCGCACCCCCCGCAACCGCAGCTGCGGCGCCGGATCGCTCGGCACGCATCCGCTGGAGATCATCCCCTTCTTCCGGCGCTTCCCGCGAAGCCTTCCGCGCGACTTCGTCTACACGGCATCTGGAACACGCTGTTCGGACTCTTTTTCGCGCTGTTGGCGATCTTCGTCGATTCCGCCACGCCGGTCTGGCTCGCCGTTGCGCCAGACGTTCGTGTTCGCGCAGTGCATCGGATACATCATCCACTTCGGATTCCTCGTCGGCGATCGCATCGTCGGCCGCGGCATCCACCGGGCGCGGGTGTGGGTGCGCGCGGCGTACTTCACGGTGGTTCCGGTCGTTGCCGTGTTTCCCGGGTACCTGCTCGCCTTCTGGATCCTGCACTGGCGCAACGGCCCGGCATGGCTGTTCGAGCTGCGCTCGATCGTGTCGATCGTCGGGCTGTCGTTGGTGATCATCGCGCGTCCTGCTGCTCATCTTCATTCCGCGCGAGCGCGCGGCGCGGGCCGAGGCGGCGGTGGCGCGCGAGCAGGCGCGCGTCGCGGCGGCCGAGAAGGAGACCGCCGACGCGCGCATGCAGCTCCTCGAGGCGCAGGTCGAGCCGCACTTCCTCTACAACACGCTCGCCCACGTCGTGTCGCTGGTCGATCACGAGCCCGCGACCGCCAAGCGGATGATCGAGCGGCTGATCACGCTGCTCCGCGCGACGGCGTCGGCGGCGGGCGGCGCGACGACGCTGGGAAGCCAGCTGGAACTGGCTGCGCGCCTACCTCGACATCCTGGCCTTGCGCATGGGTCCGCGGCTCGCCTGGCACATCGACGTGCCGCCGGCGCTCGGGGCGCTTCACGTGCCGCCGATGCTGCTCCAGCCGCTGGTCGAGAACGCCATCAAACACGGCATCGAGCCCAACGTCGAAGGCGGCAGCCTCGCCGTCGGCGCGCGCCGCGATGCGGCCGCACTGGTGCTCGAAGTCGCGGACACGGGCCGGGGCATTCGCGCAACGACGATCCGCACCGCGCCGGGTCTCGGCCTCGCCAACCTGCGCGCGCGGCTTGCCGCGCTGTATCGGAAACGACGCCCGGCTCACGATCGAGGACAACGATCCGCGCGGCACGCGCGTGACGCTCTCGCTGCCCATCGCGTCGCTCGGCGACGTGCCCGCCCGCGACGTGCCCGCGCCGGTGGCCGCATGAACGCGCGACGATTCACGGCGATCATCGCCGACGACGAGCCGCGCCTCGCGCGCTACCTCGTCGAGCGGCTGGCGGCGCTGTGGCCCGAGCTCGTCATCGCAGGGCTCGCGGCCAACGGCCCGGAGGCGCAGGCGCTGCTCGACGCCGAGGCGCCGGACATCGCGTTCCTCGACATCCGCATGCCGGGCCTGACCGGCATCGACGTCGCGCGCGGCGCCGGCGCCCGACGTGAACGTCGTGTTCGTCACCGCCTACGACCAGTACGCCGTCGAGGCGTTCGAGCGCGCCGCCGTCGACTACCTGCTGAAGCCGGTCACCGACGAGCGCCTGGCGCACACGGTCGAGCGCCTGCGGACGCGCCTCGTCGCGAAGGCGCCGACGGCGGATCTCGCCGGCGCGCTCGAGGTGCTGCGCCAATTCGTGCCGCACGGCGGCGCGTCGGGCCGCGAGCGCCTCGCGTGGATGCGCGCCGCCTCGGGCGCGAACGTGCGGCTCATCGCCGTCGAGGACGTCTGCTACTTCCAGGCGAACGACAAGTACACGAGCGTGTTCACCCGCGACGGCGAAGCGCTGATCCGCACGCCGCTGCGCGAGCTGCTCGCAGACCTCGATCCGGCGCGCTTCTGGCAGGTGCATCGCGGGACGATCGTCAACCTTTCGCACGTCGCGACGACCGCGCGCGATCTCGCCGGACGCGTGACGCTGACGCTGAAGTCGCGCCCGGAAACGGTCGCGGTCTCGCGCGCCTTCGCGCACCGCTTCAAGCAGATGTAGCGCTACCCCGTTCGCGGCGGATTGGACGACAATCGCTCCATGGGTAGCCGGCATTCCCGCCCGGATGGAACCTCGCGCTCCGCGCCGGCGCACGACGGCCACGGACACGCGCACCGGCCGTCCGTCGCGACGCCGTCGGCGCAGCGCGCGCTGACCTTCGCGCTGGTGCTCACCGGCGGGTTCGCGGTGGTCGAGGCGGCCGGCGGCTGGCTCGCCGGCTCGCTCGCGCTGCTCTCCGACGCCGGCCACATGGTGACCGACGCCGCGGCGCTGGGCCTCGCGCTGTTCGCCCAGCGGATCGCTGCGCGGCCGCCGTCGCGTCGCGCCTCGTACGGCTATGCGCGCGCCGAGGTGATCGCGGCGTTCGTCAATGCGCTCGCGATGCTGGCTGCTCGTCGTGTTCATCGTCGGTCGAGGCGGTGCGCCGGCTGCTCGCGCCGGCGCCGGTCGCCGGCGGACGGTGCTGGCCATCGCGCCGGCCGGCCTCGCTGATCAACATCGTTGCGGCCTGGATCCTGTCGCGCGCGACGCGCACGCTGAACACGCACGGCGCGCTGCTGCACGTGCTGTCGGATCTGCTGGGCTCGGTGGCGGCGATCGTCGCCGGCGCCGTCATCGTCGTGACCGGATGGACGCCGATCGATCCGCATCCTGTCGCTCGCTGGTCGCGGCTGCTGATCCTGCGCTCGACCTGGCGCCTGCTGTCCGATTCGACCGGCGTGCTGATGGAGGGCGTGCCGCGCGCATCTCGACCTACGACGACATCGGCCGCGCGCTGCTACGACGTGCCCGGCGTGGCCGGCGTGCACGACCTGCACGTGTGGCAGATGAGCGCCGGCAGAGTGCGCGCTGTCGGCGCACGTGCGATCGCGCGACGGCGCGCGACTGGCTGCAGCGCTCGCAGCGGCGCAGCGCTGCTCGCCGAGCGCTACGCGCATCGACCACATCGACGCTGCAGCCGTCGTGGCCGGCCCGTCGCCCTTCGCGGGACAAGCGCGTGATTCCGATCCGTCGGCCGCGGACAACCGCACTGAAGCCGCTCAGATCCACTTGACGCGCGCCGGAAGCCGCCAGAACAGCAAGCGCGTCGATCGATCGACCATCGCGCCGATCGCGAGCGGGTAGCCCAACGGCCAGTCGAGCTCCGGCATGTTGCTTGAAGTTCATGCCGTAGATGCCGGCGATCAGCGTCGGCACCGTGATGAGCGCGCCCCAGGCGGCGAGCCGCTTGGTCACCTCGTTGTCGGCGATGCGCGATCATGCCGAGGTTGACCTGGATCGCGGTGGTCGAGCATGTCGCGGATGCCCTCGATCGACGCGTGGATCCGCGTGCAGGTGGTCGTACACGTCGCGGAAATACTCGCCCATGCCGGCGCAGATCTGCGGCACGCGGCCGCCGTAGAGCTTGCCGACGGCCTCCATCAGCGGATCGACCGCATGCTTGAGCGCCATCAGCTGGCGCTTCAGGGCGTACAGCGCTTCGATGTTGGCCGCGCGCGTTGCGCTTGACGAAGATCTGCTCCTCGACCGTCCTCGAGCTCGCGTCTCGAGGTCGTCGAGGACCGGGAAATAGCGGTCGACGACGTTGTCCATCAGCGCGTAGAAGACGAATCCGGCGCCGTGGCGCAGCAGTTCCGGCTCGCGCTCGGTCGCGCGCGCGCACGGCGGCGAAGCCGACCTGCGTGCGGTGGCGGACCGACAGCACGTAGTTGGGGCCGACGAACATGTCCACCTCGCCGATCTGAGCTCCTCGGCGCCGTCGTCGTCGCTTGACCATCTCGACCGGCTGCAGGACGGCGAACAGCGAGTCGCCGTATTCCTCGATCTTCGGCCGCTGGTGGCCCTTGCGCGCGTCCTCGACGGCGAGCTCGTGCAGGCCGAATTCCTCCGCCATCTCGTCGAGCTCCTCCCGCGTCGGCTCGAACAGCGCGACCCAGACGAAGCAGTCCGGGCGGCTCAGGTACTCGCTGATATCCTCGATCGGGATGTCGGCGAGCTTGCGCCCGTTCGATAGGCGACGCAGCTGATCAGCATGGGAGTGCAGGACGCGTGAATGTCGCCGCATCATAGCGGCGGCAGGTGCTCATGCTCAACATGCTCGCGATCCGTTGGCGGTCGACCGCGGCGCGCGTCCATGTCCGCCGCCACGGCCCGCCGTGCGCACCGACGGCGCCGATCCGCGGCACTTCGGCGCGTCACTTGGACCGCATGCGCAACGAGAGCGCCGTCGATGATCATCGAGTCGCTGCTCGACACCGACCTGTACAAATTCACGATGATGCAGGTCGTGCTGCATCATTTCCCGGGTGCGCAGGTCGAGTACCGCTTCAAGTGCCGCAACCGCGCGGCGTCGACCTCGCGCCCTACATCGACGAGATCGCAGCGCGAGATCGCGCGACCTGTGCACGCCTGCGCTTCACGCCGCGCGAGCTCGACTACCTGCGCGGCTGGCGCTTCTTCAAGAGCGATTTCGTCGATCTGCTCGGCCTGTTCCAGCTCGACGAGCGCTTCATCCAGGTGACGCGCGCTCGCGCGGCACCGGGCGAGATCGACATCACGATCAAGGGGCCGTGGCTGCACACGATCCTGTTCGAGGTGCCGGTGCTCGCGATCGTCTCGCGAGGTCTACTACCGCAAGACGGTACGCCGCGCCCGACTTGGCCGAGGGCGCGCCGCCGCCTCGCCGCCAAGATCGCGCAGATCAACGCGGTGCCCGATCCGGCGTTCCGCATCGCCGACTACGGCACGCGGCGGCGCTTCTCGCGCGCATGGCAGGACGAGGTCGTGCGGACGCTGAAGCGCGGCATCGGCGCCAAGTTCGTCGGCACCAGCAACGTGAAGTTCGCGCTCGATCACAACCTGACGCCGCTCGGCACGATGGCGCACGAATACATGCAGGCGTGCCAGGCGGTGGGCCGCGGCTGCGCGATTCGCAGGTGTTCGCGTTCAACACCTGGGCGCGCGAATACCGCGGCGACCTCGGCATCGCGCTGTCCGACGTCTGCGGCATGGACGCCTTCCTGCGCGACTTCGACCTGTTCTTCTGCAAGCTGTTCGACGGCGTGCGCCACGACTCCGGCGACCCGTTCGAGTGGGGCGAGAAGCTGATCGCGCACTACCAGAGGATGCGCATCGACCCGCGCACAAGACGATGGTGTTCTCCGACAGCCTCGAACGTGCCGCTGGCGCATAAGGCTGTTCGAGTACTTCCGCGGCCGCAGCCAGACGGCGTTCGGCATCGGCACCAACCTGACCAACGACCTGGGCTACGAGGCGCTGCAGATCGTCATCAAGATGACCCGCTGCAACGGCCAGCCGGTGGCCAAGATCAGCGACGAGCCGTCGAAGACGATGGACTACGACCCGTCGTACGTCGCGTACCTGCGCGAGGTGTTCCAGGTGCCGGACACCGAGCGGCCGGCGCGCGCGACGGTCGACGATGCCGACCCGGCTGCGCTCGACGCGCGGCTCAGGCCGGCAGCGGTGCGCGTCCGAGCGCGAGCAGGTACGCCGCGAGCGACGCCGGCACCGAAGCATGCGAACACCACGTGCTCGATCGACGCATCGGCGCCGCGGCGCCGCGCACCGTTCGCGCACCGCGATCGCGCGCCGCTCGCTCCAGCGGATAGCCGTAGACGCCGCAGCTGATCGCCGGAAGCGCGATCGACGCGACGCCGTGATCGCCGGCGAGCGCGAAGCAGTTGCGATAGCACGACGGCCAGCAGCGCCGGCTCGCCGGCGTTGCCGCCGCGCCAGACCGGTCCGACCGTGTGGATGACGTAGCGCGCCGGCAGGCGGTAGCCGCGCGTAAGCCGCGCTTCGCCGGTGGGACAGCCGCCCAAGGTCAGGCATTCGACCAGCAGCTCCGGCCCGGCGGCGCGATGGATCGCGCCGTCGACGCCGCCGCCGCCCGCAGGCGCTGTTCGCCGCGTTGACGATCGCGTCGACGGCAAGCGTCGTGATGTCGACGGCGAGCGCCTCGATGTGCGGAGGCACGGCGTCATGGTCGCGAGGATCGCGCCGGTTGTTGCCTTCGAAGCGGTGGCGCGACCGCCCGCAACGGCCAGTCGTACCGAGGGCACGCCGCGACAGCGCGGTCAATGAGCCGCATGGCCATGGCCACACCCGATGCACCCGCCGTGCCGGCGCCGCCGGGCGACGCCGAAGCAGGCGGCACGCGCCGCCGACCGGCGGCTGCGGCTCGACGACATCCTGAAGCTGATGGTGGCCGACGGGCTGGTCGCCGCAGCCGACGCCGACAAGCTCGCGCGCTCGCGCACGCAGCGCTTCGATCATCCGCTCGAGCTCGATCGCCGAGCAGAAGCTGGAAGTCGCTGCTGCCGCCGCGACAAGCCGCTGACGCTCGACTGCGCTGGTCGAGTGGCTGGCCGGCAAGCTCGGCGTGCCCTACCTGCACATCGACCCGCTGAAGATCGACCTCGGCGCGGTCACTGCGACGATGTCCAACGCGTACGCGGAGCGCTACCGCATCCTGCCGGTGGCGGTCGACCGGGCAGACGCTGACCGTCGCGACCGGCGAGCCGTTCGTGCGCGCCTGGGCCGACGAGCTGGAGCAGATCCTGCAAGCTGAGGTCAAGCTGGTCTTCGCCAACCCGGCAGGACATGCGCCGCTACCTCGGCGAGTTCTACAACCTCGCCCGGTCGATGAAGAAGGCGCAGGAGACCTCGACGCGGCGACTTCTCGCTCGCGCGCAATTTCGAGCAGCTGGTCGAGCTCGGCAAGCACGGCCAGCTCGACGCCAACGACCAGCACGTCGTCCACATCGTCGACTGGCTGTGGCAATACGCGTTCGAGCAGCGCGCCTCCGACATCCACATCGAGCCGCGGCGCGACGTCGGCCTCGTGCGCTTCCGCATCGACGGCGTGCTGCACCAGGTCTACGCGATCCCGACGTCCGGTGCTGACCGCGATGACGTCGCGGATCAAGCTGCTGGCGCGGATGGAGATCGTCGAGAAGCGCCGCCCGCAGGACGGCCGGATCAAGACGCTGGCGCCCGGACGGCGAGGAGATCGAGCTGCGCATCTCGACGATGCCGACGGCGTTCGGCGAGAAGATCGTCATGCGGATCTTCAGCCCCGAAGTGCTGGTGCGCGACTTCACCGACCTCGGCTTCACCGACCGACGACCGCGACGCGCTGGGAGACGATGACCGCGCGAGCCGAACGGCATCATCCTGGTCACCGGCCCGACCGGCTCCGGCAAGACGACGACGCTCTATTCGACGCTGAAGGGCCTGGCGACGCCCGAGGTCAACGTCTGCACGATCGAGGACCCGATCGAGATGATCGAGCCGGCGTTCAACCAGATGCAGGTGCAGCCGACGATCGGCGTCGATTTCGCGTCGGGCGTGCGCACGCTGCTGCGCCAGGATCCCGACATCATCATGGTCGGCGAAATCCGCGACCGCGACACCGCCGACATGGCGGTGCAGGCGGCGCTGACCGGCCACCTCGTGCTGTCGACGCTGCACACCAACGACGCGCCGACGGCGGTCACGCGGCTGCTCGACCTCGGCGTGCCGCCCTACCTGCTCAACTCGACGCTGCTCGGCGTCATGGCGCAGCGCCTGGTGCGCACGCTGTGCCCGCACTGCAAGGAGCCGGGCGAGCGCGCCCGACGACGAGATCGTGGCGCGTCGCTCACCGCGCCGTGGCAGGGCGGAGAAGCCGGCGTCGGTGATGCGTCCGGTGGGCTGCCTCGAATGCCGGATGACCGGCTATCTACGGCCGCATCGGGCATCTACGAGATCATGCTGATGACGCCGGCGCTGCGGCGGCTGATCATTCGCGAAGCCGACGACCGCGCGATCCGCGAGCAGGCGTACAAGGACGGCATGAAGCCGCTGCGCGTGTCGGGCGCGATGAAGATCGCGGCGGGCCTTACCACGGCCGACGAAGTGATGAAGGTCGCGCCGCTGGCGTAGCGCGAATCGCCAGGTCGTGCATGTCGTCGTGCGGTACTGGGACGAAGTCGCCTGCGGCAAGCGGCGTCGCCTCCTCGCCGACGCGGATATACCCGCGCCCCTTCCGCGATCAGGCGGAACTCCGGCTAACGGGGTCTCCGGCGCGCCGGAGACGGACTGCGTGACGGCATGCGGACCGTCGAAAGTCAGGTCAGGCGCGCGAGTATCGTCTTCATCAGGGATTCGAGGGCGGGGCGCATCGACTCCGCCGGTCTGCCCTCGGGCGCGTCGAGCGACAGCGCGAGCGTATGGTTTCCGGACTTCGCGACCAGGAAAGCGACATTGCCCTGCTGTTTGTTGTCGGGCGTGGGATAGAGGAAATAAGCCCGCTCTCCGAATCCTGGCGCCGGCGTCCGAGGTTCCTTGTCCTTCTTGAACGCCTTTAGGGTCTGCTCCCAGGCGGCCCACGAGTCAGCGCCGGAGTAGAGCTTGAGCTCGCCCACGCCGAAATTGCACACCCACCCGCCGCCGGCGGATTCCGGGTCGACGTAGGGATCGCGGCCGGTGGCCGTTTTTACATCGGCGCGCGTGACCAGCGCGCACGCTTGCCCGCCCCCTGCAGGCATCTTTCGCGCCAGTTCCTTGGCGGCCTGGTCGCGCGGATTCTGCGCGCCGGCGTCGGCGAGCGATAGCATCATTGCGACAGCCGCGGTGAGCGCGCCTCGCACCACGAATCGAATCCGGGATCTCATTTCCTTCTCCTTCGAATGACTGCGGGCGAGTCCTGCGCGACACTGTGTTGTGAACGACTTCGGTCCGCCTCCTCGATTGCCGCCGCTTCCCGCAGTCCGGCTTGCGCCGATCGGGCTACGCTGTTGGCAACCGGTAGTCCTGGTACCGCTCCCGCAGCGTCTTCTTCGACAGCTTGCCGGTCGCCGTATGCGGAAGCTCGTCGACGAACACGACGTCGTCGGGCATCCACCACTTGGCGATCTTGCCGTCGTAGAACTGCAGCATCTCGTCGCGCGTCACCGACATGCCGTCGCGCTTGACGATGAGCAAGCAGCGGCCGCTCGGCCCACTTCGGATGCGCGACGCCGATCACCGCCGCCTCGACCACCGCCGGATGGCCGATGGCGATGTTCTCGAGCTCGATCGAGCTGATCCACTCGCCGCCCGACTTGATGACGTCCTTGGAGCGATCGGTGATCGGTCAGGTAGCCGTCGCGGTCGATGGTGCCGACGTCGCCGGTCGGGAACCAGCCGTCCGGCGAAAGCGGGCTCGGCAGGTCGCTCCTGAAGTAGTCGCGCACCACCCACGGGCCCTTGACCATCACGTTGCCCGCGGCCATGCCGTCGCGCGGCAGCTCGTCGCCCTGCGCATCGACGATCTTCATCTCGACGCCGTAGAGCGGGCGTCCCTGCTTCGAGCGCAATCGCCATGCGCTCGTCCGGCGAGGCGTCGCGGTGCCTGCTCTTCGGCGTGCCGATCGTGCCGACCGGGCTCATCTCGGTCATGCCCCAGCCGTGGCGGACGCGCACGCCGAAATCGTCGCGCAGCGTCTTCATCATCGCCGGCGGACAGGCGGATCCGCCGATGGTCGTGGTCTTGAACGTCGAGAAGCGCAGCTTGTGCTCCTTCATGTAGTTGATGAGGCCGAGCCAGACGGTCGGCACGCCGGCGGACGTCTCGACGCTGCTCGTTCTCGAACAGCTCGTAGAGGCTCTTGCCGTCGAGCCCCGCGCCGGGCAACACGAGCTTGGCGCCGACCATCGGCGCCGAATACGGGATGCCCCAGGCGTTGACGTGGAACATCGGCACGATCGGCAGCACGACGCTCTGCGCGGAATAGTTTTTCGCGTCCGGCAGGCAGCACGCCATGGCGTGCAGCACCGTCGAGCGATGGCTGAACAGCACGCCCTTGGGATGGCCGGTCGTGCCCGAGGTGTAGCACAGCGCCGCCGCCGCATTCTCGTCGAACTCCGGCCACTCGAACGCATCGTTCTCGGCGGCGAGCAGGTCCTCGTAGCAGAGCAGGTTGGAGGCGTCGTCGACGCCGGCATGTGCGCGCGGTCGGTCAGCGCGATCCACGTGGCCGCCGCCGCGCACGACGGCGCGAGCTTCTCGACCAGCGGCAGGAACGTCAGGTCGAAGAAGACGATCCGGTCGCCGGCGTGGTTGACGATGTAGACGAGCTGGTCGTGGAAGAGCCGCGGATTGATCGTGTGGATCACCGCGCCCATGCCGGAGACGGCGTAGTACAGCTCGAAATGGCGAAAGCCGTTCCAGGCCAGCGTCGCGACGCAGTCCCCTTGGCGCACGCCCAGACGGGCGAGGGCGTTGGCGAGCCGGCGCGCGCGCGCATGCGCATCGCGGTAGGTGTAGCGGTGGATCGGGCCCTCGACGGTACGCGAGACGATCTCGGTGTCGCCGTGGCATCGATCCGCGTGCCGGATGATCGAGGAGATCATCAGCGGCCAGTCCATCATCAAGCCGTGCATCAATTCCTCCCGGTGGATTGCTTGTTGTCGATCTGTGCTGCAGCGCCGCATCACCGCTGCGCTTGTAACGCGGCGGTGGGCTCGCTAGCATCCGCTTGCGATGGCCCGGCCCTCCCCGTCGGCGGCGCGAGCAGGGACCACGACGACACGAGGAGAAGCCATGCACGGTTTCGCGCGCACGCATCGTTCCGCTGGGCTCTCGGACTCGCCTGCCTTGCCGGCCCCGGCGACGGCGGACGTGAAGATCGCCTTCATCGATCCGCTGTCGGGGGGCGCCGCCAGCACCGGCATTCTGGCGCAGAAAACCCATCAGTTCTACATCGACGCGATCAACGCGGCAGGCGGGCTGAACGGCGAGAAGCTCGAGCTGCTTTCGTACGACAACAAGGTCAATCCGCAGGAATCGCTGATCCAGCTGAAGCGCGCGCTCGACGAAGGCGCCCGCTACGTCGTGCAGGGCAACGGCAGCTCGGTCGCGCTGGCGATCACCGACGCGGTGCAGAAGCACAACGAGCGCAATCCGGGCAAGGAAGTGCTGTTCCTCAACTACGCCGCGGTCGATCCGGCGCTGACCAACGACAAGTGCAATTTCTGGCATTTCCGCTTCGACGCCGATGCCGACATGAAGATGGCGGCGTTGACCGACGTCATCGCGAAGGACAAGAAGGTCCAGAAGCGTCTACCTGATCAACCAGGACTATTCGTTCGGCAAGGCGGTCGCGGCGGCGGCGAACAAGATGCTCGCCGAGAAGCGCCCCGACATCAAGATCGTCGGCGACGAGCTGCATCCGCTGCAGAAAGTCAACGACTTCTCGCCCTACGTCGCCAAGATCAAGGCGGCGGGCGCCGACACGGTGATCACCGGCAACTGGAGCAACGACATGGTGCTGCTGATCAAGGCCGGCAAGGACGCGGGCCTCAAGGTGGACCTGGGACACCTACTACGGCGGCAGCCCGGGCGCGGTGACGGCGATCGGCGAGGCCGGCGTCGATTCGCTGAAGCAGGTATCCGAATGGCACCGCAACGCCGCGCCGGAGCTCGACGCATCGGTGGCGGCGTTCGCAAGCAGCTACCCGGGCAAGGAGAACGAGTACGCGTACTGGCGCGCCAAGACGATGTGGGAGATGTTCGCCGCCGCCGCGAAGAAGGCGCAGTCCAACGATCCGGTCAAGGTCGCGCGGGCCCTGGAAGGCATGAAAATGCCGACCTCGCTCGGCGAGGTCGAGATGCGCGCCGACAATCACCAGATACTGCAGCCGCTGTTCGTCTCGACGCTCGCCAGGAGCGTCAAGTACGACAGCGAAGGCACCGGGCCTCGGCTGGAAGACCGACGCCAAGGTCGACGGCAAGTCGACGGCGCTGCCGACGACCTGCAAGATGGAGCGGCCGAAGTAGAGGGACTGCACGCGCGCGTACGCCCGCGAGCGCCGTTTCGGGTCGCCGCCGGGCGGTGACCGGACGCATGCTCGAGCTCTTCACCGTCTCGCTGCTGAACGGCGTCGTCTACGGACTGCTGCTGTTCATGCTGTCGAGCGGGACTCACGCTGATCTTCAGCATGATGGGCGTGCTCAATTTCGCGCACGCCAGCGTGTTCATGCTCGGCGCCTATCTGTCGTTCCAGTTCGGGCGCTGGATCGGGTTCTGGCCGGCGCTGGTCATCGCGCCGCTCGCTGCGCGGCCGCTCGGCGCGGCGATCGAGCGCTACGGCTCTGCGCAGCGTGCACGCGCACGGCCACGTCGCCGAAATCCTGTTCACCTTCGGCCTCGCGTACGTCATCGAGGAGGTCGTCACGATGATCTGGGGCCGCAACGCGGTCGCGAACGCCGTGCCGGCGGTCATCGACTTTCCGCTGTTCCACGGTCTTCGGCAGCACGTTCCCCGCCTACAAGGGCCTGATGATGGCGATCTCGGTGGCCATGTTCGTCTTCCTCTACCTCGCGCTGCGGAAGACGCGGATCGGCCTGGTGATCCAGGCGGCGCTGACGCACCCGCAGCATGGTCAGCGCGCTCGGCCACGACGTCCCCGGCGTGTTCGTGCTCGGTGTTCGCGATCGGCAGCGCGCCTGGCCGGCCTTGCCGGCGTCATCGGCGGCTTCATGCTGCTGACGCAGCCGACGCTGGCGCACGCCGTGGGTCCGATCGTGTTCGTCGTCGTGGTCGTCGGCGGGCTCGGGTCGCTCGCCGGGCGCCTTGCTCGCCTCGATGCTGATCGGCATCCTGCAGACGTTTGCCGTCGCGGTCGACTATTCGCTGCTCGACCTGTTGCGCGCCGTCGGCGCTGGCGGTGTCTCGCGGCTTCGCCGCTGTACGAGGTGCTCACATCAAGCTCGCGACGGCCGCACCGATCGTTCCCTATCTGCTGCTCGTGCTGATGCTGATCGCGCGTCCCCGGGGACTGCTCGGGACGCGCGACGTATGAGCGCAAGGCGCAGGCGCGGGTGCCCCGGCGCGAAGCGCGGGGCCGAATCCATAGCGCGCCGGGCCGCTCCCAAGCGCGAATTGCCCCGGAGCGCGAAGCGCGAAGGGCCAATCCATGACCGCGCGCGCCCGCGGCCTCGCCGCGGCGGTCGCGCTGCTCGTGGTGCTGCCGCATCTGCCGGGCCTCGACATCCGATTTCGGCCGTTCGCTGCTCACGCAGATGGCGATCGCCGCGGTGTTCGCGCTGTCGTTCAACCTGCTGTTCGGGCAGACGGGGCTGCTGTCGTTCGGCCACGCCGTGTATTTCGGCCTCGGAGGATACGCGGCGATCCGGCTGATGCGCGCGATCAACCATGGCTTGCCGCTGCCGATGCTGCTGGTGCCGGCTGGCGGGCGCGGCGGGGGGACTCGCCGCGGGGGTCGCCGTTCGGCGCGGTGACGACCACGCGCAGGCGGGAACGATCTTCGCGCTGATCTCGCTCGGCGTCGGGGAATTCGTCTACGCGGCGACGTTCATGCTGCCGGGCCTCTTCGGCGGCGAGGAAGGCATCACGGCGAGCCGGACGCGCGCCGCGATCGACTTCGGCTTGCCGCTTGGCTCGCAGCTGCAGGTCTACTACGGCGGTCCTGCTGTGGACCGATCGTCGCCGCGCTTGCGATGTACGCGTTCACGCGCACGCCCGTCGGGCGGATGGGCAACGCCGTGCGCGACAATCCCGAGCGCGCTGAGTTCGTCGGCTACAACACGCAACGCGTTCGTTTTGTCGCTTTCGCGCCGCCGGCCTCTTCGCCGGCCTCGCCGGCGGACTGCATGCGATCAATTACGAGATCGTCTCGGCCGACGCGGTCAGCGCCCAGCGCTCCGGCGCCGTGCTGATCATGGCGTACATCGGCGGCGCCGGGTACTTTCATCGGGCCGTCCTCGGCGCGATCGTCATCACGTGGCTGCAGAGCGGCCTGAGCGAGCTACACGTCGGCGTGGCAGCTCTACCTCGGGCTGTTCTTTATTGCGATGATCCTGTACGCGCCGACGGGCCTGGCCGGCCTGATCGCATGCACCGCGCATCGCCGCGGCACGGCGCGCCTTCGCCCGCGTGCCGGCCGTCGTACGGCGTCGCGCTGGTGCCGCTCGCGCTGATCGCAGCCGGCGCGGTCCTGGCTGATCGAGATGAGCTATCGCCTGGCGACGCAGCCCGAGCTCGGCACGCGCATGCGCTGCTGTGGACGCCGCTCGATGCCGCCGTCGCCATGGCCGTGGCTCGTCGCCGCGGTCGCGCTTGCCGCCGGCGTCGTTCTGCTCGCTTCACGTGGCGCGTCGTCGCGGCGGCCTGGGACGCGCGCGCGCCGAGACGGCGCGGACATGACTCCGGCAGCCGCCGCGCCAGCAGCGCAACCCGTTGCGCCCGGCCGACGGGCGTGCCCGCGCTCGCGCTTCGCGGCGTCGAGAAGCGCTTCGGCGCGACGCGCGATCATCCGCGGCGTGTCGCTGGACGTCGCCGCGCGGCGAGCGGCACGCGATCATCGGCCCGAACGGCGCGGGCAAATCGACGCTGTTCAACCTCGATCAGCGGCCGCTTCGCGCCCACGCGCGGATCGATCCGCCTCGACGGCGAGGAAATCGCCGGCGCGCGTCCGTATGTCGAGATAGCCGGCGCGGTCTCGCGCGGAGCTTCCAGGTCACGAACATCTTTCCGCGGCTGTCGGTTTTCGAGAACCTGCGCTGCAGCGTGCTCTGGTCGCTCGGCCATCGCTACTGCTTCTGGCGCAACGTCGATGCGCTCGCGCGACGCCGCGCGACCGTGCGCGCGGCGACGCTCGACGAGATCGGGCTCGCGGCCCGGCGCGACGTGCCCGCCGGCGTGCTGACGTACGCCGAGCAGCGCGCGCTGGAAATCGGCATCACCATCGCCGGCGGGCGCGCACGTCATCCTCCTCGACGAGCCGACCGCCGGAATGAACCGCGCCGAGGCCGACCATGCGGTGGCGCTGATCCGCAGCGTCTCGGAGGGACGCACGCTTGGTGATCGTCGAGCACGACATGAGCGTGGTGTTCGGCCTGGCGAACCGCATCTCGGTGCTCGTGTACGGCGAAATCATCGCCACCGATACGCCGGCGCGCATCCGCGACAACGCGGCGGTGCAGGCGGCGTATCTCGGGAGCGCCGCGCGATGCTTGAAGTCGACGATCGTCCATGCCTACTACGGCAAGAGCCACATCCTGCAGGGAGTGACGTTTCGCGTCGGCGAGGGCGAGATCGTGAGCCTGCTCGGCCGCAACGGCGCCGGGCGCTCGACGGCGGTCAAGACGATCATGGGCTCGTGCCGCCGGTCGGCGCATCCGCCTTCCGGGGCGCGCGCATCGACGGCCTGCCGCCGCACCAGATCGCGCGCGGGGGCTGGGCTACGTTCCGGAGGACCGCGAGATCTTTCCGTCGCTGACCGTGCGCGAGAATCTGCTGCTCGGCATGAAGAACCATCGCGCGCCCGGCGCGGTGGTCGCTCGACGACGTGCTACGCGCTGTTTCCGATGCTGCGCGAGCGCCAGGATGCGCCCGGCGGCGTGCTGTCGGGCGGCGAGCAGCAGATGCTGACGATCTGCCGCACGCTGATGGGCGACCCGGCGCTGATCATGATCGACGAGCCGACCGAGGGCCTCGCGCCGCAGGTCGTGGCGCGCGTCCGCGGGCTCCTCGAGCGGATCGCCGAGCGCGGCGTCGCGATCCTGCTGATCGAGCAGAAGCTGACGATCGCGCTCGCGATCTCGCATCGGCTCTACGTGATGGGGCAGGGGCGCATCGTGTTCGAAGGCAGCGCGCGCGATTTGCGCGACAATGACGCTATCCGCAGGGAATGGCTCGAGGTCTGAAACAGGAGGCGACCATCGGCACCGATTATCGACTGCAGCACGGCGTGGCGGTCGTCGCGCTCGACAACCCGCCCGTCAACGGCCTCGGCCACGCGACGCGCCAAGGCATCGTCGAGGCCGTCGACCGGGCGAACGCGGACGACGCCTGCGTCGCGATCGTGATCACCGGCGCCGGCAAGGTCTTTTCCGGCGGCGCCGACATCCGCGAGTTCAACACGCCGAAGATGTACGCCGAGCCCGCGCTGCGCACGGTGATCCGCGTGCTCGAGGAGAGCGCCAAGCCCGTCGTCGCTGCGATCAACGGCACGTGCATGGGCGGCGGGCTCGAGCTCGCGATGGGCTGTCATTTCCGCGTGGCGCACGCGGCCGCAATGCTGGCGCTGCCCGAGGTGAAGCTCGGCTTGCTGCCGGGCGCGGGCGGCACGCAGCGGCTGCCGCGCGCGCTCGGCGTGGAGAAGGCGCTCAACCTGATCGTGAACGGCGCGAGCACGCCCGCGGCGGCGCTGCGCGGCACGGGACTGCTCGACGAGGTCGTCGACGACGACGTCGTGGCCGCCGCGGTCGCGCTCGGTGGCCGCGCGGTCGCACAGCACCTTGCGCGCAAGCGGCTGCGCGACGTGGCGATCGACTATCCCGACGCCGACGCCTATTTCCAGTTCGCGCGCAACACGGTCGCGACGGCTGCGCGGCATTTTCCGGCGCCGCGCAAGTGCGTCGACGCCGTCGCCGCCGCGGTGACGATGCCGTTCGAGGAGGGACTGCGGTACGAGCGCGAGCTCTTCAGCGAGCTGATGCAGACGCCCGAGTCGCGCGCGCTGCGGCATGCGTTCTTCGCCGAGCGCGCGGCGGCGCGCGTTGCCGGCGTCCCGGACACGACGCCGGCGCGGCCCGTCCGGCGGGTCGCGATCATCGGCGCCGGCACGATGGGCGGCGGCATCGCGATGAGCTTCCTGTCGGCGGGGCTGCCGGTCGTGCTGCTCGAGACCGAGGCGGGCGCGCTCGACAAGGGCGTGGGGCGCATCCGCGACAACTACGATGCGTCGGCGAAGAAGGGCCGGCTCGCGCACGACAAGGTTGCGCAGAGCATGTCGCTCTTGAGGCCGACGCTGAGCTACGACGACGTCCGCGACGCCGACCTCGTCATCGAGGCCGTGTTCGAGGACATGGCGATCAAGAAGGCCGTGTTCGCGACGCTCGACGGTGCGCTGAAGCCAGGCGCGATCCTCGCGACCAATACGTCGACGCTCGACGTCGACGTGATCGCCGCGGCCACGAGGCGCCCGCAGGACGTCGTCGGCATGCACTTCTTCAGCCCGGCCAACGTCATGAAGCTGCTCGAGGTCGTCCGCGGCGCGCGGACGGCGCCCGACGTGCTGATGACGGTGATGCAACTCGCGAAGCGCATCGGCAAGACCGCCGTGGTGTCCGGCGTGTGCGACGGCTTCATCGGCAACCGGATGCTCGAGCAGTATCTGCGCCAGGCGATGTTCCTCGTGGACGAGGGCGCGGCGCCGGCGCAGGTCGACGCCGCGCTGGAAAAGTTCGGCATGGCGATGGGACCGTTCCGGATGAGCGACCTGGCCGGCAACGACGTCGGCTGGCGGATCCGGCAGCGCCGCTACGTCGAGAAGCCGCAGGTGCGCTACTCGCGGCTCGCCGACCGGATTTGCGAGCAGGGCCGCTTCGGCCAGAAGACCGGCGCCGGCTGGTATCGCTACGAGGCGGGCCGGCGCGACGCGCTGCCCGATCCGGCCGCCGACGCGATCGTGGCGGCGTACCGGAAGGAGATCGGCGCCACGCCGCGCAACGTCGGCGCGGACGAAATCGTCGAGCGCTGCATCCTCGCGCTCGTCAACGAGGGCGCACGCATCGTCGACGAGGGCATCGCGCAGCGCGCCTCCGACGTCGACGTCGTGTACCTCACCGGCTACGGCTTTCCGCTCTACCGCGGCGGGCCGATGCTCTACGCCGACATGACGGGCCTCTACAACGTGATTCGCCGGATGCAGCGGTTCGCGGCGATGCCCGGCGCCGACGCCGGGTTCTGGACGCCTGCGCCGCTCCTGGCGCGCCTCGCCGCCGAGGGCAAGTCATTCAATGCCTGACGCCCCTTTTTTCCGGCATGCCGGGGAAGCCCGGGCGAGCACCAAGCGAAGGAACTCGCAATGACCGAAGCCGTGATCGTCTCCACTGCGCGCACCGGGCTCGCCAAGAGCTGGCGCGGCGCGTTCAACATGACGCACGGCGCGACGCTGGGCGGCCACGCGGTCGCCCACGCCGTCGCCCGCGCGAAGCTCGACCCCGCGGAAGTCGACGACGTCCTGATCGGCTGCGCGCTGCCCGAGGGCGCGACCGGCTGGAACATCGCGCGGCAGATCGCATTGCGCGCCGGCTGCCCGGTCAGCGTGCCGGCGGCGACGGTCAACCGCTTCTGCTCGTCGGGACTGCAGACGATCGTGCTGGCCGCGCAGCGGATCATCGCCGGCGAGGCCGATGCGATCGTCGCCGGCGGCGTCGAATCGATCTCCTGCGTGCAGAACGAGCAGAACCGCCACATGATGCGCGAGCCATGGCTGGCGGCGCACAAGCCGGAGGTGTACTGGTCGATGCTCGAGACCGCGGAAACGGTCGCGCGCCGCTACGGCATCGCGCGCGAGCGGCAGGACGAATACGGCGTGCAGAGCCAGCAGCGCGCCGCCGCCGCCGTCGCCGCCGGGCGCTTCAACGACGAGATCGTCCCGATGACCGTGACGATGGGCGTCGCCGACAAGGCGACGGCGCAGATCTCGACGCGGGAAGTCACCATCGCCGCCGACGAAGGCATTCGCGCCGACACGACCTACGACGGCGTCGCGAAGATCAAGCCCGCGCTTCCCGGCGGCACGATCGCCGCGGGCAATGCTAGCCAGTTCTCCGACGGCGCCGCCGCGTGCGTCGTGATGAGCGCCGCCGCCGCCGCCAAGCGCGGCCTCGCGCCGATGGGCGTGTTCCGCGCCTTCGCCGTCGCCGGATGCGAGCCCGACGAGATGGGGATCGGCCCGGTGTTCGCCGTGCGCAAGCTCCTCGCGAAGACCGGGCTCGCGATCGACGACATCGACCTGTGGGAGATGAACGAGGCGTTCGCCGTGCAGGTGATCTACTCGCGCGACGCGCTGGGCATACCCAACGACCGGCTCAACGTCGACGGCGGCGCGATCGCCGTCGGTCATCCCTATGGCGTCTCCGGCGCGCGCCTGACCGGCCACGCGCTGATCGAGGGCCGCCGCCGGCGCGCCGCGCGCGTCGTCGTCACGATGTGCATCGGCGGCGGGATGGGCGCAGCCGGGCTGTTCGAGGTCGCGTAGCGCGCGCGGTCAGGGCGTCTCGCTCTTGGGCCGGAAGCGGCGCGCGCGCGAGCGCGCCTCGCCGATTTCGTCGGACGTCATCTTCTGCGCGACGTCGGCCATCGCGCGCGCGACGTCCGAGCGCGCGCCGCCGGGCGGGAGGCCGACCAGCGCGACGTCGAGCCACTTGAGCGCCTCGACGGCGTCCTGCGTCACGCCCTTGCCGGACGCGTACAGCAGTCCGAGATTGAACTGGGCGTAGGGCATGCCCTGGTTCGCCGCGCGCTCGAACCATTTCGCGCCGTCGACCTCGCTCGGCTTGACCCCGAGTCCGCCCATGTAGCTCGCGCCCACGTCGTATTGCGCATGCGCGTCGCCTTTCTCGGCGGCACGCAGGAACAGCGCGAACGCCTTCTCGTCGCTTTGCGGGACGCCGCGACCCTCGGCGTAGAGCGTGCCGAGCCGGTATTGCGCCAGCGGATCGCCGGCATCCGCGAGCGGCTGCCACAGCGCTGCAGCCTTGGCGTAGTCCTTGGCGTTGAACGCCTCCAGACCCTCCTCGAGCGGGCCGGCGACGGCGCCGATGGCGGCGGCGCAAAGAAGCGCCGCTGCGAAGGTCCGCAATCGCGTGTCCATGGCACATGGTATCGCGACCCACCGCAATCGCCGAGAATGGCCGCACCGCAATCCCTTGATCGGGGTCATGAAGACAGCCTGCAACGCGACGCATGCCGTTCGCCTCGCGGCCGCGCTGGCCGCCGCCGCTGCGCTGGCCGCCGCCGCTGCGCTCGCCGCCGGAACGGCCGCAGGCAGCGACGACCACGGCGTGCCGGCGCGGCAGAGCGCGCCAGCGGCGGGCCCGCCGCCTGCGCAGCCGGTGGTGGTTACGCCGGGCGGCGCGCTCGAAGGCGTCCGCGCGGACGGCGTCTTCGCGTTCAAGGGCATTCCGTTCGCGGCTCCGCCGGTCGACGATCTGCGGTGGCGGGCGCCCCGGCCGCCGGCGTCATGGAACGGCGTGCGCGGCGCCGCGTCCTTCGGCAGCGCGTGCGTCCAGGACGAGGCGCTGGCCGTCGCGGCCGGCGCAGAACCCGGGCCGATCGGCGAGGACTGCCTGTACCTCAATGTGTGGACGCCCGCCACCGCGGCGCCCGCGAAGCGGCCGGTGATGGTGTGGATCCATGGCGGGGCGTTCGTCGTCGGCTCCGCCAGCGTCCCGCTGTACGACGGCACCGCCCTTGCGCGGCGCGGCGCCGTGGTCGTCACGTTCAACTATCGGCTCGGCGCGCTGGGCTTCTTCTCGCATCCTGCGCTCGACCGGGAGGCGCCCGGCGGTCCGGTGAACTTCGGCCTGCTCGACCAGGTGGCCGCGCTCCGCTGGGTGCGGGCGAACATCGCGGCGTTCGGCGGCGATCCCGGCAACGTGACGATCTTCGGGGAGTCCGCGGGGGCGCAGAGCGTGCTCGCGCTCATGGCCTCGCCGCTCGCGCGCGGGCTCTTCCAGCGCGCGATCGCGCAGAGCCCCTACGGTCTCCCCAGCCACACGCGTGCGAGCGCGCGCGCGACGGGCGCCGCCATCGCGACGGCGCTCGGCCTCGGCGGCGCGGATGCGACCGTCGGGCAGCTGCGCACGATTCCCGCCGCGCGCTTTCCCGCGCTGAAGGGTACGGAACTGTCGCTCGCGCCGAGCCTTGTCGTCGGCGACGAGGCGATGCCAATGCCGATCCTCGACGTGTTCCGCCGCCGCGCCGAAGCGCCGGTGCCGCTCCTGATCGGGACGAACAGCGACGAGGCGAGCATCGCCGCGGCTTTCGGCATCGATTCCGGCGCAGTCATCGAGCGCCTCGGCGCGGCACGCGTGCTCGTCGCCGCCCTGTATCCGGAAACGACCGACAGCGCCGCCCTCGGGCGCGACGTGGTGCGCGATCTCGTGTTCACCACGTTCGCGCGCCGCATCGCCTTCCTGCATGCGCAGAAGGCACCGACCTGGCGCTACTACTTCAGCTACGTGACGCAGGGCCTGCGCGCCAGGCAGCCCGGCGTTCCGCACGCGGGCGAGATTCCGTTCGTCTTCGGCACGCCGCGCCTGCTTCCCGCTGCGGCGGACCGCGCGATGGCAGTGCATGTGGGCGACTACTGGTTCGCATTCGCACGGGTCGGGATTCCGTCGGCGCCGGGGGCGCCGGCGTGGCCGGCGGACACACCGCGCGTGCAGCGGGTGCTGGAGTTCGGCGACACGATCGCCGCGCGCGACAACTTCATGGCCGCGCGCCTCGACACCCTCATCGGCGCGCTCGACGTCCTCGGCGCCGTGCTGGGAAGGAATTGAGTCGCGCGATCCTTCAGGCTTCGCCCGCGTCAGCGCCGGGGCGGCAGGCCAGCTCGGCGAAGCCGGTCGCCGGATCGCGCTCGCGGCGAAGCGTGCCGGGCGGCAGCACGGCGAGCAGGACCTCCGCTGTCGTTCGCACCACGCAGCCCGGCGCGACGTGGCCGCCGTACACGTGGCCCGCGGCGTCGGCGACAGACGCGTGAAGGTGCGCACCGTCGCGCGTCAGCGAGCCGGCGAGCGTGAGGATTTCGAGCGGGCCTTCGAGGTCGGCGGCGACGGCCGCGCCCGCGAAGCGCAGCCGCGCGGCAGCGAGGCTCCCGATACCGGAGACCACGAAGGCCGAATCCCCCGCGCTGGCGCGCAGCGCGCGCTCGAGCGCCGCCCGCAGGTCGTCGCCGGGGACCAGGCGCAGCGGAACGCAAGCGGCGTCTTGCGTACGTGCCACGGCGTCGTCAGGCGATCCGCACCAGCTGCTTGCCGAAGTTCTCGCCGGTCAGCAGGCCGACGAGCGCCTGCGGCGCGTTGTCGAGGCCGTCGACGATGGACTCGCGGTACTTGAGCCTGCCCTCGGCCAGATCGGCGGACAGCGCGGCGAGCGCCTCGCCGTAGCGGTCCTTCCAGTCGAACACGATCATGCCCTGCATGCGGATGCGGTTGACCAGCACCGAGCGCATCCGCCGGTAGCCGTAGGGCTCGGTGCGGTTGTATTCGGCGATCAGGCCGCAGACGACGACGCGCGAATGACGATTCATCACGGCGAGCACGGTGTCGAGCACCTCGCCGCCGACGTTCTCGAAGTCGACATCGACCCCGGCCGGACACGCGGCGCGCAGGTCGTCGAGCAGGCGGCCGCCGCGGTGATCCACGCACGCGTCGAAGCCGAGCTCCTCGACGACGTAGTCGCATTTCTTCCTGCCGCCCGCAATGCCGACGACGCGGCAGCCGCGAAGCTTCGCGAGCTGGCCCGCGACGCTGCCGACGGCGCCCGACGCGGCCGACACGACCACCGTCTCGCCGGCGACCGGCTTGCCGATCTCCGCGAGGCCGAACCACGCGGTGATTCCCGGCATGCCCAGCACGCCCAGATAGCACGACGCCGGCGCGCGCTGCACGTCGATACGGGTGAGCTCGCCGGCCTTCGCCACGCCGTGCGATTGCCAGCCGAGCGCCGTCAGCACCTTGTCGCCGGGGCGGAACCGCGGATCGCGCGATGCGACGACCTCGCCGACGGTCTGGCCGGTCATCGGGGCGTCCAGCGCCGCCGGCGGCACGTACGACTTCGCGTCGCTCATCCGGCCGCGCATGTACGGGTCGAGCGACAGCCACTCGTTCTTCACCAGCACCTCGCCGTCGCCCGGCACGGGCATCGGCACGTCGACGATGCGGAAGTTCTGCGCGGTCGGCGCGCCCTGCGGGCGGCTGGCGAGGAGGACCTGTCGATTCGTGGCGCTCATTGGGCTACCTTTGACTTGGGAAGTCGCATGCGATTTCCGGCGGCGGGCGATTCAGGGTCCGAGCGCGGCGAGCCGCGCGAGGTGATGGTCGGCGTCGCCGAACTGCTGGGCGAGCGCGGTCAGGCGGCGGAACGTGTGGCTGACGAAAAGTTCGTCGCTCATGCCCATGCCGCCGTGCAGCTGGACCGACTCCTGGCTGACGCGCCGGCACGCGTCCGCGACGCGGACTTTCGCCCCCGACACGGTCTTTGCGCGGCTCGCGGCATCGTGCGTGGCGTCCACGGCGGCGCAGGCCAGGCTCGCCACCGACTTCACCTGCTCGAGCTCGATCGCCAGGTCGACCATCCGGTGCTGGAGCGCCTGGAACGTTCCGATCGGCACGCCGAACTGCTTGCGGGTCTTGAGATGGTCGAGCGTCGCATCGTTCGCCGCGCGGATGGCGCCCACGGCTTCGGCGCAGAGGAGCGCCGTGGCGAAATCGACGACCTCCTCGATCAGCGGCAGGGCGTCCGCTTCCGCGGCCAGGCGCGCCGCCGCCGGCACCTCGACGTGGTCGAGCGTGACGTCCGCGGCACGCGTCTCGTCCAGCATGCGCAGCGCGCGGGTCGACAGGCCCGCTGCGCCGCGCTCGACCAGGAAGAGCGCGATGCCGTCGCGAGCGGCCGCTTCTCCCGCGACCCGCGCGGACACGACGAGGACGTCCGCCGCTTGCGCATTGGCGACGGCGCGCTTGCGCCCGTCGAGCACGTACGATCCGTTGCGTGCCGTCGCACGCGCGCCGACGTGCGCGAGCGCGTGCCGCGCGCCTTCCTCGAAATGCGCGAAGGCCATCGTGCAGCGTCCTTCGGCGATGGCGGGCAGCAGGCGCTCCTTGTGGGCGTCGTCGCCGGCGTGCGCGACGAGCCGCGCACCCAGCGCCACCGTGGCGAGCCACGGCTCGACGATGAGCGCGCCGCCGATCGCCTCCATCAGCGCCATCGCGTCCACGGCGCCGCCGCCGAAGCCCCCGTGCTCGACCGGCAGCGTCAGGCCGGTGAGGCCCATGTCCGCCATCGCGCGCCACACGCCGCGGCTCATCCCTTCCGGCGACGCGACGATCGCGCGCCGGATCGCGAACGTGTAGTCGCGCTCGACGAAGCGCGCGATCGATGCGCCGAGCAGCCGCTGCTCTTCGGTGGGGTCGAAGTTCATCGCCTAGAGGCCGAGCGCATGTTTGGCGACGATATTGCGCTGGATCTCGTTGGAGCCGGCGTAGATCGTCGTCTTGCGCATGTTGCAGTAACGCGGCGCGAGCGCCGCGAGCACGGGATCGTCGAGCATGCCGCCGTCCGCCGGCGCGATCGCCTGCGCCAGGGGCCCGGCCGCCTCCAGCATCAGCTCGGTCAGCGCCTGCTGGATCTCCGTGCCCTTGATCTTGAGCATCGATACTTCCGCGCCCGGCGCGCGCCCACCGCGCAGCTGGTCGAGAAAGCGCAGGTTGGTGATTTCCAGCGCCATCAGCTCGATCGTCAGGCGCGAGAGCTTGTCGCGAAAGCGGGGATCGTCGGTCAGCGGCCGGCCGTCCTTGCGCTGGCGGGCCGCGAAGGCCTTGAGCTGCTCCAGCTCGCGCTTGGACGTGCCGATGCGCGCCGTGTTCATCCGCTCGTGGCCGAGCAGGTACTTCGCGACCGTCCAGCCCCTGCCTTCGTCGTGCACGCGGTTCTCGACCGGCACCTCGACATCGTCGAAGAACACCTCGTTCACCTCGTGGCCGCCGTCCATCAGCATCAGCGGGCGCACGGTGATGCCCGGCGTGCGCATGTCGATCAGCAGGAACGAGATGCCCTCCTGCTTGCGCTCGGTCGCAGCGTCGGTGCGGACCAGGCAGAACATCCAGTCGGCCAGGTGCGCGAGCGTGGTCCAGATCTTCTGGCCGTTGACGATGTAATGGTCACCGTGCCGCGCGGCGGAGGTGCGCAGCGAGGCGAGATCGGACCCCGAGTCGGGCTCGGAGTAACCCTGGCACCAGAAATCGTCGCCGCGGTAGATGCGCGGCAGGAAGCGCTGCCGCTGGGCATCGGTGCCGAACTCGAGAAGCACCGGCGCGCACATCGCCAGCCCGAACGGCAGCAGCGGCGGCGCCGCGGCGTAGCCGCATTCCTCCTCGAAGATGTAGCGCTGCACGACGTTCCAGCCGGTGCCGCCCCACTCGGTCGGCCACGCGGGCGCGATCCAGCCCTTGTCGGCGAGGATCCGGTGCCAGCCCATGAGGTCGTCGCGCGCCAGGTGCGCGTAGCGGACGACCTTGTCGCGCATCGCCGCCGGCAGGTTGGCGCGCAGCCACGCGCGCACGTCGTCGCGGAAGGCGCGCTCGTCGGCGGAGTAGTCGAGATTCACAGGGAGCGGCGTGCGGCGGGAGTTGGTACATTATCGTCCATCCGCGCAGGCCGCGCGACGACGCGGCGGAAAGGACGCCATGGGGGTGAAGGCGCTGTTCGATCTCGGCGGTCGTGCCGCGCTGGTGACCGGCGGCTCGCGCGGCCTGGGCCTGCAGATCGCCGAGGCGCTGTGCGAGCTCGGCGCGCGCGTCGCGCTGGTCGCGCGCAAGGGGGACGAGCTGGACGAGGCCGTCGCGCAACTCGCCGCGCAGTTCGGCACGGCCGCCGCGCCGATCGTCTGCGATCTCGCCGACCCGGCGGTGATACCGGCGATGGTCGCGCGCGCGCAGGGCGCGCTGGGACCGCTCGACATCCTGGTCAACAACGCCGGCGCAACCTGGGGCGCGGCGAGCGTCGACCTGCCGCTCGCCGCGTGGCAGAAGGTGATGAACCTCAACCTCACGGCGATGTTCGTCGTCACGCAGGAGGTCGGCAAGCAGTCGATGATTCCGCGCCGGCGCGGCAGGATCGTCAACGTCGCGTCGATCCTCGGCCTCGGCGGCGGTCATGGCGACGATCGCCGTCCGGCGACGCTCGCCTACAGCACGAGCAAGGGCGGCGTCGTCAACTTCACGCGCGCGCTCGCCGTCGAATGGGCGCGCCACGACATCAACGTGAACGCGATCGCCCCCGGTTTCTTTCCGACGCGGATGACCAAGGGCATCCTCGAGATGGTCGGTGACGGCGCTGCGGCGCTCGCGCCGCTGCGCCGGCTCGGCGGGCCGGAAGACCTGAAGGGCGTCGTCGCGCTGCTCGCCTCCGATGCCGGCGCGTTCATCACCGGCCAGATCGTCGCGGTGGACGGCGGCGTGACGGCGATGTGATGACCGCCGCGGCGACCGACGGCACGCGGCCGGTGGCCGACGCGCACCGCTTCGACGTCGGGGCCTTGCAGCAATACCTGCGCACGCGCGTCGAGGGCTTCGAGGGTCCGGTGGCCGTCGTTCAATTCGAAGGCGGCCAGTCCAATCCGACGTTCCGCCTCGACACCGGCGGGGGTTCCTATGTCCTCCGGCGCAAGCCCCCCGGCAAGCTCCTGCCCTCGGCGCACGCTGTCGACCGCGAGTACCGGGTGATGCGCGCGCTGGCCGGCACCGACGTTCCCGTCCCGCGATGCCTGTGCCTGTGCACCGATGAATCGGTGATCGGCTCGATGTTCTTCGTGATGGATTACGTCGCCGGCCGCGTGCTGTGGAACCCGCTCCTGCCCGGCAGCACCCCGGCGGAGCGCGGGGCGATCTTCGACGAGGCCAACCGCGTGATCGCCGCGCTGCACTCGCTCGACCCCGCGTCCGTGGGGCTCGCGGATTTCGGCAAGCCCGGCAATTACTTCGCCCGCCAGATCGATCGCTGGAGCCGCCAGTACAAGGCGTCAACGACCGAGCCGATCCCGGCGATGGACCGGCTGATCGAATGGCTGCCGCACAACATTCCGCCGGGCGACGAGACGACGATCGTCCACGGCGACTTCCGCCTGGACAACCTGATCTTCCATCCGACACAGCCCCGGTTGGTCGCGGTGCTCGACTGGGAGCTGTCGACGCTCGGTCATCCGATGGCCGACTTCTCCTATCACATGATGGCGTGGCGCCTGTCCGGCGACGAGTTCCGCGGTCTGCGTGACGGCGACCTTCCCGCGCTCGGCATTCCCGGCGAGTCCGAGTACCTGGCGCGCTATCTGGCGCGCCGCGGCGTCGCGAACCCTCCGGATGGGCGCGCCTGGAGCTTCTACCTGGCGTACAACATGTTCCGGCTGGCCGCGATCCTCCAGGGCGTGATGGCACGCGCCGTCGCCGGCAACGCTTCGAGCGCGCGCGCACTCGAAGCGGGTCGCCGCGCGCGACCGCTCGCCGAGCGCGGCTGGGCCGAGGTCCTGGCGCTGCGCGCGCGGGAATAGCCGGAGGGCACGACGATGGATTTCGAACCGGGACCGAAGGTGCGCGAGCTCGCGGCGCGGCTCGCGATGTTCATGGACGCACACGTCTATCCGAACGAGGCGCGCTACTACGCCGAGCTCGACGCGAGCGCCGCTCGCTGGCAGCCGTCGCGCATCGTCGAGGCGCTGAAGCCGCTCGCGCAGGACGCCGGGCTGTGGAACCTCTTCCTGCCGGCGTCCGGCCGGGGTGCGGGGCTCACCAACCTCGAGTACGCGCCGCTGGCGGAGATCATGGGCCGCGTGCTGTTCGCGCCGGAGATCTTCAACTGCGCGGCGCCCGACACCGGCAACATGGAGGTGCTCGAGCGCTACGGCACCGCGGAGCAGAAGCGGCAGTGGCTCGAACCGCTGCTGGCGGGCACGATCCGCTCGGCGTTCGCGATGACCGAGCCCGGCGTCGCGTCGTCGGACGCGACCAACATCGAGAGCGCGATTCGGCGCGACGGCGACCACTACGTCGTCAACGGACGCAAGTGGTGGACGTCGGGGGCCGGCGACCCGCGCTGCCGGATCGTCATCTTCATGGGCAAGAGCGATCCCGCCGCGCCCCGGCATCTGCAGCAGTCGATGATCCTGGTTCCGCGCGATGCGCCGGGCGTGCGCGTCGTCCGCCACCTTCCCGTGTTCGGGTACGACGATGCGCCGCATGGCCACATGGAGCTCGATTTCGACGCCGTCCGCGTGCCGGCGGCCAACCTGCTGCTGGGCGAGGGGCGCGGTTTCGAGATCGCGCAGGGCCGGCTCGGACCGGGCCGCATCCATCACTGCATGCGCCTCATCGGCCAGGCGGAGCGCGCGCTCGAGAAGATGTGCGCGCGGACGAAGGCGCGCGTCGCGTTCGGGCGACCCATCGCCGAGCGCTCGGTGACGCTCGCGCGCATCGCCGATGCGCGGATCATGATCGACCAGGCGCGGCTGCTCACGCTGCACGCGGCCTGGAAGATGGACAACGTGGGCAACAAGGCCGCGCGTGCCGAGATCGCGATGATCAAGGTCGCCGCGCCGTCGATGGCGTGCCAGGTGATCGACTGGGCGATCCAGGCCCACGGCGGGGCCGGCGTCTGCGACGATTTCGGTCTGGCGCGCGCCTATGCGCATGCGCGCACGCTGCGTCTCGCCGACGGCCCCGACGAAGTCCACCGCACGCAGATCGGACGGCTGGAGCTCGCCCGCCGCTGACCCGGCACGCGGGCGCCGCGACCGCGCCGGTCGGGCTGCGCGGTCGACATGCCTGGCCGCCCTCGTGCGATCAGTCGTCCGCGCGCCGCCGGTCCTGCTCCTTGCGCCGTTCGACGGCGACCGGCCGGCCGTACATGCCGCGATCGGCGATGCGCCGCAGTCCCACCCGGCGGTCGGCATGGTGGCGATAGACGCAGTGGCAGCGTGCCGGCCACGCACAGTGCGGCACCGGGATGCGCGGTGCCTCGGCGGCAAGGAAGCGCACGTTGCGGATGCGCAGCGCGGCATCGCACGCGGGCTCGCCGGGCGTGACGCTGACGGCATGCCACGGGCTGGCGGTGGCGGAGGAGTATTTGCGCGGCGGACTGGGACACATCGTTCGAGTCTCGTTCAGGACAACGGCATACGCCCATCGGCGGTGTGGGGAACACCTTGTCGGCGTTTGCCCTACATTCTTACCTTTCGCCCGTTGGCGCGGCGCCGGGCCGCGAAATCCACCCGCCTGCGCGGGATTGTGCGCTTCCCCCGCGCTCATGTCGTCATCTGCGCGGCCAGCAGCGCGTACGAGCGCATCCGCGCCGCGAGATCGTACGTCCACGTCACGACGACGAGCTCGTCGAGACCGAGCGCGGCGGCCAGCGCATCGAGCTGCGCGGCGACCGCGGCGGCGGTGCCGACGAACGCCCGCGCGCGCAGCTTTTCGACGACGGTTTGCTGCGCGGGATCGTAGGGGAATGCCGCCGCTTCCTCCGGCGTGACCAGCGGCGCGCGCAGGCCCCGCTCGAAGCCGACGCGCCAGTGCTCGCGCGTGCGGAACAGCCGCCACGCCTCCTGCTCGGTATCGGCGGCGAGCGCGAACACGCAGATCGTCGCCTGCGGGTGCGGGTGCCGCGCGCTCGGCCGGTAGTTGCCCCGATACAGGTCGAGCGCCGCCTCGCAGCCCTTGCCATCGGTGAAGAAATAAGCGAACGCATAGGGCAGCCCGAAATGCGCCGCCAGCTGCGCGCCGTAGTCGGAGCTGCCGAGAATCCAGATCTCCGGCGTCGTGGGGCCGCTCGGCTGTGCCCTGATCGCCCGGAACGGGTGGTCGGCCGGAAGCGGCGCGTCGGCGAGCCACGCCTGGAGATCGCGCACCTGCTGCGGGAAGTGCTCGGTCGCGTCGACGATGGGGTTCAGCGCGAGCGCGGTCAGGCGGTCGGAGCCCGGCGCGCGCCCGAGGCCCAAGTCGATCCGGCCGGGGGCGATCGCCTCGAGCACGCGGAACTGCTCGGCCACCTTGAGCGCCGCGTAGTGCGGCAGCATCACGCCCGCGCTCCCCACGCGGATGCGCGACGTCGTCGCGGCGATCGCCGCCATCAGCACCTCGGGCGCGGTGCCCACGATGCTGCCGCTGTTGTGGTGCTCGGACACCCAGTAGCGATGGTAGCCGTGCGCCTCGCAATGGCGGGCGAGCGCCAGCGTCTCGCGGATCGCCGTGTCCTGTGTGGCGCCTTTGGCCACCGTCGACTGGTCGAGCACGGACAGCTTCATGGCGCGGCTGGCGGCGCAAATTTCGCTAAGATGAAGGTTGCGACGCGCCGGTGCGCGTCGCCGTGGTCCGCCATTGTCACAGAAACCTCGCGGGGAGCCTGGATGAAAGTTCGCGCAGCGGTCGCGCACGCGGCCGGAAAGCCGCTGTCGATCGAGACGGTGGACCTCGACGGCCCGCGCGCCGGCGAAGTGCTGGTCGAGATCAAGGCGACGGGAATCTGCCACACCGACGAGTTCACGCGCTCGGGCGCCGATCCCGAGGGCCTGTTTCCCGCCATCCTGGGCCACGAGGGCGCGGGCATCGTCGTCGACGTCGGTCCCGGCGTCACCAGCGTCAGGAAGGGCGACCACGTCATCCCCCTCTATACGCCGGAATGCCGCCAGTGCAAGTCGTGCCTGTCGCGCAAGACCAACCTCTGCACGGCGATCCGCGCGACGCAGGGCAAGGGCCTGATGCCGGACGGCACCAGCCGGTTCTCGCTGGACGGCGAGCGGCTTCATCACTACATGGGCTGCTCGACGTTCGCCAACTTCACCGTGTTGCCGGAGATCGCCGTCGCGAAGATCCGCGAGGACGCGCCCTTCGACAAGGTCTGCTACGTCGGCTGCGGCGTCACGACCGGCGTCGGCGCGGTGATCAACACCGCGAAGGTGGAGGCGGGGGCCAACGTCGTGGTGTTCGGGCTGGGCGGCATCGGCCTCAACGTCGTGCAGGGCGCGCGGATGGTCGGCGCGAACATGATCGTCGGCGTCGACACCAACCCGGCGCGCGAGGCGCTGGCGCGCAAGTTCGGCCTCACGCACTTCGTGAATCCCGCCGCCGTGGAGGACGATCTGGTCGCGCACCTCGTCGCGCTGACCGGCGGCGGCGCCGACTACAGCTTCGAATGCGTGGGCAACGTCGCGCTGATGCGCCAGGCGCTCGAATGCTGCCATCGCGGCTGGGGCGTCGCGGTCATCATCGGCGTGGCGGGCGCCGGCCAGGAGATCGCGACGCGCCCGTTCCAGCTCGTCACCGGCCGTGTCTGGAAGGGCACCGCCTTCGGCGGGGCGCGCGGCCGCACCGACGTCCCACGGATCGTCGACTGGTACATGGACGGGCGGATCGACATCGACGATCTCATCACGCACGTCCTGCCGCTCGAACGCATCAACGACGGCTTCGACCTCATGCATGCCGGCACGTCGATCCGCGCCGTCGTGACGTTCTGACGGGCGCCCGCGCATGCCCGCCGAGGCGCCTGCACCGGACAGCGTGGGGACGCTGGTCCTCGCCAATCGCATCCTTCACCGCCAGGGCGTCGTCGACGGGTTCGGCCATGTCAGCGTCCGCGATCCCGCCGCGCAGGACCGCTTCCTGCTATCGCGCAGCCTCGCGCCTGGCCAGGTGACGCGCGCCGACATCATGCGCTTCGACCTCGACTGCAATCCGCAGGACGGCGACGCGCGGGCGCCGTATCTCGAGCGCTTCATCCACGGCGAAATCTACCGGGCGCGGACGGACGTGATGGCGGTCGTGCACAGCCACTCGCCGAGCGTCATCCCCTTCGGCGCGACCCGCATGGCGCTGAAGCCGCTGTACCACATGAGCTCGTTCATCGGCGCGGGTTCGGCGCACTTCGAGATCCGCGACGCGGGCGGCGATACGGACATGCTGATCCGCGATCGCGCGCTGGGCGCGGCGCTGGCGCGCACGCTGGGCGGCGGCACCGTGGTGCTCATGCGCGGGCACGGCTCGACCGTCGTCGGATCCTCGGTGGAGGAGGCGGTGTTCCGCGCCGTGTACACCGAGATGAATGCGCGGCTGCAGATGCAGGCCCTTGCGCTGGGGGATCCGGTCTACCTGAACGACGCGGAGGCGGCGCGCGCGACCCGCACGAATCACGGCGTGATGCGCCGCGCCTGGGACCTCTGGGCCCGCGACGTCGAGCCCGCGGGCTGATTCCGCGGGCTCCCGCCGTGCGCTTCAGGAGATTTAAGGCGCGCTCAAGGACGGCGGATGCCGCCGGTGCGATAACGCGCCGATGGACGTCGCAACTGGCCCCATGGCGCTGAGCAGCGAAGTCTTCGCCTTCGATCGCTTCGAGCTGCGGCCGGCCATCCGGCAGCTGCGCGTCGACGGTACACCCGCGCCGGTCGGCGCCCGCGCGTTCGACGTGCTGCTCGCGCTGATCGAGCGCCGCGATCGCCTCGTCGGCAAGAGCGAGCTCCTCGACCTCGTCTGGCCGGACGTCGTCGTCGAGGAGAACAACCTCCAGGTGCAGATCAGCGCGCTGCGCAAGCTGCTGGGTCCCGCGGTGACCGCGACCGTTCCAGGACGCGGGTACCGCTTCGTCGCGACGCTCGACGATGAAGCGGCCATGGCGCGCGGCAGCGCGGCGCCGCGTTCGCCGGCGAGCGCGCCGTCGGCGGCCGCGCACCGGGCGACGAATCTGCCGGCACAGCTGCCCCGACTGTACGGCCGCGACGACGACCTCGACGCGCTCGGCGCGCTGGTCCTCCACCACCGGCTGGTGACCGTGGTGGGAGCCGGCGGCATCGGGAAGAGCCGCCTCGCGGAGGCGACGGCGCAGGCGCAGGTCGCGCGCTTCCCTGAAGGCGCGTGGCGGGTCGAGCTCGCCGGGCTGTCGGACGCCGCGCTCGTGCCCCAGGCCGTCGCCCAGGTGCTGGCTGCAGGTGATCGCACGCTCCAACCTCGCCGACGTGCTCTGGGGTCTCGGCCGGATCGACGACGCTGCGGCCACCGTGCTGGCGCTGCTCAAGGTCGGCACGGCGACGTTCACGTTCAGCGACGGCAACACCGGCACGTTCGCCTACGCGACCGACGGGGTGACGCGGTCGATACCGATCACGCGCCAGGTGTTCGTGAGTCCCGGAACGCTTTGCCAGTAAGCAGGGGCAAGTCGCTGGCGTGTCAATCGACGTAGCGCAGGCCCGCCTTCGCCAGCGGCTCGCGCATGCCGTACATGTCGAGCCCCAGCACGCCGGAGGCGAGTTGCGCGCGCTTGGCGCCTTCGTTCGCCTCCCGCGCCGTCGCCGCGTCCAGCGTCTTCTGCGCGAGCGCGCGCGGCACGACGACGACGCCGTCGTCGTCGGCGACGACCACGTCCCCCGGCGTCACCGCCGCGCCGGCGCACACGACGGGAACGTTCACCGAGCCCAGCGTCGCTTTCACCGTGCCCCTGGCGGAGATCGCTTTGCTCCACACGGGAAACTTCATCTCGGTGAGCACGCGGACGTCGCGCACGCCCGCGTCGATGACGAGCCCGACGGCGCCATGCGCGTGGAAGCTCGTCGCCAGCAGGTCACCGAAATAGCCGTCGGTGCAGTCGGCGGTGATCGCCGCGACGACGAGGTCGCCCGGGCGAAGCTGCTCGGCGACGACGTGCAGCATCCAGTTGTCGCCCGGCTGCAGGAGCACGGTCACTGCGGTGCCCGCAGCTTGCGCGCCGGCGTAGATGGGCCGCAGGTAAGGCTTCATGAGGCCTGCGCGCCCCATCGCCTCGTGGACCGTGGCGGTGCCGAGCGCGCCAAGCTTCGCGGCGAGCCCGCCGTCGGCGCGACGGATGTTGCGGTAGACGACGCCCAGCTCGTACATGGTCAGCGTCCTTTCATCTTGAGCGCCGCGTCGAGGCGCGGATAGACGCGGCGCGCGTTGCCTTCGTAGATCTTGGCGCGCGCCGCCGGGTCGATGCTCGCTTCCTCGACGTAGCGCTTCGTGTCGTCGTAGTAATGTCCCGTTTCCGGGTCGACGCCGCGCACCGCGCCGATCATCTCGCTGGCGAACAGGATGTTGTCGACCGGGATCACGCGGGTCAACAGGTCGATTCCGGGCTGGTGGTACACGCAGGTGTCGAAGAATATGTGGTTCAGCAGGTGGTCCTGCAGCAGCGGCTTGCCGAGCTCCTGCGCCAATCCGCGGAAGCGGCCCCAGTGATAAGGGACGGCGCCGCCGCCGTGCGGTATCACGAACCGCAGCGTGGGAAAGTCGCGGAACAGGTCGGATGTCAGGCACTGCATGAACGCCGTGGTGTCCGCATTGAGGTAGTGCGCGCCGGTGGTGTGGAAGCACGCGTTGCAGCTGGTGCTGACGTGGATCATCGCGGGAATGTCGTACTCCACCATCTTTTCGTAGATCGGGTACCAGTGGCGGTCGGACAGCGGCGGCGACGTCCAGTGGCCGCCGGAAGGATCGGGATTCAGGTTGATGGCGACGTTGCCGAACTCTTCCACGCACCGCTCGAGCTCGGGCACGCAGGTCGCCGGATCGACGCCCGGCGACTGCGGCAGCATCGCCGCCGGGATGAAATGGTCCGGGAACAGCCGGCTCACGCGGTAGCACAGCTCGTTGCAGATCGCCGCCCAGGTGCTCGACACCTGGAAGTCGCCGATGTGATGGGCCATGAAGCTGGCGCGCGGGCTGAAGACCGTCAGGTCGAGGCCGCGTTCGCGCATGAGGCGCAGCTGGTTGGCCTCGATCGACGCGCGGAGCTCGTCGTCGCCGATGCGAAGCTCGGACGCCGCCGGCATCGCCGGCGGATCCTTGATGCCTGCGATCTGGCGGGTCGCGCCAGGCTTCGAGCGCCTTCGGCGCCGTCGTGTAGTGACCGTGGATGTCGATGATCATGGGCGGTACGCCGAGTCGGCTCAGGTCGCACTCTAGCGCGCAAGCTCGCTCCGGGGAATCACATTGATCGTGCCCGGATCGATCAGCTTCTTGCCCGCCGCGTCGGCTTCCGTGAATACCTTGCCGATCTCGCCGCAGAACTCGCGGCCGCTGTTGGCGTCGATGATCTTCTTGAGATCGGGGGGCGGGCTGTCGTACTTGTCCTTGTTCATGACGAACATGAAGGTGGACGTGTAGAACGCGTTTTCGGCCGGGTCGGTTTCCGAGTGGAACTTCGTGATCTCCTGCAGCTTCACCGACGGAACCACCTCGTAGGGGACGACCGCGCCGTCGATGACGCCCTTGGCCACCGATTCGCTGACCTGGGGAACCGGCATCGCGACCGGCGTCGCACCGAGCGCGGCGAGGAAGCGCGTCGTCTGGCGCGTCGGCGCGCGTACCTTCACGCCCTTGAGGTCGTCCATCGTCCTGATCGGCTTGTCGCGCATGTGGAACACGCCCGGGCCGTGGACGTGGAACGCGATCGGGTGAACGTCCTTGAACTCGGCGCTGGCGTTCGCCTGGATGTAGTCCCATAGCGCCTTGCTCGTCGCCTCGGGCGTGGTCATCATGAACGGCAGCTCGAAGACTTCGACCAGGGGGAAGCGCCCCGCCGTGTAGCCCGGCAGCGTCCAGATGACGTCGACGACGCCGTCCTTGACCTGGTCGTAGAGCTGACCGGGCGTTCCGCCGAGTTGCATCGACGGGTAGATCTGGCACTTCATCCGGTTGTTCGACTCCTTGGCGATGCGCTCGCACCAAGGCTGGATGAACCGGGTGTTGGCGTAGGAGCCGGCGGGCAGGAAGTGGTGGACCTTGAGCGTCACGTCCTGGGCCTGGGCCGTGGCGGCAGACAAGGCGACGGCAAGCGTTGCCGGAAGCAGGCGAATGAGTTTCACGAACGTCCCTCCGAAAGGTATCGCGGTTTTCGAATTTCTTGATCTGCGTAGGTGGCGCATGCTGCCGCCGGCGCGCGATCGCGAGCGTTTGCCGTACGCAGGCCGAATGGTGACGGCGATCCCCCTCGGGCGCTTCTGCGAAATCGCTGCCGGCGCTATGCAAAATCCTTATGGCTGGGGCATGTTTCGGTGCGCGCCGGCGCTCGCATAACGAAAATGCATGGGAGGTTCGCCGCCGATGCCGCTGCACGGGCCGCCTTCCGTGCCACGATGCCGACTTGAGCGTGACGGCGACCGCCGCGACGTCCTGCGACGTCGTGCCTGCGGCCTGTACCATTTGCGGTGACACGCGCCGGACCGGCGGCCACGCTGCTACGCGCCGCGCGACCCAACTCGAGGAGACTTCACATGGCCAAGGTGGTGGGAGCGATCGCCACGTCCCATACGCCGACGATCGGCTTCGCGTTCGACAACGACAAGGCGCGCGACCCGGTGTGGGCGCCGATCTTCGAGGCCTACCGGCCCATCCAGCAGTGGCTCGCCGAAAAGCGTCCGGACGTGCTGCTGTTCATCTACAACGACCACGTCACCTCGTTCTTCTTCGACCACTACTCGGCGTTCGCGCTCGGCATCGGCGCGTCGTGGGATGTCGCCGACGAGGGCGGCGGGGCGCGCGCGTTGCCACCGGTCCCGGGGCACCCCGAGCTCGCGCGGCACATCGGCACCGTGCTGATGGCCGAGGAGTTCGACCTGTCGTTCTTCCAGCACCGCGCGCTCGACCACGGCTGTTTCTCGCCGCTGTCGATGATGGTGCCGCACGCGCCGTCGTGGCCCGCGGCCGTCGTGCCGCTGCAGGTCGGCGTGCTGCAGTTTCCCATTCCAACGGCGCGCCGCTGCTACCGGCTGGGGCAGGCGCTGCGGCTCGCGCTCGAGAGCCATCCCGGCGACCTGCGCGTGGCGATCGTCGCCACCGGCGGCCTGTCGCACCAGGTCCACGGCGAGCGCGCCGGCTTCAACAATCCCGAATGGGACGCCGAGTTCATGGACCTGCTCGAGGCCGACCCGGCGCGGCTCGTCGAGATGACGCATGCGGAGTACGCGACCCGCGGCGGACTCGAGGGCGCCGAGGTCATCATGTGGCTGGTCATGCGCGGCGCGATGGCGCCGCGCATCCGGCGCCTGCATCGCACCTACTACCTGCCGTCGATGACCGGCATCGCGACGGCGATCTACGAGGACGACGGCGCCGCTGCCGACCCTGTCACCGTGGAGCGCGCGCGCGCGAACGCCGCGCGCCAGCTCGGCGGCGTCGAGAAGCTGACCGGCACGTATCCATTCGACTTCGTGCGCAGCGTCAAGGCGTACCGCCTCAACGATTTCCTCCATCGTCTCGTCGAGCCCGCCCACCGCAAGGCTTTTCTCGAAAAGCCCGACGAGCTTTTCGACCGGTTCGAGCTCACGGGCGAGGAGCGTGATCTCGTGCGCCGGCGCGACTGGCGCGGGATGATCCACTACGGCGTGATCTTTTTCATGCTGGAGAAGCTCGGCGCGGTCGTGGGCGTGTCCAACCTGCACATCTACGCCGCGATGCGCGGACAGTCGCTCGAGGAATTCCAGAAGACGCGCAATGCGCCGGGCGCGCTCTATTCGGTCACCGGCGCGCGCGGCTCGCAGCTCGACTGGAACAAGCAGGAAGGCGAGGGCGGCGCATGAGCGGGAGCGCGGCGCCCGACATCGCGGGGCTGCGCGTCGGCCTGGTCGGCTACGGCGAGGTCGGCGGCATCTTCGGCGCGGCGGTAGCGGCGCGCGGCGTGCGCGCGGTGACGGCCTACGACGTCAAGATCGCCGATGCCGTCTGGGCTGCGCAGGCGCAAGCGCAACAGGCCGTCATCCTGGCGCGCGACGCGGCCGAAGCCGTCGCGACCGCGGACCTGGTCATTTCCGCCGTGACCGCCGGCGCGACGCTCGCCGCCGCCGAATCGATTGCGCAGACGTGCCGCGCCGGCGCCTTCGTGCTGGACGTCAACTCCGCGTCGCCGCGGACCAAGGCGCATTGCGCGAAGATCGTCGCGCGCGCCGGCGGCAGGTACGTCGAGGCCGCCGTGATGGCCTCGGTGCCGCCCCATGGCCTGCGCGTGCCGATGCTGCTGGGCGGTCCGCATGCCGCCGCGCTCGCGCCGTCGCTCGCCGCGCTCGGCTTCGACGCGCCGGTGGGCGCGGCCGAGTACGGCGTCGTGTCGGCGATCAAGCTGTGCCGCAGCGTCGTCGTGAAGGGCATGGAGGCGCTGGCGATCGAGAGCCTGCTCGCCGCGCGGCGCTACGGCGTCGAGCGCGAGGTGATGGCGTCGCTCGCGCAGACTTTTCCGGGACTCGACTGGGAACGGCAGGCGAGCTGGTTCTGGCGCCGCGTCGTGGCGCACGGCAGGCGCCGGGCCGAAGAGATGCGCGAAGCGGCGGCGACGCTCGCCGATGCCGGCGTCGCCCCGCGGATGGCGACCGCGAGCGCCGAGGTGCAGGCGTGGATCGCTGCGCTGGCCGCGACGGGCGCCTTCGCCGATGCGGGCGCCGATGCCGATTGGCGCGCGCTGGCCGCATGCATCGACGCGGATTCGGCGCAGGCGCCCGCGCCGCACGAATCGGAATCAGGCGCGGCGCCGCCGCGCGTGACGAAGCGCGCATGACGCGGGCGGAAAAGCGCGCTTGGCGCAGACGTCTACGCGCGGCGAACGCCGAGACCCTACGCCCGCTCCGCACGCCTGGCGCGGACGTCGACTGCGCCTACGCCGGCTCCATGCCGTGCCGGCGCTTGGCGGCCGCTGCCGCCGGCGAAGCGAAATACGCGAGCGCCGCCGCCGCTGCGGCGGGTTGCGACGATGCGCTGCACACCGCACCCGCGAAGATAGTCGTCTCCTGGATCGCCGGCGGCAGCGGACCGACGATCGCGATGCCGGGAACGTCCAGCAGCTCGCTCGTCTGCTGGAATCCCAGCGCGACGTCCCCCTTGGCGATCAGCGTGCCCACCGGGGTGCCGGGCGGCGCCTGCACGACGCGCGCGGCGACGGTGTCGGCGACGCCCCAGCGCGCCAGCAGGTGCGTCAGATAGGTTCCGCTGGGGCCGGTCGACACGCCGATCGACCGCGCGTGCAGCAAGGCGTCGCGCACCGCGGCTTCGCTGCCGATGTCCGGCCTGGCATCGCCTTCGCGCACGGCGATCGCGATGCCCGAGCGCGCGATGTCCACGCGGCTTGCGGCGACGATGCGTCCGGTCGCGGCCAGCGTGTCGAGCGCACCCGCCGCGAGGACGACGAAATCGAACCGCTCGCCGTCGCGGACCCGACGGGCGGCATCGACGCCGCCCACCGCCTCGAGGGCGACCGGCGGTCCGCCAGCCCGCGCGTAGGCCAGCGCGAGGTCGGCCAGGACGCGCCGCGTCGCCATCGACGAGATGCCAGCAAGCGGCGGCGCGGAAGCGGTCGCGTCGTTCATGCGTTCGCGAGCGCGGGAGGGTCGCGAGGCGTCGCGCGGTTGCGGTTTCGCCTCATTGGGGCGCGAAGGCGAACAGCGCGCGCGGCGTCTCGTAGAGCAGCGTGCGCCGCTGCGACGCGTCGGGAAACAGCGTGAGCGCGAGATTGAGCAGCACGCCGTAGTCGACGCGCGCCGGCGCGCGCAGGTACGGCCAGTCCGACGCCCACAGGCAGCGTTCGAGCGTGAAGGCGTCCACCAGCGCGCGGACGAACGGCCACGCGTCCTCGTGCGGCGAAGCCCGCTGCGAGAACTTGACGAGCCCCGACAGCTTGACGTACGCGCGTCCGGTGGCGCCGAGCGCGAGCAGCGCACGAAAGCCCGGCGCTCCGAGCCCGGCGGCGATCGTCGGGCGGCCGCAGTGGTCGACGAGCACGCGCGTGGTCGACGCGGCTAAAAGCGGCATCATCGCCACGAGCTGATCGTGCTCGACCTGGACGTCGACGAACATGTCGAGCGCCGCGAGCCTGTCCAGCAGCGGCGCGGCGTCGCGGTAGTAATCGACGCCGTAGTACGTGACGTTCCATGCCACGCCGACGACGCCGCGATGCCTGAGCCGCTGCAGCTCGTCGAGCGTGGTGTCGTTGCGCACGACCGCGATGCCCTTGAACCGGCCGCGCCCGCGCGCCAGCGTGTCGAGCAGGCAGGCGTTGTCCAGCCCGTAGCCGGAGTTGGGCCCGACCAGCAGCGCGCAGCGCGTGCCGTACGCTTCCATCACCTGCTCGAGCTGCGCCGGCGTGCCCATCTCCTGGCCCGTCGGCCGGTAGTGCGTGTCCGCCCTGTACGGGAAGCGCGCGGGATCGAGCACGTGCACGTGGCAGTCGATCTTCGGCGCGTCGAAGATGCGGACGTCCATGGCGACGGCAGGGCTAGAACGTCGCGGCGATCGCCTGTCGCAGCGCCGGCGTGATCTCGGGCATCACGCCGAACCACGCGTTGAACGCCGGTCGCGCCTGGTTGAGCAAAAGGCCGAGCCCGTTGACCGTGACGTTGCCGCGCGCGCGCGCCGCGGCCAGCAGCGGCGTCTCGGGCGGAATGTAGATGAGATCCCCCACGAGCGCGTGCGCGGGAAGGCGGTCGAGCGGCATGCCGAGCGGCGGCTTGCCCGTCATGCCGAGGCTCGTGGCATTGGCGAGCAGCGCGACGCCGTCGAGCGCTTCCGCGCGCTCCTCCCACGGCAGTACCCGGACGGCCTTTCCCACGGCGTCGGCGATCTCCCGCGCCTTGTCCGGCGTACGGTTGACCAGACGTATCTCCGTCGCGCCTTGCGCGGCGAGGCTCGCCACCACCGCGCGCGCCGCGCCGCCCGCGCCCAGCATCAGGATCGGCCCGCTGCCGGGCGTCCAGCGCGGATCGGCGTCGCGCAGGCTCTGGATGAAGCCGTTGCCGTCGTTGTTGAAGCCGGTGAGCGAGCCGTCCGGCTCGACGACCACCGTGTTGACCGCGCCGATCTTCCGGGCGAGCTCGTCGACGCGATCGAGCAGCGGAAAGATCGCCTGCTTGTGGGGCGTGGTGACGTTGCACCCGCGCAGGCCGAGTGCCGCGAGGCCGCGCACCGCGGCCTCGAGCTTCTCCGGCGGGACGGGAAAGAGCACGTAGCGCCCCGGGATGCCGTACTGCGCGAGCCAGTGGTTGTGGATGACCGGCGAGCGCGAATGCGCCACCGGCCACCCCAGCAGGCCCGCGATGCCGAACGTGTTCGCCTCTGCCAAGGCGATTCTCCCCGGCCGCGCTACTTCGCCGACGCTGGCGGCAGCACGGCGATGACCTGCTGCTTGCCGTTGACGACCTTGGTCATGAAGCTCTCGCGATCGAGGTCGCCGTTCTCGTCGAAGCTGACGTCCATCAGGATTCCCGGATACTGCTTCGCCGACAGCTTGACGCCGTGCATCGCGGCGGCGAACGCCTTCGGGTCGACCTTGCCGATCTTCTCGGTCACGGCCTTGACGACGTACATGCCGGTGTAGCCCTTGAGGCCGTTGTGGTCCGGCTTGTAGTTGAATTCCTTCTGGAACTTCTCGGCGAACGCCTTGATGCCGGGATCGGGCGCGTCAGCGGTGAGCCCGACGTGCGCGACGGCACCGTTCGCCGCCTCGCCTGCCAGCTCGATCACCTTCTGGCTGGTAAGCGTGGTCTCGCCGACGATCGGCTTGTCGTAGCCCTGCTTGGCGAGCTCGCGCAGCGCGCGGGCCGACTCCTCCTCGTTGGAGTAGACGAACAGTGCATCGGCGTTCGCCTGCTTCGCGCGCACGACCGCGCCGGAGAAATCGAGCTGGCCCGGGTCGGTCGAGATGTCGGCAGCGACCTTGATGCCCTGGCCCTCGATCGCCTTCACGAAGACATCGCGGCCGCCCTTGCCGAAGTCGTTGTTCACGTAGATGATCGCGACGCTCTTCGCCTTCAGCTGGTCCTTGAGGTAGCGCGCGACCTTCGGCATCGCCGTGGTCTGCGTGAACGACGTGCGGAAGATGTACGGATTGCCCTGCTGGGTGATCGCCGCCGCCTCGCCGCCGGTGAAGTTCGGGATCTCCGCGCGTTTCGTCTCCGCCATGCTGACGAGGATCGAGCCGGAGAACACCGGCCCCATCACGACATAGGCGCCGTCGTCGATCGCCTTGACCGCGAGCGCCTTCGCGACCTGCGGCTGCGACTGCGTGTCGCTGGCGCTGTATTCGACCTTGCGGCCCAGGATGCCGCCGGCCGCGTTGATCTCCTTCACCGCGAGCTTGACCCCGTCGTTGAAGTTGGTGCCCGACGTCGTGCCGGTGCCGGAGAGCTCGACCAGGCCGAAGATCTTGATGGGCGCGGTCTGGGCCAGGAGCGGCGGGGCGGCCAGACCGAGCAGGAGTGCACCGACGAATGCAAGCGAACGCGTCCGCATTTCTTCCTCCGTTGTACGTTTTTTGGTGTCCGGCGCCGGCAGGCGCCGAGCGCAACGATGGATTATCGCGGAAAGGCGCAGGCGAGCGGAGACATATCGTCGCGCTAGCTATCTAAAAGAGTTATCGGCGGGATCGCCGCATAGGCTGCTCCTATAGACTGCGGCCTATCACTTTGCCGTGCCATCCCATGCAACTCGAACCGCGCCACCTGCGGGCCTTCCTCGCGGTGGCGGAGCAGGGAAGCGCCAACCGCGCGGGGGCCGCCCTGTACCGCGCGCAGTCGGCCGTCTCGCGCTCGATCCACAAGCTGGAGCAGGCGCTGGGCGTGCGCCTGTTCGAGCGCCGCGCGAGGGGGATGCTGCCGACCGAGTACGGGCGCGCGCTGCTGGTCCGGGCGCAGCGGCTGCGCGCCGAGATGCAGCGCGCGCGGGCCGAGCTCGGCGCGCTGGTCGATCGCACCAGGGTACGCAACGCGCCGATCTTCGGCATGCTGACGCAGGAGCGCCGCATCCGCGCGTTCGTGACGCTGGCCGAGCAGCATCACATGCGGTCGGTCGCGGAGAGCCTCGGCATCACCCAGCCGGCGGTCAGCATGGCGGTGCGCCAGATGGAAGACAGCATCGGCGTCGCGCTGTTCGAGCGATCGGCACGGGGCATGCTGCCCACGCCTGCCGGGGCGGCGCTGGCGTTGCGCCTCAAGCGCGCGCTGGCGGAGATCCGCCACGCGGCCGCCGACATCGCCGCGCTGCGCGGCATCACCCAGGGCACGGTGACCGTCGGCGCGTTGCCGCTGTCGCGAACGCGCCTGCTCCCGGAGTCGATCGCCGGCGTCGTCGGCAGGTACCCGGGATTGCGCGTCGCTACGGTCGAGGGCTCCTTCGAGGCGCTTGCTGCCAGCCTGCGGTCGGGCGACCTCGATTTCATCCTCGGCGCGCTGCGGCCGGCGGAATTCGCAAGCGACCTCGTCGGCGAGGTGCTCGCCGACGACGAACTGGCGATCGTGGCGCGGAGCCAGCACCCGTGGGTGCGTCGCGACCAGATTCCGGCGCGCGATCTCGCGCTGGCGCGCTGGGTGCTGCCGCGCGCGCATACGCCGAACCGGACGCTGTTCGAGCGTGCGCTCGAGAAGCGCGGCCTTCCCTCGCCGCTCACCGTCGTCGAGACGAGCGACCTCGCCGTGCTGCGCGGCGTGCTGCTCAACAGCGATCTCGTCACCGCGATTTCGCCGCGCCAGCTCGCCTACGAGCTCGACGCCGGACTGCTGGCGGTACTGCCGCTTCCGCTTCCCGACACGCGTCGCGTCATCGGCATCACGCGCCGCGCCGACAGTCTGGAGTGGCCGGGCGCGAAGCTGTTGATCGAGGAGATCGCCCGGCGCTGTCCCGCGATCCTCGGCGATGACGTCGGCACGATGGCGGCGGGGCGCGGGTCTCGTGCGAAGAAAGGGGCGAGCCGCTTCGGCGTGATCGGCACATGATGCGGGTTCGACGTATGCAGCCACTTCCGGCCGAAAGGCGCAGAGCTTATGCTTCCCTAAGGCGGCAGCAAGCGTTGCGCCGCTATCCCGGAGAATCCATGAGCATCACGCTGAGCGCCGGTCCACTCGTTTCCATCATCGCAGGCATCCTTATCCTGATCGTGCCTCGCTTGTTGAACTATATCGTCGCCATCTACCTCATCGTCATCGGGCTGCTCGGCCTCTTCGCCGCGAACGCCTGGAATTTCATTTGACTGCCGCGCGGGACCTGCCATGAAGCTCGCCCGATTTCCCCGCTTGCGCATCACCCACAGCCCGACGGCGCTCGAGCCGATGAAGCGCCTCTCCCATGCGCTGGACGGACCCAACCTGTGGATCAAGCGCGACGACTGCACGGGGCTCGCCAGCGGCGGCAACAAGACGCGCAAGCTCGAGTACCTGATGGCGGACGCGCTCCAGCAGGGTGCCGACACCGTCATCACGCAAGGCGCGACGCAGTCCAATCACGCGCGACAGACGGTGGCCATCGCGGCCAGGCTCGGCCTGCAGAGCCACCTCATTCTGGAAGATCGGACCGGCTACACGTTCGACGACTACAAGCACTCCGGCAACGTTTTCCTGGATCACCTTTACGGGGCCAGCGTGTCCGAGGTGCCGAAGGACACCGACATGAACCAGGCCATGACCGGGCTCGCCGACGAGCTGCGCTCCCGCGGCCGCCGGCCCTACATCATTCCCGGCGGCGGCTCCAACCCGATCGGTGCGCTCGGCTACGTGACCTGCGCCCTCGAATTGATGGACCAGGCCAACAACATGGGACTTGCGATCGACCATCTGGTTCACGCCACCGGCAGCGCCGGCACGCAAGCGGGGCTGGTGGCGGGGCTGTATGGCGCACGCTCGCAGATCCCGGTGCTGGGCATCGGTGTGCGCGCGCCGAAAGCGCCGCAGGAAGAGCGCGTATTCGGCCTGGCCTGCGAGACGGCCGCGCTGCTTGGCGTGCCAGGCTCGGTGCAGCGGGAGGACGTAGTTGCGAATTGCGACTATGTCGGCCCCGGCTACGGTCTGCCGACGCCCGGGATGATCGAGGCCGTGACCCTGCTGGCACGCCTGGAAGGCATCCTGCTCGATCCGGTCTACTCCGGGAAGGGGATGGCCGGGTTGATCGACCTGTGCCGCCAGGGCCATTTCAGGAAGGGCGAGAACGTGGTGTTCCTGCACACCGGCGGCTCGGTGGCGCTGTACGGTTACATGCACGCCTTCGAGGACCTGGCATGACCTCGCACGGAACGCGATTCCCGGAATAATCATATTGCGCCGCAGCATCGGGACCGTTACCGTAGTGGCATCGAAAGAAGGGGATTGCCATGGCGACGCAGAACGGTTCATCGGCCGACATCTTCGAGAGGCTGCTCAAAGACTTCGAGCTTCCGGGATGGCTCGTGGAGCCCGCGGTACGCTCGTGCCGGCTGTTCAACACCGCGCTCGATTTCGTCTTTTACGACGTGCCCGCGCTGCGCGCCGCGTTGTACGCGAAGGACGCGCCGATGCGGGCCCGCCGCGAGAAGCCGCCGTCGCGGATCATCGACTTCGATGCGTTGAGCAATCCCGAGGGGTCGCTGCTCCTCATCAACGCGAGTACCGCGCCCTACGTCCACAAGTATCAGAGCGTGGAGAAATTCCTCAAATCGCGATACCGGGAAACCCGCGACGTCGACATCGCCACGATCACCGGCGTAGGCAGCTCGGCGCTCGGAAGTGCAGCCCTCGCGTGGGACATTTCAGTCGCGCTCCGAAAGCCGGTGTTGGCAATCGTGCCAGGCTATGGCGTCGCCGACGTCGTATTGCAGGGGCTCGGTGGCTGGTTCGCGTTCGGGCTGCATGACTTCCTCGGCAGCAAGACCTTCATCCAGAGCGGGCTTGCGATGGCTGCACCGAAGACCGCTCGCATTGGTCGGGAGCTTGCAGCGTCGGCGCCGCAGGAACCGACGGTGCGCGGCGCACCGATCTTCCGCTGTGGCTCAGGCTCGTCGGATGTGCTGCATGCCCTGCTGGAACATCGCGTGACGCCTTTCCGCCTGCTGGTCGGGCACAGCAAGGGAGCGCTGCAGATCAACAACGCGATTCAGTCCCTTCCCGCGGAACGCACGCAGGGGCTGCGCGTGGTCACGCTCGGATGCCCAATCCGCGCCGATGTCACGAACGCGGAATACCACCAATACCTGGGGCTGTTCGATGCGCTCGGCCAGCTCAATGCGTGGGGTCATTCGCCCGATCATTGGCCGCCGACCTGGCACAGCACCAATCCCGTGTTGCCGCCGGCCATGGCGGCGGGGACGATTGCCGCCGAGTCAGTACACGGTAGAAACGGAGAGGCGTCGCGGACTCGCCTGCCCGCAGCAGCCAAGCGGCAAGCTGGCACCGACCCATGGATGGGCGGTCGGCGACCCGCGGTTGCGCGGGCCGCGTCGTGAGGTTATCCGGGCTGGAAAGTCCATTTGCAAATGTCCGAACCTGATCCATATCTTCTGGGCTACCGGCAGGCCGAGCAGGAACGGCTCGAGCGACAATCGCACGAACTTGCCCACGAATCAGAGTGGCTGTTCGACCAAATTGGCGTTCGCTCTAAAGCGACACCTGGAGAGCCCGTCAACACTGGTCGTCTCCTCCCTCTTCCTTCAGACGTGGGGCAGGATGCCGGAACGATAGCCAGCGCCGGATGGCCCAATGATTGGCTGCAGATATTGCCGGACCCCAACTCCGGCCGTTCGTGATCGCCGCGAAATCGGCCACCAAAAGCCGCCACTGATGGGGCGCGTGTGGGCCGATCGGAAAACGACAACCGCTTTCGCGTCTTACGTTTTGCCGGCGCGTATGTGACCGCATCCAACCGGCGCGATGGTGTTGCGCCACGTGTCCTTGCCATATTCTTGCCTTCCTTTGAAACCCAATGGCGACAGATTCAGATTCCTGCGCATGCCACGGGACTGCTCGACCGTCTTGCCAAGTAGCATCGTTCACCGCCCGCGTCCGGCGTTTCGCTTGATCGGCTTGACGACAGGCTGCGGCGGTCGCCGGCTGTGCTTTGCAAGTGGGGATTGTGGATGGCGTGCAACTGGTGATCGTGATTTGGTCATGGCTGCTCCTGATCGTTGCTCCGCGACGGAGATGACATGCAGTTCTATCTGAACGGCTACAAGCCTGGCGACCCTCATGTCCTCGCTGCCGCGTCCGGCGCCGACAGCCGAGCCGCCGGCCTTCCCGACACCGTCGACGTCCTCATCGTCGGCAGCGGTCCGGCGGGTACGGTGCTCGCGGCGCAGCTCTCGACTTTCGCCGCCATCAGCACCCGACTCGTTGAGCGCCGCGGCGGCCCGCTGGAGTTGGGTCAGGCGGACGGCGTCGCATGCCGCACGGTGGAAATGTTCGAGGCCTTCGGCATCGGCGAGAAGCTCGTTCGCGAGGCCTACTGGGTGAACGAGACCGTCTTCTGGCGTCCATCCCCAGAGGATCGCTCGCGGATCGTCCGCACCGGTCGAATTCAGGACGTCGAGGACGGCTTGTCGGAGTTCCCTCACGTCATCGTGAACCAGGCTCGCCTGCAGGAGTACCTGCTCGAATATATGCGCAACTCCCCGACGCGACTCGAACCGGATTATGGCGTCGAATTCGTGCGGCTGGAGATCGAGTCCGAAGGCGACTATCCGGCGCGGGTCGCGCTGCGCAACGTGGTCAACGGTTCGGAGACTTCCGTTCGCGCCAAATATGTCGTCGGCTGCGACGGCGCACGCAGCCTGGTACGGCATTCGATCGGCGCCGAGCCGTGCGGCGACTATGCCAATCACGCCTGGGGCGTGATGGACATGCTGGCCGTCACCGACTTTCCGGACATCCGCCTCAAGGCGGCCATCCAGTCCGCGGAAGAGGGCAACATCCTGCTGATCCCGCGCGAGGGCGGCTACCTCGTGCGGCTGTACGTCGACCTGGGGGACGTGGACCCGAACGACCGCGGCGCGCTTCGGCAGAAGTACACGGCGGAGAAGGTCATCGAGATCGCGCAGCGCGTGCTGCACCCGTATACGCTCGACGTGCGCGACGTAGTGTGGTTCTCGGTCTACGAGGTCGGACAGCGCGTCACGGACAGGTTCGACGACGTGCCTGCGGCGCAGGCCGGCGAGCGCCTGCCGCGCGTTTTCATCGCCGGCGACGCCTGCCACACCCACAGCGCCAAGGCCGGGCAGGGGATGAACGTTTCGATGCAGGACACTTTCAACCTCGGTTGGAAGCTCATCTCGGTCCTGGAGGGCCGCGCCGGGCCCGAGCTCCTGCGCACCTACTCCGTCGAGCGCCATGCAATTGCTCAGGGCCTTATCGAATTCGATCGGCAGTGGTCGAAGATCATGGCGTCGCCGCCCAGGGATCCGAAGCACCCGGAGCTCGCGGGCGTCGATCCCGCGAAGCTCCAGGCGTACTTCGTCAAGTCGCTGCGCTACACGGCGGGCGTGGCGACGCGCTACCCGCCCGCGACGGTGCTTACGGCGGAGCCGATCCACCAGAACCTGGCCCAGGGGTTCACGATCGGCATGCGTTTCCATTCCGCACCCGTCGTGCGACTCGCCGACGCAAAGCCGATGCAACTCGGCCACGTCGCCCGCGCAGACGGCGCCTGGCGCATTTATGCCTTTGCCGACGCAAGCACGCGGCGACTGCGCGAACTCGCCGATTTCCTGGCGGAGTCACCTGGCTCGCCGATCCGGCGCTTTACGCCGGCGGGCGCGGACATCGACAGCGTCATCGACGTTCGCGCGGTGTTCCAGCAGGGCCATCGCGAACTCAAGGTGGAAGAACTGCCGGCGATCCTGCTTCCACGCAAGGGGCGTTTCGGTCTCATCGACTACGAGAAGGCTTACTCGCCGGACCTCAGGAACGGCCCCGACATCTTCGTCCTGCGCGGCATCGACCGTGGAATGGGCGCGATGGTTGTCGTTCGGCCCGATCAATACGTGGCGAACGTACTCCCACTGGACGCGCATGACGAGCTCGCCGCCTTCTTCGGGCGATTCCTGCGGATTTCAAGCTGAAGGATGGCGTGGTGGGGGCCCTGCCGCGGATTACGCCCGCGTCCGGATGCACGAAAGCATTAGAATGCGCTGCACTCCCGCAGGGTATTGCAGGCCCGCAAACGCCGCCACCTACGCCTCGCCCCGCGCATCGAGTGGACACCACCCGCGCCTTCGACGGCAAGGCCGATGCCTACGGGCGCAATCGCCTATCTATTGAAACGTCTGTCCGTATCCGCCTGCAGGGGCGTTGATGAGAGCGTTCTCGGCCCTCGACGCCAAATTGCACGAAAAGCATCCCGAAAACGTTTGCGTGCCGAGAAGGTGGAGTCATGAGCCAGATCCTGTTCCGAATTGCCCGTTTGTTCGACGGACGCAACGCCGACTGCGCCGAGGGCGCCGACGTGCTAGTCGAAGGCGGAACGATCCGCGAGGTCTCGGACCGCCTGATTGTCGCGGCGAGCGCGCATGTCATGGACGCCGGCGGCCGAACCTTGATGCCTGGCGGGTGATTTCTGTCCATGACCGTCGGCCATGAACGTGCCGACGATGGCAGTCAAGAACCACCTGTGACAATCCCGCGCGGCGTGCGCGGTACTGCGGCCAGCCACGGTTCGCCCCGAAACGGCTACCCTATCCCGAACGCTCGCCTGGGAGGCAAGCCAGCTCGGTGCGGACGGGTACGGGCACGCTGCGCCTGGCGCCGCTGGAACTGATCAACCACCTCGCCCTCCGGTGTCGGCGCCGCGAGTGCCTTGGTGGCACTGACGTGGGTACCGGTTGTCAGCCGGATCCGCGCTGTTGTTGAATCGGTGGACACCTCACCGAACCGAACGAGCAGAACACGCAGCAGTCGCCCGGCTTGGGGCGCAGGAGTGTCTTGCAGTTGCGGCACTCGTAGAAGAACTGGCAGGCATCAGTAGGCATCGTCTCCCGCGCCGCGAATCCGCAGCGCGGGCAAGTCAGGACGGATTCGAGCAAAGCAGCGTGCATGGGCGAAGCCTCGGCCCCGATAAATGAGAAACGGGTCTAAGCGCGGCTTGCGCTTCCTATGCCTGCAGCCGCGCGTCGGAGCGCGTCGAGCAGGCGGTCGCGGGAGAGTGCAATTAGCTGTGTCGTCACATCGTTAGTGTAGCTTGCGGCGCGCGAATCCAAGTCCGGCGAGTCCGAGGCCAAGCAGCGCGAGCGTGCCGGGTTCGGGAACACTCGCAGCCGAAAATGAGTAGCTGCCCATTAGTCGGCCATTCGGGTCGTCGACACTGAATGTGTTGTCACCGCGAAAGATGACAGTCAACCCATTGTTCAGAGAGCCCCCGCCATAGTCCAAGAACAGGTCCTGAAGGAAGCGGTTAACTGCCAACGTGTCATCAATCAATCCGGTCGTCGAGCCGCTCTGCGGACATGTATCGCAAGCAGTGCCATTGAAGGTGAGCGGGCCGAACATGCCTGTCAAGCTGACCGTTAGGTTGCTATAAATCGAAGTCGAGGCATCCAGGTCGAACGAACCAATCGCGGTAAGGGTGCTTGGAGCGTTGATCGCAATTGCGATCGTAACTTGGTTCGCATTTGCTACCGGCGGGCCTACTAGCAGTGCCACGGCGAGCAGCCCGAGGATCTTCATCTTCATATCCGTCTCCCAATGTGACCCGCGATTTGTCGTTGGAGGCGACACTGTCCATCGATTCCGGCAGGCACTTCTTGTGCCCAACGAAACAAGGTCATTCGGTATCAATGGCTTGCCATGTAAGAGCGGCCTAATGTGGCTCGGCGACACCGAGCGTTGTAAGAACTTTCGACGCCCACGCCCGCGCCCTCGTCAAGCGTGGAGGCCCTAAAGTGTGGACGGAAGGTGGTACCGGCGGCCCTGGATCGGCCGCGCGAACTCGACTGTCAACAATATATTATGAGCAACTGCATCGAAGATGAGGCTCGCCGGTGCTTGGACGGTGGTCTCTGCGCGAAATCCCGCCTCGATGGGTGCCCTGATAGGCTTGTATCGGGACGTAGTATCCAACCTGCGTCCATGAGATCGGCAAAAGCGACCTCGCGGCCCGCGGTGGTTCGGCAAGGTCCAAGAATGGCGCAATTGGATTGCAAGCTGGAAGGCGAGGCGGCGCGACATGGCACTCTCTAAGCGACGGGCCGTGCACTGGCTGTTCGACGCTGCCGTCATCCTCAAGGCTGTCAACGGAGTGCTGGAAGTCGCCGGCGGATTGATCCTTCTGGCGAAACCCGGTTGGGTCGGTCCCGCCGTCGCCTCGTGGGCCGTGGACCTTATGCTCCACCACTCGGCAAACCGCATTGGCAAAGCACTTGCTGTTTGGGGCTATGGACTACAGGCGGGCACGGAACAGTTCGCGAGTATTTACCTGATGGCGCATGGTGTCGCAAAGCTCTTCATTGCGTGGGGACTCATCCGCGAGAAGCTTTGGGCTTTCCCCGTGGGGCTCGTCGTTTTTGGTCTGCTCATTGCGTACCAGCTCTACCGGTACACTCACACTCACTCGAACACGTTGGCACTACTCGTTCTGCTGGACGTGGCAGTCTGTTACCTGATCTGGCGCGAGTGGGGCTACCGGAGGAATGGCGACGAAGCCTGAGCAACCCGATACCAGCGACGCCCGGAAGCAGAGAAACGCTTCGGCACAGGGTGGACAGCTGTGCGAACGTCGAGTTGTCCGCTTTGGATGGCGGATTCACCGGGTGGATGCAACACACTGGACGCCATTCCGGCAGAAGGAGTGTTGCAGATGAAGCGAGACCGCGCCTTGACTACGCGGCCGGCCAAAGAGCACTCTTCCGGGAGCGTGACGCCGGAAGGTCTTTAAACTCGTCAAGAACCGAGAGCGAGCCCAGCAATTGATCTGTCGCCTTGTGCCGGGGAACTTCTGAGAAGCGAATTTGGCGGATGGGGTGGGATTCGAACCCACGAATCGCTTGCACGATTGCCGGATTTCAAGTCCGGTGCATTCAACCGCTCTGCCACCCATCCGGCGCTCCCCTACGGTGGGCTACGCGTCGTCTCGGTAACCCATTGATTTCCGCGCAAGGCGGGCGCATCTTAGCACGCAGCATGCGCGGGGCAGCGAGCCCAGGTCATTGAAACTTGTAGAGTTTCTGCTAGTCTAAGCACCTGATCCGGCCCGCATCGGGCCCATTTGGAGGAACTATGGATCCGAAGCTTCAACCCGTCTACAGCAACGACCAGTTGCCGCTGCGGCGGACGGGCGATGCGACGTCGGTCGTCAGCGAGCCGAATCGCGTCCTGCGCAACACGTACTGGCTGCTCGCGCTGTCGATGCTGCCCACGATCGCCGGCGCATGGGCGGGGATGCAGTTCAACTTCATCGCGCTGTTCAAGTCCGCGCCGATCATGACGCCGCTGCTGATGTTCGGGCTCATGATCGGATCGCTGTTCGTCGTCACGCGGCTGCGCAACAGCGCGGCGGGCATCCCCGCGCTGTTCGTATTCACGTTCATCGCGGGGGCGATGCTCACGCCGATCCTCACGGTCGCGGGCCAGTTCCGCAACGGCGGTCAGCTGGTGGCGCTCGCCGGCGGGATGACGGCCGCCGTGTTCTTCACGATGGCGACCATCGCTACGGTGACGAAGAAGGACTTCTCGTTCCTGGGCAAGTTCCTGTTCGTCGGCCTGGTCCTGCTCATCGTCGCGTCGCTGGCGAACCTGTTCTTCCAGGTGCCCGCGGTGTCGCTGACGATCTCGGCCGTCGCGGTGTTCATCTTCTCGCTGTACCTGCTCTACGACGTGAGCCGCATCGTGCGCGGCGGCGAGACGAACTACATCACCGCCACGCTCAACCTGTTCCTGAACGTGTACAACATCTTCATCAGCCTGCTCAACATCCTGCTGGCCTTCAGCGGGCAGCGCGACTGAGCGGCGCAGGCTGCACTTCCCGGCGGGGCTCGAACGAGTCCCGTTTTTTCATGCGCGCCGCAGCAGGCGATCCAGGCTCCACGGACCGCCGCCGGCGGCGGCGATGTACAGGAAGACGAAGGAATAGAGGGCGGAGAGCTCGCCGCGGTTGAGCAGCGGCCAGAAGCCCGCCGGCGCGTGCGCGATGAAATAGGCGAAGGCCATCAGTCCGGAGAGCACGAACGCCACGGGTCGCGAGAACAGGCCGAGCATCAGCAGCGTGCCGCCGCCGAGCTCCAGCACGCCGGCCGCGCCCGACAGCGACATCAGCGTGGTCGGCGTGCCGCGCGGCGCGGGGAAGCCCAGCCATTTCTGCGCGCCGTGCGCGAGGAACATGAAGCCCGCCACGATGCGCAGCACGCTCAGCAGCCGGGGCGCCCAGCGCGCCAAGAAGTCATTGGCCAACGTTTCTCACCATGTTCGCGGGCACGATGCCGCGCTTTCCGTTGTCGAGCCGGACGTCGTACTCGAACGCGGCGCCCGCAGGCCCGGCGACCTGCCGCACCTGGGCGATCTTGCCGCGCACCCATTCGCGGCCGTAGCGGGCCTCGATCGTCTGCCCGACCTTGAACGGCGCTGCGGCGGGGGAAGCCGGCGCGGGACGCGCGGTGCCGCCGCCCTGTGCCGTCACCGTCCTGATCCCGGGACACAGCACTTCCCACTGCTGCGCAATGGCGAGCCCGCCGCTGGCGTTGTCGCGCCCGACGATCTTCCCCGACGCGTCGCGCCAGCGCGTGCGCCCGGCGCCGATGTCGGAGGCGTCCCAGACGCCCGCGAGTGCGTACGATTGCCCATCGACGGCGGTGATCCGGCCGCGCGTGCAATCCGCGCTTGCACGATACTTCGTCTGCGCTTCGGGGCGCGCTAATTCGCGCGCAACACAGCCCTTGTCCCCCGGAGACCAGTTGGCGCACCAGCCTTCGATCTCCTTGCGTGTCACCTTCGCCTCGGCCGTCGCGTTCGCGGTGCCGATGCCCGACTTCGTTATCACCGTGGGCGCCCAATCCTTGCTGCCGAGCGACAGCCACTCCTCGGCAGCCGCCGCGGGGCCGGAGACGCTCCCGGCCGCCAGCGCGCCGCACCCGACGAGCAGGCAACCGAGGTATCGAGAGGAGACGATCGTTTTCACGCGGCAAATTCTAGCGCAGGCGTCGCGCACCGTTCGCGTGACCCCGAATCGCAGCGCTTGTCTGTCGTAGCGGCGGCGGTCGTCCGGATGCGGATTTTGGTGCGGATTCGCCTCGGGAGTTGCCGATTCCACGGCAGACCCGGCGACGCGATGCGTATATCTTTGCGCCATCGAGACTGACGCCGTGGAACTGCGTTCGCTGTGCCCGTAAGTCCCGGGCGTACGGATTGCTGCGTAACTCTCGGACCCGCCGATAGCGCGGGATTGCCGCCGCGAGTCAGCGCCCGTGGAACGTTGAACTGGATAACCTTCGGAGAACCGCAATGAGCAAATATCGCCACGACCTGCCGCAACTGGGCGGCGACCTTTTCCTCACCGACGGCGACCTCGAAACGACGCTGATCTTCCACGATGGCATCGACCTGCCGCATTTCGCGGCGTTTGACCTGCTCAAGGATGAGACCGGCCGCACGGCGCTGCGCCGCTATTTCGATCGTTACGTGGAGGTTGCGCGCGCCCAGGGCGCCGGACTCGTGCTCGAGACGCCCACCTGGCGCGCCAATGCGGACTGGGCAGCGAAGCTGGGCTACGATGCCGCGGCGCTCGCGCGGGCGAACCGCGCCGCCGTCGAGCTCCTGCTCGACGTGCGCCGCGCGCACGAGGCCGCGGCGGTGCCCGTCGTGATCAGCGGCAACCTCGGTCCGCGCGGCGATGGCTACATGGCCGACCTGCGGATGACGGCGGCGGCCGCGGCCGACTATCACGCCGTGCAGATCGCCACGTTCGCCGCGACGCAAGCCGATATGTGCGCCGTCTTCACGATGAATTACGTTGAGGAGGCGATCGGTGTTGCCCGCGCGGCGCAGCGCGCACGGCATGCCCGTCGCGGTATCGTTCGCGCTGGAGACCGACGGGCGATTGCCGTCGGGCATGGCGCTTCGCGACGCCATCGCAGCCACCGACGATGCGACGGCCGGCGCGCCCGCGTACTACATAATCAACTGCGCGCATCCGACGCATTTCGCCGACGCGATTCGCGACGACGCGCGGATCCGCGAGCGGGTCCGCGGCCTGCGGGCCAATGCGTCGAAGCGAAGCCATGCGGAGCTCGACGCCTGCGCCGATCTCGACGAAGGCGACCCGGCCGATCTCGGCGCACGCTACCGCGCGCTGCGCGCGGCGCTGCCGCGGCTCAACGTCGTCGGCGGCTGCTGCGGCACCGACCATCGCCACGTCGCCGCCGTCGGCGCGGCACTCGCGGCGTAGCGTCAGCGCTCGAACACGGCGATCGATTCGACGTGCGCGGTGTGCGGGAACATGTTGACGACGCCTGCCGCGCTCAGGCGGTAGCCGCGCTCGTGGACGAGCACCGACGCGTCGCGCGCGAGCGTCGCGGGATTGCACGAGACGTAGACGAGTCGCGTCAGCGCCTGCGCGTCGTCGCGATGCGGCAGGGCCTTCGCGAGCTCGACGGCGCCTTCGCGCGGGGGGTCGACGAGCGCCCGGTCGAGGCGGCCGAGGGCGGCGAGCGACGCCGGCGTCGCGATGAACAGGTTCGCCACGACGAACGACGCCTTCGCGGCCAGCCCGTTGCGCGCCGCGTTGTCCTGGGCGCGCCGGACCAGCGCCGCGTTGCCCTCGACGCCAACGACGGCGGCGCCGCTCCGCGCGATCGGCAGCGTGAAGTTGCCGAGACCGCAGAAGAAGTCGGCGATGCGCTCGCCGGGCTGCGGCGCGAGCAGCGCCAGCGCGCGCCGGACCAGCACGCGGTTCACGCCGAAGTTCACCTGCGTGAAGTCGGTCGGCGCGAACGGCAGCGCGGCGTCGAAATCGGGCAGCGTGTAGCCGAGCGCGGCATTGCGGGGATGGAACGGCGCCACGGTGCCCGGACCGCCAGGCTGCAGCCAGATCTCCACCCCGTGGGCGTCGGCGAACGCGACCAGCTTCGCCTCGTCGATCGTCGTCGGCGCGTCGAGGACGCGCATCACCAGCGCGTAGACGAGCGCGCCGCCACGCGCTGACGGGTTGCCCGCGGCGTCGGCACCGCGATCGGGGTTGAGGCGCTCGCCGACGGCGACCTCGATCTGCGGCAGCCGGTCGCGGATCGACAGTGACCCGACGAGCGCGCGCAGCGGCACCAGCAGGTCCGACAGCTTGCGCGGCAACACATGGCACTCGCGCATGTCGGCGACGTAGCTCGATTGCCGTTCGTGAAAGCCCACCAGCACGCCGCCCTTCTTGACGACGTTGCGCACCGACAGTCGCGCCCGGTAGCGGTAGCCCCACGGCGCGCCGCCGATCGGCGGCAGCAGCGTCTCCGGCCGCACGCGCCCGATGCGCGCGAACGCGTCCTCGAGCGCCCGCTGCTTCGCCGCGACCTGCAGGGCCGGGTCGGCGTGCTGGAGCGTGCAGCCGCCGCAGACGCCGAAGTGCGGGCAACGCGGCGTCACGCGCGATGCGCTCGCGCGCACGATCGCGACGCTTCGCGCCGTGTCGAAATTCGGCTTGCGCTTCAGGACCTCGACCGTGACGCGCTCGCCCGGCAGCGCGCCAGCGACGAAGACCACCTTGCCGTCGGCGTGCGCGACGCCGCGGCCTTCCTGATCGAGCGATTCGATGTCGAGGGTCGTCATCCGGGCGAGGTGAGGACGGCGCGCCTTGGCGTGCCGGAAAGGCGCGGCGGACCGCATGCACGGCGCCGACTGGATTATGGGGCCGCCGCGGCAGCGCGGCCGGGCCATCGGCAACGGGCCGCGATTGTACCCAGGCGCGCGGGGAGCGCGGATCGAAACGGTAGAATCGCGCATGCGCGTCCTGGCCCTCGATACGTCGACCGAGTGGCTCTCCGTCGCCGTCGGCGACGGTGTCGCTTGGCACGCGCGTGCCGAACGCGCCGGCGCGCAGAATTCGCAGCGCCTGCTCCCTGCCGTCCATGCGACGCTCGCGGACGCCGGCTGGGCGCTGCGGGACCTCGACGGCATCGCATTCGGCGCGGGTCCGGGCGCCTTCACCGGCGTGCGGATCGCCTGCAGCGTGGCGCAAGGTCTCGCGTTCGGCGCCGAACGGCCCGTCGTGCCGGTGTCGACGCTTGCGGCGCTTGCGCAGGCCCTGTGGCGCGATCGCGGCTCAGGCCGCGTCTTCGCCTGCCTGGACGCGCGGATGCAGGAGGTCTACGTCGGTGCCTACGAGCGCGCGCGTGACGGCTGGAATGTCGTCGCCGCGCCCGCAGTGTGCAAGCCGGCCGACGTGCGGCTGCCGCCGGGCGCCGCCTGGCACGGTGCCGGCGACGGCTTCGCCGCGTACCCGGAGCTCGCGGGCCTGGAAGGGATGGCAGGCGCCGCGGCGGCGGTCGTCCCCGACGCGCGGGCGATCGGCGAGCTCGCGCTGCCCGAGCTCGCGGCGGGGCGGGGCGTGGCGGCGCAGGACGCGCTGCCGCTGTACGTCCGCCATCGCGTCGCGCTCACGATCGACGAGCGCGCGGCAGGCGCGCGGCTGTAGTGGCGACGCTACCGGTCTTTCCGCCGCCCGCGGCGCTCGCGTGGCGGGCGCTCGCCCCGGCGGATCTCGCCGACGTGGCGGCGCTCGAAGCGCAGATTCATGCCGCGCCGTGGACGTCCGGCAACTTCCGCGACGCGCTCGCGGCGGGCTACACGGCGCGCGTCGCCGAGCGCGACGGCCGGCTCGTCGCCTATGGCGTGCTGATGCTGGCCGCGGGCGAAGCGCAGATCCTGAACGTGTCGGTGGTGCCGCAGGCGCGCCGCGAGGGCGTGGGCCGGGCGCTCGTGGAATGGTTCCTCGACGACGCGCGCGAGTGCGGCGCCGAGCAATGCTTTCTCGAGGTGCGCGTGTCGAACGCGGCAGCGATCGCGCTGTACGAGAACCTGGGGTTCACGCGCATCGCGCGCCGCACCGCGTACTACCCGCCGATCCGCCCGGGCGCGCCGCGCGAGGACGCGCTCGTGATGCGGCACGCGCTCGCGGTGCGGCCGCGCGCGGCGCCCTGAGATGGCGGCGACGCGCTCCGACGTCCTCGCCGAGCTCGGCCTGTCGCCGAGGTGGCGGCTGCGCGAGCACGCGACAGGCGACGGCAGCGAGCCGTCGCGGCGCGACGCGCGGGCCGCTCCCTCCCCGGACGACGCGGCGGATCGCGGCGCGCGAATCGCCGCGCTCACCTTCGATGCGTTCGCCGCCGATGTCGACGCCTGCACCGCATGCGGCCTGTGCCGGACGCGCCGCCGCTCCGTGCCCGGCGTCGGGGATCCGCGCGCCGATTGGCTTCTGGTCGGCGAGGCCCCGGGCGCCGAGGAGGACGCGCGCGGCGAGCCGTTCGTGGGCCAGGCCGGGCGCCTGCTCGACAACATGCTCGCTGCGCTGGGCCTCGCGCGCGGGGACAACGTCTACATCGCGAACGTGCTGAAGTGCCGTCCGCCAAACAACCGCACGCCCGATCCGCTCGAGGTCGCCGCGTGCCGGCCGTACCTCGACCGCCAGATGGCGCTGATCGAGCCAAAGCTCATCGTCGCGCTCGGCAGGAGCGCCGCGACGACGCTGCTCGGCGTCGACGCGACCATCGGCAGCCTGCGCGGCCGCGTGCATCGCTATCGCGGCGTTCCGCTCATCGTGACGTATCACCCGGCTTACCTGCTGCGCAATCTCGCCGACAAGGCGAAGGCGTGGGAGGACCTCGTGCTGGCCCGCCGCACGCTTGCCGGCGAAGGCGCGGCGTAACGGATTGTTGTACGATGCGCCCGCGCGCGACCACTTGCGCTCTACCGGTACCGGTCGCATATTGTCTGCGCGGGTGCGTGGCCCGCGCCTTGCGTAACGGAAGGGAGTCCGTAATGAAGAGACTGGGTGTGTTGCTCGCCGTCGTGCTGACGCTCTCGCTGTCGGGTTGCGGCTACAACGACCTGCAGCGCCAGGACGAGGGCATCAAGGCGTCGTGGTCTGAAGTGCTGAATCAGTATCAGCGCCGCGCGGACCTCGTGCCCAACCTGGTCAACACGGTGAAGGGCTACGCGGCCCAGGAGCAGACCGTGCTGACCGAGGTGACCAACGCGCGCGCCAGCGTCGGCGCGATCAAGGCCACGCCCGAGCTCATCAACGATCCGGTCGCGTTCAAGAAATTCATCGACGCGCAGAACCAGCTGCAGGGCGCGCTGTCGCGCCTGCTGGTCGTCGCCGAGAATTATCCCAACCTCAAGTCGGACGCGCTGTTCCGCGACCTGCAGTCGCAGCTCGAGGGCACCGAGAACCGCATCACGGTCGCCCGCAATCGTTACATCAAGAGCGTGCAGGAGTTCAACACGACGGTACGCTCGTTCCCGACCAATCTGACGGCGATGCTGTTCAAGATGGACGTGAAGCCGAACTTCGCCGTCGCCGACGAGGCTGCCGTAAGCGCGCCGCCGAAAGTCGATTTCGGCAAGCAGCCGGGTGCACCGGCGCCCGCGCCGGCGCCGAAGTCCTGACCGACCGGGCGGCGGATCGCCGCGGTCATTCCGGCACGTGGCCGGTGCCCGACGGCGCCGGCCACGGATATTCGCCATGATGACGCTCGCTGACTTCTTTCCCGCCGCGCGCCGCCTCGCTCGCGTCGTGCTGGCGCTGCTGCTCGCGGCGACGGCAGCATCGGTGTCGGCGCAGGGCTGGGAGGCGGGTTCCAATGGACTCGCGCCGATCCCGCCGGTGGCGCGCGTCACCGATCTCACCGGCACGCTGTCCGCCGCCGAGCGCCAGTCGATCGAGCAGAAGCTGGCGGCGTGGGAGCGCGACACCGGCAACCAGCTGGTCGTGCTGATGGTGCCGTCGACGCAGCCCGAGCCGATCGAGGCCTACGCGATCCGCGTTGCCGACGCCTGGAAGATCGGCCGCAAGGGCCAGGACAACGGCGTCGTGTTCCTGATCGCGAAGAACGACCGCAAGCTGCGCCTGGAGGTAGGTTATGGTCTCGAAGGCGTGCTGACCGATCTCACCTCGCGCCGGATCATCGCGGAGACGGTCGCGCCGCTCTTCCGCCAGGACCGCTACGCCGCAGGCATCGACGCGGGCGTCGATCGCGTGATCGCCGTCGTCGGCAAGGGCGAGCCGTTGCCACCCGCCAGGTCGGCGGCGAAGCCGCGGCGCGGCGTGGGCGGCTTCGACTTCGGCACGCTGCTGATCGTCCTGCTCGTCATCGTGCCGGTGGTCGGCGGCATCCTGTCGCGCATCTTCGGCAAGGTGCTGGGCTCGGGCATCGGCGGTGGCGCCGTCGGCACGATCGCCTGGTTCGTCGGCGGGTCGCTCCTCGTCGCGGGGATCGCGGGGTTCATCGGCTTCCTCGTGATGCTGGTCTTCAGCGGCGTGGGCGGCGTCGGGCGCCGCGGCGGCGGCTGGGTGCCCATTCCCGGCGGCGGCAGCGGCAGCTGGGGCGGCGGCGGCTTCGGCGGCGGCGGCGGTTTCTCGGGCGGCGGCGGCGGCTTCGGCGGCGGCGGCGCCTCGGGCGGGTGGTGATGGCTTCCCGCGCCCGCGGCCATGCGGCTTGTGCGCCACGTGCTGACCGACCACGGGGCCGTGCGCCGCGCGTTTCCCGCGCGCGACCTGTCGCGCATCGAGTCCGCGATCGAGGCCGGCGAGCGCACGCACCGCGGCCAGGTGTGCGTCGCCGTCGAAGGCGCGCTGCCCGCCGGTCGCGTGTGGCGGCGCATGCCTCCGCGTGAACGGGCGCTCGAGGTGTTCGGCCTGCTGCGCGTCTGGGATACCGAGGAGAACTGTGGCGTGCTCGTCTACCTGCTGCTCGCCGATCACGACGTCGAGATCGTCGCCGACCGCGGCGTGCACCGGATCGTCGGCGACGACGCCTGGCAGGCGATCTGCGCGAAAATGGAGCGCGCGTTCCGCGAGGGCAGGCTGGCCGAAGGCGTGATTGCGGGCGTCGAGGAGATCTCGGCCCTGCTCGCGCAGCACTTTCCGCGCGACGGCGCGCGCAGCGCCAACGAGCTGCCGGACCGGCCGGTGATCCTCTAGCCGCCGTCAGTGCGACTTGTCGAGCCCGACGAGGTGCAGCGAGTCGCCGCGTGACTGGTTGTGCCGGTGGCGCCACATCACGAGCAGCATCGTGCCGGCGACGAAGAGCCCGAACATCACGATCGCCACGTTGACCGAGAACCCGGAGCGCACCATCAGCGCGTAGAGCCCGACCATCACGAGGATGCCGATGTTCTCGTTGAAGTTCTGCACGGCGATCGAATGGCCGGCGCCCATCAGCACGTGGCCGCGGTGCTGCAGCAGGGCGTTCATCGGCACGACGAAGAAGCCCGCGCACGCGCCGATCGCGATCAGCAGGACGATCGCGAGCGGCATGTAGTGGACGAGCACCATCACCATCACGATGGCGCCCATCGCCACGCCGATCGGCAGCACCCTGACCGCGCCGCGAAGTGTCACGAACTTCGCGGCGAGCACGGCGCCGATCGTGATGCCGACGGCCACGACGCCCTGCAGCATCGCCGCCTGCGACAGGTTGAGGCCGAGCGCGCGCGACGCCCAGTCGATCACGATGAACTGCAGCGTCGCGCCGGCGCCCCAGAACAGCGTCGTGGTCGCCAGCGTGATCTGGCCGAGGCGGTCGCGCCACAGGAGCACGACGCAGTGCGAGAATTCGCGGATCAGGAACAGCGGGTTCTTGCTCGGCACGCGATGGTCGACGCCGGTGTCCGGGATGAACCAGTTGAACACGGCCGCGATGAAGTAGATCGCCATGATGATCGCGATCGCCGCCTCCGGCGGGGTCTCGATCGGCGTGTCGATCATCGGCATGTCGAAGCTGAGGAGCATCCCCGACATGCTCGGCGTGATCAGCAGGCCGCCGAGGAGGACGCCGAGGATGATCGATCCGACGGTGGTCCCCTCGAGCCAGCCGTTGGCGACGACGAGCTGGTGGGGGGGCAAAAGCTCGGTGAGAATGCCGTACTTGGCCGGTGAATATGCGGCGGCGCCCAGGCCGACGATGCCGATCGCCACCAGCGGATGCACGGCGAACAGCATCAGCGAGCAGCCGACGATCTTGATCGCGTTGGTGATCAGCATCACGCGTCCCTTGGCCATGGAATCGGCGAAGGCGCCGACCAGCGGCGCGAGCACGACGTACGAGACCACGAAGCTTTGCTTCAGCGCCGGCGTCATCCATGCCGGCTCGTGGAGTTCGCGCAGGAGCGCGATGGCGGCGACGATCAGCGCATTGTCGGCGAGCGACGAAAAGAACTGCGCCGCCATGATCGTGTAGAAACCGGGTTTCATCTCGTCAGTTCGCGCCCGCCCGCTCCGGGCGGCACGAGGCGACGGCAGCCCGCGCGCGACCGTTGTTGTCGTGTGTATGTCGCGCCGGCCCGCTTTATACCATGATTGCGATGGGCTCCCAATCGAGACGCGCGTGCGCCTGTAGCGCACACACGCGCGTGGCGCCGGGCGCGTTCTCCTATACTCTCGCGGATGGCACGGCCGATCTTCGCCCAGGTCAATCTCACGGCGCTAGCGGCGAACGTCGCCCTCGTACGGGCGCGGGCGCCGGGCGCACAGATGCTCGCCGTGGTCAAGGCCAACGCGTACGGGCACGGCCTGCTGCGCGTGCTCCCCGCGCTCGACGACGCCGACGGCCTCGCGCTCCTGGAGCTCGACATGGCGGTGACGCTGCGCGAGCAGCACTACACGCGGCGCATCCTGCTGATCGAGGGCTTCTTCGAGGCGCGCGAGCTCGTGGAAATCGCGCAGCGGCGGCTCGCGATCGTCGTCCATCAGGAGGCGCAGGTCCGCCTGCTCGAGGGCGCGACGCTCGGGCGGCCGCTCGAGGTCTTCGTCAAGGTCAACACCGGGATGAACCGCCTGGGCTTTCGCGGTCCGCAGCTCGCGGGCGTATGCGAGCGCCTGTCGCGCTCGCCCAACATCGCGGCGCTGCGCGTGATGATGCATCTGGCGCGCGGAGAGGACGACGACGGGCTCGCGGAGCCGCTCGCCGCCTTCGAGGCCGCGTGCAAGGGACTTCCGTATCCGCGGTCCATCGCGAATTCCGCCGGCGTGATCCGCTACGGCGAGGTGGGCGGCGACATCGTGCGTCCCGGTATCATCCTCTACGGCGCCACGCCGTTCCCCTATGCGAGCGCGAAGGAGCTCGGCCTGACGCCGGTGATGACGCTGCGCTCGCAGATCATCGGCGTGCAGGACCTCGCCGCGAACGAGAGCGTCGGCTACGGCGGCGCCTATACCGCCGCGCGTGCGCACCGCATCGGCGTGGTCGCCTGCGGCTACGCCGACGGCTATCCGCGCCTGGCGCCGAGCGGCACGCCGGTGCTGGTATGCGGCAGGCGCGTGCCGATGGCCGGGCGCGTGTCGATGGACATGATCACCGTCGACCTGACCGACGTTCCCGAGGCGCGCGTCGGCAGTCCGGTGGTGCTGTGGGGCGAGGGCCTGCCGGTGGACGAAGTCGCCAACGCGGCGTCGACGGTCGGCTACGAATTGCTTTGCGCGGTCGCGCCGCGCGTGCCCTTCGTCACCTCGAAAGTCGGCGCGCTCGATCTCGATCTCTGAGGGTTCGCATGTACATCGTCGTCACCGGCGCCGCCGGCTTCATCGGGTCCAACCTCGTTCGCGGGCTCAACGCGCGCGGCGAGACGAACGTCATCGCCGTCGACAACCTGCAGAATGCGGACAAGTTCGCGAACCTCGCGGATGCCGAGATCGCCGACTACCTCGACCAGGACGAGTTCATCGCGCGCCTGCTGGCCGGCGACTTCGAGGACGATCTCGCGGCGGTCCTGCACGAAGGCGCGTGTTCCGACACGATGGAGACCGACGGGCGCTACATGATGCGCAACAACTACCGGTACTCGGTCGACCTCCTCGCGTACTGCCAGGACAACGACGTGCCCCTGCTGTACGCGTCGAGCGCCGCCGTCTATGGCGCCGGAGGCGCGTTCCGCGAGGAGCGCGCCTGCGAGGCGCCGCTCAATGTCTACGGCTACTCGAAGCTGCTGTTCGACCAGTACGTGCGCCGCGTGCTCCCGGACCGCACGGCGCAGATCGCCGGCTTCCGCTACTTCAACGTCTACGGCCCGCGCGAACGGCACAAGGGACGGATGGCGTCGGTCGCGCGCCATTGCTTCGACGAGTACCGCGCGGAGGGACGCGTGAAGCTCTTCGAAGGCTCGGGGGGTTACGCGGCCGGCGAGCAGCGGCGCGATTTCGTGTTCGTCGACGACGTCGTCGCCGCCAAGCTCGACTTTCTCGATCACCCCGAGCGCAGCGGCATCTTCAATCTCGGCACCGGGCGTGCCGCGAGCTTCAACGCCGTCGCGGTCGCGACCATCAATGCATGCCGCGCCGCGGAGGGTGCGCCCGCCGCGACACTCGCCGAACTGGTCGACGGCGGTGCGATCGCCTACGTGCCGTTTCCGCCGGCGCTCGCCGGCAAGTACCAGAGCTTCACCGAAGCCGACCTCGGCGCGCTGCGCGGCGCGGGCTACAAGGCGCCGTTCGCCGACGTGGGCGAAGGCGTCTCGCGCTACGTCGAACGTCTGATATCGGAGTCGCCGGCCGCTCCCTAACGTGAGCGTGCGCCCGTACTCCGCGCGACACGTCGTCGTTGCGGGGCGCGCCGGGCGACGTTCTCAATCAAAGGAGAAAGGCCATGTTCCGCTGGATTCTCGCGGCTGTACTCGTACTCGCTGTTTCGCTGCCCACGCAATGGGCGTCCGCCGCCGTCAACCTCAACACGGCGACCCGGGACGAGCTCGTCGCGCTGCCCGGCATCGGTCCCGCCAAGGCGCAGGCGATCCTCGACTACCGCAACAGCAACGGCGGGTTCAAGTCGGTCGAGGAATTGAAGGATGTCCGGGGTATCGGCGCCAAGCGCTTCGAGAAGCTCAAGGCCGAGCTCACGGTAACGCCCCCGAAGGCCGCCGCCCCCGGCAAGTCCGACGGCCGGGTCGGCGCGGCTGCGGCCAGGGGCGACCTCAAGCCGATCGGCGACGCCAGGCCCGGGAAGTAGCCGCGGCACCCCGGCGGCCCGCGAGCGGCCGTCAACCCCGGGCGCCGGCGCCGCGTTGTAGCCGGCGTCCGGTCCTCCCTTACGGGCCGGCACTGGTGCGGCAATCCGCACGCGACCTGGGGAGACTTCGAACATGAAACGCCTGCTGTGCGCGGTTGCACTGCTGCTGTTCTCTACGTTGGCGGCTGCGGTGGTCAACATCAATACGGCCACCAAGGAGGAACTGGACGCCCTTCCCGGCATCGGTCCGGTCAAGGCGCAAGCCATCATCGACGACCGCAACGCCAATGGCCCGTTCAAATCCCCCGAGGACATCATGCGGGTGAAGGGCATCAAGGAGGGGGAGTTCGGCAAGCTCAAGGGCCAGATCTCGACGCGCGGCGCGAGTTCGGCGGTGGTTCCCGCGAAGGCCGAGGCTGCGAAAGCGGCATCTCCGGCGCAGGCGTCCAGGGCCGAGCCCACGAAGTCCGCCGCGGCGCCGGCGGCCCGGACCGAGGCGGCCAAGGCCCCACCTCCCGCCAAGGAGGAGCCGGCCAGGATGAGCAAGGCCGACGAGGAAAAGGCCGCGAAGGCGAAGGCCAGGGAGGACAAGGCCGCCAAGGCGAAAGCGGACAAGGAAGCCAAGGCCAAGGCGAAGGAGGCGGAGGCCGCGAAGGAGAAGGGCGACAAGGAAGCCAAGGCGAAGGCGAAGGAGGAGAAGGCCGCCAAGGCGAAAGCGGACAAGGAAGCCAAGGCCAAGGCGAAGGAGGCAGCGTCCGCGAAGGCCGACAGTCCGAAGGCCGGCGCCAAGTCCGCGGACAAGGACAAGGGCGCAAGCGCCGCCCCGAGGTAGCTGCCGCCGCCGCGGTCGGGCGAATCGCCGCTGCGCGGCGGCGATTGACCCTCCGCCGATCCGCTGCCCGCGGCCATCGCCGGCTGCTTCACGGGCGTGGCGTTTTGCGGCTCCATTACAATCGTCCGCATGTACCCGACGCTCGAATCCACGATCGGCGACACGCCGCTCGTCCGCCTGCAGCGGCTTCCCGGCGCGACGTCGAACGTGATCCTCGGCAAGATGGAGGGCAACAATCCGGCCGGCTCGGTCAAGGATCGCCCGGCGCTCTGGATGATCGCCGAGGCCGAGAAGCGCGGAGAAATCAAGCCGGGCGACACGCTGATCGAGGCCACGTCGGGGAACACCGGCATTGCGCTGGCGATGGTGGCAGCGATGCGCGGCTACCGGATGATCCTCGTCATGCCGGAGAGCCAGACCGCCGAGCGCGTGCAGACCATGCGCGCATACGGTGCGGAACTCGTCCTCACGCCCAAGGCCGGCGGCATGGAGGCGGCGCGCGACATCGCCGAGCGCATGCGCGCCGAAGGCAAGGGCACGATCCTCGACCAGTTCGCCAACCCGGACAATCCGCTCGCGCACTACCGCGACGACGGGGCCGGAGATCTGGCGCGATACCGAGGGGCGCATCACGCACTTCGTGTCCGCGATGGGCACGACGGGCACGATCACTGGCGTTTCCAGATTCCTGAAGGAGAAGAAGCCGTCGGTGACGATCGTCGGCGCGCAACCGGAGGAAGGCTCGTCGATTCCCGGCATCCGCAAGTGGCCGCCGGCCTACGTCCCGAAGATCTTCGAGCCCTCGCGCGTGGATCGCGTCGAGAGCGTCTCGCAGGCGGTCGCCGAGGACATGGCCCGGCGGCTCGCACGCGAGGAGGGCATCTTCTGCGGCATCTCGGCCGGCGGGGCCTGCGCGATCGCGCTGCGGATCTCCGCGGAAGTGCGGGATGCGACGATCGTGTTCGTCGTGTGCGACCGGGGCGACCGCTACCTGTCGACCGGCGTGTTCCCGGCCTGACCGGACGCCGGCGCGCCGCCGCATGAGGCGCCAGCCCGAGCGCTATCCCGCGCGCCATCCCGTGCGCCCCTGCGCATGACCCCGATCCTGGTCTTCGACATCGAGACGATCCCGGATGTCGACGGCATCCGACGCATCCACGACATCGAGGCGCGCGTCCCCGACGCCGAGGTGCTGGCCTGGTACGCGCACGAGCGGCGCGCGGCGACCGGCGGCGATTTCCCGCCGCTCCATCTGCAGAAGGTCGTCGCCATCGGCTGCGCGCTGCGCGAGGGCGCGACGCTGCGCATCTGGTCGGTGGGCGAGGCCGACGATCCCGAGCCCGAGCTCATCCGGCGCTTCTTCGACGGTCTCGAACGCTATACGCCGCAGCTCGTGTCGTGGAACGGCGGCGGCTTCGACCTGCCGGTGCTCAACCATCGTGCGCTGATCCACGGCGTGTCGGCGCCGCGGTACTGGGACTGGGGCGACGACGACCGCGAATTCAAGTTCAACAACTATCTCGGCCGCTATCACACGCGCCACCTCGACCTGATGGACGTGCTGGCGATGTACCAGCCGCGCGCCAGTGCCGGGCTCGACGCCGTCGCCCGCCTGTGCGGATTTCCCGGCAAGCTCGGCATGGACGGCGGCGACGTCGCCGCGGCAGTCGCGGCCGGTCGGCTCGCGGAGGTGCGCGCGTACTGCGAGTGCGACGTGATGAACACGTACCTCGTCTACCTGCGTTTCCGGCGCCTGCGCGGCGAGATCGACGCCGGCGACCTACGCGCACGAAATCTCCCTCGCGCGCGAGCGCATCGCGGCCGCCGACGCGCCGCACTGGCGCGCCTTCATCGCGGCCTGGGATCGCGGCGCAGGCTGACGCCCGTCCTCCACCCATGAAACTGGCCGCCCTCGACACCGTTGCGCTCAACGTCAACGCGCGCACCAACTGGCTGTTCGTGCGCGTGCGGCTCGACGACGGCGCGCCGGGTGTGGGCGAGGCGTCGCTCAACGGCTGGGAGCCGCTCGTCCACACGTATTGCGCGCGGCTCGCCGAGGACTTTTGCGGGCTCGCGCTCGACGACCTGCGCGCTCGCCTCGCGACGTACCCGCACGCGCCCGGCGGCCTCGTCGCCAGCGCCGCGAAGAGCGCGATCGAGCAGGCGCTGGTCGACGGCGAGGGGCGCTCGCGCGGCGTTCCGGCGTGGCAGATCGTCGGAGACAAGCGGCGCGACCGCGTGCCGGTGTACGCGAACATCAATCGCGCCACCGTCGATCGCACGCCCGAGGGATGCGCGCGTGCCGCGCAGGCGGCGCTCGCGCAGGGGTTCGGCGCGGTGAAGATCGCGCCGTTCGACGGCGTGCTGCCCGACGCGCTCGACCGCCCTGCGACCCGGCGCGCCATCGATGTCGGCATCGAGCGCGTGCGGGCGATGCGCGCCGCCATCGGGCCGGCGCCGCGCCTGATGATCGACTGCCACTGGCGCTTCGACCCGCCGACCGCGCGCGCAGTGCTGGAGCGGCTGGCGGACGTGAACCTGCACTGGTTCGAATGCCCGTTCTCCGAGCATCCGAGCTTTCACGACGCGCTGGGCGAATTGCGCGCCGCGGCTGCAGCGCAAGGCGTGCTGATCGCGGCGTGCGAGCTGCAGACCTCCGTCGCCGGCTTTCGCCCGTTCGTCACGCCGCGCCGCGTCGACGTGATCATGCCCGATGCCAAGTATGCCGGCGGGGTCCGCGAGATGGTCCGCATCGCCGCCTTCGCGCACGAGCACGGCGTGAAGTTCTCGCCGCACAACCCGACCGGGCCCGTATGCACGTACGCGAGCCTGCACGCGGCCGCTGCCGCCGTCGCGTGCGACAGCCTCGAGCTGCAGGTGGGCGAGAGCGACCTTTACTTCGACGTCGTCGGCGGCGTCCGGCCGGCGTTCGTCGACGGCGCGTTCGTCGTTCCGGACGCGCCCGGGCTCGGCGTCACGCTCGACGATGCGGTGCTCGCCGCGCATCCCGAGCGCCGCGTGGGCACCGGCCTGGACGAGCAGCTCGGCTGACGGCCGGGAAGCCGAAGGGGCGCGCAGAGGCGCGCAGAGGCGCGCAGAGGCGCGCGCCGACGGCGCATCGGAGTCCTGGCACGCGCCGACGGGCGTCGGTGGCCCGGCGCGCGTCGGCTGCGCCTCAGAATGTGACCGTGCCGCGGCCGAGCTCGATCACGCGTCCGGAAACGCGGATGGCGCCCGCAGCGTCGACCGCCAGTCCGAGGCGGCAGGGCCGGTTCACCGCCGCGCCCTGGTCCACGGTGAGCCGCTGGGGCAGCGCGGCGCGCGTGGCGATGAGCCAGCCGCCGAGGTTCGCACACGCCGAGCCGGTGCCCGGATCCTCGATCACCGCGCCGTGCTTGGGAAAGAAGAAGCGCGCCGTCACGCGGTCGCCGTCGCGAGCGAACACGTAGGCCATCGCGCGCTTTCCGTTCGCGCCGTGCGCGAGCATGAGGTCGGCGCGCGGCGCGGCCCGGGCGACCGCGTCGGGCGACACGAGGGGAATGACGAGCTGCTCGCTGCCGGTGTCGACCCACAGCGGCGGCGACCGCGAGCTCGGTCTCGGCGAGCCCGAGCATGGCGGCCAACTCGGCGCGCGAGGCGGCGGGTGGCCGATGCGACGGCGCGTTGGCGGTGAGCGTCCACACGTCGCCGTCGGACGTCACCGGGATGACGCCGGCCTGCATTTCGAGCGTCACGTCGCGGCCCGTCGCGGCGAGTGCGCGCACGACATGCGCGGTGCCCAGCGTCGGGTGGCCGGCGAACGGCATCTCGAAGGTCGGCGTGAAGATGCGCACGCGCGCCGTGGCGCGCGTCGACGGCAGGAGGAAGGTGGTCTCGGACAGGTTGAACTGCAACGCCAGCGCCTGCATCGTCGCGGCGTCGAGGCCGCTGCCATCCTCGAATACGGCAAGCGGATTGCCGGCGAGCGGTGCTTCGGCGAAGACGTTGACGATGCGATAGGCGAGCGTGGCCATGATGACCTTTCAGGAGGTAACGAGGCGGCGCGGCTGCGAGCGTCGCAGCACGTCGCCGGCGAGCGCGCGGAACGTCGCGTCGGACGCCTCGCCGGCGTGTACGACGAGCGCCTCGCCGACGCGCGGAAAATTGCGCGCGATCGACTGCGCGTACATCGGGTCGTAATGCCGCTCGAGCAGCTCGGCGACGAGCGCGTCGAACTCGCCGCGCGCCGCGGCGTCGCGCCAGCGCTCGATCGCCTTGTTGCCGTGCACCGGCGCGAGGTGCGCCAGCCGTTCGGCCAGCGCGTCGGGCGCGGCGAGGAAATGCGCGTATTCGCGCATGAGCATGGCGACGCGCAGGGGCGTCGGCGTGTCGAGGCGCACGCACGACGACCCGCGCATCGAGGCGAGCAGCGCATCGGGCAGCTGGACGTCGCCGATCTTGCGGCTCTCGGACTCGACGAACACCGGCCGCGCCGGGTCGAGGGCCGCGAGCGCATCGACGAGCTGGCTTTCGAACCACTTCTGCGAGGGCTGCGGGTCGCCGGGCAGATCGCCGAGCAGCGAGCCGCGGTGCCGCGCGAGACCCTCGAGGTCCAGCGTCTGCGCGCCTGCGGCGCCAAGCGCCGCGAGCAGCCGCGACTTGCCCGCGCCGGTCAGCCCGCATACGACGCGATAGTCGAACCGCTGCGCAGCGGCGCCAAGCGTCGCGACGACGTGCCGCCGATACGCTCGATAGCCGCCGTCGAGCTGCACGGCGCGCCAGCCGATCTCGGTCAGCACGTGCGTGAGCGCGCGGCTGCGCTGGCCTCCGCGCCAGCAGTACACGAGCGGCGCCCAGTTCGCGCGGCTTGTCCTGCAGTGCGTCGCGACGATGCGCGCGATGTTGCGGGCGACGATCGCCGCGCCCACCTTGCGCGCATCGAATGCCGAGACCTGAACGTACATCGTGCCGACTTCCGCGCGCTCGGCATCGTCGAGCACCGGCAGGTTCAGCGCGCCGGGCATGTGATCGTCGGCGAACTCGGCGGGCGAACGCACGTCGATCCGGCCGCGAAGGCGGCGAGATCGTCGATGCTCGCGCGATCGACGGGCGCGGCGGCGGTCCGGGCGGCAGCGGTGCAACGATCGCTCTTTGCGCAGCAGCGGTGCGAGCGCGGGCCAGACGTTGTCGAGGATTCGCGCTTCGGCGGCGGCCTTCGGATGGATGCGGTCCGCCTGGAATTGCGTGACGGTCCTCGCCGAATCCCTCGAACACGTAAGGCACGACCGGCGCCTTGCGCGCCGTGGCGACGTCGGCGAACAGTGTCTCGAACTGGCGTGCGTACGCGGGGCCGTAATTGGGCGGCACCTTCATTCCGACGATGACCGGTTTGGCGCGGCGGCGATGCCGTCCTTACCATCGCATCGAGATTGGCGCGGGTCGCGTCGAGATTGCCCCCTCGCAGCGCGTCGTTGCCGCCGAGCTCGATCACGACGATGGCGGGATGGTGCTGGCCGAACAGCGCCGGCAAGCGTGCGCGACCGCCGGCCGTCGTGTCGCCGGAAATCGATGCGTTGACGACGCGGTCGCGGTAGCCGTCGCGGGCGAGCCGCGCCGCGAGCAGGTCGACCCAGCCCTGGCCGCGCGCGAGTCCGTAGCCGGCCGATATCGAATCGCCGACGACGAGCAGCACCGGCGCGTCGCCGCGAGCACCGCATCCTGCCGATGCGACGAGCACGACGAGCGCCAGCGGAGCGCCGCAGGTGCAAGGCCGACGCATGAGCCAACGCAACGATCGATCTACGTGCGCGAATTCGCGGTCGACGGTCAATCCCGCGATCGCCGCGCTGCGAATTCGTGACACGACCTGGTCGGCGCCGGCCTGGCGCGTACGTGGCACGACGGCCGTCCGCCGCCGATCCGGCGCGAATTCGTGCAGGACGTCGTCCACTTCTGGGATCTGAACGCCGCGGCCGCACGTCGGGTGACCGGCCGGTCGTCGGGCACGTACGAGCGCCTGCCGCGCGCCGTACCATGGGGCCGATCGACCGAGCCGCCGTGTACAGCCAAAGTGCCCCCGCATGCCCGATCCCTGCGCGCGGAACCTTTCCAAGATCGTCCGCAGCGGCGACGCGCCGCTCACCATTCTCGATGGCGTCACCTTCGACATCGACGATCGGGAGACAGTCGCCATCGTCGGTGCGAGCGGATCCGGCAAGACGACGCTGCTCGGCTTGCTCGCCGGACTCGATGATCCGACGTCCGGCGATGTCGTGCTGGACGGCGTTGCGCTTTCCACGCTCGACCAGGACGGCCGCGCCGCGCTGCGCGCGCGGCTTCTCGGGTTCGTGTTCCAGTCGTTCCAGTTGCTGCCCGCGCTGACGGCGCTGGAGAACGTCATGCTCCCGCTGGAGCTGCTGGGTGCGCCCGACGCGCGCGTCGCGGGCCCGCGAATGGCTCGCGCGGGTTGGGCTGGCACGACGCACGACCCACTATCCGCGACAGCTCTCGGGCGGCGAGCAACAGCGGGTCGCCATTGCGCGCGCCTTCGTCGGCGAGCCGAAGATCCTGATGGCCGACGAGCCCACCGGCAATCTCGACGGCGCCACCGGCATCGAGGTCGCCGAGCTGATGTTTCGACTGAACCGCGAGCACGGGACGACGCTCTGCTCGTCACGCACGACATCGCCGCTCGCGGGCACGCTCGCTGCGAGCGCCGGCGACTCTCGATCGGCCGCACGGACGACGCTCGTCCTCCGACGCAGCCGTGCCCGGCAACGCTCGTCCTGTACACGCTCCGCCTCGCACTGCGCCTGACGGCGCGCGACTGGCGCGCCGGGGAGCTGCGGGTGATGATCGTCGCGATCGTGCTCGCCGTCGCGAGCGTCGGGCACCGTCGCATTCTTCGCCGACCGCGTGAAAGGCCGGACTCGCGCAGCAGGCGAACCGCCTGCTCGGCGCCGATCTGATGGTGAGCGGCGATCGCCCGTTGCCGGACGCATTTGCCGACGCAGCCCGACGCCTGGGCCTTGCGGCGCTTCCCGCGATCCGCTTCAACAGCATGGTGACGCGCGCGAACGCGACCGATGCGACCGCGGTGCTGACCGACGTGAAGGCCGTGACCGAAGGTTATCCGCTGCGCGGCGCGATAACGCTCGTCGACCCGCACAACCATGCCGAGCGGCCGCGGACCACGTGGCATTCCTGCACGCGGCGAGGCCTGGATCGACACGCGGCTTGCCGCGCGCATCGGTGCCGGCATCGGCAGCAGGATCGCCGTCGGCGATGCGACGCTGACGGTCACCGCGATCTTCGCGCGGAGCCGGAGATCGCCGGCCTCACGTTCGCGCCCGGGCCCAAGCTGCTGCTGAATCTTGCGGACGTTCCGGCGACCCATCTGCTGCAGCCCGGGCAACCGCGCGACGTGGCGCCTGCTCGTCGCCGAGCGCGCGGCGCGGCAGCTCGACCGCTACCGGGCGTTCCTCGCCGACCGGATCCACGGCCGGGCCAGCGCGTCGAAACCGTGCGCGACCTGCGGCCGGAGGTGCGCCAGACGCTCGAGCGGGCCGAGCGGTTTCTCGGGCTCGCCGCATTGGTCGCCGTCCTGCTCGCGGCGGTGGCCGTGGCGCTTGCCGCATCGCGCTATCTCCGCCGCCACCTGGACGCTGCGGCGATGTTCCGCTGCTTCGGGGCGCCGCGTCGCGCAGACGCTCGCGCTGTTCGTCATTCAGTTTGCGGCGCTCGGTCGCGCCGCCAGCGCGCTCGGCCTTGTCGCGTCGCGCTCGCCGGCCAGCAGCTGCTCGCCGTCGCTGATGTCCGGCGCCTTTGTCGCGCCACGCTTCCGGCACCATCGCTGGATGCCCGCCGCGCCGCGTTCGGCACCGGCCTGCTGCTGCTGTTCGGCTTCGCGCTGCCGCCGCTGGTGGCGCTCGCCAACGTGCCGCCGCTGCGCGTCCTGCGCCGCGACCTGCCGCGGCCCCGCGCGCAGTGCGTTCTCGCCTACGTCTGCCGGCGCGGCGACGATCGCGCTGCTCGTCGCGTGGCAGGCGCACGAAGCCCAGGCCGCGGCTGATCATGCTCGTCGGCGTGGGCGGCCTGCTCGCGCGGCGGGTCTCACCGCGTGGCTGCTGCTGGCGCGCTCAAGCGCGTGCCGGCGCGCGGCGTCTCCTGGCGCTTCGGGCTTGCGAACCTGCGCCGGCGCACGCTGGCGTCGAGCCTGCAGATCGGCGCGCTGGCGCTCGGTCTCACGGCGCTGCTGCTGCTGACCGTCGTGCGCGGCGATCTGCTGCACGACTGGCGCGCGAGCCTGCCGCCCGATGCGCCGAACCAGTTTCTGGTCAACGTGCTGCCCGATCAGGTTGCCGACGCGCAGGCGCGGCTCGCCGAGCGCCTGACATGTCGACGCGCCTTCAAGCCGATGGTGCGCGGCCGGCTGGTCGAGGTGAACGGCGCGCCGCTCGATCCGATCGCGCTATGCCGATACGCGCGCACGCCGCCTTGCGGAGCGCGAGTTCAATCTGTCATGGAGTCGTACGCTGCCGCCCGGCAATCGCGTCATGCCAGGGCGCGTTCTGGCCGCCGCATGCCCGCGGCGCGCAGGCCGGCATTTCGCTGGAGGAGGGCATCGCGCAGACCGCTCGGCGTCAAGATCGGCGACCGGCTTACGTTCGACTGCCGGCAGGCGTCCGGATCGACGGCGAACGTCACCAGCACTGCGCAAGGTCGACTGGGACAGCTTCCGCGTGAATTTCTTCGCGCTGTTCGCGCCCGGGCGCTCGACGGGCTGCCGCCACCTACATCGCCGCGTTTCGCGCGCCGCAGGCCGACGCAGCTGGCTATCGGGCGCTCGTGCAGCGCTACCCGAACATCCTGTCGATCGACGTCGGCGAAATCCTCAGCCAGGTGCAGGCGATCATCGAGCGGGTCGCGCGTGCCGTCGAGTTCGTGTTCCTGTTCACGCTCGCCGGCGGCCTGCTGGTGCTGCAGGCGGCGATCGCGTCGACGCAGGACGAGCGCAATTTCGACGCGGCGATCGTGCGCACGCTCGGCGCGTCGCAGCGCCCAATTGCGCGGCGCGCATGCCGCCGAATTCCTGCTGCTCGGCGCGCTCTCCGGATTGCGTCGGCGCGGCGGGGGCGACCGCGATCGGCTGGCTGCTCGCCGATCGCGTTTTCAACATTCCGTTCGCGGCAATCCGCTCGCTGTTCCTCTACGGCATCGGCGGCGGTGCGCTGGCGGTGCCGATCGCCGGCTGGCTGGGTACGCGCGAGACGTTGCGAACCGCCGCCGGCCTCCTGCGCCATATTGGCGAGGACCGATCGCGCCTGCCCACGAGGGCGGCTGTCGGAAGATTTGCATAAGAATGCAGTCCCGCGGCACAATATGCACTTGGCCGCTCCCCGATGCGACACCTTCTCGCAGAGCTTCGCCCGTCGCGGTCCACATGGTCGCGCACGTCGATCCGCGGCTTTGGCGAGATCGTCGGCCTGTCGCTCGTCGTCGGCCTGACGTCCACGCTCTGCTCGGCGGTGATCGGCCTTCCGCTCGGCGCCGCGTCGCCGATCACGCGCTTTCCGGGTCGCGCGCGGCGCCATCGTCGCGCTGAACGCGGCGATGGGACTGCCGCCGGTCGTCGTCGGCCTGCTCGTCTACCTGCTGCTGTCGCGCGCGGGCCCGCTCGGCGCGTTCGGGCTGCTGTTCACGCCGAGCGCGATGGTGATCGCGCAGACGCTCCTCATCGTGCCGATCGTCGCCGCGCTGACGCGGCAGACGATCGAGGACGCGTGGAGCGAATACCGCGAGCAGCTGCAAAGCCTCCATGCCTCCTGGTGGCAATCGGCGCTGACGCTGCTGTGGGATACGCGCTGGTCGCTGTTGACGGTATTGCTCGCGGGATTCGGACGCGCGGCGTCCGAAGTCGGCGCCGTGATCATCGTCGGCGGCAACATCGACGGCGTCACGCGGGTCATGACGACCGCGATCGCGCTCGAGACGAGCAAGGGCGACCTTCCGCTCGCGCTCGGCCTCGGCATCGTCCTGATCACGCTGGTCATGGCGCTCAACGTCGGCGCGCACATGACGCGCCAATGGGCGAGGGCGCGCTTTGGGTGACGTCGAGGCCATCGCAGGCCTGCCGATCGTCGCGTCGGCCGTCGACGTCGTTCGCCGCGCGCGCGCGGCTCCTCGACGGCGTCGACGTCGACGATCGAGCCGCGCTCGCGCACGTTCATCCTGGGGGCGAACGGCGCCGGCAAGAGCACGCTGCTGCGCGTCCTGCACGGACTGCTCGCTCCCGACGGCGGCAGCGTCACCTGGGGTCGGCTCGACGACTCGGCCGGCGAGCCAGGCGATGGTGTTCCAGCGCCCGGTGCTGCTGCGCCGCTCGGCAGTCGGCAACATCGCGTCATGCGCTGCGCGCTCGCCGGCGTTCGCGGCGACGACGCGCGCGCAGCGTGTCGCATGCGCTGTCCGAGCGTCGGCCTCGCGGCCGTCGCCGGCCGCCCGGCGCGCGTGCTCTCCGGCGGCGAGCAGCAGCGCGTGGCGCTCGCGCGCGCGTGGGCGCTGGCGCCGAAGGTGCTGTTTCTCGACGAGCCCACCGCCAGCCTCGACCCCGGCGTCGACGCGTGCCGTCGAGGCCGCTCGTCGCGGCATCCACGCGCTCGGCACGACGATCGTGATGACCACGCACCACCTCGCGCAGGCGAAGCGCCTTGCCGACATCGTCCTCTTCCTGCATCGAGGGCCGCGTCGCCGAGCACGGCGCCGGCCGCGATATTCTTTCGTCAACCGCGCTCGGCCGAAGGCTCGGGCGTTTCTTCGAAGGAGAGCGCTTGTGAAAGCATCGATGCTTCCGCCGTTTGCCATGGTCGCGCGGGCGCGCTGCTTGCGATGGGCGCGCTTCGCGCAGGACCAGTTCATCGTCGTCGCGTCGACGACGTCGACCCAGCAATCGGGCCTGTTCGGTCACTCTGCTGCCGATCTTCGAGAAGGACACCGGAATCCAGGTCCGCGTCGTCGCCGTCGGAACCGGGCAGGCGCTCGACATCGGCCGCCGCGGCGACGCCGACGTCGTGTTCGTGCACGATCGGCCGGCGAGGGCAAGTGCTGGCCGAGGGCAACGGCGTCAAGCGCTATCCGGTCATGTACAACGATTTCGTGCTGATCGGCCCGAAGAGCCGATCCGGCGCACGTCGCGGGAGGCAACGACATCGCTCGGCACTGAGAAGATCGCCGAACGCGAAGCCGCCCTTCGTCTCGCGGGCGGACAAGAGCGGCACCTACTCGGCGGAACTGCGCTTGTGGAAAGATGCCGGCGTCGACATCGACAAGGCGAAGGGACCCTGGTATCGCGAGACCGGATCCGGCATGGGCCCGGCGCTCAATACCGCGGCGGCGATGGACGCGTACCTCCTCTCCGATCGCGGCACGTGGCTCAATCTTCAACAATCGCGGCGGCTCGAGATCGTCGTGCAGGGCGACAAGCGACTGTTCAACCAGTACGGCGTCATGCTCGTCAATCCCGAGAAGCATCCGAAGGTCAAGAAGGATCTGGGCCAGAAGTTCATCGACTGGCTGGTCTCGCCGCACGGCCAGGAAGTCATCGCCGGCTACAAGATCGACGGCGAGCAGCTGTTCTTCCCCAACGCCGGCAGCGATGCGTAGGCGCGCCCTCGCGGGGGCGGGATTGCAGGGATGACGGATCGGCGGTCCGCCGCCGCGCTCGGTGCCAGCCTCGTCGCGGCGATCGTTCGCGCCGAGGACGTCGGCGTGTACGCGGCGGGCAGCCTGCGCGCTCCGCTCACCGACGTCGCGCGCGCATTCGAGCGCGCGGCGCCGGGCGCGGGCAGGATCGCGCTGACCTTCGGCGCGTCGGGCCTATTGCGCGATCGCATCGGCAGCGGCGAGCGCGCCGACGTGTTCGCCAGCGCGAACCTCGCGCATCCGCGCGGCCTGGTCGCATTCGGCTGGGCGGAAGCGGTCGACATCTTCGCCCGCACATCGATGTGCGTGCTGGCGTCGCCGCGCGTCTGCGTGTCCACCGACACGCTGCTCGCGACGCTGCTCGATCCTGCCGTCGGCGTCGGCAGCTCGACGCCGACCGCCGATCCGTCCGGGGACTACGCGTGGGTGGTGTTCCGCAAGGCCGATGCCATCCACCCGGGCGCGTTCGACACGCTGGCATCGAAGGCGCGCCAGCTGGTCGGCACGGGATTGACGACGCTCGCCTCCGAGAACCGCAGCAGCTACGCAGCGCTGCTTGCGCAGGGCGCGGCCGACGTGTTCGTCACGTACCGGACCAACGCGGCGCTCGCGTGTCGCGAGGACCCTTCGCTCGTGACCGTCGAGCTGCCCGCCGACCTGCAGGTTCGTGCGGACTACGGGCTCGCCGTCCGCAAGGATGCGCCGCCACGGGCGCGCGATTTCGCCGCATTCGTCCTGGGCGCCGACGGCCGCCGCGTGCTCGCATCGTACGGCTTCGAGGTTCCGTGATGCGGCGGCGTGCTGCGCACGCCCTCCTGCTGACGATGTGGTGTAGCTTCTACGCGTTGTAGACGACGCGGCCGGCCGCCGTGACGTCGTAGCCGCCGAGCCGCTGTGCCTCGCGGGCGAATTCCGCCGTGCGCGCGAAGGCGAGCAGCGCCTGGAGCGGCGCTTCGAACGCGTCGCGGCGGCGGGCGACGAGATCGAGGCGCTCGACAGTGAGCGGAATGAACGTGAGGTCGTGCGCGCGTGCCGCCGCCTCGATGCCGAGGCCCGTGTCGGCATGCCCGGCGGCAATGGTGGCGGCGAGATCGGTCTCGGCGCGCGACGGCCGTGCGGTCGCGCGCAGCGCAGAGGGTGCGAGCTTGGCATCGCGCAGCAGGTGCTCGAGCAGGCGATGGCTCCCCGCCTCGGGCTGGCGGAGCGCGATGCGGGCCTTCTTCCGGACGACGTCGCGCAGCGACCCGATGCGCAGCGGATTGCCCGGCGCGAGCAGCAGCCCCTGTGTCCTGCGCGCCCATTCCAGCACGACGAAGTCCTGCGCGGGCATCGCACGCCGCACGAGCGGGACGTTTTCCTCGCCGGTCGCTTCGTCGCGCCAGTGCAATGCCGCGACGGCCGCTTCGCCGCGCGCCAGCCGTTCGATGCCGGCACGGCTGCCGCAGGCGAGGATCGCGAGCCCGCTCGCCGAGGCGCGCGTCGCCCACTCGAGCAGCGGGTCGTGGCTTCCCGCGATCACCGCCGGCGTTGCGCGGTCGGCGAGCGGCGCTGCGGACGCCTGCGGCGCAGCGCTGCGCGCCGCGAGCCACGCGTCGATCTGCTGGCGGGGAAACAGCAGCTTCCCGGTCGCGCGCACGTGCGGAATCGCGTGGCGCCGTGCGAGGTCGTAGATGCGCCGCTCCTTGAGCCGAAGGTACGCGGCGACTTCCCGCGTATCCATCATCGCGGGTGGCTCGCTCGGCGCGGCGGGGGATCTTTGCATGCGCGGGATTTTCGCACGCCGTCCCCGGACCGGTCGCTACTTTCCGGCCAGGATCGACTCCCGCGACAGGAGGCGCGCGACGGCCGCGAGGAACAGCGCCGCCAGCGCCAGCGGCACCGCATACGACATCGCGAGCTGCGCCCACGGCAGCGGCTCGCCGCGCAGCGCGACATTGAGCAGCGAGTACTGGCCCGACACGGGCACGAGCGCAATCCACGCCGGCTCCTTGCGCTGCGAGAAGAGCTGCACCAGCGGCAACAGCGACACGACGAACAGCAGCACCGACACGTTCGCCTGCGCCTCGCGGTAGGCGCGCGCCCGCGCGCCGAAGTACAGCAGCATGGCGGGCAGCAGCAGGATCATGGGGATCAGCACGACCATGAAGCGAAGGAACTCGCGCGATCCGAACAGGAACGGCACGCCGACGGCCGGCAGCGGCGCGAACGACAAGGTCAGGTAGAACCCGGTGAGCGTCAGCAGCACGACCAGCGCGTTGAACGTCGACGCGGCGAGCCATTTTCCCGCGACGATCTCGGCCGGCCGCGCGGGGGTCATCAGCAGCGGCTCGAGCGACTGGCGCTCGCGCTCGCCGGCCGTCGTGTCGAGCGACACCGCCATGCCGCCCATCACCGAGGCGAACAGACCGTAGTAGGCGACCAGGAACAGGACGAGCGCGCCCGACTGCTGCGGCGTCGCCAGGTCGACGTTCTCGACGCGTCAGCGGCGTGGCGACGCTGCCGGCGACCCCGCGCAGCACGAGGCGCTGCTGCCCCCACAGCCGGTTGTACGCGCGAAGCAGCGACTCCGCCTCGTCGATCGCGGGGCGGGCGCGATCGCGCGAGCGGTCGAACACCAGCCGCACGGTCGCGGGCTTGCCGTCGGCGACGTCACGGGCGAACGCCGGATCGATCACGAGCACGACGTCGAGGTCGCCGCGCCGGATCCGCGCCTCGTAGTCCTGCGGCGCGGGCGTCAGCGTCACCTGCTGGCGCTCGAGGAACGCCGCCAGCGCGGGCGCGTGATCTCGCCCTTCGACCGCCAGCTTGAGATCGCGCGCGCGGTCGGCCTGGTTGGCGATCAGGTTGAAGATCAGGATGAGGAAGATCGGTCCGGCCGCGATCGCCGAAACCAGCGTCACCATGGCCGTCCGCCGGTCGCGGAACATGTCCGTCAGCTCCTTGCGGACGACGGCCGCCACACGCTGGGGCGAAAGGGCGCTCACGCGGCCAGACCTTCGCCGGAGCCGATCAGCGTCACGAACGCGTCCTCGAGCGTGCGCGTCCCGGCCTGCGCGACGAGCTCGTTGGCGGAACCGGTCGCCACGACGCGCCCCCGCGCGAGGATCACGATGCGATCGCACAGCGCGGCGACTTCCTGCATCACGTGCGACGAGAACAGCAGGCACTTGCCGGCGCCACGCAGCGCGCGCAACTGCTCGCGCAGCGCACGCACGCTCATGACGTCGAGGCCGTTCGTGGGCTCGTCCAGCAGGATCGTTCCCGGATCATGCACGAGCGCGCGCGCGATCGCGACCTTCATCTTCTCGCCCTGGGAGAAGCCCTGCGTGCGGCGATCGCCAATGTCCGCGAGGCCGAGCGTGTCGAGCAGCGAGCCGACGCGGGCGTCGAGCGCGGCACCATGGAGCCCGTGCAGCGCGCCGTAGTAGCGGACGTTCTCCCGCGCCGTGAGACGGGGATACAGGCCGCGGGCGTCGGACAGGACGCCGATGCGCTCGCGCACCGAGTACCGGTCGCGGACGATGTCGAGGCCGTCGATCGTCGCGTGGCCCGCGTCGGGAAGCACGAGCGTCGCCAGCATGCGCAGAAGCGTCGTCTTGCCGGCGCCGTTGGGACCGAGCAGCCCGGTGATCGCGCCCGACGGCGCCGTGAACGCGACGTCGGCGACGGCGTGCACTTCGCCGCGCTTGCCGAAGGACTTCGTCAAGCCGGCGACGTCGATCATGGCTGCGGCGCCAGGCGGTCGGGCCACATCGGCGGCCGCGCGCCGCCCTGAAGCTGCGCCAGACAGGATGCCGGGAGCTCGGCGAAGCCGGCCGTCGCGACGAAGCCCGCGATGAGCCGCGGCACGCACCCGTGCGGCGAGACGATGTGGCCCATTCCGTTGGCGATCACGTGCCTGCTGTTGGGCAGCGTCCTCGCCACTTCCTCGGCATACGAAGGTGGCGTGACGGGGTCGAGCGCGCCGGACAGCAACAGCACCGGAACGTCGCTCGATACGGGTTCGACGAAGTCCGACGGCATGGCGCCTTGCGGCCACACGTCGCATACCCCGATCACCTTGCCGGCGAGCGACTTCGCGCGAATACCCGCCAGCGCGCGCGCACGCTCGTCGGGCGTGATGCGCGGAACGTCCTCCGCGCACGTCACCGAGTAGTGCAGCGCCGCGTTCATCTGCTCGGCGAGATTGCCGGTCACGACGTCGACCGTCGCCAGCAGCGGGCCGTAGTCGCCCTTTCCGGCGAGGTCGATCAGCTCGGGCACCAGGCTCGACAGCTCCGGGACGTAGGTGAGCGGCTGCAGCGCGCCCATCACCAGATCGACGGTCACGGTCACGTGCCGGGTCTCGCCGGTGCGCGGGTCGCGCATCTCGATCGTCTTTCCGCCGGGCCCGAGATCCGCGGCGATCCCCGCCAGCGTCGCCGCCGGATCGGGATGGGCGGCGAGGCACGTCGGGGAGCGGCGGCACGCGTCGACGATGGCGTCGAGCGCGGCATCGCGCGTGCGCCAGACGTCGAGCGAGACCTTCATCCGCGGCGGCACCACGCCGTCGAGGACCACCGTGCGCACGCGGTCGGGATGGCGGCGCAGGTATTCGAGCGCGACGCGCGAGCCGTAGCTCCCGCCCCAGAGATTGAGGCGCGGATAGCCGAGCGCGTCTCGCGCGGCCTCGAGGTCGGCGACCCACGCCGTCGTCGTGTATTGCGCCGCATCGATGCCGTTGGTCCGCAGCTGGTCCGCGCACAGCTTCGCGCGCGGCAGCGGGTCGGTCTCGTACGGATCGAGACGGTTCGCTTCGAACGCGAAGCACTCGAGCGGCGACGACTTGCCGGTGCCGCGCTGGTCGATGAGCACGATGTCGCGCGTGCGGCGGATGGCGTTGAGCTGCGCGGCGAAGGGCGCGAGCTGCGATGCGGCCTGGCCGGGTCCGCCGGCCAGGATGACGAACGGATCCGGCTTCGGCGACAGCGTGTTGGCCGGCAGGACGGCGATGAACAGCGACACCTTGCGGCCCGCCGGACGCGTCCGATCCTCGGGGACCTGGAGCCTGCCGCACTGCGCCGGCTGCGCGAACCTCGGCAGGCGGCATTCGGCGAGCGCGATGCCGCGCCGGCTTCCGGTGTCGCCGCAGCCGGCGATCGGCGCGAGCGCGCAGGACGCGAGCAGGAGTGCAAGCGGACGCGCAAGGAAACGAATGCGGGTCGACGAAGCCATCGGCGCGCATCCTATCAAAGCGGCGCCGCGTGTCCCTGGCGGTTGCGACGAAGCGCCCGGAACGTGGCCTCGCCGGCGATACGGACGGCTATACTGCGGACGTCCCTCGCCACCGCCCTGCCGTCCATGACCGCGCGCGACCTCGAACCGGGCATCGTCACCGATTTGCGCGACCGGCTCACCTACGGCGGCTACCTGCGCCTCGACCGCCTGCTGGCGGCGCAGCAGCCGCTGTCCGGCACGCCGGAGCGCGGCGCCTGCCACGACGAGATGCTGTTCATCGTCCAGCATCAGGTCGTCCGAGCTGTGGATGAAGCTCATGATCCACGAGCTCGAGGCGGCGGTGGCGCACGTGCGCGCCGACCGCCTGGACGCGAACTTCAAGATCCTGGCGCGGGTGAAGCTGATCCAGAAGCAGCTGTTCGAGCAATGGGCGGTGCTCGAGACGCTGACGCCGTCGGAGTACGAGGCGTTTCGCCCGGCGCTCGGCACGGCGTCGGGATTCCAGTCGGCACAGTACCGGGCGATCGAGTTCCTGCTCGGGAACAAGCAGCCGGCGATGCTCGCCGTCTTCGCCCACGACGCCGCGGCGCTCGCCATGCTCGATCGCCTGCTGCACGCGCCGTCGCTGTACGACGAGTTCCTGCGCCATCTCGCGCGGCGCGGTCTGCCGGTGCCGCGCGATTGTCTCGAGCGCGACGTCACGCAGCCCTATGTCAGGCACCCGGCGCTGGTGCCGGTCTTCGCCACGATCTACGAGGACCCGAAGCATTGGTGGGACGCGTACGAGATGTGCGAGAAGCTCGTCGACGTCGAGGAGGCGTTCCAGCTCTGGCGCTTCCGCCACATGAAGACCGTCGAGCGCATCATCGGCCACAAGGCCGGCACGGGCGGGTCGTCCGGCGTCGCCTTCCTCCGGCGCGCGCTCGACCAGTCGTTCTTTCCCGAGCTGATCGACGTGCGCACCGCGATCGGCGCCTCCCCCGCATGAACGACGCCGTGACAGCGACCTCCGGGCGCATCGACGCCGCCGTCCGCGCGATCGGTCCGGGGGAACTCACGGCGAACATCCTCGAGCGCCACGTCGCGCCGCTGTTCGCGCGCCACAAGCTCGCGTACGGCGATCGCGTGTACCTCGCGAACCACTCGCTCGGCCGCCCGCTCGACGCCACCGACGACGACGTGCGCGAGGCGCTCGCCCACTGGTACGCCGACCTGGGCGGCGCCTGGGACGCGTGGGAGCGCGAGATCGCCGCGTATCGCGCGCGCCTGGCCGCGCTGCTGAACGCGCCGCGCCCCGACACGTCGTGCCCAAGAACAGCGCCGGCCAGGGCCTGCGCGCAGTGCTCAACGCGCTGGACGGCGTGCCGCGCGTCGTGGCCACGCGCGGCGAATTCGACTCCCTCGATGTCATCCTGCGCGAGTACGCGCACCGCGGCCGCATCGCGCTGACGATGGTCGAGCCGCGCGCCGACGGGCGCTTCGACACGCACGACGTCGTCGCGGCGATCGGACCGGCGGTGGACCTGGTCGTCGTTTCCGAGGTCGTGTTCAATACCGGCCAGCGGATCGCCGACCTGCCGGCCCTCGTCGGTGCCACGCATGCCGCCGGCGGCAAGCTCCTCCTCGACGTCTATCATTCGGCGGGCGTGTTCGACGTCGACGTCGCCGCCCTCGACCTCGACTTCGCCGTGGGCGGGAGCTACAAGTACCTGCGCGGGGGACCCGGCGCATGCTATCTCTACGTGCATGCGCGGCACCTGGACGGCGGCCTGCGCACGCTCGACACCGGCTGGTTCGCCAAGGAGGCGCCGTTTACCTACGCGCGGCCGGACCCGCCGCGCTTCGCGGCCGGAGGCGACGGCTGGATGGAATCGACGCCCGCGGTGCTGCCGTTCTACCAGGCTCGCGCCGGCCAGTTGTTCATGCTGGCGGTCGGCGTGGCGCGGCTGCGCAGCTATTCGCTCGCCGCGCAGCGCCTGCTGGTGGCTGCGCTCGCCGAGCGCGGCGTCGGTGCACTGGGTGGTACCGAGGATCGCGGCGCCTTCGTGGTGGTCGACTCCCCGCGGGCCGTGGCCATCGCCGACGCACTCGCGCGGCAGGGCATCATCGTCGACGCGCGCGGCCGCTACCTGCGACTGTGCCCCGACATCCTCACCGGCGACGAGGACCTGCTGCGCGCCGCCGATTCCATTGCCGCGCTCGCCGCCCGCAAGCCCTAGCTGCCGTCCTCCTCGTCCGGCAGCAGGCCCGACGACTCGACGCGATCCTTGCGCGCCTTGTCGACCGCTTCCTTGAGGCGCTCGGCGTCGGCGAAGAACGCGGCCTCCGATCGGGGCGCCTTGAGGCGGAACATCGGGGGCTTGAGCGCCGGAAGGTACGACTGCTGCCCGAGGATCGTCGAGAGCTCGGCCTTGGTGAGCGTCTGCACCCCGATGGCGGCGACGGCGATCGTCGCGACCACGCCGGCCTTCATTCCCATGCGCAGCGGCGCGATCTCGCGCAGATGGAAGAAGCACAGCGCGGCGAGGACCATCCAGTTGCCGGCGTACGCGTACTCGGCCAATCCGCGCAACGACAGCGCGAAGGCACCGTAGTCGGTGATTTCGTCGAACACGAAGAAGGCGAGCAGTCCGGCCAGCGCGATCGCCAGATGGCGTTCGAATCGCGCGGCGCCGGTGAAGATCCGCGACATCAGCGCCCACGCCGTCGTCCAGACCAGCACCAGCATCGCCATCGCGAACAGCGGCAGCACGTAGCGCGACAGCTGCGGCTCCTGCGTTTCCGACAGCCACAGCGTGAGCACGGAGGCGGCGACGACCGCCGCGCCGAGCGCCAGCGTCGTCGGCCATGCCCGCGCCGCGGGGACCCACGCCCGCTCCGCAGGCACCGCGAACGCGGCGTCGCGCACCCTTACCAGCGTGCGCCCAACGCGCAACGGGCGCTCGCCGTCGACGGCGAGGACCGCGCCGCGGCGCGGGGCGCCGTCGATCGACAAGCCGTTGACGCTGCCGAGGTCGTGCGCGACGAGGCGGCCCGCGTCGTCGCGGACGATGCGCGCGTGATGCGGCGCCACGTACGGGTCGTCGAGCACGACATCGTTGTCGTAGGCCCGGCCGATCGTCAATCCGGCGTCGTCGCAGCGGTAGCGGGCGACGACGTCACGGTGGCGCGACAGCACCTCCACCCAGATCATCCCATCCTCACGTCGCGCTCACTTCGCCCACTGCATGCCGTCGAGGAAGCGCCTGGACAGCGCCAGCGCGCTTTCATAGCTCGCGCCGCGCAGCGCCAGCCGCGACACCAGCGCCTCGCGGTCGCGGTCCTGCGTCACCGCAGTGACCGCGACGTCGTAGAGCCCGTCGAACTCGCGGTACGCGCGCGCGCACCAGACGACGCGCAACAGCGGCCGCGCGTTGTCGGGCGTCGTGGCGACGAAGTCCTCGTTGCACTTCTGCGCGGCGAGGCGTTTGCGGCCGGACGTCCCGGCCAGCGGCGACTGGTATTGCTGCGACAGGAACGTCGCGAACTGGAAGGCGTTCAGGTCCACGCTCTTGACGTAGGCATGCGAGTAGTCGACCTGGCCCGTCGTCAGGTCGCCAGCCACGAACAGCGACGTCTGCGTGCTGCAGCTCGTGTAGTCGACGCGGGCGCGCGGCTTCGGCGTCGCGTCGGCGTTGGTCCGCGACCAGCAGGAGAAAAACGCCGCCGCGAGCTCGGGGGCGCGGTAAGGGCCCAGCGTGACGGTGGTCATGCCCTGCGCGGCAACGGCGGCGTAGAGGCCGGTCTGCCACGCGGCAAGCTGCCGCGCGATGTCCTCGCGCGCGTGGCTCGGCGTCATCGCGCCGCTTTGCCGTGCGCGCTCGATCAGCGCCACGGCGTGCCGCGCCGGCACCAGGAAGCTCACCAGGTCGCCGCCGATCTGCTTGGCGACGTTGATGCCCGCGACGCGCCCGGCGTCGGTCACGGTCGGGCCGCCGCTCATCCCGGGGTTGAGCGCGCCCGAGAAATGGATGCGCTCGTTGTAGCTCTTGTCGACCAGGCCGTTGTACGTGCCCTCGACGATCGTGAAGCCGAGATCGAGCGGGTTGCCCATCGCATAGAGCCGTTCGCCCTTGGGCAGCGTGCCGCGCACCGCCCGCGGTTCGAACTCGAAGAATGGCAGGCCGGATCGGTCGAGCTGGAGCACGGCAAGGTCGTTGGCGACGTCGATGGCGTGCACGGAGAGCGCGCCGCGGCGGCCGTCCGGCGCCGCGTATTCCAGCCGGTACGTCGTCGGCTCCAGCACGTACTGCGAGACGACGTGGTAGTTGGTCAGCGCGAGCCCGTCGGCGCTCACGACGAATCCCGAGCCGATCGATGACTGGCTGCCGGCCTGGACCAGCGTCCGGATCTGCAGCAGGCGCGGGCGCGCGTCGGCGTAGATCGCCTGCGCAGTCGCCGTCAGCGGCGGCGCCGGCGTGGACCCGGTCACCGGCGGCGCCGGGGCGGGGACGGTGTCCGGCTGCGCGCCCGCCACCCCTGCGCCGGCGAGCGCCACGAAGACGGCCGCCCGGAGTGTCCTCACGCCGCGTTCGCGAGAATGACCCGCACGATCGCGACCAGCGCCAGCACGAACAGCAGCGCACCCAGGAGCCCGGCGACGATCAGGTGCTGCGGCCTGATCGCGTCGCCGAGCGCGTCGTGATCCCGCCGCTTGCGCACGCCGAAGAAGCTCGACCAGACGGCGAAGACGATCTGCAGGAAGCCGGGCTTGCGGCCGGACGAAGGGGGGTGGGACGGTGGTTCGGCGGGCACGTGAGGCCGGCGGCGCGGGGCCGCGGCGCGGCAGGCGGAACGGTCGATCCATGGTAGCACGCATGGCGCGATCGATCCTTGCGTCCGGGCTTGGAAATCTGCGTTGAAAGCGCCGACAATTCCCCCATATGCGGTGTTGACATTACGCCGCCCGTTCCAGGGAAAACAACGACATGCGATTCGACAAGCTCACCACCAAATTCCAGCAGGCACTCGCCGACGCCCAGAGCCTCGCCGTCGGCCATGACGCCGGTTTCATCGAGCCCCAGCACCTGCTGGCGGCGCTGCTCGCGCAGGAGGACGGCGGCACGACCTCGCTGCTCGCGCGCGCCGGCGTCCAGGTGCCGCGGCTGCAGACGGCGCTTCGCAATGCCATCGAGAACCTGCCCAAGGTCGAGGGCACCGGCGGCGAGATCAACATCTCGCGCGACTTGAACAACCTGCTCAATCTCACCGACAAGGAAGCGCAGAAGCACGGCGACCAGTTCATCGCCAGCGAAATGTTCCTGCTGGCGCTCGCCGAGGACAAGGGTCCGGCGGGGCGGCTCCTCAAGGAGTACGGGCTGACGCGCAAGGCGCTCGACGCCGCCATCGAGACGGTGCGCGGCGGCGCCGGCGTCGACTCGCAGGAAGCCGAAGGCCAGCGGGAGGCGCTCAAGAAGTACACGATCGACCTGACCGAGCGGGCGAAGCAGGGCAAGCTCGACCCGGTGATCGGCCGCGACGACGAGATCCGCCGCACGATCCAGATCCTCCAGCGCCGCACCAAGAACAACCCGGTGCTGATCGGCGAGCCGGGCGTCGGGAAGACCGCGATCGTCGAGGGCTTAGCACAGCGCATCATCAACGGCGAAGTGCCCGAGACCCTCAAGAACAAGCGCGTGCTGTCGCTCGACATGGCGGCGCTGCTCGCCGGCGCGAAATATCGCGGCGAGTTCGAGGAACGCCTGAAGGCCGTGCTCAAGGACATCGCCGCGGACGAAGGCCGCACGATCGTCTTCATCGACGAGCTGCACACGATGGTCGGCGCCGGCAAGGCAGAAGGCGCGATCGACGCCGGCAACATGCTGAAGCCCGCGCTCGCCCGCGGCGAGCTCCATTGCGTCGGCGCGACCACGCTCGACGAATACCGGAAGTACATCGAGAAGGATGCCGCGCTGGAGCGGCGCTTCCAGAAAGTGCTCGTCGACGAGCCGTCGGTGGAGTCGACCATCGCCATCCTGCGCGGCCTGCAGGAACGCTACGAGATCCACCACGGCGTCGAGATCACCGACCCCGCGATCGTCGCCGCGGCCGAGCTCTCCCATCGCTATATCACCGACCGCTTCCTGCCCGACAAGGCGATCGACCTGATCGACGAGGCGGCCGCGCGCATCAAGATGGAAATCGACTCCAAGCCGGAGGCGATGGACAAGCTCGAGCGCCGGATGATCCAGCTCAAGATCGAGCGCGAGGCGGTGAAGAAGGAGAAGGACGAGGCGTCGAAGAAGCGGCTCGCCGCGATCGAGGACGAGATCGCGCGGCTGGAACGCGAATACGCCGACCTCGACGAAGTGTGGAAGGCGGAGAAGGCGCAGGTCGAGGGGAGCAAGCACATCAAGGAGGAGATCGACAAGATCAAGCTCCAGATGGAGGAGGCCAAGCGCAAGGGCGACTGGCAGAAGATGAGCGAGCTGCAATACGGCAAGCTGCCGCAGCTCGAGGAGCAGCTCAAGAAGACCGACAAGAAGCTCCACGCCGAGCAGGCGAAAAAGCCGCAGCTGCTGCGCACGCAGGTCGGCGCCGAGGAGATCGCCGAGGTCGTGTCGCGCGCGACCGGCATTCCGGTGTCGAAGATGATGCAGGGCGAGCGCGACAAGCTGCTGTTCATGGAGGACAAGCTGCACCAGCGTGTCGTCGGCCAGGACGAAGCCGTGCGCCTGGTCGCGGACGCGATACGCCGCTCGCGCAGCGGTCTGTCCGATCCCAACCGCCCGTACGGCTCGTTCCTGTTCCTCGGGCCCACCGGCGTCGGCAAGACGGAGCTCTGCAAGGCGCTGGCGGAATTCCTGTTCGATACCGACCACGCGATGGTGCGCATCGACATGTCCGAGTTCATGGAGAAGCACTCGGTCGCGCGGCTGATCGGCGCGCCGCCGGGCTACGTCGGCTACGAGGAGGGCGGCTACCTGACCGAGCTCGTCCGCCGCAAGCCGTATTCGGTGATCCTGCTCGACGAGATCGAGAAGGCGCACCCGGACGTGTTCAACGTCCTGCTTCAGGTGCTCGACGACGGGCGCATGACCGACGGCCAGGGCCGCACGGTGGACTTCAAGAACACCGTCATCGTCATGACGTCGAACCTGGGCTCGCACAAGATCCAGCAGATGACCGACGACGGGTCCGACCAGCAGGTGATCAAGATCGCCGTGATGGCCGAGGTCAAGAATCACTTCCGGCCCGAGTTCGTGAACCGCATCGACGAGATCGTCGTGTTCCAGCCGCTGGGTGAAGCGCAGATCGCTTCGATCGCCAGGATCCAGCTGAAGCAGCTCGAGGCCCGGCTCGCCAAGCTGGAGATCAGGCTGGACGTGTCCGACGCCGCGCTCAAGGCGGTGGCCGCCGCGGGCTTCGACCCCGTCTACGGCGCGCGGCCGCTCAAGCGCGCGATCCAGCAGCAGATCGAGAACCCGCTGGCGAAGGCGATCCTCGCCGGGACCTACGGCGCCGGCGACGCCGTGAAAGTTGGCGCCACCGGGGGCGAGATCACGTTCGCGAAGAAGGGCTAGGCCCGCCGCTCCGTTCGCGCCGCCGACTCGCGGCGGCCGGCTTCAGGCCGGGGGCGGGCCGCGGTCCGGCGCGTTGCGCACGGCGTCACTCGCGACCTTGGTTGCGACCGCGGCGGCGACCGACGCCGCCGCGCCGCTGTCGCCGACGATGCTGAACAGCACGCTCGTCGTCCATCCGAAAGCGAACACCCCGGACATCGCGATCATCGGCGCGAGAACGCGCCACTGCTGCGCCAGCGTCCCTTCGCCGTATCCGAGCGTCGTGTAGGTGACGGTCACGTAGTAGTACGCCTCGCGAAACGTCGCGATGGCCCCGAGGCCGAGCAGCGCGCACGACCACAGCAGCACCTCGATCACGTGCGTCGCCAGCAGCAGCAGGATCAGGAAGCTGAACGCGAGCTCGCGCTGAAAGTGCAGCGGCGGCAGGCCCCGGTAATGCAGGTTGCGCCGCTGGATCCAGAACATCCCGGCGCCGTGGAACATCAGCGAGGCGACCAGCGCCCCGGCGCCCACCGCGATTTCCCAGACCGGACGCAACTGATCCATCGTGCCTCGAAGTTGCGGCGCAAGGCGCGCCGCCGACGGGGCGAAATTGTGCCACGTCCCGCCGCCGGAACGCCTGCCCGGGCACGATCTTCCTTCGCCCGGCCTGCACGATCAGGACGCGTGCAGGATTCGCCCGCCGCCGAACGCCCAGTTCTCCCACGCGGTCTCCGCGAACGCCACCATCACCGCCTCCGGGTCGACGTCCGCGTCGCGCGCGATTCCCCGGACGATGTCGTCGACCACCTTGCGTTTGACCTTCACGCTGCGGCCCACCGACCAGAGGATCTCGACCAGCACGAAGGCGCTCCCGCGGTCGCGCGAGAGGTCGGGGTAGCGCGCGTCGTAGACGAAATCCGCCGGGTCGAGCTCCAGCACGCGCGAAAACCGGTCGGCAGGCGGAACGCCCGACGCGACCAGCGCGGCGTGGACGGCGTCGAGGACGGCGCGCTTGAACGCGGCGGACTTCGGCCGCGCGAGCGTGACGGTGACAATCGGCATGGATCGAACCTCCGGGCTTTAGAAATAGGGGACGAAGCGCCGCCCGCGACGGGTGCGTCCCAGCGCATCGAGCCACACGGCCAGCCGCTCGGCCAAGGTCGGCCGGGCTGCGCTGCCGCTTATGCGGCGCGCCGCCGTCCCGACGATGGCCAGCGCGGCGGCGCCCTGCGCCTCCACCAGCGTGAGACCGTCGCGCTCGACGGTCCACACGTCGCCGGCGCGCAGCACGACGTCGCGGACGTCGCGATCCTGCGTCACCCACAGCGTGCCGCGCGTGACGCGCAGCGTGGCGCCGCGCACGTCGCGCAGTTCCGCGAGCTCGCCGGACGCGAGCTCGATGACGTCGTCGTAGCGGTTGCTGGTCATGGTCGTACTCTCCATACATGCGTAGAATGCATCCCACGCGAATGTGGCGCCGAGGGGCCGGGCGTCGCGGCGGGGCACATCGCTGTCTGTGCCCATGCCGGGATGATGGCGGCGACGCGGCCTCCGCTCAAACGGTCTTTGCGCATGCTTGTCATGAGCTACAGGAATGCATAACGCGCTTCGGTCGCTCCCGTCGCTCGACTTCCTGCGGGGGTTCGAGGCCGCCGGGCGGCGGCTGTCGTTCACGCTGGCCGCCAGCGAGCTGTTCGTCACGCAATCGGCGCTGTCGCGCCAGATCAAGGCGCTCGAGGAGGCCCTCGGCGTGCCGCTGTTCGAGCGCAAGCACCGTGCGCTCGCGTTCACGGCGGCGGGCGCGGCCTTTCACCGCGCCGTGAGCGAGCAGCTGGCGGCGCTCGCGTCCGCCGTCGACACGGTGCGGGGAAAACCCGTGCCGCAGGGCGTGACGCTGTCCACGACGGTTTCGTTCGCGTCGCTGTGGATCATTCCGCGGCTCGCGCGCTTCCGCGCCGCGCACCCGGAGGTCGAGGTGTACGTGTCCGCGGACGACCGCCTCGTCGACGTCGCGCGCGGCGCGGTCGATGTCGCCATCCGCTACCTTCCCGACGCCAGCGCGCCCGCCAGCGCGCTGCGGCTGTTCGGCGAGCGGATGATGCCGGTGGCGAGCCCCCGGCTGATCGGGCGGCGCGGAACGCCGCTCAAGCGGCCGGCGGACCTCGCCCGCCACGTCCTTGTGCACTACGACGATCCGGAGGGTCGGGTGCCCTGGCTCGACTGGTCGAGCTGGCTCACGAGCAACGGCGCGCCCGGCCTGAAGCCCGCGGGCGCGTTGCGCTTCACCATCTACGACCAGGTGATCCAGGCTGCGGTCGGCGGACAGGGCGTGGCGCTCGGCCGCATTCCGATGATCGCCGCGCACCTGCGCGACGGGCGGCTCGTCGCGCCGTTTCCGAAACGTTACGATTCGGCGCGCGGCTATTTCGTCATCGTCGGTCCGCGCGCAGGCGAGCGAAGCGACGTGAAGGCGTTCGTCGACTGGCTCGGGGACGAAGCCGCAGAGGAGACCGCCGGATGAACACGCGCTCCAATCCGCATTTCGGACTGACGCCCTCGGCGTGGATCGAGCGCTTCGCGCATCTCGTGCCCGCCGGGGCGCGCGTGCTCGACGTCGCGGCGGGCCGCGGCCGCCAGGCGCGGTTCTTCGCCGCCCGCGGCGCGCGGGTCGTCGCGGTCGATCGCGACATCGAAGCGCTCGCCGCGAGCGCGCAGGTGCCCGGCGTCGAGACGCGCGCCGCCGACCTCGAGTCGCAGCCGTGGCCCTTTGCGGGCGAGACGTTCGACGCGGTCGTCGTCGTGCACTATCTCCATCGCCCGCTGTTCGTGCCGATGCTCGATGCGCTCGCCGCCGACGGCGTCTTCCTGTACGAGACCTTTGCCGACGGCAACGAGGCGTACGGCCGGCCCACCAACCCGGACTTTCTGCTGCGCGAGGGGGAACTTGTCGCACGCGTCGGGGAGCGGCTGGTCGTCGTGGCGTTCGAGCAGGGGCGGATCGCCCTGGGCGACGGCGCCGCGGTCGTGCAGCGCATCGCTGCGGTCGGCCGGACGCGGCGCTGGCCGCTGCCCCTCGAGCCTGCGCATTGAGCGGCCCTTCGCGCTTCGGCACACCGGAGTCCGGGCGCGGCGCGCCCGTTGTCGGGGATGGGCGGCGAGGGCCGGGCGACCGCGGCGATGGGGTAAAATGCGCTATTTTCTGCGGCGACCCATCATGGTGAAGGGCAGTCTCGTCGCCATCGCGACGCCCATGCAGGACGACGGGGCGCTCGATCTGGCGGCCTATCGCAAGCTCATCGACTTCCACATCGCGAACGGCACGGCGGCGATCGTCGCGGTCGGGACCACCGGCGAATCGCCGACGGTCGACATCGAGGAGCACTGCCTGCTGATCAGGACCGCCGTCGAGCACGCGGACCGGCGCGTGCCGGTGATCGCCGGCACGGGCGGCAATTCGACCGCGGAGGCGATCGAGCTCACGAAGTACGCGAAGCGCGTCGGCGCCGACGCATGCCTGTCGGTGGTCCCGTACTACAACAAGCCGCCGCAGGAGGGGCTGTACCGGCATTTCCGCGCGATCGCCGAAGCGGTCGGCCTGCCGATGCTGCTGTACAACGTGCCGGGCCGCACGGTCGCCGACCTCGCCAACGACACGATCCTGCGGCTCGCCGAACTGCCGGCCATCGTCGGCCTCAAGGACGCGACGTCGGACCTCGTGCGCCACGTCGACCTGATCAGGCAGCTGCCGAAGGGGAAGGAGTTCGCGCTGTATTCCGGCAACGACGACACCGCGCTGCCCTACATGCTGCTGGGTGGCGACGGCGTGATTTCGGTGACGGCGAACGTCGCGCCGAAAGCGATGTCGGAGATGTGCGCGGCGGCGCTTCGCGGCGACGTCGCGGGTGCGCGCGCGCAGAACGAGCGGCTGATGGGACTGCACACGAGGCTATTCGTCGAAGCGAACCCGATCACCGTCAAATGGGCGATGGCGCAGATGGGCCTGTGCGGCGGCGCGCTGCGGCTGCCACTGTCCCCGCTGTCGACGCAGTTTCACGAATCGGTCCGCGACGCGCTGCGCGAGGCGGGCTGCCTGAAGTAGAGGTGCACGCAAGATGAATCACCATCCATTCCGCGTCCGGTTCGGCGCCCTCGCATGGCTGTGCGCGGCCGTCGCCCTGTGCGGCTGCGAGTCGGTCGGCCCGGTCGGCAAACGCATCGACTACAAGTCGATGGCGTCGGCGCCGGCGCTCGAGCTGCCCCCCGAGCTGTCGCAGCCGCGCTACGACGACCGCTACACGGTGACCACGGCGTCCGGTCTCGCCGCGGCCAAGGCCACGGCGCCGAAGGAGAAAGACCTCCTGCCGACGAGCCCCGACGCCCACATCCAGCGCGCCGGCAGCGAGCGCTGGATCGTCGCCAAGGTCACGCCCGAGCAGGCCTGGACGACGTCGCGCACGTTCTGGTCGGACATGGGGTTCGTCATCGCCATCGAGCAGCCTGCCGTCGGCGTGATGGAGACCGACTGGGCCGAGAACCGCGCCGACATTCCGTCGGACTTCCTGCGGCGCACGGTCGGCAAGTACCTCGATGCGTTCACGTCGACGTACAAGCGCGACAAGTTCCGCACGCGCATCGAGCGTGGCGCCGAGCCCGGCACCGTGGAGATCTACGTGTCGCACCGCGGCATGGAGCAGGTGCCGACCGTGAAGATCGACAACGTGCAGGGCGCCGGCTTCGCCTGGGCGCTGCAGCCGCCCGACCCCAACCTCGAGGCGGAGATGCTGCAGCGCCTCATGATGCGCTTCGGCGCGCCCGAGGCGCAGGCGGTTGCTGCCGTGCAGGGCACGACGGTGGCGCCGGCAGCGCCGGGAAACCCGGGAACTCCCGCGCCGGCCGATCGCGCGCGCCTCGAGAAGAACAACGACGGCACGTCCAAGCTCGTCGTCGACGATCCGTTCGACCGCGCCTGGCGGCGCGTCGGACTGGCGCTCGACCGCACGGGATTCACCGTCGTCGACCGCGATCGCTCGACGGGCATCTACTACGTCCGCTACGCGAATCCCGACGTCGACATGGCGAAGCGCGACCGCGATTCGAGCCTGCTCGCCAAGATGATGCTGTTCTGGAAGCCCGACGAGAAGGACCGCCCGGAACAGTACCGGATCAAGATCGTGGAGGTGGCGCCGGCGTCGGTCGTCAGCGTCCAGGATCCCAACGGCGCGCCCGACAAGACACAGAACAGCGAGAAGATCCTCGCGCTGCTCAAGGACCAGTTGAAGTGACGCGCGCGCGGCGCTGATGCGGTTCGCATCGATCGGCAGCGGCAGCGAAGGCAACGGCCTCGTCGTCGAGGCCGGCAGGACCCGGATCCTCATCGATTGCGGGTTCGGCGTGCGCGACACCGCGATGCGCCTCGAGCGGATCGGCGTCGCGCCCGACTCGCTCGACGCCATCTTCGTCACGCACGAGCACACCGATCACGTCGGCGGAGTGCCGGCGTTCGCGACCAAGTATGCGATCCCGGTCTGGCTGACGTTCGGCACGCTGCAGGTGATCGGCGAGCGATTCGCCGGCATGGAGCGCATCTACGGCTTCGACAGCCATGACCGCGTGCCGGTCGGCGACCTCGAGATCCGGCCGTTCCCGGTGCCGCACGACGCGCGCGAGCCGGTGCAGTTCGTCGTCTCCGACGGCGCGCACCGGCTGGGTGTCGTGACGGACCTCGGCATGACGACGCGCTACGTCGAGGCCAGCCTGTCAGGCTGCGACGCGCTCGTCCTCGAATGCAACCACGACCTCGGCATGCTCGAGCGCAGCGACTACCCGTGGTCGCTCAAGCAGCGGATCTCCGGGCGCTTCGGCCACCTGCACAACGAGGCGGCGGCGGCGCTGCTGGCGGCGCTCGACAACTCGCGGCTCTCGCACATCGTCGCCGCGCATTTGTCCAGACAGAACAACACGCCGGAGCGCGCGCGCGCCGCGCTGGCCGGCGCGCTCGACTGCGCCGTCGAATGGATCGGCGTCGCCGACCAGGGCAGCGGCTTCGAGTGGAGGATGCTCGGCGCGTGAACGCATCATCGAACGGGGACGGGAAGGCCGTGGAAAAGCGACAGGAGCTGTACAAGGGGAAGGCCAAGACGGTGTACGCGACCGACGACCCGGACTATCTCGTCATGCACTACCGCGACGACGTGTCGGCATTCGATGGGGTCAAGCTCGCGAAGCTCGAGCTCAAGGGCGAGACGAACAACAAGATCAACGCCTACGTGATGGAACGGCTCGGGGCGGCCGGCGTGCGCACGCACTTCGTGCGCCTGCTCAATGCGCGCGAGTCGCTGGTCAAGGCGATGAAGATGGTGCCGGTCGAATGCGTGGTGCGCAACATCTGCGCCGGCTCGATGGCCAAGCGCTACGGGATCGAGGAGGGCACCCACCTGCCCGAGCCCATCTTCGAGTTCTTCCTCAAGAGTGACGCGCTGCACGATCCGCTGGTCAACGACGATCACATCCGCGTGCTCGGCTGGGCCTCGGCGAAGGAGATCGCCGAGATGAAGGACCTGACCCACCGCGTCAATGCCGTGCTGAAGCCGTTGTTCGCCGCCGCCGGCATCGACCTCGTCGACTACAAGCTCGAGTTCGGCCACCCGGCGGACGACCCGCACGGGCCGCTCGTGCTCGGCGACGAGTTCACGCCCGACGGCTGCCGGCTGTGGGATGCCAGGACCGGCGAGAAGCTCGACAAGGACCGCTTCCGCCGCGATCTCGGCGGCGTCATCGAGCACTACCGGGAAGTGGCCGCGCGCATCGGCGCACCCCTCTGACACCGGCCGTCCGCGCGGCCGGCAGAGGCGCGGACAGAATCGATGCACGATCTGCCCATCCTCACGCTGCTCGCGTCCGGGCTCGCGTTCGCGCTGCTGTTCGGCTGGATCACGCAGCGGCTCGGCCTCTCGACGCTCGTCGGCTACATGCTCGCGGGCATCGCCGTCGGCCCGCACACGCCGGGCTTCGTCGGCGACCCGGCGATCGCGTACGAGTTCACCGAGGTCGGCGTGATCCTGCTGATGTTCGGCGTGGGCATGCATTTCCATCCGCAGGACCTGTTGCGCGTGCGGCGGGTGGCCATTCCCGGTGCGATCGCGCAGAGCGCGGTGGCGACGGCCGCCGGCTGGGCGGCGGCGCGCTCGTTCGGCTGGAGCGACGGGGCCGGCCTGGTCTTCGGGATGGCGCTTGCGGTCGCGAGCACCGTCGTGCTGGTCCGCATGCTGACCGACGAGAAACGCCTCACCGCCCACGACGGCCATGTCGCCGTCGGCTGGCTGATCGTCGAGGACGTCTTCACCGTGCTGGCGCTCGTGATCCTGCCTGCGCTCGCCGTCCGGCCGGGCGAGGAGGGCGGCTCCATTCCCGTCGCGCTCGCGCTGGCGCTCGGCAAGGCCGCCGTGTTCGCGGTGCTGGTGTGGGTGGTGGGCACCCGGCTGATCTCGCGCCTGATGGAGCGCATGGCGCGCACGCGCTCGGAGGAGCTCTTCACCGTCGCGGTATTCGTGATCGCGCTCGGCGTCGCGCTGGTCGCGTCGCAGGTATTCCACCTGTCCGTGGCGCTCGGCGCCTTCTTCGCCGGGCTGGTCGTCGCGCAGTCGCGGTTCGGGCCGCAGGCGTCGGTCTACGTGACGCCGTTTCGCGACGTCTTCGCGGCCATGTTCTTCGTATCCGTGGGGATGCTGTTCAACCCGGCGTTCGTCTTGGCCGAGCCGCTCAAGGTCGTGGCGGCGCTGGCCATCGTGCTGGTCGTCAAGCCGCTCGTCGCGGTGCTGATCGTGCGGCTGTTGCGCGACACCACGCGCACGGCGGCGACGGTCGGCGTGGGCCTCGCGCAGATCGGCGAGTTCTCGTTCATCCTCGCCGCGCAGGCCGGGCAGCTCGGGCTGCTGCCGGACGACGCGCAGGACGCGCTCGTGGCGGCCGCTCTGGTCTCCATCGCGCTCAACCCGCTCCTGTTCCGCCTGGTGCGCCGGTACGAGGCGGCACGCGGCGAGCTGGCGCACGCGCGCGTCGCGGCGGCCGACGCGGTCCCCGAGCCGGTCGCGCCGCGGCCGGTGATCGTCACCGGCGCGGGCGAGCTCGCGCGGCGCGTCGTCGCGCGCTGCGCGAACGCGGGCATCCCGGTGTGCGCCGTGGGCAAGGACATGGATCGCCAGGACGAAGCGCGCGCCGGCGGCGCCGTCACCGTCTACGGCGATGCCGCGGCCGCCGACGTGCTGCGCGCCGCGCGCGTCGACGTCGCGCGGGTGCTCGTCGTCACCGAGGCGGCGCTCGCCGACAAGATGCGCGTGTGCGTCGCGGCGCGGGCGGTCAACCCCGACCTGGTGCTGATCGCTGCGGCGGCGACGACGAACGAGCGCGCCTGGCTCGCGGAGTTCGGCGTCGCACGCGTGTGCGACGCGATCGACGAGACGACCGATTCGGTCGTGCGTGCGGTGCGCGACGCGCTGTGACGCGCCCCTCTAGAGGCCGAGCACGGTCCCGGTCAGGCCGGGCTCGCCGGTGGCCCAGATCTCCTCGAAGCGGGTGACGAGCGGCCGGGCGGCCTGCGGCATGTCGACCGCCAGCGTCGCGCGCGGCTGCTCGAGGTGGTAGCGATGCAGGAAGTGCCGCTCGTCCACGATGACGAGCGGGTCGGTCGCGCCCTGCGCGCCGGCGCCCGTCCGATAGAGCGTCATCGCGTGGCCGAAGCGGCGCAGCAGGTTGGTGAGGCGCGGGCACGACGTCTCGATCCAGCGCGTGTCGTGGACGATGATCTCGAGCCGCGGGTGCTGCGCCGTGCGCAGGAAGGTGGCCAGCGCCTCGGCCCGCGCCGGGGTGTTCCAGGCGCCACGCGAAAGGTCGCCGTCGAAGACCGAGATTCGCTCGCGGGCAAGGGAGATCAGCTGGTCGATCGCCGCCACCTGCTCGGCGAGCGTCGCGAGGCGCGTTTCACGCGGCGCGTCGGGTGCGGGGTCGGGTGTCGACGACGAGGTATCCATGCCCATGCCATCCTCGGAGCAGTTCGCGCACGACGCGCGGCGCCGCGCGGCATTGCGCGGCGGAGAGCGCACGCGCATCGGCGAGCGTGCGCAGCGTCGTCGCCCCCGCCGGGGGCATAGGCAGCGCCTCGCCGTTCACGTACAGCGCACCGTCATCGTAAAGAAGTTGCGTGCGGCGGTCGAGCGCCACGCCGCGGGCGTCGATCGCCGCACCGAACGCGGCCGCGGATCTGCGCCGGCGCGGCCGGTCGAAATGCACGGTGACCTTGGGCTCCGACAGCAGGCTGCCGACGAAGGACGCGACGTCGCGGCCGCTCCAGCGGATCCCGCGCAGCGCGCGGGCGACCCTGCTGACCATCGCAGGATCGATGCGGGCCGGCGCTTGCGTCGCGCGCAGCCCCGGGTCGGCGTAGCGGCCCGGCAACGCGAGGCGATCGTGCAGCGCATCCAGAAAATGCCGGCCGAGCTCCTCGTACGCGGGGGCGCGAAAGCCGATCGAGTAAGTCGTGCACGCGTCGAGCGCCACGCCGTCGTGCGCGTAACGCGGCGGCAGGTACAGCATGTCGCCGGGCGCGAGCAGCGCCTCCGCCGTCGGCGCGAAGTGCGCGAGGATCCTGAGCGGCAGCCCCGGCACGAGCGCGAGGTCGCGCTGCCGTCCGTAACGCCAGCGGCGCCGTCCCGCGCCCTGCAGGAGGAACACGTCGTAGTCGTCGAAATGCGCGCCGACGCCGCCGCCGGGCGCCGCGTAGCTGACCATCACGTCGTCGAGGCGTGCGTAGGGGATGAACGCGAACGCGCGCATCAGCGCGTCCGTCGCGTCGTCCTGCAGGTTCACGCCCTGCACGAGCAGCGTCCAGTTGCGCGCCGGCAGTGCGCGGAAATCCGCCGGACGAAACGGCCCGTGCGCGAGGGCGTAGCGCCCGCGCGCGCGCACCACGAGCCGCGCCTCGACATCGTCGCGGCACGCGAGCGCGATAAGCCGCGCCTTGGTATGCAGGCCGGCGAAACCCGGGAGCGCCTGGCGCACGAGCAGCGCCGTGCGCTGCCAGTGACGGCGCATGAACGCGGAGGGCGCGAGTCCGCCCAGCGGCGGAGCGGGTGTGCGCGCCGGCGCGATCGATGCGCGCGCGGCGGTCGCGGTGCGCCGCGCTACAATGACATGCACCCCGTGCGGCCGGTCGACCGGCGCGCGGGGCGTCCGTCCGCCCTTCCTCCACACCGCGAGCGCCGCCTGATGAACGTCTTCGCCAACACCGTTGTCACCCTCACCTTCAAGTTGTTCGACGCCGGCAACAAGCTGATCGAAGCCGCGGACGAGCCGATCGCCTACCTGCACGGCAGCCACTCGGGCATCTTTCCCAAGATCGAGGAGGCGCTCAATTTCAAGAAGGTCGGGGAATCGGTTTCGGTCACGCTGGAACCGGCCGACGCGTTCGGCGATTACGATGCCGAGATGGTCCGCGTAGAGCCCGTCGCGAATCTCCCGTCGGACGTCGCCGTCGGCGGCCATCTTGTCGCCGAGCAGGACGGCCAGGAAGTCGTGTGGCGCGTGACCGACATCGCCGACGGCAAGGCGGTGCTCGATGCCAACCACGAGCTCGCGGGCCAGCGCCTGCGCTTCGACTGCACGGTCATCGACATCCGGCCCGCGACGCAGGAAGAGATCACGCACGGGCACGTCCACGGCGCGCACGGCCATCACCACTGAGGGCCTCGGATCACTGAGGGCCTCGGCGGACGCGCGCCGCCGCGCGCCACCGTGCCGCTAGTCGTCGAGCAGCTTGCGGAGCGCATAGAGCGCAGCCTGCGCCTCGCGCGGCGACAGCGCGTCGGGGTCGACGCGGGAAAGCGCGTCCACCACACCCGCTGCGCGCGCATCGCCCGCATCGCCCGCCGGCCCAGCTGACGACGCGGCGAAGAGGTCGTGCTGCGTATCGCCGCGGGCCGAGAACTTGTCCAGCCGCGCGAGGTAGGCGCGCGCCTGCCGGATCGTTTCGCCCGGCACGCCCGCGAGCTTCGCCACCTGCAGGCCGTAGCTGCGATTGGCCGGACCGTCCGCCACGGCGTGCAGGAACACGATCCCGTCCTTGTGCTCGACGGCGTCGAAATGCACGTTCGCGCAACCCTCGATTTCGGCCGGCAAGCGCGGTCAGCTCGAAGTAGTGGGTCGCGAACAGCGCGAGGCAGCGGTTCCGCTCGGCGAGCCGGTGGGCGATCGCCCAGGCCAGCGCGAGGCCGTCGAACGTCGACGTCCCGCGGCCGATCTCGTCGACCAGCACGAGCTACGACGGCGTCGCGCGGTTCAGGATGTACGCGGCCTCGGTCATCTCCACCATGAACGTCGACCGGCCGCCGGCGAGATCGTCCGACGCGCCGATGCGCGTCAGATCGCGTCCAGCGGCCCCACCGCCGCTTCCCGCGCCGGCACGAACATGCCGCAGCACGCCAGCAGCGCGATGACGGCCGTCTGGCGCATGTAAGTCGACTTGCCGCCCATGTTGGGTCCGGTCACGACCAGCAGGCGTCGCGTGCGCCCGAGCGTCACGTCGTTGGGGATGAACGCTTCCACCTGGCGCTCGACCACCGGGTGACGGCCGCCGGCGATTGCCAGGCCGGGCTCGGCGACGAAGCGCGGGCGGGTGAAGCCGAGCGTCTGCGCGCGTTCCGCGAGATCGGCCAGCGCGTCGAGCGCCGCGAGCGCCGCGGCGAGCCGCTGCAGCGGGGCAATCGCCGGCGGCGAGATCGCGCAACAGCGCTTCGAACAGCGTCTTCTCGCGCGCCAGCGCGCGCTCCTGCGCCGACAGCGCCTTGTCCTCGAACGCCTTCAGCTCCGGCGTGATGTAACGCTCCGCGTTCTTGAGCGTCTGGCGCCGCCGGTAGTCGTCCGGAACCCGCTCCGCGTGCGCATGGGTGACTTCGATGTAGAAGCCGTGGACGCGGTTGTATTCGACCTTGAGGCTGGCGATCCCGGTGCGCTCGCGTTCGCGCCGCTCCAGATCCATCAGGAACTGGCCGCAGTCGGCGTCGACCGCGCGCAGCTCGTCGAGCTCGGCGTCGAAGCCCGTGTGGATGACGCCGCCGTCGCGCAGTTGCGCGGCCGGCTCGGGCGCGATCGCGCGCGCGAGCAGCGCGTGCCACTGCGCGTCGATGGCGACGTCGTCGGCGAGCCCTCGCAGCAGCGCGGCATCGCTCGCAGCGGCCTGCACGCGCAGCGACGGCGCCGCGGCGAGGGTCTCGCGCAGCCCGGCGAGATCGCGGGGCCGTGCGGTGCCGAGCGCGATCCGCGACACGACGCGTTCCACGTCGATCGTGCGGCGAAGCAGCGCGGTCAGCGCCCGCGCGCGTTTCCCGCCCGGCGCAAAGCGCGTCGATCGCATCGTGGCGGGCGGAGGCCTTGGCCGTGTCGCGCAGCGGGTGCGTGAGCCAGTCGCGCAAGAGGCGGCTGCCGGCGGCGGTGGCGCACTGGTCGAGCAGCGACAGCAGCGTCGGCGCCGGATCGCCGGTGAGCGTGCGCGTGATCTCGAGATTGCGCCGCGTCGCCGGATCGAGCGCCACGTAGGCGCCGTGCGACTCGACGCAAAGCTCGCGGACGTGTGTCAGCGCTGCCTGCTGCGTCGCGCCGGCGTAGCGAAGCAGCGCGCCCGCCGCACCGATGGCCAGCGGCGCGTCCGCGGCGCCGAACGCCGCGAGGTCCTGTGTGCCGAGCTGCCGGGCCAGCGCCTGCGTCGCGGCGGCCGCGTCGAAGTGCCACGCGGGAAGCGCGCGGGCGGGGGTGCGTCCCCGCACGGCGGGTGCCGCGGCGTCATCGCCGTGCAGCAGCTCGGCGGGCTCGATCCGCTCGATCGTGGCGAGCACCTCGTCGTCGCCGACGTCGATCAGCGTGATCCGCCCGGCGGCGAGGTTGAGCCACGCGATGCCCGCGCGCCGCCCGCGGTGGACGAGCGCCGCCAGCAGGCAGTCGCGCTTCGGCTCGAGCAGGTTGGCGTCGGTCAGCGTGCCCGGCGTGACGATCCGGGCCACCTTGCGTTCGACCGGGCCCTTGCTAGTCGCGGGATCGCCGATCTGCTCGACGATGACCGCGCTCTCGCCTTCCTTCACCAGTCGCGCGAGATGCGGATCGATCGCGTGGAACGGGACGCCCGCCATGGGGATCGGCGCACCCGCGGACTGGCCGCGCGCAGTCAGCGTGATGTCGAGGAGGCGTGAAGCGCGTTGCGCATCGTCGTAGAACAGCTCGTAGAAATCGCCCATCCGGTAGAACACCAGCTTGTCGGGATGTTCGGCCTTGAAGCGCAGGTACTGCTGCATCATCGGCGTGTGGTGCGACCCGTCGGCCGCGCGCGCGACGGTGGCCGGTGGAACGCCGGCGTGATTCATCCGCGGCAATGGTTCGGGCAGGGCGGCCATCGGGCGCACATTCTACGCGGCAGGTTGCCGTGGCCGTGCCCGGGCGATTCCCCGGCGCGTCGCCGGATCTGCCGGGTGCGCCGGACCATGGCGGGCGGCGCGTCACGCGGGCGCCGCCCGGACGCGTCGCCGGGGCGGCGCGCGCGGCCGGGCCGGGCTTGCGTGACTAGTCGTCGGCCGTGATCACGCCCGCGAGCGCGTCAGGCGTCCCGACCAGATAGATCGTGTACGTGCGACCGGCCGTGAGCGACACCGCAGGCAGGCTCAGCACGACGTTGGTCGTCCCGGCGAGGTCGAAGTTCACCGCGTAGGTATCCTCGACGTACTCGGTGTAGGCCGACGCCGCGTTGGTCGCCAGGGCGGTCGCCTTGGGCGCGAAGTTCACGTAGACGTCGACGGCGCCGAGGCCCGGCGCGACGTTGACGAAGCGCACGCGCGCCCGCCCGGCCGAGCCCGGGAGGTTGTTGTCGTTGAGCACGACGGCGCTCGTGGCGCCCACCGTGCCGGTGACGACGATCGACGTGTCCGTCGCGCCGTTGAAGGGCGGCTGCGCCGACGCGATCGTCGCGCCTGGCGTCGCCGCCGCCTCGACGTTGACCGTATGGGTGCCGGAGGCAACGGCGCCGTAGCTGGACGCCCCCTGGTACGGGATGTTGGCGAGCGCCACGTTGCCGTCGACGAACACGTTGACGGCGCCTGTCCCCGGGGCCGCGTGGATCAGCTTGAACTGCGCGACCTTGCTGTTGACGATGCTGCCGCTGCCGCTCGTATCGACGGTGAGGAGCGCCCCGTTGACCAGCGTGCTGCTCCCGCGCGTGTACGCGACCAGTTCGTACGACGCCTGGTTGTTGAACGTCAGCGGTCCCGAGTCGTAGATCACCTGCTTGCTGTTGGCGAGCGTCAGGCGGACCTGCAGCGTCCCCGGCGACAGCGACGCGAATCCCGACGTGCCGCTCACCTGGACGTTGCTGATGTTGGGCACGGAGCTCGCGAGCGACGCGCCGGGCGCGGTCACGTAGACGTCGAGGGCGGCGGTGCCGAACGCGGCGTTGGTGACGCGCAGGTAGAAGATCCCGCTGTTGGGCTGGGTGACCTCGTCGGGCAGCATCGTTGCCAGCGGCGCGGAGGCCGTGCCGTACACGACGTACGTGTAGTACTGGTCGCCGCTCAGGTTGAGCGTCTGGTCGATGATGGTCGACGTGCCGCCGGACACGCTCACCTTGAATTCCTGCGAGCTGGAGTCAGTCTGCAGGTAGCCGGTGATGCCCTCGAAGGGCAACCCGCTGACGACGCTGGTGTTGTCGCTGCCGACCGTGACGTTGATCGGGCCGCCGTCGACGAGCACGTTGAGGAAGCGGACGTTCGCGGAGCTCGACCCGCTGCCCTTGCTGCCGCAGCCGGCGACGATCGAGGCAATTAGCAACAGCGCGGCGACGCGCAACACGCGGGAGAGGGACATGGAGGCTCCGTGAGGGGCAGAGTCGTTGGGAAGTCGGGACCGGGGGCGTGCCGTCAACCGTCGCGAAGCAGGGCACCGGCCAGGCTGCCCGGCGTCCCGACGAAATAGAGCGAGTACGTGCGCCCCGCGGTGACGCTCACCGCCGGCAGGTTGAGCAGCAGCGTCGTCGTGCCGGCGACGTTGAACGTGATGTCGTACGTGTTCTCGGGAAACTCGATGTAGCCCGACGAGGTATTCGGCTGGACGTTGGGCGCGCGCTGGGCGAAGTTCACGTAGACGTCGACCGGACCCACATTGGCGGCGACGTTGACGAAGCGGATGCGCGCGCTGCCCGCGGTGCCCGGGAGATTCATGTCCGCGAGCACGAGTGCGCTCGTGGCCCCCGGCGTGCCCGTGAGCACCACGGAGGTGTCCGTCGCCGGCGCGAACGACGGCTGTGCGCTCGCGATGACCGCACCCGGCGTCGCCACCGCCTCGATCGTCACCGCATGGCCGCCCGCCGCGAGCGTCTCGTAGCTCGACGCGCTCTGGTAAGGGATGTTCGCCAGCGCGATGGTCCCGTCGACGAAGCCGTTGATGGGACCGGTGCCCGGTCCGGCGTGCACGAGCTTGAACTGCGCCAGCAGGCTGTCGTAGACCACGCTCGTACCCGCGTCGTCGAGCGTCAGCAACATCGCGTTGACGAGCGTCGCGCTGCCCTTCGTATAGGCGAAGATCTGGTAGGTCTGCTGCTCCGCGAACGTCACGGTGCCGGCGTCGTAGATCACCTGCTTGCTGTTCGGCAGCGTGAATCGGACCTGGTAGGTGCCCGCGTTGATCGTCGAGAAAAAAGTCGAGCTGCCGTACCGCAGGCCGCTGAAGTTCGGCGCCTGGTTGTCGAGGGGGACGCCGGGCTCCGTCACGTAGACGTCGACGCCGCCGCTGGCGAAGGCCCCGTTGATCGCGCGCAGCGCAAAGACGCCGCTACCCGGCGTATTGGTGATCGTGTCCGGCACGAGCTGGACCGTCGGCGACGCCGACGTGCCGTAGACCAGGAACGTGTAGCTGGAGTCGTCGATGTACAGCGTGACGGCGTCGTAGATCGTCGACGAGCCGTTGGCGACGATCTGTATCTGCTGATTGCCGGCATTGACGTCGACGTAGCCGGTGGCGCCCTGGAACGGCAGGCCGGCAACGATCGCGCCGCTGTCGTTCAGGTTCACCGTGATGTCGCCGCCGTCGACGAGCGCGTTGACGAAGCGCAGGTGCGCGGGCTTGCTGATGACGAACCCACCGCTCTTGAGGTTGCAGCCCGAGAGCAGCAGCGGAACCAGCAACAGGACGACGGCAACGGGCGATCCGAGAAGGCGCCCGAGGCGCGAGAGGCTCATCGACATTCGGTGTGGCTCGGAAGGCGGCGGGGGCTCGGGTGCGGGCTTCCGGGCTGCGCGGCGAGCCGTCCACGCGGACGGCGGCTCCCGCCGCACGCGGGAAACGGATCGCAACAAATGGTTACGTTTTGCGCGGGCGGCGAACCTGCGCCAAGCCGCGAATTTATCACGTCGGGGCCGCGGTCGGGCGCGCGGCCTTGCGGCCACGGCGGGCGCGTCCGGATCCCGCGCAATCGGCTACCATCGCGGCCATGACCCGTGAGGCGCGCTCGCCGACCGACGCACGCGTGCTGCGACCCGGCAGCGTCACCCTCGGGGACCTGCGTGCGCTGTGGGCGACGCCGCACGCCGTCGTCGTCGATCCGGCCGCGCGCCCCGCGGTGCAAGCCGCGGCCGAAGTCGTCGCGCGCGTGCTCGCCGCGGGTCGCGTCGTCTATGGCGTGAACACGGGCTTCGGCCTGCTGGCGCGATCGCGCATCGACGCGGCGCGTCTCGCGGAGCTGCAGCGCGCCCTGGTGCTGTCGCATTCGGCAGGCACCGGCCCGGCGTTGCCGGACGACGTCGTGCGCCTGGTGATCGCGCTCAAGGTGTGCTCGCTCGCGCGCGGCCATTCGGGCGTGCGCTGGGACGTCATCGACGCGCTGGTTCGGCTCGGCAATGCGGGCGTCGTGCCGATCATACCGGCGCAGGGCTCGGTCGGCGCGTCGGGCGACCTGGCGCCCCTCGCGCATCTCGCCTCGGTGCTGATCGGGGAAGGCAGCGCGCGCGTCGCGGGACGCGAAGTCGGCGGGCGCGAAGCGATGTCCGCGGCGGGGCTCGCACCGCTTACGCTTGCGCCGAAGGAGGGGCTGGCACTGCTGAACGGCACGCAGGTGTCGACGGCGCTCGCCCTGTCCGCGCTGTTCGCCGCCGAGCGCGTGTTCGGCGCGGCAGTCGTCGCCGGCGCGTTGTCGGTCGACGCCTGCCTCGGCAGCGACACGCCGTTCGACGCGCGCATTCATGCGGTGCGCGGCCAGCGCGGACAGGTCGACGTCGCCGCGGCGTACCGGTCGCTGCTGGCAGGCAGCGCGATCCGCGCGTCGCACGTCGACTGCCCGCGCGTGCAGGATCCGTACAGCCTGCGCTGCCAGCCGCAGGTGATGGGCGCGTGCCTCGACCAGCTTCGCCATGCCGCCGCCACGCTCGCCATCGAGGCCAACGCCGTGTCGGACAATCCGCTGGTGTTTCCCGAGGGTGACGTGCTGTCGGGCGGCAACTTCCACGCCGAGCCGGTGGCCTTCGCGGCGGACAACCTCGCGCTCGCGATCGCCGAGATCGGCGCGCTGTCGGAGCGGCGCGTCGCGCTGCTGATGGACACGAATCTTTCCGGGCTTCCGCCGTTTCTCGTCGCGGACGGCGGCGTCAACTCGGGCTTCATGATCGCGCAGGTGACCGCGGCAGCGCTCGCCTCGGAGAACAAGGCGCTGGCGCATCCGCACTCGGTCGATTCGCTGCCAACCTCGGCGAACCAGGAAGATCACGTCAGCATGGCGACCAACGCGGCGCGGCGGCTGCTGCCGATGGCCGGCAACACGGCGGCGATCGTCGCGGTCGAGCTCCTCGCTGCCGCACAGGGCGTGGAAATGCGAAGGCCGCTAACGACCTCGCCGCCGCTGCGCGAGGCATTGGCGCGCGTGCGGGAGGCGGCGGCGTTCTGGGACCGCGATCGCGCCTTCGCGCCGGACCTCGCTGCGGTCAGGAAGCAGGTGGAAGCGAACGTCTACGCGGCGCCGGCGGGATTGGAGATCGCCGCCGCGTAGCCAGCGGCGGCGCGGAGCGTCCGCGGCAAGGACACTCGGGCCGCCGGGCGTGGGCGGCAAGGACAACTCAGGCCGCCGGGCGTCCGGTCAGAACACCCAGAGCTCGGCGCGCGGCATCTCGAGCCATTGACGTCCGGCGGCCAGCGGCCGGTCGCCGTACGCGCGCACGTTGGCGTCGCCGACGTGGAACAGGTGCTCCCACTTGTCGCCGAGTGCATCGACGTCGACAGGTCCGCCGCGAGGCGGTTGTCGCCCGGTCCGTCGGCGAGCTTCGCGGAACGTACGTGAAGTGCGAGCCGCGGCCCGTAAGATGGCGGTCGCGAGGTCCGCCGGCGCGTCGCTCGCGCGGGCCGCCCGCCGACTGGAACGAACCGAAAGGATCATGATGCAGCGCATGCTCGACGAATCCGCCCGCGGCGCCTATCTGATCGCCGCGACGCCTTTCAGCGATGACGGCGCGCTCGACTTCGCGAGCACTGACCGGCTCGTCGACTTCTATCTCGAGCGCGGCGCCGACGGCCTGACCGTGCTGGGCGTCATGGGCGAAGCGCCGAAGCTCGCCGGCGACGAGGCGCGGCAGTTCGTCGCGCGCGTGCTGGCGCGCGTCGGCGGACGCGTGCCGGTCGTCGTGGGCGTCTCGGCGCCGGGCCTCGCGCCGATGCGCGAGCTCGCGCTGGCGGTGATGGACGCGGGCGCCGCAGGCGTGATGGTCCAGCCGGCATCGCAGCTGCGCGGCGACGACGCGACCGTCGGCTGGTTCGAGCTCGTCGCGCAGGCGCTCGGCCCCGACGTGCCGATCGCATTGCAGGATCATCCGCTCGCTTCGGGCGTCCCGCTGCCCGTGTCCGTCATCCTGCGCGTGCTGAAAGCGGTCCCGACCTGCGTGATGGTGAAGCACGAGGACTGGCCGGGACCGGGACTCGCGAAGGTCGCCGCACTGCGCGCCGCCAGCGCACGGGGCGAGGCGCGCCGGGTATCGATCCTGGCCGGCAACGGCGGGGGCCTCCTCCTGCCGGAAGAATTGGCACGCGGGGTCGACGGCGCGATGACCGGCTTCGCCTTTCCCGAAATGATGGTGGACGTCTGCCGCGCGCATGCGGCCGGCGACGTCGGGCGCGTGCACGACGTCTTCGATGCGTACCTGCCGCTGGCGCGCTACGAGCAGCAGTCGGCGCTCGGGCTGGCGGTCCGCAAATACCTGCTGAAGCGCCGCGGGGCAATCGCGTCCGATGCGATCCGCCCGCCGGGAGCGCGGCTGTCCGTCGCCGACGTCGCGGATATCGAGCTGCTGGTGACGCGGCAGGAGCGCCGACTGGCGGGGCTCGGCCAGGCGTGAAGCGTCAAGAGGTTGTTTCTGCTACGGCTGACGCCGGGCGGGGCAGCCCGCGGGATGGCCAGCGCTCGTCGCGTGGCGATCGAACCGCGGGCGGGCACGGCGGGGGCGAAGCGGATGGTCGGGGTGAGAGGATTTGAACCTCCGGCCTCTACGTCCCGAACGTAGCGCTCTACCAGGCTAAGCTACACCCCGAAGCCGTGTCTCGCGGGCGCTGACGCGTGATGCGCCGGCCTTGGGACGTCGATCTAGAACTGACGATCGACCGCGAAACCTGTCAATTGTAGCAAAGTTTCGACGGCTGGCGACTTCGGCAGGCCGTCGAGACACGCCGCAGCGTCGTGCGCCGCCGCTACCGCGCGCGTGCGCGCATACGCCAGCGCGCCGGTGCGCTCCAGCACGGCGATCACCGGCGCGAAGTCGGTAAGACCGCCGCCGCCGATCGCGTGCCGGATGACGGCCGCATCGTCGGACGTGCCGACCGCGAGCGCGCGGATCAGCGGTAGCGTCATCTTGCCTTCGCCGAGATCGTCGCCGAGGTTCTTTCCGGTGAGGCCGGCATCGCCCTGGTAGTCGAGCACGTCGTCCATGATCTGGAACGCGGTGCCGAGGTGCATTCCGTAGCGCCGGAATGCGTCCTCGCGCGATGGATCGGCGTCGCCCAGCACGGCACCCAGCTGCGCCGATGCCTCGAACAGCTTGGCGGTCTTGCGTTGGATCACGTCGAGGTAGGCCCGCTCGTCGAGCGAGGCGTTGCCCGCGTTCATCAGCTGGAGCACTTCGCCCTCGGCGATCACGTTGGTCGCGTCGGCGAGGATCGACAGCACCCGCATCCGGTCGACACTCACCATCAGCTGGAACGCGCGGGAATAGAGGAAGTCGCCGACGAGGACCGACGCAGCGTTGCCGAACGCGGCATTCGCCGTGGCATGGCCGCGGCGAAGATGCGACTCGTCGACGACGTCGTCGTGCAGCAGCGTCGCCGTGTGAATCATCTCGACAACGGCGGCGAGCTTGTGCTGGTCGCCGCCCTGGTAGCCGCACGCGCGCGCGGTGACCAGCAGCAGCGCCGGGCGCAGCCGCTTTCCGCCTCCGCCGATGATGTATTCGGCGATCTGCCGGATCAGGATGACGTCGGACGACAGCGCGTCGCGCAGCACGCGGTCGACCTCGGCCATGTCGGCGCCGACGACGCTGTCGAGGAACGGGGCAGGCGGGGCGGGCGGCAAGGGGCGGAGTCGCGGCGAAGAGGAGGCGTGCGAGAAAGGCCGGGCGAAGCGAGAATCATTTCAATTTTACCGGAGATCGCCGCGCACTCATGAGGGCGGGCGCACCGGCGCAGCGGAAATGCTGTGCGCCTCGCGCCGCGCCTCGGGACGGGGCGGCGCTCCTCGGCGGGCGTTGCGGCACGGGCCCGGCGATTTTGACAGTTCGCCGCGAAAGCTGATATAATTCAAGACTTTTCCCGCGAAGGGCGCGGGGAAGCAACACGCAGGAGTCCCTCATGTACGCGGTCGTAAAAACCGGCGGCAAGCAGTACAAAGTTGCCCCCGGCGAAAAACTCAAGGTAGAACAGATACCGGCGGACGTGGGCGCACAAGTGACACTCGATCAGGTGTTGATGGTCGGGGAAGGCGAGAGCGTCCGGGTCGGAACGCCCACCGTGGCGGGCGTATCGGTGGTGGCCACCGTCGTCGCGCATGGTCGCGGCGAGAAGGTGAAGATCTTCAAGATGCGGCGGCGCAAGCATTACCAGAAGCATCAGGGGCACCGCCAGGGCTTCACCGAGCTCAAGATCGACAGCATCGCCGGCTAACACTTTCCGAGGTCATCATGGCACACAAGAAGGCGGGCGGAAGCTCGCGCAACGGCCGCGATTCCGAGTCGAAGCGCCTCGGCGTCAAGGTTTACGGCGGCCAGGCGATCCGCGCCGGCGGCATCATCGTTCGGCAGCGCGGCACGCGCATCCATGCCGGAGTGAACGTCGGCGTCGGCAAGGACCACACGCTCTTCGCGCTCGTCGACGGCACCGTCAATTTCGGCGTCAAGGGCGAGCAACAGCACAAGTACGCGAACGTCGACCCGGCGCAGTCGTAGGCCGGCGAACGGTCTTGATGCAAAAGCCCCGCGAATGCGGGGCTTTTTGCTTGAGGGGCCGGCTCCGCCGGGTGCCTCGCCCTATCGCCGTGCCTCGCCCTATCGCCGTTCCATCCACCACAGCATTCCCAGCGCGACGCCCGTGAACGCGGCCAGCGGAAAGGCGGCGGAGAACAGCGGCGGCCAGTCGTTCAGCAGGCCGAGGTTCGAGAACAGCCGGCCGAGCAGGAAGAACGACAGGCCGATCATCGTGCCAGCGAAGATGCGAAAGCCGATGCCGCCCTGGCGCCGCTGGAAATGCGCGAACGGCAGCGCCAGCACCATCATCACCAGCACGGCAGCCGGGTAGAACATCTTGTTCCAGAACGCGATCTCGAAGCGCGACGTCTTCTGCGCATTGCTGCCAGCACGCGGATGTTGTCGTAGAGCGCGCCCAGCTCGAGCGCTCTCGGGCGCGACCTGGTAGACGTTGAGGATCGACGGGCGCAGCACCGTTCCCACAGGTACGTCGGCGCTGACGTCACGCGGGCGCTGTCGGCGCCGATCTCGGTCGACTTGACGTCGGTCAGCTTCCATTCGCCATTGCCGACGAAGCGGCCCGACTGCGCGACGCGCACCACCTTGAGGCGCAGATCGTCGCTCGAACTCGTACATGCGCATGCCGACGAGCGACATGTCGGCGAGTACGGTGCGGATGTTGACGAACGTCAGGTCCTGCTTGAACCAGAACCCCGATTCGAACTGCTGCGCGACGACGCGCGACTCGCTCTGCCCGCCGCGCGCACCGTCTGCGCGATCCGCTCCGCGGGCGGGGCGACGTATTCGCCGGCGAGGAACGTCGCGGCCGCGAGCGGAATGCCGACGCGGAGCACCGACCATGCGACCTGCGCGAGCGACATTCCCGAGGCGCGCATCACCGTGTATTCGGAATTGGCGACGAGTTGCGCGATCGGCGAACAGCGTCCCGATCAGCGCCGCGACCGGGAACAGCTCGTACAGGCGCGAGGGCATGTTCAGCATCACGAACAGCAATGCCCGGCTGATCGTGTAATCGCCTCGCCCGACGTCGCCGAGCTCGTGGATCAGGTCGAAGAACGCGAACAGCGTCAGCAGCGCGACGAAGATCAGCAGCGTCGCGAGCAGCACGTCGCGGCCGATATAGCGCTTGAGCGTCTTCATCGGTGCGGTGTCCCGGGGCGCGTGGCGATCCGGCCCGGGCGGCGCGAGGCGCCGGAACAGGCCGGTGACCGAAAGCTGATGGCGGAACAGCAGGACCACGACGAGCAGCGCGATCGCGTGCGGCAGCACCAGACCCACCCAGAACTCGAGCCGGCCCTGCGCGATCAGGCTCTGGACGATGTTGAGGCAATTGCTGTAGAGCATGTAGAGGAACGCCGCGGCGACCAGGTTGAACGAGCGGCCCATGCGCGGATTCACGTAGGCGAGCGGCACGGCGAGAAGCGTCAGCACGATCGCGCGAGATCGGCACCGATACCCGCCAGAACAGCTCGGCGCGCTCGACAGCCCCGTCGACGACCAGCAGCGCCGATGTCGGCATGGCCTTCGTCGACGTCGGCAGCGCGCGCACCTCGGCGGGCTCGATGCGCCGCCCGAGCTTTTCGAATTCCACGACCCGGAACTCGGCGGTTCCCGGCTTGCCCTCGTAGCGGCGGCCGTGCTCGAGCACGATGAACCGGTCGCCGTTCGGCATGTCCTCGAGCTTGCCGCGCGCGGCCACCGTCGTCGCGTCCTGCTGCTCCTCGATCGAATGCAGGAAAACGTTGCGCACCGTGTTGTCGAGCGGATTGATGCTCTCGACGAACACGACCAGATTCGCACGGCGAAAACTCCCGGAACAGCCCGGGCGTCACCAGCCGAGATTTCGTCGCGCGACTCGAGCTGGCGCTCGTACTCGATCCTGCGGTGCTCCGCCCACGGCGACAGAAAAAGCGACAAGCAGCACGATCGCCACCAGGAACGGGGCGGCAAACAAGAGGATCGGCGCAGGCAGGCCGTCAGCGACTGGCCGGAGGTGAACCAGACAATCATCTCGCTATCGCGGTACCAGCGCGAAAGCGTCAGCAGCACCGTGAGGAACAGCGCGACCGACAGCAGGATGTTGAGATAAAACAGAGCATTGAAGCCGAGCAGCGGCAGCACGCCGTCGGGCGCGACCGAGCCGCCGGCGGCGCGGGCGAGCATCCGGAGCACCAGATTCGTGAACAGGATGGCGAGCAGGACGAGGAACAGCCCGATCGCCGTCGCCGTCAGCTCGCGAACCAGGCTGCGCCGGAAAATCATGACGGCGGGAAATTTTTGACTTTTTTGGCGCTTTGCCAATAATGGCCGGACGACCAGCCGTGCGGGCAAAAACGTCCAGGTCGACAACGAGGAGCCCGATGGAATTTACCATAAAAAGCGGAAGCCCCGAGAAGCAGCGCAGCGCTTGCGTCGTGGTCGGTGTTTTCGACAATCGCAAGCTTTCGTTGTCGGCCGAACTGATCGATCGCGCGTCGAACGGCTACATCAGCGAAATCATCCGCCGCGGCGACATGGAGGGCAAGCTCGGGGCGACGCTGCTGCTGCACAACGTGCGCGGCACGCTGGCAGATCGTGTGCTGCTGCTCGGGCTCGGCAAGGAGCGCGATTTCCGCGACAAGGAGTTTCGCCACGCGATCCGGAGCGGCGGTCAAGCTGCTGAACGAGACGGGATCCTACGAGGCGGTTCTCTACCTGACCGAGGAAAAGGTCAAGCGGCGGGAGGTGGCATGGCGGGTCGAGCATGCCGTCATCGTCGCGATGGAGGCCGTCTACCGGTTCGAGCAGATGAAAAGCGAGCCCACGGAAGTCCGCCGGCCGCTGCGCAAGCTCACGCTATCGGTGCCGCAGCGGTCCGACCTGGCGGACGGCGAGGCGGCCGCGGCACGGGGTCTTGCCATCGCGCACGGCATGGATCTCGCGAGCGACCTCGGCAACCTGCCGGGCAACGTCTGCACGCCGACGTACCTCGCCGAGCGCGCGCTCGAGCTCGGCCGCGACTTTCCCGGACATCAAGGTCAAGGTCCTCGAGCGACCCGAGATCGAGGCGCTCGGCATGGGCTCGTTCCTGTCGGTGACCAACGGCAGCGACGAGCCGCCGCGCTTCATCGTCCTCGAATACGAGCAGTCGCAGCGCAAGCAGAAGCCGACCGTGCTCGTCGGCAAGGGCATCACCTTCGACACCGGCGGCATCTCGATCAAGCCTGCCCACGACATGGATCAGATGAAGTTCGACATGTGCGGCGCGGCGTCCGTGCTCGGCACGTTGCGCGCCATCGCCGAGCTGAAGGCCAAGCTCAACCTCGTCGGCCTCGTGCCGGCCTGCGAGAACATGCCTTCGGGACGCGCGACCAAGCCCGGCGACATCGTCAAGAGCATGTCGGGCCAGACGGTGGAGGTGCTCAACACCGACGCCGAGGGGCGGCTGATCCTGGCCGACGCGCTCACCTACGCCGAGCGCTACGAGCCCGAGGCGGTGGTCGACATCGCCACGCTCACCGGCGCCGATGGTGATCGCGCTCGGCCACGTCGCCTGCGGCGTGTTCAGCAACAACGATTCGCTCGCGCGTGCGCTGCTCGCCGCCGGCGACGACGCCTACGACCGGGCGTGGCAGATGCCGCTGTGGGACGACTACCAGGACGGCCTCGCGAGCAACTTCGCCGATTTCGCGAATGTCGCCGGCCGCGCGCGGCGGCAGCATCACGGCGGCATGCTTCCTGTCGCGATTCACCGCGCAAGTACGATTGGGCGCACCTCGACATCGCCGGCATCGCGTGGAAGGAAGGCAAGGAGAAGGGCGCCACCGGGCGGCCGGTGCCGCTGCTCACGACGTGGCTGCTCGCGCAGGAGACCGAGCGCCGGGTGACGTTCGCGCGCAGACACCGGCGATGACGACGATCGATTTCTACACCCACGTCGGCGATCGACTCGACGTCGCGGCGCGGGTCGTCGCGAAGGCCGATGCGGCGCACGGCAGCGTGCGGGTGCTCACGCCCGATGCGCGCGACGACCGACGCGCTCGATCGCCTGCTCTGGATGCATCCGCGCTGCCTTCCTGCCGCATTGCCGGATGGACAGCCCGATCGCGCGCGAGACGCCGATCTGGATCGACGAGCCGCTCGAGCACGCCGGGCCTGCCGCCGTGCTGGTGAACCTGCATCCGCGGCCCGCCGCCGTTCTTCAGCCGCTTCGAGCGGCTGGCCGAGATCGTCGGCGACCGGCGAGGACGATCTGGCCGCGGCGCGCGAGCGCTTTCGCTTCTATCGCGAGCGCGGCTACGAGCTGCGCTCGCACGACCTGCGCGGAGCGACTGACGATGCCCACCGCGCGCGAGCTGCTCGAGCAGGCCGAAGCGCTGATGCGGCGCAATCGCATGGCCGCACTCGCCGCCGAGGACGACTTTCCGCTGCTGACCGACGCGGTGCCCGAGGCGGCGTCGACGAGGCTGCGCCGGCGGCGTCCCCGGTGGCGATCGACGTCGCGATAGCGCCCGCGGACGAGCGGACTCCTGCCGATACTGGGGAGCCCTCCGTCGCGCCGGCGCCGCAGGCCGCGCCCGCCGGGGAAGCACACGAACAGGTCGACGAAGTGCCCGTGCAGGCTGCCGCGGCGCCTCCGGCGCCAGCACCGGACTCCGCGCCGGCCCCGGACTCCGCGGCGGCTCCGGACTCCGCACCGGTACCGGAATCCGCACCGGTACCGGAATCCGCACCGGTACCGGACTCCGCACCGGCACCGGACTCCGCACCGGCACCGGACTCCGCACCGGCACCGGACTCCGCACCGGCGCTCGCGGTGGCGCGCCTGGTGTCCGAGCACATCGAAGTCACGCAGGACCAGCAGGGCGAGCCGTCGATCTGGGTCGTGCCCGCCGGCGACGCGGCGACGATCACCGAAACCGGCCCCGACTCCCTGTCGCCGCTCGGCGGGGATACGCGAGACGATCTTCGCGATCCCTTCCTGGACGGCGATTCGCTGTGGCGCGACGATCCCCGCCGTACTTCGCGCCGACGTCACCGCGCCGGTGAGTGGCCACGCGGCGCACGGCGAAGAGATCGCGGCGCCCATCGAGGACTTCCCGGTGGACGCGACGCTGGACGCGACGCGCTGGAACCTGATGGCCGAGGACATCCGCATGCAGGTCCTGCAGCGGATCGACATCTTCACCGACACCGGGTTGCGCGAGCAGCTCGGGCGCGCCTGCAGCCGATCGTCGATCGCGCGAGCGCCGACCTCGTCGCCACCATCAACCAGCACGTCGGCGAGATCCTGCGCGAATACGTCGCGGAGGCGATCGAGCGCGAGATCGAGAAATGGCGCCGTGAGCCGCGCTGACACCAGCCGTTTCGGTGGCAAGCCGATGTGCTATGCTCTGTCGCATGAAGGTTGCAAGCGCATCGACTCCCCTCGCACCGGGCACGCCGCGCCGCGCTGCGGGTTCGCTCGTACGGGTATCTCTTCTATTCTGGTCCGTCGACCGAGGGGCGTGCGCTACGCGTAGATCGCAATACCGGATGACCACAAAGCGGGCGGCCCCTCCAGGGGCCGCCCGCTTCTTTTTTGCAACCACCTTGGCAGCCGGCCGCGGCCGGAACGAAAGGAGCGAACGATGATCATCGTGATGGAACCCGACGCCGGCGATGCCGAGATCGCCGCCGTCGAAGCCAGGATCCGCGCCGCACGGCCTCGTCGTCCACGTTTCGCGCGGAACCGAGCGCACGCTGATCGGCGCGATCGGCGACGAGCGCAAGCTCGATCCCGAGATGTTCGATCCGCTGCCCGGCGTCGAGCGCTCGCTGCACATCCTGAAGCCGTACAAGCTCGTCGCGCGCGAATGGCACAAGGCGAGCACCGTCGTGCGACGTGGCGGCGTGCCGATCGGCGGCGACTGCCGTGCAGATGATCGCCGGCCCGTGCTCGGTCGAGACGCAGCCGCAGATGGACGCGGCGGCCGACGGCGTCGCCGCCGCCGGCGCGCGGCTGATGCGCGGCGGCGCGTTCAAGCCGCGCACCAGCCCTTACGCGTTCCAGGGCAAGGGCGTCGACGGCCTGGCGCATGCTGAAGGACGCCGCCGCACGCCACGGCCTGCCGATCGTCACCGAGCTCATGGACGTGCGGATGCTCGACACGTTCCTCGCGCACAAGGTCGACGTCATCCAGATCGGCACGCGCAACATGCAGAACTTCGACCTGCTGAAGGAAGTCGGCCGGGTCGACGTGCCGGTGATCCTCAAGCGCGGCATGAGCGCGACGATCAGCGAGTGGCTGATGGCGGCGGAATACATCGCCGCCGGCGGCAACCACCGCATCATGCTGTGCGAGCGCGGCATCCGCACGTTCGAGACCGCCTATCGCAACGTGCTCGACGTCACCGCCGTCGCGGTGCTGAAGCGCGAGACGCACCTGCCGGTGATCGTCGATCCGTCGCACGCGGGCGGCAAGGCGTGGATGGTCCCGGCGCTGTCCTGCGCGGCGGTCGCTGCCGGGGCCGACGCGCTGCTGATCGAGGTGCATCCCTGCCCGTCCGAGGCCTGGTGCGACGCCGACCAGGCGCTGACGCCGGACGATTTCGCGGCGCTGACGGAGCGGCTCGACGCGATCGCGCGGGCCATCGGGCGCAGCGTCGACCGGCGCATCGCGGTGGAGGCCGGCGCGGCGGCCTGATACGATCGCGCGCCGTATGGAGCGCGTCGACTGCATGGTCATCGGTGCCGGCGTGATCGGCCTCGCGGTCGCGCGCGCGGCAGCGCAGGCAGGGCGGGAGGTCGTCGTCGTCGAGGCAGCGCGCGCGATCGGCACGGTCACGAGCTCGCGCAACAGCGAAGTCGTCCATGCCGGCATCTACTATCCGGCCGGCTCGCTGAAGGCGCGCCTCTGCGTCGCGGGACGCGAGCGCCTGTACGCCTACTGCCGCGAGCGCGGAATCGCCCACCGCCGCCTGGGCAAGCTGATCGTTGCCACGAGCGACGCCGAGCGCGGGGCGCTCGAGGCGCTGCGGCGCCAGGCGCAGGGCAATGGCGTCACGGACGTCGTGCGCGTCGCTGCGGACGAAGTCGCCGCGATGGAGCCCGCGCTGCGCTGCGTCGACGCCCTCCATTCGCCGTCGACCGGCATCATCGACAGCCACCAGTACATGCTCGCGCTCGAAGGCGATGCGCGCGACGCCGGCGCGGCCTTCGCGTTCGCCAGTCCGGTGGCGGGCGGCCGCGCGACGCGCGAAGGCATCGAGGTCGCGGTCGACGGCGCCGAGGCGATGGCGCTGCTGGCGCGAAGCGTGGTCAACTGCGCCGGTCACGACGCGCCGCGTGTCGCGCGCTCGATCGCCGGCGTACCGGCCGCGAGCGTCCCGCCCGCCTACCTGTGCAAGGGCAGCTACTTCCGGCTGGCCGGGGCGTCGCCGTTTTCCCGGCTGGTCTATCCGATGCCCGAAGCGGCGGGTCTCGGCGTGCACGTCACGCTCGATCTCGCGGGGCGCACGCGCTTCGGGCCTGACACCGAATGGGTCGACGCGATCGACTACCGCGTCGATCCGGCCCGCGCCCGGCACTTCTATCCGGCGATCCGCCGCTACTGGCCCGAGCTTCCGGACGGCGCGCTGGTACCCGATTATGCGGGCGTGCGACCCAAGGTGCAGGCGCCTCGAGCGCCTGCCGGCGACTTCATCGTGAGCGGCCCGCGCGATCACGGCGTCGCGGGACTCGTCAACCTGTTCGGCATCGAATCGCCGGGGCTCACGGCGTCGCTGGCCATCGCCGACGCCGTGCTGGAGCTCCTGCGCGAGGCAGCCTGACGCATGCGCGGCGGGTGAATCCACCGCATCCGCTACAATTTCAAGCTTTTGCAGGGCGTCGTCAGGGTCATGGAACTCGCCAAGAGCTTCGAGCCGCACGCCATCGAGGCGAAGTGGTACCCGCTGTGGGAATCGCGCGGCTGGTTCAAGCCGACCGATGCCGCCCGGCGCGCCGCCGTACTGCATCCAGCTGCCGCCGCCGAACGTCACCGGCACGCTGCACATGGGCCATGCGTTCCAGCAGACGCTGATGGACGTGCTGATCCGCTACCACCGGATGCGCGGCGACAACACGCTGTGGCAGGTCGGCACCGACCATGCCGGCATCGCCACGCAGATCGTCGTCGAGCAGCAGCTGAAGGCGAAGGGGCAGACGCGCCACGATCTCGGCCGCGAGCAGTTCGTCGAGCGCGTCTGGGCGTGGAAGGAGGAATCGGGCGGCGCGATCACCCACCAGATGCGACGCCTGGGTGCTTCCGCCGACTGGTCGCGCGAGCGCTTCACGATGGACGAAGGGCTGTCGCGGCGGTGCTCGAGACGTTCGTGCGCCTCCACGAGGACGGTCTCATCTATCGCGGCAAGCGCCTGGTCAACTGGGACCCGAAGCTCGGCACGGCGGTGTCCGACCTCGAGGTCGACAGCGAGGAGGAGCAGGGCAAGCTCTGGGAGATCCGCTATCCGCTCGCCGACGGCTCGACGGCTCGCTCGTCGTCGCCACGACGCGCCCGGAGACGATGCTGGGCGACACGGCGGTGGCCGTCAATCCGGACGACGAGCGCTACCGCGCGCTGGTCGGCCGGGAGGTCGACGCTGCCGCTCGCCGGCCGCACGCATCCCGATCGTCGCCGACGCCTACGTCGACCGCGAGTTCGGCACCGGCGCCGTCAAGATCACGCCCGCGCACGACTTCAACGACTGGGCAGCTGGCGCAGCGCCACGGGCTGCGCGGCGCTGTCGATCTTCGACCTCGAGGCGACGGTCAACGACAACGCGCCGGAAAAGTACCGCGGCCTCGATCGCTACGCCGCGCGCAAGGCGGTGCTTGCCGACCTGGCCGCCGCGGGCCTGCTGCGTCGCGAAAAGGCGCACAAGATGGTCGTGCCGCGCTGCGGACGCACCGGCGAAGTCGTCGAGCCGATGCTGACCGACCAGTGGTTCGTCGCCATGACCCAGGCCGGCGCCGGCGACGCATCCGGTGCTTCCCGGGCAAGCTCGATCCAGGACCTGTGCCTCGCCGCCGTGGGTGAAGGCCTGCCGGCCCGGCGCGCCGGGCGCGGGCGAGAAGGTCGCCTTCGTGCCGCCGGAGTGGCTGTCGCACCTACCTGCACTGGATCAACAACATCCAGGACTGGTGCATCTCGCGCCAGCTCTGGTGGGGCCACCAGATTCCGGCGTGGTACGACGAGCTCGGCAACGTCTATGTCGCGCGCGACGAAGGCGCGGCGCGCGCGCAGGCGCGCGCGAAGCTCGGCCGCGAGCCCGCATCGTTTCGCCGCGACGACGACGTGCTCGACACCTGGTTCTCCTCCGCGCTGTGGTGCCATTCGACGCTGGGCTGGCCGGCGCGACACACGCGAGCTGCGCACGTTCCTGCCGTCGTCGGTGCTGGTCACCGGCTTCGACATCATCTTCTTCTGGGTCGCGCGGATGATCATGACGACGACCTACTTCACCGGCCGCAGTTCCGTTCCGCGACGTCTACATCAATGCCATCGTCCGCGACGAGGAAGGCCAGAAGATGTCGAAGTCGAAGGGCAACGTGCTCGACCCGCTCGACCTGATCGACGGCATCGACGCTCGAGACGCTGGTCGCCAAGCGCACGAGCGAACATGATGGACCCGCGGCAGGCGGAGACCGTCGCCAAGCGCACGCGCAGGCAGTTTCCGAACGGCATTCCGTCGTTCGGCGCCGATGCGCTGCGCTTCACGTTCGCGTCGCTCGCGACGTTCAACCGCACGCTCAACTTCGACCTCAACCGCTGCGACGGCTACCGCAACTTCTGCAACAAGCTGTGGAACGCGACGCGCTTCGTGCTGATGAACGTCGAAGGCAAGGACGCCGGCCTCGACGACTCGCTGCCGAAGACGCTGTCGTTCGTCGACCGCTGGCTCGCTCGGCCGGCTGCAGCGGGCGAAGCACGACATCGCGGCGCACCTCGACGCGTACCGCTTCGATCTCGCGGCCAAGGCGCTCTACGAGTTCGTCTGGGACGAGTACTGCGACTGGTACCTCGAGTTCGCCAAGGTGCAGCTGCAGCGCGCCGAAGCGGCGGGCGACGCCGCAGCGGCCCGCGGCACGCGGTCGGTGCTCGTCCGCGAGCTCGAGGCGACGCTGCGGCTCGCGCATCCGTTCGATGCCGTTCATCACCGAGGAGCTGTGGCAGACGGTCGCGCCGCTCGCCGGCAAGGCACGGCGAGACGATCTCGCTGCAGCCGTTCCCGCAGGCGAACTTCGACGCGCGTCGATGCGGCCGCCGACGCGCGAGATGGCGCAACTCAAGGCGCATCGTCAACGCCTGCCGCGCGCTGCGCGGCGAGATGGGCGCTGTCGCCGGCGCAGCACGTGCCGCTCTTCGCGGCCGGCGACGCGGTCGCTCGCTCGAGCTGCTCGCGCCGTACCTGGCGGCGCTCGCGCAGGCTCTCGGAGGTCGACGATCGTCGCCGAGCTGCCGGCGCACCGACGCGCCGGTGCGAGATCGTCGGCGATACGCGGCTGATGCTCGACATCGAGGTCGACCCCGCCGCCGAGCGCGAGCGCATCGCCAAGGAGATCGCGCGCCTCGAGGGCGAGATCGCCAAGGCCAGCGCGAAGCTCGCCAACGAAGGCTTCGTCGCGCGCGCGCCGGCGGCGGTGGTCGAGCAGGAGCGCGCGCGCCTCGCCGGCTTCCAGGCGACGCTCGAGAAGCTGAGCCTGCAGCTCGCGCGCCTTTCGGGTTGAGCCGCCGCACCTCCCGGTCGTTTGCTGCACGCGCGCCGGACGACGGGCCGCTTCGCGTGGGCGGGACATGACGCTGTCCGCGTCCCGCACCTTCCGCGCGCTCCGGCACCGCAACTTCCGGCTGTTCTTCGTCGGGCAGGGGCTGTCGATCATCGGCACCTGGCTGCAGCAGGTGGCGATGGGCTGGCTCACCTATCGGCTCACGGGCTCGGCGTGGCTGCTCGGCGTCGTCGCATTCTGCCGCCAACGTCGGCATCCTCGTGCTCGGCACGTTCGCCGGCGTGCTCGCCGATCGCGTGCGGCCGCCGGCGCGCGCTCTTCGTCACGCAGTCGCTGATGCTGCTGCAGGCCGTCGCGCTCGCCGTGCTGACGGCGGCGGGCGTCATCGAAGTGTGGCACCTGATCGCGCTCGCGCTCGTGGCTCGGCATCGTGTCGGCGTTCGACGTTCCGCTGCGCCAGTCGCTGTACGTGCTACCTCGTCGAGGACCGTGCCGACCTGCCGAATGCGATCGCGCTCAATTCGTTCCTGGTCAACGCGGCGCGCGTCGTCGGACCGGCGCTCGCGGGCCTGCTGCTCGCGCGTCGTCAGCGAGGCGGTCGTGCTTCGGGCTGAACGCGCTGTCGTTCGCCGCCGTGATCATCGCGGTCGCGCGGATGCGCTTGCCCGCCGAGCCGCGGCCGGCAGCGAGCGCCGCCGGCTGGTGGTCGAGCTGGCGTCGAAGGCTTCGCGCTACGCGTCGCGGCTATCCGCCGGCGCGTGCGCTGCTGGCGCTGGTCGCCGTGCTGGCGTGGACGATCGCGCCGTATTCGTCGCTGATGCCGATCTACGCCAAGGACGTCTACGGCGGCGGGCCGCATACGCTCGGTTTCCTGCTCGCGGCCGCGGGCGCGCGGCGCGCTGGCGTCGACCGCGTACCTGGCCGGGCGCGACAAGCGTCCGCGGCCTGGTGCGCATCATCGCGGCGGCGGCGGCGACGTGCGGACTCGCGCTCGCCGCGTTCGCATACCTCAAGCGTGTTGCCGCTGGCGCTTGTGCTGATGGTCTTCACCGGCGGCGGCGTCATCCTCGCCGCGGCATCGGCGAACACGATCCTGCAGACGATCGTCGAGGACCGCCTGCGCGGCCGGCGTCGCCGGCTTCTACACGCTCGCGTTCATCGGCGTCGCGCCGCTCGGCAACCTCGCGGCCGGCGCGCTTGCCGCGCATTTCGGCGCGCCGTTCACGTTCCTGCTGAACGGCATCGCTGCGATGCTCGCGGCGGCGTGGTTCTGGCGTCAGCGCCCCGGCATCCGCGCGGCGCTGCGCCCGGACTACGAGCGGCTCGGCATCGTGGAAACCTCCCGCCCGGGGCGCTGAGCGTGCGCCGGGCATGATCGGCCGCTGAATCCATTCAAGGACCCTACGCCATGCGCAATCGGACGCTCCCCGGATCGACACTCTCCGTCTCGGAGGTATGCCTCGGCACGATGACGTGGGGTGAGCAGAACAGCGAGGCCGACGCGCACGCCCAGCTCGACCTGGCGGTCGCGGAGGGCGTCAATTTCATCGACACCGCCGAGATGTATCCGGTGCCGCCGAACGCGACGACGCAGGGCCGCACCGAGTCCTATCTCGGCAGCTGGCTCGCGCGCCAGCCGCGCGACCGGCTCGTCGTGGCGACGAAGGTCGCGGGACCGGGCCGGCGCGACTGGATTCGCGGGGGCAGGACCGACCTTACGCGCGACGTGATCGCCGACGCGATCGACACGTCGCTCGAGCGGCTGCGGACCGACTATGTCGACCTCTACCAGATCCACTGGCCGCAGCGGAACGTGCCCATGTTCGGCGCAACCGAGTTCGAGCCCGCGAAGGAGCGCAAGGGCGGCCCCGACGTGCGCGAACAGGTCGACGCGCTGGCGGCGCTGATCGCGGCGGGAAAGATCCGCCACTACGGCCTGTCGAACGAGACCGCGTGGGGCGTCGCCGAGTTCGCGCGCGTCGCGCGGGAGCTCGGCGTGCCCGGGCCGATCACCACGCAGAACAGCTACAGCCTGGTGTCGCGCGGCGCCGACGGCGATCTCGGCGAGGCGCTGTACCGCGAGAACATGTCGCTGCTCGCGTACAGTCCGCTGGGAGGCGGCATGCTCACCGGAAAGTACCTTGGCGGGGCGAAGCCCGCGGGCGCGCGATTCACGGCCTTCGACAACTTCGCGCTGCGTTTTCGCAAGCCGCTGGTGGCGGAGGCGACGGAGGCGTATGCCGCGCTGGCGAAGGCGCGCGGCATCACGCTGGTGCAGCTGGCGCTCGGCTACGTCAGGAGCCGCTGGTTCACCGGCGCGACGATCGTCGGGGCGACGTCGCTCGCGCAGCTTTCCGAGGACATCGCGGCGGCCCAGTTCGCCCTCGACCCCGACACGCTCGCGGCGATCGCCGCGATCCAGCTGCGCTACCCGAATCCGGCCGGCTGATCGCGACGGCGCCGACGGTGGCGCCGACGCCAGCGCCGGTCGCGCCGGGCGAAGCATGAACGCCATTGCCGCCAAGCCCCCGGGCGGCGCTCACTGGCGCTCGATCCTGGGGTCGAGCGCGTCGCGCAGCCCGTCGCCCAGCAGGTTGAACGCGAGCACCGTGAAGAAGATGGCGAGCGCGGGAAAGATGGCGGCGTGCGGCGCGGTCAGCATCTCGGAGCGCGCCGCGTCGAGCATCGCGCCCCATTCGGGCGTCGGCGGCTGTGCGCCCATGCCGAGGAACGACAGGCTCGCCGCCGTGATGATCGACGTGCCGATCCGCAGCGAGAAGTACACGACGACCGCGGAGATCGTTCCCGGAAAGACATGGCGCGTGACGATCGTCCAGTCCGACGCACCGATGCTGCGCGCCGCCTCGACGAACGTCAGGTGCTTGAGCGCCAGCGTGTTGCCGCGGACGAGGCGCGCGAACGTCGGGATGCTGAAGATGGCGACGGCGACGATCACGTTCGCCATGCCGCCGCCCAGGATCGCGACGATGCCGATCGCCAGCAGGATCCCGGGGAAGGCGAACAGCACGTCGCAGGTGCGCATGATCACGCGGTCCCACCAGCCTTCGTAGTAGCCCGCGACCAGGCCGAGCAGCGTGCCGACGAGCGCGCCGACCGCGACGGAGGCGAATCCCGCCGCGAGCGAGATCCGCGCCCCCATCAGGATGCGCGAGAAGATGTCGCGGCCGAGCGCATCGACGCCGAACCAGTGCTGCCACGACGGCGGCGCGTTCAGCTTGTCGTAATCGAAGAAGATCTCCGCGTCGTAGGGGACGATCCACGGCGCTGCGACAGCCACGACCACCAGCGCGACGACGAAGATGCCGGCGGCGACGGCCACCTTCTGCCTGCGGAACTTGCGCCAGAACTCGGACCAGGGCGATCGCACCGCGCCGTCCCCCGCGGCGAGCGCCGTCGTGTCGAGCGTGGCGGCCATCGTCAGCGGTAGCGGATGACCGGATTGATGACGCCGTAGAGCACGTCGACGATCAGGTTGATCAGGATGAACTCGAGCGAGAACAGCAGCACGAGGGCCTGGATGACCGGGTAGTCGCGCTGGTCGACGGCATCCACGAGCAGCCGGCCGAGTCCCGGCCAGTTGAACACCTTCTCGACGACGATCGAGCCGCCGAGCAGGAAGCCGAACTGCAGCCCCATCATCGTGACGACGGGGATCAGCGCGTTGCGCATGCCGTGCTTGAACACCACGCGCGGCTCCGCGAGTCCCTTCGCGCGCGCCGTGCGGATGTAGTCGTCGCCGAGGATGTCGACGAACGACGAGCGGGTGAACCGCGCCATGATCGCGGCGACCGCGGCGCCGAGCGTCAGCGACGGCAGGATGTAGTGACGCCAGCTGTCGGCACCGACCGTGGGCAGCCAGCCGAGCTTGACCGAGAACACCTGCATCAGCACCATGCCGAGCGCGAACGCGGGGAACGAGATGCCGGAGACGGCCAGCGTCATGCCGAGGCGATCCGGCCAGCGGTTGCGCCACACGGCCGATGCGACGCCGATCGCCATGCCGATCGCGACCGACCACGCCATGCTCCAGACGGTGAGCCAGAACGTCGGCATGAAGCGGTCGGCGATCTCGGTGGCGACCTGCCGCTTGGTGCGAAGCGACGTGCCGAAGTCCCAGTGGGCGACACCGTTCAGGAAGCGCAGGAACTGCTCGGGCAGCGGGCGGTCGAGTCCGAGGTCCTTGCGAACCAGCTCGACCGTGGCCTGGTTCGCTTCCGGCCCCGCCGCGAGGCGCGCCGGGTCGCCGGGCAGCAGGTGCACGAACCCGAAGACGAGCAATCCGACGATCAGCAGCGTCGGGATCAGCCCCAGCAGGCGCTTGACGATGTATTGGAGCATCGTGGCGGACGCGACCCCTCGATCCGTCCCGCCGGCCGCGCGCCGAGCGGACGAGGGGACGGGTGGACGAGCGGTGCGCCGCGCTCCAGCGCTACTTCAGGTCGATTTCGGTGAAGTTGAACGACGCGTCCGGAATCACGTACACGCCGGAGAGCTTCTTGTTGTGCGCCGACAGCAGCCGCTCGACGACGAGCGGCGCCCAGGGGGCGTCGTTCCACGCGGTTTCCTGCGCGTCCTTGTACAGCTTCGCCTTCTCGGCGCTGTCCGTGGTGAGCTGCGCGTTCTTGATGTCGGCGTCGAACTTCGGGTTCTTGTAATACGCCGTGTTGAACAGGCGCGGCGGCCACGACTCGCCGTACAGCAGCGGGCGAAGCGCCCAGTCGGCCTCGCCGGTCGACGTCGACCAGCCGACGTAATAGAGCCGCACCGGCGCGGTCGCCGGGTCCTGCCAGCTTTCGACCTTCTCCACCCGCTGTCCCGATTCCAGCAGCGTGATCTTGGTCCGGATGCCGATCTGCTGCAGCTGCTGCTGGATGAACTGCGTGACCTTCTGCGCCGTCGTGTGGTTGTACGCCGACCACAGCTCGGTCTCGAAGCCGTTCGGATAGCCGGCCTCGGTGAGCAGCTGCTTGGCCTTCGCGACGTCGTACGGCCACGGACCGAGCTTCACCGCGTATTCGACACCCTGCGGCGCGACGCCGGGCGCCGGAAACGCGTAGCCGTTGAACGCGACCTTGGCGAGCGCCTCCTTGTTGATGGCGTAGGCGATCGCCTGGCGGACCTTGAGGTTGTCGAACGGCTTCTGCTGGGTGTTCATCGACAGGTAGCGCAGGACGATCGACGGCGCTGCCACCACCTCGAGATCGGCCTTCTGCTTCAGCACCTCGGCCACCTCGTACGGCACCGGGAACGTGAAGTGCGCCTCGCCGGTCTGCATCAGCGCCGCGCGCGAATTATTGTCGACGACGGGCTTCCAGGTGATCGTGTCGACCTTGGGATAGCCCTTGCGCCAGTAGCCGTCGAACTTCGCCACCTTCAGGTAGTCGGTCGATTTCCATTCGACGAACTTGAACGGCCCGGTGCCCACCGGGTGGAACGCGATGTCCTTGTTGCCCCATTGCTTGAGCGCCGCCGGGCTGATCATCACCGTCGACGGGTGGGCGAGCTGCGCGATGAAGGGCGAGAACGGCGTCTTGAGCGTGATCCGCGCCGTGTAGTCGTCGACGACCTCGACCTTGGCGATGTTGTTGTTGTAGAGGCCGTAGCGCTTCAGGTGATTGTCGGGATTGGTCACGCGGTCGAGGTTCACCTTGACGGCGTCGGCCTTGAAGTCGGTCCCGTCGTGGAACTTGATCCCCTTCTTCAGCCGGATCGTGTAGACCAGCCCGTCCTTGCTGGCCTCGTAGCCTTCCGCCAGCACCGGCACCATCTTCATGTCCTTGTCGAAGCCGAACAGGCCCTCGTAGAACGACTTCGCCATCGCCTGCGACAGCGTGTCGTTGGCGTCGTAGGGGTCGGTGGTGGTGAACGTCGACGCGACGGCGAACACGACGTCCTTCGCGGCGAACGCGGGCGCGGCGCAGAGCGCCATCGCGGCCGCGGCGGCCAGGGTCGTACGGAACAGCGGCTTCATGGCAGGCACCTCATGTCGAGTGACGTGGGAACGCGATATTCAATATGCGCCGCCGACGCGATGCGTCGCGACGAAATGCCCCGGACCGACCTCCGCGAGCGGCGCGACGACCGGCTCGTCGCCCACGGGCCGAATCGGGCTGGGAATCTCCTCCGATGATAGCTCCCTTTGGCCGCGGCGCCGGGACGGATCGGCGACTGGCACCGCGGCCATCAGCTTGCGCGTATACGGGTGGCGCGGATCGCCGAACACCGCACGCCGCGGACCGATCTCGACGATCTGCCCGAGATACATCACGGCGACGCGATGGCTCACCCGCTCGACGACGGCCATGTCGTGCGAGATGAACAAGAACGACAGGCCGAACTCCTTCTGCAGGTCGATCAGCAGGTTGACGATCTGCGCCTGGATCGACACGTCGAGCGCCGACACCGCCTCGTCGGCGACGATGATGCGGGGGTTGAGCGCGAGCGCGCGGGCGACGGCGATGCGCTGCCGCTGCCCGCCCGAGAACTCGTGCGGATAGCGCCGGGCGTGGTCGGGCGAAAGACCGACGTGGCGCAACAGCCAGGCGACGCGATCCTCGGCCTCGCGCCCGCGCGCGACGCCGTGAACGTACAGCGGTTCGGCGATCGAGAAGCCGACGGTGAGGCGCGGATCGAGCGAGGCGAACGGATCCTGGAAGATCATCTGGATATCGCGACGCAGCGCACGGAGCTGCCCCGCCGGAAGGGTCGCGATGTCGCGGCCGTCGAACTCCATGCTGCCGCCGTCGATGGCGACCAGTCGCAGCAGCGAGCGGCCGGTCGTCGACTTGCCGCAGCCGGATTCGCCGACGAGCGCCAGCGTCTCCCCGGCGGCGAGATCGAAGCTCACGTTCTCGACGGCGTGCACGCGCCGCTCGACCCGGCCGAAGAAGCCGCTGCGCACGTCGAAGCGCGTCTTCAGCCCGCGCACGCTGAGCAGCGGCGGCGCACGCGGATCGGGGCGCGGCGCCCCCACGCCGTCGGTCGCGTCGCCGGGCTCCCCGGGGGACGCGCCCGCGAGCACCAGCGGAAACTTGCGCGGTACGTCGAGGTCGCGCATCGAGCCGAGCTTCGGCACCGCCGCCAGCAGCGCCCTGGTGTAGCTCGCCTGCGGCGCCCCGAACACGCGCTTCGCGGTGCCTTCCTCGACCTTCTCGCCGCCATACATCACGACGACGCGGTCGGCGATCTCCGCCACCACGCCCATGTCGTGCGTGATGAACATCACGGCCATGCGCATCTCGTCCTGCAGCAGGCGGATCAGCGTGAGGATCTGCGCCTGGATCGTGACGTCGAGCGCGGTCGTCGGCTCGTCGGCGATCAGCAGGGAGGGACGGCACGACAGCGCCATCGCGATCATCACCCGCTGCCGCATGCCGCCGGAAAGCTGGTGCGGGTAGCGCGCGAGGACGTGGCGCGCTTCCGGGATGCGCACCTGCTCCAGCATCGCCAGCGCCTCGGCGCGCGCGCTGCGATCGTCCTTGCCCTGGTGGAGGCGGATCGACTCGGCGATCTGCTCGCCCACGCTGAACACGGGGTTGAGCGAGGTCATCGGCTCCTGGAAGATCATCGCGATCTCCGCCCCGCGGATGTCGCGCAGCGTTTTTGCGGGCGCCTGCGCAAGGTCGATGCGCTCGCCGCCCGGTCGCGCGAAGCCGATGCGGCCGCTCACGATCCGTCCGCCGCCGTGCTCGACGAGGCGCATGATCGACAGCGCGGTGACGGACTTGCCGGACCCCGATTCGCCGACGACGGCGACCGTCTCGCCGCGGTCGATCGAAAGCGACAGATCGCGCACCGCCGTGACGACGCGCTCGGTGCTGGCGAATTCGACGGTAAGGCCGTCGAGCTCCAGGATGGACCCGGACGCCGGCGGCGGCGCGGACGTGGCGAATCGCTGAGGCACCGCCGGACCTTGTGGACGCGCTGCCGCGGCGTGTCAGCGCGTCAGACTTTCTCCGGCTCCCGGACCGGACGCTTCATCAGCAGCGCCGGCGTGGGCCCGCTGCCGCGATAGCCGTGGGCGGCGGCGCCGGGCCGCGGTGTGAGCGGCGACGGCGTCTCCGGCCCGGTTCTGGCGCGCGGCACCGGCGGCTGGTCCGGATTGCGCGCGTACGCGGCCTCGCGCTCGGCGCGCCGCTCGTCCGCGGTCGATGGCCGTGCCGCCGCCGGCGCACGCGGCGCGCGCGGCTCGTCGCGGCCCTCGCGTGGCGACGCTGCGCGGCGCGAAGGCCGCGCAGCGCGCTCCGCATGGGCGGGACGCTCGCGGCGCACGCTCGCCGGGTCGAAGCCGTCGGCGCTGGCGACCTCGATCTTCTTCTTCAGCAGCTTCTCGATCTCGGCCAGGTACTTGTCCTCTTCCGGCGCGACGAACGACATCGCCTCGCCGCTGGCGCCGGCACGGCCGGTGCGGCCGATGCGGTGGATGTAGTCTTCGGGAACGTGCGGCAGCTCGTAGTTGACGACCAGCGGCAGGTCGTCGATGTCGAGACCGCGCGCCGCGACGTCGGTCGCGACCAGCACCTGCAGCTTGCCTTCCTTGAACGCGGTGAGCGCCTCCAGCCGCGCCAGCTGGGTCTTGTCGCCGTGGATCGCGGAGGTCGCGAGACCATCCTTCTCGAGCTGGCGCGCGAGGCGCGAAGCGCCGTGCTTGGTGCGCACGAAACAGAGCACCTGCCAGACGTTGCGCTGGCGGACGATATGGGCGAGCAGCGCACGCTTCGCGTCCTGCGGCACCTTGTGGACGGTCTGGGTGACGGTTTCCGCCGCGGTGTTGCGACGCGCGACCTCGATCAGCTGCGGCGCGTTCAGCAGCTCGTCGGCGAGCTTCTTGATCTCGTTGGAGAACGTGGCGGAGAACAGCAGGTTCTGGCGCTTCGCCCGGGGCGGGAGCAGCGACATGATCCGCTTGATGTCCGGGATGAAGCCCATGTCGAGCATGCGATCGGCTTCGTCGAGGACGAACACCTCCACCTGGCCGAGGTTGACGCTCTTCTGCTCGACGTGGTCCAGCAGCCGTCCCGGCGTGGCGACGAGGATCTCGACGCCCGCGCGGACGATGGCGAGTTGCGCCTTGATGTCGACGCCGCCGAACACGCAGGTCGAGCGCAGGCCGGTATGCTTGCCGTACTCCTTGACCGCTTCCTCGACCTGGATGGCGAGCTCGCGCGTCGGCGCGAGGATGAGCGCGCGCACCGGATGGCGCGCGGGCGACGGGCTGGTGTTCGCCTGCGGCAGCAGCTTTTGCAGGATCGGCAGCGCGAACCCGGCGGTCTTGCCGGTGCCGGTCTGGGCGCCGCCCATGACGTCTCGCCCGGCGAGGACGACCGGAATGGCCTGCTGCTGGATGGGGGTGGGGATCGTGTATCCCGATTCGGCGACGGCCCGCAGCAATTCGGGCCGCAGGCCGAGCTCGGCAAAGCTCGTTGCGTTCAAAGGTGGCTCCTGGCGCGGCCTACCGCTTTCGGCGGTTTCCGGTCCAGGCTGCGGACGATTGCATGGTCGGGATCGCGAGAGCACAGACCCCGCAGGGTCGGCGCAACTGCGCGCTTCGAGGGCGGTGACCGGAACGGCCGCCCGATGGCACGCTATTATACCCTAAGTTGCGGATTATTCAAAATTTTTGTGGCCGGTACCGCCCCCGGGCGGCTATAATCGCGCCTTTTTGCTGCGACGCAAGGCCGCCGCCCCGCATTTTCCGACCATGACCGCCACCCGCCAGGACCTGCGCAACATCGCGATCATCGCGCACGTCGACCACGGCAAGACGACGCTCGTCGACAAGCTGCTGGTGCAGGCGGGCACGTTCGCGCGCGACTCGCAGATCAGCGAGCGGATGATGGACAGCAACGACATCGAGCGCGAGCGCGGCATCACCATCCTGGCCAAGAACTGCTCGATCCGCTATCAGCGCGGCGGCCAGGACGTGCGCATCAACATCGTCGACACGCCGGGCCATGCCGACTTCGGCGGCGAGGTCGAGCGCGTGCTCGGCATGGTCGACGGCGTGTTGCTGCTGGTCGACGCGGTCGAGGGGCCGATGCCGCAGACGCGCTTCGTCACGCTGAAGGCGCTGCGGGAGGGCCTCAAACCGATCGTCGTCGTCAACAAGGTCGACCGCCCGGGCGCGCGGCCCGAGTGGGTCGTCAACGAGACGTTCGAGCTGTTCGACCGCCTGGGCGCGAGCGACGACCAGCTCGACTTTCCGGTCGTCTACGCCTCGGCGCTCAACGGCTGGGCGACGCTCGACCCGGAGATCGCGAAAGCCGCGACGACGCCCGCCGGCGGCTCGATGCAGCCGCTGTTCGAGACCATCCTCGATCATGTGCCGCCGCCGGACGCCGACGTGGACGGCCCGCTGCAGCTGCAGATCAGCGCGCTCGATTACTCGAGCTATGTCGGCCGCCTCGGCATCGGCCGCGTCCGCCGCGGCCGCATCGCCGCGGGCCAGGAGGTGGCGGTGCTGCACGGGCGACCCGATCCGCAGGGCGTGCCGCCGCGCGCCAGGATCGGACAGGTGTTCACGTTCACCGGCCTCGAGCGCACCGCGGTGCAGGATGCCGCGGCGGGCGACATCGTCCTGGTCACCGGCGTCGAGGACCTTGCGATCGGCACCACGCTGGCCTCGATCGAGGCGCCGGAGGCGCTGCCGCCGATCACGGTCGACGAGCCGACGCTGGCGATGTACTTCCAGGTGAACACTTCGCCGCTCGCGGGCCGCGAAGGCAAGTACGTGACGTCGCGCAACCTGCGCGACCGCCTGAAGAAGGAGTTGCTGACCAACGTGGCGCTGCGCGTCGAGGAGACGGCGGACACCGACGTCTTCCTCGTGTCGGGCCGCGGCGAGCTGCACCTCACGATCCTGATCGAGAACATGCGCCGCGAAGGCTACGAGCTCGCGGTGTCGCGCCCGCGCGTGGTGATGCGCGAGATCGACGGCGTGACGTGCGAGCCCTACGAAGCGCTGTCGGTCGACGTCGAGGAGCAGCACCAGGGCGCGGTGATGGAGGCGCTCGGCATGCGCCGCGGCGATCTCACCAACATGGCGTCCGACAGCCGCGGCCGCGCGCGCCTCGACTACCGGATTCCCGCGCGCGGACTGATCGGCTTCCAGGGCGAATTCATGAACCTGACGCGCGGCACCGGGCTCATGAGCCACGTGTTCGACGGCTACGCGCCGGTGAAGGGCGACATTCCGGAACGCCGCAACGGCGTGCTGGTCTCGCAGGAGCACGGCGACGCCGTCGCCTACGCGCTGTGGAAGCTGCAGGAGCGCGGCCGCATGTTCGTCTCGCCCGGCGACAAGCTCTACGAGGGCATGGTGATCGGCATCCACAGCCGCGACAACGATCTCGTCGTCAATCCGATCAAGGGCAAGCAGCTCACCAACGTCCGCGCGTCGGGCAAGGACGAGGCGATCGCGCTGACGCCGCCGATCGCGCTGACGCTCGAGTACGCGGTCGAGTTCATCGCCGACGACGAGCTCGCCGAAGTGACGCCGAAGTCGATCCGCATCCGCAAGCGGCACCTGAAGGAACACGAGCGCAAGCGCGCGGCGCGCGAGAGCGCCGGCGCCGACGAGGCGCGCGCGGCGGTCGACTGACGTTACGCCGCGGACGCTGCCGCGCGGATGTCCGGGACCTCGACGACGCGGAAGTCGCGCGCGGCCGGCGGATGCTCGACCGCGTCGGTGAGTGAGCGCACCATCTGCGCCAGCGTGACAAGACCGAGCCGGCGCGCCGTCGGGCGGGTGCCCGGCAGCCATTCGGCCACCTGGTAGAGCGGCGCCAGCACCAGCGGCCACCAGTGGCCGGGGCCGAGCACGTACCACGGCCGTACGACGGTGGCCGCAACGCCCGCATCGCGGATGGCGTGCTCGCCGGCGGCGCGCGCAGCGACGTAGGCCTGCATGACAGGCGCGGGCTGGGCGACGCTCACGTAGACGAGGTGCGACACTGCCGCGCGTCCCGCCGCCGCCACGCTCGCGCGTATCGACGCAAGATCGACGCGTTCGAACTGCGCCGCCTTCGCCGGCGAGGGACGGGGCGTGCCGACCAGATGCACGAGCGTCGCGCCGCGGGGGATGTCGCGCTCGAAGCTCGCCGCGTCGAGCGCGTCGCCGATGACGGTCGTGGCACCCGCGGGCGCGCGGGCCACCGATTCGGCGCGCAGCAGCGCGACCACGCGATGGCCGCGTGCCGCCAGCGCGGGCACCAGCGCCCGGCCGACGTAGCCGCTTCCTCCGGTGACGAAGACATCCATGCTGTCGTGGCTCTCCCGTCGCAGTAGGATACGGCGAAAACCGCCGCCCGGCTGCGGCGCCGCGGACCTTTCCCGCCCATGCTCACTTTCGACACCGCCACCGCGGCACGATTCGCGCGCATCGCGCTCGACAACGTCGAGCGCGCCTATCCGAACAACCCACAGCACGTGCTGACCGGCGACGCCGACCTTCGCGCGCCGCGCGACTGGCATCCGTCGTTCTATGGCAGCTACGACTGGCACTCGTCCGTGCACATGCACTGGCTGCTGGTGCGCGTGCGCCGGCTGCATCCGGGCGCGCCAGAACGGCGCGCGATCGACGCGGTGCTGGAGCGCCACTTCGACGCCGCGTCGCTCTTGCGCGAGCGCGCCTATTTCGCCCGGCCCGAGGCCGCTGCGTTCGAGCGCACGTACGGCTGGGCGTGGCTGCTCGAGCTCGCGCGCGAGCTCGGGGTGTCGAGCGATCCGCTGGCACGCCGCTGGCGCGCCGCGATCGCACCGCTGGCCGATGTGCTCGTCCAGCGCTACCTCGCCTTCCTGCCGCGCGCCGGCTATCCCGTTCGCCACGGCCTGCACGCGAACAGCGCCTTCGGCCTCGCTTTCGCCATCGACTACGCGGTGGCCTGCGGCACCCCTGCGCTGGCCGCAGCCGGCCGGGACTGCGCCCGCCGCTGGTTCATGGCCGACCGCGGGGCGCCCGCAGCGTGGGAGCCGTCGGGCACGGACTTCCTTTCGCCTGTCCTCGCCGAGGCGGACCTGATGCGGCGCGTGCTGGACCCGGCCGAATTCCCGGCGTGGCTCGACGCCTTCCTCCCGGATCTTGCGCGAAGCGAGCCCGGCACCTTGTTCACGCCGGTCGCGGTGGGCGAGCGCAGCGATCCGCAGATCGTCCATCTCGATGGACTCAACCTGTCGCGGGCGTGGCACTGGCGCGGCATCGCCGCCGCTTTGACGGCCGATGATCCGCGCCGCGCGCGGGCCACCGCGGCGGCCGATGCGCACCTCGCCGCGGGCATGGCGGGTGTCGCCTCGCCGCACTTCGCCGGCGCGCACTGGCTGGCTTCCTTCGCGACGCTGGCGCTGACCGAGCCGCAGGCGCGCCTGCTAAACTCGTTCGATGACCAATGAGGCGTGGCTCGCGCGCCGGAGTGCTGGCGCTCCTCGCGACGCTCGTCGTCGCGATCGTCACGCTGCTGCGGGTCGGAGCACTCGCGCGGGGCGCGCGAGCTCGCGGCGCGCGAGGCGGCCGAGCTCGCGCGCGCATCGACGCGTTGCCGCGCAGGCGTCGGCCGGCCACGAACGGGACATGCGCGGCGATCTCGCCATCGCGCGCAAGGAGCAGGCGACGCGGCGCTCGCGCCGCGCCGCGAAGTCGGCGAGCGCGCTCGCGCAGTTCCGGAAGGCACGCAGCGCTCGCTCGCCGACGCCAACACGGCCCAGCGCGAGCAGCTGCGGCAGTTCGGCGACCGGCTGTCCGAGCTGACGCAGACCGTCGAAGGCAAGCTCGAGGCGCTGCGCGGCGAGAACGCGAAGAAGCTCGAGAGATGCGTGCGACCGTCGACGAGAAGCTGCAGGCGACGCTCGAGCAGCGGCTCGGCGAGTCGTTCAAGCATGTGTCGCGATCGACTGGAGCAGGTGCACCAGGGCCTGGGCGAGATGCAGACGCTCGCGGCGGGCGTCGGCGACCTGAAGCGCGTGCTGACCAACGTGAAGACGCGCGGCGGCTGGGGCGAGGTGCAGCTCGCCGCGCTGCTCGGCGAGGTGCTGACGCCGCAGCAGTACGAGCACAACGTCGAGACGCGTCCGCGGCAGCAACGAGCGCGTCGAGTTCGCGATCCGCCTCCCCGGCCGCGACGACGACGGCGCACCGTGCTGGCTGCCGATCGACGCCAAGTTCCCGCTGGAGGACTACCAGCGGCTGCAGGACGCGCTCGAGCGCGCCGACGCCGCCGCCGCGGACGCCGCGCGCCAGGCGCTCGCCGACTTCCTGCGCCAGCGAGGCGCGAGCGATCCGCGACAAGTACATCGAGCCGCCGCACACCACCGACTTCGCCATCCTCTTCCTGCCGACCGAGGGTCTCTACGCCGAGATGCTCGCGCGGCCGGGCTTCGCCGACGCGCTGCAGCGCGAATTCCGGGTGATGCTCTGCCGGGCCGACGACCCTGTGCGGCGCTGCTCAACAGCCTGCAGATGGGATTCCGCACGCTGGCGATCGAGAAGCGTTCGAGCGAGGTGTGGCGCGTGCTCGGCGCCGTCAAGACCGAGTTCGCGCAAGTTCGGCGACGTGCTCACGAAGACCAAGGACCGCCTCGACAAGGCCAGCGAGGAGCTCGAGAAGGCCGGCGTGCGGCGGCGCGCGCTCGAGCGCCAGCTGCGGACGGTCGACGCGCTGCCCGAATCCGACGCCGTGCGGCTGCTCGGCACCGAGGGCGCGTTCGACGCCGGCGACGCGCCCGAGAAGTAGCGGCGTCCGGCGCGATGCTGGCGACGATCCGCAAGTGGCGCGCGCGGCGCGTGCTGCGCTCGGCGGCGCTGCCGGACGCGCTGTGGAACGACGCGGTGGCCGCGCTGCCGTTCCTCGCCGCCTACGCGGAAGACGAGCTGGCCCGGCTGCGCAACCTCACCGTGCTGTTCCTGGCGACGAAGAGCATCGCTGGAACGCACGGCCACGACGTGACGCCGCTGCAGCGGACGATCATTGCGCTGCAGGCCTGCGTGCTCGTGCTCAACCTCGATCTCGCTCTGTACGACGACTTCTCGGGCGTGGTCGTGTTTCCCGACGAGTTCACGCCGGTGCGTGAGTGGGAGGACGAGGCGGGTGTGGTCCACCGCTACCACGATCCCCTGGCGGGCGAGGCGATGCCGGGCGGCCCGGTGCTCCTGTCGTGGCGCGACGTCGAGGCTTCCGCCGACTGGGAAGAAGCCGGCATGAACCTCGTCATCCACGAGTTCGCCCACAAGATCGACATGCGCGACGGCGATGCGAACGGCTGCCCGCCGCTGCCGCCATCGCAGGACGCAGGCGAGTGGCGCGCGGTGCTGTCGTCGGCATTCGCCGATTTCCACGCGCGGGTCGAACGTGGCGAGGACACGGCGATCGATCCTTACGCCGCGGAGGATCCTGGCGAGTTCTTCGCGGTGCTGTCCGAAGTCTTCTTCGCCGGACCGCGGCTTCTCCGCGACGAATATCCGGACGTCTACCGGCTGTTCGCGGCGTTCTACCGCCAGGACCCGGCCGCGCGTGCCGAACGCCAGGAATAGGCGCGGCACCGCGCTGTTTTTGGCGAGGCGAAGCTGCGAGGCCGCGGGCCGCCGCCATTGCCCTCGACGGCGCGGCCCGTCTATGCTTGTCCCGCCGCGGCGCCGCACCGCCGGCGAGGTACTCCACAAGGCGGTGAGGCACCAGGACCCGGTGGATCCGTGACGACGCTCCTCTTCCGCGACGACGCCTATCGGACCGCCGCGACTGCGCGCGTCGTCGCCGTCTCCGCGCGCGGGATCGAGCTCGACGCGACGGTCTTCTATCCGCAGGGCGGCGGGCAGCAGGGCGACGCGGGCGCGCTTTTGCGCGGCGACGGCGCGCGCATCGCGATCGCCGACACGCGCAAAGGAGAGGCGCCCGACAGCGTGTTGCACGTGCCGGCCGCGGATGCCGCGCTGCCGCAGATCGGTGAAACCGTGACGCTCGAGCTCGACTGGCCGCGGCGCTACGCGCTGATGCGCCTGCACACGGCGCTGCACGTGATGTCGTGCGTCGTGGTCGCGCCGGTGACCGGCGGCAACATCGCCCCCGACAAGGCGCGGCTCGACTTCGACATCGACATGAGCCTCCTCGACGCGGCGAGGATCGAGCGCGAGACGAACGCGCTGCTCGCGCGCGGGGTGGAGACGCAGACCGTGTGGATCACCGACGAGGAGCTCGATGCGCGGCCCGAACTCGTCAAGACGATGAGCGTCAAGCCGCCGCGCGGCGCCGGGCGCGTGCGCCTGCTGCGCATTCCCGGCATCGACCTGCAGCCGTGCGGCGGCACGCATGTGCGCAACATCGGCGAGATCGGCGCCATCCGCGTGCTGAAGATCCGCAGCGAGGGAAAGCGCAACCGCCGCGTCGAGATCGGGCTGGTCGACGTCGTCGGCTGATCGTCGGCCTTGCCGCGCGCGCCGCTGCGAAGCGTTACTCGCGCCGCGCCGGTGCGGAGGCGCTGGCCCGTGAGCGCGCCGGTGCGGAACCTCACTCGCACCAGGCCCGCGCCAGGATGCCTTCGAGGTCGCATCCGTGCGGCAGCGTGCCGAACGCCGCACCCGAGAAGGCATTGGCGCCGAGGCGCGAGGTGCAGAACGCGTCGGCGACGGGCGCCGGCGCGCAGCGCACCAGCGTGGCTGCCGCGAGGCCGAGCGCGATCGCCTGCGCGACGCCGCGCGCGTCGGCGGCATCGCGCGCGGGCGCCGCGAGCGTGTGGCTCAGCGCATCGAGATGGCGATCGAGCGCGGCATTGCCGCCACGCGCGAGCGCGAGCTCGGCGACCAGCGCGTCGACGGCGGCAGGCTCGCGCTCGATCGCGCGCAGCACGTCGAGGCAGATGACGTTCCCCGAGCCTTCCCAGATCGAGTTGACGGGCGCTTCGCGATAGAGGCGCGGCAGCGGCGTTTCCTCGACGTAGCCGTTGCCGCCGAGCACCTCCATCGCCTCGAGCGCGACCATCGGCGCGCGCTTGCACACCCAGTACTTGGCGGCCGGCGTGGCGATGCGCGCCAGCGCGCGTTCGGGCGAATCGTCCGGTGCGTCGAACGCGCGCGCGAGGCGCAGCGCCAGCGCCGTCGCTCCTTCGACTTCCAGCGCGAGGTCGGCCAGCACCGCCGTCATCAAAGGCTGTTCGGCAAGCGCGCGCCCGAACGCGATGCGATGTGCCGCGTGATGCAGCGCCCACGCCAGTGCGGCGCGCATGATGCCGCCGCTGCCGATCACGCAATCGAGGCGCGTGTACTGGACCATTTCGAGGATCGTCGGGATGCCGCGCCCCGGCGTGCCGAGCGGGTAGGCGGTGGCGCCGTCGAACTCGACCTCGGCCGAGGCGTTCGAGCGGTTGCCGAGCTTGTCCTTCAGCCGGTTGATGCGTACGGCGTTGCGCGCGCCATCGGGCAGGACGCGGGGCAGCAGGAAGCACGAGACACCGGCATCGGCCTGCGCCAGCACGAGATGCGCGTCGCATTGCGGCGCCGAGAAGAACCACTTGTGACCGGTGATCCGCCACGACCCGTCGGCGTGCGGCGTCGCGCGCGTCACGTTGGCGCGGACGTCGGAGCCGCCCTGCCGCTCCGTCATGCCCATCCCGATCAGCGCCGCGGTCTTGGCCGCGACCGGCAGCGGCCGGGGATCGTAGTCGCGGGCGAGCACACGCTCGAGCCACGTCGCCCCGTCGGGAAGCGCGGCGCGGTGCCGCGCGAGCACGGGCGCGCTGGCGTAGGTCATGGTCAGCGGGCACTGCGTGCCGTTCTCCACCTGCGCGTGGAGAAAGTACATCGCCGCCCGCGCGACCTGCGCGCCGGCTCGCGGCGCCGACCACGGCGCGCAATGCTCGCCCTGCGCCGTGGCGAGGCGCATCAGCGTGTCCCACGCGGGATGGAAGAGCACGGCGTCGACGCGCTCGCCGCGGCGGTCGAGCGTGCGCAGCTCCGGCGGATGGCGGTTCGCGGCGTCCGCCAGCGCGTAGGCCTCCGGCGCACCGAGCGTCGCGCCCCACTGCGCGAGCGCCGCCGTCGCCCATGCGCCGCCCTCGCGATCGACCGCGTCCTGCAGCGCGGCGTCGGTCAGGTAGAGATTGCGTCCCTCGTACGGCGGCGGCTGGTTGGGAAACGGCGTGTCCATCGTGTCACGATGCCGGTCGGATCGCGCTCTTGGGCCGGAACGCCTTGCAGACCTCGTCGTGCGTCTCGATGTACGGTCCGCCGATCAGGTCGATGCAATAGGGGATCGCCGGGAACACGCCGTCGAGCGTCTCCTTGATCGCCTTCGGCTGGCCCGGCAGGTTGACGATCAGCGCATGTCCGCGGACCACCGCGACTTGCCGCGACAGGATCGCGGTCGGCACGTACCTGAGGCTCACCTGCCGCATCTGCTCGCCGAAGCCGGGCATGACCTTGTGCGCCACCGCAAGCGTCGCCTCGGGCGTCACGTCGCGCGGCGCCGGCCCGGTACCGCCGGTGGTCAGGACGAGGTGACAGCCGGCGATGTCGACGAGCTCGACGAGCGCGCGCTCGATCACCGGTTGCTCGTCGGGGATGAGTCGCGTTTCCATGGTCCACGCGGACTTGAGCGCCGCGCCGAACCATTCCTGGAGGCCGGGCAGTCCCTTGTCCTCGTAGACGCCCGCCGAGGCGCGGTCGGACACTGAGACGAGGCCGATCTTGAGGGTTTCCATGGCGGGTCCGGTGGATTTCACGGGGCGTCGACGACGCGATCGAGCGCGCGGAAAAGCGCGCGGTACTTGTGCGGCGGACCGCCCTGCAATCGCTCGCTGCGCGCCTGTGCGACCAGTTCGGCCAGCGCCGCCGCGTCGGCCGCCGGGTGTGCCGCCACGAAATCGGCGAGTCCCTGCGCATCCGCCAGCAACCGCTCCCGCCACCGTTCGAGCGCGGCGAAGCGCGCGCGCTCCGCCGCCGGGCCCTGGTACCAGCCGGCGAGCGCGGCGCGGAGCGGCGCCGGGTCGACGTCGCGCATCAGCCGTCCGACGTATTGCATCTGGCGGCGCCGACCCTCGTGCGCGGTGATGGTGCGCGCCTGGGCGATCGCATCGGCCAGGCGCTCCGGCAGGCCCAGCGCAGCGAGGCGCGCCGGCTCGAGCGCGACCAGCGCCGCTCCCAGCGCCTGCAGATCGTGCATCTCGCGCTTTCGCGCCGACTTGGACGGCGCGGCAGCGCCGTCGGGCGGCGCGGGAGCGGGTGTTGCGCGGGGTTTCATGCCAGACGGTTGAAAAGGGAGGAAAAAGGGCGTGCGCGCCGACTGCTTTGCTATCATAGCCGAGCGAACCCGCTCACGATGCATCAGAGGCGGGCAGGCCGTCCACCGCAGCGAAAGCCGCACGCAGACCACGACGATGACCGTGTCATTAAGTGTTGCCGGTTCGGCGCCGATCGCGCCACCGGGTAAGGGGAAGCACGAGGACGGACATTTTCCCGTCTCCACGGAGCGGCTCGGCCGTCTTGCGGAGACCGTTCTCGCGGCGGCCGCGAGAGCCGGCGCCACTGCCGCCGAGACGGAAGTGTCGCAGGCTGTCGGCCAGAGCGTCACGGTGCGCAAGGGCGACGTCGAGACCGTCACGTACAACCGCGACAAGGGCGTGTCGGTCACCGTCTACATCGGCCAGCGGCGCGGCCACGCCAGCACCGCGGACTTCGCCGACGATTCGATCCGCGCGACGGTCGAGAAGGCCGCTGCCATCGCCCGCTTCACCGCGGAGGACCCGTTCGCCGGCCTCGCCGATCGCGACCGCCTCGCGCACGACGTTCCCGATCTGGACCTCTACCACCCCTGGGATCTGCCCGTCGAGCGCGCGATCGAACTGGGACGCGCCGCCGAGGCGGCGGCGCTTCGAACCGACCGCCGCATCGTCAACAGCGAGGGTGCCACCGTCGCGCGCGGCGAATCGGAGTTCGTGTACGCCAACACCCACGGCTTTTGCGGCGGCTACCGCAGCTCGCGCCATCACATAGATTGCGCGGTCATCGGCGAGGACGGCGGCTCGATGCAACGCGACTACTGGTACACGGCCGCGCGCGCGCCGGAGGACCTGGTGCCGGCGGAGGAAGTGGGGCGGATCGCGGGCATGCGCACCGCGCGGCGTCTCGGCGCGCGCCGACTCGCCACGCTCGAATGCCCGGTGATCTTCGAGGCGCCCGAGGCGGGCGACCTGGTCGGGAGCTTCGTTGCCGCCGTATCGGGGGGCAGTCTCTATCGCAAATCGTCGTTCCTGCTCGATTCGATCGGCCAGCAGGTGTTCGCGCCGAGCGTCAACCTCCGCGAGGAGCCGCATCTGGCCCGCGCACGCGGCAGCGCGCCATTCGACAACGAGGGCGTCGCCACGGCCGCGCGCGATGTCGTCGCCGCGGGCGTGGTGCAAGGCTACTTCCTCGGCAGCTACTCGGCGCGCAAGCTCGGCATGGCCACGACGGGCAACGCCGGCGGCGCGCACAACCTCATCGTCGCGCCCGGGACCGACGATCTCGACGCGCTGCTCCGGCGGATGGGGCGCGGGCTTTTCATCACCGAACTGCTCGGCCAGGGCGTGAACGCCGTGACCGGCGACTATTCGCGCGGCGCCGCGGGCTTCTGGGTCGAGGGCGGCACGATCGCCTACCCGGTGGAGGAGATCACCATCGCCGGCAATCTGAAGCAGATGTTCCGCGACATCGTGGCGATCGGACGCGACGTCGACACGCGCGGCTCTCGCCACGTCGGCTCGATCCTGATCGGCAGGATGACCGTTGCGGGCCAATGATCCCCGCGCGTTCCAGAACGCCGCTCGTCCTCCCGGCGGAGCGATGATCGAGACCGCGCTCACCTGGGTCAAGTCGCTGGCCGACCCGCTGCGCAACCCGGCCTACGCGGACCGCTGGATCGCACAGCTTCCGACGGGCGACGCCATCGCGATCCAGAAGGAGGCGCTCGAGCTCGTCGCCCGCTTCCCCGGGGCGCGCAAGGAGGTCGGGCCGCCGCAGGTCGAGGCGCTGCTCAAGATCGATGCGCGCCTCGAGCCCATCATCGCGCAGCTCACCCACCAGTACGTGACGAACTACCAGAAGAGCTCGGCGGTGGAATCGCGCCTGTGGCATTCGGTGTTCGATCTCGTGAAGGCGTTCGTCGCCGCGTACCACGCGTCGCTGATGGCGGGCTTCCCGAAGGCCGAGATCAAGCGCTGGCGCGCAGTCCTTCCCTGGGTGCTCGTGCGCCTCGTCCATTACAAGGGGCTCGACGGCAAGTTTCGCCTTTTCCGCTACAGCCACTGGATTCCGGCGCAATGGCGCGATTTCCACGAGCTCTACGAGTTCGGACGGATTCGCGGCTGGCAGCGCGAGCAACTCGTCTTCGGGGCGGGCGCCTTCGCGAAGCCCGGTGTCACGCTGGAGCAGGTCTACCTCAATTCGCTGATGCTGATGCGGCTCGACTCGGGCAATTTCACTCCGGACCAGGTCGAGTGGGCGGCCAGGCAGCTCGACGACTGGACGCCGTCGCTGGCGCTCCTGGCGCCGCCGGGGGAGGGCGCCGGCTTCTACGTCGACCTCACCGGCGCACAGGGACTGCGGCGCCGGGACAAGCCGGGAGTGGGGGGGCGCAACCTCTATCTCGACGCCGGCCCGGTGTATGGGCGCGTGGTCGAGCGCCTGCGATGGCTGCCCGAGCAGGACGACGACGTCCCGCAGCCCGGCGACCTGCCGCCGCGCGAGCAGCGCCTGTTGCTGATGCGGCTGGCGGCGCTCTTCGGGCCGGATGCGATCGCGCATGCCCCGCGCGCCGCGCGGCATGTGGCCGACGGCGAGATCCGGGCCGTCGTGGGCCTCGCTGCGCTGACCCGGGCCGTCGCGGAAATCGATCGGCTCCCGGATGCCGCGCGCACGCCGTCGGTGACGGCGAGCTTCGACGAGGCGACGCAGATCATGAGTCCCGGCGCCAACCCGGATTCCATCGCACGGCGCATCCGCGGGACGATCTGGCGGGTCGCCGACCGCAGCGAGACCGGCATCCGGTTCATCGCGCCGGTGAAGGATGCCCCGACGCGACTGGGCGAGCTCGTGGCGCTGCGGGACGGCGACCACTGGATGCTCGCGGTCGTGCGCCGCATGCAGCGCCAGCAGGTCGACGAAGTGACCGTGGGTGTCGAGGTCATCGCGAAGCGCGTCGTCCGCGTGCTGATGCGCCCCTGGATGGCGCCTGCGGACACGTCGCGGGCGGACGACGACCGGCCGTTCTTCGGCATCTATCTGCCCGCTCATGGTGCAAACCGCCAGAATGCGCAGCGCAGCCTCATCGGGCCCGAGGAGCGCTTCCCGCAGGGCGGGATGGTCGAGCTCGACACGGGCAACGGCCGCTACCTCATAAGGTTCAGCCAGACGCTCGAGCGCCAGGCCGGCTGGACGTGGGCGCTGTTCAACGCCGTCCGGAAACTTTCGAGCTGATCGCGCACCCAACGCTTCGGCTTGGCGCGCAAATCCGCTAGAATCCGCGCCAACCGGCGCCGGGCGGATCGCTGGATCCGACTCAGACATGCGGGACGCGGCGCAACCTCGCGCCAACGACAAGATGTTTCCACAGCCGGATATCGGACCGGCACATTCGAGGAGAAATCCATGGAACGTCGTTCCTTCATCAAGCACACGGGCCTTGCGGGCATTCTGGCCGCCGGCTCGGCGCCTGCGTTCGCGCAGGCGGCGCCGGAGGTCAAGTGGCGGCTCGCGTCGAGCTTCCCCAAGGCGCTCGACACGATCTACGGCGGCGCGGAGGTGATCTCGAAGCGCGTTGCGGCAGCGACCAACAACAAGTTTCAGATCCAGGTTTTTGCCGGCGGCGAAATCGTGCCGGCGTTCGGCGTGGTGGATGCGGTGCAAAACGCCACCGTGCAGTGCTGCCACACGGCGCCCTACTACTTCTTCGGCAAGGATCCGACGTTCGCGTTCGGCTGCGCGATTCCGTTCGGGATGAACGCACGCCAGCAGAACGCCTGGATGATGCACGGGGGCGGCCGGGCGCTCTACAACGAGTTCGTCAAGGATTACAACATGGTCAGCTTCGGCGCCGGCAACACCGGCGCTCAGATGGGCGGCTGGTTTCGCAAGGAGATCAAGACGGTCGCCGATCTCAAGGGCCTCAAGTTTCGCGTCGGGGGCACCGGCGGGCTGCCGCTGCAGAAGCTCGGCGTCGTGCCGCAGCAGATCCCCGGCGGGGACATCTACCCGGCGCTGGAGAAGGGCACGATCGACGCCGCGGAATGGGTGGGCCCGTACGATGACGAGAAGCTAGGCTTCTACAAGGTCGCCAAGTTCTACTACTACCCGGGCTGGTGGGAAGGCGGCCCCGAGCTCGACCTGTTCGTCAACCTCAAGGCCTTCAACGATCTGCCGAAGGACTACCAGGCGAGCCTGGAATCCGCCGCTGCCGAGGCCAACATCGACATGCTGGCGAAGTACGACGCGCTCAATCCGCCGGCGCTGAAGCGCCTCATCAGCAACGGCGTCAAGCTGCAGCCGTTCTCGAACGACATCATGGCCGCCTGCTACAAGGCGACGCAGGAGGTCTACGACGAAATCGCCACCAAGAACGAGAAGTTCAGGAAGATCTACGAACCGTGGAAGGCGTTCAAGCAGGACGAAGTGGAGTGGTTTAGCATCGCCGAAAATCGCTTCGACAACTTCATGATCGCCGCCGAGCGGATGTCGCAGAAGAAGATGAAGTAGTCGCACGGCCAGCGGGCGCTCCCTCGGGGGGCGCCCTCCGCTTGAGCGCGCCCGGCGACTTGCAGTCGCGGGCGCGTTTCTTTTTACTTCTTTTCCTCGGGCGCGTTGCTGCCGTCGGATGGGCTTCCGCCGCCCATCGCCTTCTCGAGCGCCTTGGCGGCATCGTCCTGTTCGACGTTGATCGACGGCGAACCTCCGCCGGGCGAGGCTCTCTCGGTGGGAATCTCGATATGGACGTCCCGGACGTCGATCTTTTTCTTGGCGGACAGCCCGCCGGAGACGAGATTCGGGAACGCGATGATCAAGCCGACCATGATGACCTGGATCAGCACGAAGGGGACGGCGCCCCAGTAGATCTGACCCGTCGTCACGGGCGCTATGTTGCGGCGCGTGATCCGGTCGACGTAGGCCTTCGCCGGCGCAACGCTGCGCAGGTAGAACAGCGCGAAGCCGAACGGCGGATGCATGAACGACGTCTGCATGTTGACCGCCAGCAGCACGCCGAACCATATGAGGTCGATCCCGAGCTTTTCGGCCACCGGCCCGATCAGCGGAATGATGATGAACGCCAGCTCGAAGAAATCGAGGAAGAACGCCAGCACGAAGATCAGCAGGTTGACGACGATCAGGAAACCGAGCTGGCCGCCCGGAAGGCTCGTCAGCAGGTGCTCGACCCAGACGTGGCCGTTGACCCCGTAAAACGTCAGGCTGAACACGCGCGCACCGATCAGGATGAATACGACGAACGTCGACAGCTTGGCGGTCGTGTTCATGGCCTGCTTGAGCAGGGGTATCGTGAGCCGCCTGCGCAGGAGTGCCATGATCAGCGCGCCGGTCGCCCCCATTGCTCCGCCCTCGGTCGGCGTCGCCACGCCGAGGAAGATCGTTCCGAGAACGAGGAAGATCAGCGCGAGCGGCGGGATCAGGACGAACGTCACCCGCTCGGCGATTCGCGAAAGCAGCCCGAGCCGCGCCGCTTTGTTGGCGACCGCCACGGCGAAGGCGAAGCCGACCCCGACCAGCATCGTGATCACGATCCGCTCGTCGGTGGCCGTTTCCGGATGGTACCGATCGTAGTAGATCATCCAGAAAGCCACGGCCACTGCCGTGGCGAGAATGGTCAGCACGACCAGCGAGCGATTGCCTGACGAGCCGTCGGGCTCGCGCAGCGTGCGCGCCTCGGGCGGCAGCGCGGGCGCCCAGTCCGGCTTGAAGATCGTGGCGCCGACGACGTAGCTGACGTAGAGCAGGGCGAGCACGAATCCCGGGATGAACGCGCCGGCATACATGTCGCCGACCGAGCGCCCCAGCTGGTCGGCCATGATGATGAGGACAAGCGACGGCGGGATGATCTGGGCCAGCGTGCCCGAAGCCGCAATCACGCCCGTGGCGAGCCGGCGGTCGTAGCCGTAGCGCAGCATGATCGGCAGCGAGATGAGGCCCATCGCGATCACCGACGCCGCGACCACGCCGGTCGTCGCCGCGAGCAGCGCGCCGACGAACACGACCGCGTAGGCAAGACCTCCGCGGACGGGGCCGAAAAGCTGTCCGATGGTGTCGAGCAGGTCCTCGGCCATTCCGCTGCGCTCGAGGATCAGTCCCATGAACGTGAAGAACGGCACGGCGAGCAAGGTGTCGTTGGCCATCACGCCGAAGATTCGCTCCGGCAGCGCCTGCAGGAGTTCGGGCCGCAGCAGCCCGAGATCGATCCCGATCAACCCGAAGCCCAGTCCGACCGCGGCCAGCGCGAAGGCGACGGGGTATCCGAGCAACAGGACGACCACCAGTGCACAGAACATCAACGGCGCGAGGTTCGCGATCAGGAAGGCGGTCATTTGGGCGCTCCGCGTCCCGTGGCGATGCCCTCGACTTCCTCGGCGATCGCAAGGTCGCCGCGCGAGCGCAGGATGTCCGCGGCCAGAACCTCCTCGAGCGACTTCTCGGCTTCCTTTTCGCTCGGGTCGGAAATCATTCCCCGCAGGAATGCGATCCGCTTGATCAGCTCCGAGAGTCCCTGGAGGACGAGCAGGAAGAAGCCGACAGGAACCATGAGGCGCGCCGGCCAGATGATGAGCCCGCCGGCGTTGGTCGACACCTCATGGCGCTCCCAGGCTTCGACGAACACCGGCCACGACAGCCACATGATCAGGAACGCCATCGGAAGCAGGAAGAACAGCGTTCCGAAAATGTCGATCGCCGCACGGGTGCGCGCCGACAGGCGGCCGGTAATGATGTCGATCCGCACGTGCTCGTTGTGCTTGAGCGTGTAGCCTGCGAGGAACAGGAAGATTGCGGAGAACAGGTACCACTGGATCTCGAGGAAAGAGTTCGAGCTGTAGTTGAACAACTTGCGGACCGTCGCGTTGGCCGCGCTGATCAGCACCGCGACCAGGACGAGCCAGTAGACGGCGCGCCCGATGTGCTCGGAAACCGCGTCGATCGCGCGGGACAGCGAGAGCAGGGCTTTCACGTAGCCTCCCTTGGGCGTTCACCGTTTCGCCGGAGGCATCCCCTGCCTCCGGCGAATGCGCGCGATTATAGCGGCGTTGGGCGCGGTTCGTGACCGGCGCAAATGCTAACATTACCGATTGTTTCCGCCTGGGGTGCCCGTGTTCCGCCGATCGACCACGCTAGCCGCCGCCGACCCCGAATTGTGGGAGGCCATCGCCGGCGAAAATCGCCGGCAGGAGGACCATATCGAGCTGATCGCCTCGGAGAACTACGCCAGCGTGGCGGTCATGGCCGCGCAGGGCTCCCAGCTCACGAACAAGTACGCCGAAGGGTACCCGGGCAAGCGCTACTACGGCGGGTGCGAGTTCGTCGACATCGCCGAACGGCTCGCGCTGGAACGCGTTCAGAAGCTGTTCCACGCGGAGGCCGCCAACGTGCAGCCGCACTCGGGCGCACAGGCCAACCAGGCGGTCTTCTTCGCGGCGCTCAATCCCGGCGACACGATTCTCGGCATGAGCCTGCCCCACGGCGGCCACCTGACGCACGGTTCGCCGGTGAACGTGTCCGGCAAGTGGTTCAAGGTCGTCGCCTACGGGCTCGAGGCCGAGACCGAGCTGATCGACTACGCGCAGGCGGAGCGCCTGGCGCACGAGCACCGGCCGAAGCTCATCATCGCCGGTGCCTCGGCGTACTCGCGCGTGATCGACTGGCGGCGCTTTCGCGCGATCGCCGACGACGTCGGCGCGAAGCTGATGGTCGACATGGCGCATTACGCGGGTCTCATCGCGGCGAACGTGTATCCGACGCCGGTGGGTATAGCTGACTACGTCACCAGCACGACGCACAAGACGCTGCGCGGTCCGCGCGGCGGTTTCGTGCTGACGCAGTCCGAGCACGAGAAGGCGATCAATTCGGCCGTGTTTCCCGGCCTGCAGGGCGGGCCGCTGATGCACGTGATCGCCGCGAAGGCCGTGGCGTTCGGCGAGGCGTCGACGCGCGATTTCCGCATCTACCAGGAGCGCGTGATCGAAAACGCGCGCGTGCTCGCCAAGGTGCTCCAGGATCGCGGGTTGCGGATCGTTTCCGGCGGGACCGATTCGCACATGTTCCTCGTCGACCTTCGCGCCAAGCGCATCACCGGCAAGGATGCCGAGACGGCGCTCGCCCGCGCGCACATCACCGTCAACAAGAACGCGATCCCCAACGACCCTGAGAAGCCGTTCGTCACGTCGGGCATCCGCATCGGCAGCCCGGCGTGCACGACGCGCGGCTTCGGCGAGATCGAATGCGAGGAGCTGGGCCACCTGATCGCCGACGTCCTCGAAGCGCCCGGCGACGCGGCCGCGGCGACGCGCATCGGAACGGCCGTCGGCGCGCTGACGCGGCGCTTCCCGGTCTATGGCTGACGGCCCCGGCGCGGCAGGCCACCGATGAAATGCCCGTTCTGCGGCAGCGCCGACACGCAGGTGATCGACTCCCGCGTGTCGGAGGCGGGCGACTCGATCCGGCGCCGCCGCCGTTGCGTCGCCTGCCAGAAGCGCTTCACCACGTACGAGACCGTCGAGCTCCGGCTGCCGCAGGTGGTGAAGACCGACGGCAACCGCTCGGATTTCGACGTCGACAAGATCCGCGTCGGCTTCCAGCGCGCGCTGCACAAGCGGCCGGTGCCGACGGGCCTGGTCGACGCCGCGATCGAGCGCATCGTCGCCCAGGTGCTGTCGCTGGGCGAGCGGGAGATCGCGTCGCGGCAGATCGGCGAGATGGTGATGCGCGAGCTGCATGCGCTCGACAAGGTCGCGTACATCCGATTTGCGTCGGTGTACCGGTCGTTTTCCGATGTCGCGGACTTTCGCGACGCGCTGCGCGAGGTCGAGGCGCCGGCCGGCAAGCGCAAGTCGCGGTGATTGCGCCCCGGCAGCGTTCCGGGCGCGCCGTCGCGCGATGACCGGGGACCCGACTTCGGCGACGTTCGATCGCGAGGCGATGGCACGCGCGCTCGCCCTCGCCGAGCGCGGCCTTTACACGACCACGCCGAATCCGCGCGTCGGCTGCGTGATCGCGCGCGGCGGCGTGATCCTCGGGGAAGGGTTCCACGTGCGCGCCGGTGACGTGCATGCCGAGGTCGCGGCGCTCGCCGACGTCCGCGCCAGGGGCCACGACCCGCGCGGCGCGACGATGTACGTGACGCTCGAGCCGTGCAATCACCACGGCCGGACGCCGCCATGCGTCGACGCCGTCCTCGCCGCGGGCATTGCGGTCGTGGTCGCTGCGATGGCCGATCCCGACCCGGCGGCGGCGCACGGCGCCGCCCGGCTGCGCGCAGCGGGCGTCGACGTTCGCCTGGGCCTGGGGGCGCGCGAGGCGCAGGAGCTCAACGCCGGCTTCGTGTCGCGGGTGACGCGCGGCATGCCGTGGGTGCGGATCAAGGCCGCCACGAGCCTCGATGGCCGGACGGCGCTCGCCAACGGCGTCAGCCAGTGGATCACCGGCGAGCCGGCGCGGGCCGACGGCCACCGCTGGCGCGCGCGCGCCTGCGCCGTGCTGACGGGTGTCGGAACGGTGATCGCCGACGACCCCGCGCTCACCGTGCGGGCGGTGGCAACGCCGCGGCAGCCGCTGCGCGTGGTGGTCGATCGTCACGCCGACACGCCGCCCGGGGCGCGCGTGCTGGCGGAGGGGAACGCGCTGATCGTCACGGCGGGCGCGCGCAATGATCGCTGGCCGGCGCCTGTCGAGGTGCTGTCGCTGCCCGACGACCGCGGTCGCATCGACCTCGTGGCGCTGATGCGCGCACTGGCGTGGCGCGGCGTCAACGAAGTGCACGTCGAGGCGGGCGCCCGGCTCAACGGCGCGCTCCTCGCGGAGGGGCTGGTCGACGAGGTGCTGCAATACGTGGCGCCCTGCGTCGTCGGCGACCCGGCACGCGGCCTGTTCGAGCGTGCTGCCGCGATCGAATCGCTGGACGAGCGCGCGACGCTCGCCTGGCAGTCGGTCGATCGCATCGGTGACGACCTGCGGCTCGTCGCCCGCGTGCTGCGGCCCGCCTGAAGCCCCGATGTTCACGGGCATCGTCGAGGCGGTCGGTCGGGTGGCGGAGAGCGCGCCGCGCGGCGATGGCGTGCGGATCACCCTGGACACCGGCGGTCTGGACCTGCGTGCCACGCGGACCGGCGACAGCATTGCGGTCAACGGTTGCTGTCTGACGGTGGTCGCGAAGGAGGAGGCCGCCCTCGGCTTCGATGTTTCGGCGGAGACGTTGCGCTGCACCACGGGCTTTCCGCAGGGCGCCGCCGTCAACCTCGAGCGTGCGCTGCGTGTGGGCGACGCGATGGGCGGCCACATGATGAGCGGGCATGTCGACGGCGTCGGGCGGGTGACCGGATTCGAAGCCGTGGCGGACGGCGACGACGGCAGCTGGCGACTCGAGGTGGAAGCGCCGCTGGCGCTGGCGCCGCTGATCGCCGCCAAGGGATCGGTCGCCGTCGCCGGCGTGAGCCTGACGGTAAACGAAGTGCGGGACCTGCGCTTTGCCGTGAACCTGATCCCGCATACACTGGCCGTGACGATGCTTCGCGATCTCGCCGTCGGCGACATCGTGAATCTCGAGGCCGACCTGGTCGCGCGCTACGTCGCGCGGCTGCGGGAGTTTCGCGGCTGAACCCGCAACGACGCGGTGGCGCCGATTGCCGCACGCGGAAGGAGACGACATGGACCTCACCACCCTCGAACGCCTGCCGATGTGGATCGGCGGCCGCGCGGTTGCGCCCACGACCACGCGCTACGGCGAGGTGACGAATCCGGCGACCGGCGAGGTCATCCGCCACGTGCCCTATGCCAATGCGGCGGACGTCGATGCCGCCGTGCGCGCGGCCGCCGATGCCCTGCCGGCGTGGGCGGGCGCGCCGGCACTGCGGCGCGCGCGCATCCTGATGCGCTTTCGCGACCTGCTCGAGACGCACAGGAAGGATCTGGCGCGCGTGGTGACGCAGGAGCACGGCAAGACGCTCGTCGACGCCGAGGGTTCGCTGACCCGCGGGATGGAAGTCGTCGAGTTCGCGACGGGCATCCCGCATTTGCTCAAGGGCGAGTACAGCGCATCGGTGGGGACCGACGTCGACAGCTATTCGCTTCGGATGCCGGTGGGTGTCTGTGCGGGGATCACGCCGTTCAACTTCCCCGCGATGGTGCCGATGTGGATGTTCCCGGTGGCCATCGCCTGCGGCAACACGTTCGTGCTGAAGCCGTCCGAGCGCGACCCGACGCTGTCGCTGCGCCTCGCGGAGCTGCTGCAGGAAGCAGGGCTTCCCGACGGTGTCTTCAACGTCGTGCACGGCGACAAGGAGGCCGTCGACGCCATCCTCCGCCACCCGACGGTCAAGGCCGTGTCGTTCGTCGGCTCGACGCCGATCGCCCGCTACATCTACGAGACCGGCGCCGCCAACGGCAAGCGCGTGCAGGCCCTGGGCGGCGCCAAGAACCACGCGGTGGTGCTGCCCGACGCCGACCTCGACTTCGCGGCCGACGCGATCATCGGCGCCGGGTACGGATCGGCGGGGGAGCGCTGCATGGCAGTCTCCGCCGTGGTGGCCGTGGGCGATGCCGCCGATGCACTGGTGGACAAGCTCGCGACCCGCGCCCGCGCGGTCACCGTCGGGCCCGGCGACGGGAACGTCGAAATGGGACCGGTGATCACCTGTGCCGCGCGCGACAGGATCGTGGGGCTGATCGACCGCGGGGTCGAGGAGGGCGCCAAGCTCGTCGTCGACGGGCGGCGGCCGGCCGTTGCGGGTCACGAGGCCGGCTTTTTCGTAGGCCCCACGCTCTTCGACGACGTCGAGCGCGAGATGTCGATCTACCGCGAGGAGATTTTCGGCCCGGTGCTGTGTGTCGTGCGATCGGAATCGCTGGCGGATGCGATCGCGCTGATAAACGGCAACCCCTACGCGAACGGCGCCGCGCTGTTCACGCGCTCGGGATTTGCCGCGCGCCGTTTCCAGCAGGACGTCGAGGTGGGGATGGCGGGCATCAACGTGCCCATTCCCGTGCCCATGGCCTTCTATTCGTTTGGCGGCTGGCGCAATTCGCTGTTCGGGGATCTGAACGTGCATGGGACCGACGGCGTGCGGTTCTACACGCGCCTCAAGACCGTGACCTCCCGCTGGCCCGACGACGGCAGCGCTGCGCCCGGCTTCCACATGCCGCTGATGGGCTGAGCAGGACGCCGCCGCGAGGCGCCGGTCCTGGCGCATCGATCGCCCGGTGGGATTGCGGACGCCGACTTGCCCCCCGCCCCCGGGCAAGCGCGGCTCCGCTCAATCGGCCACCGCGCGCCATGCGAGCCGCCGCTGCGTCGGGATGTCGGCGAGCCAAGCCTGGACGAACTGCGTCGCGTGCGCCGGTCCGTCGATGCGAATGGTCACCCGGAAGAAGGGGACGACGGGCGGGTCCACCCGAGTCTCGCCGGGGACGATCAGCGGCGGCTCCGCCACAGGGACCAGCGAGCAGTTGTCCGGTACGGCTGGGCCGGGCGCCACGCACATCCGCTCGATCACGTAACGCAGGACGATGTTCCCTCCGGGGTCGAGCGTGGCGGTGCCTGCGCCGAACTGGGCGCCTCCCTGAAGCGCCAAGGGCACGCCGCGCGAATTCTCGCCGGCCTGGCGGGAGGCGTAATAGCCGTTGGACGGATCATCGAGTGACTGATCGGATATCGATCGCCGCTCGAACAGCGCGGCGATGGCGTTTTCGATGGCCTCATCGGCGCACAGCAGCGACGCCTGCATGAAGCCGAGATTGCCGTCGACGGCGGTGAGCGTGTCGATGCTGCGCACGAGCGCGGAGGCCGACAGCGCCATGAACAGTATCGCAAGCAGCGTGACGATGACGACGACCCCGCGTTCGTGCGCGCGACGACCCGAGACCGAAGCGGAGTTGCAGGGCATCACGGCCGTTGCCACAGCACATTGCGCAGCGGAACGATCGTTTCGTAGACGCGGTAGTGCCACCCGCCGCGGGCGCTGGCGGCGATCGCGCCTTCGAGCCTTCCGGGGCATGCACGCCTGTCGGATGAATCGCAGTCGAACAGCACCCATGCGAAGGGTCGCGTGGCGGCACGATCGAATTGTTCGCCGCGCACGATCAGCCCGACGCGAAGCGCCTTGATGCGTCGCAGCGTCGATGGCGCGGCGCGCAACACGGCATCCGCCGTCCAGTCCCCTCGATCGGCGGTGGCCATCGCGGGTGTCCAGGTGTCGAGCGTGCCGTCGCCGTCGGCGTCGATGCCGTACTGGATTTTCAGGTTGACGACGTTCGAAATGAGGGGGTTGGGCGCGTCGCCGCCATGGAGGTCGGTGGTGCGCAGCGTGCCACCGGAGAGGTCGTAGCGCGTCGCGACGACGTGCGCCGCCGGCCCCAGGTCCACGGCCGCGGCATCGGGCGGCATGGCGGAGGCAACGATGTCGTGATCGACGGTCAGGACGCCGGGCGCAGCGATGCGCGCGTCGGTGACCGTCGTCGTGGCGCAGGCGCCGCGGCGATCGCTGACGACGAGCTGGTCGCCGAGGCGGAACCCCATCGTCGTCCGCAGCGTGAATGGCGCCCCGCTCGGCGCAGCCGCGACGAAGCGTGCGGGCAGCACGGCGTCGTTGCTCACCGCATAGCGGACCACCATGCTGTCCGGCGCGTCGGACGCGCCGCCGTCGGAAACGACGACGGCGATCGGACGCGTCATCGCGGAGAAATCGGCCGTCACGGGGCACGCCGCCAGCGCCGCCGACGCGCCGATCACGCCGGCGCCGGCATTCGCGATGTCGAAGGTCATCCGCGCGAGCGCAAATTGCGCCGCCTGCTGGGCGTCGGCGTCGCTTTGCGCGTTGCGCCGCATCGCCTCGGAGGCAATGACGACGCGGTGAACGCAGAGGACGACGATGAGCATGATCACGACCCCCACGAGGATATCCACGAGGCCGAACCCGGCGACGCGGCGACGACGGCGCATCAGTGGCCTCCGACCGCCGAACTGACGGCGTAGCGATGCGCGGTGGTGTCGCCCGGCGGGAGCCAGGAGATCGTCACGGCGACCCGCCGGCTCGTCGTCGAAGGGCCGTCGGTGATCAGCACTTGCGGCGCGTACGTGGAGGCCGTGACGCCGGGCAGGCGGCTGGCCTGCGCAACGAGCGCGCGATAACCGGCGCCGCCGGCGCGCATGTCGAAATCGGCGTAGAGCGATGCATCGTCGGCGGTGCGCATGCGTGCCAGCGCGGCGTGCGCGAGGTGGCGGGCCTCGGCGCGGTACTGCGCATCGTTCAACGCCCGAACGGCACGCGCCTGGAATCCGACGATGGCGAGCGCAGCCAGCGCGAAGATCAGCGCGGCGACGAGGGCTTCGAAGAGAACGGCACCGCGCAGGCGTTGTCGTGGCGCGTTTGTCCGTAGCGCCGTCGCGCAACGGCAGGGCGCCGCGGGTCCGCTGCAAGCCGCGACGTCCGGCCGGGGCACGCTTGCGCCGGAATTCATAGACAGCTTCCGTCCGGCCGTGCGGTCCAGCAATCCGGCGTGCGGCGCCAGCCGGTCGGCACGGCGACGGTCGTGCGGGCGCCGGTCTCGTCCACCGCGTAGCCGAATCCCCTCATGCCGCCGCCGGCGCGTCCGGTGGCGCTGACGCGGAACGTCGACGCCGTGGCTGCGCATGCAACATCGAACGCGTCGTCCGCGGCGGCGGCCGGCGGCGCGACACCGCAGTTGCCCGCGGCGTCGACATAGCTGCGGCGGTCGAGGAAGTATTGTTCCATCCTGTTGCGCTGATCGGCGAGGCGCGTCGCGGCATCCAGGACGCGGCTCCGTGCGATGTAGACGCTGTAGTCGGGCAACGCGAGCGACGCCAGGATGCCCACGATCGTGACGACGGCGAGCAGCTCGAGCACCGTGAAGCCGCGGTGCCTCGCGACACCCGGGTTCGGCTCGCGCTGGCGCGGGATCGGTGTCATGGGCACGGCTCGTCGGTGACGTCGATGCGCGTGCGTCCGCTGTTGGCCAGCACGACCTTGACGGCGCCGGCCCCGGGCTTGCACACGGTGAAGGTTCCCATCTGCAGCGCGCCGTCGTGCCGCCGCGCGTGGCCGAGCGACGTATACGAGACGTAGCGGGCGACCGGGCCGTTGCCGCGGATCGTCACCGCCGGGCGCGTGCCGGGCTCGCTCGCGAGAATTGCGGCGAGCTGTCCCTGGGGTTCGATGGCCGGCTCGTTCGCGAACGCGAGCCATCCGGACTCCCATGTTCCGGACGTTGCGCAGGTCGTGCGATTCGCCATCGGACACAGATCGACGCGCACGCCGCGCTTGATCGCCTCGCTCCGCGCGCGCGCCAGTGCGGCGGCCAGTGCCTCGGCGCGCTCGCGCAGCTCGACCGCGACCAGCCGGTCGCGCCAGCCCGGCACCGTGAATGCCGCCAGGAGCGCGGCGATCGCGAGCGCGACGGCCATCTCGACCAGCGTGAATCCGCGAGTTGCCGCGCCGTGCCATCGCAGGCCGCAGCGCTGCAGCAATCGGGCGGAGGGGGAAGACGACATGCCGGCATGCTAGGTCGCGGGCGGCCGGCACTTCCATCGACCGGACGACGTAGGCCGGACGGCGAATCGCACCCGTGTCGGGTACGATGCCGCGCCGTCGTCCACCGGCATCGCGGATGGACTTGCCGCGGAGCGGGCGCGATAATCGCGCTCCTTCGAAGGCATTTTCGCGCCACCTCCCGGGAGACATTCGTGAACGCCCCTGAACGTCTGCACGCTGCGACCAAGCCCCAGTTCAAGTGGGACGATCCGCTGCTGCTCGACGAGCAGCTCACCGAGGAAGAGCGGATGGTCCGCGACACCGCCCACGACTACGCGCAGGAAAGACTGCTGCCGCGCGTGCGCGAGGCATTCCGCCACGAGACGAGCGATCCGTCGGTGTTCCCCGAGATGGGCGCGCTCGGCCTCCTCGGCCCGACGATCCCGCAGGTCTATGGCGGCGCCGGGCTCAACTATGTCTGCTACGGCCTGATCGCGCGCGAGATCGAGCGCGTCGACTCCGGCTATCGCTCGATGATGAGCGTGCAGAGCTCGCTGGTGATGTTTCCGATCTTCACCTATGGCAGCGAGGATCAGCGCAGGAAGTACCTGCCGAAGCTCGCGACCGGCGAGTGGATCGGCTGCTTCGGCCTTACCGAGCCCGACCACGGCTCCGACCCCGGCTCGATGGCGACGCGCGCGCGCAGCGTCGAGGGCGGGTACGCGCTGTCGGGCGCCAAGATGTGGATCTCGAATTCGCCGATCGCCGACGTGTTCGTCGTCTGGGCGAAGGACGACGCCGGCGCGATCCGCGGCTTCATCCTAGACAAGGGCATGAAGGGCCTCTCGGCGCCGAAGATCGAGGGCAAGTTCAGCCTGCGCGCGTCGGTCACCGGCGAGGTCGTGATGGACGACGTGTTCGTCCCGGCGGAGAACCAGCTTCCCAACGTCAGCGGACTCAAGGGCCCGATGGGCTGCCTCAACTCGGCCCGCTACGGCATCGCCTGGGGCGCGCTCGGTGCCGCCGAGTCCTGCTGGCACGCGGCGCGCCAGTACACGCTCGACCGCCAGCAGTTCGGCCGTCCGCTTGCCGCGAACCAGCTCGTCCAGAAGAAGCTCGCCGACATGCAGACCGAGATCACGCTCGGCCTGCAAGGCTGCCTGCGCCTCGGCCGCATGAAGGACGAAGGCAAGGCGGCGCCCGAGATCACGTCGATCATGAAGCGCAATTCCTGCGGCAAGGCGCTCGAGATCGCGCGGACGGCCCGCGACATGCACGGCGGCAACGGCATCGTCGACGAATTCCACGTGATCCGCCACATGCTGAACCTCGAGACGGTCAACACCTACGAGGGCACGCACGACATCCACGCGCTCATCCTCGGCCGTGCTCAGACCGGCATCTCGGCGTTCTAGATGACGACCCCCACGCTCGCTTCGCTCGCTGCCCCCGGAGGGGGAGCGACCCTCGCTTGGGGCGGCCCGGCGCGAGGGTTGACGACCCCCACGCTCGCTTCGCTCGCTGCCCCCGGAGGGGGAGCGACCCTCGCTTGGGGCGGCCCGGCGCGAGGCTGGCCGCGATGAAGCTGTACGACTACTTCCGCTCGTCGGCGGCGTACCGCGTGCGCATCGCACTCAACATGAAGGGCCTCGCGCCTGCCGAGCGCACGTTCGTCCACCTGCGGATGGGCAGCCAGCGTGCGCAGGATTACCTCGCGCTCAATCCGCAGGGGCTCGTGCCCGCGCTGGAGCTCGACGGCGGGCGCGTGCTGACGCAATCGCTGGCGATCGTCGAATACCTCGACGAGACGCATCCGCAGCCGCCGCTGTTGCCCGGCGACGCCGCGGGCCGCGCCCGCGTGCGCTCGATCGCGCTTTGCATCGCCTGCGAGATCCACCCGCTCAACAACCTGCGCGTCCTCAATTACCTGACCGGCACGCTCGGCGCGACCGACGCGCAGCGCAGCGGCTGGTACAAGTACTGGATCGACGTCGGCTTCGAGGCCCTCGAGCGGCAGCTCGCGCGCGACGACGACACCGGGACGTTCTGTCACGGCGAGACGCCGACGCTCGCCGACATCTGCCTCGTTCCGCAGCTTGCCAACGCGCGGCGCTTCAAGGTCGACGTCACGCCGTACCCCACGCTCACGCGCATCGAGGCCGCCTGCAACGCGCTGCCGGCCTTCGCGCAGGCGGCGCCGTCGCGGCAGCCGGACGCCGAATGACGCCTTTCCCGCAACAGGACCTCGAGCCATGAGCCATGCCATTCCCGCGTGGGACGCCCCCGCGGTGCCGCTTGCCGGCAGCACCGACACCTTTCCCGTCCGCCACATCTATTGCGTCGGCCGCAACTACGCCGAGCACGCGAAGGAAATGGGCGGCGATGCCGCCAAGGAGCCGCCGTTCTTCTTCACCAAGCCGGCGGACGCGATCGTGCCGGTCGTCCCGCCGCAGGTCGGCAGCGTGCACTATCCGCTGGCGACCAAGAACTACCATCACGAGATCGAGCTCGTCGTCGCGATCGGCAGCGCCGGCGTGCGCGTTGCCGCGGAACGCGCGAACGACCTGGTGTTCGGCTATGCGGTCGGCCTCGACATGACGCGCCGCGACCTGCAAAACGACATGCGCGAGAAGAAGCGGCCGTGGGACATCGGCAAGTCGTTCGCCCAGGCGGCGCCGATCGCGCCGTTGCACCGCGCGACGGACGTGGGCCACCTGGCGAAAGGCGCGATCACGCTCGACGTCAACGGCGCGCGTCGCCAGACGGGCGATCTCGCGGACATGATCTGGGACGTCCCGCACATGATCGCGTTCCTGTCGACCTACTACGAGCTGCTGCCGGGCGACCTCATCTTCTCCGGCACGCCGTCCGGCGTCGGGGCGGTGGTGGCGGGCGATCGCCTCGACGGGCGTATCGAAGGGCTGACGCCGCTGTCGATCGTCATCGCGCCGCCGGCGGCATGACGGCGGCGCCGGCCTACACGCCGGAGTTCGTCGAGCGCGGTTACAACAATCGCGCCGCGGTGCCGGAGCATCCGGCGCACATGGCGGACTACGTGGCGAGGTCGACGGCCGCCATCGCCGCGCTCGCGCCGCGCATCGACCTGCGCTTCGGCCCCAATCCGAAGGAGACGCTCGACCTCTTCGTGCCGCCGGGCGCGGCGCGCGGAACGCTCGCGTTCATTCATGGCGGCTACTGGCGCACGTTCGACAAGCAGGACTTCGCCTTCGTCGCCGCGCCGTTCGTCGCACTGGGCTACGCGGTGGCGACGCTCAACTACGATCTGTGTCCCGGCGTCACGATCGCGACGATCGTCGATGAGTCCCGCCGCGCCGTGGCCTGGCTGGCGCGCGAGGGTCCCGCGCACGGCGCGCCCGCGCCGGCTGGTGCTTTGCGGCCATTCGGCCGGCGGGCAGCTGGTGGCGATGATGTTCGCCACCGACTGGCGTGCGCAGGGACTGCCCGTGCCGCCGTTTGCAGCGGGCGTTTCGCTTTCCGGCGTGCACGACCTCGAGCCGCTGGTGCAGGCGTCGATGAACGCCGACCTGCGGCTCGACGTCGCCGAGGCGCGGCGCGTCTCTCCCGTGCACCATGCGCCGCGCTCGCGGGCGCCACTGTACGTCGCCGCGGGCGCCGACGAGACGGCGGAGTTCCTGCGGCAGTCGCAACTGATGTTCGACGCGTGGCCGGCGAACCGCCCCCCGGGCATGACGGCGCCGCGGTTCATTCCGAACCGCAATCACTTCACCGTCGTGCTCGACTTCGCCGATCCGGCGAGCGAGCTGACGCGCGCGACGCTCGCGCTGTTCGCGCCGCCGCGCGGCTGACGCCTACCTCCCGGGCGGCGCGTACGACACGGCGACCTTCGACGCCTGGTCGATGTCGGCGGGGGTGAGCAGCTTCACCGTGTTGACGCCCGAGCTTCCCGACGCGCCGACCGCCATCGCCATCGCGGCGGCGCTGACATCGTCGGGCAACTCGGCCACGACGAACGCGTCGACTCCGCCGAACGCGAAGTAGAACGATTCCAGCTTGCCGCCGACGCCCGCGAGCGCCTTTTCCACGGCGTTGCGGCGTGCCGTCCCGCCTGCGGCGAGGACGCCCTTGGCACCTTCGCTCGTATAACGCGCCTGGAACATGTATTTGCCCATGTCGTGTCTCCCAAGGTTGAATGCAGACCCCGCGCACGGCGGTGAAGGCCGCGTGGCGAAGCCGGGACGGCGATTGTGCGCCCAAGCCCCGGCGGCGGCCATCGCCCGGACTCGACGGCAAGCCCCCGCCTTGACAACTGACCGGAGGTCATTTACGCTCGCCGCTCTGAAGTGACCGAAAGTCATTTACGGCCGCAGGAGCCCCCAATGGCCATCCGGCAACGCGCGGTTCACACGGAAGACAAGCAGGAGCGGCATCACGCGATCCTCGATGCGGCGGAGCGGCTGCTGGATCGCGCGCCCGATCGCGTGGCGAACGTCGCCGAAGTCGCCGACGAGGCCGGGCTCGCCAAGGGCACCGTCTATCTCTATTTCCCCAGCAAGGACGAGCTGCTGCTGGCGGTCCACGAACGTCGGGTCGACGCGTTCTTCCGTGCGCTGATCGCGCTGCTCGCGTCGCCTTCGGCGGTCAGCCTGGCCGCCGTCCTGACGCTCACGCGCGAGCACATGATCGAGCGGGCGACGTTCCTGCCGCTCGCCACGCGCTGCTTCGGGCTCGTCCAGACCGACGTGCCGCGCGAGACCGCGCTCGCCTTCAAGATGCGGATGATGGAGCGCCTCGCGACGGCCGGCGCCGGGCTCGAGCGGCATTTCCCCGAGTTGCCCCCCGGCGGCGGCATCGCGCTTCTGCGCCACAGCTATGCGCTGATCGTGGGGCTGTGGCAGATGTCGTCCAACGCGGACGAGCTCGGGGCGGGCGGCACCGCGTGCGCGGTCGATCGCATGGACTATCCGCACGAGCTCGAGCGGGCGCTGCGCGCGCTGTGGGAAGGCACCGTGGGCCGGCGCCTGGCACCCGGCGCCGGTTCGCATGCGGAGGCCGCGTGACCCTTCGCGCCGCCCTCGGCCTCGCGCTGTCGATGCTCGTCGCCGCCGGCTGCGCGAAGCACGAGCCGCCGCCGGAGCCCGTGCGGCCGGTGACGCTCGTGAAGGTCACGACCGGCGGCACGGCCGATACCGCGGTGTTCGCCGGCGAAGTGAAGCCGCGCCACGAAAGCGACCTGGCGTTTCGCATCGGCGGCAAGGTCGTCGCGCGCAGCGTCGACGTCGGCGCCCGGATCAAGCGTGGCGACGTGCTGGCGCGCCTCGACCCGGCGGATGTCGGCCTGCAGGCCGAGGCGCAGAAGGCGGCGGCCGCGGCCGCCGAGACCGAGTACCGGTACGCGCAGTCCGAATACGAGCGCTACCAGAACCTCTACCGGCAGAAGTTCATCAGCGAATCCGCGCTCGACCAGAAGCGCAACGCCCGCGACACGAACCGCGCCAAGCTCGAGCAGGCGAAGGCGCAGCTCGCGGTCACGCGCAACCAGGCGGGTTACGCGACCCTCGCCGCGACGCAGGACGGCGTCATCACGGCGGCGGCGGTCGAGGCGGGACAGGTGGTCTCGCCGGGCCAGACCGTCTTCAGGGTCGCGCGCGAGGACGAGCGCGAGATCGCGATCAGCGTGCCGGAGAACCGCATCGGCGAGCTCCGCGCCGCCGACGCGCTCGGCGTCGTGCTGTGGGCGAATCCGCAGAAGGTATACCCCGCGCGGGTGCGGGAGATCGCCCCCGCGGTCGATGCCGTGACGCGGACTTTCGCCGTGCGTGTTGCCGTGCTGGCGCCCGACCCGGTGATGCAGTGGGGCATGACGGCGAACGTCGTTGCGCAGCGCCGCGAGGCCGGCGACGCCGCGCTGCTGCCGCTGACGTCGATCTACCGCAAGGACGGCGCCGCCGCCGTGTGGGTGTACGACCCTGCCGCGCGCAAGGTGGGCCTGCGACCGGTGACCATCGCCCAGTACCGGGAGGACGGCGTGCTCGTGTCGCGCGGCCTCGCGGCGGGCGAATGGGTCGTCGCCGCCGGCGTGCACAAGCTGCGCGAGGGCGAGACCGTGCGTCCGTACGAGGACGCGGCGGCAGCCGGCGGGACGCCGGCGCCCGCCGCGCAAGGCGGCGAAGCGGCCGCGCCGAGCCGCACGGCCGCGCGATGAACGGCCCGGCCGGCGACAACCCCGGCGCCGGCGACGCGTCCGCGCCCCGATGAACGCAAGGCTCCCGGGCGAGCGCGCGCCGGACCGCGCGCGCTTCAACCTCTCGGAATGGGCGCTGGCGCACCGGCCGTTCGTGCTGTTCGCGATCCTCGTCTGCGCGATCGTCGGCGTACTCGCCTACGAGCGTCTAGGGCAGTCGGAGGACCCGCCGTTCACGTTCAAGGTGATGGTCGTGCGGACCAACTGGCCCGGCGCGGCGGCGCGCGACGTCGAGCAGCAGGTCACCGACAAGATCGAGCGCAAGCTCCAGGAAGTGCCGAACGTCGACTGGGTGCGCAGCTACTCGAAGCCCGGCGAATCGCTGGTGTTCTTCGCGATCAAGGATTCGGCGCCGGCGGCGCAGGTGCCGGAGGCGTTCTACCAGGTCCGCAAGAAGATCGGCGACATCCGCAACACGCTGCCGACCGGCGTCCAGGGCCCGTTCTTCAACGACGAGTTCGGCGACACGTACACCAACGTCTTCGCGCTCGTGGGCGACGGCTTCGGCTACCGCGAGCTCAAGGACTTCGGCGACCGGATCCGCGCGGAGCTGCTGCGCGTGCCGGGCGTCGCCAAGGTCGATTTCATCGCCGAGCAGGACGAGAAGGTGTTCATCGAGATGTCGAACGCCAAGCTCGCGACGCTGGGCATCGAGCCGGCGCAGATCTTCCAGACGCTGGCCGCGCAGAACGCCGTCGTCGCCTCGGGCGTGTTCGACACGGCGACCGACCGCATCTTCGTGCGCCCGTCGGGCGCGTTCGATTCGCTCGAGGCGATCCGCGACATCGCCATCCGCGCCAACGACCGCGTGTTCCGGCTCGGCGACGTCGCCGCGTCTACCGCGGCTACGTCGATCCGCCGCGGGAGCGGATGCGCTGGCAGGGTCGGGAGGCGCTCGGCCTCGGCGTGACGATGGCGCAGGGCGGCGACGTCATCGAGCTCGGCCGCGACCTCGACGCGCGAGATCGAGCGCATCCAGGGCCGGCTTCCCGTCGGCGTGGAGATCGAGTCCGTCACGAGCATGCCCGAGGCCGTGCAGCGGTCGGTGAACCAGTTCGTGCGCTCGCTCGCCGAGGCGGTCGTCATCGTGCTGATCGTGTCGCTCGTGAGTCTCGGCCTGCGCACCGGACTGGTCGTGGCGGTGTCGATCCCGCTGGTGCTCGCCATCACGTTCGGCGCGATGTGGTGGTTCGGCATCGGCCTGCACAAGATCTCGCTGGGCGCGCTCATCCTGTCGCTCGGCCTGCTCGTCGACGACGCGATCATCGCGGTCGAGATGATGGCGATCAAGATGGAGCAGGGCTTCGACCGCCTGCGCGCGGCGAGCTTCGCGTACACCAACACCGCGTTTCCGATGCTGACCGGAACGCTGATCACCGTCGCGGGCTTCCTGCCGATCGCGACCGCGCGCAGCAGCACCGGCGAATACACGCGGTCGATCTTCGAGGTGTCGGCGATCGCGCTGCTGCGCGTCGTGGATCGTCGCGGTCGTGGTGATCCCGTATCTCGGCTACCGGATGCTGCCCGACCCCTCGCGGGAGCGCCGGCCGTCGCTGCGCGCGCGACTGTGGGCGCGCATGACCGGCAGGGTCGCCGCCGCCGCCGCGCGCCGTCGATCACCTGGACGAGGAGGCACGTCTACCGCACGCCGTTCTACACGCGCTTTCGCGCGCTGATCGCATGGTGCGTCGGGCACCGCAAGACGTCCTGGTCGTCGACGCTGGCGCTGTTCGTCGGCGCGCTCGCGCTGTTCCGCTTCGTGCCGCAGCAGTTCTTCCCCGCGTCGTCGCGGCCGGAGCTGCTCGTCGACCTGCGGCTTCCGGAAGGCAGCTCGTTCGCGGCGACGCTGGCGGAAACGAAGCGGATCGAGGCGATCCTGGCGCGCGAGCCGGGCGTCGAGCATTACGTCGCCTACGTCGGCGCCGGCAGCCCGCGCTTCTACCTGCCGCTGGACCAGCAGCTCGCGCAGTCCAACTTCGCGCAGTTCGTGCTGGTGGCGAAGAGCAACGTCGAGCGCGAGCGCATGCGCGACCGGCTGCTGGCGCTGTTCGATGACGATTTCCCCGCGCTGCGCGGCCGCGTGTCGCGCCTGGAGAACGGCCCGCCGGTGGGCTTCCCCGTGCAGTTCCGCGTCTCCGGCGAGGACATCGCCACCGTGCGCCGGTACGCGCAGCAGACGGCCGAGATCGTGCGGCGCGATCCGGGCACGCGCGACGTGCAGTTCGACTGGGACGAGCCGACCAAGGCAATCCGCCTGGCGATCGACCAGAACAAGGCGCGGCTGCTCGGCGTGTCGTCGCAGGACCTCGCGGCGTTCCTCAACAATTCGCTGTCGGGCGCCGTCGTGACGAGCTTTCGCGAAGGCGACCAGCAGATCGAGGTCGTCCTGCGCGGCGCCGCGGACGAGCGGGCGCGGATGAGCTTCCTCAAGGACCTCGCGATCCCGTCGCGCAACGGCAAGGCGGTGCCCATCACGCAGATCGCCGACGTCAGCTACGGGCTCGAGGAAGGCATCGTGTGGCGGCGCGACCGCCTGCCGACGGTCACCGTGCGCGCCGACGTCCGCGGCGACGCGCAGGGTCCCGACATCACGATGCGCCTCAACCCCCAGCTCGACGGCCTGCGCGCGACCCTTCCGCTCGGCTACCGGATCGAGGCAGGCGGCGCGATCGAGGATTCCGCCAAGGGCCAGCGCTCGATCGCCGCGGGCGTCCCGCTGCTCGTCATCGTCGTGCTGACGCTGCTGATGATCCAGCTGCACAGCTTCGCGCGCACGCTGATGGTCGTGCTGACGGCGCCGCTGGGCCTGATCGGCGTCACGCTCGCGCTGCTCGCCTTCGGCAAGCCCTTCGGCTTCGTCGCGATGCTGGGCACGATCGCGCTGTCGGGCATCATCATGCGCAACTCGGTCATCCTGGTCGACCAGATCGAGCACGACATCGCGGCCGGCCATGCGCCGTGGGATGCGGTCATCGGCGCGACCGTGCGACGATTCCGGCCGATCGTGCTGACCGCGGCGGCGGCCGTCCTCGCGATGATCCCGCTGACGCGCAGCGACTTCTTCGGGCCGATGGCCGTGGCGATGATGGGCGGCCTCGTGATCGCGACGCTGCTGACGCTCGTCTTCCTGCCGGCGCTGTACGCAGCGTGGTTCCGCGTCTTTTCGCCCGGCGGCGCGTCGCCTTCGGCGCCCGCGGCGATGCGCAGCGATCGCCGCGCGCCGGCCGCGGCGCGGGCGCGCGACGTCGTTCCGGTAAGATAGTCGTTCGCCCGCCTTCGCCCGCCCGCGCCATGCCGATCGCTCCGATCCAGGACATCATCGCCGACCTTCGCGGCCGGGAAGATGGTCGTGCTCGTCGACGAGGAGGACCGCGAGAACGAGGGCGACCTCGTCATCGCCGCCGACTGCGTCACGCCGGAGGCGATCAACTTCATGGCGCGCTACGGCCGCGGCCTCGTCTGCATGCCGATCACCGAGGAGCGCGCGCGGCAGCTCAATCTCGCGCCGATGACCGCCGTCAATCGCTCGGTGCACGGGACGAACTTCACCGTGTCGATCGAGGCCGCGCAGGGCGTCACGACGGGCATCTCGGCGGCCGACCGCGCGCACACCATCCGCGTCGCGGCGGCACGCGACGCGCGCCCGGAGCGACATCGTGCATCCGGGCCACGTCTTTCCGCTGGTGGCGCAGCCCGGCGGCGTGCTCGCGCGCGCGGGCCACACCGAAGCCTGCTGCGACCTGGCGGCGCTCGCCGGCTGTTCGCCGGCCGCGGTGCTCTGCGAGATCATGAACGACGACGGCACGATGGCGCGGCTGCCCGACCTCGAGGCGTTCGCCGGCGAGCACGGCCTGCGGATCGGCGCGATCACCGACCTCATCCAGTACCGCAGCCGCACGGAGAAGCTCGTCGAGCGCATCGCCGAGCGACCGCTCGCCACGCAGGCGGGCGCGTTCCGCCTCGTCGTGTACCGCGACAAGCTCACCGACGCGACGCACCTCGCGCTGGTGCGCGGGCCGCTTCGCGCGACGACCGAGACGCTCGTGCGCGTGCACGAGCCGCTGTCGGTCATGGACCTGCTCGACCAGGAGAGCGCCACGCATTCGTGGAGCGTCGCCGCGGCGCTGCGCACGATCGCGGACGCCGGTCGCGGCGTCGTGGTGCTGCTGCATCGCCCCGAGAGCGCGCAGGAGCTGCGCCGGCGCGCGCTCGCCGATGCCGTGCCGCCGGCGGCCAAGATGGACCTGCGCAACTACGGCATCGGCGCGCAGATCCTGCGCGACCTCAACGTGGGCCGCATGCGGCTGCTCGCCAGGCCGCGCAAGATGCCGAGCATGGCGGGCTTCGATCTCGAAGTCACCGGTTACGTGGACGCCACCGGCGCTGCGCGAGCGCAGTAGGCGCGCGTCGCCGCCGGCCGCTTCGCCATGCCTCGCAGGATTCCTTCCCGCACGCGCGCCGAGGGCCGCCGCGTGGCGATCGTGCTGTCGCGCTTCAATCCCGCGATCGGCGACGGCCTGCTCGCCGGCGCGCTGCGCGGGCTTGCCGAAGCCGGCGTCGGCGACGACGACATCACGCATCGCCACCGTGCCCGGCGCGCTCGAGTCTCCGCTCGCGCTGCAGCGCTTCGCCCAGACCGGCGACTACGCGGCGCTGGTCGCGCTCGGCGCGGTGATCCGCGGCGAGACCTACCACTTCGAGATCGTCGCCAACGAGTCGGCGGCGGGCATCTCCAGCGTGCAGCTCGAGTTCGGCATCCCGGTCGGCAACGGCATCCTCACGTGCGACACCGACGCGCAGGCGCTGGCGCGCATGGACCGGAAGGGCTACGAGGCCGCGCAGGCGGCGCTCGAGATGGCCAACCTGCTGGACGACATCGATGAACAGTAGCCCGCGCCGTCGCGCGCGCGAGCTCGTGCTGCAGGGCCTTACCAGCGCCAGCTCGCGGGAACGCCGTCGGACGGCATCGCGGCGGACCTCGCGCAGAGCCACGGTTACCGGCGCGCCGACCAGGCGTATTTCGACGAGCTCTGGCGCGGCGCCGCGAGCGGCTACGACACGCTGCTCGCGCGCATCGCGCCGCACCTCGACCGCTCGCCCGCGAGCCTCTCGCCGGTGGAGCGCGCCTGCCTCGTCATCGGCGCGTGGGAGCTCGTGCACCGCCTCGAGATCCCGTACCGTGTCGTGATCAACGAGGCGGTCGAGCTCGCCAAGCAGTTCGGCGGCACCGACGGCCACAAGTTCGTCAACGGCGTCCTCGACAAGCTGGCCGCCGACGTGCGCACCGCCGAGATCGCGGCGCGCTCGCATGGGCGCGGCGCGGCGGTGTGACCGGCGGGGCCCGCGCGTGGGCGAGTTTGCGCTGATCGACCGTCACTTCCGCCGCGCGCCGTGCGACGCGGCGGTGCGCGTGGGCATCGGCGACGATGCGGCCGTGATCGCCCCGACGCCGGGCACGGAGCTCGTCCTGTCCGTCGACATGCTGGTCGAAGGCCGCCATTTCTCCGCGGGCACGGATCCCGCACGCCTCGGCCACAAGACGCTGGCGGTGAATCTCTCGGACCTGGCGGCGATGGGCGCGCAACCGCGCTTCGCGCTGCTCGCCGGCGCGCTGCCCGAGGATGACGACGCGTGGCTCGCTGCCTTCATGGCGGGCTTTCGCGCGCTGGCCGAGCGCTTCGATGCCGAGCTCATCGGCGGCGACACGACGCGCGGGCCGCGCAACCTCTGCGTGACGATCGTCGGCGAGGTGCCGGCCGGCACGGCCGTCACGCGCGCGGGCGCGCGCGCCGGCGACGACGTGTACGTGTCGGGCGCGCTCGGCGACGCCGCGCTCGCGCTGGCCGCGCTCGAGCACCGCACCGCGCTTGCGCCCGCCGCGCTGGACGCGGCGCGCGCGCGCCTCGAGCTGCCCGAGCCGCGCGTCGCGCTGGGCATGGCGCTGCGCGGCGTCGCCACGTCGGCGCTCGACGTCTCCGACGGGCTCGCGGGCGACCTCGCCCACATGCTCGCGCGCTCGCAGGTCGGCGCGGACGCTCGAACTGGCGGCGATCCCGCGCTCGCCGGCGCTCGCCGCGAAGATGGCCGGCCCGGAACGGGCGCTCGCCCTCGCGTGCCTTTTGGCCGGCGGCGACGACTACGAGCTCTGCTTCAGCGCGCCGCGCACCGCCCGCGAGCGGATCGGCGGCATCGCAGCAGGGCTGGCGCTGCCGCTGGCGCGGATCGGTGTCATCGTCGCCGGCAGCGCGCTCGTCGTCCGCGACGAGCGCGGCGTGCCGCTGCCCGTGCTTCCGCGTGCGTTCGATCACTTCGGGCCATGACGAGGCCGCCGCAGACGACCGCAGGCGGGCGCGCGCGGGACGCGGCGCCATGACTGCGCCGCGTCCCGACGCGCGCTTCCTGCTTGCGCATCCCGCGCATTTCATCGCGCTGGGCTTCGGCAGCGGATTGGCGTCGTTGCGCACCGGGCACGTTCGGCACGCTCGTCGCGATTCCCATGGCGCTGCTGCTCCACGCGGCGGGGAGCGACGCGGCGTTCCTGGCGGCAATCGCGTTCGCCTTCGCCGTCGGCGCGTGGGCGGCGCAGGTCACCGGACGCCACCTGGGCGTCGCCGATCACGGCAGCATCGTCATCGACGAGGTCGCGGCATTCCTGCTCGTGCTCTTCTTTGTTGGCGTCGAGCCGGCGCGCATCGCCGCGGCGTTCGTGCTGTTCCGGCTGTTCGACATCACCAAGCCGCCGCCGATCCGCCAGATCGACGAGGCGCTGAAGAACGGCGTGGGCGTGATGGCCGACGATGTGCTCGCCGCGCTCTACACGCTGCTGGTCTTCGCCATCGGGCACCGGATGTTCGCGCACTGAGATGGCCGCCATCGACCCCGTCTCGTATCGAGGAAGCGGGGCTCAATGCGCTGCAGACGCAGCGCAGCTGTTCTACGACGGCTGGCTGCTGCGCGTGTCGCCGGGCAAGGCCAAGCGCGCGCGCAGCGTGAACGCGCATTTCGGCTCGACGCTCCCGCTCGACGGGAAGATCGCCCATTGCGAGGCGCTGTACGCGGCGCGCGGCCTGCCGGCGCTGTTTCGCATCACGCCCTTCGTGCAGCCCGCGGGGCTGGACGCGGCGCTCGCGCAGCGCGGCTACGTCGCGTTCGACCCGACGCTGGTCCAGTCGTCGCGCTCGACCGGCCGCCGGAGGCGGACGTCGCGCCCGATGTCGTGCTCGAGGCGCCGCCGGCCGCCGAGTTCGTCGATGCCGTGGGCGAGCTGCGCGGCTCGTCGCCGGCCCAGCGCGCGGCGCATCTCGAGCGCCTGGGCGCACGCCGCTCGCCACGCGCGCCCTGCTGGCGCGGATCGACGGGCGTCCGGTCGCCTGCGGGCAGGCAACGCTCGAACGCGGCATGGCGGGCATCTACGACATGATCACCGCCGACGGCATGCGGGGGCGCGGCCTCGCGACGGCGATCGTCGCGGAGCTGCTCGCGTGGGCGTGGGCCCACGGCGCGTCGCATGCGTACCTGCAGGTGAACGACGACAACGCGCCCGCCCGCGCCGTCTATCGCAAGTTCGGCTTCGCGACGGTCTACGCATACCACTACCGCGCGAGGCCGGACGAATGTCGATGAGCGACGCAGGGCCGCACGCGGCGCTGGCCGCGGCGCTCGGCAGCGCGCTGGGCGCGCGGCGCTGGCGCTGCGCGACGGCCGAGTCCTGCACCGGCGGGCTCGTCGCCGGGGCCATCACCGACATCGCCGGCAGCTCCGCATGGTTCGACCGCGGCTTCGTGACGTATTCCAACGAGGCGAAGACCGCGATGCTCGGCGTGCCCGCCGCGACGCTCGCCGAGCACGGCGCGGTGTCCGAGCCCACGGCGCGCGCGATGGCGGAAGGCGCGCTCGCGCCACGGCGTCGCCGACGTCGCGGTCGCGGTCACCGGCATCGCGGGGCCCGGCGGGGCGGTGCCGGGCAAGCCGGTCGGCACCGTGTGCTTCGCCTGGGGCACGCGGGAGGGCGCGCTGCGTGTCGAGACGCGGCACCTGCCCGGCGACCGCGCAGCCGTGCGCTGGCTTCGGTCGCGCTCGCGCTCGAAGGGCTCGTCGCGCTCGCGTCGGCCGGCGGATCCTCCGCGCGCCCGGGTCCGGGCTGATGGCTGCCTCGCCCGGCGACCGGCCGGGGCGGACGCGCGATGCCGGGGCGGCAACGGGGGAAAATCTTCCCTTCGAATTAGGCCGTTCGGCCACTGGATCGAACGAACGTTCTATCCTATAATCGCTCTCAGTCGGGGCCGAAACCAGATCATTTCGACCTGCCAACGCCGCCCGCGATCCTTCCCGAAGAGGCCTAAACTCATGTCCCTCGCGCTCGCACACTCCGCAGGAAACCCCATGGACGACCACGAAGGGCAAGGCGCTCGCCGCCGCGCTCGCGCAAATCGAGAAGCAGTTCGGCAAGGGCTCGATCATGAAAATGGGCGAGGCCCAGATGCAGAACGACCTCCAGGTCGTCTCCACCGGCTCGCTCGGCCTCGACATCGCGCTCGGCGTCGGCGGCCTGCCGCGCGGGCGCGTCGTCGAGATCTACGGGCCCGAATCGTCGGGCAAGACCACGCTCTGCCTCCAGGTCGTCGCGCAGGTCCAGAAGGCAGGCGGCACGGCGGCGTACATCGACGCCGAGAACGCGCTCGACCCTGTCTATGCGGGCAAGCTCGGCGTCAATGTCGGCGACCTGCTGATCTCCCAGCCGGACACCGGCGAGCAGGGCCTCGAAATCGCCGACATGCTCGTGCGCTCCGGCGGCGTCGACATCATCGTCATCGATTCCGTCGCGGCGCTGGTGCCCAAGGCCGAAATCGAGGGCGAAATGGGCGACCAGCTGCCCGGCCTGCAGGCGCGCCTGATGAGCCAGGCGCTGCGCAAGCTCACGTCGAACATCAAGCGCGCCAACGTGCTGGTGATTTTCATCAACCAGATCCGCATGAAGATCGGCGTGATGTTCGGCAACCCGGAAACCACCACCGGCGGCAACGCGCTCAAGTTCTACGCCTCGGTGCGGCTCGACATCCGCCGCATCGGCGCCATCAAGCGCGGCGAGGAGGTCGTCGGCAACGAGACCCGCGTCAAGGTCGTCAAGAACAAGATCGCCGCCGCCGTTCCGCGAGGCGCTGTTCGACATCCTCTACGGCGAGGGCATCTCGCGCGAAGGCGAGATCGTCGAGCTCGGCGTCAACCACCGGATCGTCGAGAAATCGGGCGCCTGGTACGCCTACAACGGCGACAAGATCGGCCAGGGCAAGGACAACGCGCGCGAGTTTCTCCAGGAGCATCCGGAAATCGCTGCCGAGATCGAAGCTAAGATCCGCGAAACGGTCGGCGTGCCCACGCCGGCGCGCATCAAGCCCGAGGCCGCCGGGGCCGGCGAATAGCGCCGGCGCGGCGGGCGCTCCTCCGCGCCCGCCCGGCACGCAGGGACGAAGACTACGCCGGGCAAGCGCGCCCCTTCGCTGAGAGTCACCGCCGTGCGCATGCTCGCGCGGCGCGATTACGGGCGGGAGGAACTCGCCGGCCGCCTGGTGGCCCGCGGCGCGACGCGCGCTGAAGCGACCGTCCTGCTCGACGAGCTCGAGCGGCAGGGCTACCTGTCCGACGCGCGCTACGCGCAGGCGGTGGTCGCCCGGAAGGCCGGGGACTACGGCCGGCGGGCGATCGTCCACGCGCTGAAGGAGAAGCGCGTCGCGCCGTCGGCCGCCGCCGATGCGCTGCGCGCACTCGACGGCGCCGACGAGCTCGCGCAGGCCACGACGCTGTGGCAGCGCCGTTTTGGCCACGCCCCGGGCGACGAGCGCGAAAAGGCCCGTCAGGTCCGCTTCCTGCTGGCCCGCGGATTCGCCGTCGGTGGCGCTCAAGGTGGTGCGGGCGTCCGGCGCTGCGCACTCGCCCTCGGCGGGCGCGGACGCTGACGAAGGCGACGACGCGCCCTCCTGAGGCCTCGCCGCGGCGCCCGCCGCATCCCTTGCGCGTCCCGCGTCCACCGCCGTCCGTGGCGGCGTGCGTCCCCTGACGTCCTTGGGCGCGCCGGATTTCAGGTTAAAATTTAAGGTCTTACCGTAGATCCCCCATGAACGTCGCCGACATCCGCCAGAAGTTCATCGACTTTTTCGTCGCGCACGGCCACACGCACGTGCCGAGCTCGCCGCTCGTGCCGGCGAACGACCCGACGCTGCTGTTCACGAACTCGGGCATGGTCCAGTTCAAGGACGTGTTCCTCGGCGTCGAGCAGCGCCCGTACAGGCGCGCCACGACGTCGCAGCGCAGCGTCCGCGCCGGCGGCAAGCACAACGACCTCGAGAACGTCGGTTACACGGCGCGGCACCACACGTTCTTCGAGATGCTCGGCAACTTCAGCTTCGGCGACTACTTCAAGCGCGACGCGATCCGCTTCGCGTGGGACCTGCTCACCAGGGAGTACGGCCTCGCGCCCGAAAAGCTCTGGACCACCGTCTACATCGACGACGACGAGGCGTACGACATCTGGACGAAGGAAATCGGCGTTCCCCCGGAGCGCTGTATCCGCATCGGCGACAACAAGGGCGCCGCGTACGCCAGCGACAACTTCTGGCAGATGGCCGACACCGGACCCTGCGGGCCCTGCTCCGAGATCTTCTACGACCACGGTCCCGGGATCTTCGGCGGCCCGCCGGGCTCGCCGGACGCCGAAGGCGACCGCTACATCGAGATCTGGAACCTCGTGTTCATGCAGTTCAGCCGCGACGCGCAGGGCAACATGACGCCGCTGCCCAAGCCGTGCGTCGACACCGGCATGGGCCTCGAGCGTCTCGCGGCCGTGCTGCAGCACGTGCATTCCAACTACGAGATCGACCTGTTCGTCGCGCTGATCCAGGCGGCCGCGCGCGAGACGAACACGAGCGATCTCGACAGCCCGTCGCTCAAGGTCATCGCCGATCACATCCGCGCGTGCGCGTTCCTGATCGTCGACGGCGTCATCCCCGGGAGCGAGGGTCGCGGCTACGTGCTGCGGCGGATCATCCGCCGCGCGATCCGCCACGGCTACCAGCTCGGCCAGAAGAAGCCGTTCTTCCACACGCTGGTCGGCGATCTCGACCGGCAGATGGGCGCCGCGTATCCCGAGCTCACGAAGGACAAGGCGCGCGTCGCGCAGGTGCTGAAGGCCGAGGAGGAGCGCTTCGGCGAGACGATCGAGAACGGCATGCGGATCCTCGAGGAAGCGCTCGCCGTCCTGGCGAAGTCAGGCGGCACGACGCTCGACGGCAGGACCGCCTTCACGCTGTACGACACGTTCGGCTTTCCGTTCGACCTCACCGCCGACGTCGCGCGCGAGCGCGGGATCGCCGTCGACGAGGCTGCGTTCCAGCGCGAAATGGACGCGCAGCGCGAGCGCGCCCGCGCCGCGTGCCAGTTCAGCGGGGGAGACACGCTCGCCTACGACGGCGCCAAGACGCGCTTTCGCGGCTACGAAACGCTCTCGGACGAGGGGCGCGTCGTCGCGCTGTACAAGGAGGGCGCGCAGGTCGACTCGCTCGCGACCGGCGAGCGCGGCATCGTCGTCCTCGACGCGACGCCGTTCTATGCGGAGTCCGGCGGCCAGGTCGGCGACCGCGGCGAGCTCACCAAGGGCGGCACGTGCCTCACGCTGTTCGCCGTCGAGGACACGCAGAAGGTTCAGCCGGACGTCTTCGGCCACGTCGGCGAGGTCAAGACCGGGGAGCTGCGGGTCGGCGACACCGTCGCCGCGGAGGTCGATCACGACGCGCGCGGCCGCACGATGCGCAACCACTCGGCGACGCATCTGATGCACAAGGCGCTGCGCGAGGTGCTCGGTCCGCACGTCAGCAGAAGGGCTCGCTGGTCGACCCCGACAAGACGCGCTTCGACTTCGCGCACAACGCGCCGATGACCGACGACGAGATCCGCCGCGTCGAGACGATCGTCAACGCCGAGATCATCGCGAACGCCCCCACCGAGGCACGCGTCATGCCGATCGCCGAGGCGCAGAAGCAGGGCGCGATGATGCTCTTCGGCGAGAAATACGGCGACGACGTGCGCGTCCTCGACATCGGCAGCTCGCGCGAGCTCTGCGGCGGGACGCACGTCGCGCGCACCGGCGACATCGGGCTGTTCAAGATCACCGGCGAGGGCGGCGTCGCCGCCGGCATCCGCCGGATCGAGGCGGCCACGGGGCGCGGCGCGGTCGAATACGTGCAGGCGCAGGAAGCCGCGCTCGCGCGCGCGGCGGCGGCGCTGAAGGCGCCGGTCGGCGAGCTCGATGCGCGCATCGCGCAGTTGCAGGATAGCGGCCAGGCTCGCCGAGCGCGAGCTCGCGCGCCTGAAGGCGAAGGCGGCGGCGAGCGCCGGCGACGACCTCGCGGGCAGCGCGGAGGACGTCAAGGGCACGAAGGTGCTGGCGGCATCGCTGGACGGCGCGGACGTCAAGGCGCTGCGCGAGACGATCGACAAGCTGAAGGACAAGCTCAAGTCGGCGGCGATCGTCCTGTCGAGCGTCGCCGACGGCAAGGTGACGCTCATCGCCGGCGTGACCGGCGACCTTACCGCCAAGGTGAAGGCGGGCGAGCTCGTCAACCACGTTGCGCAGCAGGTCGGCGGCAAGGGCGGCGGGCGTCCGGACATGGCGCAGGCGGGCGGCAACGACCCGGCGGCGCTGCCGGCGGCGCTCAAGTCGGTGCGCGGCTGGGTCGAGCAACGGCTGTAGATGGCCATCGACCCGCTGCTGCCGCAGTTCGCGAGCGACAACAACGCGGGCATCTGTCCCGAGGCGCTGGCTGCGCTGGCGGCGGCCAACGGCGGTCACGCCACCGCCTACGGCGACGACGACTGGACGCGCCGGGCGAGCGACGCCATCCGGCGGGTTTTCGAGACCGATGCCGCCGTTTATCTCGTCTTCAACGGCACCGCCGCGAATTCGCTCGCGCTCGCCGCGCTGTGCCGCAACACGGACGCCGTCGTCTGCCACGCGAACTCGCACGTCAACGTCGACGAATGCGATGCGCCGGAATTCTTCAGCGGCGGGGCCAAGCTGATCACCGTCGACACTCCGCACGCGAAGATCACGCCTGACGCGATGCTCGCGGTGGCCGTGACGCCGCACGACGAGCACGCGTCGCGGCCGCGCGCGGTCACGCTGACGCAGGCGACCGAGCTCGGGACCGTCTACGCGCCCGACGAGCTCCGCGCGCTTTGCGACGCCGCGCATGCGCGCGGGATGAAGGTGCACATGGACGGTGCGCGCTTCGCGAATGCCGTCGCGTCGCTCGGCTGTCACCCCGGCGACATCGCGCAGCGCGCCGGCATCGACGTGCTGTCGTTCGGCGGCACCAAGAACGGCCTGCCCATCGGCGAGGCGATCGTCTTCTTCGACCGCACGCTCGCCGAGGAATTCGCGCGCCGGCGCAAGCAGGGCGGGCAGCTCGCATCGAAGATGCGCTTCCTTGCGGCGCCCTGGCTCGCCGTGCTCGAGGACGGCGCGTGGCTGCGCCACGCCGCGCACGCCAACGCCATGGCGCGCCGCCTGTCCGCGGCCGTCGAGCGCGTCGAAGGCGCCAGGCTCATCGCGCCCACGCTGGCCAACGGCGTGTTCGCGCAGCTGCCGGCGCCGGTCATCGCCGGCCTGCATGCGCGCGGCTGGCGCTTCTACGTGTTCGTCGGCGACACCGGCTGCCGCCTCATGTGCGCGTGGGATACGACGATCGAGGCGGTGGATGCGTTCGTCGCCGACCTGAACGATCTCGCCGCGCGCGCGGCGTAGCGGAGCGGGGAGAAGACGCGATGCCCCTGCGTGCCGGCGTCACGCTCGAACACATGAACCGCCGCGGCGACGGCCGCCTGCCCGGCCTGATGGGGTACCGCGTCGTCGCGATCGAGGACGGGCTGCTTCGCGCCGAGCTCGACGTGCGGCCGCAGATCATGGCGCCGAACGGCTACCTGCACGCGGCGACCGTCGTCGTGCTCGCGGACACCGCGTGCGGCTACGGCTGCCTCGCCCATCTTCCCGATGGCATGGAGAACTTCACGACGATCGAGCTCAAGTGCAACTTCGTGTCCACGGCGCGCGAGGGGACGATCGCCTGCGTCGCACGGCCCGTGCATCTCGGCGCCGCGACGCAGGTGTGGGACGCGACGGTCACGCGCAAGGCGGACGAGCGCACGATCGCCTTTTTCCGCTGCACGCAGATGCTGCTGGCGTCGCGCAAGTAACGCCGTGCTCGGCCGAATGGCCGATGGCGCGCGCCGCCGCGCTGCCGTGACCATGCCGCGTGCCATTCTCGGCACGATCCGCGATTGCCATGAACCTGCCGGTGGCGGCGATGCTCGCCGCGTTCGCCTGCGGCGCTGCTGCGCTCCAGCGACTTCCCGTTCTTCCGGCGTGGTCGCCGGCGATCACGCTCGCCGCGGGGCTCGCCGTCGCGCTCGCGGCCTGGTGCGGTCGCATGCTCGCGGCCGGTGCGAACCGCGGCGCAGGCGCGCCTCGCCCACCGCGCGTTTGTGCCATGCACCTGTGTCGCCTGGCGCTCGTGCTGGGCGGGTGCGCACTCGGCTTCGGTTGCGCCGCGTGGCGCGCGGACGTTCGCCTGGCCGACGCGCTGGCGCCGGCGGCGGAGGGCGTCGACGTGCGGCTGGTCGGCATCGTCGACGACCTGCCGCACAATGGCCCGGAGGGTGCACGGTTCGCCTTGGCGGTCGAGCGGGTCGAGGCTGCGGCGCTCCACGTCCCCGCGCGCATCTCGCTGGCGTGGTTCGCGCGACGCGCCGACGGCGCACCCGATGCGCCCGCCGCCCGCGCGCCGGCGCCGGTGCCCGAGATCCATGCCGGCGAGCGCTGGCGGCTCGTCGTGCGGCTGAAGCGCCCGCATGGCTACACCAATCCGGACGGCTTCGACCTGGAGGCGTGGCTGCTGGAGCCACGGGCTGCGCGCCACCGGCTACGTGCGCGAGAGCCCGGCGAATGCCGTGCTCGACGCCTTTGCGGCCCGCCCGTCCGACGTCGTCCAGCGCATCCGGGAATCCGTGCGCGCGCGGATCTTCGCGGCGCTGGGCGAGGCGCCGTACTCCGGCGTGATCGCCGCGCTCGCCATCGGTGACCAGCGGGCGATCCCCGAGGCGCAGTGGCAGGTCTTCAACCGCACCGGGGTGTCGCATCTCATCTCGATCTCCGGACTGCACGTCACCGCGTTCGCGGCGCTCGCGGCCGGCGCCGTGCTCGCGCTCGCGCGCCGCTCGACCCGGCTCACGTCGCGCATTCCGGCGCGCCGGATCGCCGTGGCGGCCGGCGCCGCCTGCGCGTGCGCCTACGTCCTGCTGGCCGGCGCCGAAGTGCCGGCGGTGCGCACGTTCCTGATGCTCGCCGTCGCCACCACCGGCCTGTGGCTGGCGCGACCGGGCACCGCCTCGACCGTCTGGCTGTGGGCGCTGGCGCTCGTGCTCGCATGGGACCCCTGGGCGACCCTCGCTCCCGGCTTCTGGCTGTCCTTCGGCGCGGTGGGGCTGTTGCTCTTCGCGGGCACCGGCCGACTCCGGGCCCGCCGCCCCGACGGCTGGCGCGCGCGGGCAGCCGCAATGCTGCGCGAGGGCGCGCATGCGCAATGGGTGGTCACGCTGGGACTCGTGCCCGGCACGCTGGCGTTGTTCCAGCAGGTCTCGCTCGTGTCGGCGCTCGCCAACGCGGTCGCGATTCCCGTCGTCACGTTCGCTGTGGTGCCGCTTGCGCTGGCGGGGATCGTGCTGCCGGTCGACGCGATCTGGCGCGTCGCGCACGGGGTATTCGCCGTGCTGATGACGCCGCTCGAGGCGCTGTCGGCCTCGCCGGCGGCGACGTGGGCGCAGCACGCGCCGGCACCCTGGTCGGTCGCTGCGGCCGTCGGCGGCGTCGTGCTGCTGCTGGCGCCGCGCGGCGTGCCCGCCCGGTGGCTCGGCGCCATCTGGCTGTTGCCGCTGTTCCTGGTGGCGCCGGCGCGACCCCCCGCCCACGCCGTGCGCATCACGACGCTGGACGTCGGGCAGGGCCTCGCGGTCGCCGTCGAGACCCATGCCCACGACCTCGTCTACGACACCGGCCCGCGCCTCGGCGACACGTCGGACGCCGGCGCGCGCATCATCGCGCCGTATCTCAGGGCGCGCGGCATTCGCGCGCTCGACGCGCTCGTCGTCAGCCATGCCGATCTCGATCACGCCGGCGGCGCGATGTCGCTCGTGCAGGGCGTTCCGGTGGCGACGCTGTTTTCGTCGCTGCCACTCGATCATCCGGTGATCACACGCGCGGCGCGGCGCGGCACGGCGTGGCGCTGCGAGTCGGGGCAGCGCTGGAACTGGGATGGCGTGACGTTCGAGTTCCTGTCGCCGCCGATCGCGCGCTACGCCGGGCGCGGCGTCAAGACCAACGACCTGTCCTGCGTCCTGCGGATCACCGCGGGTTCGCGGCATGCGCTCATCACCGGCGACATCGAGGCCGTCAGCGAGTCGCAGCTTGTCCACGCGCATTCGCAGGCGCTGCCCGCCGACGTGCTGATCGTGCCGCATCACGGCTCGCGGACATCGTCAACGCCCGCCTTCGTGGCGGCGGTCGCGCCGGAGGTGGCGATCTTCGCCGTCGGATATCTCAACCGCTTCGACCACCCGCGCGCGGACATCGTCGATCGGTATGCGAGCGTCGGCGCCGCCACGCTGCGCACCGACGCCGAGGGCGCCGTGACGGTCCTGCTGGGGCCGGAGGGCGCGCTCGAGGCCGTCGGCGAACGGGAGCGGCGCCCGCGCTACTGGTACGACAAGTTGCCCGCGCGGTGAGCGGCCGGCAGCCGGCGGCTCCGGCGCGCTAGCCTACGCGCCGGCCAAGCCGCACGGCGGTCTCGCCCTTGCGCGGGCGTCGCGTCGGCATGATCAGCACGCAGTCGTCGTAGGGTGTACGGATCTCGCGCGTGCCGTCGCGCGCCAGCAGCGTCCCCCCCGCGGGGATGGCCTGCAGGCCCCCGACCGGCAGCGCGAACGCGAAGTCGTCGCTCTCGATCGTGATGACGTCCGTGACGGCGATGGCCACCTGCGGCGGCAGCGGGGCGCGATCGAGATGCGCGTCGAGAAACGCGGCGGGCGCCATGCCGAAGTGCCGGAGGAAGCGCAGCGTCGATTGCAGCGCCACCGCCGGCGCGGCGCGCTCCCAGTGCTGGCCGCATTCGATCAGCAGCGCGCTGCGCGGATCGTCGGGGTCGTCGAAGAACGCGTAGTCGCGCAGCCGCTTGCCGGCCTTGTGGCCGCCGTCCACGATGATGTGCTGCGGCACGCCGATGTCGTGGGCGAGCTCCATCCCCTTGCGCTGGCGGCCGGCGAGCGACAGCGGCGGGCACGGATCGGTCATCGAATGCAGGTCGAGCAGATAGTCGGTCGCGTCGTAGAACGGGCGCAGCGCCCGCGCGCGCTCGAGCTCGCCGGATGCGCGCGCGCCGTCCAGCACGTCCTCGGTCCACAGGCGGTTGAAATCCTCGTCGACGCAGCGCGCCGCATACGGGTCGGCGGGATCGAACGCGGCGTAGGCGGCGACGTTCGCGAAGACGAGGGTCAGCGTCCCCCGCACCGGGCGCAGGCCGGCATCCAGCAGCTGCCCGAGCGCGATCGCGCCGCACACCTCATTGCCGTGCGTAAGCGCCTGCACGGTGACGCACGGGCCGGCGCGCTCGCCCGCAAAGCGCCACACGTAAGGCACGCCGACGTTCCCCGCGGCGTAGGGCGTCAGGTCGGGAAAGTCGACCTCGATCGCCGGCGCTGTCGGGACGGCCATCGGCCGGCGTTTCGACGCGGCCGTCAGGCCACGCAGAGGCGGTCGGCAAGCCGCCGCATGAACGCCTCGCATCGGGCCAGCTGCTCGAGACTCACCCACTCGTTCGGCTGGTGCGCCTGCGCGATGTGGCCGGGACCGCACAGCACCGTGGGAATGTTCGCGTTGTGGAACAGCGACGCCTCGCTGCCGAACGACACCTTGCCGACGTCGCGGGTGCCGTTGCAGTGCTTGCCGAGCGCGGTGATCGTGCTGCCGTCGTGGGTGTCGAAGCCCGGCAGCGTCGACAGGTGGTCGAACTCGATGTAGGTCGAAGGATCGACGGCGTGCATCGCAGGCAGGAAACCCTGCGCATGGCGCCGCACGTCGGCGAAGAACGCCTCGGGATCGTCGAGCGGCAGATGACGGATCTCGAACTCGAACGTGCAGTCGCGCGGCACGATGTTGAGCGCCGTGCCGCCGTGGATCACGCCGACGTGCGCGGTGGTGTACGGGACGTCGTAGCCGTCGTCCTGGCGCGCGCCGTCACGGAACGCGCGCGCGCGCCGCGCGATGTAGGCGACGATCTCGCAGGCGATCTGCACGGCATTGACCCCGTGGGGCGTCAGCGACGAATGCGCCTCGTGCCCGCGGACGCGGCAGCGCCAGCTCATCTTGCCCTTGTGCGCGACGACGAGCTCCATCCCCGTGGGCTCGCCGACGATGCACCCCGCCGGCGTCCATCCGCGCGCGACGACGTCGGCGATCAGCCGGCGCACGCCGATGCAGCCGATCTCCTCGTCGTAGGACAGCGCGAAGTGCAGCGGCTTCCTGAGCCCGCGCCGCACGAGCTCCGGTACCATCATCAAGGCGGTGGCCGAAAAGCTCTTCATGTCGGCGACGCCGCGGCCATGCAGGCGATCGCCGACGAGCGTCGCCTCGAACGGCGGAGTGTCCCATGGCTGGCCGTCGACCGGCACGACGTCGGTGTGTCCGGAGAGCACCAGGCCGCCCGTCGTCGCGTTGCCGTCGGCCGCCGGCAGCGTGGCGAACAGGTTGGCCTTGCGGCGATCGTCGTCGAAAGTGAGCGCGATCGTGGCGCCGTGGCGCTCGAGGTAGTCCCGCGTCCACTCGATGAGCGCGAGATTGGGCTCCCGGCTGGTGGTGTCGAAGCCGATCCACGTGCGGATCAGGTCGAGCGCGGCGATGTCTTCCGGCGCGACGACACGCTCGGGCCGGAGCTCGCGCAGCGTTCCTGGAGCGTTCATGCTGCACCTCGCCGATGCCAAAGGGGCAGTTTATCACCCGGCATCACATGCATCGCGAGAACCTGCGGCGCGCCGAGGCGTCGAATAATGCGGGGAGTGCGGCTGTTCGCACGCTGGAAGGAGTTCCACGAAGTGAGACACCCGATGAATTTCCCGGTCGTCGCCGTCCTCGCGGTGTCGCTGGTGTGCCCGGCGCCCCGCGCCGTCGCGCAGGCGGCGCTGCCGGTCGAGCGGATCAGGCTGCCCGCCGGGTTCTCGATCGAGACCGTCGCGCGCGTGCCGAACGCGAGGGCGATGACGTTCGGTGACCGCGGCACCCTGTTCGTCGGCACGAATGAAGGGCGCGTGTTCGCGCTGACGCTTCCGGCGCCTGGCGCAGCCGGGACGGCCACGATCCGCGTCGTCGCGTCCGGCCTGCGCGAGCCCGCCGGTGTCGCGTTTCGCGACGGCGCGCTGTACGTATCCGCGGTCTCCAGGATCCTGCGCTTCGACGACATCGAGTCCCGGCTCGACGCACCGCCGGCGCCGGCCGTCGTGACCGACCAGTTTCCGACCGACGGCCACCACGGCCGCAAGTTCATCGCCTTCGGTCCGGACGGCAAGCTGTACGTTCCCGTCGGTGCGCCGTGCAACATCTGCGCGCCCGATCCCGACCGCTACGCGAACATCCAGCGGATGAATCCCGACGGATCGAACCGCGAGGTCATCGCGCGGGGCGTGCGCAATTCGGTGGGATTCGACTGGGACCCGCGCACGAAGGACTTCTGGTTCACCAGCAACGGCCGCGACAACATGGGCGACGACGTTCCGCCCGACACGCTCAATCACCTGACGAAGGCGCCGCAGCATTTCGGCTATCCGTATTGCCACGGCGGGACGATTCCCGATCCGGAGTTCGGCGCGCGCCGCGCGTGCAGCGAGTTCACGCCGCCGGCGCAGAACCTCGGCCCGCACGTCGCCGCCCTCGGGATGCGCTTCTACACCGGGACGCAGTTTCCCGCCGATTACCGCGGCGCGATCTTCATCGCCGAGCACGGCTCGTGGAACCGCAGCAGGAAGATCGGCTATCGCGTGACCGTCGTGAAGCTCGACGCCAAGCGCAACCCCGTCTCCTACGCGCCGTTCGCCGAAGGGTGGCTGCAGGGCGAGAGCGCGTGGGGCCGCCCGGCGGACGTGCTCGTGGCGCCGGATGGGTCGTTGCTGGTGGCGGACGATTCCGCCGGGGCGATCTATCGCATCCGGTACAAGAGCTGACCGGCCGGCGCCGTCAGGAAGTGCGCAGCCTGTAGAGCCGTGCGGTGCCGAACTGCTTGGCGAGCTGCATCACGCCGACGTAGTCGCACTGGAAGCGCGCATCTTTCTCCGCGAAGAGCGACGCCGCGAACTCCTCCGTGACCAGAATCCGTCCCGGCTGGACGATGGGTTCGAGGCGCGCGGTCCGGTTGACGTGCGTGCCGTAGAACGTGAACTGGTCGGTGACCGGGTCGAAGATGCGGAAGAGCGGGCCGGTGTGCATTCCGATCCGCGCGCCGGTGTCCTCGGCGAGACCGAGCGCACGCCACTCGACCTGGCCGAGCGCCGCCTGCAGGCGGACGGCAAACTCCGCGGCATGACTCGGTCTGTCGAAGACCAGGAAAAGGCCGTCGCCCTGAGTCTTCGCGACGACGGCCTTGTGCTCGAGCGCGTCGAGAATCCGCTTGCTGGTCCCGAGGAACATTGCGGCGAAATCGGGCGCGTAGTGCTCGGGGATTTTCGAGAAGCCGCTGATGTCGGCGAATAGCAGGCTCTTCAAGCTGCGGGAGTGCGTGCGTTCCGCCGGCCGCTCGCCCGCCGCCGCGTCGTCGGCGGGTCGCACGCGCGGCGGCTCGCCGCGCAGCGCGGCGAGATCGATGTTGTCAATGCGACCGCCGCCTTGCGTCCAGCTGCGCGCGGTCGCTGCCGTTCCGCCGACGCGTACAGCGGACTCGGGCTCGCGCACGGTGAGCATCAACGGACAGGTCGAGAGCTCCCGCGCGCGGAGGAATGCCATGCCCTGGATCAGGTTGGCGGCATGCTCGAACAGCACGTCGTCGCCGAGGAACGCCTCGTCCGTGGCCACGATCACGCGCGTCGCGCGGGCGACGACCCGCTCGAAGCGGCGCACCCAGGACTCCCCGGCGAAGCGCACGCTGGCATCGATGTAATGCGACTCGGCGAACGGCAGCACGATCTGGGTCTGTGCGCCGGCTTCCTGCAGCGCCTCGAGGAACAGGATGTCGCCGCCGCACGCGGCCTGCGCGTAGCCGATCGAGGGGCCCAGACGCGCGATCTTGTCGCGCAGCGCGGCCGCGACGCGGTCCTCGAGGTGCGCAGGGAAGCGCGCGACCGCCCGATTCGGAGGGTCGATCATGTGCCCGGAGAACGCGATGACCTGCGGCGCCGGCAGCATCTGCGCCAGGTCCTGCGCGGCAGCGGAGCCGATGAGCAGCAGTTGCCGCCGCATCGACGCGACGTCGCCGAACCGATTGCCGGCCCGTCGATGCGCTTCCGCGTACTGAGCTCGTGCCTCGTCTGCGCGATCGAGAATCAGCAACGCTTCTCCGGCGCTCGCGTGCGCCCAATGGTCGGCGGACGCGGGTAGCGCGTCCAAGGCCTTTCGCGCGAGTGCGGTCGCTGCCGCCCGGTCGTCCGCCAGCATCGCCATCGTCGCGGCGTTGACCGCCGGATAGGCGGCACCGCTCAGCGAAAATGCGCGTCCGTAGGCGTCGATCGCGGCGCGCGCATGTGCCATCGCGCTTGCGCTTGTTCGATCTCGGCTTGCCCCGAATCGCTCCTTGGCAATCTTGCCCGCGAGACTCCACACTTCGATAGCGAGCGGGCTGTCGGCGAGCGGCGCGCGCTCGATCTTCGCCAGCAGCCTTTCCGCCTCGTCGATCGCACCCATACGGGCGGAAGCGAGCGCCGCCAAGTACTGTACCTCGGCCGAATATGGAGCGTCAGATTTCGCGGTGCGCGCGAGGTCGAGCGCCTGCACGTTGAGGCCGGCGTCGAGGGCCTCGCGGATCGTCGCTGCAATGTGGCTCAACGCTGGATCCCGTGGTTCGTCGACGGTGGCACATGCGGGTCGGGTCGAGGCGACCGCGAAGTGGCGTCCTCTGGATCTAATTGCTGCGGGGCCTTTTCTGCTCTTCGGCAATCGAATCGCGCAGGAATTTGACGCTGCTCAGCCGGCGTATCGCCGGCGGCAGGCCGTCCATGATCGCGGCGGCCTGCGTCAGCACGGACGTCTTCTGCCGCGGCGCCGCGAGCGCAGATACGTAGAGCGCTCGTGCGAACTGAACATGCTGGAACAGATCCTCGTTGTCCTTGCCGCGCGCGTAGAGTCCACGATGGAACTTGAGTACCGGCTCGATCGCCTGCTGCGCTTCCGCGCTCCGGCCCAGCCGAGCAGCGGTCATCGCGGCCAGCATGATCTGGTCGTCGGCGTCGCGTTCCTCCGCCAGCGTGCGCGTCGGAATCGTCTTGCGAAGCCCCAGCGCCCGCTTGATATCCGTATCCGCTGCCGTGTAGTCCTTCAACCGATACGAAGCTTCGGCCGCGGTCCGGTAGGCCATTTCCAGCAGGCGGTTCCTGTCGCAGTTCCTGCGAGGGGGTGGCCGTCTTGATCTGCAGGAGCCGCTGCGCCGACGCGCGGGCCTCTTTGCGCACGGTCTCGTAATCGCCGGCCGCGAGCGGAACCGCGTACACGCCGTAGCCCACGCCGGTCGTCGGAAAGCCGTAGTAGGTCAGGAATTCCGGCAGGAAGGCGTGGCCGTACGAGCCCGGCGGGAGGCCGCGCATTGCCATGTCGGCGTATCGCCGATTGGACGCCAGCGCCACCTCCGCTGCCTCTCGATTGCCCGCGTTGGCTTCGAGCATGGCGAGGTAGCCTGCGGTGAGCGACAACACGTTGCCGATCATGGCCGATTCCTTGACCCGTCGCTCCACGGCAAGCCCCGTGCGCCATTGCTCCTGCGCGCCTCGGAGGTCCCCCAGGCTCAGCGACCAAAATCCCTCGCCGAGCCGCGAGTTGACGAGGTTGTTCCAGGCGATCTGGTTGCTCGGGTCGAGCGCGACGATCGCCTCCCAGTCGCGCGCCGCCTGCTCGCCCAACGCCAGGGCTTTGCGAGTGTGCAGATCGAATCCCTCGGCGCCGGACAGGGAGTCGACGATCAGCGCACGGGAGCGCAGGGCCGACATGTGCCCGGGGCGCTTTTCCAGGACCTGTCCGGTCACGGTGATGGCCTCCTGCGCGACCTTCCTCAACTCGTCGAGCGGCCCAGGCTTTGGAGCGCGTTCATTTGCCAGCCGGAAGCCTCGGCATAGGCAACGGCCGCGGGCAGGTCGTCGAGCTTGAGCCCGTCGATGCTGCGGTAGGCTTCCCGCGCCTCTTCCAGCGTCTTGTCCGCCACCTCTTCCTGGTTGTTGTTCAACTCTGCGAGAAACCGAGGTAGGTCGTCGCGAGGCCATAGGCTCGCCGCAACGGAATCGACGGGCTCGGAGCCGCCATCAGCGGCTTCAGTACTTCGCGCCCTGTTGCGCGAACGCGCGCTCCTCGGTGCGCCGGTTCCGGCTGCTCGCCACCCGCGCTTCCGAAGTCAGCCCAAGCGCCCAGCCCGATCGACGTCGCCTCCGACTGGTCGCCCTGCGCGCGCAGCTTGCCCAGAACGTCGACCGCCTCCGACAACGCCTTCTGGCTCTCGTCGAGCCTGGACTGCGTTGCGCAGCGCGGCGCCGTAGCGCACCAGCGCCAGCGCGCGGTTGCGGTCGGTCTCGGGCGTGCGAAGCTCGGCGGGCAGCGCCGCGTAATAGTCGAGCGCGCGCTTCGCCAGCGTCGGCCACGATGTCGAGCCGCCCGACGGGCTCGAGCTCGAGATAGAAATCGTCGAGCAGGATAGACGATGAGTTTTTCGGCCTCGCCGCGCGCGCTGCTCGGCCATCAGGCGCGTCTGCTGCGCCTTCAGCTCCGCTTCGCTGTGCGCGCTTCATGCTGATGTAGCCGAACACCGCGCTGCGCCGCGGCGCCGACCGCGAGCACCGCGCAGACCGCCGCGATCTGGCGCGCGCGCACCAGCGCCTTGCGCGTCGCGCGTCTCGCGTGCGCGCTGCGCGGCGAGCTTGCGCTCGGCCTCGTCGCGCGCCTCGCGTTCGAGACGCATGTCGCGGCTTGCCGTCACGACGCCGCACAGCACGTCGTGCGTGAGCTCGACGCGGCGCACGTCGAGACGCTCCTCGATGCGCAGCAGCCGCCGGTTGACGAGCGTCGCGAGCGCGTCCGGCGATCGCGCCCGCCGCGGCGAAGCGCCTTCGACACGCGCTCCTCGGCCAGGCTTTCGCGAAAGCCCGATTCGGTGAGCAGCTCGTCCTCGATGAACTGGCGCGACGCCGGCCGGCTGGTCGGCGAGCGCGCGCTCGTAGAACTCGGTGAGGATCGTGTCGCGCGAGCCGGCGAGAAGGTCGGCGGAGATCTCGGCACGGTCCTGGGCGATCCGCGCGTTGTTGAGCTCGCGGCAGATGAGCGAGAAGCAGCGACGGCTCGACCTCGGCGTTGCGGCAGCTCCGCAGCCGCCGGCGATGAAGCGCACGATCGCGCTCGGCCACCTCCTCGCGACACGAGCTTGCCGCCGGGCTTCAGCACCGCTGCGAGCGCCTGCGCGCCGGTCATCCGCGCGAGCCGCATCCGGTTCTGCGTGATCGACGGCATCATCGCCCTTAGCGCCCTCCAGGTGCGCGAGGTAGTCCTCGCGCAGCGCGATCAGGATGCGATAGTCGCTGCGCGTGAAGTCGAACTGCTCGGCCGCCGACTCGTCCTGCGTCGATCCTCGCCTCGAGCGCCTTCGGCGGCCGGTTCTCGACGAGGTCGGCCAGGTCCTCGAGGAACTGCGCCGCGCGCTTGCGACCGAACTCGTCGCTCTGCGCGAGCGTGAAGATCTCCTCGAACTGGTCGAAGATCAGAAGCGGAATCAGCGTCTTGCCGCGGGCGTCGCGCAGCACGTCGTCGCGATGGTGCAGGAACTCCCACAGCGATTCGCCGGCGACGGCCACGCCCGACTTGCGTCCATTGCCCCGACGCCTCGGTCGCGCGAAAGATCGCCTGCTTGATCTGCTCGCGACGGCGGCGGCGAATCGGGCGAGTAGTCGATGCGCACGTAGACGGGGCAATAGCCCTCGGCGCGCAGGCGCGGAACGATGCCGGCGCGCAGGATCGACGTCTTGCCGAGCCCCGACTGGCCGAACAGGATCGTGAGCAGCTTGCGCTGCACGCGCCGCGCGAGCTCGGCGACCTCCTCCTCGCGGCCGTAGAAGTAGCGCCGCGTCTCCTCGGTGAACGAGGCGAGGCCGAGCCACGGGTGCTCGGCGTCGACGGCGAAGACTGCGGTCGGCGCGCGTCGATCGGAGCGGGGCCGTCGCGAATGCGCGGCTCGTTCACGTCCGTGTCGCGCCGACAGCAGATCGCTGCAGGCGCCGCGCGAACTCCGGCGTGACCTCGCCGCCCGGCAGCCGCGTGAAGTGCACCGCCTTGAACTTGTCGGGCACGCTGCGCGTCGCCGGCGTTCGTGTCGTCGATCACACCGGCAGGATGAACAGCGCGCCCTCGGCGATGTTGCGCGCGCGATCGATCGCGTAGCTCCACTCGCGGCGGAAGTAGCCTTCGAGCCGGCGCTCGGTCGCCGCCGAGACGACCGGAATGAAGAACGAGCAGCGCGCGATGTTGCGCTGGATCTTGCGGTCGTAGTCGTCGCCGCCTTCGAGCCGCTCCATGTCGAACCAGCGTCCTGATGCCGGCGGCGTCGAGTCCGGCCTTGAGCTTCTGCACGGCGGGCAGGTCTTCGCGGGCGTAGCTGATGAACACCGCGTTGTCCGGCATCTCGCGCTCGGGCGGCAGGAAGCGCTGCGGCGCGACGTCGAGCTCGATCACGTCGCCGGGCTTGTGGCGCGTCATCCAGCGGCGGTGCAGCTCGTCGACGAACTCGCCCGCGCCGCCGTAGATGCGCGTGCGCACGCTGACCTGCTGCAGGAAGCTCATCAGCCGCGCGTCGCTGCCCGAATGGCTGTCGGCCAGCACCTCGCCGACGTCGCGCGGATCGGACAGCCGGTGGCGCTTGGCCATGCGCAGGAACAGGCGCGCGAGCCAGTTGGTGAAGCTGCTGCCGATGAACAGCAGGTGATTGTGCTCGAGCTCGTGAAAGAGCTTCTCCGGCGTCAGGTGCTCGCTTTGCAGCGCGCAGATGAACTCGAGCGTGTCCTCGTCGGAGATCACGTACGTCGGCGACGCCGACAGCGCGGCCCAGCAGGTGATAGACGACCGGTCGCTGCAGCTTCTCGCGCTCGCGCGGGAGGTCGGCGACGCGGTTCGGCGCGTACGCGATCACCTCGGTCGACTGCGCGCCGCCGAACCGCTCGACGTTGATCGCCTGCTCGAGCAGCGGATCGAACGTCGTCGTGACGAAGAGATCGAAGTCGGTGATCTGCGCGAGCTGGCGCAGCGCCAGCGGCGGCGCGAAGTTCGCGTCGCGCAGGATGCTGCGCAATCGCGTGTACGCCTCCTCGCGCCGCCCGCGCGAAGCCAGGAACCAGCAGACGACGTCGTTCAGCGTGTACGGGCTGCGGCAGCTGGCTCGTGTCGACGCCGAGCTTGGCCGGCGAGCTTCTCGGCGACCCAGTCATAGAGCAGGCGCGGGCCCCGGACTCGGTGTCGACCTGTCAGGAGCTCCGGCCCGATGATCGGAATGACCCGCCGCTCCTCGATGAAATTGAGCAGGTCGTCCCACGCGTCCTCGTCGAGCGTGACGAGCGGAGGGTGCATCGGCAACGGGATTGCTCAAGCGATCTCCCTCGGGGCGGGTTGTTTCGGCGCGGCAGCACACCCCCAAGATGCCCCTCCGCGTCGCAGCGCAGTGTCGGGCATTCCGATGGGCGGGTCAAATGGCCTGCGCCGCCCGTTGACCGTTGCGATCCTGCGCCAGGGCCGACGCGGGCGCCCAAAGAAATTCGCCGGCCGCGGAGCGTGCGCTCCGGGCCGGCGAAGGCGTGGGGACAGCGGGGCGGTCAGTAGCGGTTCGGTCCGCGGTAATACCCCCGGCCGTGACCGTAGTACACGGGGCGCGGCGCGACGTAGTACGGGCGCGGATACGAGTACGCGACCGGCGCCGCGTAGACGACCGGCGCCGGATAATAGACCGGCGGTGCGACGTAGGCAGGACGATAGCCGTAATAGCGCGTCGGCCCCCAGTACGCCGGTTGGCCGGCGCTGACGACGTAGCCCGGACCGCCGATGGACACGCTCCACGCGACGTTGCCTGCCGAGGCCGGCGTGGCCGCCAGGCCGAGCGCCAGCGCTCCGATGGCGGACGATGCGACGAAGAATTCGACGGATCATGGTGTATCTCCTTTTCTCTCTGTGTTCGGACAGCTGCGCGGGGCTGGGGTTCCGAGGCTTCGCCGCGCTTCACTTCCGACAACGGTAGAGACCGCCCTCGAGTTGACCCGTTCCGTGCCGGTTGCGATTTGTTACAGACGGCAACACTAGGGGGCGGGAGGGGGCGCCGACCTTGCGATTTGTTACAACCGCCGGGCGCCGCTATGCTTCGCATTTTTCGACGGGAGACACCGGGGATGACTTCCATCCGCACATTCGCGGCGGCGGCACTGGCGCTCGTGATACCGGCGATCGCCGCCGCGGCGTCGCTTCACCGTGGGCCTCGGCACCGACGTCACGGCGCTCGACCCGCACTACCACAACCTCACGCCCAACAACAACGTCGCCGCCCACGTCTTCGGCTATCTGGTCGAGCGCAACGAGAAATCGCAGCCGATACCGGGCCTCGCCACCGAATGGAAGACGATCGATCCCACGACATGGGAGTTCAAGCTCCGCAAGGGCGTGAAGTTCCACGACGGCAGCGATTTCACGGCGGCCGACGTCGTGGCCTCGATCGAGCGGGTGCCCAAGGTCCCGAACAGCCCGTCGCCGTTCACCGCCTACACCAAGCAGATCGTCAGGATCGAGCGTCGTCGATCCGTACACGATTCGCTTCAAGACCGCGCCGCCGTATCCGCTCATGCCGTCGGACATGACGCAGGTGGCGATCATCAACAAGCAGTTCGCCAACGCGAGCACGGAGGATTTCAATTCCGGCAAGGCGGCGATCGGCACCGGCCCGTACAAGCTCGTCAAGTTACGTCAAGGGCGACCGCATCGAGCTCGCGCGCAACGACGCCTACTGGGGCGGCAAGACGCCGTGGGACAAGGTCACGCTGCGCATCATCACGCAGGACGCCGCGCGCGTCGCCGCGCTGCTGGCCGGCGACGTGCAGGTGATCGAGAACGTGCCCACCGCCGACGTCGCGCAGGCTCAAGACGGACAAGAAGCTCGCGTCTTCCGCCAGACGCCGATCGCCTGATGTACGTGCACCTGGACAGCGACCGCGCCGTCACGCCGCTCGTCACCGCCAAGGACGGCAAGCCGCTGACCAGGAACCCGCTCAAGGATGCGCGCGTGCGCAAGGCGCTGTCGAAGATGATCAACCGGCCGGCGATCGTCGAGCGCGTGATGGAAGGCGAGGCGATTCCCGCCGGGCAGCTCGTTGCCGGACTTCCTGTTCGGCGCGACGAAGAACCTCAAGGTCGAGACGTTCGACCCGGAAGGCGCGAAGAAGCTGCTCGCGGAGGCCGGCTATCCCGACGGCTTCGAGCTCACGCTGCACGCGACGAACAACCGCTACGTCAACGACGCCAAGATCGCGCAGGCGATCGCGCAGATGTGGACGCGGGCCGGCGTGCCGACCAAGGTGGTGGCGATGCCGTCGGCGACGTTCTTCCCGCAGGCCACCGAGCTCAAGTTCAGCGTGCTGCTGGTCGGCTGGAGCACGGGCACCGGCGAGGCGTCGTCGTCGCTCAAGGCGCTCTGATGACGTTCAACAAGGACAAGGGCTTCGGCACCGCGAACCGCGGCCGCTATTCGAACAGCAAGGTCGATGCGCTCACCGAGGACGCGCTGCAGACCGTCGACGACGTCAAGCGCGAGGCCTACCTGCAGCGCGCCGCGGAGCTCGCCATCAACGACACCGGGATCATCCCGCTGCATTTCCAGGTCAGCCTCTGGGCGACGCGCGACGGCATCACGTACACGCCGCGCGTCGACGAGCAGACGCTGGCGTGGAAATTCGCCGGGCAAGTGAACGGCCGATCGCGCGCGACGGCTCCCGCGGCGCCGACGATCGGGAAGGACTTCGGCGGCATCGCACGGCCCATCGCAATGGACGAAGGAGCATCGGCATGAACGCACCGCAACCGCGCTGGCCCGCGATCACCACGCCGGCGGCGCATTTCATCGGCAACCGCTGGGTACCCGCCGCGAGCGGCGCGACGCTGCCGATGATCGACCCGTCCGACGGCGCGCCGTTCGCCGCCATCGCGCGCGGCAGTGCGGCCGACGTCGACGCCGCCGTGCGCGCGGCGCAGGCGGCGCGCGACGGTGCCTGGGGGCGGCTCGCCCCGGCCGAGCGCGGCCGTCGTGCTCGCGACGCTGGCGCGCACGATCGGCGACCACGCCGACGAGCTGGCGCTGATCGAGGCGCGCGACTGCGGCAAGCCGCTGAAGCAGGCGCGCGCCGACGTCGCCGCGTGCGCGCGCTATTTCGAGTTCTACGCCGGCGCGCTGCGACAAGCTGCACGGCGCGACGATTCCCTATCCCGAAGGCTACACGGTGCTCACCTGGCGCGAGCCGCATGGCGTGACCGGCCACGTCATCCCGTGGAACTATCCGCTGCAGATCTTCGGCCGCTCGGTCGGCGGCGCGCTGGCCGCGGGCAACGCCTGCGTCGTCAAGCCGGCCGAAGACGCGTGCCTGTCGCTGTTGCGGGTCGCGGAGCTCGCTGCCGAGGTCGGCCTGCCGGCCGGCGCGCTCAACCTCGTCACCGGCCTCGGCGCCGAGGCGGGCGTCGGCGCTCGCCGCGCACCCGGCGTCGCGCACCTGTCGTTCACCGGATCGCCGGCGACCGGCGCGAGCGTGGCCACGGCCGCCGCGCAGCGGCATTGCCCGGTGACGCTCGAGCTCGGCGGCAAGTCGCCGCAGATCGTGTTCGCCGACGCCGACCTCGACGCCGCGCTGCCCGCGCTCGTCAACGCGATCGTGCAGAACGCCGGCCAGACGTGCTCGGCGGGCAGTCGGCTGCTGGTCGAGCGATCGCGCTACGAGGAAATGCTCGAGCGCCTCGGCGAACGCTTCGCCGCGCTGCGCGCCGGTCCCGCACTTGCCGATCTCGATTGCGGTCCGCTGATCCGCGCTTCGCAGCTCGCGCGCGTGCGCACGTTCCTCGCCGACGCCGCGCGCGACGGCATCGCGACGGTGGCGCAGGGTACGGTCGTCGATGATGCGCCGGCGTCGGGGTTCTACGTGGCGCCGACGCTGCTGCGCGACGTGCCGATCGATCACCGGCTCGCGTGCGACGAGGTGTTCGGCCCCGTGCTGGCCGCGATGCCGTTCGACGAGGAGGCGGACGCGGTGCGCCTTGCCAACGCCACGGACTACGGCCTGGTCGCCGGCGTGTGGACGCGCGACGGCGCGCGGCAGCTGCGCATGGCGCGCGCCGTGCAGAGCGGCCAGGTGTTCATCAACAACTACGGCGCGGGCGGCGGCGTCGAGCTGCCGTTCGGCGGCGTCAAGCATTCGGGCCACGGCCGCGAGAAGGGCTTCGAGGCGCTGTACGGATTCACGACGCTGAAGACCGTCGTGCTGCGCCATGGCTGACGCCCCCCGGTGCACGCGATGAGCCGGCGCCTCGAAGGCAAGGTGGCGATCGTCACGGGCGGCGGGTCGGGCTTCGGCCAGGGCATCGCGGCGCGCTTCGCACAGGAGGGCGCGCGGGTGGTCGTCGACGACATTCACGAAGCCAACGGCAGCCGCGTCGCCGCGGCGCTGTCGTCCGACGGCTTTCCGGCGCGGTTCTGCCGCTGCGACGTAGCGCAGGATGCCGACGTCGCCGCGCTGGTCGCGTTCACGCTTGCAGCGTTCGGCGACCTCGACGTCGTCGTCAACAACGCAGGCACGACGCATCGCAACCAGCCGATGCTCGACGTGAGCGAGGCGGAATTCGAGCGCATCTACGCGGTGAACGTCAAGAGCCTGTTCCTGACCGCGCGCCATGCGGTGCCGCATTTCCGCCGACGGCGTGACGGCGTGTTCGTCACCATCGCCTCGACGGCGGGCGTGCGCCCGCGGCCGGGGCTGACCTGGTACAACGGCAGCAAGGGCGCGGCGATCGTCACCTCGCGCTCGATGGCCGCCGAGCTGGCGCGTGACAACATCCGTGTCAACGTCATCAATCCGGTCGCCGGCGAGACGGCGATGCTCGCCGATTTCATGGGCGAGGACACGCCGGCGAAGCGGGCGCAGTTCGTCGCCACCATACCGCTCGGACGGCTGTCGCAGCCCGCCGACGTCGCGACGGCGGCGGTGTTCTTCGCCTCGGACGAGGCGGCCTTCATCACCGGCGCCTGCCTGGAGGTCGACGGCGGACGCTGCGTATAGCCGCGACAACGTCCGCAGCGGCGCGCGCGCCTCGGATGCTCAGTCCGACAAGGGCTTCTGATCGAGGAACGTGCGCACCTTGGCGAGCAGCGCGCGCGGGCTGTACGGCTTGGTGACGTAGTCGTCGCATCCGGCGTCGGCGGCCTTGCGGTCGTCGCCGGCGAGCGCGTACGACGTCACCGCGATCACGGGGATCGACGCCAGCGCCGGCTGCGCCTTGATCCGCCGCGTCGCCTCCAGGCCGTCCATGCCCGGCAGCTGGATGTCCATCAGCACGAGGCTCGGGACCTCGCGTTCCGCCGCCGCGACGGCCTCGAACCCCGTGCGGGCCTCGATGACTTCGTACCCCGCCGTCGACAGGAGGTCGATGAGGATCTGGCGGTTGTCTTCGTTGTCGTCGACGACGAGGATGCGCCGCGTCATGCTGTCGGGCGCGCGAGGCGGCAAGGGGAACGCATGCCCGTCGTGGCGCGCGGCATCATGCCGTCGGGACGCCGGCGTGCGCCGCCGTCGGCGCGTCGGCCGTCGGACGCGGTGGCCCGGCACGCGGCAGCGTGAAGCCGAAGGTCGAGCCGTGGCCGACCTTCGACTCGACGAGCTCGAGCGTGCCGCCGTGCATTTCGACGATGCGCCGGGAGATCGCCAGGCCGAGGCCCGCGCCGCCCTTGGGCCGCGTCGTCGAGGTGTCGGCCTGCTGGAACTCCTCGAAGATGCGCGCATGAAACTCCGGCGCGATGCCCGGGCCGGTGTCGCGCACGGTCACCCGGAACCGGTCCTCGTCGGCCGTCACGCGAACCTCCACCTCGCCCTTGTCGGTGAACTTGAGCGCGTTGCCCAGCAGGTTCACGAGCACCTGCGTGACGCGCCGCTCGTCGGCGACGGCTTGCGGCAGCGCCGGCGGCGTCGAGGACGAGAGCGCCACGCCTTTCTCGCGGGCGAGGCTCTCGAGCGTCGAGACCGCGCCCGCCACGGTCTCGGCCAGCGAGAACGGCGTGCAGTCGAGCTTGAGCTGTCCGGCCTCGATCTTGGACAGGTCGAGCACTTCGTTGATGAGCGCGAGCAGGTGCCGTCCGCTGCGCTCGACGCGCTGGAGCGTGGCGCGCACACGGTCGGGCACCGCGCCGTACGTCTCGTCCAGGATGAGCTCGGTGTAGCCGATGATCGCGTTGAGCGGCGTGCGCAGCTCGTGGCTCATGTTGGCGAGGAACCGCGACTTCGCGAGATTCGCCGCCTCCATCGCGAGCCGCGCGTCGTCGGCCTGCTGCATCGCCTCCTCCAGCGCTTCGTTCTGCTCGACGATCTTGGTCGCCTGCTCCTCGATCAGCCGCCGGCGCTGGATCAGCTCTCGCGCCTGGTGGAACGCCTGCAGCGCGAGGAGCAGCTGGAAGAGGAACGCGACCGCGAGCGACAGCACGGTGGTGACGAGTCCCGTCTGCGCAGCCTCCGCCCAGTCGGTGGCGAACGAGCCGGCGACGAACACGACGCCCAGCACCGCGAGGCCGGCCAGGAACAGCGACAGCCCCCCCACGCCGGCAACCGCGGTGAGGATGCCGGTCATCAGCACGACGCTCGGCACGAGCTGGTTCGACACGAGCGTGCCGGCCGCGCCGAAGCACGCGCAATCGAACATCAGGCACAGGTACGCGGCGCGCTTCTGGTCCTTCGACAGCCGCGCGAGCCAGTAGGCGGCCTGCGGCCAGACCAGCGCGTAGGCGAGGAGCGCGGCCCACATCCAGCGCGGGGTCGGCTCGCCGATGCGCGCCGTCGCGACGAGGACGACGGCCATCGGGCACCCCACCGCGCGGACGAGCCGGTTGAGGCGCACCATAGGATGCACGGGGTGCGCGACGCCAAGGTCGTTGCGCAATCGTGCAAGCCTGGCCAGGGGGATCGCGCCGTCTCTTCTTCTGTCGCCCATCGTGCGGTCGTGTCCCGCGCGAAGGCGGCGGGTTGCCGTAGACTACCCGAACACGCGCGCGTTCGCATCCGCGGTCGCGCTTCCCACGACGATGCCGAGCGACAACGCCGCCTTCACGCTGCTGGTGGTCGACGACAACGAGGACAATCGCGAGATCCTCGCCGCGCGGCTCAACCAGCTCGGCTATGCCAATGTCACGATGGCCGCCGACGGCCGCGAAGCGCTGGCGAAGGTGGACGGCGCGAACTTCGACCTGATGCTGCTCGACCTGATGATGCCGGGCCTGAGCGGCATCGACGTCCTCGAGGCATTGCGCGCCCGCCAGCGGCTCGCGTCGCTGCCGGTGATCATGGTGTCGGCGGCCAACGAGCGCGACGCGGTCGTGCGTTGCATCGAGCTCGGTGCGGAGGACTATCTCACCAAGCCCGTCAACGTGACGATGCTGAAGGCGCGCGTCGGCGCAACGCTCGAGAAGAAGCGCCTGCGCGACGCCGCGCGCGAGCGGATGGCCGAGCTGTCGCACGAGCTCGCCGCGGCCCGGGAGCTGCAGCTCGGCATGGTGCCGCTCGATCACGCCGCCGCCGACGGCGCGATCGCGCTGCATTTCATGCTCGAGCCGGCGCGCGAGCTCGGCGGCGATTTGTGCGACTACCTGTTCGGCGATTCCCGAACCGTGTGGCTCGGCCTCGGCGACGTGTCCGGCAAGGGCGTCGCGGCGGCGATCTTCATGGCGCGCACGTGGAGCGTGCTGCGTTCGCTCGCCGGGCGCGCGCCCCACGCCGCGCGCGAGGAGAGCGATCCGGGCCGGGTGCTCGCGGCGGTGAATCGCGAGCTGTCGAAGGCCAACGAGAAGTCGATGTTCTGCTCGGTGTTCCTGGCGCGGCTCGATCTCGATACCGGCCTGATGGACTACGCCAACGCCGGACACCTGCCGCCGTATCACTTGCGGGCGGCCGGCGGCGTCGCGACGATCGACGCGCCGCCGGCGCTGCCGGTCGGCGCGATGCCGGACACCACGTACGTCGCGCGTCCGCTGCAGCTCGCGCCGGGCGACGGGGTGTTCATGTATTCCGACGGGATCACCGAGGCGGCGAACGCGGACGGCCTGCAGTTCGGCGAGGCGCGTCTCGCGGACGCCCTGATCGCGCGGGCGTCGGCGCCCGGCGATCGCCTGCTGCGGGAGGTGCGCGACCAGGTTCGCGCATTCAGCGGCGATGCGCCGCAGACCGACGACATCGCCGCGCTGGTCATGCGCTGGACGCCGCGCTAGCTGCGCGTGGTGTCAGTCACCCCGGCGTGGTGGCCGTCGGCCGGACGTGGTGCCCGTCAGCCGGGCGTGGTGCCCGTCAGTCGGGCGTGGCAGCGGCCTGCGCATCGAGCAGGCGGTGCAGATAGGGAATCTGCGCCTCCGCCGCGCGCTCGCCTTCCTCGATGATGTACGGGATCTTCTCCGTATCGAACAGCCGTATCCGCTGGCTGAACTGCGGCATGATCGGAATGATCTCGGCGTGGTGGGCGAGGCCGTGGAACGCGAACTGCGATTTCAGCAGGTTGTTCGACAGGATGGAGCTGACCTGGAAGGCGAAGCGCCCGGCATTCACGATGCGCTCCTGATAGGGGCTGTCGAAGCCCATCGCGATAATGACGTTTGCACCCTCGCGAATGGCCACGCCGACCGGCAGCGGATCGGACATGTAGCCGTCGATGTACAGATGCCCGTCGATCGGCCAGGGACTGAACAGGAACGGCACGGCGATGCTCGCGCGAATGGCGTCGATCGCGCGCCCGCGCGAGAACACCGCCTGGTTGCCCGTCGCGAAGTCGGTGGCCGCCAGGTGCAGGGGAATGGCCATGTCCTCGATGCGGGACTCGCCGAACGCGGACTGCAGCCGCTCCATGATCAGCGTGTCGTCGCGCAAGCCGAAGCGCGCGTCGAAGCCGAACAGGCGCGGGAACGCCGCCCGCAGCCACGCGCCGCGGTTGTGGCGCTCGGTGATCGAGCTCGTCCACAGCTCGCGGGTCATCCGGGCCGCGTCGTCGGTGCTGCGGCCGGACGCCAGCAGCGTTGCGTAAAGGCACCCGGCGCTGCAGCCCACCAGCATGTCGATGCCGATGTTCGCGCGGTTGAGCGCATTGACGAGTCCGAGCGCCGCGGCGCACTTGACGCTTCCCGAGCCGATGACCACGGCCACGCCGCGGCGCTTTCGCGGCGCACTGACGGCGGCGGGCCGCATCACGCCGTCTCGGCGAAGCTCACGACGGCAGCGTCGACGTCGGGGTAGTGCTTCAGGATGCTCGTGAAGCCCGAGAGGTCCAGCACGCGGAGGACGCCCGGCTGGATCGCCGCGAGCCTCAGGTCCCCGCCACGCTGGCGGGCGAGCTTCACGGCGCCGAGCAGCGAGCGCAGGCCGGCACTGCTGGTGTACTCGAGCGCCGAGCAGTCGGCCACCAGTTGCGCCGCGCCGGCGCTGACGCGATCCGCCAGCGTGCGCAACAACTCGTCGGCGGTCAATCCGTCGACGCTGCCGCTAATTCCGACGACGGTGACGCCGCCCTCCGCACTCACCACGATCTGCATTCCCACGCGCCGCCTTTGCTGTAGACATGCCGGCGCCCGCGCCGGAATCCCGTGAGCCTAGCGGATGGAGCGAGGCCGGCGCAAGCGCGACCGGGACGAGCGAGGCTTCACGGCTACACTGTAACGCTGTTCGCGCGCCCCAGCGCCGCCGCGCCGCAACGAGTCAACTCCGATGCGCAGTCCGCACGCCGCCGATCCGTCGACCGTTCTCCTGGGCGCGCTCATCGCAGCGGCGCCGCTGGCGATGGACATCTACCTGGCTTCGATGCCATCGATGACCGCTGCGCTGCACGCGTCGCCGCAGGCCGTTCAGCTCACACTGACCGTGTACATGTATTGCTGGGGCGCCGCGCAGCTCTTTGCCGGACCGCTTTCGGACCGCCATGGCCGTCGTCCGGCGCTTCTCGCCGGGCTCGCCGTGTTCGTGCTGGCGTCGGCCGCGTGCGCTCTCGCACCGACGATCGGCGCCCTTGTCGTCGCGCGCGGCGTGCAGGCCCTGGCGATCGCCGCCATCGCCATCGTGCCCCGTGCCGTGGTGCGTGACCTGTACAGCGGCGATCGCGCAGCGCACGTGCTGTCGTTGATGGCGGTGGTGCTCGGGATCGCGCCGATCGTCGCACCGCTCGTCGGCAGCCACGTGCACGTATGGCTGGGCTGGCGGGCAAATTTCGTGCTGGTGTCGGTGTACGGTGCCGTGCTGCTCGTGTGGGTGTATCGCCGCCTGCCCGAGACGCTGCGCGCGCGCGACACGACGGCGACGCGGCCCCGCACCCTGCTCACCAACTACGGCCGGCTGCTGCGTTCCCGGCGCTTCGTCGGCTACATGCTGGTGGCCGCGTTCACGCAGGCGGGGCTGTTCGCGTTCCTCGCGGGCAGCGCGTTCGTCTTCGTCACCGTGATGGGGCAGGGCGAACGGGGCTTCGGCGTGCTGTTCGGCAGCGTGATGCTCGGCAGCCTCGCCGGAGCGACCGTCGGCAGCCGGCTGGTCCGCCGCTGGGGCATCGATGCGCTGATCCGGCGCGCGAGCGTGCTGCTCGTGGTCGCGGGCATCGCGGTGGCGGCGCTTGCCTGGGCCGGCGTCGAGCATCCGCTCGCCGTCGTCGTCCCGATGTTCTTCTACATGGCGGCGCTGATGGCGACGATGCCGCCGGCGACCGCCGGCGCGCTGACGCCGTTTCCGCAGATCGCCGGCGCGGCTTCGTCCCTGCTGTCGTTCGTTGCAGTTCGTGACCGCGTCGACCGCCGCGCTGGCCGTGGGTCTTGCGTTCGACGGCACGTCGCGGGCGATGGCCACTGTCACCGCGCTGGGTGCCGTCGGCGCGTTCGCCGCCTTTCGGGCGCTGATCGTCCGCCGCGCGCCGGGCTAGCGTCAGGCTGCCGCGGGCAGCGCCACGGCGAGCTCGGTCGCGGGAATGTCGGCGGTGTAGATGTCGCCGTCGTAGGTGAAGCGCGCCGCCGGCGCATATTTCCGCAGCATCCCCAGCATCGGCGCGTTGTCGGGGACGATCAGCGCGCGCAGTCGCGTGATGCCGCGGATGACCGCCGCGGACGCGAGGCGGGCCAGCATCATCCTGCCGAGCCCCATGCCCTGGAAGTCGTCGATGATCGTCAGCGCGATCTCGGCGACGCGCGCGTCGCTCGCGGTCCGCACGAAGCGGCCGGTCGCGATGCCTTCGACCGCGCCGCGGGCGTCGCGCCCGCACAATCCGAACGCATAGTGCCGCATGCCGTCCACGGCGGTCAGCGCGTCGAGCTCGCGCTCGGAGAGCCGGATGCGCGGGGTGAAGAAGCGCCGCCGGCTCGACTCCAGTGAAAGCCGCTTCATCGCCGCGGCGATCAGCGGCTTGGACGCGGGGGTGATGGGGCTTAGCCACGCCAGGTAGCCGGTGGGCAGCGTCAGGGTGGGGGTCGGTTCGGGGTCGAGGACAGGGGTGCACATGGCTTCGGCTCTCGGCAGGCGGTGGGACGGAACCGTTGTACGGGCTGACCGTCGCGGGCGCATTTCGCCGCCCGGCGCTGGATATTTCATTAGTAATGTAATATTATATGAATAATGTCACGTTATCCGGCCGAGCACAAGCAGGCGACCCGCGCCCGCATCCTGGCGGCGTCCGAAGCGCTGGTGAAGGATCGCGGGATCGAGGGCGCCAGCGTCGACGCCGTGATGCGCGCGGCCGGACTGACGGTGGGCGGGTTCTACGGCCATTTCGCGTCTAAGGAGGCGCTCGCCCGCGAGGCCGTGCTCCACGGCGTGGAGCAGAGCTTCGCGCGGCTGCTCGCGGGTACCGACGGCCTCGAGGGCGAGGCCTTCCTCCGCGAAGTGATCCGCCGCTACTTCGCGCAGCTCGGCGATCCTGGGCTGGGAACGGCCTGCCCGCTGACGGTGCTGCTGCCGGACTTGGCGCGCGGCGACGACACGTTCCGCCAGGCGTTTTCGGCGCGTACCGGCGCGCTGCTCGCACAGGTGGAGAACCGCTTTCCGCCGGTGGACGGCATGGTCCCCCGGGACGTCGCCCTGGCGGTATTCGCGGCGCTGTCCGGGGCGGTGGCCATGGCGCGCGCGGCCTCCACCGCGCGCGCCCGGGCGCGCATCGCGCGCGCGACGGAGGCGCTGCTCATCCGAACCTTCGGCCGGGCGCCAGGAGCGGCGCAGCGACCTGCGGCGTAGCGGGGGCGAAGCGCCCCGTCAGGCGGTGCCCTGGAGGAGGGCCTCGACTTCGCCGACAATCGGGGCGGCCTTCTGCGCTCCGGCGCGCTTGACCAGCGCGGCTGCGAAATCCGGCAGCAGGTCCCGCAGGTCGCGCACGTTGGCGGTCTTCTGCAGGCGCATCATCATCCCGTAGCCGCGGAAGCCCATGTGCTTGTTCGTGGCGTCGCTCATCAGTTGCTGCGCGCGCAGATAACGCTGCACCTCGTCCTCGGTGCGCACCGCGTCGGTGGCGATCGCACCGCGGGTACTCGAGGGTGCCGAGAACTTCTTGGCGATCAGCCCCCCCGACTCCAGTGCGGCGAGCGCGGTCTCGTCGAGATTGAGCATGCGTGCCTTGGCGAGCACGTCGCCGATCGTGCGGTTGCCGTCCACCATGATCAACAGGCCGCGCAGCGGCAGCGGCAGGTTGACGGTTCGTTCCTTGAGCTCGCGTACGCCCAGCTCGGTCTTGGCATAGATTTCAGCGGTTTCCATGGCGGTGATCGTCGGGCAGTCCGGGATGACGGCAGGTCACCCGCAAATTCCGTACCAATTCTTCGCGCACCCGCCCGCGCGCGTCAGCGACGATAGACGATGTCGCGCAGGCCGATCGACAGCGCCGGTACGTAGGTGATCACCAGCAGGCAGGCGAGGACCACGAGCACGAAAGGCAGCAGCCGGCTCACGATCCGCTCGAGCGAGATGCCCGCCACGGCGCAGGCGGCGAACAGGTTGACGCCGAAGGGCGGCGTGATCATGCCGAGCGCCAGATTGACCACCATCACGATGCCGAAATGCACCGGGTCGATGCCGAAGTGCGCGGCGACCGGCGCCAGGATCGGCGCCAGCACGATGATCGACGCCGATGTCTCGATGAACATGCCGATCGACGAACAGCGCTGCGTTGACGCCGAGCAGGAACAGGAGTGGCGACTGCAGCCGAATCGACCAGGAAGGCGCCGATCCGCTCGGGCACGCCCGCGCGGGTGATCAGGTAGCTGAACAGGCCCGCGTTGGCGATGATGAACATGATCACCGCCGACGACACGACCGACTTTTGCGAAGGACGCGCGGCAGGTCGGCCCAGCGGGTCTCGCGGTAGACGAACAGCCCGACGCCGAGCGCATAGAACACGGCGACGACCGACGCCTCGGTCGGCGTGAACACGCCGCCGTAGATGCCGCCGAGGATGATGACGGGCATCATCAGCGCCCAGCGGCGCGCCGCGTGGCGGTCAAGAAGCGGCAGGCGGCCGTCGCGATCGTTCTTGCCGTAGCCCTTGAACCGCGCAGTAGACGATCGACGAACGTCATCAGCGCCCCGCCGATCAGCAGGCCCGGCCCGAAGCCGGCGATGAAGAGCTCGCCGATCGAGACCTCGGCGCGACACGCCGTAGAGGATCATCGGGATCGACGGCGGGATGATCACGCCGAGTTCGGCCGCGGTCGCCTGCAGCGCGGCGGCGAAGCTGACGGGGTAGCCGTGCTTGACCAGCGCCGGGAATCAGGATCGCGCCGATCGCGAAGGTGGTGGCGACGCTCGAACCCGACACCGCCGCGAAGATCATGCAGGTCAGCACGCAGGTCGCCGGCAGCCCGCCCTGCACGCCGCCGACGATCGCCTTCGCGAAATCGACCAGGCGCCGCGAGATGCCGCCGGTCTCCATCAGGTTGCCGGCGAGGATGAAGAACGGGATCGCCGCCAGCGGAAACTTGTTGATGGCGCCGAACATCTCCTTGACGATCGCGAGCAGGTTGAGCGTTCGCCTGCCATGCGCCGACGAGGCTCGCGATGCCGATCGACACCGCCACCGAGACGCTCAGCGCGAAGCACAGCAGCATCGTGACGAGCATGACACGATGGCATCGACTCATTGCGCCGTCTCGAGCTCCTGGCGCCGCGGCTCGAGCAGGCAGCCGACGACGCCGAGCATGCAGAAGAGGGCCGCCGACCGGCATCGCGAGTACGCCCAGTCATCGAGAACGACTCGAGCCCGCTGATGGTCTGGAAGCGCGCGCGCCACGCGTAGTCGAAGCCGTAGCGGATCATGAAGCCGATCAGCACGAGCGCGGCGACGGCGACCAGCCAGTCGAGCGGCGCGCTTTAGCGCCGGCCCGCCCCAGCGGTAGAGCACGTCGACGCTCACCATCGCGCCCTGGCGGAACGCCGTCGGCGCGCCAGGAACACCATCCAGATCAGCGCTGAAGCGGACCAGCACCTCCGACCATTCGGCCGGCGTCTCGCAGCACGAAGCGGGCGACGATCTGGTAGAGGCCGACGCAGGCGGCGACGACCAGCATCGCGCAGGCCGCGGCCAGCGCGGTCGCGCTTGCGCGGCGCTCGAAGGCGAGGAAGGCGCTCCGTGCGCAGCTCACCGCGACTCGCCCGCCGGCGAGCTGCGCCGGCGGCGCTGCCGCGTGGCGGGTACTTGTAGTCGCGGATCTTGTCGATGTTGTCCTGGCCGAACTTCTTGCCGAACTCGACGTACGTCGGCCCGAGCACCGCCTGGAACTTGGCCTTGTCCGGGTGCTCGACGATCGTCATGCCCTTGGCGCGCAGGTCGGCGACGCGCCTTCTTCTCGTCCTCGTCGATGCGCGCGCGATTGGCCTTGACCGCTTCCTTCGCGGCCTCGAGGAACGCCTGCTTGTCGGCGGGCGACAGCTTGTCGAACTGCGCCTTGCTCATCAGGATCAGCGCCGGCGAGTAGACGTGGCCGGTCAGCGTCAGGTACTTCTGCACCTGGTCGAGCTTGGCGGCGGTGATCACCGACAGCGGGTTCTCCTGGCCGTCGACCGTGCCCTGCTGCAGCGCCGTGAACACCTCGGTGAACGCCATCGGCGTCGGGATGATGCCGAACGCCTTGTAGGCCTGCGATGTGCACCGGGTTCTCCATCGTGCGCATCTTGAGGCCCTTGAGGTCGTCCGGGCACGTTCACCGCGTGCTTGCTGTTGGTCATGTGGCGGAAGCCGTTCTCGCCCCAGGCCAGCGCCTTGATGCCCTTGGCGTCGAATTTCTTCAGCATCTCCTGGCCGATCGGGCCGTCGAGCACGGCGCGCGCATGCGCGTAGTCGCGGAACAGGAACGGGATGTCGAGGATCGCCACCTCGGGCACGAAGTTGGGCACCGGGCCGGTCGACGTCATCGTCAGGTCGAGCGTGCCGAGCTGCAGCGCCTCGATCGACTCGCGCTCGGCGCCGAGCGCGCCGGAGTAGAAGTTCTGCACCTTGTAGCGGCCGTTGGTGCGCTTCTCGACTTCGCGCGCGAAGGTGTCGATCGCCACGCCGTAGTGCGAGTTCTGGGCGATCGAGATGTTCATCTTGAGCGTCGTCTGCGCGGCGACCGGCGCGCCGCGGCGAGCACGCCGCAGGCGGCGGCCGCCGCGGCGAACCGGCTCAGGCGGGATGTACGCATGGAACTCCTCCTCGTGTCGCGGGCGCGCCTCGATGCGGGGCGCCGCGGAAAGCGCGGATTCTAGGCCACGCGTGCCCACGGGCCGAGGCGCATGCGGCGGCGCACGTGTGAAATAATCGCCGATGCGCGGCGCCCGGCACGCCAGGCCCGCCGCGCGCTCCCGGCCATGCTCGAGCCCACCGTCCACGCCGCGCTCGCGGCGATCCTCCCGCCGTCGGCGCTGCTCGCGACGTCGGAGGAGACGCGACCCGTACGAATGCGATGGCCTGACGCTTTTTCGCGAGCTGCCGGCGGCGGTCGCGCTGCCGGACAACGAGGCGCAGGTCGTCGCCATCCTGCGCCTCTGCCATGCGGCCGGCGTGCCCGTCGTCGCGCGCGGCGCGGGCACGAGCCTCTCGGGCGGCGCGCTGCCCGTCGCGAACGGCGTCGTGCTGTCGCTGGCGAAGTTCAGGCGCATCCTCGCGATCGATCCGCCGACCCGCACGGCGGTCGTCCAGCCGGGCGTGCGCAATCTCGCGATCTCGGAGGCCGCGGCGGCGCACGGCCTCTACTACGCGCCCGATCCATCGTCGCAGATCGCCTGCACGATCGGCGGCAACGTCGCCGAGAACGCCGGCGGCGTGCACTGCCTCAAGTACGGGCTGACCGTGCACAACGTGCGCGCGCGTGCGCGCCGTCCTGATCACCGGCGAGTCGTCGAGTTCGGCGGCGACGCGCTCGATGCGCCCGGCTACGACCTGCTCGCGCTCGTCACCGGCAGCGAGGGCCTGCTCGCGGTCATCACCGAGATCACCGTCAAGCTGCTGCCGAAGCCGCAGCTCGCGCAGGTCGCGCTGGCGGCGTTCGACGACGTCGAGCAGGCGGGCGCCGCCGTCGGCGCGATCATCGCCGCCGGCATCATTCCGGCCGGCCTCGAGATGATGGACCAGGCCGCCACGCGCGCGGTCGAGCAGTTCGTCCATGCCGACTATCCGCTCGACGCGGCGGCGGTATTGCTGTCGAATCCGACGGCACGCCCGACGAGGTCGCCGCCGAGATGGCCGACGTGATGCGCGTGCTCGAGGCGGCGGGCGCCACCGAGATCCGCGTCTCGCAGGACGAGGCGCAGCGGCTGCTGCTCTGGTCGGGGCGCAAGGCCGCGTTTCCGGCCGTCGGACGCATCTCGCCCGACTACTACTGCATCGACGGCACGATTCCGCGCGCGGCGCTGCCGCGGGTGCTCAAGCACATCGAGGCGTGGTCGCGCGAATTCGGCCTCGCCTGTGCGAACGTGTTCCACGCCGGCGACGGCAACCTGCATCCGCTGATCCTGTTCGACGCCAACAAGCCGGGCGAAAGCGAGAGGACCGTAGAGTTCGGCGACCGCATCCTCGAGCTGTGCATCGAGGTCGGCGGCACGATCACCGGCGAGCACGGCGTCGGCGTCGAGAAGATGCGCGGCATGTGCACGCAGTTCGCGGCGCCGGAGCTCGAGCGCTTCCTCGCGATCAAGCGCGCGTTCGACGCCGCACGGCCTGCTCAACCCCGGCAAGGGCGTGCCCACGCTGGCCCGCTGCGCCGAATTCGGCCGGATGCACGTCCACCGCGGCGAGCTGCCGCACCCGGAGCTGCCGCGCTTCTGAGGGTCGCCGCCATCGCGTCGACGGCCGCGCCCCGGCGTCGCGATCGTGTCGTCGCAGCGCCGCTCCGCGGCGCCGCATGCAGAGGCGAATCGTCATGACCATCGCCGTCGATCCATCCCTTCGGCCCGCGCCCGCGGCGGTCGCGCGCATCGTGCGCTCGCTGTCCGACTACGGGGAGCGCGCATCGTCAGCCGCGCGGTGCGCGAGCAGCACGGCCATGGCGAGGGCCTGGCCGACGCGGCGCTGCCCGACGTCGTCGTGTTTCCGCACACGAACGAGGAAGTCGCGGCGATCGTGCGCGCTGTGCCATGCGGCGCGCGTCCCGGTCATCGCGTTCGGCGTCGGCACGTCGCTCGAAGGCCACGTTGCGGCGCTCTACGGCGGCGTCTGCATCGACCTGTCGCAGATGAACCGCGTGCTCGAAGTCAACGCCGAGGATCTCGATTGCCGCGTGCAGGCGGGCGTCACGCGCGAGCAGCTCAACGCCGAGCTCAAGGGCACCGGGCTCTTCTTTCCGATCGATCCCGGCGCGAACGCGACGATCGGCGGCATGGCGTCGACCCGCGCTTCGGGCACGAATGCCGTGCGTTACGGCACGATGCGCGAGAACGTGCTCGGCCTGACCGTGGTTACGCCGGACGGCCGCATCGTCCGCACCGGCGGCCGCGCACGCAAGTCGAGCGCGGGCTACGATCTCACGCGGCTGTTCGTCGGCTCGGAAGGCACGCTCGGCGTCATCACCGAGATCCAGCTGCGGCTCTACGGCGTCCCCGAGGCGATCGCCGCCGCCGTCTGCCAGTTCCCGGATCTGAAGTCCGCCGTCAACACCGTGATCGCGGCGATGCAGCACGGCATTCCCGTGGCGCGCATCGAGCTCCTCGACGACGTGCAGATGGACGCCTGCATCCGCTATTCGAAGCTCGAAGGCTTCGAGGCGAAGCCGACGCTGTTCTTCGAGTTCCACGGCAGCGAGGCCGGCGTGCGCGAGCAGTCGGAGACGATGCAGGCGATCGCCGCCGATCACGGCGGGGGCAGCGTTCGAGTGGGCGACGAAAGCCGAGGACCGCTCGCGGCTGTGGAAGGCGCGGCACGACGCCTATTACGCGGCGATGGCGCTGTCGCCGGGCAAGCAGGCGTTCGCCACCGACGCGTGCGTGCCCATCTCGCGCCTCGCCGACTGCGTGCTCGAGACGCACGGCGACGCCGACGCGCTCGGCCTGACGGCGCCGATCGTCGGCCACGTCGGCGACGGCAATTTCCACCTGGTCGTGCTGTTCGACCCCAACGATCCCGCCGAGCGGGAAAAGGCGGAAGCGCTCGCCAGGCGGGTGAGCCTGCGGGCGATCGCGATGGGCGGCACCTGCACCGGCGAGCACGGCATCGGCATGCACAAGCTCGACGCACTCGTCGCCGAGCACGGCGACGCGGTCGATCTCATGAAGACGATCAAGCGTGCGCTCGATCCGCACAACATCATGAATCCCGGCAAGACCGTCCCGCTTTGAGGATGGCGGGCGGCGTCGCCGCGTAAGCTTCGTGCGGCCGCATCAGCGGCCGCCTCTCCACCGAACGGCGTTGGTCTCGAATGTACAAACTCTACGTCGGCAACAGGAACTACTCGTCGTGGTCGCTGCGCGGCTGGCTTGTGACGCGCCTCTCCGGCGCGCCGTTCGAGGCGGTCCTCGCTCCGCTGGGCGGCGTGACGCCCAATCCCGCGTATTTCGCATTCTCGCCGTCCGGGCTCGTGCCGTGCCTGCACGACGGCGACACCGTCGTCTGGGATTCGCTGGCGATCGCCGAATATCTGTCGGAGCGCCATGCGGGCATGTGGCCGGACGACCCGAAGGCGCGCGCCTGGGCGCGTTCGATCACCTGCGAAATGCACTCGGGCTTCGGGGCGATGCGCAACGACATGACGATGTGCATCCGCGAGCGCGTCGACGTGCGCCCGTGGTCGCCGGCCACCGCCGGGAACATCGAGCGGGTGACGCAGATCTGGAACGCTTCGCGCGCGCGCTTTGCCGAGCGCGGCGATTTCCTCTGCGGCGCCTTCTCGATTGCCGATTGCTTCTACGCGCCGGTCGCATTCCGCTTCCAGACCTACGGCGTCCGTCCCGAAGGCGCGGCGGGCGCTTACCTTGCGCGCCTGCTCGGACATCCGTTGCTCCGCGAGTGGGAAGCGGCGGCGCTGGCGGAAACCGCCGTCATCGAAGCCGACGAGCCGCGCGTGATCTATCGCGACAAGCTGGCCGCCGCGGGACGGCTTTGAACGATGTGCGACGCCGCGCTCGCCGAACTCTGCGAGGCCGTGCGTGACGCGGCCGCGTCGCACACGCCGCTCGAATGCGCGGTGGCGGCAGCAAGGCGTTCTACGGCGGCGCCGTCGAAGGCGCGACGGTGAGCACGGCGGCGCTGGCGGGCATCGTCGATTACGCACCCACCGAGCTCGTGATCACGGCGCGGGCCGGGACGCCGCTCGCGGCGCTGGAGGCGACGATGGCAGGCGAGCGGCAGATGCTCGCGTTCGAGCCGCCGCGCTTCGACGGCGGCGGGACGCTCGGAGGCGCGATCGCGACCGGGCTGTCCGGTCCGCGGCGACCCTACGCGGTGCGGCGCGCGACTTCGTGCTGGGCTTGCGCGTCGTCGACGGCACCGGCGAGCCCCTCACGTTCGGCGGCCGCGTGATGAAGAACGTCGCCGGCTTCGACGTCGCGCGGCTGATGACCGGCGCGCTCGGCACGCTCGGCATCATCACCGAGGTGTCGCTCAAGTGCCTTCCGCTGCCGCGAACCGAGTCGACGCTGGCGTTCGACTGCGATGCCGCCGACGCGATTCGCCGTACTAACGAATGGGCCGGGCGCCCGCTGCCATTGACGGCGACGTGCCATTACGGCGGCAGGCTCTGGGTCCGCCTGTCCGGCGCCGAGCCGGCGGTCGCCGCAGCGCGTCGCGTCATGGGCGGGCGCGAGGATGCCGACCACGCGGTGCTCTGGTCCGCCGTGCGGGATCACACGCATGCATTCTTCGCCCGCGCCCGCACCGAGGAGAGCGCGCTGTGGCGCCTTTCGGTGCGCTCGACCGCGCCTGCCACGGACCTCGGTGGCGAGCAGCTGATCGAATGGGGGGGCGCGCTGCGCTGGCTCGCGACCCGCGACGGCGCGGACCCCGCGCCGGTCCGCGCGTGGGCGGCGGCGAATGGCGGCCATGCGACGCTGTTTCGCGCGCGCGACAAGTCCGCGGGGGCATTCGCCCCGCTCGATTCGACGCTGCTCGGTCTGCACCGGCGGCTCAAGGCCACGTTCGATCCGCAGGGCATCCTCAACCGCGGCCGGCTCTACCCGGATTTCTGATGGAGACCGCACTCGCACCCTTCATCCGCGACACGCCCGCGGGACGCGAGGCCGACGCCATCCTGCGCGCCTGCGTCCACTGTGGCTTTTGCACGGCGACGTGCCCGACGTACCAGCTGCTGGGCGACGAGCTCGACGGCCCGCGCGGGCGCATCTACCTCATCAAGCAGGTGCTGGAGGGCGGCGAGGCGACCGCGAAGACGCAATTGCATCTCGACCGCTGCCTGACCTGCCGCAGCTGCGAGACGACGTGTCCGTCGGGCGTGCGGTACGGACGACTCCTGGACATCGGGCGCAAGGTCGTCGACGAGCGCGTCGGGCGCACGCCGGCGGAGTCGGCGCGTCGCTACGCGCTGCGCAAGGCGCTGCTCTCGAAGTCGCTGTTCGCCGCGGCGCTCGCGGCCGGGCGGGTCGCGAAGGGGTTCCTGCCGCGCGAGCTGGGCGAGCGCATTCCATCGACATCCTCCGCCGGCGCATGGCCGTCCCCGCGGCACGCGCGGCGCGTGGTGATCGCGCAAGGATGCGTCCAGCCGGCGCTGGCACCCAACATCGATGCCGCCACGGCGCGCGTGCTGGACCGGATCGGCATCTCGGCGCAGAAGGGCGGCGGGTGGCGGCTGTTGCGGCGCGCTGCCGTATCACCTGAGCGAGCACGACGATGCCAGGCGGATCGTGCGCCGCAACGTCGATGCATGGTGGGGCGAGATCGAGCGCGGGGCGGAGGCCATCGTCGTCACGGCCAGCGGCTGCGGCGTCATGGTGAAGGATTACGGCTACCTGCTGCAGGACGAGCCGGCGTATGCAGCGAAGGCCGCGCGGGTCGCCGCGCTGGCGCGCGACCCGATCGAGATCGTGCGCGCGGAACTCGACCGCGTGCTGCCGCTGGTGGCGCCGGAGATGCCGGGCCGGCGAATCGCGTTCCATTCGCCGTGCACGCTGCAGCACGGCATGCAGATCCGCGGCCAGGTCGAGGCGGTCCTGCAGGACATGGGCTTCGAGCTCGCGCCGGTGCGCGATGCGCACCTGTGCTGCGGCTCCGCCGGAACCTATTCCCTTCTGCAGCCGGAGATTGCCACGGCGCTCCGCGCGAACAAGCTGGCGGCGCTCGAGGCGGGGCGGCCGGCCACGATCGCGACGGCGAACATCGGCTGCATGACGCATCTGGCCGGCCGGACGCGCACGCCGGTGCGCCATTGGATCGAGCTGCTCGACCAGCGGATGACGGGCGCGGCGAATGAGTGACGCCGCGCGCGCCGACGCGCGCACCGGATTTCCTTACTTCCGCACCCTGTCGACGCGCTGGATGGACAACGACGCCTACGGGCACGTCAACAATGTCACCTACTACTCGTACTTCGACACGCTGGTCAACGAGCACCTGATCCGCGAAGGCGGGCTCGACATCGCGCGCGATCCTGTGGTGGGCCTGGTGGTCGAGACGCAGTGCACATTCCGCAAGCCGCTCGCTTTCCCCGAGCGCATCGACGCCGGGATGCGCATCGCCCGCCTGGGCACGACGTCCGTGACCTACGAGATCGCGCTGTTCCGCGAGAACGACGACGAGCCCGCGGCGGTCGGGCGCTTCGTCCACGTCTGGGTCGACCGCGCGACACGCCGGCCCGTCCCCGTTCCGCCCCCTATCCTCGCCGCGCTGCGCCCGCTCGCGGCCGCTTCGCCGCCTTGAGCGGACGGCGCGGCACGCTGGCGTAGAATTCGCACCAGGACGCGTCCGCTTCGACGGTCCGGCACAGCATGGACGCCGCGCCGTCGGCGCGCGCATCCGCAGCCTGTGCCGCCGGCATCCCGCCGGCGTTCATCCTTTCTTCCGGACACCGCCATGTCTTCCCGCCTTCCGACCCTGCTTGCCGCCGCCACCCTCGCCGCCGCCGCTCCGGCGGCGGGGCAGGACGCCGGCGCCATCCCGATGCGCGATTTCTTCAAGAACCCGGAACGCGCCTACTTCCGCATTTCGTCCGACGGCAAGACGCTGTCGTTCATGCAGCCGTGGGAGCGGCGGATGAACATCTACGTGCAGCCTGTCGGCGGCAAGGCGGAGCCGCTGCGCATCACGTCGGAGAAGGACCGCGACATCCCCAACTATTTCTGGAAGGGGCCGAATCGCGTCGTCTACACGAAGGATGTCGGCGGCGACGAGAACGACCACATCGTCGTGGTCGACAGGCGCGGCGGCGAGCCGAAGGACGTCACGCCGTTTCCGGGCGTGAAGGCGCAGATCGTCGACGTCCTGGACGCTTTCCCCGACCGGATGCTGGTGGGGCTCAACAAGCGCAACAAGGAAGTGTTCGACGTCTACGACCTCGACCTGGCGACCGGCGAGCTGACGCTCGTGGCCGAGAACCCGGGCAACATCACGTCGTGGGGAGCGGATCATCGCGGCCGGATCCGCTACGCGATCGCGACCGACGGCGTCAACAACACGTACCTCTACCGCGACAGTCCGAAGGCCGAATTCAAGCCGGTCCTGACGACGACGTTCCGGGAGTCGTTCTCGCCGCAGTTCTTCACCGCCGACAACAGGAAGCTGTACGTGGCGTCGAACGTCGGTCGCGACAAGGCGGCGATCGTGCTGGTGGACCCGGCGACGGCGAAAGAGGAGAGGGTCGTCTACGTGCGCGACGACGTCGACGTGGCGGGGGTCGTGTGGTCGAAGCATCGCAAGCGCGCCTATTTCGCGAGCTACGAGACCGCAAAGCCGGCGCGGCACTACCTCGACCCCGACGCGAGGAAGCTTTTCGAAGGCATCGAGGCCAAGCTTCCCGGCTACTTCGTCACGCTGCAATCGACCACCGACGACGAGAACGGAATGATCGTCGCCGCATACAACGACCGCACGCAGGGCACGCGGTACCTGTACGACCGCGCCGCCGACAGGCTCACCGAGCTGGGCAAGGTGCAGCCGTGGCTGCCCGAGGCGCTGATGTCCGCGCAGACGCCGATCGAATACAAGGCGCGCGACGGCTTCACCATCCACGGCTACCTCACGGTGCCGAAGGGGATGGAGGCAAAGAAGCTGCCGGTGATCGTCAACCCGCACGGCGGGCCGTGGTTCCGCGATTCCTGGGGCTTCAATCCGGAGGTGCAGTTCCTCGCGAGCCGCGGCTACGCGGTGCTGCAGATGAATTTCCGCGGCTCGACCGGCTATGGCCGCAAGTTCTGGGAAGCGTCGTTCAAGGAGTGGGGCGGCAAGATGCAGGACGATGTGACCGACGGCGTCGAGTACCTGATCAAGCAGGGCATCGCCGACCCGAAGCGCGTCTGCATCTACGGCGCGAGCTACGGCGGGTACGCGACGCTCGCGGGGCTCGCGTATACGCCGGACCTCTACGCCTGCGGCGTCGACTACGTCGGCGTGTCGAACCTGTTCACGTTCATGAAGACGATTCCGCCCTACTGGAAGCCCTACCTCGAGATGATGTACGAGATGGTCGGCAATCCGGAGAAGGACAAGGCGCTGCTGACCAAGGCGTCGCCGGCGCTCAACGCCGACAGGATCAAGGCGCCGCTGCTGATCGCGCAGGGCGCGCGCGACCCGCGCGTCAACAAGGACGAGTCCGACCAGATGGTCGCCGCGCTGAAGGCGCGCGGTCTCGACGTTCCGTACCTCGTGAAGGACAACGAGGGCCACGGCTTCCGCAACGAGGAGAACCAGTTCGCGTTCTACGACGAGATGGAGCGCTTCCTCGACAAGCACCTCGGCCCGAAGACGAACTGAAGCGCGGGCGTGGCGCGGACTTTCGTCATCGTTCCCGCCGCCGGCGGCGGCGCGCGGTTCGGGGGCGCGCGGGCGAAGCAATACGCCGATCTCGCGGGCGCGCCGCTCATTGCGCGCACGCTCGACCGCCTCGCAGCCATCGCGGCGGACGCGACCCTCGTGGCGCTCGCGCCGAACGACGCCGACTTCGCGCGGACCGTCGGCGCGCGGCCGGGCGTCGAGGCGCTCGCCTGCGGCGGCGCCACGCGTGCGGCCACCGTGCGCAATGCGCTCGCGCATCTGCGTGCGCGCGCCGCGCCGGACGACTGGATCCTCGTCCACGATGCAGCGCGGCCCTGCGTGTCGCGCGAAGCCCTTGCGCGCCTGCTCCGCGAGCTCGCCGGCGACGCCGTCGGCGGCCTGCTGGCCGTGCCGGTCGCCGATACGCTGAAGCGCGCGCAGGCCGCCGGCGCCGCGCCGCGCGTGCTGCGCACCGAGGATCGCGCGATGCTCTGGCAGGCGCAGACGCCGCAGATGTTTCGCCATGCCGTGCTGGCCGCCGCGCTGGCGACGCCGGCGGACGCGTGGACCGACGAGGCGCAGGCGGTCGAGGCGCTCGCAGGCAGTGGCGCCTGCGCGATGCCGCGCCTCGTGCAGGGTGAGCCCGGCAACCTGAAGATCACGTACGCCGGTGACCTTGCGCTGGCCGCTGCGATCCTCGCCATGCAGGCCGCACGGGGGGAGGCGCGATGAACCTGCGGATCGGCAACGGGTTCGATGTCCACGCGCTGGTCGAAGGCCGAACGCTGGTGCTGGGGGGCGTGGCCGTTCCCTTCGTCCGGGGCCTCTCCGGGCATTCGGACGCCGACGTCCTGCTGCACGCGATCGCCGACGCGATCCTCGGCGCGCTGGCGCTGGGCGATCTCGGAGCGCACTTTCCCGACCACGACGCGCGCTGGAAGGACGCCGACAGCCGGGAGCTGCTGCGCCGCGTCATGGCGCTCGCGAGCGCGCAGGGCTATCGCATCGGCAACGTGGACGCGACGGTGATCGCGCAGGCACCGAAGCTCGCGCCGCACGTGGCGGCGATGCGCGGCAACATCGCCGCCGACCTCGCCTGCGCGCTCGATCGGGTGTCGGTCAAGGCCACGACGACCGAGCATCTCGGCTTCACCGGCCGCGGCGAGGGAATCGCCGCGCTCGCGACCGTGCTCCTGGAGGGCGAACTCGCGGCGCCGGCGCAGTAGCCCGCACCGCAGGCGCTCGCTGTCCCGTTGCTGCGCGCGCGGACGCGGCGCTCGCCGCCGCTGCTAGGCGCCGACGGGCAGCGTGACGCGCGCGATCGTGCCGCCGCCTTCGCGCGGCAGCAGGTCGAACGTACCGCCGTGCAACCGCGCGATGCGATCGACGATCGCGAGGCCGAGACCCGCGCCGGCCGCGCCGTCGGCGCGCGTGCGCGCCGCCGATGCCCGCGTGAACGGACGCTTCAGGCGCTCCACTTCCGACGCGGGAACGCCTTCGCCGCGATCGGCGATGTCGAGGACCAGGCGGGCGTCGTGCCGCGACGTCGACACTTCGACCGGCGGCGCGCCGTAGGCGAGCGCGTTGTCGATGAGATTGGCGGCGAGGCGCGACATCGCGGTCTCGCGCAATGCGACCGGCGGAACGGCGCCGGCGCGGAAGCGAACGTCGCGACCGGCATTGGCGTAGCGCGCGACACAGGCCTCGACGATGCGGTTGAGATCGCGCTGCTCCGGCGCCGTGTTGGCGTCGTCGCGCGCGAAATCGAGGAACTGGCCGATGATCCGGTCCATCTCCTCGATGTCCGCGACCATGCCCGCCCGCGTCGCCTCGTCGCGCGCGCTCATTTCGATGCCCAGGCGCAGCCGCGCGAGCGGCGTGCGCAGATCGTGCGACACGCCGGCGAGCAGCACGGCGCGGTCGCGCTCGATCTGCCGCAGGTTGCCGATCATCGCGTTGAAGCCGCGGCTCACCGACGCGATCTCCGACGGCCCCGATTCGGGCAGCGCCGCCGGCGTTTCGCCGCGCCCCACGCGCTCCACCGCCGCTTCGAGCTGCCGTAGCGGGCGCGCAAGATAGCGCGCAAACGCGTAGCCCGCCGCGAGCAGCAATCCGATGACGATCAGCGCCCATGCGCCCGCGCGCCACGGGATCTCGTCGGCGGGCGGACGGGGGATGGGAAAGCCGACCCAGTAACCTGTGTCGCCGGCCTTCATGTTGATGAAGAGCTGTCCGATGCGCGGCGCGATGCGCACCGAGGTTTCCGGCCCGAGGGCGTTCTGCAGTCGCTGCTGCAGCTCCTCCATCGCCGGACCCAGGTGCTGCGGCGTGCTTGCGCGCGGCCGTTCGCTCTCCGGCACGATCCTCACGCCGTATTCGCGGCCCAGCCGCGTCAGCGTCTCGCGCCGCTCCGGGCCCTCGGCGCCCTCGAGCGCGACGCGCAGCGCCTGCAGCTGCACGAGCTTGGTCTCCCCGAATTGCTTGGCGATCAATGCGGCGCGATCCTGGTTGAACACGACGGCGGTGACGATCGCCGCGAGCGCGACCACCACGACGAGGAGAAGGACGAGGCGCCCGAACAGCGAGCGCGGCCAGAGGGTCACGGGGTGCCGGGGGAGTCGACCGCCGGTGCGCCGGTGTCGGCGTGCGCCGCCTCGGCGTCGTCGGGAACGTACACGTAGCCGAACCCCCACACGGTCTGGATGTAGCGGGGATTCGCGGGATCGGGCTCGACGAGCTTGCGCAGCCGCGAGACCTGCACGTCGATCGCGCGGTCGAACACCTCGTGATCGCGGCCGCGCGCGAGCATCATCAGCTTTTCGCGTGCCAGCGGCTGCCGCGGGTGCTGGACCAGCACCTTGATCAGCGAGAACTCGCCGGTCGTCAGCGGCGTCGTCTGCCCGTCCTGCAGGAGCGTGCGCGCCGCGAGATCGAGCGTGTGACGACCGAAGGGAACGCGGCCCTCGGTCGTGGGCGCGCCGGGCGCGGAGCGGTCGCCGTGTCGCCGCAGCACGGCGTGGATGCGCGCGACGAGCTCGCGCGGGTTGAAGGGCTTGGGCAGGTAGTCGTCGGCGCCCATCTCCAGGCCGACGATCCGATCGACGTCCTCGCCCTTGGCGGTCAGCATGATGATCGGCACCGATTCGCCGCCGCCGCGCAGGCGACGACACACGGCGAGCCCGTCCTCGCCGGGAAGCATGAGGTCGAGCACGATGAGGTGAGGCGGGTCACGCTGCAGCTTCTTGTCGAGCTGGCCGGCGTCGGCGAGCGCGCTGACCAGGAAGCCCTGCTCGGACAGGTAGCGGGTGAGGAGGTCGCGCAGCCGCACGTCGTCGTCGACGACGAGAATCTTCGGGGCGTGGGCACGTGGAGGCATGATGCAAGCTTAGAGCGTGCGCGCACGACGTTGCGCCCGTGCGCGGTGTAACCGATTGTAACCCCGGGGTAATCGCGCAATGTCCGGTTGCAATGGCGGCGCGCGCGGGGCGAACGCGCGGGGAGAATCGGACCCTAACGTTCGAGTCCGCCGCGCACGGCATTTTCGAACCGCCGACCACCGCGAGCGACTATTTCGACAACCTCTCGAGGAAAGGCAACACCATGCGCAATCGATTCAACGCTACGCTCGCCGCCGTCGCCGCGACGTCCCTGGTCGCATTCTCGGGCGCGGCGCTCGCCCAGCACGGGCACCCGCACGGCGGCGGCGCGGGCGGTCCCGATTTCGTCCACGTCTTCGCCGCAGTCAAGAGCCAGCTCAACCTCAACACCTCCCAGCAGGCGATGTGGGATGCCGCGGTGGAACAGGGCAAGGCGGCGCGGCAGGCCGGGCGCGCCAATTTCGACAAGGTGCGCACGGCGATGAGCGCGGAGCTCGCGAAGTCCGAGCCCGACCTCGCGGCGGTCGCGGCGGCGGCGGATGACGCGCAGGCGGCGAACACGGCGCTGCGCAAGCAGATCCGTAGCCAGTGGCTCACGTTGTACGCAACGTTCTCGCCGGAGCAGAAGGCGGTGGTGAAGAACGCGATCGCCGAACGCGTCGCGCGGATGGAGGCGTTCCGCGCAAAGATGCGCGAACGTCGCGGCGGCTGATCCTCCCGCCCCGACGGCCCGCGCGGCGACAGGCGCGGGATCGCGAGCCGGCTGCGACGCAGGTTGCAGCCGGCTTTCATTTGCGCTCGCTGCCGCGTGCCGCGACGAGTCGACGCCGCCGGCGCAGGGCGGCTGCTCGGCGCCGCGGTTGCGGGCCTTCCCGGACGTCCCGGTACGCCACGGACCGCTGTCGCCTGGCCGGCGATCGGCCGCTGTTTGGCGCATTTTCAGCTCGTTCCGACGAACGGTCAGCCTTTCACGGGACGCGGGCAGCCCATCCGGCGTATTGATGGCGCATAAATGGATGATTTGAATCCATGCAGTATCTCGATACAAATCGCATATAAACAATGTGTTGAATAAATGTATTACATGCTGATGACATCAAAGGCGACAACATATACCGTTTGTCGGAATACGTAGAATAGGCGTTGAAAACATCGTCGGATGTCGAAATAATCCAGCCGCGGCTCGGTAGGTAAGCTTCGGGGGGCGACCGCGATCGGCAACGACGGGAGGCGGTTCGCGATGACGGCACAGGCCGCCGCGGGATGGGTTCGAGCGCGGGCCGGCTGGTGCCGGTATGCACTTCGCGCACTGGCCTTCGTCACCGCGCTCGCGGCGTGCGCAGGGCCGGCGTGCGGCAGCGACCCTTCCGCGGTCTACCGCTTCTACAACAACCGCACGGGAACGCACTTCTACACGATCTCGGCGGCCGAGCGCGACGCGGTCGTCGCCCAGTATCCGTGGTTCACGCTGGAGGGCGTCGCCTACTACGCGTTCACCGCACCCGAGAACGGCGCTTCGCCGGTCTACCGGTTCTTCAACAAGCAAACCGGCACGCACTTCTACACGATCTCGCTGGCCGAGCGCGACAAGGTCGTCGCGACCTATCCGGTGTTCGTCTACGAAGGACCGGTCTATTACGCACCCGTCGGCGGCGGGGACCCGGACACGACGCCGCTGTACCGGTTCTTCAACACGAGGACCGGCGCGCACTTCTACACGACCAGCGCGAGCGAGCGCGACCACGTGATCGCGACATGGCCGTGGTTCGCCTACGAAGGCGAGTCGTACCACGTCTACAAGGGCGTCGCATCCGGTGCGACGGCGACGAACCAGCTGCCGAAGATCACGCTTGCCCTCTCCAATGCGGTGGTGACGGTGCCGGCGAGCGTGACCCTCTCGGCGACCGGCGTCGGCGATCCCGACGGCAAGGTGACGCGCGTGTCGTTCTTCCAGGATGGCGCGAAGCTCGTCGACCTCGCGTTGCCGCCGTACACGTTCACGGTGCCGATCACGGCCGCCGGCGCATACAACTTCATGGCGGAGGCGGCCGACGACCACGGCGGCGTGACGCGGTCCGCGATCCAGCGCGTCACGGCGGGAACACGGGTGCCGGTGGTCGCTGCCAGTGCCGACGTGTGGCGGCTGCTCAACCAGGCGACCTTCGGCGCCACGCAGGCGGAGGCGGCGCGCGTCGTCGCCCTGGGCATTCCGGGATGGATCGACGACCAGTTCGGCAAGCCGGCGAGCGGCTATCCCGACAGCCGCTACAACCATGTCCAGCTCGCGCAAACGCCGGATTGCACGACCAAGGACCCGAGCGGCGTCACGTATCCGGCGAACGCACCGCAGTCGATCTGCGTGCGCGATCACCTCACGCTGGCGATGCTCCAGCGCGACTTATTCACCCACGCCGTGGCCGCGAGCGACCAGCTGCGGCAGCGCGTGGCGTGGGCGCTGTCGCAGATCCTCGTCGTATCGGCCACCGAGGCCGATCTCTCGTACGCGTACGCGATGTCGCGTTACCAGGGACTCATGTTCCGGCACGCGTTCGGCAACTACCGCGACCTGCTCGCGGACGTGTCGGTGTCGCCGGCGATGGGCAACTACCTCGATTCGGTGAACAACGACCGCGCGGCAGGCGCGCGCGTGCCCAACGAGAACTACGCGCGCGAGATCCTCCAGCTGTTCTCGATCGGCCTGACGGCGCTCAAGCCCGACGGCACGCCGGTCCTCGACGCCGCCGGAATGCCGGTGCCGACGTACGACCAGGACGATATCAAGGAATACGCGAAGATCTTCACCGGCTGGACATATGCCGATCCCGCCAACCCGCTCGCGGACGCCGCGCAGAAGAACAAGGCGTTCTACGCCGCGCCGATGGTGCCCTACCCGACGACGCCGACCCGCGGCCACGAAACCGGCGCCAAGACGCTGCTGTCCGGCCTCGTGGCGCCTGAAGGCCAGACAATCCGGCAGGACATGGCGAGCGCGGTCGACAGCGTGTTCCGCCACCCGAACACCGCGCCGTTCGTGTCCAAGCAGCTGATCCAGCGCCTCGTCACCGGCAATCCCTCGACCGGATACGTGCAGCGGATCGCGGCCGTGTTCGCCAACGACGGCACCGGCGTGCGCGGCAACCTGCGGGCGGTCGTGCGGGCGATCCTGCTCGACCCGGAGGCGCGCGGCCCCGTGAAGAGCGATACCGCGTTCGGCAGCCTGAAGGAGCCCGTGCTGATGCTGACCAGCCTCATCCGTGCCGTCGGCGGCGTGACCGACGGCCACCGGCTCGAGGGTGCGGCGTCGAGCCTCGGCCAGCGGCCGTTCTACTCGCCGACCGTCTTCAACTATTTTCCGCCGGACGCCACGATCCCCGGCACGGCGATACTCGGCCCGGAGTTCGCGATCCACACGTCGAACACCGCGGTGACGCGCGCGAACCTCGTCTATACGCTGGTCTACAGCGGCTATGCCGCCGACGCGACGGTTCCCGATGCCGTCGGCACCAAGCTCAACACGCAGCAGTTCGAGTCGCTGGCCGGCGACCCCGTCGCGCTGGTCGACCGGATCGCCGACGTGCTCACGGCCGGACAGCTTCCGGGCGCGGCGCGCGCGACGATCGCGACCGCCGTGGGCGCCGTCGCCGCATCCGACGCCGCGGCGCGCGTGAAGATGGCGCTCTACCTCGCGGCGTCGTCGTATCACTTCCAGGTGCAGCGATGAACGCTTTGCGACGGCGCTTCCTGAAGCAGGGCGGCGCGCTCGCCGCGTCGGCGGTGGCCGGCGCGCTCGGCCGCTTCGGCATCGACGCCGCCAACGCGCAGTTGGCGAACGGCTATCAGGCGCTCGTCTGCGTCTTCCTGTTCGGCGGCAACGACAGCAACAACATGGTCGTGCCCTATACCGACTACGACCAGTACGCCGCGGTGCGCACCACGGCGTCGAACACCGCGATTGCGCAGGGGAGTCTGCTGCAGTTCAACGCGCCGCGCGCGGGCAGGGCCTTCGGCTTCCATCCCTCGCTCGCGCCGCTCAAGGCGGTCTACGATATTGGCAGGCTCGCGGTGATCGCCAATGTCGGCACGCTCGTGGCGCCGCTCACCAAGGCGGACTACCAAGCCAACAGGAACCGGCCGCCCAACCTGTTCTCGCATTCCGATCAGCAGGCGGCGTGGCAAGGGCTGATCCCGGGCGCGCGGCTGCGCACCGGCTGGGGCGGGCGCCTCGCCGACCGACTGACCGTCGTCAACGCCGGGCAGCAGGTACCGACGCTCGTGTCGGTGGCGGGGTCGCAGATCTTCGGCAACGGCTTCGGGACGACGCCGTTCGTGATTCCGGCCAACGGCGGCGCGATCGTGTCGGGGCAGGGCGGCGACGCGGTGTCGAAGGCGCGCTACGCGGCGCTCAAGGCCTTGCTCGCCACGGGGAGCAGCAATCGCGTCGTGCAGGGTGCTGCCGACGTCATGGCGAGCTCGCTCGCCGCGAACGACGCCGCCAATCCCGTCCTGTCGGCGGCGCTTCCCGCATCGATCCAGGCGGCGTTCACCGTCAACGGCGCGCAGCTCAACACGAACGTCGCCCAGCAGTTGAAGCAGGTCGCGCGACTGATCGAGGCGCGGGGCACGCTGGGTGTCAGGCGACAGGTGTTTTTCGTGAGCCAGGGCGGCTACGACACGCATTCGAACACGGTGGCGAACCAGACGCAGCTCTTCAACCAGCTCGCGCCGGCGCTGAAGGCGTTCTACGACTACACGGTGGGCGCGGGCGTCGCGACCGACGTCACGACGTTCACGATGTCGGACTTCGACCGCACGCTGATCGGCAACAGCAGCGCCGGCACCGATCACGCGTGGGGCGGTCACGCGCTCGTCATGGGCGGTGCCGTGCGCGGGGGCGACTTGTACGGTACGTTTCCCGCTCTCGTCCCGGCCGGGCCCGACGATTCCGGCAAGAACGGCGCCTGGATCCCCACGACGGCCGTCGATCAGGTCGCTGCGACGCTCGGCAAGTGGTTCGGGATTCCGGGCACCGATCTTGCGACGATCTTTCCCAACCTTCCCCGCTTCGCCTCGGCGGACCTCGGCTTCATGGGCTGACGCGAGCACGATCAACGGTCCCGCGGCTGGATTTTCCGGCGCCGCAACCCCCCCCGCGGCCACGCGCGGGACCACCTCTTTTCCGCGCCGTCGCTGGCCATGCGACGGTTTGCGGCAGCAACCAACGCTTCACGCCGGCAGCGGTACCCCGAGCAGCGCCGCTGCCGCCGCGGCCAGCGCGGCCGCGTGCACGGGCTTCGGCAGGAACGCGTAGCCGGCGTCGCGCACGCGGCGCCGGGCGCGCTCGCCGGTGTCGCCCGACACGACGAGCGCGGGGATGGCGAGACCGAGCTCGTCGTGCAGTCGGCGCAACGCGGCGATGCCCGAGTCGCCGTCGGCGAGATGCAAATCGACGACGACCAGGTCCGGATACCGGCCGGCGTCGCCGCAGGCGGCGAGCACCTCGTCGGCCGAAGCGCCTCCGGCGACCCGCGCGCCCCATGTCGCGAACAGTGCGCGCATCGCGGCCACTGCTGCGCGATCGTCGTCGATGACGGCGACCAGCGCCCGCGCCAGCCTCGCCGGAACCGGCGCAATCGTTTGCACCGGCGTTGCGCGCGGGCGCTGGGTGCGGGCCGAGGACATTTCGGCGCGCGGTGCCACCACCGCGAAGCGCGAGCCGCGACCCGGCGCCGACGCCACCGTGACCGCGTGACCCAGCAGCGCGGCGAGGCGGCGGACGATCGCGAGGCCGAGGCCCATGCCGGACGCCGAGCGTTCGTCTACACCGGTGCGCGCGATCTGGTAGAAGTCGTCGAAGATGCGTGGAAGATGCTCCGCGGCGATGCCGCAGCCAGAATCGACGACCTCGAGGCGGACGCCGCCCCGTGCGCGTCGCGCGCCGACGACGATGCCGCCGATGCGCGTATAGCGCACCGCATTCGCGACCAGGTTGCGCACGATGCGGGCAAACAACTGCGGGTCGGTGCGCACGGCAAGTCGCGTGGGCACGATCGCGAGCGACAGCCCGCGCGCCAGCGCGAGCGGCACGAACTCGGCGCGAAGGCGCGCGAAGAGCGGCTCGAGCGCCACGTCCTCGATGACCGGCGTGAGCGCGCCGGCGTCCAGGCGGGAGAAGTCGAGCAGCTGCTCGAATTGCGCATCGAGCGTCTCCGCGGCGGCCTGGACGCTGGCGACGAGCTCGCCGCTCGCATCCTCGCGCGCCTGCGCGGCGAGCGCCGCCACGTAGAGCCCGAGCGCGTGCAGCGGCTGGCGCAGGTCGTGGCTCGCCGCCGCGAGCAGCTGGCTCTTCGCGTGATTCGCCGCCTCGGCGGCGGCGCGCGCGTCCTGGGCAGCGCGCGTGCGCGCGCGAAGCTCGCCAATCAGGTCGGCATTCTCGTAACGGATGGCCAGCGAGTGCGTCAGCACGTCGTTGACGTGGTGGCCGAAGATCAGCACGAACAGGAGGACGACCGCCATCACCAGTGCCGTGTACACGTGGACGGCGTCGCCGGGGAGCGCCACGCGCACGATCAGCGGGACGAGCGCCGGGAGCACGAAGGCGTAGAACGACGGCCGGTAGACCGCCGTGAGGTTGAGACCGCCCAGCACGACGCCGAACAGACACACGATGAGCAGCGCCTCCTGCGCCGGGGAGGCCGGGTACGCGAACCATGCCGCGATGCCCCACAACGCGCCCGCCGCCGCCGAGCCGGCGGCCCAGTAGCGGCCCCAGCGCGCCGCCGCCGCACGACCGGGACGCAAGCGGAACCATGCCCGCGCCAGCAGCGTTCGCCACGCCTGGTTGGCCGCGATGAGCGCGATCCATGCGACCATGGGGACCGCCGCCACGTCGCGCCACATGACGGCGCAGAAGATGAGGGCGCCGAGGCCCATCGACAGCGTGGTCAAGTGTGCGCGCGCGTAGAGCGACGCCACCTGATCCGCGCGCGCCCGGGCGAGGAGCTCCGCGGGGACGGCGAGCCGCGGCGTCATCGGCGCCTTCAGCGGCGCTGGGCGAGCGCGTCGACCGCGACGCCGCGCCGCGCGAGCTCGGCGATCGCCTGCGAGCGCGAGCGCACGTTGAGTGCGCGCAGGATGGCGCTGACGTGGACCTTCACCGTGCCCTCGGACAGCCGCAGGTCGCGGCAGATCAGCTTGTTGGGCTTGCCCTGCACGAGCAATTGAAGGACCTCGGCCTGCCGTTGCGTGAGTCCGAGCGCCTGCGCCGGAATGCCCGGGACCTGCGGCGCCGCACGCGCGAAGTCGGACGTGATCCCGCGGCCGCCCGCCAGCACCGTGCGGATTGCGTCGAGCAGCGTCTCGGGACTCGCGGTCTTCGACACGTAGCCGCGCGCGCCGGCGGCGAGCGCCGCGCCGACCGTGGCACGGTCGTGCGTCGCCGACAGCACGACGATCGGCAGCCGCGGATGGTCGCTGCGCAGCTCGGCGAGGAGGTCGAGGCCGCGCGCGCCGGGCAGCGCGAGGTCGAGCAGGACGAGCGCGCAGTCGGGATGGCGCGCGAGCATCGTCAGCGTCTGCTCGCGGTTCGCGGCGCGCAGCACGCCGAGCGACGGGTCGGCCTGTGGCAGCCACCGCTCGAGCGCATGCAGGATGAGCGGATGGTCGTCGACGACGAGTATTTTCACGGCGGTCCCCCCGAACCGTGCGGTGGCAGCCGCACGCCTTCGCCCGTGACGCGACGGCGTCACGCGGCCATCGTGAATCGCGGCCGCGCGCGGCGCACCTGTTAGTGCAGGCAGGTCGTGCGTGCCGAAGGCCGGCGGTCAGCGTCGCGGATCTTAGGCCGCCGGCGGCAGCCAGGGTATGCCGGCGGCGCGTCGCGGACAACGAAGTGCTGCGAGAACACGCCGGTGCGCGCGAGGCGCGCCCGGCGAGGCAGCATGAAGTGCGTTACGTGACGCGCGTCACGACTTGAGCGAGAGGTTGTCGACGACGTCCTTCACCCCTTCCACGTTTTGCGCAACCACGCGTGCCTTCTCCTTTTCGTTGGTCGAAGGCACCGTGCCGGTCAGCGTGACCACGGCGTTCTTGGTCGTCACTTCGATCGATGTCGACTTGAGGTCGGGTTCGGCGACGAGCGCCGTCTTGACCTTGGCCGTCAGCGCAGTGTCGGAAATGGCGTCCGCGACCTTCTCGCCGGCGGTCGGCGCATTGTTCGCCGGCGCCATGGCGGGCGGCGTGGTCGTCGCCGGCGCCGGGGTCATCGCGGTGGAGGGAGGGCGCGTCGGCGCGGCGGCGTCGTTGCGCGCCGTCGCATCGTTCTGCGGGCGGTCGCAGCCCGCAGTCAGCAGGGCGGCGCACACCAACGACGCGAGGACAGCGGGCTTCGCATGCATGATGAGCTCCTGGTCGAGTTGATCGTTCCCGCCGCGGCGGTCCGCGACGAGGTGCCCATCTTCTCAACCAGGCCCGCGCGACACCATCGGCGCGCGCCGCCATGGAAGGTAGGCGCGCGCCTACGGCCTCAACCCGACCGCCCGAAGCCGGCTTTCTGCTGCTCGGCGACTTCACGGCGCAGCGCGCGCAGCCGCGTGTCGATCTCGGAGAGCTGGTAGAAATCACCGTCGCGCGCCTTGGCGGCGAGCTCGAACTGGTCGATCGCGCCCTTCAGGTTGCCGAGCCAGGCGTAGTACTCCCCCTGGTGGCGATGCTGCTGCAGCACCTTGCCGAGCGCCGCGTAGGCCCGGGCGGCCGTCTGGTGCAAGGGCCCGTCGCCGGGGAAGCGCAGCAGCTGCTGTTCACAGAACGCCGCCGCCTCGGCGTTGCGCCCTGCCTGCATCAGGGCTTCCGGATAGTCGTACACGAGCTGCATCTTGTTCGGGTAGAGCGTCACGCCGGCCTTGAAGCGCTTGATCGCGGCCGGAAGATCGCCGCTCTCGAGATACACGTGGCCGGCCATCGCGTCGATCATCGGGTGCGGCGGCGCCATCTTCTCGAGCTTGGCCAGCTCGGTCTTCGCCCGCGCGAGATCCTTCGCCCGCAGCAGCGACGCCACGAGTCCGTAGTGCGCGGCCACCTCGCTGTTGTACTTGCGCTCGGCGATCGCGTTGTCGAAGAACAGCACCGTCTCCCGGGGATCGCCTTCGTAGCTGCGCAGCAGGGCGCGCACCATGTGGAAATCGAGCGAATCCTGCACCTGGCGATAGGGGCGCCCGAAGGCGCGCGCCTGCGCCTCGGCGATGCGCTCGTAGGTGATCGGGTGGGTGCGCAGATACGACGGCGCGCCGTTGTCGGCGAAGCGGGTCGATCGCTGCAGCTTCTCCATGAACGTCGCCATCGCGCTGGTGTCGAAGCCGGCGGCATCGAGGCGCTGGAAGCCGATGCGGTCGGCCTCGTACTCGTTCTCGCGCGTGAAATTGAGCTGATGCTGGATCGCCATAGCCTGTGACGCGGCAGCGGCGCCCTGCGCGACCTCGCTGGACGAGCTGCCTCCGGCGCGCGACGCGAGCACGGCGAGCGCGATGCCCGCGAGCGACATCAGCAGCGAATCGCGCTGGCTCCCGAGCATCCGCGCCATGTGGTGCTGCGTGACGTGCGAGATCTCGTGCGCGAGCACGCTGGCGAGCTCGGACTCGTTCTGCGTCAGCAGGATGAGCCCCGTGTGCACGCCGACGTAGCCCCCGGGCAGCGCGAACGCGTTGATCGTCGGATCGGGCACGGCGAAGAACTGGAAATCCTGCTTGGTGTCCTTGAGCGCCCCCACCAGCCGCTGGCCGAGCTGGTTGAGGTAGTCGTTCACCTCCGGGTCGTTCATGTAGCCGCCGCTGGCCCGGATCTGGCGAATGATCGTCTCGCCGATCTTGCGTTCCTGCGCCGGCGACAGGTCGGCCTGCGACGCGTCGCCCAGGTCCGGCAGCGCCGTCGGATCGGTTCGGCGCGGCGGCAGCACCGGCCCGGGCGCGGGCTCCGGCGCGCGCGAGAACACCGGCTCTCCGGTGTCGGCGGCGTGCGCGGCGACGACGACAGGCGCGGGCGGCGCGACGCCGAGCGCGATGGCGAGCGCCAGGGCGATCGTGCGGCGTGGGTGGGTGGCGCGGCGGAGTCGAGGCACGGGGAGAAGGGCCGGCGCGGGACGGACAATGATGGTGCTAAGATGCCCGCGGCTTGGACGAGTTCAACGCGCGTAGCGCATTCATGGCAGTCGCCACCACGAAAAGACGCAAGTCGGCGGGGACCGCCCGCCGGGCGCGCGGCCCGGCCACGACGAACCCGGGCGGCACAGCCGCTTCGCATTTTACCCACTTCGACGCCGCCGGCGCAGCGCACATGGTCGACGTCGCTGGCAAGGGCATCACCCGCCGCGTCGCCCGCGCCGGCGGGCGCATCCTGATGACGGCGGACGCGCTCGCCCGCATTCGCCTCGGAACGGCGGCCAAGGGCGACGTGCTCGGCGTCGCGCGCATCGCGGCCATCGCCGCCGCCAAGCGCACCGCCGACCTGATTCCGCTGGCGCATCCGTTGCCGCTGACGCGCGTCGCCGTGACTTTCGCCTTCGACGACCACCCGGAGGCGGTGACGATCGAGGCTACTGCGGAGACGCTCGCCCGCACGGGCGTCGAGATGGAGGCGCTCACCGCGGCCACGGTCGGTCTGCTGACGATCTACGACATGTGCAAGTCGGTCGATCGCGCGATGCGCATCGACGGCGTCCGCCTGCTCGAGAAGTCGGGCGGGAAATCGGGGCACTACAAGGCGGAATGAGGAGGCGAGATGACGGATCTTTTGCTCTGGCTCGGCCGCATCGCGGGCGCCGTGGGACTGCTGGTCTGCGCGTTCGCGGCGCTCGTCCGCATTTCGGGCGCGTTCTGGATCGGCGGATTCCAGGTGGGGACGCTGTTGCTCGCCGGCTCGGCATGCCTGGTGGCGGCCTGCTATTTCCTGCTGCTCGTCGCCACGCAGCGCGGTCGCGAGCGTTAGCCGGGCGGCGCGCGGCCGCTGCGCCTGCGCGCGCGCCGCATCCCCGGGGCGGCCGCCGCGGGACGCCCCTGCCGGCTCCCCATCGAGCCGTCCTCGAGGCGGTTGCATCCGCGTGTCGATAGGCTGCGCCGCGCCATGTGAGCGCCCTGGCCATCGAGTGGCTGTTGGTCTGGTGGTTAGACCACTTGACCACAGCATTGGCCGACCGCTAAGATGACGTGAAGAGCGGGCAGACGTGCCGGACGTGCGCGTCTCGGCCGCCGCAACGATGTGCGCCGCGCCGCGGGCGCCGGAGGAAGTCCCTTGCCGTTGACGGCCGTCGAGCCCAAGCGCCTGTACCGGCAGATCGCCGACCAGATCGCGCAGCTCATCGCGAGCGGCGAGTTTCCCGCGGGTTCGCGGTTGCCTGCCGAGCGCGAGCTTGCCGTGTCGCTCGGCGTCTCGCGCACGTCGGTGCGCGAGGCGATCATTTCGCTGGAGATGAGCGGCCTGGTCGAAGTGCGCGTGGGCACGGGGATATTCGTGACCGGCCCGGGCAGCGCCAGCGCCCGCCTCGGCGTCGACGGCGGCCCCGGTCCCTTCGAGCTGCTCGACGCGCGCCGGATCGTCGAGGGCGAGATCGCCGCGCTCGCCGCGCGACAGGGCAAGCCCGACGATTTCGCGGCGATCCGCAAGTGCGTCGAGCGGATGGAGCTCGTCGTCGACGATTTCTCCGCCCGCGAGTCCGCGGACCGCGATTTCCACCTGCGCATTGCGAAAGCCACCGGCAACAGCTCGCTCGAGCTGGTCGTCGAAGGGCTGTGGGACCAGCGCGCGGAGCTGTGGGGCCGGCTGCAGCAGCACTTCCACACGCAGGCGCTTGCATTGCAGACGATCCGCGATCATGCGGCGATCGCGAAGGCGATTGCCGGGCGCGATGCCGACGCCGCGCGCGCCGCGATGCATCGCCACATCTCCCGCGTCGCGCGCGAATTCCAGCGCGGCGTCGACGACCGGTCGAAGCAGGACGCCGCCGTCCCATCGCGTCGCGTCTCGCCGCGTCCGCGGGCCGCAAAGGCGCGTGCCTGATTCCCGGATTCTCGAACCGCAGCCCGCTCTTTCACACCCAAGGAGGAACCACGATGAAACGCATCCCGATGTCCGGGCCCGGCACACGCCGTGCCGTGCTTCGCACCGCCGTCGCCGTCGCGCTCGCTGCGTCCTTTTCGCTTCCCGCCGTCGCACAGGTGCCCGCGATGCCGAAGAGCCCGGTCACGCTGACGATCGTCGACGTCGCCGGGAACCTCGCGCTCACCCAGGATGCGATCGACGCGTACGTCAAGAAGCATCCGCAGCTCGTCTCGAAGGTCAACTACACGAAGGCGCCGTCGCCGGAGCTGCCCGGCAAGCTCAAGGCGATGCAGGGCGCGGGTCGCAGCGACATCGATCTCGTCCTGACCGGCACCGATTTCCTGGCGGCCGGGATCGAGCAGGGCGTGCTGATGAAGGTGCTGCCGACCTACAGCGCCAAGTTCCCGAACCTGATGGCGAACTACCAGCCGCCGGCGGCGAAGATGCAGGAGCTCGCGGGCGACTACGGCATCGCCGTCACGTTCATGCCGGCCGGACCGCTGGTCGAGTACAACCCCGACAAGGTCAAGCAGGTGCCGGCGACGCCGCAGGAGCTGCTGGCGTGGTGCAAGGCGAATCCCAACAAGCTGATCTACGCGCGGCCGGCGAACTCGGGCCCGGGGCGCACGTTCATCATGGGATTGCCGTACATCCTCGGCGACAAGGATCCGAAGGATCCCGTTCACGGCTGGGACAAGACGTGGGCGTATCTCAAGGAGCTCAACAGCTGCATCGAGTACTACCCGACCGGCACCGGCGCAGTCATGAAGGAGCTCGGCGAGGGGTCGCGTGACATGACCGTGACGATGACCGGCTGGGACATCAATCCGCGCGTCCTGGGCATCGTGCCGAAGAACTACAAGGTGGCGCCGTTCAAGGGCATGACGTGGATCAACGACGCGCACTACATGGTGATCCCGGCCGGCGTGGCGCCGGAGAAGGTCGCCGTCGTGCTCGACCTTATGGCGTACCTGCTGACGCCCGAGGCCCAGGCGTACACGTACGACAAGGGCTATTTCTACCCGGGACCGGCCGTCAAGAACGTGACGCTGGCGATGGCGCCGAAGGAGTCGCAGGAGGCGATCAAGGAATACGGCCGCCCGGAGTACGAGGGCTGGCTCACCCAGTTCCCGCACACGCAGTCGCTCCCGCCGAAGGCGCAGGTCGAGGCGTTCAGGATCTGGGACCAGCAGGTCGGCGCGCAGAAGACGAAATAGGGTCGCCGCGCCCCGCCCGCATTGCGCGAAGACGCGTCGCGTTCGACACCCGGGTCGCACCGCGGGTCGACGCGACGCTCTTGCGGGCTTGTCGAAGATGATTCCGGATTTCCTCCCGCAACGTTGCGCAGGGCGCGGCCTTGCGCAGACATCGAGTCCTGCGGCCGATGAAGCACGACTTTCGTGAATTGAAGCTCGACCGCGTGACGCGGCGCTTCGCCGGCGCCGGCGGGCAGGCGTTCAACGCGCTCGACGCGCTGACGATCACCATTCGCCGCGGCGAGTTCATCGCCCTGCTCGGACCCTCGGGCTGCGGGAAGTCGACGGCGCTCAATTGCATCGCCGGCCTGCTCGGCCTCTCCGGCGGCTCGATCCACCTGGACGACACGCGCATCGACACGCTCCCCCCGAGAAGCGCGGTTTCGGCATGGTGTTCCAGAACTACGCGCTGTTTCCGCACATGTCGGTGGAGCGCAACATCGGCTTCGGCTTGCGCATGCAAGGCGTTCCCGGCGCCGAGCTCGAGCCGCGCGTGGCGCACGCGCTCAAGCTCGTCCAGCTCGTCGGCCAGGGCCACAAGCTGCCGGGGCAGCTGTCCGGCGGGCAGCAGCAGCGCGTCGCGATCGCCCGCGCCATCGTCATCGAGCCGCCGCTGATCCTCATGGACGAGCCGCTGTCGAACCTCGACGCGAAGCTCCGGATCGAGACGCGCGCGGAGATCCGGCGCATCCACCGGGAGCTCGACCGCGCGACGATCTACGTCACCCACGACCAGGACGAGGCGCTGTCGCTCGCCGATCGCATCGTGGTGATGAAGGACGGGGTCGTCCAGCAGATCGGCGCGCCGCAGCAGATCTACGCGCAGCCGGCGAACGTGCACGTCGCGCGCTTCATGGGCTACCGCAACCTGCTCGCCCTCGACATCGAGGGCGAGGATACCGAAGGCGTGCGCGTGGCGGGCCCCGACATCCGCCTGACCGGGGTGCGCCAGCAGGCCGGCAACGGTCGCCGCGCCGCCGTCGCGATCCGGCCCGAGGAGATCGGGCTGGGCGAGGGATCGGACGGCGACAACACGATCAGCGCGCGCGTCGACAACGTCGAATACTGCGGTCGCGATTCGCTGGTCGACGTCGTGACGGCATCCGGCACGCGCCTCCACGTGCGCGCGACGGCGTCGCCGCAGCTCGGCGAGACGGTGCGCGTGTGCGTGCCGCGCGAGCGCGTGCTGGTCTACCCGGGAGAGGCGGCGTGAGCGGCGCCGCCGGCGCCGGAGCGCGCGTCGGCGCTGGCGATGCCGGGCGGCGCGCTGCCGCGGAGCGCGCGTGAGCGCGACCGGCGTGCTGGCCGCGCGCGCGCCGTTCGACCGCACGCTGCTGCTGGTCGTCCCGGCGGCGCTGTTCATGGTGCTGCTGTTCATCTATCCGTTCATCTACGGCCTGATCCTGTCGTTCGAGCCGCCGCAGGGCGGCTGGCTCGCCAACTATCACAAGTTCTTCACCACCGACAACCTGTGGCCGACCATCTGGACCACGCTCAAGCTCGCGCTGCCCGCCACGCTGATCAACGTCGGCTTCGCGCTGCCGATCGCGTTCATGATGCGGATCAGGACGCGCTACCAGCGCTGGATCACCACGCTGCTGGTCGTTCCGATCACGCTCGGCACGGTGCTGATCGCCGAAGGCATGCTGACGTACTTCGGGCCGAAGGGCTGGCTGTCGCAGTTCCTGCAGCTCACGCACCTGTACGACGGCCCGATCCGCCTAACGCACAACTACTGGGGCGTGCTGATCTCGCTCGTCGTGTCGGGCTTCCCCTTCGCGTTCCTGCTGGTCCTGTCGTACATCACGGGAATCGATCCGGTGCTGGCGCGCGCCGCCGCAACGCTCGGCGCCGGACCGCGCGAGCAATTCCTCCACATCTACCTGCCGCTGCTGGCGCCGGGACTCGCGATGTGCTTCTGCCTGTCGTTCGTGCAGGCGTTCTCGGTGTTTCCCTCGGCGGTCCTGCTCGGCGCGCCGGCCGGGCCGACGCGGGTGATCTCGATCGCCGCGTACGAGGCCGCCTTCGAGCAGTACGACTACTCCCTCGCCTCCGCGATCGCGATGATCATGGGCTTCGTGCAGCTCGTCATTGTCGCGGCGGTGCTCGGCCTGCGCAGCGCGCTGTATCGCGGCCCGGTCACCGGGGGCAAGGGCTGACATGGGCAAGGGCGACTGGCTGGCGCGCGCCTGGCGGGGCCTGCTGTACGGCCTGATGACGCTGTTCGTCGTCAACATCGGCCTGATGATCGCGGCCGTCGCCACCAACTCGTTCGCGCGCCGCTGGCTGGGGACGTGGCTGCCCGTGGGCTGGACCACCGACTGGTACGCGTCCGCGTGGAAGGAATTCCAGCTCGGCGACGTGCTGCTCGTGACGCTCGAGGTCGTGTTCGCCGTCGTCTTCCTCGCGCTTTTGATCGGCGTGCCCGCGGCCTATACGCTCGCCCGGCGCGATTTCGCCGGCAAGAGGCTGCTGATGCTGCTGTTCCTGCTGCCGCTGATGGTGCCGCCGATCACCTATGGCATCCCGCTCGCGACCGTGCTCTACAAGGCGCATCTGGCCGGAACCATCTGGGGCGTGATCCTCGCCAACCTCATTCCTGCGGCGCCGTTCGTGATCCTCGTGATGACGCCGTTCATCGAACAGATCGATCCGAACCTCGAGTCGGCCGCGCGCGTGTTCGGCGCGGGCACCGGGCGCATGTTCCTGCACGTGCTCGTGCCGCTGCTCGCGCCGGGCATCCTCGCGGCGTCGCTGCTGGTGCTGGTGCGAACGATCGCCATGTTCGAGCTGACTTTCCTGACGGCGGGCGCGGATTCGCAGACGCTGGTCGTCGCGCTCTACTACGCCGTGTTCGCCGCGGGCGTGCGTGCGCCGCAGTCGGTCGACGCTATGGCGATGGTGTACATGGTCGTCACCCTGATCTGGCTGCTGATCGCGCTGCGCTTCGTCAACCCGACGCAGCTCGTCTCGCGGGTCAAGGAGCATCCGCAGCCGGCCTGACGGCCCGACTGAGGCCACGATGGCACGCGACCCTTCGAGCCCGATGAAGCGCCTCGCGTTCGACACGCTCGCAGCGGTGCCGCCCTCCATTGCGCGCCCGGCGTACGACGCCCGATCGCTGGACGTCGGCATCGTTCATCTGGGCATCGGCGCGTTCCATCGCGCGCATCAGGCGATCTACACCGACGCCGCCATTGCCGCTGCCGCCGGCGCCTGGGGCATTTGCGGCGTGAGCCTGCGCAGCCCCGACGTTCGCGAGCGGCTGGCACCGCAGGACGGCCTCTACGCGGCGGTGGAGAAGAGCACCGCGGGCGCGCGCCGGCAGATCGTCGGCAGCGTGCGGGAAGTGCTCTTCCTCGGCGAGGAGCGCGTCCGCGTCGAGACGCGGCTCGCGGCCGCGACGACGAGGATCGTGTCGCTGACGGTCACCGAGAAGGGCTACTGCCACGATCCTGCCACCGGACGGCTCAACGCGGCGCACCCCGACATCGTGCGCGACCTCGCCAATCCCGAGGCGCCGGTCACCGTCGCCGGCCTGCTCACACGCGCGTTCGGTGAGCGGCGCACCAGCGGTGCCGGCCCGCTCACCGTCGTGTGCTGCGACAACCTGCCGCACAACGGCAGCGTGCTGCGCGGCGTCGTGCTCGCGTTCGCCGAGGCCGGCGATCCGGCGCTGGCGCGCTGGATCGAGGCCAACGCGGCGTTCCCTTCGACGATGGTCGATCGCATCGTGCCCGCGACGACGCCAGCGGATATCGCCGACAACGACACCGCGCTGGGCATGCACGATGCGGCGCCGGTCGTGTTCGAGCCGTTCACGCAGTGGGTCGATCGAGGATGCCTTCGCCACGCCGCGTCCCGCGTGGGAGGCGGGGGGCGCGCAATTCGTCGCCGACGTGGCGCCGTTCGAGGCGATGAAGCTGCGGCTTCTGAACGCCAGCCACTCGGCCTTCGCCTATCTCGGCTTTCTGGCCGGTCATGAGTACATCTACCAGGTCGCGGCGCAGCCGGACTTCGTCGCGTTCATGCGGCGATTCATGCAGGAGGAGGTGACGCCGACGCTCGCGGTGCCCCCGGCGACCGACCTCGCTGCCGTACCGGGAGGCGCTGGTCGCCCGTTTCGGCAACCCGGCGCTGCCGCACCGCACGCAGCAGATCGCGATGGACGGCTCGCAGAAGCTGCCGCAGCGGCTGCTCGGCGACGTCCGCGACAATCTCGCCGCCGGGCGCAGCGTGCGCCTCGCCGCGCTGGCGGTCGCCGGCTGGATGCGCTACGTCGCGGGCGTCGACGAGCAGCGTCGGCGCGATCGCGGTCGCCGATCCGCTACGCCAGCGAGTTCGCGCAGATCGCGGCAGCCCACCGCGGCGATCCCGCCGGCCTTGCGCGCGGCCTCCTCGGCCTTCGCGCGATCTTCGGTACCGACCTGCCGCGCAATGCGCGTTTCGTCGCCGACGTGTCCGATTGGCTGACGTCTCTTCATGCCGACGGCGCGGCGCGGACGGTCGCGCGCGCGGGCTATCCCTTCGCCGGATGAACGCGATGAGCACCATCGACTCTCCACCCCGACCGCCTGTTCCCTGCCGACCCCGCGACGCGCGACCTCGCGCGCCGGCTCTACGCGACCGTGAAGGACCTGCCGATCGTCAGCCCGCATGGCCACACCGATCCGCAATGGTTCGCCGACGACGCGCCGTTCCCGGACGCGTCGGCGCTGTTCATCGCGCCCGATCACTACGTGTTCCGGATGCTCTACAGCCAGGGCGTCGCGCTCGAGGACCTCGGCATGCCGCGCAACGACGGCGGCCCCGTCGAGACCGACGCGCGGAAGATCTGGCGCGCTTCGCCGCGCACTATCACCTCTTCCGCGGCACGCCGACGCGGACCTGGCTCGACCACGCGTTCTCGACGGTCTTCGGCATGCACGAGCGCCTGATCGCCGGGCAACGCCGATCGACTCTTCGATCACATCAATGCGTGCCTCGCCAGGCCGGAGTTCCGCCCGCGCGCGCTGTTCGAGCGCTTCAACATCGAGGTGATCGCGACGACCGAGTCGCCGCTCGATCCGCTGGCGCACCACGCACAAGATCCGCGCGTCCGGGCTGGAAGGGGCGCGTGGTCACGGCCTACCGGCCCGATCCGGTCGTCGATCCGGAGTTCGACGGCTTTCGCGCCGAACGTCGAGCGATTCGGCGCGATCACCGGCGAGGACACGGCGACCTGGGGCGGCTACCTCGCCGCGCACCGCAACCGCCGCGCGTACTTCAAGACGCATGGGCGCGACGTCGACCGACCATGGTCATCCGACGGCGCGCACCTGCGATCTGCCCGCCGCCGAATGCCAGCGCCTGCTCGATCGCGCGCTCGCCGGCAAGGCGACGCCCGACGAAGCCGAGCTGTTCCGCGGGCAGATGCTGACCGAGATGGCGCGGATGAGCCTCGACGACGGGCTCGTGATGCAGATCCACCCGGGCTCGCTTCCGCAATCACAACCCGCAGGTGTTCGCGACGCTTCGGTCGCGACAAGGGCGCCGACATCCCGACGCGCGACCGACTACGTGCGCGCGCTGAAGCCGCTGCTCGACCGCTTCGGCAACGAGCGCGACGCTCACGATGATCCTGTTCACGCTCGACGAGACCGTCTATTCGCGCGAGCTGGCGCCGCTGGCCGGCCACTACCCGATGCTGAAGCTCGGCCCGCCGTGGTGGTTCCACGACAGCCCCGAGGGCATGCTGCGCTTCCGCGAGCAGGCGACCGAGACGGCGGGCTTCTACAACACCGTCGGCTTCAACGACGACACGCGCGCGTTCCTGTCGATTCCCGCGCGCCACGACGTCGCGCGGCGGATCGACTGCCGCTTCCTGGCCACGCTTGTCGTCGAGCACAAGATCGGCGAGGACGAGGCGTTCGAGCTCGCGCCGCAGCTCGCCTACGGGCTCGCGAAGGCGGCGTACAAGCTCTGACGCGTTGCGGCGCGGCGGCGCCGGTGGGCCGCTCGGGCGCGGCGCCGCCGGTGGTGTGCCCACGAGGGCTCCATTACCCCAGTCGCCCTCGCGGGCACCCCACCGTCGACGCCGCTCGGGCAGCGCGAGCGTGGCGCGCAGTGCTACCGGCCCGCAGCGCCGAGCGCAGAACTGCGCGTGCTACTCCAGGGGCACCGTCCGGTATTTCTCGACATCGGCCGGCGACACCGGCGCCGCGCGGTTGCCCCACGACTGCCGGATGTAGGTGACGACGGCGGCGATCTCCTCGTTGCTCAGAGTCTGCGCGAACGGGGGCATCCCGTAGGGACGCGGGTTCTTCGCGGTGCCCGGCGGATAGCCGCCGAACATCACCAGGCGCACCGGATTGGCCGGAAACTCCATGGCGATCGACTGGTTGTTGGCGAGCGGAGGATACGCCGGCGGCATTCCCGCGCCTGCGGCGCCGTGGCAGTCGGCGCACCACTTGTCGTAGAGCTTCGCGCCCGCTTCGTACAGCGTCTTGCCCTGCTGCTCGGTGGTTCGCATCGGCGGCGCCTCGGGCGCGGCGTCCTTGGGCAGGAGCGACTTGAGATACACGGCCATCGCGCGCACGTCGCTCTCGGTCAGGTACTGGAGGCTGTCATGGACGACCTGCGCCATCGGCCCGTAGACCGCGCCCCGCTTCGACGTGCCCGAGTGCAGCAGCGCGACGATGTCCTCGATGTCCCACTGGCCGAGGCCCGACTCGCGACTCGACGTCAGCGACGGCGCGTACCATTCCTGCACCGGCATGACGCCGCCGGAGAACGCCGCGCCCTTGCGCGTCGCGCCGAGGATGTTGCGACCCGTGTGGCACGCGTCGCAGTGGCCGAGCCCCTGGACGAGGTAGGCGCCACGGTTCCATTCGGCCGATTGCGACGGGCTCGCCTGGAACACGTCGGGCTCGAAGTAGAGCGCGCGCCAGCCGTTGAGCAGCGTGCGCTTGTTGTAGGGAAAGCCCATCGCGTGCGGCCGGTTCTTCTTGCGAACCGCCGGCACGGACCGGAGGTAGGCGAAGATCGCGTCGGCGTCCGTGCGCGTCACGCGCATGTAGTTCGTATAGGGGAACGCCGGGTAGTACGGGGAACCGTCGGGCGCGCGACCGAAATGCAGCGCGTTCCAGAAATCGTCGGCGCTCCACTTGCCGATGCCGGTCTCGCGGTCGGGCGTGATATTGGGCGTGAACAGCGTGCCGAATGGCGTGGCCAGCTCGAGGCCGCCGGCGAAGGGCTGGCCGCCGCGCGTGGTGTGGCAGGCGACGCAGTCGCCGGCGCGCGCGAGGTATTCGCCGCGGGCGGCGGGGTCCTGCGCTGCCGGCTGCGCCGGCGTCGCTGTCGGTCCCGCGCTCAGCGCGAGCGCGAGCGCGATGCGCAGCGCGCGACAAGGACGCAGCAATGCCATGATCGTCGCTCCACTCATGGGTTCTGGCTCCCGCAGGACAGCGGCAGCTTCTGCGCCGCCTCGGGCAACGGCCGCGTCGCGGCCGACCCGTGCCGTGTCGCGATCCACTTGGCGACGGCGGCGATGTCGCTCGCCGGGAGGCGTGACGCGATCTCGTGCATGCAGTCCGGTGGATTCGCCGCGCGCGCGCCGGCTTTCCACGCGTTGAGCTGCGCGGCGACGTAGTCGAAGCCGAGGCCGGCGAGGCCGGGGATCGCCGGCTGCATGCCGCCGAGCGCCTTGCCGTGGCATGCGCTGCACGCCGGCACGCGGCGGGCAGGATCGCCTCGCGTCACCAGCGTCTCGCCGCGCGCAAGCTCGGCGGCGCTGGCCGGTGGCGGCGCCGGAGGCGAGAACGGCGGCGACAGCCTGGCGTAGTAGTCGGCGATCTCCTTCAAATACGCGTCGGGCATGTAACGCATCAGGTAGACCATCTGCGGATAGCTGCGCCGCCCCTCGCGGAAGTTCTGGAGCTGCAGGTACAGGTAGCGTGCCGGCTTGCCGCCGATCCGGGGGTAATACGACTTCGCGCCGCTGCCTTCGCCCTGCTTGCCGTGGCAGATCGCGCAGGCGGCGACGCGCTGCTCGATCGTGTCGGCCAGTTTCGGAGCCGGGCCCGGCTGCGCGAGCGGGAGCGCCGCATGCCCGACGCAGCATGCAGCGACCAGCATCGTCAGTGCAGCAAGTCGTTTCCGCGAGACCATCGGACGCCGGTCCTTGTCGACGGAAGTACGCAGGCCGCGCGGAGGAGAAGGGCCGCCGCGCGGACCTAAGCCTCGCCATTCGCGCGTCGTTTGTCAATCGGCGTCGCTCCGACAAAGCGGGTGCCGCCGCGTTGCGAACGAGGGCGGCGAGCGCCCCGCGCGTGATATCTTTGCATGCCGACACGATGGGATATCGAGGTTTCGCATGATCGCCCTGCGCCCCGCGCACGAACGCGGCCACGCCGAGCACGGGTGGCTCGATTCGTATCACAGCTTCTCTTTCGCCGATTACTACGATCCGCAACACATGGGCTTCGGCCCGCTGCGCGTCATCAACGAGGATCGCGTCGCCCCCGGCAAGGGCTTCGGAACGCACGGTCACCGCGACATGGAGATCATCTCGTACGTGCTCGAAGGGGAGCTTGCCCACAAGGACAGCCTCGGCACCGGGTCGACGATCGTTCGAAGGCGACGTCCAACGCATGAGCGCCGGCAGCGGCGTGATGCACAGCGAGTTCAATCCCTCGCCCGAGCGGCCGGTCCATTTCCTGCAGATCTGGATCGAGCCCGACGTGCGGGGCGTCGCGCCATCGTACGAACAGAAGAACTTCGACGCCGCGTCCAAGCGCGGCCGCCTGCGCCTCATTGCGTCGCGCGACGGCCGCGAGGGCTCGGTCTCGATCCACCGCGACGCGAGCGTGTACGCGGGACTGTTCGACGGTGTGGAGGCGGCCGAGCACGCGCTCGGGCCGGGCCGGCTCGCCTACGTCCACGTGGCGCGCGGCGCCGCGACGGTCAACGGCCGGGCGCTGCAAGCGGGCGACGCGCTGCGCGTCACCGGCGAGCCGGCGGTGACGGTATCGAAGGGACGCGATGCCGAGATCCTTCTTTTCGACCTGGACGGAGGAACCTCATGAGCGGACAGAACGACCTCGCGGCGCTGGTGGGCCGCATTCTTCTCGCCATCCTGTTCGTGCCCTCCGGATTCGAGGCCATCGGCGGCTTCGAGGGAACCGTCGGCTACATCGCCAAGGCCGGCGTTCCGCTGCCCGAGGTCGCGGCTGCGATCCGCATCCTGATCGAGCTGGGCGGGGGCCTTCTCGTGCTGTTCGGGTGGAAAACGCGCTGGGCGGCGCTGGCGTTCATCGTCTACATCGCGGTCATCACGCCGATCTTCCACCCCTTCTGGGCGGTGCCCGAGGCGCAGCACATGATGCAGCAGATCAACTTCATGAAGAATCTCGGCCTCCTCGGCGGGTTCTTCCTGCTGCTGGCGTTCGGTCCGGGACGCTTCAGCGTGGACAAGGCGTAGCACCCCTTCCCTGCATCCCGGCGATCGACAGCGCCGGCGGCGGGGCGATCGTTCCACAACCACCACGAAGGAACCGGCGATGAAGGCAAAGAAGATGACGGCGCCCGCGATGGACACGGGCATCGCGGCGCGCGATCGCGCGGCCATCGCGGGAGGACTGTCGCGGTTGCTGGCGGACAACTACACGCTGTATCTCAAGACGCACAACTTCCACTGGAACGTGACGGGCCCGATGTTCAACACGCTCCATCTCATGTTCGAGACGCAGTACAACGAGCTGTGGCTCGCCAACGACTTGATCGCCGAGCGGATCCGCTCGCTCGGCCATCCGGCGCCCGGTACCTACGCCGAGTACGTCAAGCTGGCGTCGGTCAAGGAGACGCCCGGCCAGCCGGGCGCCGAGAAGATGGTGCGGCTGCTGGTCGAGGGCAACGAGGCGGTCGCCCGGACCGCGCGCGGGATCTTCCCGGCGGCCGAGCGCGCGGGCGACGAGCCCACGGCCGACCTGCTGACGCAGCGCATGCAGGTGCACGAGAAGAACGCGTGGATGCTTCGCAGCCTGCTGGAGTAGCGCCGCCGTCCGTCATTCCCGCGCACGGGAGTCGAGCCACAGGGTGACTGGGCCGTCGTTGACCAGGGCGACGGCCATGTGCGCGCCGAACACGCCGGTGGGCACCGGCTTGCCGAGGAGCGCCGCGAGCGAGGCGACGAAGGCGTCGAATCCCGGCGCCGCGATTTCCGGACGGGCCGCCGCCGAATACGACGGCCGGTTTCCCTTGCGGGTCGACGCGTAGAGCGTGAACTGCGACACGGCGAGGATGTCTCCGCCGACGTCCTGGACCGAGCGGTTCATCACGCCGTCGTCGTCGTCGAAGATGCGCAGGCCGACGATCTTGCGCGCCAGCCAGTCGCAATCGTCGGCGCCGTCGCCGTCGGTGAGGCCGGCCAGCACCAGCAGGCCCGCGCCGATCGCGCCGCTGACATGGCCGTCGACGGTGACCGACGCTTCGCGCACGCGCTGGACCAGCGCGCGCACGCTATTTCACGACCTTGCGCTCCACCTCGACGAGCCGACCGTTCTGGAACGTGAGTGTCGTCACGGTCCCGGGGTCGTCCGGGGCGGGCAGGTACGTCCAGCGGGCCGACTTGCGCGCGCCGCCGCTGCTTTTCATGTCGGGGGCACCGAGCCGCGCCATCACCTCGCCCTCGTAGATCCCCGGCGCGATGAACTTGCGCGCCGCACCCCTGGCGGTGGCGGTAGCGCTCGCTCCCTTGGCCTTGGCGCCGTTGCGTGCCTTGGGCTTCGCCGGGGGCGGGGCCGCGAGCGTCTCGTGATTCAGCACGGTGCCCGGCGGGAGCAGCGGCATCACCGAGACGGTGGGCGGGTCCTTGTCGAAGTCGCGCAATTCCTTGCCGGAGGGGCAGGGACTGTCCTGGTAGACAGGCGCGCCGTCCGGACCGCTGCACTTGTAGACCGTCGCGTGGGCCGGCACGGCGAGCGCCAGCGCGAGCGCGACGACCGTGGCGCACCGCGCGCGCGGACGCGATCGGAGTGTCGCCGCGACGGCGGCAAGGGGCGAGATCGCCACGCTGCGCATAGGGCGCTACGATAGCGCCTTTCCCCGGGACAAGGGATTAGGCCTTTCGATGGAGACGCGCGCCCGACTCGCCGCGCGGGTTGCCGAGATCGCACCCTTCCACGTGATGGAGGTGCAGACGGCCGCGCGCGCGCTCGAGGCGGCCGGCCGGTCGATCGTCCACATGGAGATCGGCGAGCCCGACTTCCCGACGCCGGCCCCCGTGGTCGAAGCCGCGCAGCGGGCGATTGCCGATGGCGCCGTCTATTACACGTCGGCGCTGGGGCTGCCCGAGTTGCGCGCCGCGATCGCGCGGCACTATGCGTCGCACTACGGCGTCGACGTATCCCCGGAGCGCGTCATCGTCACGGCAGGCTCGTCGGCCGCGCTGCTGCTCGTCATGGCGCTGCTCGTCAACCGCGACGAGCGCATCCTGCTCGCCGACCCGGGCTATCCGTGCACGCGGCATTTCGTCCGCGTGCTGGAAGGCGAGCCGTACGGTATCCCGGTGGACGCCGATACGGACTACCAGCTGACCGCCGCGCTGATCGAGCGTCACTGGACGCCGGCGACGCGCGGCGCGCTGATCGCCACACCCTCGAATCCGACCGGCACGACGGTCGCGCGCGACGAGATGGCGCGGATCGCCGCGACGCTGCGCCGCCTGGGCGGCGTGTTCATCTGCGACGAGATCTACCTGGGACTGTCGTACGACGGCGCGCCGGTGAGCGCGCTGTCCGTCGACGACGATGCGTTCGTCGTGTCGAGCTTCTCCAAGTACTTCAACATGACGGGCTGGCGCCTCGGCTGGATCGTGGCGCCGGCGCGCCATGTGCGCGACATCGAGAAGCTCGCGCAGAACCTCTACATCTCGCCGCCGACGCCGTCGCAGCGCGCTGCGCTGGCGTGCTTCGAGCCTGCGACGCTCGCCATCGCGGAGTCGCGCCGGCGCGCGTTCAAGGCGCGCCGGGATTTCCTGGTGCCCGCGCTGCGCGAGCTCGGATTCGGCATCCCGGTCATGCCGAGCGGCGGCTTTTTCGTCTACGCGGACATCCGGCGCTTCGGCACCGACAGCCTTCGTTTCTGCCGCGACGTGCTCGAGGGTGCCGGCGTCGCGATTACCCCGGGGATCGACTTCAGCCGCCACGGCGCCGCCGATCACGTCCGCTTCGCCTACACGATCGCCGAGGCGCGCCTGGCCGAAGGCATCGCGCGGCTCGCGGCGTTCCTGCGTTGAAGGCGGCGTCCGCCCGGGATCGTTGGGCGGTGTCCGCGGTCGAACCGCGGATGGGACGCCTGCTCGCACCCTGCGTGGCCGCACTGGCGCTGGCCGGTTGTTCGGCGGTGGAGACGCTCGATTTCTACTGGCAGGGGGCCGCCGGGCAGATGGACCTCGTCGCGCGCGCGCGGCCGATACCCGATGTCATCGAGCAGGGCGGCGACGCCGCGCTCTCGGTTCGGCTCGACCGCGTGCGGGAGATACGCGCGTTCGCCTCGCGCGAGCTCGCGCTCCCGGACAACGGCAGCTACACGCGCTACACCGACCTCGGCCGTCCGTTCGTCCTGTGGAACGTCTTCGCCGCGCCAACGCTGTCGCTCGAGCCGGTCCAGTGGTGTTTCCCCGTCGCCGGCTGCGTCAACTATCGCGGCTATTTCCGCGAGGACGACGCCCGCGCCGAAGCTGCCCGCCTGCGCGCCGCAGGCGACGACGTATACATCGGCGGCGTGCCGGCGTACTCGACGCTCGGCTGGTTCGACGACCCGGTGCTGTCGTCGTTCGTGCACTGGCCCGAGACCGAGGTCGCGCGCCTGATCTTCCACGAGCTTGCGCACCAGTTGCTCTACGTCAAGGACGACACGGCGTTCAACGAGTCGTTTGCCGTGGCCGTGGAGGAGGCCGGGCTCGCGCGGTGGCTCGCCGCGCAGCACGATCCGGCGCTCGATGCGCAGGCGCTGCGCGCGCAACGGCTCCGGGCCGCATTCCGCGCGCTGACGCGCGACGCGCGCGCCCGCCTGGCCGCCGTCTACGCCAGCGATGCGGGTGCCGACGAGAAGGCAAAGGCCAAGGCGCGCGCGTTCGCCGACATGCGCGCCGACTACGAGAAGGCCAAGGCCGGCGAGCCCGGACTCGCCGGCTTCGAGCGCTGGTTCGCGCAGAGCCCCAACAACGCGAGCCTCGCGGCGCTCAGCCTCTACACCGACCGGGTGCCGGCATTTCGCGTGCTGCTGCACGACGAGGGCGACGACCTGCCGCGCTTCTACGCGCGGGTCCGCGAATTGTCGCGGCAGCCGAAATCCGAGCGCGACGCCGTGCTCGCGGAGGCCGCCTCGCGTGCGCCGCGCCTGGCCGTGGCCGCACCGGCGCGGCCGGCGCCGAACTAGCGCGACGCCCCGATCGCGGCCGGAGGCTCGTCCGGCGGCAGGGCCTGCGACTCGGCGTGCAGCAGCCAGCCGGCGATCACCGCTGCCGCCGCGATCGGCGCGACAAAGAGGAGCTCGCCCGCCTGTTCCGGCGCGCCGCTGCGCTCCAGGATCACCGCCAGCGCGCCGAGCGCACCGACGAGCAGCGCGCCACTGCCGATCATGCGACCGGCGCGAAAGAATCCCAGGATCAGCAGCACGACGAGCACGAGCCCGGCCAGCGGCAGCCCGTAGGCGAAGACGTTCAATGCCTCCCACAGGATCGCGACGACGCTGCGAAGCGCGACGACGCGGTCGACCGCGATGAACAGTGCCGCCAGCAGCAGCCCGGGCAGCGCGAGGAGCCAGCCGGCGAAGTAGGCGAGGATGCGCATGGGTCGCAAGGTCGCCGTCGCGGCGCGCGGAGGAGACGCGCGGCCCCGCTCGGCTACGGAAGCTCGTCGCCGCCTGCGTCCACGCGACCGCGGTAGCGGTACGTCGCGACGTCGGCTGCGGGGGCCGGCGGAAGTTGCGCCGCGAGGCAGGGCGCGACACTCCGGAGCACGAGCGCGCGACGGGTGATGCTCACGTGCAGGTCATGTTGCTGCACGGGGGCGGGTCTCCGCGATTTTCGCGCCGTGCTCGATCAGCAGCTCTTTCAGGATCGACCGGTGGCATCGCGCTTCGTCGTCGCAATAGCAGCCGACGGCGAGATCGGTGGCGTGGGACAGGGCGGCGAGCAGCGCCAGCGCGTGACGGCTCTCGGGCGACGCCATTTCGCGCCGGTAGCGGGCCGCGAACGTCCTCCACTGCGCGGGTGTCGTCGCGCCCTGTCCGAGCTTGACGGTCGCATCGCTCGGCGCGAGCGTGGGGAACCACACGTCGTACCAGTCCTGCGTCGCGAACTTCGCCCTCGGCACGCCGCGCGGCGGCCGGCGGACGGTGCCGACGCGAAGGCCTTCGCCCTTCGCGCGCGCACTGCCGAGCCTGACGATCCGGATTGCCATGGGTTGACGGCGGTCTAGTCTACGCCCGCGCCAACAGCGCTGCGCCGGCCCCGTTTCCGTCCGCGGCTCACGCATGGTGCTCCGCTTTGGACCAACGATCGCGGGTGCGGTCCAACGAAGTGTTGGGCCATGCCATACGGGCGAATCTCGTTCAACTCTTGCTCTCCGGGATAAAGCGCTTCCAGTGCCCCTCGGAAACGACCGTGACGGTGCCGTCGACCACCTGGATCGCCGTTTCGTCGTCCATCGCATACGCCGGACCCGCGATGCCGGCGGCCCATCGTTCGGCGTCGGACATCGTGTTCTCCGGCAGCTCCGGATGGTCCAGGTGCGGAAAGATGGAGAAGCCGACGACGCCCAGCGTGCGGTCGCTGCCGTCGGGGGCCTTCCACCCGACGAAGTCCTGCCCGATGCGGGGCGTCATCACCATGCTTCCGGCGCTCAGGCCCACCCAGACCTGGTCGCGCAGCGACGGCAGAATATCGGCGAGGCCCGACTGCCGCATCCAGTGGCCCAGGTACACGGCGTCGCCGCCATTCACCAGCAGCACGTCCGCCTCGCGGACCCACGGCACCCAGCGCTCCGCGCCGATGCTGGGCAGCGCCGTGAGTTCCAGCACTCCCAACGACCTCCACCCCAACTCGCACATCGGGGACCGGAGCTCGCGGCCGCTGATGAATCGCCACGCGTTGCCGGGGCGATCCCCGCTGGGGTAGCCGTATCCCGCGGTGGGTATGCACAGCGCGCTTGCCTCGGCAATGGGCTTGCCGAGGAGCTTCACCAGGGCGTCGCGGATGCTCGCGTTCTTGATGCCTGCGGAGGTGAGGAGAAGCTTCATGGATGCGTCACCTGATCGTTGTCGAGGATGTCTCCCTGATCGAGGGGTCAGGCGACCGACAGAACGGATGCAACAAACGCCGACTTCGCATCGGTGTATGCCTCCCGATCATGCTCAAACCGTGCAGCCAGCTCGGACTTGAGGCGAGCGTACGACTGCGCCAGTGCGGCATTGGACCGCAGGCGATCGCGAAATAGCAAGTGCCTCTGCCAGGTCGGGCCGCCGAAGACAACTATGTGAAGGTGGTGCGTACGGCGACCCTCGACCGACCGCATGAACCATCTCCGATCGGGGAGCATTTCGTTGAATGCGCGAGAAGTCGCATACCCGTGAAGAAGCACCTGCTCGAACAGCGCGTCAGCCGCGGCCATGGAGTCGACGCCGGCCAGCATGTCGACGATGGGCTTGGCGGGCATGCCGGGAATGGCCGTGCTCCCGATGTGCTCGACTGCGCGCAGTTCCAACGGAAACAACGACAAGAGGCGCCGCTGTTCTGCTGCGAAAGCGGCTGGCCACGCGAGGTCATGCGGTACCAGGCGAATCGGCTCGCGGATCGCTCTTTCCTGCGCGTGATCGGGCGTCGGCAACGGGTGCCTCACGAGACGAAGGTGACCGGCTCACCGCCGCCACGGCCACGAGGCGGGGCGTCAGGCCTCGGTTATTCGGCTCACCGCCGCCCCCGACCCTCGCTTCGGCGTGAAGCCCCGCCGGCGGGGAGTCCGGTTGAACGCCGGGTTAGGCCACGCGTCACCCATGCTGGGCTAGTTCCTCTCGCAGGATTCGACGTAGCGCCGTCGCGGTAAGCGGAGCATCGTCCACGCCCAGATGCGCCCGAAGCACTTCGTTGATCAAGGTCTGATACCCCTTCCCGGTCTTCTCGGAAAGCGCCTTGAATCGCTCGAGCACCACGTCGTCGAGGTACATCGTGATGCGCGTCTTGCCCTCAGTGGGGAGCACCGCACCACGCTTGGCTTTGGAAAAGTCATACTCCTTTTTCATGGGCCCGGATTTCCTTCGGTTCCGCCTTGCGCACAGAAATGATGCGTGCATCGTCCTTGGCGGGATCGAAGCTGGTCGCCATGCATCAGTATATGTACACTATATGCATAATGCAAATGTTACCCACTCCGGAGCGTGGCCTAACGGGAAAGGTAACCGGCGCCCAACAAGAAATAACCCGCCAAATTGCGGATATCCGGATAGTCTGCGTCCGATAATTCGGCGAGGTCAACGCCAACTGTCTGGCCGCAAAGAACTATGGGCTGCTGGATATGCGGGGGCCGACGATATGCACGTGGATGCGGTCGCAAACGTCGAGGCCGCTTCGTACGCAGTGACGATCTGATCCGCCGTTCCCGCCCCAACAGGCAGGTTATGGCGCTTCCGACAGACTCGCGGGCTGAGCCTCGGCGACGACGCCGCTCGCCGCCCACCGATCGACGTCCGCCGCCGTGTAGCCGTAAGCAAGCAGCACTTCCCGCGTGTGCTCGCCGAGGAGCGGCGCGGGACGCGTCGATCGCCGTCGGCGTCGACGAGAAGTGCAGCGGGCATCCCAGCGCCTGCACGGCGCCGGCCTGCGGGTGCGCGAGATCGACGACCATTCCGCGCGCGAGCGTCTGGGGGTGCGTCAGCGCGTCGCCGATCGAATTGACGGGGCCGACGGGAACGCCGGCTGCATCGAAGGCGGCGATCCACGCAGCGGTCGGACGCGTCGCGAGAACTTCGTTCATCAAGTCCGCCAGCGCGCCGAGGTTCGTCATGCGCGCGGCGTTCGTCGCGAAGCGCGGATCGGCGCGCCACTCGGGATGGCCGAGCACGTCGGCGATGCGCTCCCAGTTCGCCTGGTTGGCGCCGCCGATGTTGACCCAGCCGTCCGCGGTGCGAAACGCCTGGTAGGGTGCGGTCAGCAGATGCGCCGATCCCGTCGGCCCCGGCGACACGCCCGTTGCGAAGTACGCCGCCGCGTGCCAATACGTCTGCTGCACGCGCCGCCTCCATCAGCGAGGTGTCGACGACCTGGCCGCGGCCGGTCTTGAGCTTGTGCACGTACGCTGCCAGGATGCCCGACACCGCGAGCAACCCGGCGTTGATGTCCGCGACGGAGTTGCCGGTCTTCACCGGCGGCCCGCCGGGCTCGCCGGTGATCGACATCAGTCCCGCGAAGCCCTGCGCGATCAGGTCGAAGCCGCCCTTGTCCGCGAACGGGCCGTCGCGGCCGTAGCCGGAGATCGCGCAGTAGATGAGACCGGGATTGACGCGCGCGAGCACGTCGTAGCCGAGGCCGAGCTTCTCCAGCGTCCCGCGGCGGAAGTTCTCGGTGAGCACGTCGGCCGTCTCGACCAGCCGCAGCAGGATCGCCCGGCCTTCGTCGCGCTTCAGGTCGATCGCGATGCCGCGCTTGTTGCGATTGAGGATCAGAAACGGCGCCGACACGCCGTTGATCCGCGGCTCGCGGTAGCCGCGCGCGTCGTCGCCGCCGGGCAGCTTCTCGACCTTGATCACGTCGGCGCCCATGTCGGCGAGCATCATGCCGCAGGTCGGGCCCGCCATGATCTGCGCGAGCTCGAGCACGCGCATGCCCGCGAGCGGCCCGGGATGCGGGCTCGCCGACCGCTGGACACCGCGTGCCGGATCCGTCATCGGCCGACGAAGCGGGGCTTCTGCTTGGCGAGGAATGCCGCATAGCCGGCGCGGTAGTCCTCGGTGTCGAAGCATTCGAAGCACTCGGCGAGCTCGGCGGCGGACAACGGCCGCGGATCGGCGAGGCGGCGCGCGAAGCGCTTGTGCCAACGGGCTGCGAGCGGCGCGCCTTCCGCGATGCGCGTCGCGGTCGCGCGCGCCTCGGCTTCCACGTCGGCGTCGGCCACGACGCGCGTCACGAGGCCCTTGGCGTACGCTTCGCGCGCGTCGAGGATGCGCCCTTCGAGGAGGATTTCCAGCGCCACCGCGGGGCCGGCGAGACGGACCAGCGGCGCCATTTCCGCATACGCCATCACGAGCCCGAGGTTCTTCACCGGCGCGCCGAAGCGGCTCGATTCGCCGCAGATGCGAAGGTCGCACAGCGCGGCGATCTCCAGCCCGCCGCCGACACACAGGCCGTGGATCTGCGCGACGAGCGGATGCCGGCAGCACGCGAGCGCCGCCGCCGCGGCGTGCATCGCCTCGCCGTAGGCCGACCGCCTGCGCGCTGTTCGCGCGCTCGGTCGCGAACTCGCCGATGTCGTTTCCCGGCGAGAACGCGCGCTCGCCCGCGCCGCGCACGATGATGCAGCGGATGCCGTCATCGGCGGCAAGGGCGTCCACGTGCGTGCCGAGCGCGGCCCACATCGCCCTGGTGAGCGCGTTGAGCTTGTGCGGGCCGGTTGAGCACGATCGTGGCGATCGCGCCGTCGCGGGTCACGAGAACCGCAGCGTCGTCGGGCGTCATCGGTAGAAGAGGTCGACCAGCCCCATGCCGGTGACCGGAACGTAGGTGACCAGGAGCAGGACCGCGATCAGCACCAGCACGAACCAGACGTTGACACGCGTGACTTCCCAGATCGACGCCTTGGCGATCGAGCTCGCCACCATCAGCACGCTCGCCACCGGCGGCGTCTGCTGCCCGATGCCGAGGTTGATGGTGACGATGAGGCCGAAGTGCACGGGATCGATCCCGGCGGCCTTGACCAGCGGCATCACGACGGGGACGACCAAAATGATCGCCGCCGCCGAGTGCAGGAACATGCCGAGCAGCAGGAACACGAGGTTGAGGAGCGCCAGCACGACCCATTTGTTCTGTGTCAGCGTCGAGACGGCCATCGCTAGCTGCTGCGGCGCCTGCACCTCGGTCAGGTAGGTGCCGAGGAGCGCGCTGGTCGCGACGAGCAGCATCACGACCGCCGTCTGGATGCCGCCTTCGAGCGTCGCCTTGCGGAGCTCGGCCAGGTCGAGGTCGCGATAGATGACGAGGCCGACGAACAGCGCGGCGACGACGGCGAGCGCGGCGCCCTCGGTCGCGGTGACGATGCCCCCGAAGATGCCGCCGAGGATGATGATCGGCAGCAGGAACGCCCACAGCGCGTCGCGCGCGGTGCGCCGCACGCGCACGAACGAGAACGCCTCCTCGCGCGGCAGGTCGTAGCGGCGGGCGAACCAGTACGCGACGCCCATCAGGCCCAGCCCGCCGAGCAGGCCCGGCACGATGCCGGCGACGAAGAGCTGCACGACCGACGTTTCCGCCATCACCGCGTAGAGGATCATCGGGATCGACGGCGGAATGATGACGGCGAGCGTCGCGGCGGACGACATCACCGCGGCGGCCAGCGGCGCCGGGTAGCCGCGCGCCTTCATGCCGGGGATCAGGATCGAGCCCAGCGCGGCGACGTCCGCCACCGCGGAGCCGGAGATCTCGGCGAAGAACAGCGACGAGCCGATGGACACGTGGGCGAGGCCGCCGCGGACCCAGCCGAACAGCGACGCGGCGAACGCGATGAGGCGGCCGGAGATGCCGGACGCGTTCATGATCGCGCCGGCGAGGATGAACAGCGGGATCGCGAGGAGCGGAAAATTGGTGGCGCCGTTGTAAGTGACCAGCGCGAGGTTGGGAAGTATCGGGAGGCCGTGCGTCGCCAGCATGGCGATCACCGCCACGATGCCGAGTGCGACCGCGATCGGGACGTTGATCAGCACGAGCCCGAGCACGGCCCCGAACAGCAGGAGCATCAGCGCCATGCGACCGTGTCCCTAGTGCAGGCCGTCGGCCAGCGTGACGCCGCTGGCGGCGGCAGCCGGCGCCGCCGCTCGCAGCAGGTCGCGCAGGTGCAGCGATTCCGCGATCACGATCAGCACCGCCGAGATCGGGATCACCGACTGGACGGTGCTCACCGGCACCGACGGCAGGCTGACCAGCGTATCGGTGGCGAGCACCGGCAGGATCCAGGCGCCGACGCCGCCCAGCAGCACGAAGAACGCGATGACGAGCACCTGCGCGGCGATGTTGAACGCGCGCCGCACGCGCCACGGCATCCGGTCGACGATCTCGGGGCAGCCGATGTGGGCCCGCTTGAACGACGCCAGGGCCGACCCGTAGAAGGTGAGCCAGGCGAGCATCGCCGAGGCGATCTCGTCGTACCACGTCAGCGCGCGGCCGAGCGAGCGGAAGACCACGCCGAGCGTCACTTCCAGCGCGAGGGCCACGACCAGCGCGATGACCAGCCACTCCAGCGCGCGGCCATAGGCCGCGCGCCAGCCCTGCGACGCGGGCGCGCGCTCTGCCGCGGCCGTCACTTACCCAGCGCCACGGCGCGGTCGATCAGCGCCTTCGCCCCCGGCACCTCGGTGCCGAACTCGTCGTAGATGCCCTTGCTGGCGGCGACGAACGCGTCCTTGTCGACCTCGTTCACCTGCATGCCGGCGGCCTTGAGCTTGCCGAGGAGATCGGCATCGTCCTTCGCCGCGACCTCGTAGACGTACGCCTGCGTTTCCCGCGCCGTGTCCTCGAGGATCTTGCGCACGTCGGGCGGCAGCGACTCCCATTTGGCCTTGCCGACCGTCAGGTACGCGGGCGTATACACGTGGCCCGACAGCGACAGGTACTTCTGCACTTCCTGCAGCTTCGCCGAGTAGATCTGCGTGAACGGGTTCTCCTGTCCGTCCATGACGCCGGTCTGCAGCGCGGTGAACAGCTCGGAGAATTTCATCGGGCTGGGGTTGGCGTCGTACGCCTGGAACATCTTCACGCGCCACTTGCCTTCCGGCACGCGGAGCTTGATGCCCTTCAGGTCCGCCGGGACCTTGATCGGCCGCTTGTTGTTGGTGATCTGCCGGTAGCCGTTCTCCCACACCGCGAGCACGCGCAGCCCCTTCTTCTCCGCCGCGGGCTCGAGCGTCGGCCAGAAGATCTCCTTCTCGATGCGGCCCATGTGTGCGCGGTCCTTGACGATGTAGGGCATCTCGAAGATGCCGAACAGGTCGACCTCCGAGCTCATCACCGTCGACGGCAGCGCCATGTCGAGCGTGCCGAGCTTGAGCTTCTGGATCATCTCCTTGTCGCCGCCCAACTGGCTCGAGCCGAACGTGACGACCTTCGCCTTGCCGCCGAGCTTGGCATTGGCGCGGCGCGCGAACTCGTCGGCGCTCTTCTGGAACAGCGAACCGGGCTCGCCGACGTGGCCGAGCTTGATCTCCGTCTGCGCGTGCGCGGCGGCGAGCGGCAGCGCGAGCAGGATGGCGGCCGCGAGCGGCCGGGCGATGCGACACAGAACGTTCATGCTTCCTCCTGAAAGTCGATGACGGGCAAGTCTGACACTGCAGGTCCGTTATTGGTCGGCGTCCGCGCGCCGGACCCCGCGCGGCGCTCGATTCGCGACCGCTACGCGGCCTGCGCGACGCGCGACGACGCCGGCGCGGCAAGCCAGGCCATCGCCGCGTCGACGCCGCCGGTCCGATGCGGCACGCCGGCCAGCGCGAGTCCCATCTCCACGCCGGCGAGCGTACCGCACAGCATCAGGTCGTTGAACCACCCGAGGTGGCCGATGCGGAAGATCCTGCCGGAAAGCCTGCCGAGGCCCTGGCCGAGCGAGAGGTCGTAGCGGTCGAGCGCGACCTTGCGGAACGCGTCGGCGTTGTGGCCTTCCGGCATGACGAGCGCGGTCAGCGAAGCGCTGTACTCGGCCGGATCACTGCACAGGATCTCGAGGCCCCACGCGCGCGCCGCGCGCCGCGTCGCTTCGGCGTGACGCGCATGCCGCGCGAAGACGTTGTCGAGCCCCTCGGCGAACAGCATCTCCAGCGCCTCGTGCAGCCCATAGAGCAGATTGGTCGCCGGCGTGTACGGGAAATAGCCCTTGGCGTTGATCGCGAGCATCTCCTGCCAATCCCAGTACGAGCGCGGCAGCCGCGCGGACGCCGCGGCGGCGAGCGCCTTCGGCCCGATGGCGTTGAACGAGAGGCCGGGCGGCAGCATCAGTCCCTTCTGCGACCCGCCCACGGTGACGTCGACGCCCCATTCGTCGTGGCGATAGTCGATCGACGCGAGCGACGAGATCGTATCGGCCATCAGCAGCGCCGGATGCGCCGCGCGGTCGATCGCGGCGCGCACGGCCGCGACGTTGCTGACGACGCCGGTCGACGTTTCGTTGTGCACGACGCACACCGCCTTGATGGCGTGGCCCGCGTCGGCGCGCAATTCACGCTCGATCGCCGCCGCCGGCGCGCCGTGCCGCCAATCGCCCGGGAGGAAGCGCACCGTCAGGCCGAGCCGCTCCGCCAGGCGCTTCCACAGCGTCGCGAAGTGGCCGGTTTCGGCCATCAGCACGGCGTCGCCGGGCGACAGCGTGTTGACGAGCGCGGCCTCCCACGCACCGGTGCCCGAGGCCGGGTAGATGACGACGTCGGCCGCGGTCTTGAACACGCGCTTCATCCCCGCGATCACCGCCTTGGTGAGATCGGCGAACTCCGGGCCGCGATGATCGATCGTGGGCCGGTCGATCGCCCGCAGCACGCGGTCGGGAACGTTCGTGGGGCCGGGAATCTGCAGGAAATGGCGCCCCGACGGATGACGATCGAGTTCGAGCATGGGGAACCTCCGGGGCGGCCCGGTTTGGTATACAAAGAGCGATCATAGCGGCGTTCTCCCGCCCGCGACAAGTGGCGCGGCGGGAACGCGACTCCTATAATCTTCCGGCAGGATCGACCGCCGGGCGCACCGGACCGTGGTGCTGCGCCGGCTGCCGATCGGTATACCAAATGACCGCGGACGCGAGCCTCGACCTTGCCATCGGCGCGCCGGCGTACGTTGCGGCGCAGCCCCCCGCCGATCACGGCACCACGCGGGCCGCGTCGGCGGCCGCCCGCCTGCGCGAGCTCATCACCGAAGGCGAGCTGGCGCCGGGGACGCGCCTCAACGAGCGCGCGCTGGGCGAGCGCCTCGGCGTGTCGCGCACGCCGCTGCGCGAGGCGTTGCGCGCAGCTCGCGGCCGACGGCCTGGTCGACCTTCAGCCGAACCGCGGCGCCCTCGTCGTCGAGCTGTCCCTCGCCGACATCCGCGAGAGCTTCGACGTGATGGGGGGCCTCGAGGCGCTCTCCGGCGAGCTCGCCTGCCGCAGCGTCGGCGAGGCGGAGATCGCCGAGATCAAGGCGCTCACCTTCGAGATGCTCGCCTGCCACGCGCGGCACGACCTGCCCGGCTACTACCGCCTGAATCACGCGATCCACGAGCGGATCAATCTGGCAGCGCGCAACCGCGTGCTCACGGGCATCTATCGCTCGCTCAACCTGCGCATCCAGAACCTGCGCTTCCGCTCGAACTTCGACCGCGACAAGTGGAACCACGCGGCGCGCGAGCACGCGGCGATGGTCGAGGCGCTCGAAGCGCGCGACGGTGCGCGACTGGCGGCGCTTTTGCGCGAGCATCTGCGGCGCAAGGGCGACGCGGTCATCGATGCGCTGCGCGCCGCGGGCGCGCCCGCGGCGTGAACGCGCCCGTGCCGCCGCCGCTTGTCGTCGCGGGAAACCCGGCCGTCGGCGACCTTGCGCGACGGCTGCGCGCCGCGGTCGCCGGCGACGTCCTGTTCGACGCCGCGTCACGCGGGCGCTATGCCACCGACGCGTCGATCTACCAGGTCGAGCCGATCGGCGTCGTGGTCCCGCGCACGCACGACGACGTGCGCGCAGTCCTCGACGTGTGTCGCGCGCTCGGCGTGCCGGTCCTGCCGCGCGGCGCCGGCAGCTCGCAGTGCGGCCAGACCGTCGGCGCCGCGCTGGTGATCGACGCCAGCAAGCATCTGCGCGGCATCGGCGACGTCGACATCGCGGCCGCGACCGTCACCGTCGAGCCCGGCGTCGTGCTCGACGAGCTCAACGCCGTGCTGCGCCCGCACGGCCTGTGGTTTCCCGTCGACGTCAGCACGTCCGCGCAGGCCACGCTCGGGGGGATGGCGGGCAACAACTCGTGCGGCTCGCGCTCGATCCGCTACGGCAACATGGTGCACAACGTCCACGCCATCGACGCGCTGCTCGCAGACGGCACCGAGGCACGCTTCGCGGCGATGGCCGCCATGGCCGCTGCGCCGCCGCGCATCCGCGAGCTCGCGGACGCGCTGGCCGCGGTCGCCCTGCGCGAGCGCGAGGAGATCGGGCGTCGCGTGCCGAAGGTGATGCGCCGTGTCGGCGGCTACAACATCGACGTCTTCCACCCGCAGAGCGAGCGGCCGTACAACGCCGACGGCAGCGTGAACCTCGCCCACCTGCTCGTCGGCAGCGAAGGCACGCTCGCATGGTCGCGCGCGCTGACGCTGAGGCTCGCGCCGCTGCCGGCGCATCGCGCGCTCGGCGTCGTCAATTTTCCGTCGCTCTATCGCGCGATGCAGGCGGCCGAGGGCATCGTCACGCTCGCGCCCACCGCCGTGGAGCTCGTCGACCGCACGATGATCGACCTGGCGCGCGCGAATCCCGCATTCCGCCCGACCATCGACGCGGCGGTGATCGGAGAGCCGCAGGCGATCCTGCTCGTCGAGTTCATCGGCGCTACGCGCGAGGACGCCGGCAGGGGCCTCGCGCGCCTCGTCGCGCTGATGGGCGACGCCGGCCTGCCCGGCAGCGTGGTGTCGATGACGGAGGCGGGCGCGCAGAAGGCGCTGTGGGACGTCCGCAAGGCGGGGCTCAACATCATGATGAGCATGAAGGGCGACGGCAAGCCGGTGTCGTTCATCGAGGACTGTGCCGTCCCGCTGCCGCACCTCGCCGACTACGTCGACCGGCTGACGCAGGTGTTCGAGAAGCACGGCACGCGCGGCACCTGGTATGCGCACGCGTCGGTCGGGACGCTGCACGTGCGGCCGATCCTCGACATGCGGCGCGACGGCGCGGCGAAGATGCGCGCGATCGCCGAGGAAGCGGGCGCGATGGTGCGCGAGTACAAGGGCGCGTTCTCCGGCGAGCACGGCGACGGCCTCGTGCGCAGCGAGTGGGTCGCGTGGCAGTTCGGCCCGCGCCTTGCGAAGGCGTTCGAGGAGATCAAGGCGCTGTTCGATCCGGCGGGGATGATGAACCCCGGCAAGATCGTGCGGCCGGCGAAGATGGACGACGCTTCCCTGTTCCGCTATCGCCCGGACTATCGCGTGGTGCCGCTCGTTCCGGCGTTCGACTGGTCGGCGTGGGACGTGCGCAACGATCCCGCGACCGACACGCTCACCGCGCCGGGGACCGGCGGCGATCCGGCCGGCGGCTTCGCCAAGGCCGTCGAGATGTGCAACAACAACGGCCATTGCCGCAAGTTCGACGCCGGCACGATGTGCCCGAGCTATCGCGTCACCCGCGACGAGCTGCACGTGACGCGCGGACGGGCGAACACGCTGCGGCTGGCGCTGTCGGGCCAGCTCGGCCCCGGCGGCGTGCATTCGCAGGCGGTGCGCGACGCCGTCGAGCTGTGCGTGAGCTGCAAAGGGTGCCGGCGCGAATGCCCGACCGGCATCGACATGGCGAAGATGAAGATCGAGGTGCTGCACCAGTGGCGGCGCGCGCACGGGCTCCCGCTGCGCGAGCGCGCGATCGCCCACCTGCCGCGGTGGGCGCCGTGGGCGGCGCGCCTGCCGTGGCTCGCCAACGCCCGCAACCATTCGCGAACGCTCGCGCGCCTGGCCGAGCGGCGGCTGGGCATCGCGGCGCATCGCTCGCTGCCGGCGTGGCGCGGCGACACGTTCCTGCGCGCCGCGCCGCGAACGCGAGGCGCCGGCGGACGTCGTGCTGTTCGTCGACACGTTCACCAATTATTTCGAGCCGGAGAACGCGCGCGCGGCGCAGGCGGTTCTCGCCGCCGCCGGCTATTCCGTGACGGTCGCAGCGCCGCGCGCCGGCGATGGCCGGCGTCCGCTGTGCTGCGGCCGCACCTATCTCGCCGCCGGCATGGTGGACGAGGCGCGAGCGGAGGCGCGGCGCATGCTCGCGGCGCTGGCGCCGCACGCCGCGGCGGGCGCGACGATCGTCGGGCTCGAGCCGGCATGCCTGCTGTCGCTGCGCGACGAGTACCCGGCGTTCCGGCTTGGCGACGAGGCGACGCGCGTGGGTGCCCGCGCGCTCATGATCGAGGAATTCCTGGCGCGCGAGGACGAGGCCGGGCGGCTCGCGCTGACGCTGCACGCGCTGCCGCAGTCGCGTGCGCTTTTGCACGGCCATTGTCATCAGAAGGCTTTCGACGCGATGCCGGCGACGCGCCGCGTGCTGGCGCTGGTGCCGCAGCTCGCCGTCGACGTCGTCGAGTCGGGGTGCTGCGGGATGGCGGGCAGCTTCGGCTACGACGCTTCGCACTACGACGTGTCGATGCGCATGGCCGAGCTTTCGCTGCTGCCCGCCGTGCGCGCGGCCGGCGACGACACGCTGATCGTCGCCGACGGCACGAGCTGCCGCCATCAGATCGCCGACGGCACGCGCGCCGGCACGCCGCGCGAGGCGCTGCACGTGGTGCGCGTGCTCGAGCGCGCGCTGTGGCGAACCGCCACGACCGACACGACCGCCACGCCCGACACGACCGCCACGCCCGACACGACCGCCACGGCCGGCCGACCCGCGTCGGGACCGTAGGCCGGGAACCCGGCCCTTGCCGCGGCTACGATCCGGCGCGCCGAACGACTGCGGCGCAGAATAAGCAGGACGTCCCCGACGTTTGCCGCTGGCCGTAGAAGCGCCGACGGATGTCTGCGTCCGTCAGCCATTCCAATCAAGGAGGAATTCCATGTCGTTGCGCGCGAAATCATGCCGTCTGCTCTGCCTGCTTGCGCTCGTCGGCGTTGCCGGCGCGAGCTTCGCCCAGACGTCGTCTCGCCCGTCGTACGGCGCGCCGGTGAATCTCGAAATGGCCAAGAAGATCGCCGCGGGCGCCCTCGCCGAGGCGGCGCGGAACAAGTGGGCGGTGGCGGTCGCGATCGTCGACAACCACGGCATGCTCATCTACTACGAGATGATGGACGACACGCAGACGTCCAGCGCGACGGTCGCAATCGAGTTGGCGCGCACGGCGGCCATCTACCGCCGGCCGAGCAAGGATTTCGAGGACGGGATCGCCAACGGACGGGTCGCGATCCTCGGCCTGCCGGGGGTCACGCCCATCGACGGCGGCCTCCCGATCCTCGTCAACGGCAAGGTGGCGGGCGCTGTCGGCGTCAGCGGCGTGGCGTCGGGCCAGGACGCGACGGTCGGGCGGGCAGGTCTCGAGGCGCTGAAGTAGCGGCCTACCGCGCGTCCGCAGGCCGGTCGCCCGCCCGCCAGTCCGCGGACTTCGGAGCGAATTTCGGGCGCGGCTGCGCGGTGAAGAACGCCGCGATGTCGTAGGCGTCCTGGTCCGAGAGCGTTCCGGCGTTGCCGAGCGGCATCTTGGTCTGCACGAACGCGGCGGCGATCGACACGCGCGCCATGCCGGCGCCGTCGTTGAACGACTTCGGCCCCCAGAGCGGCGGGAACACGAACGTACCCGCTGCGCCCGGCGTGCCCTGGCCGTCGGCGCCGTGGCACGCGGCGCATTTCGCGGCGAACAGCGCCTTGCCGCGCACGGAGTCGGGCTTGGCGGGGGCGCTCACCTCCCTGAAGCCCCGCCCGATCACCGCCGTGCCGGTGGGCACGCCTTCCGACAGCCACGCGGTGTAGGCGAGCAGCGCCACCATCGCGGCACTGGTCGAGGGCAGCCTGCGCCCGTTCATCGAGCGCAGGAAGCAGTCGTTGATGCGTTCCTCGAGCGACTGCATGCCGCCGCTGCGCGCTTCGTACTCCGGAAAGAGTCCGGTGAGGCCGACCAGCGGCGCGGCGTACGCCTGCCGCCCGGCGTCGAGGTGGCAGTTGGCGCAGGTGAGCCCGTTGCCGAGGTAGCCTTTCACCGGGCTGGTCTGCGTTTCGCTCACGATCGTGCGTCCGAGCCGGATGGCGTCGCCGCGCGGGCCGGCGGGAATTGCCGACGCGGGCGGGGGCGCGAGCGGCACCGGTGCGAACGGCGGCGCGCCGGCGGCGCCCGGTGCCAGCAGGGTCAGCAGCATGCCGGCGGCGAGGGTGAGGGGAAGGACAGGCAATGGGCCGGCGTGCGTCAAGACGGGTCCAAGGGTAGCCTATTGATCTCAATAGCGAAAGTCTCTATACTTCCGGGTTCCCTTGCCTCACCCGCCGCAGGACTGCCGCGGCGCCGGAATTCGCCGGCGCACGCCTTTGGGGAGGCCGACCGGTGAGCGCTTTCGAGCGCTGCCGACAGACCGCAAGGAGCGAAGCACCCATGCGTCATTACGAAATCGTGTTTATCGTGCACCCCGATCAGAGCGAGCAGGTGCCCGCGATGATCGAGCGGTACCGCACGATGGTGAGCGGCCAGGGCGGCCGGATCCACCGCCTGGAGGACTGGGGCCGGCGCCAGCTGACCTATCCGATCCAGAAGGTCCACAAGGCCCACTACGTGCTGATGAACGTCGAGATCGGCCAGGACACGCTCAACGAGCTCGAGCACGCGTTCAAGTTCAACGACGCGGTGCTGCGCCACCTGACGGTCGCCATGGACGAAGCGGTCGTCACGCCGTCGCCGATGATGAAGGAAGAGAAGGCGAAATCGCTGACGAACCGCGACGGCGAGCGCAGCGGCGAGCGGCGGCGGCGAGCGCGCCCCGGCGCCCGAAGCCGCAGCCGCTGCGCCGGCGTCCGTGCCGGCCGCTGCGCCTGCGACGGCGAGCTGAGGCAACGGACACCCGAGCGCAAGACGGCATCGGCGAGACGCGACACAACCGGCTGACGCTGCACGCCACGGTCAGCGCCCGCGACGACCTCCGCCATACGCCCGCCGGCATCCCGGCGATCGACTGCACGCTGGTGCATCGGTCGGTCCAGCCGGAAGCGGGCGGCGAGCGCAAGGTCGAGTGCGAGCTGCACGCGGTGGCGTTCGGCGCGGTGGCGAAGGCGCTGAGCCGCGTCGCCGCGGGCAGCGAGCTCAAGTGCGAGGGGTTCCTTGCACGGCGCTACCGCACCGGGACCACCGTCGCGTTCCACATCACTGAATTCGAATCACGCAGCTAGTCAACGGAAGGATTACCGAAATGCCACGTCCCGTCGGAAGAGGCAAAGGCAAGGGCAAAGGAAAGGACGGCAAGAAGCGCGACCGCGGCAACAATCTGTTCAAGCGCCGCAAGTTCTGCCGCTTCACCGCCGAGAAGGTCAAGCAGATCGACTACAAGGACATCGATGTGCTGAAGGACTTCATCCAGGAGAACGGCAAGATCATGCCGGCGCGGATCACCGGCACGAAGGCCCGCTACCAGCGCCAGCTGTCGACGGCGATCAAGCGCGCGCGCTTCCTCGCGCTGCTGCCCTACACCGACCTTCACTGAGCCGAGCGATCACCATGCAAATCATCCTGCTGGAAAAGATCGCCAACGTCGGCAATCTCGGCGACGTCGTCAAAGTGAAGGAGGGCTACGCGCGCAATTTCCTGATCCCCCAGGGCAAGGCGAAGCGCGCGACGCCCGAGAACCTGAAGGCGATCGAGGCGCGCCGCGCGGAGCTCGAATCGGCCGCGGCCGGACAAGCTCGCCGACGCGCAGGCGCTGGCGACCAAGCTCGAGGGCATGTCGATCACCATCATGCAGAAGGCCGGGGTCGACGGGCGCCTGTTCGGCTCGGTCACCAACATCGACGTCGTCGACGCGCTGAAGGCGCAGGGCGTCGAGGTCGAGAAGGGCATGGTCCGGCATGCCGCGGGGCCGCTCAAGCAGGTGGGCGACTACCCGCTGACGGTCGTGCTGCACACGGACGTCACCGCGCACATCACCGTTGGCGTTCGCGCGGAAGCGGCTTCGCACTAAACGCATCGACCCAGCGGTCCGCGGTTGGCGTACGCGTTCGACCCCGCCCTTGCGGCGGGGTTTTTCTGGCGCAGCGCTGATCCGGCGTGACGCCGTGCGGTGCCGCGCCGCGGCGCGGGGTATCATCGACGGGTCCGCCGAGGAGCGCGTCATGGAAGACTTCTACCAGCTGTTCGATCCCGAGTCGTCGACGTATACGTACGTGCTGGCCGACCCGGGCACGCGCGATGCCGTGATGATCGACGCCGTCGACAGCCAGTTTCCCGAATACTCGAAACTGATCAACCGCGCGCACCTGACGATCCGCTATGTCATCGAGACGCACACGCACGCCGACCACGTCACCGGGGCGGGTGCGCTGCGCGCGGTGACCGGCGCGAAGGCGGCCACGCCGCTGCCCTGCGGCGTCGTGCCGGCGGATCTCCAGCTCGAGGACGGCGCCGAGCTGCGTTTCGGCCGCGAGGTGCTGGTCGCCATCGCCACGCCGGGCCACACGGCAGGCTCGATGTCCTACGCGTGGCGCGACAAGGTGTTCACCGGCGATGCGCTGCTGATCGGCGGCTGCGGTCGCACGGACTTCCAGGGCGGCGACGCCGGGGCGCTCTATGACAGCATCACGCAGCGCCTGTTCTCACTCCCCGACGACACGCGGGTCTACCCGGGTCACGACTACAAGGGCAACACGTTCTCGACGATCGGTGCGGAAAAGGCCGGCAATCCCCGCCTCGCGAACCGCACGCGCGAGGAGTTCATCGCGCTGATGGGCGGGCTCGACCTCCCGCGTCCGAAGAAGATGGACATCGCGGTGCCGGCGAACCGCCAGCTCGGGCTCGACGTCCAGCAGGCCTGAGCGCGTGGAACGGGTGCGCCTGCGCGTTGCGTGACGCGCGCCGGGTCCTTCCGCCTCCCATCCCATGCCCGACGATCCGCAGGTCGATGCGCTGAAGCTGCCGCCGCACTCGCTCGAGGCGGAGCAGTCGGTGCTGGGCGGCCTGCTGCTCGACAACGAAGCGGCGGATCGAGTCGGCGACGTGGTCTCCGCCGCCGATTTCTACAGCGGCGCCCACCGCGTCATCTACGACCACATCACGCGCCTGATCGCCGACGGGCGCCCGGCCGACGTCGTCACGCTGGCCGAGGCGCTGGGCTCGTCGCAGAAGCTCGACCACGCCGGCGGCCTGGCGTACCTGGGCGCGCTGGTGCAGAACGTGCCGACGGCGGCGAACATCCGGCACTACGCGCAGATCGTGCGCGAGCGCTCGATCCTGCGCCAGCTCGCTGCCACGGCGGGCGAGATCGCCGAGTCGGCGTACAACCCGCTCGGCCGCAACGCCAAGCTCGTCCTCGACGAAGCCGAGGCGAAGGTGCTGCACATCGCGGAACAGGGCGCGCGCGGGGCGCAGAACTTCCAGGAGATCGGCCGGCTGCTCGCCACCGTCGTCGAGCGCATCGAGACGCTCTACAGCCGCGACAATCCGTCCGACGTCACCGGGGTGCCTACCGGCTACGCGGACCTCGACCGGATGACCTCGGGATTCCAGCCGGGCGACCTCGTGGTCGTGGCCGGCAGGCCGTCGATGGGCAAGACCGCGCTGGCGCTCAACATCGGCGAGCACGTCGCGCTGCACTACAAGAAGCCGGTGGTGGTGTTCTCGATGGAAATGGGGGCGACGCAGCTCGCGCTGCGGATGATCGGCTCGGTCGGCCGCCTCGATCAGCACAAGCTGCGCACCGGCCGGCTGGGACCCGACGACTGGGATCGCCTGTCCACCGCGCTCGGCCTGCTCAACGACGCGCCGATCCTCATCGACGAGACGCCGGCGCTCAACGCCATCGAGGTTCGTTCGCGGGCGCGGCGGATCATGAAGCAGCGCGGCGGCATCGGCCTCGTCATCGTCGACTACCTGCAGCTGATGCAATCGACGTCGCAGGGCGAGAACCGCGCCACGGAGATCTCCGAGATCTCGCGGTCGATGAAGGCGCTCGCCAAGGAGCTGCAGGTGCCCGTCGTCGCGCTGTCGCAGCTCAACCGCTCGCTCGAGCAGCGGCCGAACAAGCGACCGGTGATGTCGGACCTGAGGGAATCGGGCGCGATCGAGCAGGACGCGGACGTCATCCTGTTCATCTATCGCGACGAGGTCTACAACCCGGAGTCGCAGGACAAGGGAACTGCCGAAATCATCATCGGCAAGCAGCGCAACGGACCCATCGGCACGGTGCGCCTCACCTTCATCGGCGAGTACACGCGCTTCGAGAGTTTCGCGTCGGGCGGCTAGCCCGGCTGCGCACCGCCGCCGGCATCCGGTCTACAGCACCTCGGCCGCGTGATCGGCGAGGCGCGAGCGCTCGCCGCGCTGCAGCGTGACGTGCCCCGAGTGCGTCCAGCCCTTGAAGCGGTCGACGACGTAGGCGAGCCCGGAGCTGCCCTCGGTGAGGTAGGGCGTGTCGATCTGCGAGATGTTGCCGAGGCAGACGACCTTGGTGCCGGGCCCGGCGCGCGTGATCAGCGTCTTCATCTGCTTGGGCGTCAGGTTCTGCGCCTCGTCGATGATGAGGAACTTGTTGATGAACGTGCGCCCGCGCATGAAGTTGAGGCTCTTCACCTTGATGCGCGAGCGGATGAGGTCGCGCGTCGCGGCGCGGCCCCATTCGCCGGCCTCGTCGTCGGTCTTGTTGAGCACGTCGAGGTTGTCCTCGAGCGCGCCCATCCACGGGTTCATCTTCTCCTCCTCGGTGCCGGGCAGGAAGCCGATGTCCTCGCCCACCGGCACGGTGACGCGCGTCATGATGATCTCGGTGTAGACCTTGAACTCGAGCGTCAGCATCAGGCCCGCTGCGAGCGTCAGCAGCGTCTTGCCGGTACCCGCCTGTCCGAGCAGCGTGACGAAGTCGATCTCGGGATTCATGAGCAGGTTGAGCGCGAAGTTCTGCTCGCGGTTGCGCGCGGTGATGCCCCAGACATTGTTCTTCTGGTGCGTGTAGTCCTTGAGCGTCGACAGGAGCGCCATCTTGCCGGTGATCTCCTTGACCACCGCATAGAACGGCGCTTCGCCCGGCTTTTCGTGGTACAGGAACTCGTTGACGTGCATGGAGGCCACGAGAGGCCCGGTGACGCGGTAGTACGTGTGGCCGCCCTGCTGCCACGACTCCATGCCCTTGCCATGCCGGTCCCAGAAATCGGGCGGCAGCTCGCGCACGCCAGAGTACAGGAGCTCGGTGTCCTCGAGGACCTTGTCGTTGAAGTAATCCTCCGCGGCAAGGCCGAGCGCGCGCGCCTTGATCCGCATGTTGATGTCCTTCGACACCAGCGCGACGCCGCGGCGCGGATGATTGCGCGCGAGGTGCATCACGACAGCCAGGATCTGGTTGTCGGTCTTGCCGCCGGCGAGCGACGGCGGCAGCGTCGTGGTGATCGCCTCGGTCTGCAGGAACAGTCGTCCGGTCGCCGCGTTGCCGGATTTCTCCGCCAGCGGGATGCCCTGCACGATGGCCTCGTTGCCGGGGCCGGCGTGGGCGGTCACCAGCTCATCGAGGAAGCGCGAGGCCTGGCGCGCGTTGCGCGCGACCTCGGTCACGCCTTTCTTGTTGGCGTCGAGCTCCTCGAGCGTGAGGATCGGCAGGTAGATGTCGTGCTCCTCGAAGCGGAACAGGCTCGTCGGGTCGTGCATGAGCACGTTGGTGTCGAGCACGAAGAGCTTGCTGGCGGACGCGGGGCCCGTCTTGACGGGCTTGCGGGAAGGGAGGAGATGCAGCGTGGACGGGGCAGGGCGGAGCTTGCGTTCGACCATGGGCCTCCAGGAGTCGCGGAACGGACCGGCGCGATGACCATTTAGCGCCGGAATTCAGTGAAATACAAGCTGTTGTGGTCGTGCTGCCTCAGCAGCGGAAGTCTTTGTGGTGGAATTGCGTCGGGCGATCATGCCTTGCTTGACTTCGCCTTGCGTCGGGCGCGATCCGGGGAGGGCGCGAGGTCCCGGGCGACTTGGTGACGGGGCGGCCACGGGGTCAATCCGGCTCCCGCCGCGTCGGTCCTTGAGGCGCAATCGCGTCACGTGATGCGCCTGTTGCTCGCCGTCGGGCGTGCGGCCGACGAAGTAATCGCGCTGCCAAGCGTCCTTCAGCGCCTTGGGCGAGCGGTAGAGCTCGCGCGCGAAGTCGGCGCGGCGCTGCGCCCAGCTGCGCATCTCCCGCTCGACGTCGGGCGCCTCGCGGATGTCCACGATCTCGGGCTCGAAGTCCTGCAGCGTCGCGTGGTTCACCGGGCCTGTTGCGAAGAGGTCGAAGCCGGGCTCCGTGCGGAACAGGTAGGACAGGTGGAAAGTCACGATGCCGTAACCGAAGTGCGAGACGACCGCATGGACGGGCGGGGCGCCGCCCCCGTCCAGCCGCAGCGTCAGCGCTTCCGGGCGCTCGGCGCCGGTCCACGTCGCCGCGAAGCCGAACGGCGCAAGGATTTCCCAGCCGTGGCAGTTCGCGATGACCAGCGGCAGACAGCGGTAGGCGTGGTTGTCGACGACCGCGTCCATCCAGTCGCGCGTTGCCGGGCACGCGCGGATCGGCGGGGCGTCGGGTCGAATCGCATAACATGTGAGCTTCATGGGCGGCAGGGGGTCGGAATGGTCGTGACGGAAACGGTGCCGGCGGGTGCGATGGCCGCGACGCTGCGTGGGGGCGGCGCGGCGCGCTGGCTCGCCGTGCTGCTGGCGCTCGTGCTGGCCGGATGCATCTACGACGCGCCGCTGACGGTGAATCCGACCCGGCGCGTGGACGCGCGCCTGGTCGGCGACTGGACGTCCGACGACGGCAAGGAGTTGCTGAAGGTGCGTCCGCTCGACGCCACGACATACCTGCTGATCCTGAACGGCGACCCGTTTCGCGCGTGGCACTCCGACTTCGCGGACACGGCCTTCGTGACCGTGCAGGACCTCGATGCGCCGTCGCACAAGTATGCGTACCTCAAGTACGCGCTGTCCGACGACGGGATGCGCCTTACCGCGTATGCGGTCAATTCGGACACGATCCCGGGCACGCTGCGCTCGTCGAGCGAGGCGCGCCGGCTCGTGCGCGCGAACCGCGACAATCCGAGGCTGTTCGTCGACGAGCCGCTCTCGCTCGTGCGGAAGAAGCAGTAAGCGGCGTCAAGCTGGCAGCGTCTTCACGAAGTCGAGCACTTCCTGCGCGTGCCCGGCGACCTTGACGCCGCGCCACTCGCGGGCGAGCTTGCCGGCCGCATCGATCACGAACGTGCTGCGTTCGATGCCGCGTACCTGCTTGCCGTACATGTTCTTCATCCTGATCACGTCGAACTGCCTGCAGAGGGCCTCGTCGGCGTCGCAGACGAGCTCGAACGGGAAGTCCATCTTCGCCTTGAATTTCTCGTGGGACGTGAGCGAATCGCGCGACACGCCGGCCACGACGGCCCCTGTCCTGACGAAGGCCTTGTGCAGGTCGCGGAAGTTCGCGCCCTCGGTCGTGCAGCCCGGCGTATTGTCCTTCGGGTAGAAATAGAGCACCACCGGATGGCCCTTGTGCGCCGACAGCTTGAACGTCCCGCCGGTCGAATGCGCCGAGAAATCCGCCACTTTCTTGCCGATCATCGCGTCTCCTGGAGTTGGTCTCATGCCGCCCGGGCGAGCGGCGCGTCGGCGAGGAACTCGCCGCGCTGCACGAACAGCGTGCCGCTGCGCCCGTGCACCGTCCCGTTGCCCACTTCGCAGCGCGGCAGGTCCATCGGCTCGGCGGCCTCGTACTGCGCGCGCACCGGACCGAGCTCCCAGCCCTGCGCCTTCCACCCCGTCAGCAGTTGCCCGAGCACGCCGGCGAGGCGCATTCCCTCGAGCTCGGCGTGCAGCGTGAACACGTGGCCAGAGGGGCGCGGATCGCGCGTCATGTCGAGCAGGTGCGCGGCCACGCTGTCCGCGGTGATGCCGTCGGCGCCGATGAGCTCGTCGAGCGTCGGCAGCGTCGTCGGAAACTGCGGACAGCGGACGAGCTCGGCGTGGCGCACCGGAAGGTGCGGATACCGGCCGCGGCCGTCGCTGCAATAGTCGAAGCCGAGCCGCTGCGTCAGGCGCAGCGCCGTCATGTTCATCTGCCAGCCGGCCGCGCCGTGGGTGTGCGGCGGCGTCTTGAAGATCTCCGTATAGCGCTCGCAGGCGCGCGTCATCTCGCGCTCGGTCCAGGCGGCATCCGCATGCCCGACGCCGTCCTGCCACCGGATATGGTCCCAGCAGTGGATGCCGGTCTCGTGGCCCACGTCGCGGACCGCGCGCATCACGTCGCCGCCGCGGCGGCCGATGTCCGGCCCCGGCAGCACGGTGCCGTAGAGCAGCGTGCGCACGCCGTAGTGCCTGACGACGGACGTGCGGCGCACCTTGCCGACGAAGCCCGGGCGGAACACGCGCTTGATCGCCCGGCCCGTGTGGTCCGGACCGAGCGAGAACAGGAACGTCGCGGTGACGCCGTGGCGGCGGAACAGCGCGACGAGCGACGGCACGCCCTCGCGCGTGCCGCGCAGCGTGTCGACATCGACCTTGAGCGCAAGGCGCATCGGCTCAGCTCGACGCGCCGGCGCGGGGCGGCGAGAGCGTCATTCGACCAGCGCGCGCGCGTCGGCGACGTGCGCGCGGTAGGCGTCGAAGATGTGGCGCAGCGCCTCGTCCATCGGCACCTGCGGCCGCCAGTCGAGGTCGGCGCAGGTGTTGGCGATCCTGGGCACGCGGTTCTGCACGTCCTGGTAGCCCTTGCCGTAATAGCTGTCGGCGGTCGTCTCGACGAGCTGCACCTGCGCGGCCGTGTCGCGGTACTCCGGATAGGTCTGCGCCAGCGCCAGCATCATCGTCGCGACTTCCCTGACCGAATAATTGTTGGCGGGATTGCCGATGTTGTAGATCTTCCCGCTGGCGATGCCGTTCGGGTTGGCGATGATGCGCAAAAGCGCAGCGATGCCGTCGTCGATGTACGTGAACGCGCGCTTCTGCGTGCCGCCGTCGACCAGCTTGATGGGCTCCCCGCGCACGATGTGGCCGAGGAACTGCGTGATGACGCGCGAGCTGCCTTCCTTCGCCGTGTTGATGGAGTCCAGTCCGGCGCCGATCCAGTTGAACGGCCGGAACAGCGTGTAGTCGAGCCCCTGTTCCATGCCGTAGGCGTGGATCACGCGGTCCATCAGCTGCTTGGCGCACGAATAGATCCAGCGCGGCTTGTCGATCGGGCCCAGCACGAGGTTCGATGCTTCCGGGTCGAACTCGGCGTCCGTGCACATGCCGTACACCTCGGACGTCGACGGGAAGACGAGGCGCTTGCGGTACCGCACCGCCGCGCGGACGATCGGCAGGTTCGCCTCGAAGTCCAGCTCGAAGACGCGCAGCGGCTCGCGCACGTACGTCGCCGGCGTGGCGATCGCCACCAGCGGCAGCACGACGTCGCACTTCTTGACGTGGTACTCGATCCATTCGCGGTTGATCGTGATGTCGCCTTCGAAGAAGTGGAAGCGCGGGTCGGACAAATGCGCCGCGATGCGATCCGTCTGCATGTCCATCCCGTAGATATCCCAGTCGGTGGTGCCGAGGATCGCGCGGGACAGGTGATGGCCGATGAAGCCGTTGACGCCGAGGATGAGGATTCGCTTGGTCATTCGCCGAGGGGAGGGTCTGCGGGCAGGCTCGTGTGGATGCGCTCGTCGACGGGCCCGGTGAAGAAATGGGCGAGCAGGAGCAGCAGGTAGATGTAGAGCGAGGCGTGGGTGCTCCAGTTCGCGACCACCATCGAGGCGAGCGGGATGAGGGTGAACAGCAGGATCCGCCGCTTGATGAGGCCGATCACCTCCGGCGTGAGTTCGCGGCTGGTGAGGTACGCGTGCCGCGCCAGGTAGTCGAGGTGGAAGAACGACAGCGCCGACAGCGACAGCAGCGTCACGCCGTAGATTTCGCAGGGCAGGACCAGGTTCTCGTGGTCGCCGACCAGGTCCGTCGTGAACGGCACGAAGCTGATGAGCAGCAGGTAGAACATGTTGATCCAGATCAGCCGGCGATCGGTGTAGCGGACGAAGTGGAACTGGATGTGGTGGCTGATCCAGTACATGCCGATGACCACGAAGCTGATCACGTAGATGGCGAAGTGGCGCTCGAGCTCGGCAAGCCGCGACAGCAGCTCGTCGTTGGTCGAGAACGCGACCTGCTCGGGCAATTTGATGTCGAGAACGAGCAAGGTCAGCGCGACCGCGAAGATCCCGTCGGCGAGCGCCTCCAGGCGGTTCTTCTCGAAGCCGCGCACGCGCTTGGGGGCCGTTTCCTCGGCCGGCGGTTCGGCGATCGTCATGACGCTCCCGTCAGGCGCCGGGCGCCAGCGGCGCGGCGCCGAATGCGGCACGCCACGCCGCCGCGTCGACCGGCGCGCCGTCGATTTCCAGCGAATATAGCGCGAGCGTGCCGCCGCCGCCGCATTGCGCCACGATGCGGTCGCCGTCCGCGAGGATGGCCGGCGGGGCGGGCGGCGTGTCCGGATCGAGCACGCGGCTCGCCAGGATGCGCGCCGGCCGCCCGGCCAGCGTGGTGAGCGCGCCCGGATAGGGCGGCGCGACCGCGCGCACGAGGTCGTGGATGGCGCTGGCGCGCTGCCGCCAGTCGATGCGGCCGTCGGCGGCGGTGCGGCCGCCGAAGTAGGAGCCCCGCGAAAGAGCCTGGGGGCGCCGCGGCGCGGTGCCGGCGAGCAGAGCCGGCAGCGCGTCGTCGAGCACGATTTCCGCCGCCACGGTGACCTTCGCGAACACCTCGCGTGCCGTGTCGTCCGGCAGGATCGGCACCGCCTGCTGCAGCACGATGTCGCCGGCGTCGGGCTTGGCATCCATGTAATGGAGCGTGGCGCCGGTGCGCCGCTCGCCGTGCAGGACCGCCCAGTTCACCGGCGCACGGCCGCGATAGCACGGCAACAGCGAGCCATGGACATTGAGCGCGCCGCGGCGCGGCAGCGCGAGCAGCGCCGGGCCGAGCATGCGCCGGTAGTAGAGGCTGAAGAGGAAATCGGGCGCGCTGGCCGCCACGCGCGCGACGACCTCGGGCGCGTTGGGATCCGCGGGCGCGATCGCCGGCAGCCCGTAGCGCGCGGCGACGTCGGCGACGCGCTCGAACCAGAGCGTTTCGGCGGGGTCGTCGTCGTGGGTCACGACCAGCGGCACCTCGACGCCGTGGGCGAGCAGCACGCGCAATCCCCGCGCGCCGACGTCGTGGTAGGCGAAGACGACCGCCGTGGTCATGGGCCGGCGCGCGGCACGGACGACGTGCCCGGGCGGTCACGCTCCAGCACCGCCTGGATCGTGTAGCGCGGCCGCGCGCGCACCTGCTGGTAGATGCGGCCGACGTATTCGCCGACGATGCCGAGCCCGAACAGCGCCATGCCGATGAGGAAGAACTCCAGCAGGTCCCGGTCCCACAGGGTCGCCCAGCCCTCGCGCCAGCCGCCGAGCACGACGCGCTCGACGATCACCACCAGATAGACGATGACCGAGCCCACGGAAACCAGCATCCCGAAGATCGAGAACATCTGCAGCGGCACCAGCGAGAATCCCGTGACGAGGTCGAAATTGAGGCGGATGAGCTGGTAGAGCGAATACTTCGACTCGCCCGCGGCGCGCGGCTCGTGCGCGACCGCCACCTCGACCGGCTTGCGCGCGTAGGTGTACGCGAGCGCCGGAATGAACGTGCTCACCTCGCGGCTGGCAGCGATGGCGGCGACGATCTCGTGGCTGTACGCGCGCAGCATGCAGCCCTGGTCGGTCATGCGGATGCGCGTGATCCGCTCGCGCAGCCGGTTCATCAGGCGCGATGCCGCGCGGCGCCACCAGCTGTCTTCCCGGACGGCGCGCACGCCGCCGACGTAGTCGGCGCCCTCGTCCATCGCGGCCAGCAGCTTGCCGATCTCCTCCGGCGGGTTCTGCAGGTCGGCGTCCAGCGTGACGACGCGCTCGCCGCGCGCGCGCTCGAAGCCCGCGACGATGGCGAGGTGCTGGCCGTAGTTGGCGTTGAACAGCACGATGCGCGTCACGTCGGGCCGCGCGGCGAACTGGTCCTTGAGCAGCGCCGCCGAACGGTCGCGGCTGCCGTCGTTGACGAAGATGACTTCGTAGGGAACGCGCAGCGCGTCGAGCGCCGGATACAGGCGCGCGAACAGCGCGCCGAGGCCCGCCTCCTCGTTGTAGACGGGTATGACGACCGACAGGCGGGGATGCGCGGCGCTCATCGGCGGTGCGCGGCGAGGATGTCCGCACAAGCCTCGCAGACGCGATCGACGTCGGCGTCCGTCATCGCCACGTGCAACGGCAGCGTCACGGTGGCATCCGCGATCCGTTCGGTGTTCGGAAGGTCGCCGCGATGATAGCCGAAGCGGCGCCCGAGCGTGGACAGGTGGAGCGCCTCGTACGAGACGCCCGTCGCAATGCCGCGCGCGGCGAGCGCCGCGCGGAACCCCGCGCGGTCGATGGTCATCCGCTCGAGCGGCAGCAGCACGCAGAACATGTTCCAGGAGAAGCCGTCGTCGACGGCCGGCGCCGGCGGCAGCACGCAGGCCGGATCGGCGCGCCAGCGCAGGAAATAGCGCTCGACCAGCGCGCGGCGGCGTGCCAGGAAATCGGGCAGGCGCGCGAGCTGCGCGACGCCGATGCGTGCGTTGACGTCGGGAAGGTTGAACTTCCCGCCGGGGAAGGCGACGTCGCGCGTGCCGTCGGGCAGCCGCTCGATGCCGTGGAAGCGCAGCGCGTCGACGCGGCGGGCCTCGTCGGCATCGTTCACGACCAGCGCGCCGCCCTCGATGGACGTGATGTTCTTGTTGGGGTGGAAGCTGAACGAGACCAGGTCGCCGAGGGCGCCGACGTGGCGTCCCTGCCACTTCGACCCGATGACCAGCGCGGCGTCCTCGATCACCCGCAAGCCGCGCTCGCGGGCGAGCCCGTACATGCGATCGAGGTCGACGAGCGACCCCGGCCAGTGCGTCGGCAGGATCGCGCGCGTGCGGGGGCCGATCCGGCGCGCGACCTGGTCCAGGTCGACGTTGCGCGTCACGAGGTCGCAGTCGACGAACACGGGCGTCGCGCCGACTTTCACGATCATGTTGATCACCGTGAAGAACGTCTGCGCGCAGGCGATCACCTCGTCGCCGGGCCCGATGCCGGCGAGCTGCAGCGCGATCTCCAGCGCGGCCGTGGCCGAGGTCACGGCGCGCACGGGCCGCCCGCCGCAGAACGCCGACAGGTCGCGCTCGAACGTCTCGACCCAGCGCCCGCTCGTGATGTGACCCGAGCGCAGGACTTCCGCGACGCCGGCGATCGTCGCCTCGTCGAGGACGGGGCCTGCGAACTTGAGCGGCGCGGCGGGCGTGTCCACCGTCAGGTCCGCGCGATGATCCACACGCCGAGAACGATGAAGCCGATGCCGAGCCAGCGCGTCGCCGTGACGGCCTCGCCCAGCAGGTAGTGCGCGGCGACGGCATTGATGATGTACCCCAGCGAGAGCATCGGGTAGGCGATCGTCACCGGTACGCGCGACAGGCCGAGGATCCATGCGACGAGGCTGACGCCGTAGAAGGCGACGCCGGCGACGAAATGTCCCTGCGTCGCCATTCGCACCAGCATCTCGATCCAGTTGTCGCGCGTCAGCGTGATGACGCCGAGCGCATTGGTCCCTGCCTTCAGCAGCAGCTGCGCCGCGGCATTCAGCAGGATGGCGGTCAGCAGGAAAGCGAAGGCGGACAAGGTCATCGTGCGCGGCCCGGTCTTCTCATTGGCGCGCGATCAGCGCGCGGCGCGGGTCGCGCGCGACGACGCGGTACGGCAGGCCCTGCGCCGCGAGCTTCGCGAGCGTATCTTCGCCGAGCAGCGCGTAACCCTGCGGCAGCGCGCGCCATGCGGCGGTCCAGTCCTCCTCGCGTGCGATGCCCTTCTGCGGCTCCGCGTCGAGGCCGAGCGCCAGCTCGTCGCGGTAGGCGACGAGCGTCGTCGGGCGCCGCAGGTAGTAGGGGAGCGTCTGGTCGTACATGCCGACCTGGTAGACCGGCGCGCGGCGATCGTACGGCGGGCTCGTCTGGTTCTCGAGCACCGTCACGAGGCCGGCGGCGGAGCGCGTGACGCGGAACGCGTCGTTGGCCGAGAAGATGATCTGCAGCGTCACCATCGTCGCGAGCGAGAGTCCGATCACGCCCCACGAGCGGCGCGCGTCGCCTTGCCGCCGGAACGCCAGCGCGGACAGCGAGTAGCCGAGCCCCGCGGCAGCCAGGCCCGCGGCCACGAACGGCAGGAGCGTGGCGTAGACGATCGCGGGCGTACGCGTATCCGCGAGGCGGGCGATCAGCGGGTCGTAGAACGCGAGCACGAGCGCGAGCAGCAGCCACGCACCGGCGGCGAGCGGCCAGGCGAGGCGAAACAGCCAAAGCTGCGGAACGCGGACGAGCTGCCAGCCGATCAGCAGCGCGGCCGCGGGGAACAGCGGCAGGATGTAGGAGGGCAGCTTCGACCCCGACGCGCTGAAGAATACGAACACGAAGGCCATCCATACGAGGCAGAAGCGCGCCCAGGAGAAGCCGTTGACGTCGCGTGTCGCCTCGCGCCAGCCGCGTATCGTCACCACCGCGAACATCCCGACCCACGGCAGCAGCCCGACGACGAGCAGGGGGATGAAGTACCACCAGGCACCGGTGCGCCGGTGCTCGGTCGTCAGGAAACGCTCGACGTGCTCGTGGATGAAGAAGAAGTGCGCGAACTCCGGATTGCGCATCGAAACGAGGACGAACCACGGCGCGGTCAGCAGCACGAGAAGCGCCAGCCCCCGCGCGAGATCGAGTCGTCGCCATAGTGCGAAGTCGCGCGTCGCCAGCGAATAGATCACCAGCGACGCGGCAGGGATCACGAGGCCGATCAGGCCCTTCGTCAGCACGGCGCCGGCGACGGCGGCCCAGGCGACCAGCATGAAACCGCGGCGTTCGCGCAGCGTCGCCTCCGCACGCTGGGCGACCAGGAAGGCGCAGAGCGCGACGGCCAGGCAGAACGACAGGAGTGCGTCGAGCGTGATGATGTGCGCTATGCCGAAGTGCCACACCATGCCGGCGAGCGCGGCGGCGGCGTACGCGCCCGCGGCCGGCGACGCGATTCGCGTGCCGGCAAAGCCGACGACGAAGATCGCAAGCCACCCGGCGATCGCCGAGGGGAGCCGCGCCGTCCATTCGTCGAGCTCGAACGCGCGGTAGCTCGCTGCGGTCAGCCAGTACTGCAACGGGGGCTTCTCGAAATACTTGAGGTCGTTGAGCCGCGGTGTCACCCAGTCGCCGCTGGCGAGCATCTCGCGGGCGATCTCGGCGTAGCGGCCCTCGTCGGGATGCTGCAGCTTGCGCACGTCGAGCAGCGCGAACCACACGACGGACATCACGACGGCGACGATCGTCCACATGCTGCGCTGGAGTGCGCCCACGGCAGCGGCGGAAGGCGCGCTCTCGCGGGCGGTCCGGATGGCGGGCGCGGAGAGGGGCTGCGTCATCGCGACGCGCATTTTACACGCGGGCCGCGACCGGACCGGCCCGCGTCCCGGCGCGGTTGCCCGGGATTCCCCATTGCCGCTAACATCCGCCATTTGCCCGCCTGCCGATGCCGCTTTCGCTCTACGACAACTACACACGGACGCTGCGCGAATTCGCGCCGCTGCGGCCGGGCTCGCCGGTGGGCCTGTACACGTGCGGGCCGACCGTGTACGACTACCAGCACATCGGCAACTACCGGACCTTCATGTTCGAGGACACTCTGAAGCGCGTGCTCGAATGGAACGGCCATCGGGTCGAGCACGTGATGAACGTCACCGACGTGGGACACCTCACGTCCGACGCCGACACCGGCGAGGACAAGATGGAGAAGGGCGCGCGGCGCACCGGCCGCACGGCGTGGGAGATCGCCGAGCTCTACACGCAGGCCTTCCGCGACGATCTCAAGCTCCTCAATATCGAGGATCCCGCCGTGCTCTGCCGGGCGACCGATCACATTCCCGAGCAGATCGCGTTCATCGCCGACATCGAGCGCAACGGCTACACCTACCGGACGAGCGACGGCATCTACTTCGACACCAGCCGGCAGCCCGATTACGGCTACCTGGCGCGGCTCGACAAGCATGGGCTCGAGGGCGGCAAGCGGGTCGTGCAGGGCGAGAAGCGCCTGCCCACCGATTTCGCGCTGTGGAAGTTCTCCCCGCCCGGCGAGAAGCGGCAGATGGAGTGGGACAGTCCCTGGGGGCGCGGCTTCCCCGGCTGGCACATCGAGTGCTCGGCCATGGCGCAGAAGTACCTCGGCGACTTCTTCGACATCCACTGCGGCGGCGAGGATCACATCCCGGTCCACCACACCAACGAGATCGCGCAGACGGAAGCGCGCGTCGGAACGCGCCTCGCCAACTTCTGGCTGCACGGCTACTTCCTGCTTGCGAACGACGCCAAGATGGCGAAATCGGCCGGGGAGTTCCTGCGCGTCCAGTCGCTGATCGACCGCGGCTACGACCCGCTGGCCTATCGCTATCTGTGCCTCACCGGCCATTACCGGACGCAGCTCAACTTCACGTGGGACGCGCTCGATGCCGCCGCGACCGGCCTCGAGCGGATGCGGCAGGGCTTCCATGCGCTGCCGGCCGATCCCGCCGCCGCGCCCGATCCGGGCGCGATCGCGCGCTTCACGACGTTCGTCAACGACGATCTCAACCTGCCGCGCGCCCTCGCCGTCGCGTGGGAGGTACTGCGCGGCGACTTGCCGCCGGCGGTGAAATGGTCGACGCTGGCGCAGTTCGACCGGGTTTTCGGACTCGAACTCGCGAACTGGAAGCCCAAGGCGGTCGACGTGCCGGGGCCGGTGCGCGCGCTGGCGGAGGCGCGCCGCGCCGCGCGGCAGGCGAAGAACTGGCCGGAGGCCGACCGGCTGCGCGGCGAGCTGCAGGCGGCGGGCTGGGAGATGGAAGACCGTCCCGACGGCTATGGCCTCAAACCCCGCAACTAACGCCGCCTCGCGGCGCGTGAGCGCGCGCCTGGCGCCGCCGGGAAAGCCGCCGCGCGCATCGGGCGACCGCCTATCCGCCGCCGCGGCGATCGCCACCTGACTCAGTACATCCGCTCGATCTTGCCCGAATAGAGGACGGGACCGGTCGGAAGGCCGGTGGGCGATCCGCCCGCAGGCTCCAGGCTCACGGCGAGCGCGGGGATGTTCGCCAGGGCAGCGGCGGACGGCGCCGTCAGCGGAATGCGCACGACTTCGCCCGGCGGGATCACGCCCAGCGAGCGCGGCGGCTGGCCCTGCGGCAGCGTCCACAGCTCCAGCGCCTTGCCCGGCTCGACCGGCGCGCCGCCGACCGCCTTCATCAGCAGGTAGCGATCGTCGCGGCGGGCGCTCGCGATCATCGCCGGCTTGCCGTCCTGGCCGGCCAGCACGGCCACGATCGGCGGCTCCGGGACGGGCGCCTGCGAATACAGCGCGATGCCGAGCGCCAGCGCGGCGGCGAAACCCGCTGCGGCGAGCGTGCGCCAGAACGCGAGCCCGTTCCACCACGCGACGTGGGGCGCAGCGCCGCGCGCGCCGTTCTCGAGGCCGAGGCGCCCGACGATCCGCGTCCACACGCGCGGCGGCGGCGTGACGCGCGGGACCGCGACCGCCAGCGACGCCAGGCGGTCCTCCCACGCGCGCAGCGCCGCGGCCACGCGCGGATCCTCGCGCGCGGCGCGCTCGAGGCGCGCGCGCGGGCGGCGCGGCAGCGTGCCGAGCGCGTACTGCGCGGCGAGCCGGTCGAGGCGCTCCTGGCGGTCGGGACGGGAGAGGTTCATCGCGCCTCTAGCGGGCGTAGCCGGTGCCGTCGAGGCAGCGCTTCAGCCGCTCGAGTCCGCGCCGCACCCAGGACTTGACCGTGCCCAGCGGCTCGCGCAGATGCACGGCGAGCTCCGCATGCGACAGTCCCTGGAAGAACGCCAGCGCGATCGCCTGCCGCGGACCGGCCTCGAGCGTCTCGACGCAGTCGCGCACCGACTTCGCCTCGGCGCCCTGCAGCAGCAGTTCGACCGGCGTCGGCGCGTCGCCGGGCAGGTCGATCGCCGGTTCCTCGTCCGAGGCCGGCGTCTCGAGATCGTGTCGATCTCGCGCCGGCGCAGCCGGTCGAGGCAGCGGTTGCGCACGATCGACGTCAGCCAGGTCAGCGGCTGGCTCCTGGCGGCGACGTAGGTACCGGCGTGGTGCCACACGCTGACGTAGGCTTCCTGCAGGATCTCCTCCGCGGCGGCGGCTTCCCTCAGGATACGCAGCGCGACCGCATACAGATGCGATGACGTCTGCCGGTAGAGCTCCGCGAACGCCTGCTGGTCGGCCAGCGCCATGCGCGCGACGAGCGCGGCCAGGCGCGCGCTGCGATCGGGAGCCGCGTCATCGACCATCCGGGCGCTACGTCGCCGGCGGCCCGGCGCGATCCCGGCGCCACAGGACGTCGGGTTCGCCCGGCCGCGCGATTGAGCACGCGCGCCAGGACGAACAGCAGATCGGACAGCCGGTTGAGGTACCTGCGCGCCGGGTCGCCGACCGGCTCCGCGCCGGCGAGCGCTCACCAGCGCTGCGTTCGGCGCGCCGGCAGACGGTGCGCGCGACGTGCGCGAGCGCCGCCGCGCGCGTGCCGCCCGGCAGGATGAACTCCTTCAGCGGCGGCAGGTCGGCGTTGAACTGCTCGACGGCGGCCTCGAGCCGCGCGACGTGCGCCTCGGTGACGGCGGCATAGCCGGGAATCGACAGCTCGCCGCCCAGATCGAAAAGGTCGTGCTGGACCTCGGTGAGACAGCTGCGCGCAGGCTCGGCGGCAGCGCCTCGGCGAGCAGCACGCCCGAGCATCGAATTGAGCTCGTCGACGGTCGCCGATCGCGTCGATCCGCGGCGCGTCCTTGGCCACGCGCGAGCCGTCGCCGAGGCCGGTCGTCGCCGGCGTCGCCGGTGCGCGTGACGATGCGGGAGAGCCGGTGGCCCATGGGCGCAGCATGAATTCGCGCAGCGCGGCGCCGCCGGCGCCGCGCCGTTGCGAGTGTCCAACGGCCGCGCGGCCGTCGATAGCATTGGCCGGCGCAGGAGAAGCGCGAGAGCCACGATGCACAAGAGCCCGATCTACGACCACGATCTCGACCGCAACGCGGCCAACTACGCGCCGCTGACGCCGCTGTCGCTGATCGCGCGCACCGCCTACGTGTAGCCGCAGCAGCTCGCGGTCGTGCACGGCGAGCGGCGCTACACCTGGGCGCGAGACGTACGCGCGCGCGCGCCGCCTGGCGTCGGCGCTGGCGCGACGCCGGCGTCGGTCCCGGGCGACACGGTCGCGGTGATGCTGCCAACACGCCGGAGATGGTCGAGGCGCATTTCGGCGTGCCGATGACCGGCGGCGTGCTCAATACGCTCAACACGCGGCTGGACGCCGAGGCGATCGCCTTCATGCTCGACCACGGCGAAGCGAAGGTGCTGATCACCGACACCGAGTTCGCGCCGACGGTGCAGCGAGGCGCTGCGCGCTCGCGAAGGGAAAGCCGCTGGTCATCGACGTCGCCGACCCGCTGGGCCCGGGCGGCGACCGGCTCGGCGACGTCGACTACGAAGCGTTCCTCGCCGGCGGCGACCCGACGTTCGCCTGGCAGCCGCCCGGCGACGAATGGGACGCGATCTGCGCTCAACTACACGTCGGGCACGACCGGCAACCCCAAGGGCGTCGTCTACCACCATCGCGGCGCGTACCTGAACGCGCTGTCCAACATCGTCGACTGGGGCATGCCGCGGCACGCCGTCTACCTGTGGACGCTGCCGATGTTCCACTGCAACGGCTGGTGCTTTCCCTGGACGATGGCGGCCAACGCGGGCACCAACGTCTGCCTGCGCAAGGTCGAGGCCGGCGCCGATCCTCGACGCGATTCGCGCGCACGAGGTCACGCACTACTGCGGCGCGCCGATCGTGCACGCGCTGCTGATCAACGCGCCGGACGGAGTGGAAGCGGGGCATCGACGCACCAGGTGCAGCTGCCTGGTCGCGGCGGCCGCGCCGCCGGCCGCGGTGATCGAAGGCATGCAGCGGATGGGCTTCGACATCACCCACGTCTACGGGCTGACCGAGACCTACGGGCCGGCCGCGGTGTGCGCCAAGCACCAGGAGTGGGACGCGCTCGACATCGCCGCGCAGCACCGAGCGCAACGGCCGCCAGGGCGTGCGCTATACCTGCGAGGAAGGCATGACGGTCATGGACCCCGCGACGATGACGGCGGTGCCGCGCGACGGCGAAACGATGGGCGAGATCATGTTCCGCGGCAACATCACGATGAAGGGCTATCTGAAGAACCCGGAGGCGACCGACGAGGCGTTCGCCGGCGGCTGGTTCCACTCCGGCGACCTCGCGGTGCTGCAGCCGGACGGCTACGTCAAGATCAAGGACCGCTCGAAGGACGTCATCATCTCGGGCGGCGAGAACATCAGCTCGCTCGAGGTCGAGGACGTGCTGTACCGCCATCCGGCGGTGCTCGCGGCGGCGGTCGTCGCGCAGCCCGACCCGAAGTGGGGCGAGACGCCCTGCGCGTTCGTCGAGCTCAAGCCCGGCGCGACGCGGTCACCGAGGCCGAACTGATCGAGCATTGCCGCGGCCACCTGGCGCGCTTCAAGGCGCCGAAGCGCGTGATCTTCGGCGAGCTGCCCAAGACGTCGACCGGCAAGATCCAGAAGTTCGTGCTGCGCGAGCGCGCGCGGTTCGACGCAGGCGATCGAATAGGATGCGACGATGACGATGACCTGCATCCGTCCGAAGCCGCCGGCCGAGCCGCGTGGTGCTGCGCGGCGACGCCGGCGGCGTGACCACGCTGACGTTGAACCGGCCGGCGCAGTTCAACGCGATCGATCGCCGCGATGCTGCGCGCCCTGCAGGCGGCGCTCGACGCGATCGCGACGCGACGACGTCGGTGCGCGTCGTCGTCATCGCCGGCGCCGGACGCGCGTTCTGCCCGGGCCACGACCTGAAGGAAATGCTCGCGCAATTCGAACGAGGCGTTCATCGGCGAGCCTGTTCCGCCGCTGCTGCGACGTGATGCTGAGCGCTGCGGCGGCTGCCGCAGCCGGTGATCGCCAGGGTCCACGGCATCGCGACCGCGGCGGGCTGCCAGCTGGTCGCCGCCGTGCGACCTCGCGGTCGCCGCGCGCCGACGCGCGCTTCGCGACCTCGGGCATCAATTTCGGCCTGTTCTGCGCGACGCCGGGCGTTCCGGTGTCGCGCAACATCGCGCAGCAAGCGGGCGTTCGAGATGCTGATGACCGGCGAGTTCATCGACGCGCCGACGGCGCTCGCCTGGGGACTCGTCAATCGCGTCGCGCCGCCGGGCGAGCTCGACGCCGCGTCGCGGCGCTGGCGCGCGTCGCTGATCGCCAAGCCCCGCGACGTGGTGGCCGCCGGCAAGACGTTCTTCTACGAGCAGCTCGAGGAGCACGCTCGCCGAGGCGTACGCGCTGCGCCAGCGAGCATCATCACGCAGAACATGCTGGGCGAGCGAGCCCAGGAAGGCGTCGAGCGCCTTCGTCGCCAAGCGGCCGCCGCGCTGGAAAGGATGACGCGACAGCCGAAGGACGGCAGGTTGCGGCGTGCGGCGCGGATCGCGGCGTGCGCCGTGCTCGCGTCATGCGCCGGCGCGGCGCACGCCGTCGACATCGACGTCGTCGGGCTTTATGCGGGCAAGGCGGTCGTTCGCATCGGCAACGGCGTGCCGAAGACGCTCGCCGTGGGTCAGGTGACGCCCGAGGGCGTGCGGCTGCTGCGCGCGACCTCCAGCGAGGCCGAGTTCGAAGTCGACGGCAAGCGCCAGGTGCTGGGCCTCGGACGCGGGCGCTTCGGCGGCGCGGACGCGACCGCGCACGCTTCGACGACGCTGTACGCGGACGCGCGCGGCCACTTCGTGTCGGAGGGCGCGATCAACGGTGTCGCCGTGCGCTTTCTCGTCGACACCGGCGCGACGGCCGTGGGGATGAGCAGCCGCGATGCTGCCCGCATCGGCCTCGACTATCGCAATGGCCAGCGTCTCACCGTTTCGACCGCGAACGGCGTCGTCGAAGCCCGCGGCGTCAAGCTCGATCGCCTGCAGATCGGCGGCATCACGCTCACCAATGTCGACGCCGTCGTGCACGAGGGCGATTCCCCGGCGATCGTGCTCGTCGGCATGAGCGTGCTGAATCGACTCGAGATGCGGCGGGAAGGCGGCCTGATGACCCTCACGCAGCGCTACTGAGGCGCGTGGTGCAGCACGCCATGGCCGTCCCGCTGCGACATCCTTCGCCTTCCAGGGTGCGCAGTGCCTGAGGATCGCCCGGCGGCGGTGCCGTCCGGCGCCGCCGTGCCGTCCGGCGCGCCGCTTCTCGCCGTGCGCGGCCTCGAGGCCTGGTACGGCGAATCGCAGGTGCTGCACGGCGTCGCGTTCGAGGTCCGCGCCGGCGAAGCGGTCGCGCTGCTCGGCCGCAATGGCGCCGGCAAGACCACCACGCTGAAGGCGATCATGGGCATCGTGCCGCGCCGCGCGGGCTCGATCCTGTTCGAGGGCCGCGAGCTCATCCGCATGGCCGCGCATCGCATCGCGCGCGCGGGGATCGGCTACTGCCCCGAGGAACGCGGCATCTTCGCGAGCCTCAGCGTCGAGGAGAACCTCACGCTTCCCCCGGTCGTCCGCGAGGGAGGGCTGCCGGTTGCCGAGCTCTATGCGCTGTTCCCGAACCTGCGCGAGCGGCGCGACAGCCCGGGCACGCGGCTCTCCGGCGGCGAGCAGCAGATGCTGGCCATCGGGCGGATCCTGCGCACCGGCGCGCGCCTGTTGCTGCTCGACGAGCCGACCGAAGGCCTCGCGCCGGTGATCGTGCGCGAGATCGGCCGCACGATCGCACGCCTGAAGGCCTCCGGGTTCACGATCCTGCTCGTCGAACAGAATTTCCGCTTCGCCACCGGCGTGGCCGATCGCCACTACATCGTGGAGAACGGTCGCGTCGTCGACATGGTGGCGGGTGCCGACGTCGACGGGAACATGGCGAAGCTCCGCGGGTACCTCGGGGTGTAGCGCGTGGCTTCGCAGCGTTCCGCGGGCGACGGCAACGGCGAGCGGTTCGTGTCGTCGGGCCGCGCTGGAGCGCTTCGCGCACCGCGGTGCCGCGTCAATTCCCGGTGGCTGGTCTTCGCGATCATCGCCGCAGCCTCGTTCGCCGCCTCGAATGCGCGTGCGGCCGCAGCCGCCGCGACGCGGCCGCCGGCCGCCGCCGGCGCGCCGCCGGCGCTGGCGGCGTCCGGGAGCTGCCGTGACGGACGTCCGCATGGCGCGTATCAGCTGCGCGGCAGCGACGGCACGCTGCGCGTCGCCGGCGCCTTCAACCGCGGCAAGCGCACGAGCTCGTTCATCTTCTGGTCGCCGCGTGGCGTGCGCATCGCGCAGATACCCTACGACGAAGGCCGCTGGAGCGGAACGATGTCGCTGTGGTATGCCGATGCCACGCGCGGCGGCGATCCGCAGGTGAAGGTGGAGTCGGCCTATGCCGAGGGCAGGCTCAACGGCGAAACGCGCTCGTGGTATCCGAACGGCGCGCTGCGGGCGGTGCTCCTCTACGACCGGGGCACGCTCGTGTCCGCCAAGGCCTGGAGCACGACCGGTGCGCCGCTGCCCGAAGCGCAGGCGAAGGCGCTCGCCGGCCGGGACAGCGTGGCCGACGCGAGGTACTATGAATCGCTGGAGACGATCGTGGATCGCCACCCGCCGGCGTGCAACGACGCCGGCGATGCGCCGCGCAGCGCGCGGGCGTCCGCGCCGGCGGGCGGCGAGCGCGATGCGCGCGAAGGACCGTAGCGATGACCGGGGCCACGGCGCCGGACCGACCGATGGGCATGGCCTAGACGGAGCGCCGCGAATGTTCGCGCCGGTGGAGAAGGCGCTGGAGCGCCTTGGTCGCGGCGCGCCGGAAGCCTTCGAAGTGACGTTCTCGGACGGCTCGCGCTTTCGCAACCGGCGTGGTCCGCGCGAGTTCGGCATCCGCTTCCTGACCCGCTCGGCCGAGCTGGCCGTGGCGACCTTCGGCCACGTGGGTCTGCTCGACGCATACTTCGACGGCGAGATCGACGTCGACGGCGACCTGCGCACGGCGCTGCGCGTCGGTATGCGCAGCGGCTTCGACGCACCCAACGCGCTCGTCGCGCAGCGCAACCGCTGGCTGGAGGCCTCGCGTTCGAACGCATCGCGCGCGCAGGCCCGTCTCAACGCGCGCGCGCACTACGGGCTCGGGACGGCGTTCTACCGTCTGTGGCTGGACGATCCGCTGATGATGTACACGTGCGCCTACTGGTCGCCCGGAACCCGTACGCTGGAACAGGCGCAGGCCAACAAGATCGACCACGTGTGCCGAAAGCTCCGCGTGGCGCGCGGCGAGCGGGTGGTCGACATCGGCTGCGGCTTCGGCGGGTTCATGTTCCGCGCGGCGTCGCGGCTCGGCGCCGACGTGACCGGCGTCAACGTGACGCCCGAGCAGATCGAGGCGGTCGATGACTGGATCCGCGCGCGACGCCTCGGCGCGCGCTTGCGCGTCGTCGATGGCGACATGCGTGACGCGTTCGCGCAGTTCGACAAGGTCGTGTCCATCGGCGTGCTCGAGCACGCGGGCCGCGACCAGCTCGCCGAAGTGATCCGTGCGCACGCGGCCTTTCTCAGGCCGGGCGGGCTGGGCATGCTCCACTTCATCGGGCACGTAGGCCGGCGCGACACCGAATTCTTCATCCGCGAGCACGTGTTTCCCGGCGGCTGGATCCCGAGCCTCGCCGACGTGATAGTGCAGATGGAGGAGCAGGGGCTCGAGATCGTCGACATCGAGAACCTGCGGCGGCACTACGCGCTGACCCTCGACGTCTGGGCCGCGCGCTTCGAGCGCCGGTGGACGAGCATCCGGGCGCTCGATCCGGCACGCTTCGACGAGCGGTTCCGCCGCATCTGGCGGTGCTACCTGCTGGGCTGCGCGGAGATGTTCCGCTCGCCGGCCTCGACGACGCATCTGTTCCAGATCGTGTTCAGCAAGGGCAACGTAACGCCCAGGCGCTATCCGATGACCCGCGCATTCCTGTACGCGCCGGCGCGCGTTCGGGGGCGCCGCTAGACCCGCGGGCCCCATGGACGACGCGCGATCCGCCTACGCGCGCCGCCGCGCCGCGCTGGCCGAAGCGGTGAAGGCGCATCGCGGCAGCCCGCTCGCGCTGCGCAAGGATACGTCGAATCTCTTTCGTGATCGGGTGTCCGCGCCCGGCGCGGCGCTCGATGTCCGCGCCTTCGACCACGTGATCGGCATCGACTCCGACGCCGGGACCGTCGAGGCGGAGGGCATGATCACCTACGAGGCGCTCGTCGCGGCGACGCTTGCGCACGGCATGGTTCCGGCGGTCGTGCCGCAGCTCAAGACGATCACCCTCGGCGGCGCCACCGCCGGCCTCGGCATCGAGGCGTCGTCGTTTCGCCACGGCCTCGTGCACGACACGATCCTGGAGCTCGACGTCCTCGCCGGTGACGGCCGCGTGCTGACATGCCGCCCGGACAACGCGCATGCGGATCTGTTCTTCGGCTTTCCCAATTCCTACGGCACGCTCGGCTACGCGCTGCGGCTGAAGGCGACGGCGACCCGCATCCTCCCCTACGTCGAGCTCGCGCATCGGCGCTTCACGGCCATCGACGACATGCTCGGCGCGCTGTTCGCCGCGTGCGCGGGGGGCGCGGACTTCGTCGACGCCGTCGCCTTCGGGCCGCGCGAGTACTACGTCAATCTCGGTCGCTTCGCGTCGTCGGCGCCTTACACGAGCGACTACACGTACCGGCACATCTATTACCGCTCGATCCGCGAACGGGAGATCGACTACCTGACCACGCCCGATTTCATCTGGCGCTGGGACACGGACTGGTTCTGGTGCTCCAGGAGGGTCGGTGCGCAGCTGCCGCTGCTGCGACGACTCTACGGCCGCCGGCGCCTGGGCTCGCGCACCTACCAGAAGATCATGCGCTGGAACAGCCGGCACGACCTGACCGGATGGGTCGATCGGCTGCGTGGCGTCCAATCGGAATCGGTGATCCAGGACGTCGACCTGCCGTTCGAGCGCGCCGCGCAGTTCATGTCCTTCTTCCAGCGCGAGATCGGCATCGCACCGGTATGGATGTGCCCCATTCGCGGCGGACCCGCGGCCGATCGCTTCCCGCTCTATCCGCTCGTGCCCGGCCGGCTCTACGTCAACTTCGGCTTCTGGGACGTGAAGCGCACGCGCGACGCCCATGCGCCGGGCCACTTCAACCGGCTCGTCGAGCACGAGGTGGCACGCCTTCACGGCATCAAGAGTCTCTATTCGGACAGCTTCTTTACGCGCGAGGAATTCGCGGCGGCGTACGGCGGCGAAGCCTACCGCGCGCTGAAAACGAAATACGATCCGGCGCGAGTGCTGCCGGACCTGTACGACAAGTGCGTGCTGCGCCATTGAGGCCCTGGCGGGTGGTTTACGACCCCGCGCGTTCGGGTAAGATTGCCGTGCCCCGCGCGGCCTCCGCGACCGCGACGCGATTTCCCGCCCGCACCCCGAAAGGTCATCCATGTCCACTCGTTCGTTTCGCCTCCTGCAGGGCGCGCTCGCGCTCGTAGCCGCGCTTGCGTTCGCCGTTCCGGCGGGCGTCGCGGCGCAGGACCTGAAGATCGCGGTCGCCGCCGACGTCACGTCGATCGACCCGCACTTCTTCAACCTGTTCCCGAACAACAACATCGCCGAGCACATCTTCGACAAGCTGGTGCAGATGGACGCCGACTCGCACATGATCCCGGGCCTCGCGACGTCGTGGAAGGCGATCGACGAGAGGACGTGGGAATACAAGCTGCGCAAGGGCGTCAAATTCCAGGACGGGACCGAGCTCACGGCCGAGGACGTGGCGTTCTCGATCGACCGCGTGCCGCAGGTGCCGAACAGCCCGGGGCCGTTCTCGGCGTACACGAAGGCGATCGTCGCCAAGGAGATCGTCGATCCGTACACGATACGGTTCAAGTACGCGGCGCCCTATCCGCTGTCGCCCAACGACCTGTCGACGATCTACATCGTCTCGAAGAAGGCCGCGACCGGCGCTTCGACCGAGGATTTCAACTCCGGCAAGGCGGCGGTCGGCAGCGGGCGCTACAAATTCGTGCGCTATGTGAACGGCGACCGCGTCGAACTGGTGCGCAACGACAACTACTGGGGCGAGAAGTCGCCCTGGCAGAAAGTCACGTTCCGGATCATCAAGAACGAGGCGGCGCGCGTCGCGGCGCTCCTGTCCGGCGACGTCGATGCCATCGAGCAGCCGCCGACCGCCGACCTCGCGCGCTTCAAGGCGGACCCCAAGTTCACCGTGACCTCGAAGATCTCGCACCGCGTGATCTACTTCAACTTCGACCACCTGGACCGCGTCAGCCCGTTCATCACCGGAAAGGACGGCAAGCCGCTGGCGAAGAATCCGCTGCTCGACGTGCGCGTGCGGCGGGCGATCTCGAAGGCGATCAACCGCCCGGCGATCGCCGAGCGCGTGATGGAGGGCCAGGCGATCCCCTCCGGCCAGCTCGTGTCGGAGAAGCTGTTCGGCAACCTGCCGAGCCTGAAGGCCGACGTGTACGACCCGGAAGGCGCGAAGAAGCTGCTCGCCGAGGCGGGCTATCCGGACGGGTTCAACCTCACCATCCACGGCCCCGCCGGCCGCTACGTCAACGACGAGAAGATCGTGCAGGCGGTCGCGCAGATGCTGACCCGCGTCGGCATCGTAGCGAAGGTCGAGACCGCGCCGATGGGTCCGTACTCGGGTCGCGCCTCGAAGCAGGAGTTCAGCTTCCACATGGTGGGATGGGGCGCGTCGACCGGCGAGGCGAGCTCGCCGCTGCGCTCGCTGCTCGCGACGTTCAACCGCGACAAGGGGCTCGGCGCCGTCAACTGGGGCCGCTACAGCAACGTCAAGGTCGACTACCTGATCGAGCAGGCGCTGCAGCAGGTCGACGACGAGAACCGGCGTGCGATGCTGCAGCAGGCCACCAAGCTCGCGATGGACGATCTCGGCCTGATGCCGATCCATTTCCAGTTCACGATCTGGGCGACCACCAAGAAGGTGGCCTATACGCCGCGCACCGACGAATACACGCTGGCGTTCCAGTTCAGGCCCCTGAAAGGATGATGCCGCGAGCGTAGCGCCCGACGGCCGGCCGTGCTCGTCTATGTCATAAGAAGGAGCCTGCAGAGCGTCGTCGTGCTGCTCGCGATGTCGGTGATCGTGTTCGTCGGCGTGTATGCGGTCGGCAACCCGATCGACATCCTGATCAGCCCGCAGGCCGACCAGCAGGACCGCGAGCGCGCGATCGCCGCGCTCGGACTCGACCGGAGCCTTCCCGAGCAGTACCTCGCGTTCCTGTCCGGTGCGCTGCACGGCGATCTCGGCAAGTCGTTCGTGCACGCGACGTCCGCGCTCGGCCTCATCCTCGAGCGCATGCCGGCGACGCTCGAGCTAGCGTTCGCCGCGATGCTGATCGCCGTCGTCCTCGGCATCCCGCTCGGGCTGTGGGCGGGGCTCAAGCCGAACGGCGTGGCCGGCCGCACGATCATGGCAGGCTCGATCCTCGGATTCTCGCTGCCGACGTTCTGGGTCGGGCTGATGCTGATCATGGTGTTCGCGGTGATGCTGGGCTGGCTCCCCTCCAACGGCCGTGGCGCGACGGTGAGCGTGCTCGGCGTCCCCCTGTCGTTCCTGACCGTCGACGGCCTTCGCCACCTGATCCTGCCCGCGACCAATCTCGCGCTCTTCAACGTCGCGCTGCTGATCCGGCTGACGCGCGCCGGCGCGCACGAGGCGCTGCTGCAGGACTACGTGAAGTTCGCGCGCGCCAAGGGCCTGACCAACGCCCGCGTGATCGGCGTGCACGTCCTGCGCAACATCCTCATCCCGATCGTCACCGTGGTCGGACTGCAGTTCGGCGCCTTGATCGCGTTCGCGATCGTCACCGAGAGCGTGTTCGCCTGGCCGGGCATGGGCAAGCTTCTGATCGACTCGCTCAACCTGCTCGACCGTCCGGTGATCGTCGCGTACCTGCTCGTGATCGTGACGTTCTTCATCGTCATCAACCTGGCCGTGGACATCCTCTACTCGGCGCTGGACCCGCGTGTCCGGCTCACGGAAAGCAAGGGGTGAAAATGGACGCGTCCGCGGGCGGCATCGGGTCGCGCAAGGTCCAGACGCCGTTCGCGCGCATCGCGTCGGACTTCGTCGCCAACCCGGTCGCGGTATTCGGACTGGCGCTGCTCGGGCTGATCGTGCTGGCGGCGATCCTCGCGCCGCTGATCTCGCCGCAGAATCCGTACGACCTCGCGCAGATCGACGTGATGGACAGCAAGCTGCCGCCCGGCAGCCCCACCGCCACCGGCGGCACGTTCTGGCTCGGCACCGACGACCAGGGCCGCGACATGCTGTCGGCGATCTTCTACGGCCTGCGCATCTCGCTCGCCGTCGGCGTGATTGCGACAGTGATCGCGCTGGTCGTCGGGCTCGCTGCGGGGCTGGCGGCCGCCTATTTCGGCGGCCGCGTCGAATCGATCGTCATGCGGATCGTCGACATCCAGCTCTCGTTCCCGGCGATCCTGATCGCGCTGATCCTGATTGCCGTGCTCGGACAGGGCACCGGCAAGGTCATCGCGGCGCTGATCACCGTGCAATGGGCGTACTACGCGCGCACCGTGCGCGCGGCCGCGCTGGTGGAGAAGCGGAAGGAATACATCGAGGCGGCGCGCTGCCTGGCGCTGCCACCGTCGCGCATCGTCTTCCGCCATCTGCTGCCGAACTGCCTGCCACCGATGATCGTCGTCGCCACGGTGCAGGTCGCGGCCGCGATCGCGCTCGAGGCGACGCTGTCGTTCCTCGGCCTCGGCCTGCCGATCACCGAGCCTTCGCTCGGCCTTTTGATCGCCAACGGCTACCAGTACCTGCTGTCGGGCAAGTACTGGATCAGCTTCTTCCCGGGCATTGCGCTGCTGCTGACGATCGTCAGCATCAATCTCGTCGCCGACCAGCTGCGCGACGTGCTCAACCCGCGGTTGCAGCGATGAGACGGCGACGGCGCGGCGCGGGGTCCGCAGCGGGCGCGGGCGGCGCATGAATTCCCCCGTCCTCACGGTCTCCGGCCTGCGCACCCATTTCTTCACCCGGGCGGGTGTCGTGAAGGCAGTCGACGACGTCTCGTTCGCCGTCGAGCGCGGCCAGGTGCTGGGCCTGGTCGGCGAATCGGGCTCGGGCAAGTCGATGACCGGCTATTCGCTGATGGGTCTGGTCGACCCGCCCGGGCGCATCGTCGGCGGCAGCATCCTGCTCGACGGCGTGGAGCTCACGAAGCTCGACGCCGAATCGATGCGCCGGATGCGCGGCAGCCGCGTGGCGATGATCTTCCAGGACCCGATGATGACGCTGAATCCCGTGCTGCGGATCGACACGCAGATGATCGAGGCGATCGTCGCCCACGAGGACGTCGGCGAGACGGCGGCCCGCGCCCGCGCGCGCGAGGCGCTGGTGAAGGTCGGCATCCCGTCGCCCGACGAGCGGCTCGACGCCTATCCGCACCAGTTCTCCGGCGGCATGCGCCAGCGCGTGGCGATCGCCATCGCGCTGCTGAACAAGCCCGACGTCATCATCGCCGACGAACCGACGACGGCCCTCGACGTGACGATCCAGGGACAGATCCTGTTCGAGATGCAGCGCCTGACGCGCGAGACCGGCACCGCCCTGATCTGGATCACCCACGACCTGTCGGTGATTGCCGGGCTTGCCGATCACGTCAGCGTCATGTACGCCGGACGCATCGTCGAGGAGGGCTCGGTGGCCGAGGTGCTGGGCGCGCCGCGCCATCCCTATACGCGCGGCCTGCTCGATTCGGTGCCGTCCAACAGCGTGCGCGGCGCCCGGCTGCGGCCGATTCCCGGCATGACGCCTTCGCTGCTCGGGCTCCCGACAGGCTGCGCGTTTCGCGAGCGCTGCAATCGCGCCATGCCCGATTGCGCGACGGCGCCGGCGATGCGCGCGCTGTCACCTTCCGGCCACGCGGTCCGATGTCTTCATCCTCTCTAGGTCGCGCGGCCAGGATTGCGCCGGAAGGCGCACCGCTGATCGAGCTGCAGGGGATCTCCAAGCGGTTCGTGAAAGGGCTCGACCTTGCGGCCAAGCTCGGCCGCCGGCTCGGCGCGAACGTGCGCGAGGAAGTCGTCCATGCGGTCGACCATGTCGATCTCAAGGTCGCGTCCGGCGAGATCGTCGGCCTGGTCGGCGAGTCGGGTTGCGGCAAGTCGACGCTGGGCAGGCTCGCGGCAGGGCTGCTCGAGCCGTCGTCGGGCGAGCGCCTCTGGAAAGGCCAGCCGCTGGACGCACTGTCGCCGGCGAAGGCGCGGCGGCAGCAGTTGCGCACGCAGATGATCTTCCAGGACCCCTACGCCTCGCTCAATCCGCGGCTGCGCGTGGTCGACATCGTCGGCGAGGCGCCGGTCGTCCATCGCATCGTCACGAAGAAGCAGCAGGTCGAGTACGTCGGCCTGATGCTGAACAAGGTCGGCCTCGATCCCACGCTGATGCGCCGCTATCCGCACCAGTTCTCCGGCGGCCAGCGCGCACGCATCGGCATCGCGCGTGCGCTGGCGGTCAAGCCGGAGTTCCTGGTCTGCGACGAATCGGTGGCGGCGCTCGACGTCTCCATCCAGGCGCAGGTCCTCAACCTGTTCGTCGACCTGAAGACGTCGCTGAACCTCACCTACCTGTTCATCAGCCACGATCTCGGCGTCATCCAGTATCTCGCCGACCGCGTCGTCGTCATGTACCTCGGTCGCGTCGTCGAAAGCGCGCCCGCGGCGAAGCTCTTCAATCAGCCCAATCACCCGTACACGCAGGCGCTGCTCGCGGAAGTCGGGACGGTGGAGCCCAGGAAGCGGACGTTCGTGCCGATCGCGGGCGAGATCCCGTCGCCGCTCGATCCGCCGGCCGGCTGCCACTTCCATCCGCGCTGCCCGCATGCGATGGCCGTCTGCCGCGCGAAAGCGCCGCCGCTGGTCGAGATCTCCGCGCGGCACCTGTCGGCATGTCACCTGAACGACGCGCAGTCTTCTGCCGCGGCGAGCGCGTGACGCTGCCTCGTCGCGGCGACGTCGCGCGCAGGCACGTGACGCTGTCTGGTCGCGGCGACGTCGCACGGCCGATGAAGGCGAGCCGATGGCAACTGGTCAGACCACTTGACCGGTCTGCGGTGCGCTGCTAACGTCCCCCGACCCGCGCCGACGGGCCGCTCGAAGCCTGCAACGGCGCGCAATCCGAATATTCCGAAGGAGGATCGCATGTCCCGCTGGCTGCGCGCGCTCGTCGCGCTGTTGTTCGCAACGTTCGCCGGCCTTGCCGGCGCTGCCTATCCCGACCGCCCCATCACGCTGATCGTGCCGTGGGGCGCGGGCGGCGGCACCGACGCCGTGGCGCGCTTCTTCGCCTCGTATCTCGAGAAGGAGCTGGGGCAGCCGGTCAACGTCGTCAACCGCACGGGCGGCAACGGCGTCGTCGGCCACAGCGCGATCGCGCAGGCGGCGCCCGACGGCTATACGCTCGGCCTCATCACCGTCGAGATCGCGATGATGCACTGGCAGGGCCTGACCGATCTCGGCCCGGCCTCGTACACGCCGCTCGCGCTGGTCAACGCCGATCCCGCCGGCTTCCAGGTCGCGGCCGACTCGAAGTACAAGTCGGTCAAGGACGTCCTCGATGCGATCAAGGCGAACCCCGGGAAGCTGAAGGCGTCCGGAACGGGGCAGGGCGGCATCTGGCAGCTCGCGATCGCCGGCCTGCTCTCGGATCTCAAGATCGACCCGAAGGCGGTGCCGTGGGTACCGTCCAACGGCGCTGCGCCCGGCTTGCAGGACCTCGTGGCCGGCGGCGTCGACATCGTTCCCTGCTCGATCCCCGAAGCGCGTGCGCTGATCGACGCCGGCAAGGTGCGATCGCTGGCGATCTTCGATGCGAAGGCGCCCGCGCTGTATCCGAACCTGCCGACGATCAAGCAGGCGACGGGCAGCAACTGGACGACGGCCGCGTGGCGCGGCATGGCGGGGCCGAAGGGCCTGCCGAAGGACGTCGAGACGCGCCTCGTTGCCGCGATCAAGAAGGCCTACGACAGCAAGGACTACCAGGACTTCCTCAGCTCGCGCGGCTTCGGCGCGAAATGGGCGCCGCAGCAGGACTTCGCGCAGTACATGGCCAAGGCCGACGCCGACATGGGCGCGGTGATGAAGACGCTCGGCATGGCGAAGTGACCGCGCGCCGGCCTGCGGCGACGCGCAGATGAAGTTCAACGACGCCGTCCTGGGCGCCGTCTTCCTCCTGCTCGGCGTCGCCGTGCTGGTGCACGTGCCGTCGTTTCCGACGATTCCGGGGCAGAAGTACGGCCCCGCGATCTTTCCCGGCCTGGTCGCCTGCGGGCTCGTCGTCTGCGCGCTTTTGCTGATCGCGAGCGGACTGCGCAGCCGGAGCGCCGGGCCCTGGTTAGAAGCCGGGCCGTGGACGCGCTCGCGCCGCCACGTCGTCGCCTTCGCCGTCACGATCGTCGGCACGATCGGCTACATCCTGCTGGCCGAGCGCGTCGGCTTCCTGATCGTCGCGCCCGTCCTCCTCTTCGCGCTGCTCGCGTCGTACGGCGTGCGGCGCAACGTTGCCGTCGTGACGGCGATCGTCGTCACGCTGGTCATGCACTTCGCGTTCTACAAGCTCCTGCGCGTCCCGCTGCCCTGGGGCGTGATCCGCCCGCTGTTCTGACCGATGGACGCGCTGGCGACGGCATTCCAGATGGTCTTCGAGCCGAAGACCCTTCTGGTGATGCTCGCCTCGTCGGTGTTCGGCCTGTTCGTCGGCGCCGTTCCGGGTCTCACGGCGACCATGGCCACCGCGTTGCTGGTACCGGTGACGTTCTTCATGCCGCCGATCACCGCGATCGCCGCAATCGTGACCGCCACCGCGATGGCGATCTTCTCCGGCGACATCCCCGGCTGCCTGCTGCGGATGCCGGGCACGCCGGCGTCGGCGGCGTACGCCGACGAGGCCTACGCGATGACGCGCAAGGGACAGGCGGAAACGGCGCTGGGCGCGGGCCTCGTGTTCTCGGCCATCGGCGGGTTGTTCGGCACGGCGGTGCTGATCCTGTCGGCGCCGACGCTGGCCGAGTTCGCGCTGCGGTTCAGCTCCTTCGAGTACTTCTGGCTGGTGCTGCTCGGACTCTCGTGCGCGATCGTCATCACGGCGGAGCGCCCGCTCAAGGGCACGGTGTCGCTGCTGCTCGGCCTGCTCGTCGGCAGCATCGGCCTCGGCAATCCGGCGGGCTTTCCGCGCTTCACGTTCGGCAGCACGGAGCTATTGGGCGGCATCAATCTCATTCCGCTGATGATCGGCATGTTCGCCGTGTCGGAAATCCTGCGCTTCGCCGTCGACCTCAACCCGCCGCTGCGCATCGTCGACCAGCCGATCCACAACGTCTTCAAGGGCATGTGGGCGCTGATGAAGAAATATCCGCTGCAGATCCTGCGCGGGAGCGTGCTCGGCACGCTGGTGGGCGCGCTGCCGGGCGCCGGCGCCGACATCGCCGCCTGGATGTCGTACGCGGTCAGCAAGAAATTCTCCAAGGAGCCGGAGAAATTCGGGACCGGTCACGTCGAGGGCATCGTCGAATCGGGTTCGGCGAACAACAGCGCGCTGGCGGGCGCGTGGATCCCCGCGCTCGTGTTCGGCATTCCCGGCGACTCGATCACGGCGATCGTCATCGGCGTGCTGTACATGAAGAACATGAACCCGGGACCGACGCTGTTCACGCAGAACCCGCAGAACATCTATGCCGTCTACCTGCTGTTCATCATCGCCAACGTGATCATGGTCCCGCTCGGCTGGTGGTGCATCAAGGTGTCGAAGACGATCCTCAAGGTGCCGCGCAACATCCTGATGCCGGTGATCCTCATCTTCTGCATCGTGGGCGCGTTCGCCATCAACAACACCGTGTTCGACATCGGGGTGATGCTGGTGGCCGGCATCGTGGCGTACGGGCTCGAGGAGAACGGCTTTCCGGTCGCGCCCGCGATCCTCGGCGTGGTGCTCGGCGACCTGCTCGAGGAGAACTTCGTCACGTCGATGATCAAGTCCGACGGCGACCTCTTCGCCTTCTTCAGCCGGCCGCTGGCAGCCGGTCTCGGCGCGCTGACGCTCGCCGCATGGTTCCTGCCGCCGGTCATACGCAGGATGCGGCGTCTGGCCGGCGTCTGATCCATCGTGCCTGGGAGGCGGTGCGTGGCCCGGCGTCCGCTCCGGTTAACCCGCGTTGACCCCCCGTGGTGCGGCGCGGTAAAATCCACCGGTTTCAGGGCTGTCGGCGTCGAGCGGCGCGTTTTCCCGCATTTTCGGCGGTTGGCCGTGCCAGGTGGGATGATCGGCGGATGCGAGAGAAGCTCGTCGTCGGAAACTGGAAGATGAACGGCGGGCTGGCCGCGAATGCTCGGCTGCTCGACGCGCTCGTCACCGGCTGGCCACGGGCGGACGCGGAGGTCGCGCGTCCCGCGCTTGCGGTGTGCGTACCTTTCCCGTATCTCGGCCAGGCGCAGGCGGCGCTCTCGGGGTCGCCGATCGCGTGGGGCGCGCAGGATTTGAGTGCGCACGCGTCGGGCGCCTTCACGGGCGAGGTGGCCGCCGGAATGCTCGTGGAGTTCGGTTGCCGCTACGCGCTGGCGGGCCACTCCGAACGGCGCCAGCTGCATGCGGAGACCGACGCGATCGTCGCGGCGAAGGCGCGCGCGGCCCTCGACGGCGGCATCACGCCGATCGTCTGCGTGGGCGAGACGCTGGGCGAGCGCGAGGCGAACGCGACGGCGGCCGTGGTGACGCGTCAGCTCGCCGCGGTGGCCGATGCGCTGGGCTCCGACCTTGCGCGCATCGTGCTCGCGTACGAGCCGGTGTGGGCGATCGGCACCGGCAGGACGGCCTCGCCGGCGCAAGCGCAGGAAGTGCATGCACTGCTCCGTGCCCTGCTTGGCAAGGCGCGCGCGGCGGACGTCTGCGTGCTGTACGGCGGCAGCGTCAAGGCGGCGAACGCCAAGGCGCTGTTCGCGATGCCCGACGTCGACGGGGGTCTGGTCGGCGGGGCTTCGCTCGATGCAGGGGAATTTTTGGCGATCGCGGGTGCCTCAATCGGTGAGGCGCCGGCCGCGGTTGCCCGGGTGAGAGAATGAACTACGTCGAAACATTGTTGCTGGTCGCGCACCTGGTCGTCGCCGTTGCGGTGTGCGGCTTCGTCCTGATGCAGCATGGCAAGGGCGCCGACATGGGCGCGGCGTTCGGAAGCGGATCGTCGGGAAGCCTCTTCGGTGCGGCCGGCTCGGCCAATTTCCTGTCGCGCACGACGGCCATCCTCGCCACCGTGTTCTTCCTGACGAGCGTCGGCCTCACGTTCTTCGGCACGATCAAGGGCCGGCCGGCGGGGCTGATGGAGCAGCAGGGCGTGATGGAGCGCCTCGCGCCCAAGGCGGCCGAGGTACCGAAGCCGGCCGACGTGCCGCAGCCGGCAGGCGCAGCGCCGACGTCGTCGGTGCCCGCGCCCGCGCAGACTGCGCCGGCGCCGGCAAGCGCGGGTGGGATCGGACCGAAGGGCGACGTGCCGAAGTGACGCCGGCAAGTCGCGGGCGCCAGGGGTCGTCGTTGCGGTGGTGACACAATACGATCCGGGCGTGCCGTGGCGGATATCCGGGAAGCCGACGTGGTGAAATTGGTAGACACGCTGTCTTGAGGGGGCAGTGGCGCAAGCCGTGGGAGTTCGAGTCTCCCCGTCGGCACCAGCAATTGCAGCAGGGTCGGGGTCACAGTAGGCAACGCAGGAGCGCAGGGCAGCAGCAGGCATAGCGATGCTCGAGCAATATTTTCCCATCCTCCTCTTCATCGGTTTCGGCCTCGGCATCGGGCTCCTGCTGCTCACGGTCGGCTCGTTCGTCTCGCCGAGCCGCCCCGATCCGCAGAAGCTCTCGCCGTACGAGTGCGGGTTCGAGGCGTTCGAGGACGCGCGGATGAAGTTCGACGTCCGCTACTACCTCGTCGCCATCCTGTTCATCCTGTTCGATCTCGAGATCGCGTTCCTCTTCCCGTGGGCGGTCGTGCTGCCGGACATCGGCTTCTTCGGCTTCGCGGCGATGATGGTCTTCCTGCTGATTCTGGTGATCGGCTTCGTCTACGAGTGGAAAAAGGGCGCGCTGGAGTGGGAGTAGGCGCGAACGCGATGGAGACCCGCTGATGGCGATCGAAGGCGTGCTCGAGAAAGGCTTCGTCACCACGACGCTCGACAGCGTCATCAACTGGGCGCGCAACGGCTCGATGTGGCCGATGACCTTCGGCCTGGCGTGCTGCGCCGTCGAGATGATGCACGCGGGCGCCGCGCGCTACGACCTCGACCGCTTCGGCATCGTGTTCCGGCCGAGCCCGCGCCAGTCCGACGTGATGATCGTCGCCGGCACGCTCTGCAACAAGATGGCGCCCGCGCTGCGCAAGGTGTACGACCAGATGGCCGAGCCGCGCTGGGTGATCTCGATGGGCTCGTGCGCGAACGGCGGCGGCTACTACCACTATTCGTATTCCGTGGTGCGCGGCTGCGACCGCATCGTGCCGGTCGACATCTACGTTCCCGGCTGCCCGCCGACATCCGAGGCGCTGCTCTACGGCCTGCTCCAGCTGCAGAACAAGATCTGGCGCACCAACACGATCGCCCGATGACCGGCCGCCGCCGATACGCTGTCCGCGGCGCTCGCCGTCCGCGTTCGGCGAACGACTGAAGCGCGTCACCATCGAGCGCGGACGAAGTCACCGCCGTCGTCGCCGCCGACCTGATGCTCGAGGTGCTGCGCGAGCTGCGCGATCGCCCCGAGCTGCGCTTCGACATGCTCCTCGACGTGTGCGGCGTCGACTACAGCGGCTATGGCAACGGCGCGTACGAGGGCCTGCGCTTTGCCGCCGTCTATCATCTGCTGTCGCTCGCGCACAACCGGCGCCTTCGCGTGCGCGTGTTCGCCGCCGACGACGACTTCCCCGTGCTGCCGTCCGTCGTGGACATCTGGCCCAGCGCCAACTGGTTCGAGCGCGAGGCGTTCGACCTGTACGGCATCGTGTTCCCCGGCCATCCCGACCTGCGGCGCCTGCTCACCGACTACGGCTTCGTCGGGCACCCGTTCCGCAAGGACTTCCCGATTTCCGGGTACGTCGAGATGCGCTACGACCCGGAACAGGCGCGCGTCATCTACCAGCCGGTCACCATCGAGCCGCGCGAGATCACGCCGCGCGTGATCCGCGAGGAGAACTACGCGGACGAGCCGGGTTCCGCAAGGGCTGATTGCCGTGTCGGAGATTCGCAACTACACGATGAATTTCGGTCCGCAGCACCCGGCGGCCCACGGCGTGCTGCGGCTGGTGCTCGAGCTCGACGGCGAGGTGATCGAGCGCGCCGATCCGCACATCGGCCTCCTGCACCGCGCGACCGAGAAGCTCGCCGAGACGCGGACGTGGATCCAGTCGCTGCCGTACATGGACCGCCTCGATTACGTGTCGATGATGTGCAACGAGCACGCGTACTGCCTGGCGATCGAGCGCCTGCTCGGGATCGACGTGCCGATCCGCGCGCAGTACATCCGCGTGATGTTCGACGAGATCACGCGCATCCTGAACCACCTGATGTGGCTTGGCGCGCACTCGCTCGACGTCGGCGGCATGACGACGTTCCTCTACTGCTTCCGCGAGCGCGAGGACCTGTTCGACATCTACGAGGCCGTGTCCGGCGCGCGCATGCACGCGGCTTACTACCGCCCGGGCGGCGTATACCGCGACCTGCCCGGAGCGCATGCCGCAGTACAACGCGATGAACCGGCGCAACGCGCGCGAGCTCGCGCGGCTCAACGAGAACCGCCAGGGCTCGCTGCTCGATTTCGTCGAGGACTTCACGCGCCGCTTTCCGGGGTACGTCGACGACTACGAGACGCTGCTCACCGAGAACCGGATCTGGAAGCAGCGCACCGTCGGCATCGGCGTGGTCAGCGCCGAGCGCGCGATCGCGCTGGGCTTCACGGGGCCGATGCTGCGCGGCTCCGGCGTGCCGTGGGACCTGCGGCGCAAGCAGCCGTACGCCGTCTACGACCGGATGGAATTCGACATTCCCGTCGGCGTCAACGGCGACTGCTACGACCGCTACCTCGTGCGGGTCGAGGAGATGCGGCAGTCGAACCGCATCGTCCGCCAGTGCGTCGAGTGGCTGCGCGCCAACCCGGGCCCGGTGATCATCGACAACCACAAGGTCGCGCCGCCGTCGCGCGAGGCGATGAAGGCCAACATGGAAGAGCTGATCCACCACTTCAAGCTCTTCACCGAAGGCATCCACGTGCCGGCGGGCGAGGTCTACGCGGCGATCGAGCATCCGAAGGGCGAGTTCGGCGTCTACGCCATCTCGGACGGCGCGAACAAGCCGTATCCGCGTCAAGCTGCGGCCGCCCGGATTTCGTGCACCTCGCAGCGCTCGACGAGATGTCGCGCGGCCACATGATCGCCGACGTGGTCGCGATCATCGGCACGCAGGACATCGTGTTCGGATCGGTCGATCGATGAGCGCGACCATGAACGCATCGACCAGTCCGCTAAGCGAAGCCGCCCGGCGCCGGATCGATCGCGAGGTCGCGAAGTATCCCGGCCGACCAGAAGCAGTCGGCGGTGATGGCCGCGCTCGCGATCGCGCAGGACGAGCACGGCTGGCTGTCGACCGAGGTGATGGATGCCGTCGCGCTGCATCTGGGCATGCCGCCGGTCGCCGTCTACGAGGTGGCGACGTTCTACACGATGTACAACCTGAAGCCCACGGGCCGCTACAAGCTGACGATCTGCACCAACCTGCCGTGCGCGCTGCAGGGCGCCAACGTCGCGGCCGAGCATCTGAAGCACACGCTCGGCGTCGGCTTCAACGAAACGACGGCCGACGGCCGCTTCACGCTGAAGGAAGGCGAGTGCATGGGCGCCTGCGGCGACGCACCGGTGGTGCTCGTCAACAACAAGCGGATGTGCAGCTGGATGGGGCCGGACAAGCTCGACGAGCTGATCGGCGAGTTGAATGCCGCTGCCGCCGATCCCGCCGCGAACCGATGAACGCGCCTTCCGATTTCCTCGACTATGGCCCCGACGCCGTGCTGCTCGCCGGCCTGAACGGCCGCAACTGGCGCCTCGCCGACTACGTGCAGCGCGGTGGCTACGAGGCGCTGCGCAAGATCCTGACGGAGAAGATCCCGCCGGAGCAGGTGATCGCCGAAGTCAAGAAGTCGGCGCTGCGCGGCCGCGGCGGCGCGGGCTTCCCGACGGGCCTGAAGTGGAGCTTCATGCCGCGCCAGTCGCCGGGCGACAAGTATCTCGTCTGCAATTCCGACGAAGGCGAGCCCGGCACGTTCAAGGATCGCGACATCATGCGCTACAACCCGCACTCGCTGTTCGAGGGCATGGCGATCGCCGCCTATGCGATGGGCTGCAGCCGCGGCTACAACTACGTGCACGGCGAGATCTGGGACGTCTACGAGCGCTGCGAGGAGGCGATCGAGGAGGCGTACGCAGCCGGATTCCTCGGCGACGACATCCTCGGCAGCGGCTTCTCGTTCCACCTGTACAACCACCACGGCTACGGCGCCTACATCTGCGGCGAGGAGACGGCGCTGCTCGAGTCGCTCGAAGGCAAGAAGGGCCAGCCGCGGTTCAAGCCGCCGTTCCCCGCGAGCTTCGGCCTGTACGGCAAGCCGACGACGATCAACAACACCGAGACCTTCGCCGCGGTGCCGTGGATCATTCGCAACGGCGGCGAATGGTTCCTCAACCTCGGCCTGCCGAACAACGGCGGCACCAAGATCTTCTCGGTCTCCGGTGACGTCGCGCGCCCCGGCAATTACGAGATCAAGCTCGGCACGCCGTTCGCGACGCTGCTGGACATGGCGGGCGGCATGCGCGGCGGCCGCAGGCTGAAGGCGGTGATCCCCGGCGGCTCGTCGGCGCCGGTGCTGCCCGCCGACATCATGATGAACCTGACGATGGACTACGACGCCATCGCCAAGGCGGGCTCGATGCTGGGCTCGGGCGCCGTCATCGTCATGGACGAGACGCGCTGCATGGTGAAGTCGCTGCTGCGGCTGTCCTATTTCTACTACGAGGAATCCTGCGGGCAGTGCACGCCGTGCCGCGAAGGCACGGGCTGGCTGTGGCGGATGGTCGACCGCATCGAGCATGGCCGGGGACGCCACGAGGACATCGACGTGCTGAATTCGGTGGCCGACAACATCCAGGGCCGCACGATCTGCGCGCTCGGCGATGCCGCGGCGCTGCCGGTGCGCAGCTTCGTCAAGCACTTCCGCGCAGAGTTCCATCATCACATCGACCACAAGCAGTGCCTGGTCCCCGATTACGTCTAGATGGCCGTCGACCGCACGCACCGCACGCCCGCTTCCCGCGCAGGGAAGGCGATCCCCCGCCCCGGCACGCGAGGCGCGGCATGCTGAACATCGAGATCGACGGCAGGGCGGTGCAGGTGCCGAACGGCAGCACGGTGATGGACGCGGCCAACAAGCTCGGCATCTACGTCCCGCACTTCTGCTATCACAAGAAACTGTCGATCGCGGCGAACTGCCGGATGTGCCTCGTGCAGGTCGAGAAGGCGCCGAAGCCGCTGCCCGCCTGCGCGACGCCGGTCACCGACGGCATGAAGGCGTTGACGCATTCCGAGCAGGCGACCAAGGCGCAGAAGAGCGTGATGGAGTTCCTGCTGATCAATCATCCGCTCGACTGCCCGATCTGCGATCAGGGCGGCGAATGCCAGCTGCAGGATCTCGCCGTCGGCTACGGCGACTCGGCGTCGCGCTATCACGAGCCGAAGCGCGTCGTGTTCCACAAGAATCTCGGGCCGCTCATCTCCGCCGAGGAGATGACGCGCTGCATCCATTGCACGCGCTGCGTGCGCTTCGGGCAGGAGATCGCCGGCGTCATGGAGCTCGGCATGATCGGGCGCGGCGAGCACGCCGAGATCGTCACGTTCGTCGGCAAGACCGTCGATTCCGAGCTGTCCGGCAACATGATCGACCTCTGCCCGGTCGGCGCGCTGACGTCGAAGCCGTTCCGCTACGCCGCGCGGACCTGGGAGCTGTCGCGGCGCAAGAGCGTGTCGCCGCACGACGGCCTCGGCAGCAACCTCGTCGTCCAGGTGAAGAACGACCGCGTGATGCGCGTGCTGCCGCTCGAGAACGAGGCGATCAACGAATGCTGGCTCTCCGACAAGGATCGCTTCTCCTACGAGGGGCTCAACGCCGACGGACCGGCTGACCGCGCCGATGGTGAAGCAGGGCGGCGAATGGACGACGGTCGACTGGCAGACGGCGCTCGAATTCGTCGCGCGGCGGGCTCTGCCGATATCGTCGCGAAGCACGGCGCGCCGGCGACTGGGCGCGCTGGTGTCGCCGCATGCGACGCTCGAGGAGCTCGCGCTCGCGGCGCGGCTCACGCGCGCGCTCGGCAGCGACAACGTCGACTTCCGCCTGCGCCAGGCCGACTTCCGCGACGACGGCGCGCGCGAGGGCATCCCGTGGCTGGGCATGCCGATCGCCGACGTCGCGTCGCTCGACCGCGTGCTGGTCGTCGGCAGCTTCCTGCGCAAGGACCACCCGCTGATCGCGCAGCGCCTGCGGCAGGCCGCCAAGAAGCGCACCGAGGTCTCGTGCGCTCGGCGCGGTCGACGACGACTGGCTGCTGCCGGTCAGGCACAAGGCGATCGTCGCGCCGTCGCAGATGCCCCGCGTGCTCGCGGAGATCGTCGTCGCAGCCGCGGCGCAGGCCGGCAAGCCGGTCCCCGAGGCGCTCGCCGGCCTCGAGCCGTCTGCGGCGGCGGTCGCGATCGCCGACGAGCCTGCTCGCCGGCAAGAAGGGCGCGATCTTGCTCGGCAACCTGGCGCTCCAGCATCCCGACGCCGCGCAGCTCGCCGCGCTTGCGCAGGCGCTGGCGGATATCACCGGCGCCACGCCCGGCGTGCTCACCGAAGCGGCGAACACGGTCGGCGGGTATGTCGCCCGCGCGCTGCCGCAGCGCGCAGGCCCCGACGGCGGGCTGAACGCGCAGGCGATGCTCGCGGAGCCGCGCAAGGCCTATCTGCTCTGCCATGCCGAGCCGGAGTTCGATTGCGGCAACCCGGTCGCCGCGCGCGCCGCGCTGGAGAAGGCCGACCTCGTCGTCGTGCTGAGCCCGTTCAAGCACGGCACGGCGTACGCCGACGTTCTGCTGCCGGTCGCGCCGTTCACCGAAACCTCGGGCACGTTCGTGAGTTGCGAGGGTCGCGTGCAGAGCTTCCACGGCGTCGTCCGGCCGCTGGGCGAGACGCGGCCGCTGTGGAAGGTCCTGCGCGTGCTCGGCACGCTGCTGGGCAAGCCGGGATTCGACGTCGACACCTCGGAGGACGTGCGCGACGTCGTGCTGGAAGATGCCGGCGATCTCGCGGCGCGGCTGTCGAACCGCGTGCGGACGTCGATCGTGCGCCCGACGGCGTCCGCCGCCGCAACCGAGCGCGTCGCCGATGTGCCGATCTATTTCGCCGATGCGCTGGTGCGGCGCGCGGAGTCGCTGCAGCAGACCGCGGATGCCCGGGCGCCGAAGGCGCGCGTCAACCGGACGCTGCTCGACATGCTCGGCATCGCCGAAGGCGCGCAGGTCAGGGTGAGGCAGGGCCGCGGCGAGGCGGTGCTGGCGACGGTGGTCGACGCCGGCGTGCCGCCGGGCGTCGTCCGCATCGCGGCCGCGCACGCGTCGACCTGCGGCCTCGAGGGGCTGACCGGCCCGGTCCAGGTGGAGCGCGCCTGACGTGGAACAGGGCGTCGTCTCCGCGCTGTCGTCCGCGTTCGGTGCGACGGCATGGTCGTGGGTGCAGCCCGTGTGGCCGGCGATCTGGACGCTCGCCAAGATCGTCGTCATCGCCGTGCCGCTGATCCTGTCCGTCGCCTATCTGACGCTGGCCGAGCGCAAGGTGATCGGCTGGATGCAGGTGCGCATCGGCCCGAACCGCGTCGGCCCGCTGGGCCTGCTGCAGCCGTTCGCCGACGTCTTCAAGCTGCTGTTCAAGGAAATCATCGTCCCGTCGGGCGCCGACCGGCGGCTGTTCTTCTCGCGCCGATGCTCTCGCTCGCGCCGGCGCTCGCGGCGTGGGCCGTCGTGCCGTTCACCGACACGCTCGTCCTGTCGAACATCAACGCGGGGCTGCTCTACATCCTGGCGATGACCTCGGTCGGCGTCTACGGCATCATCCTCGCCGGCTGGGCGTCGAACTCGAAGTACGCGTTCCTCGGCTGCCTGCGCTCGGCGGCGCAGATCGTGAGCTACGAGATCGCGATGGGCTTCGCGCTGGTCGGCGTGCTGATGGTCGCCAACAGCCTCAACCTGGGCGACATCGTCCGCGGGCAGGAGGGCGGCGCGTCGCACTGGTACATCTGGCCGCTGCTGCCGCTGTTCGTCGTCTATCTCGTCTCCGGCATCGCCGAGACCAACCGCCATCCGTTCGACGTCGCCGAAGGCGAGTCGGAAATCGTCGCCGGCTTCCACGTCGAGTACTCGGGCATCACGTTCGCGCTGTTCTTCCTCGCCGAATACATGAACATGATCCTGATCGCCGCGCTCTGCGTCGATCATGTTCCTCGGCGGATGGCTGTCGCCGCTGCCGATCCTGAACGACGTCGGCGTGTTCGGCGTCGCATCCGTTCGGCGACGGCATCCTGTGGCTCGGCGTCAAGATGTCGGCGGTGCTGTTCGATCTTCCTCTGGGTCCGCGCGACGTTCCCGCGCTACCGCTACGACCAGATCATGCGGCTCGGCTGGAAGGTATTCATTCCGGTGACGCTCGTCTGGATCGTCTTCGTCGGCGCGATGATGCAGACGCGCTTCGCCCACTTGTTCCACTGACATGAAGACCCCCACGCTTACTGCGTTCGCTGCCCCCGGAGGGGAGCGAGCCTCCCTTGGGCGGCCCGGCGGGAGGCTGGATGACGACCCCCACGCTCGCTTCGCTCGCTGCCCCCGGAAGGGGAGCAAGCCGCCCTTGGGGGCGGCCCGGCGGGAGGCTGACATGATCCAGCGCATCCGCGACCTCTTCGACACCTGGCTCCTGCTCGAGCTGTGGCGCGGCATGACGCTCACCGGGCGGCACATGTTCGCCCGCAAGATCACCGTGCAGTTTCCCGAGGAGAAGACGCCGCAGAGCCCCCGCTTCCGCGGCCTGCATGCGCTGCGCCGCTATCCGAACGGCGAGGAGCGCTGCATCGCGTGCAAGCTATGCGAGGCGGTGTGTCCGGCGCTGGCGATCACGATCGAGTCCGACCAGCGCGCGGACGGCACGCGCCGCACGACGCGCTACGACATCGACCTGACCAAATGCATCTTCTGCGGCTTCTGCGAGGAGAGCTGCCCCGTCGACTCGATCGTCGAGACGCGCATCCTCGAGTACCACGGCGAGCGGCGCGGCGACCTGTACTACACCAAGGAAATGCTGCTCGCCGTCGGCGACCGCTACGAGGCGCAGATCGCGGCCGACCGCGCCGACGGACGCCCCTTACCGATGAACACGGCACGGAACCCATGACGTTCGCCACGTTCGTCTTCTACGTGTTCGCCGCGATCCTGGTGTTCGCGGCCCTGCGCGTCATCACGGCGCGCAACCCGGTGCATGCGGCGCTGTGGCTCGTGCTGTCGTTCTTCACCGCGGCGGGCTCTGGCTGCTGCTGCGGGCCGAGTTCCTCGCGATCGCGCTGGTGCTGGTCTACGTCGGCGCGGTGATGGTGCTGTTCCTGTTCGTCGTCATGATGCTCGACGTCAACTTCGACCGGCTGCGGCAGCACTTCACGAGCTACGTGCCGCTCGCCGCGACCGTCGGCGCGGTGGTCCTGGTGGAGATGGCGCTGGTGATCACTACGAGCGCCATCGGCGGCGGCGACGGCGCCGCGCCGGCCGCCCGCCGGCAGCAACACGCAGGCGCTGGGACGGCTCCTCTACGTCGATTACGTCTATCCGTTCGAGATCGCGGCCGTCGTGCTCCTGGTCGCGATCGTCGCGGCGATCGCGCTGACCCATCGCGAAACGCAAGGAAACCAAATACCAGGATCCCGGTGCGCAGGTGAAGGTGCGGCGCGAAGACCGCGTGCGCCTCGTCCGACATGCCGGCGGAGAAGAACGAAGGCTGAGCGGGCTTTCGGGCGCAGGGCGGCGCCTTGCAGACGGCCGCGCGAACGTCACAAGGGAGTGACACGTGGCAGTCGATCTTCGCGGCGCCGACGCTGGCGCACTACCTCGTGCTGGGCGCGATCCTGTTCGCGATCAGCATGGCCGGCATCTTCCTCAATCGCCGCAACGTCATCATCATGCTGATGGCGATCGAGCTGATGCTGCTCGCCGTCAACCTGAACTTCATCGCGTTCTCGCGCTACCTCGGCGACATGGCCGGGCAGGTTTTCGTGTTCTTCATCCTGACCGTGGCCGCCGCCGAGTCGGCGATCGGCCTCGCGATCCTCGTGCTGCTGTTCCGCAACGTCGGCTCGATCGACGTCGAGGACCTGGGCAGGCTGAAGCGGCTGAGCCGGCGATGACGATGCAGCACCCTGTACCTGCTCGTGCCGCTCGCGCCGCTGCTGGCGTCGATCGTCGTCGGGCTGTTCGGCGCGAGGCTCGGCCGCCGCGTCTCGCACTGGCTGTGCATCCTCGGCGTGGCCGCGGCGTTCGATCGCGTCCGCCTTCATCGCTGCGCGACGTCTCGGCGGGCCACCTGTTCAACGGCGACGTCTACACCTGGCTGCGTCAGCGGCGACCTCAAGCTTGTCGATCGGCTTCCTGATCGATCCGCTGACGGCGACATGATGGTCGTCGTCACGTTCGTGTCGCTGATGGTGCACGTCTACACGATCGGCTACATGGCCGACGATCCCGGGCTACACGCGCTTTTTCTCCTACATCTCGCTGTTCACCTTCGCGATGCTGATGCTCGTGATGAGCAACAATTTCCTGCAGCTCTTCTTCGGCTGGGAGGCGGTGGGCCTCGTGTCGTACCTGCTGATCGGCTTCTGGTACACGCGGCCGACGGCGATCTACGCCAACCTGAAGGCGTTCCTCGCCAACCGCGTCGGCGACTTCGGCTTCGTGCTCGGCATCGGCCTCGTGCTCGCCTACTTCGGCACGCTCGATTACGCGCCGGTGTTCGCAGAAGTGCCCGCGCTCGCCTCGGCCGCACGGTCGGCCGTGGGGCAGGGGCCACTGGTCGCTGATGTCGCGCGATCTGCATCTGCCTGTTCATCGGCGCGATGGGCAAGAGCGCGCAGGTTCCGCTGCACGTCTGGCTGCCCGACTCGATGGAGGGCCCGACGCCGATCTCCGCGCTGATCCATGCGGCGACGATGGTCACCGCCGGCATCTTCATGGTCGCGCGGATGAGTCCGCTGTTCGAGTGGTCCGACACCGCGCTGTCGTTCGTCACTGTCATCGGCGCCATCACGGCGCTGTTCATGGCGTTCCTCGGCATCGTGCAGAACGACATCAAGCGCGTCGTCGCGTACTCGACGCTGTCGCAGCTGGGCTACATGACCGTCGCGCTCGGCGTGTCCGCGTACTCGGCGGCGATCTTCCACCTGATGACGCATGCGTTCTTCAAGGCGCTGCTGTTCCTCGGCGCCGGATCGGTGATCATCGCGCTCCACCACGAGCAGGACCTGCGCAGGATGGGCGGCCTGCGCAAGTACATGCCGATCACCTACGTCGACCGCCGTCATCGGCTCGCTCGCGCTGGCCGGCATTCCGCCGTTCGCCGGACTTCTTCTCCAAGGACGCGATCATCGAGGCGGTGTCACTGTCGACGATCGCCGGGCATGCGCTTCGCCTATTTCGCCGTGCTAAGGCGGCGTCTTCGTCACGGCGTTCTACTCGTTCCGGATGCTGTTCCTCGCGTTCCATGGCGACGCGCGCTTCGTACCACGCCGGCACATCGAGCAGGCGGACGCACTGCCGGCGCAACGGCCATTCGCACGACGTTCGCACAAGGCGTCCGCGGAGCCCGATGACGCACGATCACGGCCACGCGCCGGGCCGCCGCGAGAATCGCCGTGGGTGATCACGCGTGCCGCTGGTCCTGCTCGCGATCCCGTCGGTCTATGCGCGGCTGGGCCTACATCGAGCCGATGCTCTGTTCGGCGGCTGGTTCGGCGACTCGATCGTCGTTCGCGAGCCGCACGCCGTCGTCTGGCGAACTGCAGGCGAGGAGTGGCACGGGCCTGGTGCCGTTCATGCTGCACGGCCTGTCAGCCTCGCGACGTTCTGGCTCGCCGCTCGCCGGCATCGCGACGGCGTCGTACCTGCTACCTGGTCAATCCGGCGCTGCCCGGGACGCATCGCAGCAGTTTCCGGCGCCGCTCTACACGCTGCTCGACAACAAGTACTACTTCGACCGGTTCAACGACTGGTTCTTCGCGGGCGGTGCGCGCGCGGTCGGCCGGTTCGCTTCGAACGTCGGGGATCGCACGATCATCGACGGCTCTTCGTCAACGGCTCGGCGCGGCTCGTCGGCTTGGTTGCGCCGCTGATGCGCAGCATCCAGTCGGGCTACGTCTACCACTACGCGTTCACGATGATCGTCGGCGTCTTCGTGCTGCTGTACTGGTGGGGCGTGCGTGGCGGCGCACAACTGCGACCTCGGGGACGGCGTGACGACGCCGTACCTTTCGCTCGCGATCTGGGTCCCGATCGTCGCCGGCGTGGCGGTGCTCGGCGTCGGGCGCGATCGCGACGCGCGCGATGTCGCGCGCTGGATCGCGCTGATCGGCGCCGTCGCCGGGTTCCTGGTCACGATCCCGCTGTACGTCCATTTCGACACGACGACGCTCGGCGATGCAGTTCGTCGAGATACGCGAACTGGATCCCGCGCTTCGACATCCACTACCACCTGGGCGTCGACGGCATCTCGCGTGCTGTTCGTGCTGCTGAACAGCTTCATCACGGTGCTCGTCGTATGGGCCGGCTGGGAGGTGATCACAGAGTCGCGTCGCGCAGTACATGGCGGCGTTCCTGATCCATGTCGGGGCTCATGAACGGCGTGTTCTGCGCGCTCGACGGCATCCTGTTCTACGTCGTTCTTCGAGGCGATGCTGATCCCGATGTACCTGATCATCGGCGTCTGGGGCGGCCCGCAACCGCGTCTACGCGGCGATCAAGTTCTTCCTGTACACGCTGCTCGGCTCGCTGCTGATGCTGGTGGCGCTGCATCTACCTGTACAGCGTCTCGGAGAGCTTCTCGATCCTCGAGTGGTACGGCGTGCCGCTCGACGATGAGCACGCAGATCCTGCTGTTCGTCGCGTTCTTCCTGGCGTTCGCCGTCAAGGTGCCGATGTGGCCGGTGCACACGTGGCTGCCCGACGCGCACGTCGAGGCGCCGACCGGCGGCTCGGTCGTGCTCGCGGCGATCACGCTGAAGATCGGCGCGTACGGCTTCGTCCGCTTCATCCTGCCGATCCTGCCCGATGCGTCGCGCTACCTGTCGGCGCCGTTCGTCATCACGCTGTCGCTCATCGCCGTCGTCTACATCGGCTTCGTCGCGCTGGTGCAGGCGGACATGAAGAAGCTGATCGCCTATTCGTCGATCTCGCACATGGGCTTCGTCACGCTGGGCTTCTTCCTGTTCAGCCAGCTCGGCATCGAGGGCGCGCTGGCGCAGATGATCTCGCACGGGTTCGTATCGGCCGCGATGTTCCTGTGCGTCGGCGTGCTGTACGACCGCATGCACACGCGGCATGATCGCCGACTACGGCGGCGTCGTCAACACGATGCCGCGGTTCGCCGCGTTCATGATGCTGTTCGCGATGGCCAACGCCGGGCTGCCGGCGCACATCCGGCTTCGTCGGCGAGTTCCTGGTGATCCTGGCGTCGGTCAAGGTCAACTTCTGGCTGGGGTTCGCCGCCGCGGTCACGCTGATCCTCGGCGCCGCCTACACGCTCTGGATGTACAAGCGCGTGATCTTCGGCGAGGTCGCCAACGCCCACGTCGCGGCGCTCACCGACATCGGCCGTCGCGAGTTCTGGCTGCTCGGCGTGGTCGCCGCTCGCCGTGCTGGTGATGGGCGTCTGGCCGCGACCCTTCATCGACGTGATGCACGCATCGGTGGCGAACCTGCTGACCGTCGTCGCGCGATCCAAGCTATGAACACGACCGACGATGGTCAGATTTCATCTCTGCCGCGCTGCCGGAGATCACCGTCCTGGCCGGTGCGTCGCTGATCCTCCTCGTCGACCTGTTCGTGCTCCGACGGCCGGCGGCACGTCAGCTACTGGCTGACCCAGCTCGCGCTGCTGGTCGCGGCTGCATCGCGCTGACGATCCGCACTGCCCAGCTCGACGTCGTCAAGGCGTTCCGCAACATGGTCGTCGACGACATGCTGGCCGACGTCCTGCGGCTCGGCTGCTTCGTGTCGGTGTCGCTGATGCTGTTCTACTCGCGCAGCTATCTCACCGTCCGCGGCCTGTTCCGCGGCGAAACCTTCGTGCTTTCGCTGTTCGCGCTGCTCGGCATGCAGGTGATGATCGTCCGGCAACAGCTTCCTGACGCTCTACCTCGGGCTCGAGCTGCTCTCGCTTTCGCTTTACGCGCTGGTGGCGCTCGACCGCGACCACAGGGCGCGGCCGAGGCGGCGATGAAGTACTTCGTGCTCGGCGCGCTGGCGTCCGGCATGCTGCTGTACGGCCTGTCGATGATCTACGGCGCCACGGGCTCGCTGGACATCGACCTCGTCGCGCGCGTCATGCTGGGCAAGCCACGGGCAACGGGCTGCTCGCTGACGTTCGGCCTGGTGTTCGTCGTCTCCGGCATCGCCTTCAAGCTCGGCGGCGTGCCCGTACCACATGTGGGTGCCCGACGTTTACCACGGCGCCCCGACGGCGATCACGCTGCTGATCGGCACGGCGCCCAAGCTGGCGGCATTCGCGCTGACGATGCGGCTGCTGTCGAGCGCGTTGCAGGGCACGGCGTTCGACTGGCAGGGAATGCTCATCGTGCTCTCGCGTCCTGTCGATGGTGCTGGGCAACCTCATCGCCATCGCGCAGTCGAACCTCAAGCGCATGCTCGCCTACTCGACGATCGCGAACATGGGCTTCATGCTGCTCGGCTTCCTTACGGCCGATCGCTGAACGGCTTCTCGGCGGCGATGTTCTACACGATCACGTACGTGCTGACCAGCCTGGCCTCCTTCGGCATGGTCATGCTGCTGTCGCGCGAGGGCTTCGAGTGCGAGCTCCTCGACGACTTCAAGGGCCTGAACCAGCGGCGCGCCGTGGTGGGCGTTCATCATGCTGCTCGTGATGTTCTCGCTGGCCGGCCTGCCGCCGACGGTCGGCTTCTACGCGAAGCTCTCGGTGATCGAGGCGGCGGTCAACGCGGGGGTACGTCGGCTCGCCGTGGTCGCCGTCGTCGCTTCGCTGGTCGGCGCGTTCTACTACCTGCGCGTCGTCAAGCTGATGTACTTCGACGAGCCGCTCGATCGCTCGCCGCTCGACGCGCGCGGCGACACGCGCATCGCTGCTCTCCACCAATGGCGTGCTGCTGCTGGTCCTCGGCATCCTGCCGCAGAGCCTGATGGGGCTCTGCGTCCTCGCGCTGCAGGCGTCGCACTTCCTGTAGGCCGGGGTCGCGCGCGCCGCGGAAAACCGCCGCTTCCGCGTGCTAACATTCCTGCCCAACCCGTAAGGCGTTCCATGCGCGTCGGCTTCTTCGTCACCTGCCTCGTCGACCTGATGCGGCCTTCGGTCGGGTTCGCCGCGCTCCGGCTGCTCGAGGCGGGCGGTGCCGAGGTGTTCGTGCCGCCCGACGCAGACGTGCTGCGGCCAGCCCGCGTACAACAGCGGCGACCGCGCCGACGCGACGGCGCTCGCGCGCAAGCTGATCGAGGAGTTCGAGGCGTGCGACTACCTCGTGGCGCCGTCGGGCTCGTGCAGCGGGATGATCCGCACGCACTATGCCGACCTGTTCGCGGACGATGCCGCGGCGGTCGGCGCAGGCGGCTGCGCTCGCGGGACGCACGTTCGAGCTCACCGATTTCCTCGTCAACGTGCTCGCGATGGAGCGCGTGCCGGGCTCGTTCGTCGGCACGGATCACGTATCACGATTCGTGCGCCGGCCTGCGCGAAATGGGCGTCAAGGCGCAGCCACGCAAGCTGCTCGCGGAGATGCCGGGCGTCGAGCTGCGCAGAGATGGCGGATTGCGAGACGTGCTGCGGCTTCGGCGGTACGTTCGCGATCAAGTTCGGCGAGATCTCCGCGCGGATGGCAGACAACAAGTGCCAGCAATCGTCCAGGCGAGCGGCGTGGACGCCGTCGTTCTCGGCGATCTCGGCTGCATGCTGAACATCGAGGGCCGGCTGCGCCGGCGCGGCGACGCGCGCACGCGAGTGCTGCACGTCGCCGAGGTGCTGGCCGGCGAGGCCGGATGACGCGCCAGGCGCCCGCTTCGTGCGCTGTCTTCGGCGCCGCGGCTCGCCGTGCGCGCAGAGCGCGACGGAAGGCTGAGATGCAGGTCGCCTCGATGCACTTCAAGGAGCGCGCGCATCGCGAAGCCTCGCAGACGCCAGGCTCCAGGCGAACCTGCCAAGTTCCAGGGCAAGTTCGTCCCGCCCGCCGCCACGCGATCGCCGAGCTCGACGACTTCGAAGGCACGCGCGAAGCCGCGCGGCGCTGCGCCAGCGCGCGCTCGACGACCTCGACATCTGGCTCGACGCTGTTCGAGGAGAACGCCCGGGCGCGGGGCGCGACCGTGCTCTACGCGCAAACGCCGGCCGACGTCAACGCGCTGGTGCTCGAGATCGCGGCCGCCACGCGGTGCGCAAGATCATCAAGTCGAAGTCGATGGTGTCCGAGGAGTCCGCGCTGGACCATGCGATCGAGGCGGCGGGCCTCAGCGTGGTCGAGACCGACCTGGGCGAGTACATCCTGCAGATCAACGACTACGAGCCGCCGTCGCACATCATCGGCCCGGCGCTGCACAAGTCCCGGGACGAGGTCGCCGACCTGTTCCACGCAAGCCACGGCACGCCGCGCAAGGACGGACATCGACGAGCTCTGCCTCGAGGCGCGCGGCGTGCTGCGCGAGCACTACCTGACGGCGGACATGGGCATTTCCGGCGGCAACTTCTTCGTGGCCGAGATCCGGCTCCGTCGTGCTCGTGACCAACGAGGGCAACGCGACGCTGGCGACGACGCTGCCGCAGCGTCCACGTCGCGATTTCCGGCATCGAGAAGATCGTGCCGACGCTGGAGGACGTCGCCACGCTGATGCGGCTGCTGCCGCGCTCGGCCGACCGGCCAGTCGATCTCCAACTACGTCGACGTGCTCACCGGCACGAAGGGCAGCGGCGACTTCCAAGGCGCGGAGCACATGTACTTCATCTCGTCGACGCGGGCGCACGGCGGTGCTCGCGAGCGACGTGCGCGAGGCGCTGCGCTGCATCCGCTGCGGCGCCTGCATGAACCACTGCCCGGTGTACCAGAACGTCGGGCGGCCACGCCTACGGCTGGGTCTATCCCGGCCCGATCGGCTCGATCCTCACGCCGATGTACGTCGGGCTCGAGAACGCGCTCGACCTGCCGTAGGCGTCGACGCTGTGCAATCAGTGCGGCGTCGTGTGCCCGGTGAAGATCCCGCTGCCGGATCTGCAGCGCAAGCTGCGCGAAAAGGAATTCGAGCGGAACCTGCGCCCTGGACGAGCGCGCCGGACTGAAGGGCTGTGGGCTGGCTCGCCCGCCGCCCGCTGCTCTACGGCGTCGGCGACGCGCATCGGCGTGCGGGTGCTGCGCGCCTCGCGCGCGATCGCAACGGCATGATCCGCAGGCTGCCGCTCGCCGGCGGCTGGACCGCAGGACGCGCGACATGCCGGCGCCGGCCGGGCGCACGTTCCGCGAGCTCTATCGACGCGGGCAACGCAGGAACTGCCGCAGTCCGACGAGCGCAGCCGCACACGCCTCCGGCCGCACCGTTCCGCGGTCCCCATTTTCCCGCCGCGCGCGAATCGCTCGGCACCGAGAACGCCTTCGTCGTCCTCGCCGAGGTGAACGCGCTCGCGCGCGCGGGCAAGGACATCATCTCGTTCTGCATCGGCCAGCCCGACTTTCCGACGCCCGAGCAACATCCAGGACGCCGCCATTGCGGCGATCCGGGGCGGCAAGCACGGCTACACGCCGTCGGCCGGCATCGACGAGCTGCGCGCGGCGGCTGCGCAGGATCTCGGCGCGCGGCGCGGCCTCGACATCCGCCCCGAGGACGTCGTCGTCGGCGCCGGCGCCAAGCCCTTCATCGCCTACACGATCGCCTCGGTCACCGACTACGGCGTCGGCGACGAGGTGATCTATCCGGTGCCCGGATTTCCGATCTACGAGTCGCAGATCCTCGCCAACGGCGCGGTGCCGGTGCCGATCTACCTGCGCGAGGCGCGCGATTTCGCCTTCGACCCGGCCGAGCTCGAAGCGAAGATCACGCCGAAGACGCGGCTGCTGATCCTCAACACGCCGCAGAATCCGACCGGCGGCATTCTCGGCGCGCGGACCTCGACGCCATCGCCGAGATCCTCGCCGGCATCCGCAGGTCTGGGTATTCGCCGACGAAATCTACTCGCGGCTCGTCTACGACGGCCGCGTTCGAATCGCTCGGCGACGCGCGCGGGCATGCAGGAGCGCACGATCATCTGCGACGGCGCGTCCAAGACCTGGGCGATGACCGGCTGGCGCATCGGCTACGTCGCCAACCGCGCGCTCGCGCCGGTGTTCACGCGCTGGATCACCAACACCGAATCCTGCGCGTCGCAGATCTCGCAATGGGCCGCGGTCGAGGCGATCACCGGCCCGCAGGATGCATGCCGACGCGGATGCGGCGATCGTTCCTCGAGCGGCGCGACCTCATCGTGCGGCTGCTGAACGAGGTGCCGGGGGTGGACTGCGCAAGCTCCCGGCGGCGCGTTCTATGCGTGGCCGAACGTCACCGAGGCCTGCAGGATGACCGGCTGCAGCGATTCCGAGGCGTTCCGCAAGCGGCTGCTGGACGACGCCGGGGTCGCGGTGCTCGCCGACATCCACTTCGGCCGCCGCGTGCCCGGCGAAGGCCAGCACATCCGCTTCTCGTATGCGGCATCCAACGAGGCGATCGAGAAGGGCGTGCAGCGCCTGGCCGACTTCGTCCGCCGCAACATCAAGTAGCGCCGCGGGTCGCCGAGCGTGGGCTTCGCCTCGAACGGCGCCGCGCGGGACGCGATCCTCGCCCGCGTGCGCACGGCGCTTCGACGCGACGCGCCGGCGCCCGACGCGCGCGCGCGGGCGGAGGCGTACATCGCCGCGCACGGGCAGGGGCCGCGTCCGGCGATTGCCGGCAGCCTCGTCCAGCGCTTCATGGAGCGCGCCGTCGACCTGGCGAGCACGGTGGAGCGCATCGACGCGCCGGAGGACATACCGGTGGCGGTGGCCCGCTACATCGATGCGCTCGATCTGCCCGAGGAGATCGCAGCACAGAAATCGCGCGAGGGCGTCTGCTGGCCCGAGCTCGCGCTGCTCGACTGGCGAAGCTGCGGCCTGCGGATCGAGCCGCGCCCCACGTCCGGTCACGATCGCCTCGCCATCACGGGCTGCTTCTGCGCCATCGCGGAAACCGGCACACTGGTGCTTACCTCCGGCGCCGATACGCCCACGGGTCTCGCGCTGCTGCCCGATACGCACGTGGCCGTCGTGCGTGCGGACCGCATCGTCGCCGGCATGGAGGAGGCGTTCGCGCTGCTTCGGCGCGAGAAGGGCGCGCTGCCGCGCGCCGTCAACCTGATCTCCGGGCCCTCGCGGACCGGCGACATCGAGCAGACGATCGTTCTGGGCGCCCACGGCCCGTTCAGGCTGCATCTGCTGGTGCTCGGTTGACGCATCACGACGACATGCTGGGGCTCATCGCCGGCTTTCGCGCCTCGCGCGTCATCCACGTCGCCGCGCGCCTGCGGCTGGCCAACGCGCTGCGAGAGGGGCCGATGGACGTTCCGGCGCTCGCCGCCGCCACGTTGACGCACGGACCCTCGCTCGAGCGCCTCCTGCGCGCGCTGGCGAGCCTCGGGGTCCTCGCGCAACGCGACGACGGCCGCTTCGCGCTGACGCCGCTGGGCGCGACGCTCGACGACGGCGCGGCGCGTTCCCTGCGCGCGTGGGCCGAAGCGGCGCTCGGCGGCGAGCACTATGCCGCATGGGGTGAGCTCGAGTTCGCGGTGAGGCACGGCAAGGTGGCGTTCGACCACCTCTACGGCATGAACGTCTGGGCGTTCCGCCAACAGGCGCCGGAGCGCGGCAGGGCCTTCGACGAAGCGATGGCCGCGCTCGCGACGGGCTTCGACGAGAATCTGCTGGCGCATCCGGCGTTCGCACGCGCGCGACAGCTCGTCGATGTCGGGGGCGGCGACGCCAGCGTGCTGATCGGGCTGCTGCAACGCCATCCTGCGCTTCGCGGGATCCTGCTCGAGCGGCCCGACGTCGCCGCCGGCGCCCGGTTGCGCGTGCACGACGCGGGTCTCGCGGACCGCTGCGAGGTGGTGGCCGGCGACGCGTTCACGGCGGTACCGTCGAATGCGGACGGCTATCTCCTTTGCCGCTTCCTGCACGACTGGGACGATGCGCCCGCCCGGGACGTGCTTCAGAACTGCCGGCACGCGATCGCGCCCGGCGGCCGCCTGCTGGTGATCGAGCGCCTTCTGCCCGAGCGCTTCGACGTCTCGCCGCCCGCGCAGACCGCCGCGCTGGCCGATCTCGCCATGCTGGTGATGACGGGCGGACGGGAGCGCACCGCGGGCGCGTACGAAACGCTGCTCGCGGACGCCGGCTTTCGCATGATCGACGTCGAGCCGATGCCCTCCGGCCTTGCGCTGATCCAGGCAGAGCCCGCGGCAAACACGGGTGCGCCGGACCCGGGCACGGCTCCGCCGAAGCGCGACGCGCGCAGGGCAGCCCAATGACCCGTCCGTCGGTCCTGCTGCTTTCCACCGCCACGCACTGGTTCGCGCAGGCGCGGATGCCGCGTTGCCTCGCGCTGGCCGGCTTCGACGTCACCTTGCTGGCGCCGCGCGGGTCGCTGGCGGAGAAGAGCGGGTACGTGTCGAAGATCGGGCATCTCCCCGACAGCGCGAACGTGGAGCAGTGGGTGCATGCGTTCGCGGCAACCGTGCGGGCCACGGGCGCGCCGCTGCTGCTGCCCTGCGACGACACGTCGTTCCGGCTGCTGCAGATGCTCGTCTATTCGCCGCCGAGGTTCCTGCAGCCGGCGCTGCAGCGCGAGCTTTCCGCGCTCATCACGGAGTCGGTCGGCGCGCCCGCGTTTTTCCGCCGCAGCGTCGACAAGACGCAGCTCTCGCCCGCGGCGGAGGCGCTCGGCGTGCGCGTGCCGCCCTACCTCGTGACCGACGCGCAGGACGACGCGCAGGCATTCGCGCAGCGCCACGGCTTCCCGGTGGTCGTGAAGCGCGGACACTCGACCGCGGGCGCCGGCGTCGAGATCTGCGCGGATGCGGGCGCGCTCGTCCAGGCGTTCGAGACGCTGCGGCGGCCGGACCCCACCGGGATCGCCGACGCGCCGAACGGACCGCTCCTCGTCCAGGCGCATGTGCCCGGGCGCATTCAGTACTACGCGGTTGTCGCGTGGAAGGGCGCGCTCATTTCGGGCATGGCGGTGGAGAAGATGGCCGGCGAGCCCAAGGGGCCCTCGACGGTATCGCGCTACTTCCGCTCCGACGGGCTGCGCGATTTCTCGGCGCGGCTGGCGCAGGGCTTCGGGATGACCGGCATCTTCGCGCCCGAATTCTGCCTCCACGAGCGAACGGGCGAGGCCTATCTCCTCGAGCTCAACCGCCGCATGACGCATGGCACGCACCGCGGCACGGCGATGAACGTCGATCCCGGGGTGGCGCTGTTCGCCGCCGTCACCGGCACGCCGCCGGCCACCCGCGCCGATCTCGACGTCGGCGAGGAGCATCTGTGCGTACACTTCCCCGCCGAATGGCTGCGCGATCCGGAGAGCCACTGGCTGCGGGAGCGTCCGGTCGACGTGCCGTGGGACGAGCCGGAGCTGCTCGAGGCAATGCTCGCGCTGAGGGGGATACTGTGATGCAGGCAAGGCTGCATTGGCGCGCTGGTCGCGCGACGGAGCGGATGCGGCGGTGGGTTCGCTCCATGGCGCGTCCGATCGCGCTGGCAACCGCGGCGGCGGCGGTAACGGCCGCGATGGCCGCGGCGTCCGCGGCCGAGCCGTATCCGGACCATCCGATTCGCATCGTCGTGCCTTTTGCCGGCGGCACCTGGGTCGACATCGTCGCGCGGCTCGTCGGCGACAAGCTCGCCGAGCGTGTCGGTCAGCCGGTGGTGGTCGAGGACCACCCCGGGGCCTCGGGAACCATCGCGGCGGACCTCGTTGCCAAGGCGCCGCCCGACGGTCATACGCTGCTCGTCGGCGGCGTCTTCCTGACCACGCTGCCCGCGATCAACGCACCGCACGCCGTCGATCCGGTCAGTTCGTTCGTGCCGGTCACGCGCTGGACCGACGCACCGATCCTGATCGTCGTCAACGCGTCCACGAAGGTGAGCTCGCTCGCCGAGCTCGTCGCGCTGGCCCGCGAAAATCCCGGGCGCGTCGCGTATGCGACATCCGGCGTGGGCACGACGCCCCATCTCGCCGCCGCCATGCTCACCCAGCGCGCCGGCGTCGAGATGCTGCACGTGCCGTACGCGAACACCAACGCAGCGCTGAAGGACGTGCTCGCCGGCGAGGTGCCCGTGATGTTCACGTTCTCCGGCACCGTCGATGCGCTGGTGAAGAGCGGCCAGCTTCGCATCGTCGCGGTGACCACCCGCGAGCGCAACGCGCGCTGGCCCGATGTCGCCACCGTCGCCGAACAGGGCTTTCCGGGCTTCGACGTGTCGACGTGGAGCGGCGCGCTGGCGCCGGCCGGAACGCCGCCCGCTGTAGTCGCGCGACTCGATCGCGAGTTCGCGGCGATCCTGCGTCTGCCGGAGGTCCGCGAGAAGCTGGCCGGCCTCGGCCTGCGGGTCGACGGCACGGCGCCCGCGCAGTTCCAGGCCGACATCAAGGCGGACGTGCCGAAGTGGCGCGCGGTGGCGCGCAGCGCAGGGCTTCGCAGCGACTGAAGGGGCGCGCACGCGCGGCCACCGTGCCGGCGATCGCCGGCTGCGGCGCTTCAGCGCACGTGGCGCAGCGCCAGGAGCGCCTCGATCAATTCGGGCTCGTCCCAGGGAACGTCGACCGGATATTCGCGCAGATAGGGGCTTTGCGGATCGCGCAGCCACTCCTCGGGAAATCGCACGCCGAGTCCTTCCTCACCCTCGTCGAGGTCGGTCCGCGTCGTCGGGGTCGTTCCCGTCAGGCTCGCATGAAGCGCGGCCCAGTGATCGACGTTGCGCGCGCGCCCCCGATGGCTCGACGGCGTGACACGCCGGTTGATCTCTAGCACGACGGGCTCGCCGTCGTCCTCGCGAACGATGAATTCGACGAAGAAGTGGCCGCTGATGCCGAAGCCTTTCGCCAGCGTGGCGGTGATCGCGCGAAGCCGCGGGGCGCGAAAGTAGCGCAGCACGGTCGGCGGGCCGGTGGGCTCGGGGTTGGCGAGGACTTTCTCCCCGGCCAGTCCGGCGAGCAGTTCGCCTTGCCGGGCCGTCGCGAGGTAGTACTGCACCTTGCCCGGAATGCGCTTCTGCAGCAGCAGCCGCGGCGTCGCGGCGGCGTCGAGATCCAGCGCCTCCGGCGCCGCGAATCGCGCGAACGCGCCGGTCAGCTGATCGCGATCCGCGCAGATGGCGATGCCTTCCCCCGCGAATCCGTGCGCACGCTTCAGCAGGACAGGATAGCCATGCGCCTCGATGAACGACATGCATTGCGCAGGCTCGCTCACGATCGCGTAGGGGGGCACCGCGACGCCGAGCTGCCCGGCCGCCTGCGGCAGCCGCGTCTTGTCGACGCTGACGTCGTAGTACGCCGGATCGCCGAGCGACTCCCTTATGAGCGCGGCGAGTTGCCACTGAAGGGCCGGCTGCAGGCGGGCCGGCGGCGTGCGCACCAGCATGGCCAGCAGGCGGAACGCCATGTCGTCGCAGGGGATGACGATGCGCGGCAGCGTTGCCTTGACGGCGCCGGCGAACGCCGCCACCCACTGGTCTATCGTGGCGTTTTCGGGCAGGTAGCCCAGCTTCGCAACGTGACGACTCTTCTCCGCGAGCGAATTGCGCGGGGTCAGCAACGCCACCGTGAAGCCTGCCTGGGCGAGCGCCGACGGCACGCGCGCGGTGCCGAGCCAGCGCGTCGCAGTCGAGACGAGGAGGACAGGGATCGACATCGTGCGGCTAGAATCGCTCGACCCACGGCCGCAGCTCGACCTCGGAGGTCCATGCGCTGCGCGGCTGCTCGAGGACGTGCAGATAGGTGCTGGCGATGGCGTCCGGGTCGAGCTTCGAATCCGGCGGAACCGGCGGGTCGGCGTCCGCGCGCCGTATCGCGCCGTCGATCACGAAGTGGGCGACGTGGATTCCCTGCGGCGCGAGCTCGCGGGCCATGCTCTGCGCGAGTCCGCGCAGCGCGAACTTGCCCATCGCGAAGGGCGCCGATTCAGGGTAGCCCTTGACGCTCGCGGACGCGCCCGTGAACAGGATCGCGCCGAAGCCCTTCGGCAGCATCCTCGCCACTGCGCGCTGCGCCACCAGGAACGCGCCGAAGGCACTGACCATGATTGCGCGGCGGACGTCCTCCGCCGCCAGCGTGATCAGGGGCCCGCGCGTGCGCGCGCTGGCGTTGTAGATGACGACGTCGGGCGCACCCGCATGATCCAGCGCAGCGAACAGGCGTTCGACCTGCGCCTCGTCCTGCGCATCGCAGGCGAGCGCGCGTGGCGCCGGTCTCGGCGCACAGCGACGCCAGCTTGCCGGGCTCGCGCGCCGCCAGCGTGACGCGCATCCTTGCGGCAGCCAGCCGGCGCGCGAGCGCTGCGCCGAGGCCGGCGCCGGCGCCCACGATCAAGGCGGAGGTGTAGCGTTGGGTCATGGCAGCGGTGCCTCAGAACGAGATGTAGGCGACGGCGAGCAGGAGCGGCGTCATCAGCAGCGCCGCCCAGCCCAGATACGCGAAGAAGCTCGGCATCGCGACGCCGCGGTCCTCGGCGATGGCCTTGATCATGAAATTGGGCGCGTTCCCGACGTAGCTGATCGCACCGAAATACACGGCTGCCATCGAGATCGCAAGGAGCGTTTCGGCACGCGGGCCCATCAGCGCCTCCGCGTCGCCGCCGGCGAGGTTGAAGAACACGAGGTACGTCGGGGCGTTGTCGAGGAACGCCGACAGGAATCCCGTGACCCAGAAGAGGGCCGCGTTGTCGACCTGGCCGCCGGCGCCGATCAGGAATGCGGAAAGCCAGCCGAGTGCCCCGTCGCGCCCGGCGGCGAGAATCGCGAGCACCGGGATGATGGTGACGAAGATTCCCGCGAAGATCTTCGCCACCTCGACGATGGGCTCCCAGTGGAAGGCGTTGTGCGCGCGGATCTCCCTGGCGGTGAGCGCGAGCGACGCAAGCGCAAGGCTGACCAGCAGGACATCCCGTACGACGTTCTGCAGCGCGAGCGGCGTGCCCAGCACGTCCAGCGTGACGCCGGGTCGCCACAGCCCGGACATCAGCACGGTACCGATGACCGCAGCGAGCAGGAGGAAGTTCGCGCTGCCTTCCAGGCCCAGGCGAACCCGGTCGTGATCGCTCGTCAGCCACCCGGGCTCGCGCCGGAACAGCACCACGTCGACGACGTAGAAGATCGCCAGCAGCACCACGACGAGCGCGACCGTCGGCCACAGCAGCGCGCGCGTCGTCCAGAAGAAGTCGACGCCCTTGAGAAAGCCGATGAACAGCGGCGGATCGCCGAGCGGCGAGAGCGCGCCGCCGACGTTGCCGACCAGAAGGATGAAGAACACGACGGCGTGCGCGCGGTGGCGGCGACCCTCGTTCGCCGTGAGCAGGGGCCGGATCAGCAGCATCGAGGCGCCGGTCGTGCCCATCACGCTGGCGAGCGAGGCGCCCAGCGCGAGCAGGGCCGTGTTGCAGCGCGGGCGTGCCGCGCGAGCGTGCCGCGCAGGCAGATGCCGCCGGCGATCGTGAACAGCGCGAACAGGATGGCTATGAACGGGAGGTACTCGAGCAGCAGCGCATGGACGACCTGGTGGAGCGCGCGCCGATGCCCCGAAGCACGACGCAAACGGCAGGGCAGCGCAAGCGCCCACGCGGCGGAGACCTTCCCGTAGTGCGCGTGCCAGAGTTTCGGCGCGACGAGCGGAGCGATCGCGATCGACAGCAAGAGGCCCGCGAACGGGAGCCCCCACCAGAGCGAGAGTTGCGCGCCTTCGATTGCGCTTGAGGTCGGAGCTGCCATCGCCGCGATTACCCGCCCGACTATAACAAACGCCGCGCGGGCGGTCGCCCTCTCGCGGCGTCGGCGGGAACGGCGGGCGCGGCGTCAGTCGCCGAATTCGTCGAGGATCGCCTGGATGCGGCTGCGGTCCGCCAGGAACGCGTCGACGGCGCGCGGATCGAAATGGCGGCCGCGCTGCGACTTCATGTGATCGATCGCCTCCTCGAGCGGCCACGCCCGCTTGTACGGGCGCTCGGACACGAGTGCGTCGAACACGTCGGCCACCGCGACGATGCGCGCCACCAGCGGAATATCCTCCGCGTGCAGCCCGTTGGGGTAGCCCGAGCCGTCGAACTTCTCGTGATGGCCAAGGGCGATGATCGCGCCCATCGACAGGTACTTCGACGGGCTGCCCTTCAGGATGTCGTACCCGATCCGCGGATGCGTGCGCATGAGGTCCTGCTCGCTCGCGTTCAGCGGACCCTCCTTGAGCAGCACCGAATCCGGGATGCCGATCTTGCCGATGTCGTGCATCGGCGCGGCCACCTCGAGCACGTGGACGGTCTCGGCGCCCAGGCCGAGGTTCTGTCCGGTGAGCGCGGAATACTTCGCCATCCGCATCAGGTGGTTGCCGGTCGTCTTGTCGCGAAACTCGCCCGCTTTCGCGAGCTTGGACAGCGTCTCGAGCTCGCGCTCGTGGATCTCCGCGACCGACTTGTCGACCTGGTACTGCAGCACGCGGGCCTGGTCGGACAGCACGATCTTGTGGCGACGCAGCTCGAGCAGGTTGGCGCAGCGCGCGCGCGTCTCGTGGTCGTCGAGCGGCTTGATCAGGAAGTCGGTGGCGCCCGCCTCGAGGGCGTCGTAGCGGATCTTGCGGTCGTCGACGACGGTGATCACGACGATGGGCACGTCGACGCAATGGGGAAGCGCGCGCAGCTGCTTGACGAGCTCGATGCCGTCGAATTCGGGTAGCTTGTAATCGGTGAGAATGATGTCCACGCGGTTGTGCCGCGCGAATTCGAGCGCGCGGCTCGGCGTGTCGAACAGCTCGAGATTGAGCTTGCCGTCGATCTGGCGCACGATCTCCGCCAGCAGCAGGCGGCTGGAGAAGAGGTCGTCGACGATCAGCACCGTGTTGCGCTGCGCCCGCGCGAACGCGAGCTCGGACACGACGCCGGTGGCCGATGTCGGGCGTGGTTGGGCAGTCGCCATGGATTCCCCCCTTCTGCTGTTCGGTCCGTACGGCGGAATCGATAGCAAGATCGGTGCCGCGATTCCGAATCTGGCGCGTTGTATCGCACAGTTGCACCGGATGTCAAAAGCTGCGCCTCGGGCGCCTCCGGACCGGGGCGAAGAAGTCGCTGCAATACCGGCGCGTAAGCGGCTGTATTGGCTCGCCCCCGCTCGACGGATCGACGGCGGCGGGCGGCGCGACCGGGCGGGGCCGCATGCCCGCGGCGCTGCCGCGCCCCTCGGCCGGTGCGGCGCGGTCACGAGGGCTAGCGCTTCCCGGCACCGGTCGGCGCGGGACGCGCGGCGTCGGCCTTGGCCCAACGGGGACAGCGCCGAGGTTTTCACCGGGGGCGAGAAGCCCACGACTCCCGCGCGGCGGGTAGCCGCCGCCGAGGCGTCGCCGGCCCCGGCCGCGGCGCGCGACCGACACCGAACGGCAGGCGCGGTCCTGCCAGCGAGAATTCGAGCGGCAGGTCGCGCCCCTCGGCCCGCCGCCCCTCGGCGGCGCGCCGACAGAGTGCGCGACTTCGCGTGTTCGGGCTTGCCGGCACGGTCATGGAGTCGAACGCGCAGATCCTTCCGGTTCATCGCTGCTTATAATTCACGCATTCGCTGTTTTCCCCGGTCGCGCGCGGATCATCGCGCCGTTCGACGACGACGGCGCGCGGTGGTCCGGTCTGACCGGCGTGAACGTGGCGTTCGGATACCGATCAATCGAGGTAGGCATGGCCACCGACGACGCAAGGCTGCCCAAGGTCACCGGTCAGTCCGATCCCGAGCGCATCTCCGTCGAGCTGTCGTCGCGCCGCACGGGCATGTCCTTCCAGCGCACGCGCATGAGCGCCGATCGCACGCTGATGTCGGTCATCCGCACGTCGCTGTCGCTGATCGGCTTCGGCTTCACGATCTTTCAGGTTTTCCAGAAGCTGGAACAGGCGAGCGTACTGCCGCGGAGCAGCGGCGCCGCGCGGACGCTGGGCGAGCTGCTCGTCTTCCTGGGCATCGGCATGCTGGTGGTCGGGATCGCCTACCACGTGCTGTTCATGATCGAATTGCGGCGCGAGCGCGACCGGCTCAAGGCTGCCGGGCTGATTCACGCGGAGAGCCAGTACCCGGTGTCGTTCACGTTGCTGACGGCCATCGTGCTGCTCGGCATCGGGATCTTCGCGATCTGGACGATGATCTCCGGCCTGGGGGGAGGGGGCTGATGCCGATCTACCAGCTGGGTCCGCACGTGCCGGCGGTGGCGCCGTCCGCCTACGTGGCCGACGGCGCCACGGTCATCGGCCGTGTCCGCCTCGGCGAACGCGCGTCCGTCTGGTTCGGCGCGGTGCTTCGCGGCGACGACGACACGATCGAGGTCGGCGACAACAGCAACATCCAGGACGGCGCGGTGCTGCACGTCGATCCCGGGGTGCCGATGAAGATCGGCCGCGACGTGACGATCGGGCACCAGGCGATGCTTCACGGCTGCACGATCGGCGACGGCACGCTGATCGGCATCGGCGCGGTCATCTACAACAAGGCGGTGATCGGCCGGCAGTGCATCGTCGGCATCGGCGCGATCGTCACCGAGGGCAAGGTCTTTCCCGATCGGTCGCTGATCGTCGGCGCACCGGCGCGGCTGGTGCGCGAACTGCGCGAGGAGGAGCTCGCTGCGCTGGGGCGCAACGTCGACGCGTACGTCGCGCGCGGCGACGACTATCGGATCCGCCTCAAGCGCATCGAATGACGCCCGTGCGCAGCCCCAGGCGCGTGCGGCCGCGATTCGCCGTGGGCCGCGTCAGGCGTACCCGGTGCTGCGGTGATCGAACGACACGGCCTTGATCATCGCGAACACCTCCCGACCCTCCGTCAGCCCGAGCTGAACGCACGAGCGCCGGGTGATGCGCGCGCGCAGCGTTGCGTCGCCGACGGCAAGCGCCAGCTCGATGACGGGGCCCGTCTCCCCGGCGATCGCGGCGACGCGCGCGCGCAGGACGTTGAGGACGCTGACGTCCTCGGGCTGTCTGGTTGCAAGAGAGACGTCGCGGGCGCGCACGCGCGCGCGCACGCGCTCGCCCGGCGCGGCGTCGACCCGCGGCACGACCAGCTCCCCGCCCGAAAAGCGCAGCGTGGTCAGCTCGAAGCGCGCGTCGTGCGCAACGACCGTCGTCTCGATGACCGAGCCGGCCTCGTAGCGCCCGGTGTGCGGCTTCAAGTCGAGGCGCCCCATGACCTCGTCGACGTCGCCCGTCGCGAGGCAGCGACCTTCGGACAGGATCACGACCGTGTCCGCCAGGCGCGTGATTTCGGGTACCGAATGGCTCACGTAGACGATCGGCACGCGAAATTCGTCGCGCAGGCGCTCGACGTAATCGAGGATCTCGGATTTGCGCGGCACGTCGAGCGAGGCGAGCGGCTCGTCGAGCAGGAGGAGGCGCGGCTGCGCGAGCAGCGCGCGGCCGATGGCGACGCGCTGCCGCTCGCCGCCGGACAGCGTGGCCGGGCGGCGATCGAGGAGCGCGCGCAGGCCCAGCACGTCGACGACGCGGTCGGGCTCGATGTAGCGGGCGGCAGCGCTGCGCAGGCGCAGGCCGTAGCGCAGGTTGGCGTCCACCGAAAGGTGGGGGAACAGCAGCGGATCCTGGAACACGTAGCCGACGCGCCGCTCGCGCAGCGGCACGTCGACGCGCGCCGCGCTGTCGAACAGCGTCGCGCCGCCGACGTGGACATGGCCGCGCTGCGGACGGGTCACGCCGGCGATCGCGTCGACGAGGCTGGTCTTGCCGGCGCCCGAGCGCCCGAACAGGCCGACCACCGCGGCGTCGGTGACGAACTTCACGCGCAACGTGAAATCGCCGCGCGTCTGCTCGATGTCGACGTCGATCATCGCGCAAGGCGCCGGTTGGCGCGGCGCGTCGTCCATTCGGATGCGACGAGCGCCGCCACCGACAGCGCGACGGAAAGCAGGCTGAGGCGCAGCGCCTGGGCATCGCCGCCGGGCACCTGGGTGAACGCGTAGATCGCCAGCGGCAGCGTTTCCGTCTCGCCGGGAATGTTCGAGACGAAGGTGATGGTCGCGCCGAACTCGCCCAGCGACCGTGCGAACGAGAGCAGCACGCCCGTGACGATGCCGGGCAGCGCCAGCGGCAGCGTGATCGACGCGAACACCCAGAGCGCCGAGCCGCCGAGCGTCTTCGCCGCCGTCTCGAGGCGGCGGTCCATGCTGTCCAGCGAGAGGCGAATGGCGCGCACCATCAGCGGGAAGCCCATGACGGCCGCGGCGAGCGCCGCACCCGTCCAGCGGAACGCGAACACGATGCCGAACCAGTCGTTCAGCCAGCTGCCGACGGGTCCGCGCTTTCCGAACACGACGAGCAGCGCGAAGCCGACCACGACCGGCGGCACGACGAGGGGGAGATGCACGGCGGCGTCGACGAGCATCTTGCCGGGAAACTCGGCGCGCGCCAGCACGTAGGCGACGATGACCGCGAGCGGAAGGCTCAGGAGGACGCTGAGGACGGCGACGCGCAGGCTCAGCGCAACGATGCCGAGCTCCTCGGCGGTCAGGCCGGTCATCGGTCAGGGCGCGACGGCGAAGCCGTATTGTTCCCAGACCGGACGCGCCGCGGGCGACTGGAGATAGTCGAGCAGCATGCGCGCGGCCGCCGAGCGGCTCGATGCCACCAGTGCGGCCGGATACACGATCGGCGGATAGCTGCCGGCGGGAAAGCGGTCGACGACGCGAACCGATGGGTCCGCTGCGGCATCGGTCGCGTACACGATGCCGTACGGCGCCTCGCCGCGCGACACCAGCGCAAGGGCGGCGCGGACGTTCTCGGCCCGGGCCACTTTCGACGCGACCTCCGGCCACACGCCGAGCGCCACCAGCGCCGCCTTGCCGTACTTGCCCGCGGGGACACTGTCGGGATTGGCCATGGCGAGCTTGTCGTCGCGAAGCGCAGGTGCGAGCGCGAACCCCGGTGCGATCTTCAGCGTGGCCAGGCTCGCCGCCGGCGCGATGAGCACGAGCGTGTTGCCGAGCAGGTTCGCACGCGATCCGGTGACGATGAAGCGCTCCTGGTCGAGACGATCCATCCAGTCGAGATCGGCCGACACGAAGACATCGACCGTCGCGCCGTTCTCGATCTGGCGCGCCAGCGCATTGCTGGCCGCGTAGCTCACCACGACCCGGTCGCCGCTGCGTGCTTCGAAGGCTTTCGCCTGCGCGTCCATCGCATCCTTGAGGCTGGCGGCCGCGAAGACCCTGACCTCGGCGGCGAGCGCGGACGCCGGCACGAGCGCGCCCGTAAGCAGGCACGCGGCTAACAGGAGCGCCAGGCGCGCCCGGCGGCGAGGAGTCATCCGGATCTTTCTGGGCAGGCGTCTCGCAATATACGACGGTATATAGCGATTCGGCAAGCCGGGGCGGGGGCCGACCTCGTCGTATCATGGAGAGGTCGCGTTGCCTGTCGTAAGGTTCGGCGGGCCTGCCCGACTCAATCTGCGCGGGAGCGCCGTCGCGCTCCGAAGGAGGTCCGTTTGAATCCGCATGAATCATTCGCCCGTGTGGCGATCCCGCTGGCCCTGGTCGCGATGGTCTGCGCACTGCCGGTACGGGCGGAGGAAGGCGTCGCGATCCCGCCGCCGAAGCTCGATCCGCCCGCTTCGAAGGCGCTTGCCACCGACACCGCGGTCTTTGCCGGGGGCTGCTTCTGGGGGGTCGAAGCGGTGTTCCGCCATGTCCGCGGCGTGAAGAGCGCCGTCTCCGGCTACGCCGGCGGAGATGCTGCCACCGCTCACTACGAGATCGTCGGCAGCGGCCGGACGGGTCACGCCGAATCGGTGCAGGTGACCTACGATCCGTCGCAGGTGTCGTACGGCCAGTTGCTGCAGGTTTTCTTCTCCGTGGCGCACGACCCGACCGAGCTCAACCGGCAGGGCCCCGACGTCGGTCCGCAATACCGGTCGGCGATCTTCACGCGCAACGACGCGCAGATGCAGGTGGCCAAGGCCTACATCGCACAGCTCGACGCCGCGCACGTGTTCGGGCGCCCGGTCGCGACGGTCGTCACGCCGCTGCCCGCGTTCTACCGCGCCGAGGACTACCATCAGAACTACCTGGCGCTCCACCCGGACCAGCCGTACATCGTCTACAACGACCTGCCCAAGCTCGACGCGCTGAAGGAGCGTTTCCCCGACCGCTACGTCGCGGCGCGCTGAGCCTCGCCTGAATGCCGGCCGGCCCGGCCGGCCGCGCGCTTTGAGCCTCGGCTGCGACGGCTCGACGCGCTTCCGGCGCCATTTCCGACACGAATTTCAGCGCGCGCCGGACGGACTGCCGCGCACGTCCTCGATACCCTCGTCACTGTCCGGCTGGTTCGGATTCACGCTCGGGAGGTCGGGATGGACACATTCTTGTGGCGGCATTACGAGGGAACACCCATTGGGCAGCATCTCGGCGGACGCGGTGACCGCGTCCGGCACGCGGCGCTGCCTGCAGAGGACTACGACGGCGACGGCGTCATGATCGGACGCCTGCTGGGAATTGCCTTCGCCCTCTTCGCGATCTGGACGTTCGTCTAGCGGAGGTAGGAGCGCTTCGCGATCTGGACGTTCGTCTAGCGGAGGTAGGAGCGCGGCCGACGTCCCGATGCGACATCGGACGGCAGCCGCGCTCGCGCCGTCGCGATAGTGTCTTGCGCATGATCAGACTTCTCATCACGCTGTTCCTCATCGGCATCACCTATGTGGGCGTCGCTTGGGGCGCACCGCCGGTCGATCCGCCCTGGGCCGACTGCCTCAACGTGGCGCAGGCGCCCGAGGCCAACGCGCCGGCGCCCGATGATCGTCCGGCATCGATACCCTCCTGCGTCGACCCCGTTCCGCGCGCGATGTGATTCGCGGCGGTTGGGCGCTCGCCGGCAACGTCAACGGTGGAGCGGGGCGAGCGACAGGGCCGGGACGAACCCGACCACGATGGACACGACGATCATCGTGACGACGAACGGCACCGCGCGGCGCGCGATCGCGATGATCGGCACGCCGGTCAGGCCCGACATGACGAACAGGTTGAGCCCCATCGGCGGCGTGATGAAGCCGAGGCCGAGCGACGTGATCATGAAGACGCAGAAGTGGATCGGATCCATGCCGATCTTCTGCGCCACCGGGGCGAGCAGCGGCGCGAGGATCACGATGTTCGGCGTGGTCTCCATGAACATGCCGGCGATGATGAAGATCGCCAGCATCACGCACGATCAGCGCGTTGCGGTCGCTCGGTCACCGACGTGAGGGTCGTCGACCAGCGTCTGCGGCACGTCGAGAACGGTCAGCGCCTGCGCGAAGAGCATGGCGACGGCGATGATCGGCAGGATGACGCCGTTGACGCGGGCCGAGGTCTCGAGCATCGCGGGGAAGTCGCGCAGCCGGATCGTCCGCTGCAGCATGCCCGATCGAGCAGCGCCACGGCGACGGCGACGGCTGCGGATTCGGTCGGCGTGAACACGCCGGAGTAGATGCCGCCGAGGATGATGAACGGGATCGCCAGCGCGAACTTGGCGTCGTTGAGCGCGCGCGAGCCAGCGCCGCCACGAGAAGCGCCTGCCGCGAGTTCTCGTAGCCGCGCATGCGGTTGACCGACGATGTTGGTGACCACCACGCTCAGCAGCACGATCGACCCCGGGGATCATCGCCGCGCGTGAACAGCGTCGCCGAGGAGATGCCGAGCACCAGGCCGATGATGATGTAGGCGATCGACGGCGGAATCAGGATGCCGGTGCACGCGCCCGAGGCCACCAGCGCGCAGGCGTAGGGCTTGGGGTAGCCGCGCTCGACCAGGCGGTCCATGGTGATGCGGCCGATGGCGGCGGCATCGGCGGCGTCCGAGCCGGAGATGCAGGCGAAGAAGCCGCAGCCGAGCACCGTCGACGTGCCGAAGCCCGAGCGCATGCTGCCGGTCGTGGCCTCGGCGAAATCGAGCAGCTTGTAGGCCAGCCCCGAGCGCACCATCACGTCGCCGGTGAGCACGAACAGCGGGATCGCGATCAGCGCGAACGAGTCCACGCCCTGGAACAGCGCCTCGCCGAGCAGCGACAGCGGCAGCGCGCCGGTGCCGAGCAGCAGCGCGATCGTGCCGAGGCCGATCGCGACCCAGAACGGGACCGCGAGCAGCAGCAGCGCAACGATGAAGAGCGAGGCCGAGCGTGAGCGCCATGGGTCGACGAGCGTGCGCCGCGTGCCGGGTTCAGTCGAACAGCAGCGTGCCGGCGTAGGGCGCGCGCCCGGCGCGCATGTCGGCGATGTCGCGCAGCGCCGACTGCACGACGCGCACGCACCATCATCGCGAAGCCGAGCGGCACCGCCGCCGCGAACCAGGCCTGGCGGATGCGCAGCGCCGGCGCCAGCGCGTCGAAGCGGATCATCGTCGGCGATCGGTCTGCAGCGACCAGTACAGCGCGAAGCACGGCGAACACCAGCGTCGCCAGCTCGGAGAACAGGAACACGCAGCCGGCCGCGCGCGGCGGCAGCGCACGGGTCAGGAAGTCGAAGCGGATGTGCGCGCGCTGCTTGACGCGCGTACGAGGCGCCGACCCAGCCGAGGTAGATGAAGGCGAAGCGCGCCGCCTCCTCGCCCCACAGCGAGGAGAAGTCGAGCACGAAGCGGCGCACGACCTCGGTGACGATGACGAACACGATGAAGCAGTAGAACACGAGCATCAGGTAGCGCTCGCCGTTGCGGTCGATGCGCCGCAGGAACTCGCGCATGAAGGATCCTCCGCCGGGACGGGTGCGCCGTCCCGGCTGCAGCTGGATCGCCGCGGAGCTCAGGCCTGGTAGTCGTTGACGGTGAACTTGCCCTTGGTGTTCGCCGCCGCCTTCAGCTTGTCGAACGTCGGCGATCGAGCCCGGCGAGCTCCTTCTTGATGTCGTTCCACTCGGGCCGCTGCTCGCCGGCGGCCTCGACCCACTTGGCTTGTGCTCGGCCGCGGTCGGCTTGTAGAACTTGACGCCGGCCTTGCCGAGCGCGTCCATCGAGGCCTTCCGCGCGACCGGAATCTGCGCGAAGCTCTCGCCCTGCGTCTTCTCGCTCGCCTCCTCGAACGCGGTCTGCAGGTCCTTCGGCAGCGCACTGGAACCACGCGTAGTTGGCGGCGAACATCTGCGCGTCGGGCACCGAGTCGACCAGCGTGATCGCCTCGAGGATGTCGATGAAGCCGAACGTGTACAGCGCGCCGACCGACGGATCGAGCGCGTCGGCGACGCCCTGCTTGAGCGCCGTCGGCGTCTCGCCCCACGCGACCACCGTCGGGTTCGCGCCGGTCAGGCGGTAGAACTGCTGCAGCAGCTTCGACGACGGCACGCGCATCTTCAGGCCGCGCATGTCGTCGGGCGTCTTGATCGGTCTTGCCGAGGCCCTTGCGCGCGGCCACCGTGCGCGGATCGACGGTGAAGTAGAACATCGGCTTGTAGCCCTTGACGGTGACCTTGGGCGTGATCTCGTCGTTCCACACCGCCGAGGTGACCAGGTTGGCGAAGCGCTGGTTCTCGCCGCACCAGAACGGGATGTTGATCACGTCGACGATCGGCGCGAACGGCGAGAAGTTCGACAGCGACACCGAGCCGCCCTGCACGGTGCCCGCCTGCACCTTCTGCGCGAGCGCGCTGCCGACGCCGAGCTGTCCCGGCGGGGTACAGCTTGACGTAGACGGCGCCCTTGGTCAGCGTCTGCAGGTTGTCCTTGAACTGCGTCTGCATGATCGGGTACGTCTTGTAGGCGTCGTCCTTGTACTCGGTGGCGAAGATCATCGTGTGCTTCGCCGCCTTTTCGCGGGCCGCCTCGTCGTCGGCCGCGCAGCGCGACCTCGGCGTCCGACCACAGGAAGCCGCCGGTGGACGCGAGCACGGCGGTGGTGAAGCCGTAGCGGCCGCTCACCTCGAGAAAGCGCCGGCGCTCCTCCGATGCCGGCATCGCTCGTCCCTTGTCCTTGCTCATCGCACTCCTCCTTGGGTTGTGTTGGAATCACCCGCACCGCCACGGGCCGTCGCCTGTTCCTCCTCGTCGACGATCAGCCCGGCCACGAAAAACGCCATGCACGACAGCACCAGCAGGAACTCGCCGACGTCGCCCAGCCGCCGCACACCGAAGCCGCCTTGCACCGCCAGCATGCCGAGCGACGATGTTCACCGCGTAGAGCAGCAGCAGCCGCGGCCGCGACGGCGAACGAGCGCGGCGCGGCGAGAGCGGGCGGCGAGTCGGTCCGTGCGGCATGCGGCGTCTGCGCGCTAGTGCGGCCGCAGCAGGATCTTGGCGGCGCCGCTGCGGCCGGCGTCGAGGTCCGCGAACGCGGCCGCGCCATCGGCGAGCGATCGCTCCTCGACCCACGCGAGCGCCGCCGAACGCGCCTGCATGCAGCGCGGCGACGGTCGCGCGCAGGTCGGCGGTCGAGTAGGTGTAGGTGCCGATCAGCGTGATCTCCGCGAGCGTCAGCTTGCGCATGTCGATTTCGCTCGCCCAGTCGAGCAGGCCGATGTGCACGACGACGCCGCCCGGCCTGACGGCGGCGAGCGCCGCGTTGCGGGTGGCCCTGGCGCCGACGGCGTCGATGACGAGATCGGCGCTCGCGTCGACTGCGGCCTGCGGGGGCGCCCGGATCGAGCACGTGCAGCTCGCCCGCCGCCGCCGCTGCCTTGCGCCGCAGCGGGTTGGTCTCGGCAATGGCGACGTCGCGGCATCCGTACGAGCGGGCCAGCAGCGCCGCCAGCAGGCCGACGGCGCCGGCGCCGATCGACCAGCGTTCGCGCCTCGGGCAGCGGGCGCGCCAGCGCCCGCATGGCCAGGTTGAGCGCGTGCAGCGCCGTCGCGGCGGGCTCGGTCAGCGCGGCGGCGCGGGACGACATGGCGGCCGGGACCTCGATCAGCGTTTTCGCCGGCACCGCGATGCGTTCGGCGAAGCCGCCGGGCCGCGTCATCCCGATCATCGTCCGGTATGCGCAGAGGTTGTCGCGTCCCGTCACGCAGTAGTCGCAGCGCCCGCAGGTGATCAGCGGATTGACGGTGACGCGCGTGCCGGCGCCGGGCCCCTGCGACGATGCGCGCGGCGAGCTCGTGGCCGAGGATCAGCGGCGGATTGCGGCGCGGATCGCGGCCGTGATACGCGTGCATGTCCGAGCCGCAGATGCCGGCCGCCTCGATGTCGAGCAGGACGTCGTCCGCGCCCGCCACCGGCTCGGGCTCGTCGCGGAACGTGACCTCGTTGGGTGCGGTGTAGACGAGCGCCTTCATCGAGGGGCCATTATCGCGCGGTGAACCCGCCGTCGACGAACAGCGTCTGTCCCGTCACGTAATCGGACGCGCGGCTCGCCAGGTAGACCAGCGTGCCGCGCAGGTCGGCCAGCGCGCCGTTGCGCCCGATCATGGTCGCGGACGCGAGCGCCCGTACGCGCTCCGGATCGGCGAACACCGTCGCGGTCAGCTCGGTCGGGAAGAAGCCGGGCGCGATCGCATTGCAGTTGACGCCGCGGCCCGACCAAGCCTGCGCGAGCGCGCGCGTGAGCTGCATCACGCCGCCCTTGGACGCGCCGTAGGCGGCGCCGTCGGCGAAGGCGCGCACCGACTGCAGCGATGCGATGTTGATGATCCGTCCCCAGCCGCCCGCGCACATCGCCGGCGCGAGCCGCTGCGCGAGGAAGAACGGCGCCGCGAGGTTGACCTCGAGCGTCGTGTCCCAGTCGTCGTCGGTGATCGCCTCGATCGGCCGGCGCGGATTGATTCCGGCGGCGTTGACCAGGATCGTCGGGCGCGCCCGAAGCAAGCGGCGGCGCGCTCGACGCGCGGCGGGAAGCGTCGCCCGCTTCGACGAGATCGCAGGCGATCGGCGCGGCGCGCCCGCCGCGATCGGCGATTTCGTGCGCCAGCGGTGCCAAGCTCGCGCCTCGCGGCGCGCCAGCAGGCACACGGCGGCGCCGGCCTCGGCCAGCGTCGCCGCGAGCATGCGGCCGATGCCCGAGCTCGCGCCGGTCACCAGCGCGACGCGGCCGCGCAGCGAGAACAGCTCGGCGAGCGGCGGAGCGGCCGTCATGACGCGACGTGTCGAACGATTCCGCGGGAAGGTACTTGCGCAGGCGGAGGTCGGCGGTGCGCGCGTGCGCCTCCATGCCTTCGTGGCGCGAGATGCGCGCGGTCACCGCAGCGACCTCGCGCGTCGCCTCGCGCGTCATCCGCTGCCACGTCACTGTCTTGATGAACTTGCCCACGGACAGCCCGCCGGAATAGCGCGCCGCCTTCATCGTCGGCAGGATGTGGTTCGGGCCGGACGTCTTGTCGCCGTAGGCGACGGTCGTCTCCTCGCCGAGGAACAGCGAGCCGTAGTTGGTCAGGCGGCCGAGCCACCAGTCGAGATCGCGCGCGTGCACTTCGAGGTGCTCGGGCGCGTAGTCGTCGCTGACGCGCGCGGCCTCCTCGCGATCTGCGGCGACGACGATCTCGCCGTAGTCGCGCCATGCGGCGCCGGCGGCGGCCGCGGCGTCGGCGGGCAGGGCGGCGATGAGCGCGGGCACGCGCTCCATGCACCGCCTGCGCCAGCGCCGCCGACGTCGTCACCAGCCACGCCGGCGACTCGACGCCGTGCTCCGCCTGGCCGACCAGGTCGGCCGCGACGACTCTCGGGATCGGCGCTGTCGTCGGCGATGACGCAGATCTCGCTCGGGCCGGCGAACACGTCGATGCCGACGCGGCCGAAGAGAATGCGCTTCGCCTCGGCGACGTACTTGTTGCCGGGGCCGGCGATCACGTCGGCGGGCTTGCCGGTGAACAGCCCGAAGGCCATCGCGCGCGATCGCCTGCACGCCGCCCAGCGTCAGGATCGACGTCGGCGCCGGCGACCGACCATCGCGTGCAGCACGAAGCGGATGGATGCCGCCGCGCTGGTACGACGGCGAGCACGCGACGATCGATGGGCACGCCGGCGGCCTTGGCCGTCGTGACGCTCATGATCGCGGACGCGATGTGCGCGTAGCGCCCGCTCGGCACGTAGCAGCCGGCGACGTTGACGGGAATCAGGCGCTGGCCGGTCATGAGCCCGGGGTACAGCTCGGCCTCGAACTCGTGCAGGCTCGCGCGCTGGCGGCGCGCGAACGCGTCGACCTGGGCGTGCGCGAACGCGATGTCGTCGCGCACGCGCGGAGGGACGGCTCGCCGCCGGCGCGCGCGATCGCGTCGGCGCCGACGACGAAATCGCCGGTCCAGCCGTCGAGCTGCTCGGCGTACTCGCGCACGGCCGCCTCGCCGCGCGCCTCGATGTCGCGCAGCATGCGCTCGACGGTCTCGCGCGTATCGGCGGCGCCGGTCTCGGGCGTCCGCGTGGCGCCGCTTGACGATAGGTGGCCACCCCTCGTTCCTCCGTTCGATTTTGCAATCGATTGCACGCAACCGTAACGCCGACTGCCTCCGGCGCCGTCAAGCACCCGAATCGCTCGCAAGGCCGCCAGTCTCGACGGCCGCCGAGCGTCGACGTCCGTCCAGAGCGCCCGACGGCCCACTTGCAATCGATCTCAGGCGATGGCTATACTCGCCCGGCCGCGCGCTCGCCTCGCCGCGGCCGCCGGATTCCCGACCGGACGCCCTGTGCGAGCGAAGCCGCCCATCACGCTGCGCGATGTCGCGCGGCGACGCCGGCGTCTCGGCGGCGACGGTGTCGCGCGCGCTGTCCACGCCGGAGAAGGTGCGCGCCGGACACCCTTGCGCGCGTGCTCGCGGCGGCGCGCGAGCGCGCGGCTACGTGCTCGACGGCGCGGCCCGGGCGCTGCGCGCAGCGCCGCACCCGCACCATCGGCGCCGTCATCCCGACGCTCGACAACGCGATCTTCGCCAACGCGACGCATGCGCTGCAGAAAGCGCTCGACCGTGCGCGGCTACACGCTGCTGCTCGCCTGCCACGAGTTCGACCTCGCCGCCGAGGTGCATCGTCGCGCGGCAGCTGATCGAGCGCGGCGTCGACGGCCTGGTGCTGGTCGGTCTCGACCACGAGGCCGAGCTGTTCCGCATCGCTCGACGCCGCCGGCCTGCCGTACCTGCTGACGTGGGCGCTCGACCGCTCGGGCCGGCATCCCTGCGTGGGCTTCGACAACCGTGCGGCGGCGATGCGGATCGTCCGACTACCTCTTCGACATCGGCCACCGCGATTTCGCGATGATCGCCGGGCGAGACCGCGCACAACGACCGCGCGCGCAGCCGCGTCGAAGGCGTGCGTCGCGCGCTCGCGGCGCGCGGGCATGCGCTGCCGCCGGAGCGCGGTCGTCGAGCGGCCCTACACGTTCGCCGCCGGCCGCGACGGCATGCGCGCGCTGGCCGCGCGTTCGCCGCGGCCCACGGCGATCGTCTGCGGCAACGACGTGCTCGCGATCGGCGCGCTGGCGCAGTGCCGCGCGTCGGGGATCGCCGTGCCGGCGGAACTGTCGCTGACCGGCTTCGACGATCTCGAGGTGGCGACGATGGTCACGCCGACGCTGACGACGATCCGCGTACCGACCCGCGAACTCGGCGAGGCCGCGGCCGCAGCGTTGCTGCGACATGGTCGCGGGCGAGGTGGCGGCGCCTGCTGCCACGAACTGGCGGTCGACCTCGTCGTGCGCGAGACCACCGCACCGCCGCCCGGGATCGCCATGCCCGGTGCGTAGCGAGGCGCGCCGAACGCTGTCACGGCGTCGCGCGGGGATTTCGGCGCCCCCGAGATTGACTTGCAATAATTTTGTATACATAATTACCCGATTGCGTGCGACACGCCATCGTTACTGAAGGACAGCGGGCGATGTTTCTGGGGCAGGCAGCGGAGGCCGGGGGAGGAGCGGCCCAGCGCATCGTCCGGGCGACGCTGCCGGGCCAGGTGGCCGAGCGGCTGCGCGACATGATCGCGGCCGACGAGCTGTCGGCAGGCGCCAAGCTCAACGAGCGTGAACTGACGGCGCGCCTCGCGATTTCGCGCACGCCGCTGCGCGAAGCGATCAAGATGCTGGCCGCCGAAGGGCTCATCCAGCTCGTTCCGAACCGCGGCGCGTTCGTCGCCAATCCGTCGTCGGAGGAGGTCGAGGACATGCTGGAGGCGATGGGAGCCCTCGAGGCGACATGCGGAGAGTTCGCGTGCGCGCGGGCCACCGACGCGGAGATCGCGGCGATCCGGCAGACCCACGAGCGGATGGTGAAGGCCTACGAGCGCCGCGACCGGCGCACGTACTTCAAGCTCAATCAGGAAATTCACCGCCGGATCGCGCAGGCGAGCCGCAATGCCACGCTGCAGCGCCTGCACGAGACGCTCAACGCGCGCCTCTACCGGGTGCGCTTCATGTCGAACAAGACGGATCGCTGGCAGTCGGCGATCGAGGAACACGAGGCGATCGCCGACGCCCTGGAGCGGCGCGATGTCCCGGCGGTGCGCGCGCTGCTGCGCGAGCACCTCGGCCACACCTGGAAGAAAGTGAAGGCGCATGGCTACTGAACGATCGAACACCCCGCATCCGGAGCTGCCGCGCGTCGCCGTGCTGATGGGCGACCCCAATGGCGTCGGTCCGGAGCTCGCCTCCAGGCTTCTCGGCCTGCCCGAAGTCTACGAGCGGGCGCGCGTCGTCGTCGTGGCGCCGCCGCCGGTCTGGGACGCGGGCCAGCGCGTCGCCGGCGTGTCGCTCGACGCGCTGCCGGTCGCGGCGATCGACGAGCTGTCGTTCGCCCCTGGCCGCCCGTCGTTGCTGCCGTTTCCCGTGATCGAAGCCGGTTCCATCACCGTCGGCAAGGCCTCGCCGGCGGCGGGCGCGGCGGTGCTGCGCCAGCTCGCCTTTGCCGCCGACGCGCTCGCCGCCGGTCACGTCGAGGGCGTGGTGTTCGCGCCGCTCAACAAGCAGGCGATGCGCATGGCAGGCCTCACGCAGGAGGACGAGCTCGAGTACGTGGCCGAGCACCTCGGCGTGCGCGATCCGGTCTGCGAGCTCAACATGCTCGACGGACTGTGGACGTCGCGCGTGACCTCGCACGTGCCGCTGCGCCGCGTCGCCGAGCTGATGACCGTGGACGCGGTCTGCACCGGCGCGTACGTGATCGAGAAGGCGCTGCGGATGAGCGGCGTCGCGCGGCCGAAGATCGCGGTGTGCGCGCTCAACCCGCACGCGGGTGACGGCGGGACGATGGGGCGCGAGGAAATCGACGTCATCGCCCCCGCGATTGCGCGGCTGCAAAGCGAGGGCATCGACGCGCGCGGGCCGTTTCCCTCGGACACGGCGTTTCTGGTCGCGCGGCGGGAGCACTACGACGCGGTGCTGACCATGTACCACGATCAGGGTCAGATCGCGATGAAGACGCTGGGCTTCGAGCGGGGTGTCACGGTGATGGGCGGCCTGCCCTATCCGGTGGCGACGCCCGCCCAGGGCACCGCTTTCGACATCGCGGGCAAGGGCGTAGCCAGCGCCGAAGCGATTCGGCGGGCATTTCATGTCGTGGCCGATATGGCGGGCCGGACGCACTAAGGCGTACCGGTTCGCTGCGAGCGCACGAAACCAAGGAGGAGTCGTCATGACCGCATTGCGTGTTGTTTTCCGTCTGGCCGCCTTTACGGCGGTCCTCATGCTCGGCCACGTGGCCGCCGCGCGGGCGCAGGCGCCCATCGAGATCATCTTCGGGATCAGCGCCGAGGCCGGGTCGCTCCAGGCGCTCACCGGCGAGGAGTTCACGCGCCGCGTCAACCAGAAGCTCGCCGGCAAGGCGACGGTGAAGTTCTTCGCGTCGTCGCAACTGGGCGGCGACAAGGAACTGATGCAGAAGCTGCGTCTCGGCTCGGTCCACCTGTCGATGCCTTCGTCGAACATGTCCACCGTGAGCCCCGAGTTCGCGCTGTTCGACATGCCGTTTTTGATCAAGGACCGCGCGCAACTCGCGCGGATCGCGCCGACGGTGTTCTGGAAGATGATCGCCCCGGTCACCGAGCCGAAAGGCTACAAGATCCTCGGCTTGTGGGAGAACGGGTTCCGCCAGATCACCAACAACACGCGGCCGATCAACACGCCCGAGGACCTCAAGGGCATCAAGCTGCGCGTTCCGGGCGGCGCGTGGCGCGTGAAGATGTTCAAGCTGTGGGGCGCCAATCCCACGCCGATGGCGTTCTCGGAGGTGTTCGTCGGACTGCAGACGGGGGTGATCGACGGCCAGGAGAACCCGTATACCAACATCTATGCCGCGAAGTTCCAGGAAGTCCAGAAGTACCTGTCCATCACCAACCACGTCTATACGCCGTCCTACCTCACGACGGGGACGGCCACGTGGGCGAGCTGGCCGCCCGAAGTCCGCGACGTCATCGCCAGCACCGCGAAGGAGATGGAGACGTGGGCGTACGAGCACGGCGCCAAGGATGACGAGACGCTGAAGGACAAGCTCGTGGCCGCGGGGATGAAGGCCAACGTCGCCGACCGCGCCGCGTTCGTCAAGGCGAGCCGGCCGCTGTACGACGAATTCGAGAAGGAAGTGCCCAACGGCAAGGAAATGATCGAGGCGACGCTTCGCGCCGCAAACTGACCTGCGGTGACGCCCGTGGGGCCGGCTTCGCTCGTGGTCCGCGCGCGCCGTTGGCTCGACCTGGGACTGCAGGTCGTGACCATCGGCATGCTGCTCGGGCTCGCCCTGCTGGTGATCGCCGCGGTCGCCTTTCGCAAGGCGGGCGAGTCGATCATCTGGTACGACGAGTTCGCATCGGTGCTGCTGGCGTGGCTCACCTTCCTGGGCGCGGCGCTCGCGGTGCTGCGGCATGCCCACCTCGGCTTCCCCGGCCTGGTGTTCAAGCTGCCGCTGCCTGCGCGCCTGCCGTGCTTCGCGCTCGCAAAGCTGATCGTCCTCGGGTTCTGGACCACCGTGCTGTTCGCGGGCTCGCGCGCGCTCGATCTCATGGTGGGCGATGCCCTGGTGACGCTGCCCTGGCTGCCGATGCGGCTCGTCCAGGGCGTGCTGCCGCTGGCGGCGGTGCTCATCATCCTCGCCGAGCTGCTCGACATTCCGGAAAGCCTCGCGCGTCTGCGTCGCGGCGTCGACGATGAAACGCTGGAGATCGAGGACGCGATCGCGGCCGGTCTCGCCCGGTCGGGCGAGGTGGGCGCCGGCCTGCGGGACGACGCGCGATGACCATCGCCGTGGTCGTGCTGCTGCTGATCGTGCTCGTTCTCATCAACGTGCCGATCGCGGTCGCCATCGCGGTCGTGGCGCTGGTCGGCATGGTCGCCGCCCACGGTCCGACGGCGCTGGTCAATGCGATGCTCACGCTGTACAGCGGCGCGACCGGCTTCCCGATGCTGGCCATTCCCCTGTTCGTGCTGGCGGGCGGCCTGATGAACACGTCGGGGATCTCGCGCCGCCTGATCGCCTTCGTGAGCGCGCTGGTCGGCTTCGTCCGCGGCGGGCTGGCGATGGTCACCATCCTGGTGTCGATGATCTTCGCCGAGATATCCGGTTCGGCCGTCGCCGACGTCGCGGCGCTCGGCTCGGTGCTGATTCCGGAGATGAAGCGGCGCGGCTACTCGGGCCGCTTCGCCGCCGCGGTGAGCTCGTCCGCCGCCTCGCTCGCCGTGATCATCCCGCCGTCGCTGCCGATGATCCTCTACGGCGCGATCGCCGACACGTCGATCACCCAGCTGTTCATCGCCGGCGTGGTGCCGGGCATCTTCTGCGGGCTGGCGATGATGGCCCTGTCGTACTGGTACGCGGTCCGCTTCAACCTGCCGCGCGAGCAGGCCTTCAGCCTCCGGCGCCTGTGGGCGTCGTTCAAGGAAGCGGGGTGGGCGCTGACGCTGCCGGTGATCATCCTCGGCGGGATATTCAGCGGCTTCGTCACCGCGACGGAGGCCGCCGGGCTGGCGGTGTTCGCGGCGCTGGTCATCGGAGTCTTCGTCTATCGCGAGCTCGACGTCGGGCTGTTGCACAAGTCGCTGGTCGACGGGGTCGTGCAGACGGCGGCGGTCATGTTGCTCGTGACGGCCTCCGCGGTGCTCGGCGGCTACCTGACGGAGCTGCAGGTGCCGGTGCGGCTCACGCGCGCGATGCTGGCCATCAGCGAGAACCGCTACGTCGTCCTGGCGATGCTGAACGTGCTGTTCTTCGGTCTCGGCTGCATCATGCACGGCGCCGCGGCGATCGTGCTGGTCGTCCCGATCGTCATGCCGCTGGTGCGCCAGCTCGGGATCGACCCGGTGCATTTCGGGATCATCGTGACGCTGAACGTCGCCATCGGGCAGCAGACGCCGCCGGTCGCCAGCGTCCTCGCCGTGGCCTGCTCGATCGCCAAGGAAGACATGTGGGCCGTGACGCGCGTGAACCTCGGCTACATCCTGCTGCTGATCGGGACGCTGATCGTCGTCACTTACGTCCCGTCGTTCTCCACCGGTCTGGTGAACCTGATCTACGCGCCGTAGGTCGCGGCGCGTGGCCTCTCAGCGGGCTCGTTTCCAAGTCACTGTCCCGACCCCGCCGCTCGACGCAGCCGGCGTCACGTATTTCAGTTCGTCGCGGCTCGCGATGGTGATGAGCCGCCTCTGCGCGGTCCCGTTCCAGTTGGGGAATGTCGCGCTCTCGACGTTGAACACGAGTGATTCGCTGGCCGGATCGAACGCGTACGTGCCTACCATCGCGATGCTGCCGGCGACCACCGCCCTGCCTTCCTGCGCCGTGGCGTCGGCGCGGTTGCCCGACGCAAACTTCGGAAGATCGGGGGAGATGATCGTGAGCATGAAGTGGCCCCCCGCATCGAGGCTCAGCATGCCCGTCGCGCCCGTTCCGAACTGCTCGCGCTTCTTGCCATCCTTCTCCGAGATCGAAGAGACGAGCGTCCAGGTGCCGACCAGCGCGCCGGCGTCCTGCGGCGCGGCACTTGCCCCCGGAAGCACGAACGCCGACGCCAACGCCAGCCAACCAAGCCGGGCCGCCCACGAGGTACGACTCGAAATGCCACGACGCATCGTGTTCCTCCACGCCTCGTTGCAAAGGACCGGCTGCACTCTGCCGCGATCCAGGGGTATAAGGGAACTGCCAATATTCGGATAGGGCTATAGGAAAAGCCGATGGACCCTGTGCTGGACTGGGAGGCGCGAATTGGTCGCCGCGTGAAGTTGCGGGACCTGCAAATCCTCTCCGTCGTCGTGCAATGGGGCTCGATGGCCAAGGCGGCGAAGCACCTGCGCATGTCGCAGCCTTCGGTATCCGAAGCGATAGGCACGTTGGAAGAGGCGCTGCGCGTACGTCTGTTGGACAGAAGCCGCCGGGGCACCGAGCCCACCTTGTACGCGAAAGTCTTGCTGAAGCGCGCGGACGTCGCGTTCGACGAGTTGAGACAGGCTGTCAGGGACATCGAATTTCTGACCGACCCCGCTGTGGGAGAGGTAACGATTGGATGTCCGGAATCGCTCGCGGCCGGCTTCGTGCCCGCAGTGGTCGACAGCCTTTCAATGCGATATCCGAAAATCGGCGTTCACGTCGTGTCGGCACAACCCGGGGAACAGGAATTTCGGGAGTTGCGAGAGCGCACGGTCGATGTGCTCGTCGGGAGACTCTTCAAGCCCGTGACGGCCGATGACGTGGCGGTAGATATCCTGTGCGACGATGCGTTCCTGGTGGTTGCGGGCGCACAGACCGCATGGGCGCGGCGCCGCAAGCTTGCGCTTGCGGAACTGATGGACGAGCCGTGGATACTTTTCCCTGTCACGAGCCTGTCCGGCGCGTATATCGAGGCCGGATTCCAGGCACAGGGGCTGCAGTTGCCTCGGCACCGGCTGACGTCGTTTTCGATGCAACTCCGCTTTCATCTCCTGGCGACCGGACGCTTTCTCACGGTACTGCATGACTCGGTATTGCGCTTCAACGCCAAGCGTTGCTCGCTCAAGCCCCTGGCCGCGTCTTTGCCGCTTCAACCCATGCCGATTGCGATCTTTGCGCTGAAGAATCGGACGCTCGGCCCGGCCGTGCAGCTGTTCATCGAGCGAGCAAGAGAGGTTGCGCGTTCGATGCAGGCGAGTGCGGCGCGAACGAACGTATCTTCAGGGGCGACCCTCCGGCAGCGGTGACCCGCCTTCGCCGTAGGCGGTCGCGATCCTTCGCGGCATGCCGTGTCTTTGGGCGATGCTGCGGAGCGATCGTGGCGCGTCGCCGTCTTGCTGTTGACGCGGCGGGGATGAGTAGCCACCATCCGCGCTTCCCACGATATGGGTCGTCAGGCATGCATCGACGCAGCGGGCCAATCCATGAATGACCGATTTCAATCGCTCGTTCTCGGTGCGATCCTTGCCCTGATCACGGGCTGAGTGCTCTACGTCGGCAGGGACGTCATCGTGCCGATCGTTTTCAGCATACTCGTGGTCTATGTCATCGCCGGGCTCACCCGCCTGCTGGATGGTGTGCCGGTGCTCGGCAAGCGCATGCCGCTTCCAGTCCGCCAGACCCTGTCGGTGCTGCTCATCGCGCTCGGTCTTGCGGCGAGCGTGTATCTCATCACCGCCAACAGGAACAACATCCTGGCGCTCGCGCCGCAGTACCAGGAGTCCCTGCTCGCCGCGATCCAGAAGGCCGCCGCTGTTTTCCACCTCGAGAACGAGCCGACCTGGACCACGTTGCGACAGGACCTGTTTGCGCAGATCAGCCTGCAACGGCTGATCGGGTCGACGGTCGCTTCGCTATCCTCGATCGGGCTGGGCGTGATCATCGTCTTCCTCTACGCGAGCTTCCTGTTGCTCGAGCAGGGCTCGTTCGCGAAGAAGATCGCCAACCTGTCGGCCAACCCGAGCCACGCCGCCCGGATCCGCGAAATCATGGCCGACATCAACACGCGGGTCGGGGCGTACCTGGCGCTCAAGACCTTCATCTGCATCCTGCTCGGCGTGATGAGCTGGATGGTGATGGCGTTCGTCGGGCTTGAATTTGCTGCTTTCTGGGCGGTGTCGATCGCGCTGTTGAACTACATTCCGTATCTGGGTTCGTTCCTCGGCGTGCTGTTCCCGGTGGCCATGGCGATCGTCCAGTTCGGAAATCCGGGCGACGTCGTCGCGGTTTTGTTGCCCCTGACCATCGTCCAGTTCGTCATCGGCAACCTGATGGATCCGTACGTGATGGGCAATTCGCTCAATCTCAGCCCTTTCGCGATTCTGGTCAGCCTGACCGTCTGGTCTGCGCTGTGGGGCGTCGCCGGCGCATTCCTGGCGGTTCCGATCACCGCAATCATGACCATCGTCTTTTCCGAATTCGCCGGGACGCGGCCGATTGCGGTGCTGCTGTCGCGCAAGGGAGAGGTTTGAGCCCGCCGGACGCAGGTGCGCGCACGAAACATGCGGGAAGGAGCAGGGTTGCTGCGGACGCCTCAGTTCAGCCCGGCGCGAGGCCGGCGCAGCGCAGCCGGCGTACGTCTAGAATGCCGGCACACGACGGGAGACGGATCGATGCGTACTCGAAGATTGCTTCTGCTTGCGTTCGCGGGGCTGGCATGGCCGCTCTCGGCGATGTCCCAGACGGCGTTCACGAACCACGCCGTGAACGTTCGTGCCGGACCCGATCGGAGCTTCCCGCTCGTCGCCTGGCTCAATCCGGGCGTTGCCGTCAGCGTGATCGGATGCCTCGATAACTGGCGGTGGTGCGACGTGGTCGCCGGACCGCAGCGCGGGTGGGTCTACGCACGCTACCTGTCGTTTCCCTTCCAGGGCACACCGACGCCCATCCTCGTCGGCGGCCCGACACTCGGGCTGCCGATCGTCACGTTCTCCATCGGCACGTACTGGGGTCTTCACTATCGAAGCCGGCCCTGGTTCGGCAATCAGCCGTACTGGAACAACCGATGGAACAGGCGGCCCCCGCCGCCGGCGTGGCGTCCGCCGCCGGGCGGCCGGCCCCCCCATTCAGGGCGTCCGCCGAATTCAGGACGTCCCCCCAACACGGGACGTCCCCCCAACACGGGACGTCCGCCGAACTCGGGACGTCCGCCGAACTCGGGACGTCCGCCGAACTCGGGACGTCCGCCGAACTCGGGACGTCCGCCGAACTCGGGACGTCCGCCGAATTCGGGACGTCCGCCGAATTCAGGTCGTCCGCCGAATTCCGGTGGCGGCAATCGGCCGCCCGGAGGCGGGTCGTCCGGGTCGAGGCCAGCGCCCCGTTCTTCGCCGCCCTCTTGAGCGCACATCCGGCACGATCGCGGGTTCCGGAGCGGCTGCGTCACCGTCCGGACTTCGAGACGCGCGGCGCCGGCAGGTCGCCCGGTCGTGGTACGGGCCGCGAGGCAGACGCAACCAGCGTCCGCTGCATCAACATCCGAAAGACCGGAACACCGGCGATTGCAGCTGCGAGATGCTTGAGCGCATGTCCGCTGACGATGTGGCCCAGCGCCAGCAGCTCCGCATCGTAGGTCTCGAAGATCTTGCTCAGCACGTACCACGCGAACACCCAGTAAAGACTGTTGCCGCCGGTATAACGTGATGGCAATGTGGCCATCAGTAAAAGGATGACGACCGAATATGCCTGCAGGACTGCGTAGGGCACCACGTTTCCCGCGCCGGCGCGCTCGGTGATGCGCCAGTAGACCACCGATGCGGCCCCCAGGATGAGCATCGGCAACAGCAGGGCCAGGCCCGCGCGGATGTCGATTCGATCGACAATCTGGCTGGACACGAGCGCCATGAAGGCCATGGTCATCGGCAGCCGGTCCCAGAACAGCGATTCGTTGTCGGGCGCCCAGTGATAGTAGGACGATCCTGCCGCTGTAAGCAGCACGCCCAGGAAGAAGACGACGTAGGGCCACCGCTCGATGCTGAATTCGAACCTCGCGCGTTGCCCCGTACTCACCACGAGGCCGACGACGCCCACGATCAGGAACGCCAGGTTCGAGGCGACATTGAGAAAATTGGGAATTCCGAATGCGCCGCGACCGTCGGCAAAGTCGTGGTACGCGAGCGGTTGCGGCTGGGCCGGAATCAGCAGTGCTGCCGCGACGGCCAGCGCGGTGACGCCGACCACCAGCCAGGTTCGCACGGTCATGTTTGCCGTTTCCCGTTGTCGGCGCATGGCTGCGCCCTGCGAACGGACGCCGCCCCGCCGAGGGGATGCAAGTGATACGCGCCACGGACCGGCGTCACGACCGCTGCGTCGCTAGAATACCTTGGATCGCCCATCCCGTTCGCCCGCCGCTTTCGCGCCCATGACATCGACCCGATCGATCGCCGGCGGCGACGCAGCCGGCCGGAGGTTCAAACCCCTGCGCCTGCTCGCCGCCGCCCTGGTGGTGCTCCTCCAGGTCCTGTTCATCGGCTGGATGACGCTGGCGATCTACTATTCGAATCTGCCGTCCGCGTGGGCCAGGCTGGTGCTGGCGGTCGCCACCCTGGCATTCGCGATCTGGGCGCTCTGGGTGGGGCGAACGCCGCGCGCGTATTGGGCGCTGGCGGTTGCCTTCGCGGTCGTGGTCGCGTGGTGGAGTTTCATTCCCGCGTCGCACGATCGCCCGTGGCGGCCCGAAGTCGCGGTCATGCCCCGCGCGATCGTCGACGGAGATCGCGTGCGATTCACCGGGGTCCGCAACTTCGTGTATCGCAGCCGCAACGATTTCACCGCGCGCTACGAGGAGCGGGAGGTGTCGCTGTCGCACCTGACCGGCGTCGACTTCTTCGTTTCCTACTGGAGCGAAGGCCCGGTCGGGCACACGTTCCTGAGCTTCATCTTCGACAACGCCCCGCCGCTGAGCATCTCCATCGAGACCCGACCGGAGGTCGGCGAAGGCTTCGACCCCGTCGCTTCGCTGTTCAAGCAATTCGAGCTGATCTACGTCGTCGGTGACGAGCGCGACCTCGTCCGCGTGCGGACGAACTATCGCAACGAGCAGGTATTCCTGTACCACACGGTCATATCGCCCGAATTCGCGCGACGGCTGTTCCTGGTGTACGTGAAGCGCATCAACGAGCTCGCGGACCGGCCCGAGTTCTACCACCTGCTCACCAACAGCTGCACGATCAACATCGTGCGCTATGCCAATGCGGCCGGACGGGTCGCCCGGTTCGATTTCCGGCACCTGCTCAACGGGTTCATCGACCGCTATGTCTATGCGGCAGGCGTGGTGGTGAACACGCTGCCGTTCGAGGAACTGCGGCGGCGCTCGCGGATCAACGCCGCGGCGCAGGCCGCGGGTGATTCGGCCGACTTCTCGGAGCGCATCCGCGCCGGCCTTCCCACGATGCCCGCGCGTTGAGCGGTGGCCGGGCTGAAGCCATGCGATCGAGCGCCTTACGGCTGTTGAAATGGCTGCTCGCTCTGTCCGCCGCCAGTCTCACGACGGTGCTGCTGGTGCGCGCCTGGGATTCGCAGCGCGGACCTCCGCTGGAACTGTGGCACACCTACGTTCCGCACGAAATGACGGCCCGGGAGATCAGCACGGCCGATTGGGCGCGCTACGTCGCTGCGGAGAACGCGATCTTCGCCGCGGTCCGGGCCGAAGTCACCGACAAGCTCGATCCGGAGTCGCGGATCGACGCCAATCGCTATTACGCGGGCAGTCCGGTCTATCCCGGGAATTTCGCCCACGACTGGAACCGGTCGTACGTGATGGAGCCCACGGGTGCTCCCGTCGGCGCGGCGGTGCTCCTGCATGGACTGACCGACGCGCCGTACAGTCTTCGCCATCTCGCGCGGCGCTATCAGCAGGACGGTTACGTCGCGGTCGTCATCAGGCTTCCGGGTCACGGCACGGTGCCGGGTGGCCTGACCGACGTCGACTGGGAGCAGTGGTCCGAAGCGACCCGGCTTGCCGTGCGCGAGGCACGGCGGCGCGCAGGCCCGTCGGTCCCGCTGCATCTGATCGGATATTCGAACGGCGGCGCGCTTGCCATGAAGTATGCGCTCGACGCCATCGGTGACACGTCGCTGCCGCGCCCGGATCGCATCGTGCTGATCTCGCCGATGATCGGGATCACCAGCATGGCGCGGTTTGCCGGGGTGGTCGGCTGGCCGGCCGTGTTTCCGGCGTTTGCCAAGGCAGCATGGCTCGGCGTGGTGCCGGAATACAACCCGTTCAAGTACAACTCGTTTCCGGTGAACGCCGCGCGCCAGTCGTCGCTGGTGGCGCGCGCGCTCCAGCAAAGCCTCGTCCGATACGGTCGCGAGGGCCGGCTCTCCGAGCTGGCACCCGTGCTCACCTTCCAATCGGTCGTGGACTTCACGGTGAGCACGCAGGCGATCGTCGACGCGCTCTACGACAATCTGCCGGCGAACGGCAGCGAGCTGGTCCTGTTCGATCTCAATCGTCACGCCAGCTTCGGACCGCTGCTGCGCGCGAGCGCCGCAGCGATCCTCGCCGGCCTTCTTCCGGACCCGCCGCGGAAGTTCAGGACCGCGATCATCACCAATGCGAGCCCGGCCAGCGCCGAGGTCGTCGAGCGAGTCACGGAGGCGGGCGCGACGACGGAGCGGACGCGCGGGCTGGGACTGGCGTATCCGCCCGACGTGTATTCGCTTTCACACGTGGCGCTGCCTTTCCCGATGGACGATCCGCTCTATGGAATGCAGCCGGCTTCCGCCGAGTTCGGCGTGAACCTCGGCGACATGGCGGCGCGCGGCGAGCGCGGCACGCTGATCGTCAGTCTCGACGCGCTGATGCGCATGACTGCGAACCCGTTCTTTCCCTATATGCTGGCCCGCATCGAGGAAGGCATCGGCAGCCCGCCGGGGCGGATGTCGCCGGAAGCCGCCGCTCACGGCCGGTAGCCGCGGCCGGGCGCGTGTGCGCCGGCAAGGCCGCGCGCGCCGGCGCGGCCGCGGGGCCACCGGGATCCGCGATGATCCATGGTAGAGTCGCGCGGCATCGGGAACGGGGCCACGGATTGCCGCGAACGGGTGCATCGCGCACCGTCGCGACGTGATCGTTGGGGGGGAACTGATGAAGTACGTCTACATCGGCCTGATCGTCGCCTTCACGGCGCTCGTCGTCCTGTTCAAGTTCCAGAACCTCGAGACCACGACCGTTTCGCTGTTTTCCGCCAGCGTCACGCTCCCGGTTTCCAGGCTGGTATTCGTGATCTACGTGCTGGGCATGCTGACCGGCGGTTGCCTGTTCGGTCTGTTGCGGACCTTGTTTCAAGGCGCAACCCGGCGCTGACCCGCTTCCTGTTCCCGTCGTGCCGTTCGGCGGCCGGGGCCTGCCTATTCATCTGATGCTGAACCTGGGAGAAACCGGTGAGCAATTTCTGGGATTTGGTCCTGCTCTTGGTATCGACGTTCATCTTCGTCGCCTACCTCGTAATCCTGTTCCAGATCGTCGTCGATCTGTTCCGGGATGACACGCTCGGCGGGGGCGCAAAGGCGCTTTGGATCATCGGCCTCATTTTCCTTCCGGTCGTGACGTCGATCATCTATATCGTGTCCCGCGGCGCCGGCATCGCGCAGCGACAGCGCGCCGCGGTGACGCGCGCCAAGTCGGAAACCGACGCGTATATCCGCAACGTAGCGGGCAAGTCGCCGGCCGAGCAGATCGCCGACGCGAAGGCCTTGCTCGATTCCGGCACGATCAACGGCGACGAGTTCGCGCGGCTGAAGGCGAAGGCGCTCGCCTGACACGAGCCGCCCGCCGCGGGCTTCATCTGGGGGCGGGAATCACCGAAATGTGGGTCAACGGGCGCGGGTTGGTGGTCCGGAAGGTGATCTCGATGCGCAAACTTTCGATGGGCGCGCCGCGCCCCCCCGCGGTCCGCTTGATCGTGTAGCCGTCCGCTCCCCGATGCATTGCCGTGCCGCTCGCATCGGCAATGGTGATCCATCCCCCGCGGGCATCGCGCCTGCCCAGAACGCGCACCCTCAGGAGGCCGGTGCCTGAGATGCCGAGCACGAATTCCTCGGCATCGCGGGCGGCGTCGGGTAGACCAGGGGGAGACAGCAGCGCAACGCGACCGATGCTGTCCGGCTGCAGGAGGGCCTGTCCCTGTTCCAGCGTCATCCTGCCGCGCTCGATGGTCCAGCCCGTGCCATCGGCGCCTTGCCCGGTGCCGAAGTTCCACGACAGCGTGCCCGACTGCGAACCGGAGCGCGCGGGCGTGACGGATTGCTGCGCGTTCTGCGGGGCCTTGTCCTGCACCAGGGTGAGACCGTCCCGGGTTGCCTGCCCGAGCGTGGCAGCCGTAGCGCCGTTCCACGCTGCGGCTGCCGCAATGATGGCGAGCGACACGGCGAGCGCCCTGCGCTTCGATTTGGATCCGGCGGCGAGTTCCATGTTGTCCATTGTAGCGACTGGTCCCCGATCCGGCGGCTTGTCGAGCGCCGCCAGGCGTCGCGCTAGAACCGGATGCTCAGGCCCAGGCTGACGCCCTGCGCCCAGAAGCTCGAACTGTTGAAGGAGAACGCGGGCTCGGCCGGGCCTTGCGGAATCGGGATCGGGTCTTCGGTGAACGACGTGCTCTGGGAGGTGTTGATGTTCCGATTGACCTGATTGCCGGGCCGGGCGACGCTGTTCGCGAACAGGAAATCGTAGCCGACGTACACGGACGCCGACGGCGTGAACTGGTATCCGACCTTGAATTGCACCTCCGGCACGACCGCGAACACCGTGCGGCTGTGGTCGCCGATGTTGCTGGGCAGGGCGAAGTAGCCGCCGGGAAAGGTATGGGCGGCGCCGAAGTCGTTGAGGTCGTTCGTGACGAGCGATCCGCTTACGTCCACCGACTGCACCATCGCGCCCAGGCCGACCTTGAGGCTGCCACTCGCGAACCATGGGGCGGCGTTGTAACGTGCCTGCGCGCCGAACTGCGCCCCGTAGAAGTTGTTGGTCGCGGCGAACCTGTCGCTGGTTTCCCAGATGTCACCGCCGGGGTTCGGCGGGATGAACGGACTGCTCGTGGTGATCGTGTAGGTCTCCTTCAACTGCAGCCACCGGAAGCCTCCGACGAGGCGCACGTTCCATGGCGGGGCCGAATCGAGCGCGTAGGTCGCGTTGGCTTCGGCGCCCATGAGGCCGTTGCTCAGTTCGGTCGTGGCGCTGCCGGCATAGACGGGGGCAAAGGAGATCTCGGTGTAGCTCTCGCGGTTCTTGAGGACGTCGAAGTAGGGCAGCAGAAGGTCGGTCGAACCGTCGGCCCCCGTGGATGACACGCTGCGACTCGTCGAGCGCGTGGCGAGGTAGAGAAAATTTCCCTCGAGACCCCAGCGCCTGTCCATCGAATACGCGGCGGACAAGCGGAATCCCGGATTGGGGTTCGTGTCCATGTCTCCACCGCCCAGCAGCACGTTCGTGTTCGGCTGACCGTAGGCGCCGTCGGTGATGATGGGCGTCGGGGTCGGGCTGCTCTTGAACCACCACGCCAGCGCCTCGACATCGACGGCGAACGGCCCCATCGTCCCGGAGCCGACGCTCCCCGTCTGGGCCGACGCGGCCCCGCAGACGAGCAACGGCATCGCGAACGCCGCCGCCATGGCCTTGCGCATGAGCTGAGGCATCTAGCGGGCGGGGCCGGGACAGGCGTTGGGCGTTCCCGGACCGCACCATGCCGGGATGTTCAGGTTCATCAGCGGCTTTCCGCAGGTGGCGTCGAGACCGGACGGACAGCTCGCCGGATCGATCTTCACGCCCACATAGTTCAGGCGGTCGCCGTGCGCCGAGAGATTGCCGGTGCATTTGCCGGCATCCTTCGCCGCCTGGCTCGAGTGGTCCATGCAGTACTGGTTGTTCGGCGTCGGCGCCCCGTCACCGCGGTACGCGAACACGCCGCTCAATCCGAGAACGCTGTGCTGCTTGCCCGTGTAGGTGTCCGAGACGAGGTATTGCGCGCTCTGATCATTGGGATCGTCGGGGTCGCGGCCGACCTCCGTGACCTGGTACTTGACATAGTCCTTTTCCGCAGCGTCAGCATAGAGGACGACTTCGCAGGTCTTGACCTTCTTCCCCTCGTTCCAGAACGAGATCGGGAAGTTGTACCCCAGCGCCTTGTTCTTGAAGCTGACCGGTCGGCCGCACACCATGCCGTGATCCCAGAACTGCCAGCCGGCGAAGTACTGGGTGAACGGATCGTACGCATTCCGGTTCGGCAGGTGGGCGGTGCCGCCGACGTCGATGATCATTCCGGTTCCCGGGCCGCCGAAGTTGCCATAGAAATCGTCGATCGAGAACGAGTACGCGCCCGGCGCCGCGAGTCCCTCGTCGATGTTGTGAACGAAGCGCGTGAACGGATTGAGGTTGTACACGCTGTCGTACCGGGCCCAGAAATGCAGGAACTTGTCGTAGTGCCATACCTTGGCGTCGGCGGCCGGGGTGCTTGGTATGACGCAGACGTCGACCGGGCACTTGCTGCCGTCCAGGCTCGGACATTGCGCGCACTGCGCCGCCGGGCCGAAGCCGGTGTAGGGCAGGCCCCTCATCAACGCCTGCGCGCTCTCGTTGCGCTGCTTCTCCTCGCCGCACTGCGGCGGCAGCGGCTTGTCCGGATGGAGGGGATCGACGATGCACTTCGTCGGGTCGTAGCCGGACTTGATGCTGTAGCCGATGATGGACGAGACGATGCATTGCTTGTACTCGTCGGCCCGCAGGCCCTGCGTGATGCAGCCATCGCGCTTTTTCGTCACGGGATCGACCTGCGTCTCGTCCTTGTCCTTGAACTCCTGGTAGATGAAATTCACTGTCCGGCCAAACGCCTCGCAGAACGTCCTCTTGTCGCTGGCGATCACCGGCGTATCGGCCGGCGGATTCGAGCAATCGGGCAGGTCGTCCTTGTCGATCCACTTGAGCCAGCGCGCCGTCAGGCTCTCCAGCGTGACGTTCTTGTTGTTGGTGAAATTCCTCGCGAGCTTCGTGCGGTCCGCGTCGTCCGTGAGAATCCACCGGCGCGAAAGCTTGTCGATGATGAAATTGTCGATGTCGCAGCATGACGCCGGCCCGCCGGCGAACCCGGGATCGTTCGGCGGCGAAGGAGGGCGCGACGGCGAAGGGCAGCAAATGCCAACGTCCCCCGTGAACGCACAGGCCTGGTTGTACTTCCGGTCCCCTTCCTTCTGGCAATACGCAGGCGTGTTGTCCCACGATTGCGTATAGAAGTAGTACCCCGAGTTCGCCGTGGCGCCATTCTCGCTTCGCTTGGTATACGCGATGACGCTGCTCCCGGACGGCAGCTTGTCGATCCGGTTGGGCACGAGACCGGCGAAGACCGCATTGGGATAGTTCAACGGCGTATAGGCTGCAAATCCGGACCAGTGCGAGTCCGGATCGTTGAGGAAGGCCATGAGGCGTTCGGCGAATGAGCCCGGCGTCGCGGACGTGCCGAGCGACAGTTTGCTGCCCATGTAGGCGGTGATGCCGCCGTCGACTGCCATCGTCACGGGAAGATAAGCGTCATCGACATAGGAAACGTCGAAGTCGAGCACCGAGATGCCGTCGGGATCGTTCTGGTCCTTGGTCGACGCGGCGTTCCCGACCTGCGAAATGATCGTGTATTCGAGCAGCTGCGCCGGCGCATCGGGCAGGTAGGCGCCGCTCGCCAGCGCCACCCAGCACGCTGGATCGGCGTCATCGTCGTTCGCGCAGATGTCCTTCGCCCATGGGACCTTCAAGTCGTTGCCCTTTTGCGCTCCGTCCTTCAGCAGCGCCTCGAACTTGTTCACGTCTGCGATGAAGATCAGTATCCGGGCTGCGTCGTAGAAGCCGCCTTTCGGGCACGGCTGGTCCTTGGGGACGTTGACCCGCACCACTCCATCCGGCGGGACGCCGGCTCCCCTCTTCCTGTCGTTGACGTAGATTCGAATCAGCGTCGTGTCGCCCACGGCCCCGCAGTTGCTCGCCTGCGGCGCCTGGATCACGGGATAGATCGTCGTGGGCAGCTCGTTGTGGAAGAGGAAGTAACGCTGCATGGGGTCGACGACATCCCTGACGACCCGAAGGGGCGCCTTGGGATTCCTGTGGGTCTGGGCGTCGGCAGGCGCCGCGATGAACAACAGGCCGGGCCAGAGGATCAATGCCGCAAGACGCAGGGAATTCATCGGCTCCAAGTCCTCGTTTCTGGGCGCCGGCCATCTGAGCACGCCCGAGGGGCACTGTCAACGCGTTAATCGTGCGCCAACGAAGCTGTCCTTCAGCACCGCGGCGATGGCCGCTTGCGCCTGCGGTATCGGATGGAAGGGCGCGAGGCTCGCGTCGTTCCACCGCAGCACGCTGATGCCGTAGGTCCAGGGATCCTCGGTGCAGAATTCGTGTCCCGCCACCACGCCGGAGATGTCGGCGACCGACACGCCGTCCAACCCGCTCACCGCGGCGATCAGCGTCGCCTTCAGCGTGTTCTCGAGCGTGATCAGATAGTCGATCTCGTCACGCGAGAGATCGCCCATGTCGAGGCAGTCGATCGACTGCGATGGGCCCGGCAGCGGCTGGTGATACGTGGTGAATATGATCCGCGGGATCTTGCCAGCCTGCGCACCACGTGCCTTGATCGCCGCGACCAGGTTCTTGTAGTTGCCGCCGATCTGGCCGCTGTCGATCGGATCCCAGAACAGGTTGAGGACGCCCGACCCGGGATTGGCCGCGGTGCAATACGACGACGAGGTTGCGCGCGGCAGGCGATTCCGCCAGGCGTCGATGGTCGGGAACCGCTGCACGAAGTCGGCACGGAGCTGGCGCGACCGGTCCGACGCCTTGGCGAGCGCGGCCACCCGCGCGGCGTCGGTATAGCCGATCGCGCAAAAGATGAAGATGTCCGCGAAGCTGACGTCGTCGGCGCCCAGCGTGATGATGACGACATCCGGCCTGGCCGCGTCGTACGCGGGGTTGAGGTTGGTCATCGCGAGCCAGTTGCCGAACTGCGCCGGCCGGTAGAGCGCGCCGTCGTACCGCCGGTCGAACGCGATCCCGTTTTCGTAGGTGGACCCGGTGCACGCAAGCTTGGTCAGCGTCGCGCCGATCATCGGCGCCAGCACGTCGCCGTAGGCCAGCGCCGAGTCGTGGCACAGCGGGTAGTCACCCTGCCACACCGGGTCCACGACGCCGCCGTACCACTCATTGGGATGGCCGGTGTAATAGGTATAGCCGTAATTGATGCCTTCGCCCGAGGCAATCGAGTCGCCCAGGACGACCACGGAAAGCGGCGGCGCGGCGTCGGGGCCTGGCGGCGCGTCGGATCCCCCGCCGCAGGCGGCGGCTAGCAATGCGACGACGACCGCCGCGCGAGCTGTTCCGGCCTTCGGCATGGCAGTGCCCTTTCCCCAAGAGTCGATGTGGAAGTCCGGGTGGTTTGCGCGTCGTGCCGGTCGCGCGGCGCGCGTGTCCTACTTCGCCTGCCCGGACACGGCTCCATTTGCCGCGCCGACGTGCGGCCCTGGGCCCACCATTCGAAGCGTATCGCTGTTCATGAGGCGCTTCACCTCCGGGGAGGCCAGGATCGCGTTCTTTGCCGCCACGCGCAGACGGTCCACCGCTTCGCCGTCGAGGACGAACGACGTGGGAAGCGTGTTGAGGTAGTCGCGCTCCGCCTTGTCCGCAAGCGCCGCGAACGACACCTCGATGACGCGGATGGTGATGTCCGGAGCGCGCATGACGGTTTGCAGCTTATCGCTGAGCGCCGGATACGGCTGGATTGCATCGCGGATTTCCCGCAGGGCCGCCCAGTGCGCCTGGATGTCCCGCAGCGTTTCCACCGTATCGTACGAATATCGATCGATCGGCGTCCCGGTCGCCTTGAGCAGCACGTCGAAGAGCGCCGGCGGATTTTCGTGGCGGTCCCAGTCGTTGGGCGGCGTCGCCAGCGAATTGACGACGAAAATGAAGATGTTCCGCACGTGATCGTAAGGCGTCTTCTGCCCCGCCGCATGCAGCGCTTCGAACGTCGACAGAACGTCCAGGACGCCGCGCATGCCGACGTTGTCCGAGACGCCGCCGTCGACGAGATGGAGGTACGGACGATTCTCGCGGTCGGCGAACGCCTGGAGCTCCTGGAGCCGCTTCACCGTGCGCGCGGCCGGCCGTGGCGGCACCGGGTTGTCGAGGAAAGACTTCGCCCAGGGCGGCAGCCGGTAACCGCAGGTCCCGCCGTAGTTGTCGATCGTGATCGATGACAGGACCACGGGGACCGCCGACGATGCCGCAGCGGCGCGCGCAAGGCGAAAGCTCGACAGGTCGGTACACAGCACATCGAAATTGTCGGGACTGAAAATGAGCCGCGTCCCGTCCGCGAGATCGGTGGCGCCGACGAGAATGCGCGGTCCGTCGCGCTTGAGGTCCTTGAACGTCGCGCCGTTGAACAGGATCTCGTCGTACATGTTGGCGGCGAGCTCCGAACGTCCCCAGCCGGTGGATACGAGCGAGGGCCAGTTGAACGGATCCAATGCGCGCTTGACGAGCTCGCCCTGCACGTTGCGCTTGAGGAAGCTCGACTCGTAGATGTCGAAGAGCCTGTCGCCGTAGAGGCCGAACGCCAGCGCCGTGAAGCTCCCGCCAGAGATCCCCGTGATCACGTCGACGGTGTCGAGGACGCGAACGTTGCGGCCGCTCTTCGTGGTCACCTGCATGTCGCGCAAGGTCTCCAGCACGCCGTAGGAAAACGCGGCCGCGCGCGTGCCGCCGCCGGAGAAGGCGAGGATGACCAGCGTCGCATTGTCCTCCGCGTTGGCCGACCCGCGCTCGATTCGGTGCGCCTTGTCGGGGTCGTAGTGGACCGTCGGCGGATTGATCGGGCGCGTGGCGCAGCCCGCCAGCAAGAGCAGGATCATGGCGACCGGCGCGGACCATCGCGGTCGAATCATGGTCATGTTTCCGAACAGCGACAGGGTCACGGACCACCCCTCTTGGGCGAACGCGCCAAAGCGGTGGCGCAAATCAATGGCAGCAGGCAGGCAAAAGGCGGTGGAGTCTTTCACAACTCGACCGGGGCGTCCACATCGTCGACGCCAGGCAGGACCCCGGCGGCTGACTTTCCGATAATCGATAACGGAGGTATCGTTTATCAATATTCCCAGCCTCGGAGGCGTCCCGTGAATGACTCCCGCGTCCTTTCAGTCGCTTCGGTCGCATTGCGTGTCGTGATCGTGCTCAACTGGCTTGGCCGTGCGGCCATCCTCGCGCTGCTGACGGCCACGGTCGTCGCGGAGCAATGGACGTTCACCGCGCTCGGCATCCCGCCGTCCTCCGCGATCCGCCCGATGAACATGGGGTGGCCCCCGATTGCCGCGCTCGGACTCGTCTTCGCCGCGGGCACGCTGATGCGCGAAGACCTCGAAGGGACGGTGTGACATGGCCATCGTCGTCAAGCTCGACGACCTGCTCCATGAGCGGCGGATGACCCTGACCGAGCTCGCCGAGCGGATCGATATCACGCTGGCCAATCTGTCGATTCTCAAGACCGGCAAGGCGCGCGCGATCCGCTTCTCGACGCTGGAGGCGATCTGCGACGCGCTCGGATGTCAGCCCGGCGACCTCCTCGAATTCAGATTCGATTCGGGTGCAGCCAGGCGCTCGCGCGCTGCCTGACACTGGAAACAGACCTCCTGCGGGGACGGCCGGAAACATTCGAAACAAAATCCGCCCGGTGGTGAAAATGTGCCGCCACATTCCCTGAATAAGGTAGCGGCATCCTACTTGGACGAGACCGAACGACGTGACGCGCATGCATGGCGAAACGCGCCGACAGCATGGATCACCCGTTCCTCCGGACTTTCACATCCTGGCGAGATCAATGCACATGAAGACCGATTTGGACTTGACCCGATCCGAGGCGCACGCTCGGCTGTACTTCGGCGTGAACATCGACAGCTCGTTGTTCGTGACGCTTCCGCCAGCAGGGATCGGTACGAGACGCCGCGATCAGGAGCAGCTGGAGCAAGGGTTCGAAGCACCGAACGATACTGCGACGGCAACGAACGCTGACCGCCCCGCGACGGACATCGGGCTGGGGGCGAGCATGGAAGCGTACAGGGTCGCTCGCATGCAGCGATCGCAGATGCTGCGAGCGATGTGCGTCGCTGCGGTCCGTGCTATACACGCGACGCTGCGCGAAGGATATGCACGCCTGCGCGAAGCGATCTCGCGGGAGTCGACGGTGAGCCGTACGGGTCGCGCCGGCAGTCCCACGCGACGCAGTCTCCGTGCAAGGGTTACCGCCGCGTTCGGGAAGATCGCTCACGGTGTCGATGAGCGAACGGCCCACCGGAAGACCCGGGAGTTCTATCGGTCGAGCGGCGCCGCCTGGACCCGCCAATTGGTCTAAAGACGTAGCGTACAGAGAGATGGCGTTTTCACCGCTCCCGACGCGCGCCGTCCGGAGCGGTGAACCGGCTGGTCCCGGCCGCGCCGAAGCCGGCCGCGCCGCCGGCGTGTCCTTGCCTGAACAAGTATTTCCGGTGCATGCTCCCGGACGCGAAACGGTGCAACCGGACCGACAAAGTCGACGGTTGGATCGATCGACATGGGATATCCCGATCGGAGCTCGCCGTGAAGCCCATCACCGGCGCATTTCTCGCACTCGTCCTCTGCGTCGGTGCCGCGGCAGCCGCGCAAGCCGCTGAATCGGAGTGGGGTCGTGGCCACGCTCCGCCCGACAAGCCGTTTCCGCCCGTGGGGGTGAGTCCGCTCGCGATCTCCGTCATCGCGGAGCCGGCAGCGGTCTTCGTCACCGACAAGCGGTGGTACCTCGTCTACGAGGTCTCGCTCCTGAACGTCACGCCGGCGACGCAACGCGTGGACCGGCTCGACGTGCTCACGAGCGAAGGCCTGGTGTTTGCGTCGTACGCAGGTCCGGACGCGATCAGGACGATCATGACCGACGCCGTGCGCACGTTCGACGGCACCGACGTGCTTCCGGCGAGCGGCGGCGGCCTGCTCTTCCTCGACGTTCCCTTCGAACGCCGGTCCCAAATCCCCCCGCGCCTGGTGCACCGCCTGACGACGACACCGCTGCTGGCCGATGGCTCCGACGCTGCGCCTCAGGTCGTGATGTACGGCGCGCAGACATCGACCGACGCCGGTCCGCTGCCCGTGCTCTCTGCGCCCCTGAAGGGCGGCCGTTGGGTCGATACGAACGGCTGTTGCGAGATCAGCCCGCATACCCGCACCGTGGTGCCCATCGACGGCAAGCGGTATCTCTCCCAGCGCTTTGCGATCGATTGGGTGATGATCGACGGGAGCGGAGCCTGGTGGCGCGGCGACGGCAAGGTGAACAGCAACTACATCGGCTATGGCGAGCCGGTGTTCGCCGCCGCGTCGGGAGCCGTGGTATCCGTTCGCAACGACGTGCCGGAGAACACGCCGACGGTGCCGCCGCAGAACATCACCATCGACAACGCGGCGGGCAACCATGTCATCGTCGACATGGGAGACAACCGCTTCGCGACCTACGCGCACCTGCAGCCCGGCAGCGTTCGTGTCCGCGTGGGTGATCGTGTGCACCGCGGCGAGCTCCTCGGCAAGCTCGGCAACAGTGGCAGCTCCGCGGGGCCCCATCTGCACTTCCAGGTCAGCGACAGCGCTTCCAACGGGGCGGCCACTTCGAGCGGCAGGCCTTATGTTCTGGACGGCTTCAAGTTGTCGGGCCGGCTATTGAACGAGGAAGCCTGGCTCGACCAGAAAACGGTTGTTCCTGCAGTGATCGGACCGGCCGCGTCGCCCACCGAGCGGCAACTTCAGCTGCCGATCGTGGCCGACATCGTCGTCTTCCCCTGAGTTGGCCGCGGCTAAGCAAACGTGCGGCAGTGCGGCGATTGCGCCATGTGGGAGATCTAGGTCTTGAGCCGATAGCCCGTCTTGAAAATCCAGCCAACGATCGCCAATGCGATCGCCATGAATGTCAGGGTCATGCCCAGGCTGACGCCGACGCTCACGTCTGCGAGTCCGTAGAAGCTCCAGCGGAACCCACTGATCAGATACACGACGGGGTTGAACAGGGTGACCTTCTGCCAGACCGGCGGCAGCATGTCGATCGAATAGAAACTGCCGCCCAGGAACGTCAACGGCGTGACGATCAGCAGGGGCACCAGTTGCAGCTTCTCGAAGCCGTCGGCCCAGATCCCGATGATGAATCCCACCAGGCTGAACGTCACGGCCGTGAGCAGGAGGAACACGATCATCCAGACCGGGTGGTCGATCCTCAGAGGCACGAACAGGGCCGCAGTGGCCAGGATGATCAGCCCGAGAATGATCGACTTGGTCGCGGCCGCGCCAACGTAGCTGACGACAATCTCGAAGTACGAAATCGGCGCCGACAGGAGCTCGTAGATCGTCCCGGTGAACTTCGGGAAATAGATGCCGAACGACGCGTTGGCGATGCTTTGTGTCAACAGCGACAGCATGATCAGGCCCGGGACGATGAAGGCGCCGTAGCTGATCCCCTCGACCTCGGTGATGCGCGAACCGATCGCGGCGCCGAAGACGACGAAATACAGCGAGGTGGAGAGCACGGGCGAGATGATGCTCTGCATCAGCGTGCGCCGCGTGCGCGCCATTTCGAAGCGGTAGATCGCCCGGATGGCGTGGACGTTCATGCTTCTTCCCGCACCAGGCTGACGAAGATGTCCTCGAGAGAGCTCTGCGTGGTGTGCAGGTCCTTGAAGCGAATACCCGACGATTCGATGTCGTCGAGCAGCGCGGCGATCCCCGGCCGCTCGCCCCGCGCGTCATACGTGTAGATGAGCTCGCCACCGCCGCCGGCGAGTTCCAGGTGATAGTCGGCGAGCTCGGACGGAACGCGTTGCAGCGGCGCCACGAGCTGCAGCGTGAGCTGCTTCTTGCCGAGCTTGCGCATGAGCTCGACCTTGTCTTCGACGAGGATGAGCTCGCCCTTGCTGATCACGCCCACGCGATCGGCCATCTCCTCGGCCTCGTCGATGTAGTGCGTGGTCAGGACGATGGTCACGCCCTGCGCCTGGAGCGCGCGCACCAATGCCCACATGTCCCGCCGCAGCTCGACGTCGACGCCAGCGGTCGGCTCGTCGAGGAACAGGATCTCGGGCTCGTGGGACAGTGCCTTGGCGATCAGCAGCCGGCGCTTCATGCCCCCCGACAGCGTGATGATCTTGCTATCCTTCTTGTCCCACAGCGACAGGTCCCGCAGCACCTTCTCGATGTGCGCGGGGTTGGCGGGCTTGCCGAACAGTCCGCGGCTGAACGAGACCGTCCCCCAGACCGTCTCGAAGGCGTCCGTGGTCAGCTCCTGCGGCACCAGGCCGATCATCGAGCGCGCGGCGCGATAGTCGCCGATGATGTCGTGACCGGCGACCGCGACGCTCCCCTTGGTCGGATTGACTATGCCGCAGACGATTCCGATCAGCGTCGTCTTGCCCGCGCCGTTGGGGCCCAAGAGCGCAAAGATCTCGCCACGGCGGATCTCGAGGTCGATATCCTTGAGCGCCTGGAAGCCGGAGGCAAAGATCTTGGAGAGCTTGGCTATCGAAATGATCGAAGGCATGGGCAGAATCGACGCCGGCTTGCGCCGATCGGATCGAGAATCGCCTGATGAAACCCATGAGTTTAGCTTAGGCAGTGCGGGCGGGGTCGGCGCCCGGCCGCGCGAAGAGATGTGTCGCAACAACCGATGATCCGAGGGTGTCGACCAAGCTGGCAAAAAGTTGAGCCCGCCGAAGCGGGCTCGTCGTCTGGGTGTGCGGGGATGGCTCAACCGAACCAGGGCAGGTGCAGCGCTCTCGCTATGGCATAGCCGACGCCCATAAGAATGACCACCGCGATGACGCAGGCGAGCATTGCTGGAACGCTGGCCCTGCGATTTGACCGCCCTTGGGGGTCGGAAGAGACATCCCCGAAGGCATCGCGGTTGCCGTACACGGTCGCACCCATGAACGAGTTGGCAGGGATGGTTGATTCTCCTCTGGCGCCTGCACCCGTCAACATTCGTGCGGCGGCGTACCAAAGGTCGGAACCCCTCCGTGTCCCGAGGCTGCCCCCGTCACGCAAGTGACTTGCCGTCATGATTGCGTCGGCCCGCGCACCGGGCAGCCGTTTAGGAGCCCGCGACGTCGAACTGCACTGCGGGCCAACGCGATCCTGATATCCTGCCGCACTGCTACGGCTGCAACTCGAAATCACTGGGTCGCCACGACTGGTTGAACCACGGTTGAAGCGGTCCGTAGAGCCTCAGCAGGACGTTGTAGCCTTTGCCGGGCATGGTTTGCACCCAGTTCTTTTCTTCGCCGGCCGGCGCGCTGGGTCCGAACCAAATGGTCGCCCCGCCGTCCGGATTCATCTTGATTCCCGGGAGCGTGCTGTCGATGCCTGCCAGCTTTTGGTCGGTCGCAAGCAGCGAACGGGTCTGGTTGTCATAAACGGTGAAGGACCAGAAGTCCTTCGCGGGGATGGGGCCTGCGAGAGTCACCTTGTAGGTCCGGCTCCCATCCAGATAAGCACCGGTCGCGTCGCGCGCAGTGAACGCATAGGCGGAACCCGTGCCCGGCCTCGATTCGCTCATCGCGGGCGTGATGCCCGTGGCTGCGTAAAAGAACATCACCCGTGCGTCGAGGAGCCGCACGCCGTTGTCGATGAACTGGTAGCTACCGCCTACGAACGGGGTCAACCACTGCCGGTCGGGGTAAATCCGGGTCCGCGGATCCCGCGAGGCAAAGAGATCCGAACGCGCTATGGCATTCGCCACGGCCACAGACTCAGTCAAGATGCCTTTCAGCCGGGCGTCCGGCGCGAACGGCCGTCCCTTGCGGATGCCGATCGATGCGTACAAGCCCGCGGTGTCGGGATCTACCCAATCTACAGGCTCGTTCTGCACTACGGCGTTCAACTCCTCGTAAAAGCTGTAATCGTTGGCGCTGATCGTATTGAATCTGACGCCGGACGTGTTGACGAAGTTGGTAGCCGGAGGCTTGGCTGCCTGGGAGAGCGGAAAAACGGCGCCCTTGGCCTTCACGCCAGCTACCGCAGCCGCGACGTTCCCTTTCTCCACGAAGGCACGATAGAAGACCAGCAGCCGGTTGGTGCGGGGTTTCGCGACGTGATAGCCCTTTGCCGGCAAGGACCCCATGTAGCCGGGTGGTACAAAAAGGTAATCCCCGCCGGCGCCTTTATCGGGTCCGGTCAAGCCGACGTCCGTCACCCAGCGGAAATCGGCGTCATCGACCGGACCCAGCACCCGCGGCGGTACTCGCACGACGATTGGCCCGTCTTTCAGGTCGATGCAAAAGAGCGTGTAGACAGTCGTGGTATTGGGCGTCAGGAACAACGAGCGCGCATCAAGCAGATCTTCCGTGATGCCTATTCCCTGGTTGAGCTTGACGCCTGCGTCCTCGAGGCCCTTGCACAGCGCGTGGACGGAGGTCGCGGAAACGCCCTTCAGGAAGGCGTCGATACCTCGGCCGAAGTCGAGCTGATCGTAGGCCAACTGGACCGTTGCCGCATCCGGAGCGCCATCCTTGAAGCGGAGGGTACCGATGCGCGTCTGTGCGGAATCGGGGGTCGTGATCTTCGCGGGTATGTCGGGCGAGTACTTGGGTGTCTGGGCGTACGCAGTAATCGGTGCCGTCGCAATTGCGATGGCGCCGCAAAGCATGACCCGGCGAAGTAGTCTCAACTTTCTCTCCTTGTCTTTTGTCGCGGGATTTGAAACGGCCTCGTAGCGCTACTCCGTCTTCGCTTCGCTGGTGTCGATGGCCGATGGCGAGAGCGCGTTTCGAGCAGGTGTCGAGAACCTCGACGTCGCGATCTGCACGACCAGCACCGCCAGCGTCAGCACGAAGATCGATCCGGTCACCGCGAGAACGCTCTCGAGGGAGAGGTCCTTGACGTCGATCGCCAGAAAGCGCGTCAGCGCGGTGATGGCGACATAGAGCAGAAAGAGCACCGGCAAGCGATCGGTCCTGAAGTAGATCCCGACGATAGTGCCCAGCTCCAGATATATGAAGAGAAGCAGGATGTCGTCCAGCCCGGCCCGCCCCGCCTGAATCATGCGGAGGTAGTCATGCGCCGCCGACCAGACGATGGTGGCGCCGATCACGAACAGCGCGATCACCTGGAAAGCGCTCACGAGCGCGTTGCCCAGCCGGTCGAATCTATCCTTGATGTCTTGCTTGGCCACGATTCGTTCCTGTTTCCAGGCGCAGTTTAGCCGCTGGGCGCGCTTGATCGATGGGCCTGTAAGAATTTCCGTGTATGAGCCGTCCGTTGAAATTATCCACGGGTCATCACGAACCGATCTTCGAACTGTATCGCGAACTGGGCTTTGGCGGCGTGCCACGCACGGCGGGTTCTTCCATTTCGCGGTGATATTGCGCAATGCCAACCAGATCAACTTGGTCGCCGCCTCGTCGCTCGGGAAATGACCGCGTCCGCGCACCGCTTTGCGTACCTCGCTGTGCAGGCGATCGCATTGGTGGTGTAAATGATCCGGCGCACCGCGGCCGGGAAGGCAAGAACGGGATCACCTGTTCCCAGTTGCGCCGCCAGCTCTGCGCGATGGCCAGGTATTTCTCGCCCCAGGGACCGGCGTCGAATTCCTCCAGCGGGGCGGCCGCCGCCGTGGCCGAATCCGCGCCGTAGATGGGTTTCAACCCCGCGGCGATGGCCTTGCGTTCCTTCCAGGAGGCGAATTGCATCGAGTAGCGGATCAGGTGCACGATGCAGGTCTGCACCAACGCCTCGGGGAACACGGCGTTGATCGCCTCGGGAACACGCACCAGCCGCCTGGATCCCCTCCGCCCAACGGGCAACTTCCGGTTCGACGGCCTTCTTGTGCGCCGCGGGTTCGACGCGAGCGTCGGAGACGACGCTGATGCCCAGCGCTTCCTGGCGCTTGATGAGTTCCGCCTCCTGGAGCGCATGCCTTGAAGCACCGGCATGCCGCGGCGCCGATCCGGCGCATTCGCCAGCAGCGCTCAGCTGGCCGCAACGCCCGCCTGTGCGGCCAGCCAGAACGCCTCGGCGGCCTTGCCCAGAGCGGCACGGTCGCGATACAGGCGGATCTCCAGATCGATGGACCACTCTTCGGGTGCTGCCACCACGAGCCGACCGCCTTCAAGGTCGTCACCGACAAGGAGTTGTGGCAGCCAGGCTAGGCCGCGGCCGTCGAGTGCCATCGTGCGCAGTACAGAGGCCAGATGCGCCGTCAGGACGTTCGGCGCGTGCAGACGATCCAAGGCCGGTCCCTTCAGCTCGCGCAGGATGCGGCCCAATCCCGACTCGGCACTGTAGCTCAGCAGATGCACCGAGGCCGACTTGCCATCGGGCGGCAGACGATGGACCGGGCGACCCCTCTTGTCCGGTGCCGACACCGGAATCAGCCGGTCCGTGCCGACGACAAGGCTCGGGCACCCGGCCTCGTCCAACGGTCCGCGCACGCTCGCGTGGCCGTGGGCGAGCATGAACTGCGCCTGACTTTGAAGCACGAGCGCTTCGCACTTCTGCTGCACGTCCGAGACGAGCTGGATGGGGCCGACGGCCGTCTTCATCTCCAGCGCGCGTAGCCAGCGGGGCATGAAGGTGAACGATAGCGCATGCGTCGAGGCGAAGCGCAGCGTCGTAGAGCTGGCCTCCGCAATGGCGCGGGCTTCACCCGGGATGCGAGCGACTTCGGCCTGCAGTTCCTGCGCAACCTGGCGAAACCAATGGCCCACTTCGGTCAGCTGGGCCGGCTGCGAGCTGCGGTCGAACAAGTCGACCCCGAGCCACTCTTCCAGGGCGCGCACGCGACGGCTGAAAGCCGGCTGCGTCATGTGGCGCTCGTCGGCTGCGCGCGAGAAGTTGCCGCTGGCTGCCAGCGCCGCGAAGTCGTCGAGCCACGAAAGGTTCATGGTCATGGCGGTGCTTTCAAGGCATCAAAGACTAGATAAACGGCATTGGACGAGCGCGGCGTCGCCGACGATCATTTAGCCACCGCAACCCCACCCGACCCGCAGGAGACAACGTGAACCCTGGAACTGGCGCAAGACAGACGCCGTTCACGACGCACTGGCGGCGTAAAGAACTCCCACCGCGGTACTCGCCGCAGGAATACGTTTGGGTGGGCGTGCTCGGACAGCCAATCGTACTCCCTGCGCACGCTCTCCCGACGCTCTACGAGCATATCAATCAACTCAAGTGGACGAGGCTCTGTGAGTGAGTTGAGCTGGCTCAGGACATTGGTAGCTCTGACAGCAGGGTCGCCTGCAACATCGACCAGTTCTTCGAGCCGAGTCCAAAAGGCAGCAGCGTGCAGGAAGTCGTGTCTCTGCTCGACGCCGCCTGTGCGAGCGACGTCGGCGATCTTCCGGGCTTGATGATGATAAGCAGCGATCGTCTCAAGTAACGAGCGAGCGACTGTCATCGCTGAGAGCCACAGGCGCTGATTCCACAAGCTTCCTGCAGCCGTCGTCTGCTCGACGCATCTGTAGAGGTAGCTCTGCTACAGAGCACGCATCATGCCCGGTGGCGTGAACCCCCTCGCGTCTGAAACAATAATCGACGGCACGCAGAGGTTGGTTACCTCTTCGACGAGCCAATCAAGATGATCCAATGCTTCGTCTCGGAAAACTCCCTGGGGAATGCAGCGAGATTGAGATAGTTGGAAGGCACATCGCACCCGGGATTGCTGGTTCGTTCCGCAGAGCCACGAAGGTAACGCTGATGACGGACCAACGCCACCCGACGAGGTCGAAACAGCCGGGGCTTCTGCAGGCGCTGGCCGCCCTGCACTGAGGAGACGGGCCAACCAACCGACACCATGGAGAGACCGATGTAAGCCAACTTTGGCTTGCCGGCGGCGACGGGCGCGTGGACGAAACCACGACGCAAACAACGTCAAGGTGGGTTTCTGGGGCGGGGAGGATACTGGGGGTAAACCCGCCAAGTTCGCCCTGCCACCGTACAGGCCGTAGGTGTTGCGGGGCTTCTCATCATCCACGATGTCAGCGCCACGTTCTCCGAGATGCCCGCGTCGTCTCTAAGATCGTGACAAGATTTTTCCTGATCTGAGTGCCTAGCCAACCTGCCTATAGAACGACCTCAGACCATTCGATCTTCGCGATAGCCTCGCGTAGCAAGGGCAATGGTGTATCATGCTTGTAGATACGCTGTGACGTACCTTCGCCTTCGTGGCCAGTCAGCTCATCGACCACGTCTCGCGGTACCTGCGCACTAAATAGCTTCGTGGTCACGCCATGGCGGAACGAGTGGTAGTCGAGGCGCGGCTCATAGACGCCGATGGCCCTGCGGTAGTTTGTCCACCACTTGGTGAAGTAGTAGCCAACCTTGGCATCGGGGCCGCCGGGCTTCAGCTCGGGGAAGAGCATGTCGCTGGGCTTGGTCGCCACCCCGTTCACGTAGTCGAGGAAGCCTAACCGCTCAATCTCCGGGTGGATCGGGACGCGGCGAGCTGACTGCTCGTTTTTGATCTGCCGACCATCAGCGCCGTGGATGTGCAAGTACCAGACCCTGTCTTCCTTCTTCACGTCTTCGCGCCGAAGCTGCGCGAACTCCTCAAGGCGGTTGCCGTGATAGAGACCAAGGAGGGGGAGCCAGTACTTATCGTCACGAATTACCTTTGGTCCCTTCTGCGAGCGGAATACGGGATGACAGCCAGTCCATACAGGTGACCGAAATAGTGCCCGGAGCTTCTCTTCCTCCCACATCTTCCGCTTGCTATTGGCCCGACCCTTTCGGGGGAACTCGAAGCCGTGCGCTGGGTTGTCCCCCTCGATCAGACCGTGCCTCTTGGCGTAGGTGAAGAAGCCCCCGAGCGCCGAGAAGTGCCGCGCAATGGTCTTCATGGTGAGCCGAAGCGCGGGATCATCTTTCGCAGCTTCAACGACCTCCTTCAGCGGCAGCCCCGCCACCTCTTGTCTTTGGAGTAGAGCGCTGGGAGGGCCCGGAGTGTATTGTAGAAGTCGCTCAGGTTCCTTCGGGTGTACGTGTTGACGGGCAGGTCGCCGCACACCTGTTGGAACATCGCGAACGTGGCTTCGTTCTGGGCCTGAGACTGCCCCCGCCATCCCTTGTCCTTGACGGCTAGGTCGACATAGTTGGTCAGGGCTTCCGAGAAGAGTGGACCGCTTGGAGGAGGCTTTTTGGAGGCCCCCTGCACCGAACCGGCTTGGTCCACCGTGAAGATCATTGGAGCCTCGCCAAGGATGCGCCGCTCGATCTCCTCTAGGAGCTTCACGTGCGCTTCCAGCACCCCGTAGGCCAGGGCGTTGCGGACACTCTCAGGCAGGCCATGCTGCTTCACGAGACGGGAGACGTTGGCGTCTACTGACTTGAAGTTACGCTCAGTGAGGGCCTCTTGGGCTTCGCTTAGGCAATGCGCGACGGTCTCCAAGTCCACTTCGACAGGGTTGTGGTCGTCGTCCTGTCGCCCGCCATACACTGGGCGTCCGCGAGGCGCGGAGAGACGCATGGTGGTGTCATCCTCCAGCGCACTCTCCAAGTAAGCCCGAAGGATTGTCCGAAGGTCAGCAGGGGATGTCACGGAGTTCACTACGCGTCCAAATATAAGGTCGAGTGCCTCGGCCGAATGCTCGGCCTCTCTAAAGTTCCGAGTGCCGAGCGACAATGCGACATCCGTTCCCAGATGATCAGGCAGGCGGCGACGGTAGTAGTAGATGCCGTCTTTCCTAGTCAGATGAGATGCAACGGCTCGCCTCTTGTGTGAGGCTTTGTGTGAGACTTGTGTGAGGCTTTTGCGCACGAGCGGCGTTCCCGAGGCTGCTCGGGGGCCGGAAAGCACTGGAATCTCGGGGATATACTAGATGCCGTGGCTGGGGAACCAGGATTCGAACCTAGACTAACCGGGTCAGAGCCGGTTGTTCTACCGTAGCTTCCCCAAGCGGGCCGGCGGCTGGATTTAGCGAGGGGCGGGCCCCTTGGCAAGCGGGCTCGCCGCGGCGGCATTCCTCGGTTACCATCGCGTGAAGGAAGGACATCCGAGAATCGCCGGGGACTTCACGCCTCGCGCAGGGAACAAGGGAGGCTGGCACAGCGGTCGTTTCGCGCACACTTTCGCCGCCATCGATCTCGGCACCAACAATTGCCGGCTCCTGGTGGCACGGGCATCGGTCGACGGCTACGAGGTCATCGACGCCTATTCCCGGCCGGTCCGGCTGGGGGAGGGAGTGGCGCTGCGCGGGGAGCTGTGCGGCGACGCGATCGA